>JANXBU010000100.1 GCA_025060505.1 Candidatus Calescibacterium sp.
AAATGACATAAGGCTGGCAGGTTGGGAACCCCAGGATTTAGTTTCAATCCCTCATAGGTAGGATTCAAATGATCTATAAGTAATGAAGAGCTCAAGGAGTTCCTGGTTTCAATCCCTCATAGGTAGGATTCAAATCCCATCATTCATTTTGCTACCACCCTCCTGATTATATGTTTCAATCCCTCATAGGTAGGATTCAAATACCATTAGAGATTAGTAAGTTTATTGAAAACTATGTGTTTCAATCCCTCATAGGTAGGATTCAAATATACTGGATTTAATCAGGTTGGATTTTCGGACGAGGGTTTCAATCCCTCATAGGTAGGATTCAAATGAACATACATATTCAAATGGAGGTTCAAGGTATTAGTTTCAATCCCTCATAGGTAGGATTCAAATGAATGAAATAGATATCTACAGCGGAATATTTTGATGCCGGTTTCAATCCCTCATAGGTAGGATTCAACCCAGAAAAAAAGAAGCTTGAGGACTATTTGCTTCCGAGTTTCAATCCCTCATAGGTAGGATTCAACCAAGATTTTTTGTGATGGCATCATTTTTTAAATGTGAGGTTTCAATCCCTCATAGGTAGGATTCAACC
>JANXBU010000101.1 GCA_025060505.1 Candidatus Calescibacterium sp.
GGGATTGAAACCAAAGAACAGATACTCAATGTACTCCGATGGCCTCATTTGAATCCTACCTATGAGGGATTGAAACATATCAAAATTTTCTATAACCACTCTCGGTTTAGCTTGGTTGAATCCTACCTATGAGGGATTTGAACAATCCTTCATCATTGCGACAAGAAAAATAGCCTCCCTGTACCAATCAAGCAAAAATTTTCCGCAATTTTTCCGCAAAGCCCTGATCCAGGCACAGGATACTAGAAAACTCCGAAAGAAGCAACCTCCTAAACTCATATGGGATTAACATAAAAAATAACCAATCCTTTCCTTAATAAAATAAAAAAAAGAGAAAAGGGATACTAAAAGCCCCTCATCTTTCTACAAAATTGAAGCTCTTGACTTCCTTCAATATTAGCTCAGCAAGATTACTATTCCTCAGTGAATTTGCAAAGGTTGAATCCTACCTATGAGGGATTGAAACAGAAAATCCTCCATTTCGAGATCTGTGGGTTCCTCAAGGGTTGAATCCTACCTATGAGGGATTGAAACAGCATCCCAATCAAGGGAGCCAAAAACGGCTCCCTCTTGGTTGAATC
>JANXBU010000102.1 GCA_025060505.1 Candidatus Calescibacterium sp.
AAAACGGGAAGAAGAATAATAAAGATTTAGAAATCAACGGAATAAAATTTAGTGATCTAATAGAAATTTTTGGCACACAGGAACAAGCTGGCAAAGTTATATTTATGGATGCATATCCCTCCGGTGATATCAAACTTAAAATTGACATAATGAATGTTCACTATCCCGATTACTACTCAGGAAATAAGCCACCAGCAGATTGGCAAAATCCAAATCCGATAAAATTTCTCACTGTTGAAGATACTAGCTTTACATTCTACTTAATTTCAAAAGATATTGAATTGCTTAACAAAGCAAAGATCCTTCTAAAAGAAGCTTTGGAAGAGCAAGGAATAGGCGCAAAAACTTCAATTGGATATGGGATTTTTATTGAGGAGCAAAGATGAATATAAAAGCAAACCTAACCATTATCTAAATCGTCAATTTAAAAAACCTAAAAGTTTGGTTATGGACAGTTTTATTTTTGAAATTAAGATTCTTACAAAATCAACTCTTGATAAAATAGAACGCTTACATCAATAGCACTTTTCTATTTTTACGACTTTAAAGGTTGTTTTTCCTTGTTTTTTAAGAT
>JANXBU010000103.1 GCA_025060505.1 Candidatus Calescibacterium sp.
GAAACAAAAGAAATTCCCTTTCTACCTCCTTAAATACCCAAGTGATGAAATCGTCAGTAATTGGAATATCATAATTACATATTATTACCTTCCCTGGTCTGTAATACCAAAACGTGGAATTCACAGTGCCGACGTACATATATATTTCCGGCAGTTTAATCTCAAAATCTTTTCTAACTACTCTCGGGTTATATTCTGCTTTCGAGAAAATTTCCCGAATCCCATTAATGAATTCGATGACTTCAAACGGCTTAAGGTAAATAAGCATACGCCTAGGTATTACCTCAAGTTTTACAAATTCAGGGGTAATAATAAGGAAACCGTAATCAAGAAAATCCGTCAGTTCTAACTGTGGGAGTTCCTCAAGCGAAGGTTCTACATATCCCTCTCGATATTCTTCTTCACCTTCCCAGGTGATTGTCTTAAAAGTGTAGTAAGCAAATCCCTTATATTTTTCCTCCCCGACTATCGGAAGCAGATAGTCCTTAAAGTCTCTTTTTTTAGGCATTTTTCTGCCTCCTTCTTTCTTCTTCATAAGCTTCAACAAACAATAGAAATTCCCTTT
>JANXBU010000104.1 GCA_025060505.1 Candidatus Calescibacterium sp.
ATCTCAGAGCAAAAGAACCACGGCTCTATGTGAAAAAGCTCCACCCACTCCTTCCAGTATGGCTTCCGACCGTAGAAAGCTTTTATGAACATAACTCTTTTACCACCCCTCTCTATGGTTATGTTCTCTTCCTCTAAGAACCTACCCCTTTCTACCTTTGAAACTTCAAACACGCTACTTAAGTCTTTTAGGAACTCCTTCATAGCCTTCTATAGTGTTGGTTGCTATAGTATAATATAAAACATATTGCAAAAAAAACGTAAATATTCAGCCGTGTCTAATATCTAATTTTCTAATAAAACTATCATGTTTGATTTGTAATGGTCTTAATAAAATAAACTCTTATAGCGTTAGACTCAAATCCTAAAGTGGTTGAATATCAGAACTCAGAGAGTATTTTGGAGAAAAACCTACTATCCTCAGTCTTTGCATAAAGTTATGTGAGAATGTTTTAAATTCTTTCAGGGTAAGAACTACAGTGCTTATAATATACATACATACTGCGAAAGGCATGTTTCAGGTAGGAGACAAACTCGCACACTCCCCCGACTTTTCCAC
>JANXBU010000105.1 GCA_025060505.1 Candidatus Calescibacterium sp.
GGATTCAAATTGTTGTAAAGATGTTCAAGGAAGTTCCGTTTGATGTTGTTTCAATCCCTCATAGGTAGGATTCAAATGCGAATTCGAAAGTTTTAAAAACGCATATAACCAAGGTTTCAATCCCTCATAGGTAGGATTCAAATAGATTTATAAGGAGGTGACAGGAAAATGAAGAGGAATTTGTTTCAATCCCTCATAGGTAGGATTCAACCCTTAAAAATCTGGCGGAGAGAGGTTCTCTTTGAATAGTTTCAATCCCTCATAGGTAGGATTCAACCTCACCTCCTTTTTTTTATTTTTGTTTCACTATCTAATAGTTTCAATCCCTCATAGGTAGGATTCAACCTTTTTCAGTCTGGAAGGAGGTGGTCGGCTATGAAACTGTTTCAATCCCTCATAGGTAGGATTCAACCGAGCTTCAGTATAACGAAAAGACTTTCTTTGAGTATGGTTTCAATCCCTCATAGGTAGGATTCAAATTTGCTGAATTAGGAAATAGATTGGCTCATTTTAGGAAGTTTCAATCCCTCATAGGTAGGATTCAACC
>JANXBU010000106.1 GCA_025060505.1 Candidatus Calescibacterium sp.
GGATTGAAACTCTACCTCCTTAAATATCCAAGTGATGAAATCGTCAGATTTGAATCCTACCTATGAGGGATTGAAACCCACTAATCTCGGTTTGTACTCTACCGGGAAAATCCCATTTGAATCCTACCTATGAGGGATTGAAACGAAGTTCACGGACGAAACCCTCGTAGTGGTATATAGATTTGAATCCTACCTATGAGGGATTGAAACACGATTGTTCTTCATAACTTTTTATAAGAAGATATATATTTGAATCCTACCTATGAGGGATTGAAACTTGGGAGTAAAAAGTCTTTAAACTTCTTCTTCATTTTCATTTGAATCCTACCTATGAGGGATTGAAACCTTCTCCTTTCGCTGCCGGGTTGAATCCTACCTATGAATTTGAATCCTACCTATGAGGGATTGAAACTACGGATTCTCAGAATTCCCAGGGCGCACAACAGCAATTTGAATCCTACCTATGAGGGATTGAAACTCTACCTCCTTAAATATCCAAGTGATGAAATCGTCAGATTTGAATCCTACCTATGAGGGATTGAAAC
>JANXBU010000107.1 GCA_025060505.1 Candidatus Calescibacterium sp.
TGATTCATTTAGGTACATTCCAAAATATTTTTTAGTTGTCGTTTTAAGTTTGGCTGTTATAGCTGATAAAAAGATCTCAGTTGATAAATCTTTGAAATTATTGCTATATGGAACAGTAATATTTTTAATTATATCGGTTATAGCTGAGATATTTAAAGATCCTTTGGGGCGAAGCAGTGAGTATTTTGAAGGTTTTTCAGGAAGGCATCAATCAAAATATTATATAGTTTTTATAATTATTTTGTGGCTTGCAAGCATAATTACAAAATATAATAAAAGCTACTTTTTCTCACTTACTGTTATATCGTTTTCGTTTGTGCTTTTAGTTCTAATACTTCAAAGAGGATCTTTTTTAGCCTTAATGTTTTCACTGATTTATATTTATGCGTACTTTATTAGAAAAGAAAAACCACTTAGAACAATCATTCTGGGGTTTGCTATTTTATTTTTTGCATTCATTATGATTCTGTTGTTTCAAAATCCTAGATTTCAAGAGTATACTTTTACTAGCCAAGGTGTTACGATAGCTGATTTTTGGGATTTGA
>JANXBU010000108.1 GCA_025060505.1 Candidatus Calescibacterium sp.
AGGATTCAAATAAGAAGAAAGGAGGAGACAGGAAAATGAAGAGGAATTTGTTTCAATCCCTCATAGGTAGGATTCAAATGTGAGAAGAGCTCTTGGAGATAAAATGGTACAAAAGATGTTTCAATCCCTCATAGGTAGGATTCAAATTAAATTCAGGAAAGGCATCTTTGATCACAAGAGAGAGTTTCAATCCCTCATAGGTAGGATTCAAATCCGCGACGGCTATCGCCGTCACAGAGCTCCACTCGTCGTGTTTCAATCCCTCATAGGTAGGATTCAAATCTACTTTCCTACCGCAACTATTTGATGCACCTGTTATAGTTTCAATCCCTCATAGGTAGGATTCAAATTCGTTAAACCACAGGGGATAAGACTTGGGGTAAAACCGTTTCAATCCCTCATAGGTAGGATTCAAATAACACACAAATCTACTCAAAGCATCACTCGAAATCAGTTTCAATCCCTCATAGGTAGGATTCAAATTTTTGAAGCATACAAAGAAGCAGTTCCAATTCCTCATGTTTCAATCCCTCATAGGTAGGATT
>JANXBU010000109.1 GCA_025060505.1 Candidatus Calescibacterium sp.
GGGTATGTTGGTGAGTTGAGTTGATGTTATGGTTGTGTAAGTGGGTTATATAGGGGTGTGTGGGTGTTTTGGAGGATATTGAACCCTTTATTGGACACAGCAAAGGGGCTGATGTTCAGGGATATGATAAGGGGTATGTTTTGAATAGCATAAGCGCGCTTGTGAAGTAAGTTGAGGTTATGGTGGTATACATGGTTATGTTTGTGTCTGGTGAGCATAGGAGTATGCCGAGGATGTGGGTTATCAGCTAAATCTGTATTATGCAAGGTATATATGGATGTTTCAGGCGAGGGTTTTTATGTTAGTTGGTTTACATATCCATCCTTTGTTCATGATGGGTAGCTTGCCTGAGTGGTGAGTCCGTTATAAAATTTTTTCAAAAATCACGAGGAGGTAAAAAATGGGAAGGATGATATCTTTTAAAAGGGATGGGATTGAGGTTTCGGGCTACCTTTCTGAGCCGGAATTTGGCAAAGGTCCTATGGTTCTTGTTTTACATGAGTGGTGGGGGCTTGTGGACCATATAA
>JANXBU010000010.1 GCA_025060505.1 Candidatus Calescibacterium sp.
GTTCAGGAAGGTCATATACTATCAGCTGGACTTGATCCGTATTTAGGATGCTTTCATCAGACAGAGTACGGTAGGTTATCTTTGGTTCTTGATCTTATTGAGGAGTTTCGTCCTGTTTGCATTGATGCTATTGTTCTGAATCTTCTGAACACAAATCAGATCAGTCGAAATGATTTTGTGAGAGGTGGTTTAGATCTCACTACGAATCATGAAGAAGGTGAGTATGGGGTTTATCTTGGTGATGTAGGCAGACGTTTATTTTTAAAGGTTTTCTTTGAGAGATTGAGGTCAATATACAGATCTTCGTAGTGAGGGGAAGGAGTTGAGGAATATTATGAAGATGCAGGTATATGAATTGATCAATGTTTTTATGAATCGTAAAGAGAGGTATGATCCATTTATTTGGATATAGTTAGTTTCGTGATGTTTTATGTTTTATTTTTAGGTAAAGGTGTTCCAATTTTCACACTTTTATTTTTTGGTGATTATAATTGTAATTAACTGGATTGTGGTGCCGTGAGGTGCTGCATGAAAGTCATTAGGGAGTAAATTTAGCGTACAAAGAGAACTTTGGCAATTCCCCTTCTAACATATTGTTTAAGTATGTATATTGTTGTTGCATACGATATAACAGATGACAGGAGAAGGGATAGGTTAGCGAAGAGGTTAAAAGCTTACATAGATAGGGTTCAGAAGAGCGTTTTTGAGGGTGAAGTAAGTCAGGATGTTCTTGATAGGATACGGAGAATAGTGATAGATACCATAGATATGCAGACCGATAGTGTTAGGATATATCACTTATGTGGTAAGTGCCGTGGTTATACGGAGTTGATAGGTACGGCTCTTCCGTGGCAAGAGAGAACTGACGAGATTATTTGATTTTGAAATTTAACTTCTTTAAGTTTTATTTATTGTTATACTATTTTATTTTTTTAATCATATTTTTTAATGATGAGCAAAGAATTGAGGTAGGGGGAGGGGGTAGGCGATTTTTTGAGGGGGTCTGCCAAAATTGGCTCTGGACCCCTTGAAAATCAAGGGTTCCGGAGGGTAGCTCTCAGAAACCAGACCCGTACATAAGGGGATTGCGACCTTGGAAGACGCGTATGATAATGGAATTGTCGTCTTTCACCAGACCCGTACATAAGGGGATTGCGACTCCATCTACTTTCCTGCTTACACATTGTTCAGGAATGACCACCAGACCCGTACATAAGGGGATTGCGACACGCTTACTTCTTTTTGTCCTTGCAATTTGTATTTCTCGCTCAGAAACCAGACCCGTGCATAAGGGGATTAATATATTCCTGTTCGTTACTTACATATTTGCCGCTTAGAAAAGACTATCATTATAAGGGCGTTGAGAGAATCAACTAGTTTTCAATCTGAAAAATATCTTTCAGCAAAAAAGCATTTGGCTGTTTCGTTGTTTGTATATGCAATAGCAATAAAGATAATCCAAACAGATATTATGCTTTCTTGAAATAATGTGATTTTATTATACCCTCAAAAGTGTGATAAGTGTTTTGTTGCAGCAATGAAATAGTTCTTTAAATTTTTCTGCAAAATTTTCTGACATTTTGTTTTTTACCGCACGGATTTACCTTCTGCTTCATTTGCTTTTATTTTTTTCATGAGTTTTTTCTTTACATACATCACTGCTTCTTTAAGAGTTTCTTCTGCGGGGCGAGATTTGTATCCAAGTTCTTTTCTGGCTTTGTTGTCGGAGTAGAACCAGTATCCATAACTTGAAATTATAACTGACCCCAGATCTAACTTCATTCTTCTTTCAAACAGATTGTCAAGTACAGATATGATAGGATACGGTAGCTTTGCAATTGCTCTGAAAATATATGGATTTATATTTTTTCTCGGTGGATTTCTTCCAAGAATTTGTGATACTTTTTCTCCTATCTCGTATGTTGTAAGATTCGTTCCTCCACTTATATACTTTTCACCCACTTTACCTTTTTCAAGAGCAAGTATCAAGGAGCTTGCCGCATCTCCAACCCACTGTATATTTATTCCACCTTCTATGTAAAAATCAACTCCAAGAACAAAAGGAACTATTGCTTTTGAAGAGGAAAGATAAATATCACCCTCCCCAAGACAGAAATTCGGATATACTCTCACTATTGGAAGTCCTCTTTTCAGGAACTCCTCTACAATAATCTCGCTCATCCTCTTGGCTCTCACATAGGGAATTAGTTTCATAAGTCCTTTCAGATTGAACTCAACGCTTTCGTCTGCAATCTCTCTTCCACTTCCCTTGCCAAGACCAAATATTGAACCGAGAAACACAAACTTTTTAACTTTCTTCTGCTCAGATGCAAAAAGTATGTTGTGTGTTGAAACATAGTTTGATGACATAACTTCTTCATTGGATTTCGGGTTTATGGACGGTATAACCTTTCCCGCTGTATGAATAACTGCATCACACCCATCAACACAAGCTAATGCAAATTCTTTGTCTGAAAGATCTCCTTTGAGAACTTCTATTTTATCAAGATAATTATTTATGTTTTCCAAATTTGTCTTTTCTCTTATTGATATTCTGACATCGTATCCATTTTCAATTAGCCTTCTTAGTGTCCAACTACCTATGAATCCACTTGAACCAGAAAGAAACACTTTCATAGCTTTAAATTTCTACGATAATTCTTTTGATTTAAAATAAACTGAAACATTATTACATGTTTCTCTATTATTACATGTTTCTCTCTGGATTTCTTACAACTTTGATTCCAAGTTTTTGGTTTGACAATCTGATTTATTGCATTAGCTTGAATTTCTCGCGTTAGACTGAAATCTTTAATCCTCAAAAATCTGAATAAAGTAAAATTGTAACTTTTAAGCATAATTTAGTCAATCATGCAAGATGGAGTAAGGAATGTTGTGATTATAGGTTCAGGTCCTGCTGGGTACACAGCGGCAATATACACTGCAAGAGCTCTGCTTCATCCACTTGTTATAGCCGGAGTTCTTCCCGGAGGTCAGCTTATGCTTACAACAGAGGTTGAAAACTTTCCCGGTTTCCCAGACGGTGTTCTTGGTCCTGAGCTTATGGAGTTAATGAAAAGGCAGGCTGAAAAATTTGGTGCTGAAATAATATATGAAAATGTTGTTGATATTACTCTTGGAAATCCGCTTGAAAGAGTTCCATTCAAAATAAAAACAGATGGCGGCAAAGAATTTCTTTCTTGGAGTGTTATTATTGCAACTGGTGCAAGTGCCAAAACTCTTGGGCTTGAGTCCGAAAAAAAACTTGTAGGTCGTGGTGTTTCTACCTGTGCAACTTGTGATGGAGCATTTTACAAGAACAAAAGAGTAATTGTTGTTGGCGGGGGAGACTCCGCAATGGAAGAAGCAACATTCCTCACAAGATTCGCATCAGAAGTCATAGTTGTTCACAGAAGAGATAAACTCAGAGCTTCAAAAATAATGCAAGAAAGAGCTTTCAAAAATCCAAAAATAAAATTTATCTGGAATTCCGTTGTGCATGATATACTTGACCCAGCAAAGGGAAAGGTTGAAAAAGTTATTCTGAAAAACGTTCAAACAGGTTCTCTAACAGAGATGCCAATAGATGGTATCTTTGTAGCAATAGGTCATAAGCCAAATACGGAGTTTCTCGTAGGAAAAATAGAAATGGACGAACAAGGATACATAAAAGTTCAAAACGGTTCAACCAGAACATCTTACCCCGGAATCTTTGCAGCCGGAGATGTTCATGACTCAAAATACAGACAGGCCATAACCGCCGCTGGTTCAGGATGTATGGCAGCACTCGATTGTCAGAGATTTCTTGAATCAATAGGATTGGTTGATTAGATTTTTTTGAGTTATGTTTTTACATTTTTGAATTTCCCATATTGCTTTCTGAAAATTCAGAGCAATAGCTTGAGTGTTGATAAAATAAATTGTCTTTTTTTATTTGAGGGTTTGTTTCATTGTATATTTTATTTGATGGCGACGTAGCCAAGCGGACTAAGGCAGGGGACTGCAAATCCCTCATTCCCGGGTTCAAATCCCGGCGTCGCCTCCATACATGATGGAAAAACTCAAAAAGCTCGCAAGCGAATTAGGCAAACTCCAAAAAGAACTACAAGAAATAGACCAAAAACTTATAGAAAAATTTGACCAAGAGCTTGTCTCAAAAAGAGGAAAAATCTCAGAAAAAATAGAAAAAGCTCTTTATGTGAAGAAGTTGCTTGATGACCTGAAAGAAGCAGAGAGAATAATTGTTTCTGAAACAGATGAGGAACTTATTGCTATTGCTATTGAAGAAAAAGAAAACATAATGAAAAAGCTTTTGGAGATAGAGAAAGACCTTGAAGAAGAAAATGCAAAAAATTCATGTATTATTGAGATAAGAGCAGGTGTTGGTGGGGAGGAAGCTGCTCTGTTTGCTTCCGACCTTCTGAGAATGTATATGAAGTTTGCCGAAAGGAAAGGGTGGAATCTGAAAATTTTATCTGCGAGGAAATCAGACCTTGGAGGTATAAAAGAAGTCTCTGTACTGATAGAGGGTAGAGGAGTGTATGATATATTTAAACTTGAAGCCGGAGTACACAGAGTTCAGAGAGTACCTGTTACAGAAGCAAGCGGAAGAATTCATACATCAACAGCAACGGTTGCTGTGCTTGAGGAGCCGGGTGAACTTGAAATAAAAATAAATCCGCAAGACCTTGAAATAGAAACATTCAGAGCTTCCGGACCCGGTGGCCAGCATGTTAACAAAACAGAATCTGCTGTAAGAGTTAGACACATTCCAACAGGTATAACTGTTGTTTGTCAGGAAGAAAGGTCTCAACACATGAACAAGGAAAGAGCTATAAGACTTCTGCGAGCAAAACTTTATCAGATAGAGAAGGAAAAACTCGAAAAACAAATTGAAGAGAAGAGAAAAGAGCAGATAGGCTCAGCGGAACGCTCAGAAAAAACAAGAACATATAACTTTATGCAAAACAGAGTTACAGACCATGTTCTGGGCGTCACTGTGTATAGGCTTGAAGAAGTTCTTGACGGAAACTTGGAGCTCATATATCAAGAGTACAGAGAAAAACAAGCACAAAACATATCTCAAAGCGACTAATAAAATATCGGAACTCTACCAAAAATTTCAAGTATTGAATTGACTGAGTATTGATTGATTCATTAGGTTTGCAATTGACTGTTGAAAAATTTTATATTCATAGATTTTTTGTTGCAATTGTAGATCTGTGAATTAAAAGGAAGACATCAATTCGTCCGGAGGATTGAATTCCGATATATTTGAGTTTTTAGTTTTGTTATCTGCATCTGGTATCTGCATCTGGTAAAAAGGTTCTTTTTGAATATTGTGTGAATGCAATTGTATTGAATACGGGTGTGCTGATTTATTGTGTTATGTAGCGGGGGAGGGAGTCGAACCCACGACCTCCGGGTTATGAGCCCGGCGAGCTACCACCTGCTCTACCCCGCAGTTTATCTTTAAACATAATATCTTGAACAAACAAAGTCAAGAAAATCAGAAAAGTATTGTATTATTATGCTCTTTGTTCAGACATTTTGTTTTTTCAATTTCTCTTCTAACCAACGGCTCCTTCCATTTCAAGTTCAATGAGTCTGTTCATCTCAACTGCATATTCCATAGGTAAAGTTTTTACAAACGGATCCATAAATCCTCTGACTATCAGAGCGAGAGCTTCCGGTTCTTTGAGACCACGAGTCATCAGATAGAATATAATTTCCTCCGAAATCCTACCAACAGAGGCTTCATGAGATATTGTTACATCATCTTCAAGTATCTCCATGTGTGGTAGAGTGTTTGACCTTGAATATTCATCCAGTATTAGAGCATCGCAGGTAACAGAAACTGAGCTTTTCTTTGCTCCTTCTACAACTTTAACAAGTCCTCGATATGTTGTGAGTCCGCCGAATTTAGATACAGATTTTGATGTTATAACAGAGCTCGTGTATGGAGCGGCGTGAATAACCTTTGCACCGGCATCCTGAATTTGTCCTCGTCCAGCGTAAGCAACAGATATTATCTCTGCTCTTGATTCGGGTTCAAGAAGGTAAACTCCGGGATACTTCATTGTGACCTTGCTACCTATGTTTCCATCTATCCATATAACTGTTGCTCCTTTGTAAGCAACCGCTCTTTTTGTTACGAGGTTGAAAACATTCTTTGACCAGTTTTGTATGGTTATATACTGAACTTTTGAATACGGAAGAGCAACTATCTCAACAACTGCCGAGTGAAGAGAATCAGATGAGTACACCGGAGCGCTGCATCCTTCAACATATGTGACCTCAGCTCCTTCATCAGCGATTATCAGAGTTCTTTCAAATTGTCCGACGTTCTGGGCGTTTATTCTGAAATATGCTTGAAGGGGTCTATCTACTTTTACTCCGGGGGGAACATATATAAAAGAACCACCAGACCAGACCGCTGAGTTCAGAGCAGCAAATTTGTTGTCTGTTGGTGGAACTACTTTGCCAAAGTATTTCTTAACAAGGTCTGGATACTTCTTCACAGCGGTATCTGTGTCAACAAAAATGACTCCCATCTTTTCAAGGTCTTCTCTTATTTTGTGATAGACAACCTCAGATTCATACATTGCACCAACGCCGGCAAGAAACTTTCGCTCGGCTTCTGGAATACCAAGTCGCTCAAAAGCGTCCTTTATATACTGAGGAACTTCATCCCAAGAATGCCCTTTTTTGTCTGTTGGCTTTATGTAGTAATGATACTCATCAAATTTTATCTCAGAAAGATCCGGACCCCACTTTGGTATATCTTTCTTTCTGAAAATCTCGTAAGACTTCAATCTGAATTCCGTCATCCATTGAGGTTCTTCTTTCATGTATGATATCTGCTTTATAACTTCTTCGCTCAGACCCTTTTTTGTTTTGAATTCGTAGAGCTCTGGCATCTTGAAGTCATACCTTGAATAATCAAAGTTCAAATTCTCAGCCGTTTCCTTGTTTCCCTTATTTAATTCCTTTTTTGTTTCTGTCATCAGCTTGACCTCCTAAACCATATAAATTTATTCAAAAGGAGTAATTACAAACTGTTTTTCAGTTTGGTTTTTGTATTGCTTGTTGAACCGGGATTACAAATGCTTTCTTACTTTGTTAGGAGCTTATATTTATTTTTATATTTTTTCTTTATATTTTTTCTTTTCTTTTGACTTCTTGTGATCCATAGGGTATATTTTTGAAAGCTGTGTTTTTGAGAATTATGTTTTCAACATACGAATATTTGTCTTTGTTATTTATTTATTTATTTATTTGTTTGTTTATTTTATCTATATTCTTTCTGTTCCTATGTAAGTTTCAATTACTTTTGGGTCTTGGAATACATTCTGAGGAGTTCCTTCTGAAATTATTTTTCCAAAACTCATAGCTATAACACGGTTTGCAATAGAAGAAACAACTTTCACATCATGCTCTATAACAATTATTGATATACCAAGTTTTTCGTTTATCTCTTTCACATAGTATAGAAACTCGGATTTCTCCTCATAAGTTAGACCAGATGTAGGTTCATCTAACAGAAGAATTTTTGGGTCCTGAGCTAGTGCTCTTGCAAGCTCTACTTTTTTTCTCACACCAAGAGAAAGATCTCTGGCAAGTGAATATCTGTAAGGTTTGAGGTCAAGAAAATCTATTATCTCCTCGGCTTTCTTTCTATTGTTTATGTAGTCTTTTTTATCCATTGAGAAAACGCTTTTCAGAACACCAATCACTCCTGAATCGGAATATATGTTCCTTCCTAAAATTATATTGTCCACAACCGGAAGGGTTCCGAAAAGTTTTATGTTCTGAAAAGTTCTTGAAATTCCATATCTTGTTCTTTTCCAAGTTGGGGTGTTTGTTATGTCTATTTTCTCACCGTTAAGTTCAAGAAGAATTTTACCACTCTGTGGTTTGTATATTCCGTTTATAACATTGAAAAGCGAAGTTTTTCCAGATCCATTTGGACCAATTATTCCGAGTATTTCTCCTTTTTTGAGTTCAAGAGAGACATCATCAAGGGCTCTGACTTCTCCGAATTTCAGTAATACATTTTGAACCAAAAGCACAAAATTTTACTGAGCTTTGCTCACAATGACATTTATTTTTGATTTGACCTTACCACCTGCGAATAGAATCTCTACTTCATATTTCCCAATTTCTTTCAGTGGTTCTTCCAAACCGACTTCAAATGGAACCTTTATGTTGTATTTGTTTTTTATTCTCTCTTCTATATCTGATGCTCTCAGGGAACCATAGAGTTTTTTATCATCTTTTGCTGCAAGCTGAAATTCGAGTGTTTTTCCATCAATCTTTTTCGCCTCTTTTTCAGCAGCAGCGATAATTCTTTTCTCTTTTCCTTCCTTCTGTCTTTTGACATCTTCAATGTGTTTGATTAGCGAGTCAGATACCGGAACTGCTACACCTTTTCTTATAAGGTAGTTTCTTGCAAAACCATCAGATACATTTTTTATGTCCCCTTTTTTCCCGTGTGGTTCAAGGTCTTGTAAAAAATATACCCTCATTGTACTACCTCCTCTTCCTCCATCTGCTGTTTCTGTTCTTCTCCAAAATATTCAATCAGTTCCTTTGGAGATAGTTTAAGGCTCAAGGTTGTGAATGGTAGAAGTGCCAATATTCTTGCTCTCTTTATTTCTCTTGCAAGTCTTCTCTGACACTTCGGACAAAAATTTGTGGTTTTTCTCGATTTTATCATTCCCTTTTCGGTGAGAAACTGGGCTAAAAATTCTGGATTTCTGTAAGTTAGTGGAGGTTGTTCTCCAGTACAAATTTTGCAAACAGGTTTGCTTTTTACGACCATAATAGACTTTACAAATAATCTTTAAACACAAAAATAAATAAAAATCAAGAAAATTAAAATCCCAGATAAAACTTAAAAAGTTTCATATAAAGTTTTTTAAAATTTACTCAGGACTATGATATTAAATTTGAATTTGAAGGTGGATCAAAGTCCAAAGAATGTTGTCGAGGATATTCCGTCTATATTTATCGGGATGTGCTCAAATTGTGGCGGAGATATTACATCTTACAGATTGGAACTTGGAGTCCCGTGCGAAAATTGTCTTCCGGAGATACCACAAGACATAAGTTTTCGGAGCATACTTAGAGAGCTTGAAAAACTTGGCACAGTCAAAAATTTCCGGGAGCTTTATCAATTTGAAAAGAAGGTAGAAGAGTTCAGAGACTTTTTCAAGAGTGTCATTGGGCATGAGCCTTGGGCTCTGCAAGTTGGTTGGGCAAGGAGAGTTCTGTCAAATCAATCTTTTGTTGCTCTGGCTCCAACGGGTGTAGGAAAAACAACATTCGGAATGATCATCACGCTGTTTCTCAAAGACAAAAAATCATACATCATTATGCCAACAAAACTCCTTTCGAAACTCTTCAAAAAAAGAATAGAACAGATAGTTCAAGCCCTGAACCTCGATAAGAAAATTTTACTCGTGTCTGATTCAAAGTCAAAAGATATGCTCGATTCCGAGGACTATGATATACTCATCACAACAAGTATGTTTCTTGCAAGAAACGAAGAAAAAATACTTCGCAAAAATTTTGACTTCATATTCGTCGACGATGTTGATTCTTATCTCAGACAGCCAAAGAATGTGGAACGAGTGCTTAAACTTATGGGGCTTTCCGATGAAGATATATCTGAACTAAAAAATATATTAAAAAGGAAATATGACCTTATGAGAGATCGTAACAATTCAAATAAATCGGTTGGATTTGCAGAAATAAGCCATGATGTATCTAAGATAAGGAAGAAAATAAAGGGGGTTTTGGTTCTCTCATCGGCAACCGCAAAAGCAAGAGCAAGCACAATTCGTTATTTCAGAGAAATATTCGGATTTGAAATATCTCCTTACGCATCAACCTTGCGTAATATAGTAGACCTGTATATAAATACAGAAAAGAAAATTTTAGATCACGCTGATGTTTCAGATGTTAAAAAAGAAGTTTATAAGAAGGTTTATCAGACCATCCTGAAGCTCGGAGGTGGTGGATTTGTTTTCGTCAATTCTGAATATGGAAAAGATTCGGTATATGAACTCAAACAATCTCTGGAATCAAAAGGTGTAAAGGCAGTAACATACGAAGAATTTAACGAGAAAAACCAAGAAAAGTTTAGAAATGGTGAAATAGATGTAGTAATAGGTATTTCTTCGCTGAGAAATCCACTTTGCAGAGGCATAGATATGCCAGATGTAGTAAGGTATGCTGTGTTTGCCGGCGTTCCGAGATTTGTTTTCTCTATAAACGATATTGATGAACCAACAAAACTTCTTGGACTCCTGATTTCGCTCAGACCAGTTCTACCTCAACCGAAGAAAGTGTTCTCATACATAGAGTCTATGAGAAAATATGTAGGAATGAGAAAAGAGGATATAGAAAGGTATCCTCCTATTGCAGAGAGAATTGCGAATGTCAAAAAGTTCATCGAAGAATCAATATATGATTCAGAAATACTTGAAAAAATAAGGAACTCAGATTTAGTTCCAATAAGAGTAGATCAAGATGGTAGGTTCAAGTTTGTGGTAGCAGATTCTTCTGCTTATATACAAGCTTCTGGTAGAACGTCTCGCCTTTATGTGGGAGGACTTTCAAAAGGAATATCTGTTCTTATAGTAGATGATCCAAAGGCTTTAAATCAACTCAAAAAAAGATTGAGACTTGACAACATAGAAATTGAGTTCAAAGACTTCAATGAAGTCAAAATAAAAAGCATACTGAAAGAAGTTGACAGAGATAGAGATAATATAAAGAAAATAATTGATGGTGGGTCAATTGATAAGATATCCAACGCGATTCAGCCACCGAAAATATCTGTTTTCATAGTTGAGTCTCCAAACAAGGCAGGAACAATTGCAAAGCTAATAGGAAAGCCGATAAAAAGAAAAATAAATGTAGATGGAAACGGAACTTTTGTGGATGTTTGGGAAGTTTCAAAGGGTGATCAGAACATAAACATAATAGCCTCTGGTGGACACATATTCGATTTACCTTATGAGTATAGTTCAAGAGGTGTTGGAGAGGGGGGAGTGAATTTTTATTCAGTTTATGCTATAAAGAAAGACGGAGGAGAGACGGTTTTTGTTCCAAAATACGCTCCGATAAAAAGATGCAGAAGCTGTGGGGAGAATTTCTTTGGAATGGAGACTTGTCCTTACTGTGGATCTAAGAGCTATGATAACAAGTCTTACATAGTAAAAGCGATACAGAAACTTTCACTTGAAGCTGACAAAATATATATAGCAACCGACCCGGATCAGGAAGGAGAGAAAATAGCTTGGGATGTGTTCCTTTCTATATACAAAATAGGCAAAGAAATACACCGTGCAGAATATCATGAGATAACAAAAAAAGCGATATTCAACGCTATAGAAAATCCGAGGAATATTAAAACATCTCTTGTAAAATCTCAGATTTTGAGAAGGACTACCGATAGATGGGTTGGATTTGTTATGAGCGAAGATTTACAGAAAAAGTTTGATAAAATATGGCTTTCTGCTGGAAGGGTTCAAACACCTGTTCTCGGATGGCTCATAAAAAGAGAAGAAGAGATGAAAAACAAAATAGGAGTTTTCAAATTTAAAAACGAAAGCCTTGGTATATCAGATTCAATAAAGATTGAAAACAAGGAGGACGCCGTTAAAATAAGTCGTTCTTTGCAGAAGCTCAGAGGAAGAAAAAGAAAAGATCAGGAACAAGAAAAAGCGAGATTGGAGGGAGCAAAAGTTAATGTGAAAATAGAGCTCGTTGATAAAGAGGAAGTTGAGCTCAAACCTCCTGCGCCTTTCAGTACAGCTGATATGCTCAAAGAATCTTCCGCAAAGCTTGGTTTCTCAGCCCCAGAAACGATGCAACTTGCCCAAAATCTGTTTGAAGCCGGTCTTATAACATATCACAGAACAGATTCAAGACATGTTTCAGATGTTGGAATTTCTATTGCAAGAGAATATATATCAGAAAACTTTTCGCAGGAGTTTTTTGTACCAAGAACTTATGAGCAGGTTGGAGCACATGAATGTATTAGACCTTCAAGAAACTTCTCCCCAGAAGAACTATCTGTTTCTGTGAGAATAGGTACTATAAATGTTCCAGAAAAAGCAATAAAGCTCTATGGTCTCATTCACTCAAACTTCATTGCATCTCAAATGAAATCTACGAAAATGCTCAGAGGAAAAATAAAGACACAAGTTTCTTGGAAAACAAACGGAGAAGAACACAAAATAGAGAAGGAAAGTACAATAAATCTCAAAGTGGTGGAGGATGGGTGGAACAAGGTTCTGTTTATTCCAATACCAAACATCGCTCAGAAACTTCTTGAAGAAAAAGTTATTGAATTTGAAACGAATGATTTTTCGTTTTCCAGAGTCTCTCCCGTTCCACCATATACTCACGGAACTCTGATAGACGAAATGAAAAGGAAGGGAATAGGCAGACCTTCTACATGGGCATACATAATCAAAACACTTATAGATAGAGGATACTGCATCGAAAGATCCGGATACATAATCATAACTAATCTTGGTAAAATGGTTTATAACTACCTATCTTCTTCTGAGAAGTTTAAAAGATATACATCTGAGGAATATACAAGACTTCTTGAAGAGAAAATAGATAAAGTTGAGAATGATCAGGAAAGTTATCTTCAAATTCTCTCAGAGTTGCACAGAGAACTGTTTTCATAGATACAAAGGAATCAAGCATCATAGATCTCATAGTATTCACTTTGGATCTGACAACTCTTGATTTTTCTGGTTTTCTTTTTTTCTTATAAATATCTTTGCTTCTATGTTTTTGTATTTTAATTTTTGAGCGAGTTTGAAATCTTCATTTTCCTCTGAGATAAAAAGCGGAATTAAACTTCTTGTTCTTGGAGAAAAGTAGTCGGAAGATGTAAGAACACATACTTCTGATTTTGCTGGAGAGATAGTCCATATACCATTTGCATAGAAGCTTGTAATTGGTGTGTTTTCAAATATTGTTTTGTTTTCTCCGAGGTTTTGTCTTATCCATTCTCCTGCTATTTTGTAAATTTTTCTCCCATCGTCTGAATAGAACGGGCGAGCAGACCAGAAGATATTCAAAGATAGCATAATGAACACAAGAAAAAAAGTTTTCAGTCTCCCGATATGCTTGAAAAAGTTTCCGCAGACTGCTCCGAAAGTTATCAAAATAGGTATGAGAATGTAATCTGCAACTATTATGAGTGAGAAAATTGGTATGATCCAGACAAGGAAAAAAAACAAAAAAGGAGAGATTTTGTTTTTAAGTTCTCTCCAGTTTCTCAAAATCTCTCCAAGACCGATTCCGAAAATTATAAGAGATATAGGTGCTACAAGATTTGGAATTGCATACTTGTGTGAAAGATGTATGTTTGATAAAAAGTATCTGATGTGGTTTTTTATTGAAAAAGCCTGTTCTGCAATCTTTTCTGTCTGTTCCTCAATATCTTGGGTACTTATTCCAACACCTGGAACTTTGTATAAAATGAACTTTGAAATTATTGATGGAAGATTTCCCTCTTGTGCTGACAAAATGTGGTATGGTAGTGAAGACAGAAAAAATCCCGCGACAAAAAACAGAAAGCTTATAATGTTTCTTGTTATAAGTAAGAATAAAATTGCACCTAATATGTTTTCAGGTCTAACTATATATCCGTACCCACACAAAAGTCCTGCAATTGTTGGAAGAATTATGCGAGATTTCCTTGAAACAATAGCGATGTAGAATACAGACCAGAGAAAAAAGGTTGCGGTTGAATAAGGTAATGTTGAAGTTGAGTAATATATATATTGAGGTAAAAAAGCTATTGATAAGCTTCCAAAGAAAGCCACATCGTTTCCGATTGTTCGGAAAGATAGAAAAGCAAAGATTAGAGAAAGTATGGAGAACGTAGCTGAAACAATTCTTCCAGCAAGTTCAAGGTCTACTCCGAAATAAAGTAGAACAGAGACAATCCATGAGTAGCCAGGGGAGTAGACTTTGTGAGTGTAGTTTTTTCCCTCATATGTATTTTCTGCAAGTTTGAGATAGAAATACGAGTCTGTTGACTCTATTCCGTTTATATCTTTCTGCTTTAAAGCAAGCGCTACCAAGAATGATATCCAAATGATGAAAGATAAGATTATTAGCAGTATAGGTATTCTGTATTGTGTTTCTCTAAACATAGGGAAGGAATTTGTATTGTTTAAACTTTTAACTATAAAATTTTCACTTCTTTTTAATCTGCTGGGAATTCTTCTCTGACCTCGGCTGAGAGGAGTTCAGCTATTGCAGATTGTATATCTTTTTTGGTATATAGTATGTTGTATATGGCTCTGACTATGTTCATTCTGATTTTGAGTTTTTCTGAGAGTTCGTAAACTGCTTTTGTTACTGGGTATCCTTCCACGGCTTCTCCTATTTCTTTTAGAGCATCTTGTGGAGAAAGTCCTTTGGCTATGAGTTTTCCGAATCTTCTGTTTCTTGAAAGATCTGACGAGGCGGTTGCGAAAAGGTCACCTATACCAGATAGTCCGAAAAATGTTTCCTGTTTTGCTCCGAGCTTTGAGCCGAATCTTACCATTTCACTTGCGGCTCGTGATAGAAGCAGAGAAAATGTGTTCATTTTGAATCCAAGATAGTCGGAGATTCCCGCAGCAATTGCATATATGTTTTTGAGTGCTCCTCCAAGTTCTACGCCAACAACATCATAAGACATATAAACCCTGAAAAATGGAGAATGCAGATTCTGATATACTTTTTCTTGAACTTCTCTTATAAGTGAAGCAACAACAGCTCCGGATGGATCTCCGTTTATTATCTCCGCTGCGAGGTTCGGACCAGATATAACTCCAACTTTTTTGCAGCATGTTTCCTCTTTTATTATCTCTGTCATTCTCTTGAAAGTTCCTCTTTCAAGTCCCTTTGATGTGCTTATGATTATATGATCTCCCTGAATATACTTAGAAGAACTTTTAATGACCTCTCTGAATGCAGAAGTTGGAACAGCAATGAAAACTATTTCGCATTCAGAAAAAATCTCTTCAAGTTCGTCAGTGGCTCTTATTTTGAGAGGAAAATCTGAAAACCTTTTTGGGTTAACTCCTTTCTGGTTTATGCTATGTACAACTTCTTTGTTTCTTGCCCAAATTATTGTTCTGCCTTTTTCTTTCCTTTCTATAATATGAGCTATAGCCCAACCCCAACTCCCTGCTCCAACAATTCCTATTTTCTTATCGTTTGGCATTGGATTTTACTCTAAGTCTAATTTTATACTTTTGATTTGTTGCAGGCAAAAAATTATACGGCTATGATCAGTTTTTAGGAAGAGCTTAGAAGTTATTACTTTGTACTTATATAATCAATATTAGATTTTTGCTTTTTGTTTCTTGGGGAAAACTTTCTATGGAAAGTTTGATTCTATGATACTTATGAGCTAATTAAAAGAGCAATTTTAATTTGTTCCACCAGCAATAGCGGGTATTATAGTTATCTCGTCGCTATCTTTTACCTCTGTATCTATACCGTTTATAAACCTTATATCTTCGTTATTCACATACACATTGATAAATCTTCTTATCTCTCCTTTTTCGTCCACTATCCTTGCTTTTATTTCTGGATTTATGGCTCCAAGATTTTCAATTACTTCTTTCAGTGTTTTCCCTTCAACATTTATTTCATCTTTGTTTCCAACTAATTTTCTCAAAGGTCCCGGAATCTTTACTTTTGGCATAGCAAAAACCTCCTTTCTGATAATTCTTAAAAAGTATTCAGATTAAAGAGAAAAAATATTTTTTCTAAAAATGCAGAAATTCCAAGAATAATGAAAAAAACCCGAGCTTTACATTTTTTTGTCCTGATCCAAACTGACTATATGTATATTGATCCCGAAAAACTATAAAACTTTCAAGACAAAAGCGATTGCGATAAAGTATTTTAGATATTTTGCTATCTGTTTTTGGGAGTTTCATCTGCTTTGATTTTCATCTGCGCGAATCATATATTTCTGGTTTTTTCCAAGATTGCCCAAGATCCCATCTTTTATTCCTTCTAAGGAAGCAAAAATAGATTTTCTGTTCATGAAAGGTAGGTTTTTTATGAAATATCCTATGGATTTTATAGCGATTTTTTTATCGTATTTTTTGCCTATGTATATTTCGTTCCTGAAGGCATAGTATAACCTTGATGGATCAAGATAAATTCCTTTTTTTGTTCTCATGTCTTTCTCTCTTTTAAGGTATTGAGCCTGATTTACAATATATACTTTGAAACCATGCTTTCTCATCCTCAAAAAATACTCGACATCGTCTCCATACAAGAAAAAATCTTTCATAGGCAGACCTATTTTCTGAACGACATCTTTTTTCATCAGAACACCGGTCCAAACAGATGAATGAACCTCTTTTGTCTCGCCGCTGTACCCTTTCCATGCACATCTTACTGCGCCGGCATCTTTTAGTTCCAGAATTTTTTTGCGAAGCTCAAACAAGGCATTTTTCTCGTAAAGCACATCATCATCTGAGCTGAATATGAATTCGCATTCTTTATGCTCAAGGCATCTTGATATTCCAGCTGCATATCCTCCTGCGCTCCCTAAGTTCTCTCTGGGTACTATGACCTCCAATTCTTTGAGATTTGGAAATTTTGTTTTCCCAAGGGAGTTATCTACGACTACTATTTTTGAAGGAGGCAAGGCCTGATCTAGAAGATTACTTACAACATCGATAACTGATTCCCTTATAGATGGTATAACTGCAAAGATCATTGATATAATTTCTGTATCGCTATCTTTTTAATTTCAGAAGCAGTTGGTAAGAAAAATTTTGCTCGTAAATCTTGTACTTTTCTTCTTTCAATTGTTCCGGTATGTATTTCAAGATCTCCAAATCCCCACCAACAGTTGAGCTCTCCTGCCAGAATTCCGCATCCGTGAATTCTGATGGATGGAAAGCTCCCAAAATCAGAATCATAAATTGGTAGTTCTCCTTCAATAGATACTTCCAGTTCATATATCAAATCTGAAAAGAAAGAGTAAAATCTTGACATTGTTGATCCTGAAACAAGTCTTTGGGTTCCGTATTTTACTTCTTTCAAGCTTTTTATTTCAACAGTAATATCTCCCGCATAGATTTTTGTTCCTTCTTTGACGTCTTCAGAAATATAATCGTATTGCTTTACAGTTTTGGGCGGTCTGTAAGAGAATTCATCCGCCTCACATATTACATGATCAATTCCTTCTGAACATAAGTAGAATCTTGAGTAAAGTTGAACTCCACATCCTCCAAGTAAGCAAAATCCACCACTTCCCAAAGCTTGGTATATCATGAAAACCAATCTTACTCCCGGTGTTATCGCAAAGAAGTACTCTTTTCCTCCCTCGGGAATATTACGTAATTCTGCAGCATATTCACAAGCCTGATCTATAATACAGTAGTATAAACTTAATGCTATGGGGGACTCAATCTTTATGATATATCCTTCCCATTTATCTGGAATTATATACTTTTCTCCATAAAGAACAATACTTGTTACCTTTTTTGGCGAATGAATAAAAACTCTTGTTTTCTGACCTAATTGTAAGTTCTCAAAATAGTATTCTTTGTTGAACTCTAATCTTTCAAAATAAGCATCTGTTCTTATCAGCTCGCTCCAACTTATAGAGTTTTCACCAAACGGAGCGATCAAATCTCCATCGGAAAGTATCTTAGTTCTTGTTCCCTGAGAGCAACCAAAGAGAAAAATTAAAAGGGAGTTCAAACAAATATAGTACCTCATATCATTTATTTATTTTAATATTCTTATCTCGTTGTATGTTTATTCTTTTTGTGATTCAATTATGCTCCTGAATTTGCAGAATTGACTGAAATTTTTAACTCGGTTTAATTCAGAACCTTGATATAAAAACGAAAGCAATTGAAAAATCAACAAATTTTCCAAGCCGAAAATTTGGTTCAAAGGGGTTAGTTCCAACATCTGGGTTATTTATTATGTAAATTGTTGGAGATAATCCAATTGTATTTGTATCTCCGTTCAGATCAACAGAAAATCTAAGACCAAACTCGTATATTTTCTCTTGTATGTTATATAGACCAGACCATCTTGATGTGTAATGGAAATTTCCTCCAATATAAAAACCGTCAATTCCTTTTGCGATTTTTATCCATACATCATCAGACAGCGGCCCAGAGTGAGCTCCGAGGTATCTACCTTTCACAGTCATAGGATAGTTTCCATGTGCATAAAATTTTCTCATTTTGTTGAACCATGTGTATTCGATTTGAAAAAGCCATTGGTTATGAGTAATAGCTTGGAGTCCCACAACCCATGCTGCATCTGTGAAACCGAACGGCAAAGGAAAACAGCTTTTGATTGATCTATCTTCAACCTGCCAGCAAGCCACAAGATCATCTCCTCCATATTCAAAGTATCCAGAAAACTCTTCAAAAAAATCTTGTAGTAATTCGGAAAATTTTATCACTCCGAAAACTTGGGCTACTTGATTGGTGTCTCTTTGTATCCAGTGGTCATAGCATTTTTGTTTTTCAGCTTCATCTTGTATCCAGTCGCATGTTCCAATGGCATTTTCATATTTTGCTGTAAAAAGGTCAAAGTAATCTTTTATGGTTTTGGGTTTCCAACCACCTTTGCCTCCAAATCCAATAATTCTTGACGCTCCAAGATGAAAGATTAGTATATCCCAACTGAAACTCATAATCCAAAATGTTGGATTCGCAAACTTCTGTGTTTCATCCTGTGAAAATATAAAACCGGTCAAGAAATTTATTGACCCAAAACAGAATTCTCCAATACAGGGTAATTCCAAATTTTCTATTTTGGGGGTGATAAAGTTCTGCGGTCTTATGTTATGTGATAGAAGTAAAGAGTTATGAACGCCAGGTCCCAAAGAGATTGTATCTTTACCTCCTTCTATTGCAAGAAATTTGTATCTTAATTTGGAAGAGAATCTGTGTAGAAAAAGTGGATCTGAGTCCGGGGATGGATATGAGAAAAACGGCTCCGCGACCAATCTCCACTGGAAATCCTGATCTTCCGGAGTGGAGAGGAGAAAAAATACAGAATTGTAAAAATTTAAACCACGTGAAACGCTGAAACCCTCGTAAGCTGGATACAAAATCTGGTCTTGTATATAAAACTTCTTTTTTGAATTTCCTGAAAAGAAAGTTATGTTAGATCTGAATTCTGCAAGCTGGCTTATAACCAAGAAAGCCGGGATAAGATAATTTATCATTTATGAATAAAGCTTCATCCCTCACTCTTTTCAACTTCTTCTTTTGTCTTATATCTCCAAACAATTCTTCCTTTTTCAAGATCGTATGGAGAAATCTCAACTTCAACCATATCTCCTGCGCCTATTTTTATGAAATTTTTTTTCATGCTTCCAGAGGGATAGGCTAAAATTACCTTACCAGACTCAAGCTGAACTTTGAAGAACCCCCTGTTGACCTCTACGACTTTTCCTTTGAGCTTCAGAACATCTTTCTTTGATTCCATAAACAAGAAAAAGATAAGAATGATTCAACTAAATTTTTCAAATTGCAGCTGATTTTTGTAGTATTGCAAAACAAAAGCTGTATAATTTAAAATATAAAGAAATA
The DNA here is from genome assembly GCA_025060505.1 of Candidatus Calescibacterium sp. GTDB lineage: Bacteria > Calescibacteriota > Calescibacteriia > Calescibacteriales > Calescibacteriaceae > DRWZ01. The sequence continues at coordinate 19,626 of JANXBU010000010.1, forward strand.
TTTAAGATTTGAGGTAATACACATATGAAAAATAGAAGATTTGTATATCTATTGACTGCTCTCTCATTTTTTTCATTTTTCTTGTTTGTTGCGTGCGGACGTGATGGGAGTAAGGAGCTTGAAGTGAATTTCTCGTTTGCTGTTTGTCCTTCAACTCAAATTATGCAAGCAACCCCGTTCCAAGATAGCTCAGGAAAAGTATCAGTGAATATAAGCTGTTCAAGCTCATATTTTCAGATTGCTCAGAATCTTGCGTTAATAATCTATAGTGATGGAAACATATCTATTGCTCCAATACGGCAAGGGGGAATAAACATACTTGAAGAGCAGTATCTTATACAAACAATATCTCTGATACACAAAGATGGTAATATATCAGCAGTTTACAAAGGAACTCCGGGAAAAACTCAGGATATAGTTTCTTTTGCTGAAAAGACAACAGTAGCAGATATAAGCCTAGTTTCAGGGATAAATAAAAGAAATTTGGTATATGATTTTTTTGAAGGTGCTATTCGTTCTCCTCTTTCATCTTTGGACCTACAAGGAGGTATATCAAGAAAGAATATAGTATTTATATCATCGTATCTGCAAACCAAGAATCTTTCAAATGTACCATTTCTTATATTTGATGAGTTTCAGATTTATTTTCTGAACAACTACAAATTATCCGATGTTTTGTTGAACTTTCCAGAAGATATAACTCTTCCAGATGGGATTACCTCTGTTGTTGTGAGTTTGTCTAGCTCAATTGGAGAAACAGAGCTGAGTCTTCCTTTGCTTTTCCCGTTGATTTCGGATATAAATTTTCAATCTATACCTAAAATATCTGAAAGAAAATTTTTATACCAGTTCAATATAACTCAGAATCAACTCAGAATACCATTGTATCTTGTAAATGCTAACAATGATTTGAAAGTAGATGTAGTAGGCTTATCTGGTGAGAAACTATATTTTGGCAAACTCGAGAACTTAACCCAGACCTCAACCTTTATGGAAATTTTTCCTCAGAACTTGTCAGATATAGAATCAAAAATAAATTTTTTGTTTCCAGACTATTTAACACAAGAGACCAATTTTGAGCTTTATGGTCAGAAAGAAGGCTCAACCTTTCTTCTTGTTAGCAGAAAGATTTCAAAGGAAAAAAACAGGTTAGATATAACTATACCTTTTTCTCTTATCTCAGATATATACTATACAAAGATACGCACTGAAAAGAGTCAGACAAAAGATAATATTGAAATTCGTGAGGTATTTGAAAGATACGACATTTCGCAAAATCCTTTTGTTAGTTACAGGATTGCTTACCCAAGAAGTGAAGATTTTGTCTTTGAAGCTTCTGTTGCAGGAGATAACATTCTTTTGAGTTTAATCATACCTAGATTACGAGTGGATGAGCTTTTCGCAACTCCCATACAAGATTGCAGTGTATCAGATCTTTTTGGAACGTATCTATCAAGAGATTGTATTTCTGCTTATGTAGAGATACTTGGTTCGGACTCATCGGGAGAAAACATAGCTCTTTGGAGAATATACAATCTTGACCTCAAAAGGAATGCGAAACTACCGAATCTTGTTGAGAACAAACAAATAATATTTGATGCTCTTGGTTCAGCTCCGGAAATAAAAATAAAGGAAATTTCTCTCAGATATACAGCTTTCTTCGGAAATACAATAATTGGCTACACAAAAACTTTTAGATATGATAGATGAGTATGAGTCAACTACTGAACATAATATAGGTAAAATTTCAGAAGAGAAAACCTTTGATAATCAGGAGATTCCATATATTGTTGAGAATCAAGATGTTAAGAAAGACCGGAAAATTCTGAGAGTGATTCTTGATGATGGAAGTCTGGTATATATAAAAGGTTTATCCAAAGATATCGGAAAAAGGATTATAGTGCAGTCGCAAAATAAAAAGAGCATAGGTATAGTCCTGGGTGAAATAGAAAAAACAGAGAGATTAAATTCAAGAGTAAAAGAAAAGATATGTGAAAATTTTTATTTTCCCGACGGAGATTTCAGACTTCTGACACCGGAACTTATAAAGCTCTGCTATAAGATCAAAGAGAAGTATTTTTGTGGGCTTGGGGATGCAATAAAGCTGGTGTGTCCGCCAGGATTCCTGAAACTTTCAGTAGGTCTTCTGGTAAAAGATGAAGAAATATTCCGCAAACTCAGGGCAAAAAGTTTGTTTCAGATTCTCCTCAAACGAAAAAAAATAGCTTTGAGAAAAGCTAAGAAAATATGTAAATCGGAGAAGCTTCTACATCTTGAAAATGAAGGTCTTATAAAGATTGTTCCGGAGAGATCTGTTATAAGTGAAGAAGATTTAAGAAAAGAGTTTAGGAGATTGATTGGTCAAGAGGAAAAATCTACAAGGTTGAGCCGAAATCTTGAGCTTACAAAAGATCAGAGATCTGCTCTTGAAAAGATAATAGAGAGCGATCGGAAAAAATTTCTGATCCATGGAGCAACGGGAAGTGGTAAAACAGAAATATACCTTCAAGCTATTGAGAAGATGGGTGGGGGAGCGATTTTTCTGCTTCCGGAAATATCACTGACAACTTTTCTTCTTTCGAGAATAAAGGAGAGGTTTCCAAACATAGCAGTTTTGCATTCGGGAATAACAAACAAGCAGAGAATAATCTACTGGTTTGCTCTCAGATATGGAATAACAAATATAGTAGTCGGTGCTCGTTCGGCTGTTTTCTCTCCGGTTGATAACCTGAAACTCATAGTAATAGATGAAGAGCACGATCAATCATACAAGCAGACACCAGAATCCGGAAGTGTATTCTATGACGCAAGAGAGGTTGCTTTTATGAGGTCGGAAATAGAGAATGCAAAAGTCGTTATGGGTTCAGCTACTCCTTCTGTTGAAACATATTACGGAGCTAAAAATGAAAAAAATGAAATAGAACTTATTGAGATAAAAAGAAGAATCCCGGGTATGGTTTTCCCAGCGATAAAAGTTGTAGATCTTCGCAATTCAAAAAAAGATGATTTTCTCTCATTCCCCTTGTCTTATGAACTCAGAGATGAGATAGATAAAAGAATACAGAACAGAGAGAACGTTATTCTACTTTTCACAAGAAGAGGGTGGGCTTTATATGTGATGTGTTCTGCTTGTGGATACAAATTCAAGTGTTCTTGGTGCGACAGTGCTCTTGTATATCACAAAAAAGAAGGATTGGTTTGCCACTGGTGTGGAAGGAAATACAAAACTCCCGCGGTGTGTCATATGTGCTCATCAGAAAATCTTGAAGTGATTGGATTTGGAACAGAGAGAATAGAGGAGGAGCTAAAAAGTATTTTCAATGTCCAGGTTTTCAGAATGGATTCAGATGTAGTAAAGAGTGAAAAGCATGCAAGAGCTATTCTTGAAAAATTCGCAAGAACAAATCCAGCAATACTTGTTGGAACTCAGATGGTCTCAAAGGGATTTGATTTTCCATCTGTCACTCTTGTTGGTGTTATACTGGCAGATACCGAATTTATGCTTCCAGATTTCAGAGCAGATGAGAGAGCTTTTTCATTGTTTGTACAGGTAGCTGGAAGATCCGGCAGAAAGATCAAAAATCCCGAGGATCAGGACTGGGCGGACTACGAAAACCAAAACATAAGTATAATTCAGACCTATTCTCCAGACCACCCTGTGATAAAGTATGCAGTTGATGGAAATTATGAAAATTTTTTTGAGGAAGAAATCGAAAAGAGAAAAAGTTTTAACCTGCCACCGTTTTCAAAAATAGGAGTTTTGAGTTTTTGCGGGGTTAATGAGCAAAGATGCTGGGAGATAGCACGGAGTTTTGATGAAAGATTAAAAGAGTTAAATATTGAACACGAAAATCCAACAAAATCTGTAAGATATTTCGTTGAAGGTACATACAATGTAAAGATCATAATGTATTTGAAGCCTGAGGATAGCGAAAAGCTAAAAAGAGTTTTCAGAACATCAAAATTTTTCCTGCAAGGTGTGAAAATAGCACTGGATATATCTCCACAGAGTATATTGTAGGTTCAGAGGTCTCTATTGTCAAGTGATTATTTTGTTTCAGAGCTTTTTGTTTTTCTATATATCCAGTGTTGTTGCGGAAAGGGCGTTTTTAATTATAAATTCTCTTCTCGGTTCAACCTTTTCTCCCATAAGTGTCTGGAATAACTCTTCTGCTTTCTGAGCATCTTTCACTGTGACAACTTTCAGAACTCGTGTTGAGGGGTTCAGGGTGGTTGTCCAGAGCTGTTCTGGAGTCATCTCACCAAGTCCTTTGAACCTCTGTATGGTTATCCCGTCTTTTCCTTTTTCTTCAACAGTTGAAATGTTTACTCCCTTGAGTCCGTTCATATCTCCTTTCAAAACAGACTTTACTAAACTCTCATCAAGTCCGAGTTTTCTGATACCTCTTCTTATGATGTATTCTCTGAGTTCCTGGTCATCTTTTATATATACGTCCTGATTTTTTTCTCTGACTCTGTAAAGTGGTGGTTGAGCTATATATACTTTTCCTGCCTCAATTAGTGCTCCCATATATCTCCAAAGGAAAGTCAGAATCAGAGTTCTTATGTGAGAGCCGTCTATGTCTGCGTCGGAAAGAATTATTATCTTGTTGTATCTTGAGTTTTCAGGTTTGCACTCTTTGCCTATTCCACATCCTATTGCTGAGATTATAGCCTGTATTTCTTCATGTTTGAGCATCTTCAAAATAGAGGCCTTTTCAACATTCAGGATTTTACCTTTGAGCGGAAGTATGGCTTGGAATTTTCTGTCTCTTGCCTGCTTTGCGCTTCCACCAGCGCTTTCTCCTTCAACCAAAAATAGCTCAGTTCTTTCTGGATCTCTTTCCTGACAGTCTGCAAGTTTTCCGGGAAGAACTATCTCTTCTTTGGCTTTCTTTCTTACAAGTTCCTTTGCCTTCTTTTCTGCTTCCTTCTCAAGGTGTGTTTGCCATACTCTCTTTATTATAGCTTCAACTATTTTCGGGTTCTCTTCAAAAAATTTTGTAAGAGCATCGTAGGATATTGACTCAACTATGTTTTTGACCTTGGTGTTCCCAAGTTTTGATTTGGTCTGCCCTTCGAACTGGGGGTCTGGTATAAATATAGAGATAGCACAAACAAGCCCGTCTCTTATATCCTCTCCGGAGAAGCTTATGTCTTTTTTTAGAACCTTCGGAGCAAACTGGTTTAGAGCCTTTGTGAGAGCCGATTTAAATCCAGTTTCATGTGTTCCACCATCAATGGTTCTTATGGTATTAACAAATGAGTAGAATATCTCCTCTGCCTCTTCTCTGTAAATCATTGCAGATTCAAGTTTTACATCCTCTTTCTCACCACTAACAACTATTGGCTTTTTGAAAAGTACATTTGAATTCTGTGAAAGCTCCTTTACAAACCCTTCGAGTCCTTCATCAGATTGAAACGAATCTTTTTGGTCTGTTCTTTTATCTGTAATTGTTATTTTTATCTTCGGTATGATGTATGAGATTTCCTTTAATCTGTTCCTAACAATTTCGTATGAGAACTCCGTGGTTTCAAATATCTGGGGGTCAGGCTTGAATCTGACTCGGGTTCCTGTTTCATCTACACCCGATTCCTTGAGTATTTTCATTCCACCAAGTGGTTTCCCCCTTGAGAATTTTTGATAAACGTACTTGCCGTCTCTTTTGACCCAGACTTCAAGTTTCTCTGAAAGGGCGTTAACAACAGAAGCTCCGACTCCATGCAAACCTCCGGACACTTTATATACTCCCTTTTCGAATTTACCTCCTGCATGAAGTTTCGTAAAAACAACTTCAAGGGCTGGCGTTCCGGTCTCCGGGTGTATGTCTATTGGAACTCCTCTTCCATTATCTTCTACCTCACAGGAACCGTCTTCAAGTATCCGAACCTGAATTTTATCACAGTATCCAGCAAGGGCCTCGTCAACAGAGTTATCCACTATCTCCCATATAAGATGGTGTAGCCCCTGAGAACCGGTTGAACCAATATACATAGCTGGGCGTTTTCTTACCGCCTCAAGATCTTTGAGTATTTTTATCTGTTCCGCAGTGTAGTTCTCGTCAGCTTCTTTTTTTTGTTTCTTTGATTGATTTGATTTGGATGATTTCTCTTCTTCCTCTGGTTTTTCTTTCTGTACGACCTTTTTCATTTTTTCGTTTTCTACTTCATCTATTTCGACCCATCCAATATTTTTTTCCTTAGCCATAGGTTTTTACCCCTGTGTGGTAATCATTATTTAATGTTATATGTTTTAGGACTATAATCTTTTATATTTTTATAATCATTTTAAATAAAAAGACATTTTCAGAAATTATTTTACAGCTACGGCAAAGGTCGTCTCACCCGCAAGACATTTGACTATCTTTACATCTTTGAAACCTATGGACTTTACATAGCTAGCAATTTCGCTTTCTTTCCATCTTTTGCCGCTGTAGCTTGTCAGCAGGTCTAATATGCTTTCATTAATTGGACCGTTGGTACCTGAGTCGTCTACTATTGACTCCCATATAACGGCGTATCCTCCCGATCTGAGAACATTGAAGGCTTTGCTCAGAAAACTGTGTCCAAACTCCTCAAGCGATCTTAAAGATAACTTTTTAGTAAGGAAAACAAGATCGTATCCTTTCTCTTCATCTCCCCATCTATCCTCTGATGGAACTCCTTTGTGATCTTTCATGCTAATAATGCTTGAATCTGGGATTTTATATTTTAGTTTGAGAGATGGAACATGCCGTATAAGGTGGGGGTAGCATCCTATGTGAATTTCAACATCTGGGAATTTTTTTTGTATATTTTTTGCAAAAGATATACCCATGGAGCCGACCATAATTCTCTTGATATTTTCAAATTTGTATTTTCTCATAAGTTCTCGGGTTGCTGTGTACAGGAAAGAATTTACTCCGTACAGCATAGGTAGGTAGTCACCTTCAAGGTTATATATATCAAGATTTTCAGATGGTTTTCCTTCTTTTATTATTTTTGGAAGTGTGGAAAGTCCTTTTATCTGAGCCCAGAGAAATTTTATATCTCTCGGAGGATTTTTTGTTTTGTATAGGGTGTTCTGACCTTCCAATTTTTTATCAAGGAATCCAAAGTGAACGAGGGAATCAAGTAGTGTTTCAAGGCGTCTGGGTTCTGCCCCTGTGTGATTCGCTATTTCGTTGAGAGATTTCCAGCCATCACTAATAAGTTCAAATATTCCAAGTTCTGCGGCTGTTCCAAGAGCAGAGAGCTTGATAAGTTCGGAGTTGAAATCATATAGATTTTTGGAAGAAAGATATGACCTTATGTTTTCTCTGAACCTTCTTGGATTTTTTGCCAGCAGATATATTACCGGGAAGACTTCTCTTATTAGATTTCCAACAGTGTTTTTCTTTTCAACTTGGTTTTCCAGTATTTGGTATACATTATCTAGTAATTCTTCTAATAGTTTCATTCCTCTAATATCATTTTTGTATTTCTTGTTTTTTCTGCTGGATTTCTCTTTCTTTTAAGATGGTTTTTATTCTCGCAATTTCTTTCTTTATAGATTTTATCTTGGCTGGGTTTGTTCTTCCTTCAACTTTTGTAAGGGTTTTCCATCCAAAAAGCTCTACTCTGAGTTCTTCTACCCTTCTCAAAAGTTCATCATTTCCGAGTTCTCTTAGACTTCTCAAAAGTTCGTTTCTCTTGCTCATAAACTCTATTATATAACACCTTAAAATAAAATAGTTTTTTTTGTATTTTTTCTTCCATCCTCTGGTAGCAAGGTAAAATAAATCTACCAAAAAATTTCTGCCCAATATTGATGCGCTTTCCTGATCCAAATTATTGAGAAAACAGTTCTATTTGGTGATTTTTTGGGATTTTCTTGGATAGTCTTATTGTTCCATATTGGTTATCCGATGCTTGGAAATTGTGAAGTTTTCTGTTCCAGTTTTCAGATGTAGTATTTTTTGTGATTATTCTGGGAGAAAATCAATCATGTATGCTTTCGTCGTTTATCTTTATTCCATATACTCCCATTTTGAATATTTTGTATGAAAGAAGTGCACATTTTATTCTGACAGGGCTGAGGTCGATTCCAAGTTCATCTACAAGGTCTTTCTTTTGAAATTTTGTAGCCTCATCGAGCGTCTTTCCTTTTATCAGATCAGCGAGTATATCTGCTGAAACCATAGATATTGTGCAACCCTTACCTTCAAATTTGACATCTTCTATTTTCTTTTTATCCGGAGAAAGTTTTATGTATATTTTCAGTAGGTCTCCACATGATGGGTTTCCATCCTCATATACTATATCTGCTTCTGATATGGAACCTTTGTTTTTGAGCTTTTTGAATCTTGCTACAAGATATTCATAATACTCGGCGTCTACTGTATCCATGATTGCCTATTCATAATACCTTTCTGTTTCTTATGTTCAGATTTTCTAAATCCAGAAATTTTGGTTTGTTTGATTATTGTTTTTCGGAGCATTTCTATTATTTTATACATATATGAAATCAAGGAAGATATGGTTGAGCGATAAGGAAATAAATGAAATTTACAATCTTATAAAGGAATATTGGGAGAAACATCTGAAAAGCAAAGGTGTTCCCCTTCCATTATTGAAGAAAAACAATAAGTATACTGAAGGATGCTCTTGTTCTTGTATATCTGGCTAGAAACTATCCGAAAAATGAGCCCGTGACCAAGAAGGAATTAACAGAATTCATAAGAAAGTATTTCCCAGATGTAACAGATACACAGCAGGCAAGACACCTTGGAAGACAGAAAGGATGGTATGTAGTTTCATCGAGAAGAAAAAACCACTTGGATACTTTAAGAGAGAGGAAGCTAAGATTTTTTGATGATAGCTATTACTTGGTATCTCTTGAAGAGGAGTATCCAGGTTGGACGCCCGAAAGGAGAAAAGGTATTAGTACTGAAGATTTCGAGAAACTAAAAAAATTGTATGATTACAGATGTGCTACATGTGGTTCTAAAGAAGGAGAACCAAATCTGAAAAATCCAAGCAGGATTACTGACCTCCAGAAAGCTCACTTAAACCCACATAGAGCAGGAGATGGATACATTCCCCAGTGTGAAGAATGTAATAGAGCATACAGAGACTGGTTTGTGTTTGACAAAAAAGGAAGAGTCAGAACCATAGCTGATGCAAGGGTTGTGCTTAGAGCTGATGAAAAGGTTCAAAGGGATGTATATATGATACTAAAAAGTAAATTTGAAAGAAAAGGAAGTTAAAGGAAAATTCTTTATACTTATATCAGTGAGAGATCTTATATCAGTGAGAGATGTAGAGCTTATATTAGGGGATGCTTTACTTGAGCTTGATTCTATAGAGAAATCATCTGTTGATCTGGTCTTAACGGATCCACCATATTTTTTAGACAAACTTGACGACAATTGGTCGCATGAAGAAGTTCTGAAAGGTAAGAAAAGTGTTGGTACAGTAAGATATCTTCCTCCTGGTATGAAATTTTCTCCTCGACAGGCAAAAGATTTTGAAGAATGGTTTAGAGAAGTTGCGAAAAAAGTCCTACGAATACTTAAACCGGGAGGGTGGTTTATATGTTTTTCAGCACCTAGACTTTTTCATAGACTAATATATGCCTCTGAAGAGGTTGGATTTTGGATAAGGGATTTATTTATATGGATATACACCATAAATCATCCAAAGGCTTTTAGTCTAAATCACTTTTTAGACAAATTGTCTGTTCCAGAAGATAGAAAAGAAGAAATATCAAAGGAGTTGAGGATGTTTAAGGTACCAAAGGTCAAGAACAACTATGAGCCCATAATGGTCGCTCAAAAACCGCCTGAGGGGACTTTACTAGAAAACTTTATAAAATATGGTGTTGGACTTTTCAATGTCAAAGTTTTGCAAGGAAGAGGCATGTTCCCTTCTAATGTGATAACGACTGAAACTATAGACTCAATTATGGACAAATATTTCCTTATAGAAAAGCCGAATAGGGAAGAAAAAGGGAGCTACAATGATCATCCGAGTGTGAAGCCAATTAGTTTGGTGAGATTTTTGATAGAACTTACTACAAAAGAAGGAGCCCTTGTTGTTGACCCTTTTATGGGGAGCGGAACTACTGCATTAGCTTGTGTTGATACGAATAGAAGGTTTTTAGGTATAGAAATAAATCAGCATTACTACGATATATCATTAAAAAGGTTAAGAGACAGAAAGTCAAGGTTATTTTAGTTCCATTCGTGTGGCATCCAAGATTTAGGTTAGTTTTGTTTGCCAACTGAGGTATGTAATTTTAGCTTATTTTGTTCTAGATTTCATTCTACTGAGTATTTCTTTTATCTTTTCTATTGTGTAGTATATTTCGTCTTCTGTTGTGAACCTTCCGAAGGAGAATCTTATAGAGCTTTTCGCATCGTCTTCAGAAAGCCCCATAGCAAGAAGAACATGAGACGGAGTTTTTGATTCAGCTGAGCAGGCTGAACCCATAGATGCTGCTATACCCTCTAGATCAAGATTTATCAGAAATGTTTCTCCTTCTATACCTCTGAAAGTTATGTTTGACGTTGTAGGTGTTCTGAATTCAGGGTGTCCATTTATCTTGACATCCCATATCTTCTGAATTTCATTCTCAAATACTGACTGGATTTTTCTCAGTCTTCTGATTTCCTGCTCCATTTCTTTTTCGCATAGTTCAAGAGCTTTTGCTATTCCAGCCGCACCGGCTACATTTTGAGTTCCAGCACGCAGACCATCTTCCTGCCTTCCTCCATGCATAAGTGGTTCAAGCGGTGAGCCAATTCTAACATACATAACACCTATGCCTTTGGGACCGTATATTTTGTGTCCAGAAAAAGTAGCGAAATCTACTTTGAGTTCTTTGAGATTTATTCTGATTTTACCAACAGACTGAGTTATGTCTATATGAACCGGAACATCATATTCTTTTGCTATTTTCACTATCTCCTCAAGAGGTGATATGACGCCTGTTTCGTTGTTGACGTGTATAACTGATATTAGTGAAGGTTTTCCATTCTTCCTTATTATTTTCTTGAATTCGTCTGGGTCTGGTATTCCGTATTTATCTACATTCACAAGTTCGACTTTTCCTCCGAGTTCTACGACGAAATTCAGAGGTCTCAAAACGGAGCTGTGTTCAACTTTTGTCGAAACAATATATGGTGTTCTGTTTCTTTTGATTTCATAAAAGGCTATTCCTTTTATAACGTTATTGTTCCCTTCCGTGGCTCCCGAGTTGAATACTATTTCATGTAGGTTTGCTTGCAGTATTTTGGCTATCTTCTCCCTGGCTGAATCTAAGTATTCTCTTGCTTCTCTTCCAGACCAGTGTGGAGACGAGGGATTCCCAGCGGAAAGATACTTGAGCATCTCTTCTGCAACTTCGTCAGATATTGGAGTTGTTGAGTTGTAGTCAAGATATACCAATCTTTTCTGCATTCATATAATTTATTGCTTTTGAGAATTATTCCAGTTCTTTCAGTTTAGATATGTTTTCTATGTATGCGTAAATAAATATGATTTTCTCTTTGATTTTCTCAAGGGTTGTTTTTTCGTATTTTGATGGAGGATTGTTTATAAGCAGAGAAATAAACTCGTTTGATAGTTTCAGTATTCTTTCATTTGGTTCATCTGTATCTGATACAGTTTTTGCTGTTTTTTTTTCTTTTTCTTCCTTCATTGTGTTGAATATTTCTGGTACTGATTCCGTATCTTCTATTTTTGCAGATATATCATTTATTATTTTCTGAAAACCATCTATTATTCCGAAATTTTTGGATATATATTTTTTCTCCTCTTCGTCACCTTGTGAGACCATAGGGTAGTTTTTTTCTATCCACCTTTTTATTTCATATATAGGAACAGCTATAACGCTTCGCCCATTTTCTTTCACTCTTCTTTTCCATGAGGTTTTTGAGAGAAATTTGTATACAGCTTTCTTGCTTTTTTTTATACCGAACTTCTCAAATGCTTCCCTTATTGCCTCGGCTCCAAGAACGTATGGTATGTTGTCTATTTTCTTTACAGATATTCCTTCAAATTCCTGCATATTTTAAATTTTAACAAAATCTTTTGAGAAATTATAATTCAGAATCAAATGTTAAGGAAAGAAAAATTTTCAGACAAAGCAGAGATATTAACAGAAGCTATACCGTATTTTCTCAGGTTCAGAGATAAGATATTTGTCTTCAAGATTGGTGGAAAGATATTAGATTACGAGGAAGCCTTTGAAACAGTTGCTGAAGATATTGTTGTGCTTTCTCTTGTTGGGATAAAACCGATTATTGTTCACGGAGGAGGAAAGGAGATAACAAGATTCCTTGAACTTTTGGGTATAAAGTCGGAATTTAAAGATGGTATAAGAGAAACAGATGATCGAATTATGGAAGCAGTTGAAATGGTTCTTGATGGAAAGATGAACGGAAGATTTGTTTCTGCGATATGTAAAAAAGGGGGAAAGGCTATTGGGATTTCCGGACGGGACAACTTCTTTTTTGTTTCAGAGCGGGTCAGAGGCAGAGTTGGAACAATCAAAAGCGTGAAAGCAGATGATATACTCAAAATAGTGCAGATGGGTTTTATTCCGGTTTTCTCTCCGATAACTGTGAGTAGGGAAGGACTCTCTATGAACACAAATGCAGATGAGGTTGCTTGCGAGCTTGCTATAAGCTTATCTGCCGAAAAACTCATAATACTTACAGATGAAGATGGGATACTTGATAAAGACAACAAGCTTATAAAATCTATATCAGATTCCGAGGCAGAGAGGCTTATTTCCGAGGGAGTTATAACAGGTGGGATGATACCGAAGGTTCGACTCGCCCTGAAAGCTGTGAAGAATGATGTCAAAAAGGTTCATATAATAAGCGGACTCATCGAGCATTCTATTCTGCTTGAGATTTTTACAGATGAAGGAATAGGAACAGAAATAGTAAGGTGATTAGTTTTCTGAATTAATTATTACGAAATTACACGACACAATTACTATGTCTTGGATCTGATTTATAACCGAATTTTTTCAGAGAGAATCTGATGTTTGCAAAAAAGCAGATGTTTGCAAAAAAAAGCGGGATGAAATTACAAGATCTTCTCCAATTCTTTGATGCTCTTTATTTTTGGAAGTTTTTTTGCAATCTCTTTTAGTTTATCTATATCTTCTATTTTTCTGAGCTTTCCTACCGGCTTCCGAGATTGAATGCCGAACATTGATTTTATCGTCAGCTCTAATCCTTCCTTTAGGCCTTCCTTCCTCCCTTCCTTCCTCCCCTCCTTCATTCCTCTCTCTATTGCTTCCCTGAAAAGGTCATATTCCATCAGATCTATTTTTTGTTTTTCCTCCATAACTCTTTTTACCTTCTGATCTCTTTAGCTTGCTTAGTATGTATATTTTAGTAATTAAAGAAGCGGTTTGTTCTTTCTCAAGTTTGTAATCAAGTATCTTTTGAATGAGCAACTGAACATTGCAATCACTACTCAGTATTCCAAAGGAGTTTATATTAGGGTTATCAGATTCCAAAAACCTCTGGAATGGTATTTCGCAAAGATCAAAAACTGTGTATTTGAACTTCATGTATCCGAAAGAAAATTCTCCAACATTTGACTTTATTTTCATTTCTTCCTCAATTGAATCTTTTACTTTCTTGCCGCAGGTCAAGACTATTTGTATTATTGGTAGATCAGGGAATGTCAATTTCAAATCAGACCAATAACCAGACATTCTCACTGGGAACTGTTTTTCATAGTACAGCTGAATTTCAATTTGAACTATGGCTTTTTGCAAACCAATGGAACATTCAAATATTTTGTCAACCCTCTTTTCTTTTACAGAAGTGAATTCAACATTAAGCTCACGTAGGCCAGATACATCAAGTCCAATTAGTTTCAAAAGCTCTTTTTCAGCTCCTGAAATCAAATCCTTAAATGATATATCGTATTTTCCCATATATTGCAATTTTAACATTGTTCAGTAGGATTAGCTGTGTTCTTGGTACGGTATGGTATCGAAAATATGCAAGTAGGTTTTAGGGATTTTGTTATATTGATTTTTCTAACAGAACGCTTCGCAAAAGATTTTATGCTTTGGAAGAAATTATGTTTCAGTTCTATTGTGAAAATCCAAAACAATGCAACGCGATTTTTGGATTTTGTTAGTAACTTTGTTATCGGAATTTCTTGTTGTGGGGCTCGGTGGATTTTAGCAAGCAAAATTGGTAAGTGTATTTTGTAGATCAATCGCTTAACATATCCTATAATCTTAGATTTTTCGGAATTATTTTGGATGAAATTACTTGATCCTCTTTGCTGATTTTTTGATCAATCTTTGCCATACGAATATGTTTGTTATGAAAACAAAGGAACTCATAAGCAGTGTTGAAAACAGTAGCTGTGGCACATCTCCCTCCGATGCAGATTTTGAGATCTGACTTCCTATACCGTATGTATAGTATTCTTTTTCTCCTATATGGAGGTATTCTGCGACGAAGCTCCCATTCCAGGCACCCCCCCAAGCTGTAAGAAATCCTATGAATATATCCTTTGAAGCACCGGGTAAAACTATATTTTTGAGCTTATCGTAGAGATTCATTCGGAGTGCCTTTGAAACTTCAAACGCATCAGACGATATTGAGAAAACCCCTGCTACTGTGTTATAAAAAAGGTACCAAAACGATGAAAGAAATATTACAAGCAAAGGTGCAACAAGTTTTCCTATATTGCTTTCCATAAGGATTGGATAAATGAGGGGAACAAAGGCAGGAGCTGGTAGTGAAGAAAATATCTGAATGGCAGATTGAATCTTGGCATAGTGAGCTTTGTTCATACCAAGCGCTATACCAAGCGGTATAGCTATGATACCCGAGATTGCGACCCCTATTGATACACGAAGTATAGAAGGAAATAAAGAAAAAACCGAGCTTCTTAACTCATCAAATGAAAGCTCTCTTATTTCGTATATAATATATGATATTATGAATAGAATTGCTCCAACTGATATGAAGAATATTATATTTGGTATAAGTGAAGATATTCTGTTGCTGGCATAGCTTTCTATTTTTTGTGATATTTCCAGTAGTTTTTTATTCAATCTTTCAAATATCTCTGTTATTTTCTTCTCGCCAATAAGAGGAAGATTGCTTACACTTTCATGTGCGGTTTCTTCAAATCTAAATCTCTCAGAAAACCTCAGGAGTGGGAACCATATTAAGAAAAAGCTGAATACAATTGTTATTATTATTGCTGATATTCCCAAGATAACATAAAGGTTCTCACCGCTCGCTGATTTCTGCATTATATATGAACCTATACCTTGTACTGAATATTCCAGCTCTCCTATTGAGAATATCTCACAGTATGTTATAAAATACCAACCTCCACCGAAGGAAAGTATTACGTTCCAAGTTAGCTGAGGTATGGAATATGGAAAATCAACTATGAAAAATTTTCTTAAAGAGCCCAAATCGAGAACTTTTGACAACTCTCTTATGCTTGTTGGAATTGATTTTAACGATGAATAATATGAGAAAATTATGTTCCATATAGTTCCTGTTACAATAAGAAGTATTGAAGATAATTCAACTCCTATTTTACCTAATTTAGAAAAAAGTAGCATTACTCCGGGAACAAAGCTCAGCACGGGTATCGATTGGAGAATGTCAAGGATTCCTATAAGTAGTCTTTCATTTCTTCGGTTTGATATTGCTATATAAGATATTGCAATGGCAAGAATTACGCTTATCAGGCAAGCTATGAGAACTCTTGTGAGAGAGAGAAAGGACAAATACAGAATGTAGAGGAATTCGGAAAAATCAACTCCGAACATACAAAGGAATCAGGTAGTTATTTTCAACAATTAGAACTAACTTTCTGTTTTGTTTAGCGAACTCGTGTATTTTTGATGGATTATATACATTTTCCGGATATCCATATAATGGCAGATATTCTAACAATTTGAGCAATTCTTTGTAGTCCTCTGGGAGATTGATTATCTTTTCGTAATCTGACTTTTGTGAATTAGGATACCTTATTGGAATAAAAAACTTCAAATTTGTGTTTTTGAAGATGATTTTCGGATATTTGTTTATACTCAAAATTTTTTCAATAACTGATTTTTCGGATGATTCAGCGAAAATTAAATGCGCTCTTGGAATTAGCTTTACAAATAATTTATTCAATTCAATTTTTTCTCCAAGATATGCTTTTTTTTCATTGATCAATTCTCTCAGATATTTTGCAAAGAATATAGATGTCAGATTAATTCCAGTGTTTGTTATATGAACTTTCCCACCGTATTTTATTTTTTTGCCATTGAAAGTTAGTTCAAATCCCAAGATGTAATAAGATGTTGGAAAATCGAAGATTTGTTTTATAAACATTGATGTGAAGAAAAGTTCTTGTGTGTTTGCTTGGAAGATTGGTAAAAATGGTAATACAAAACCGTTTTCGGCACACATTATAAAACTTTCTCTCAGATCATCTCCTTTTTCAAAGATCGCTATTGAATCTTTCTTGAATATTTCCACAGAAATCTATATCCTTCTGATTAATCTTTTTCGTTTTTTATTTTGGTTTTTGAACTTCAAAGATTTTTATGGAGCAGATATTTTGTGATTTATTTTTGTTTATTTATATCTTTCTGTTGCAGATTGATCCGGACTTTATCTCTTTTGAGAGGATTGTGTTGGCTTCTGTTTCAATCTGCAGTATCAATTCAAAATATCTTCTGAGTATGTTGAATTTCATGGATATATTTTTGAGTTCATTTTTTATTTCTTCTTTGTTTGAATTAGGATGAAGATATAAAAGCTTTAGCATTTTGAACATAGCTTTTTCGAGTTTCTCGGAGCTTTCTTTGAAATTTCCATCTCTAGCAAGTATGAAGATATCGTCTGAAATTTTGCTGACTTCTTTGAGTATTGATTCGAACTCCATAGAAATCTATATCGGATAAGCCAATTTAATTTTGAATTTGTAAAATCAGTTCTGATGGAATTTAATGGAGAAAAGGAGAATATTAGAGTAAATAAAAATAACAGATCAAAAAAGAGCTGGATTGGGCTTATAGCTATTGTTCTGATATATATATTTCTGTTCTCTTACTCATCGTTTGTGAATTTTAAAGTTGGGAGAATAAGAATAGATGATATATCTTATATTTCGTCTCTTGTGAGAGAAGATATAGTAAGTAATTTCAGCTCAGAACTAAATCTTGCTTCAATTGTAAAGGAGGTACATTCAATTTGTGAAAATAGTCCGTGGGCATCAAATTGTAGAGTTAGTTTTAATCTACCAGATACTATCAATGTTGAGTTTGAAAAGGTTATACCAGTTGCTTTTCTGATTGAAGATGATGGAAAGCTTTCTTTCATATCTCGTGATGGTCAGAAGATAACTACTCAGGTGAATGTTTCGAAAATTTATAGATTCAAAGAGAGGTTTTCTCTTCCTTTTGTTAAGATTCAGTCTCAAAGATGTTCGGCTGAGCAGATTGCTGACTTTATAAATTACGTCAGAAAAGAGTCCCCTGATTTTTTAGATCAGGTTATATGTTCTGATTTTTCATTGGAAATATACTCAAATGAAAAGTACAAGGTTATTTTGCCGCTTGATGATCTTTATGGAGCCTTTGATAGATTTTTGAAGATGAAGAATCAGATAATGAACAATGCCACAGAGGTGGATGCAAGAGGAAAAGAAGGAATTTTTGTAAAATGATTATTCTAAGAATGCAGAAAAAAAGAAAATTGGAAAAAAATATTTTCAAAATGTGGAAGATTTTTGTAAAATAATTTCCAAAACATTTTTTTAAAATTTTTGTAGCGGAGGAAAAAAACATGAATGGAGAAAATGAAAAATATTTAGTCGGAGTTGATGTTGGAACAACAAAGATATGCACAGTTGTAGCTGAAAGAACAGCCGGTGGTGATCTTTCAACGGTTGGGGTTGGATTAGCTCCATCTGCTGGGATGAAAAAGGGTATGGTCTTTGATATAGATCAGCTTACTGAAATGATAGTAAAGTCCGTCAGAGATGCTGAGCAGATGATTGATGCAAAAATTACAGATGTTATAATAGGAATAGCTGGTGAGCATATCAGCGGGTTCAGTTCTGAAGGAATTGTAACAACTCCATCTGGCGTAATTACAGAAAGAGATGTCAAGAGAGTTATTGAAAGCGCAAAAATAAATAATATTCCACCAGACAAACAGATAATACATATAATTCCACAGGAATTTATAGTTGATGATCAAAGACACATTTTAAGACCGGTGGGGATGTATGGAAGGAAGCTCAAAGCAAATATATATATAATCACAGGAAATTTGCACGCTATAAAGAATCTTATAAGAAGTTGTGAAAGAGCTGGACTTAATGTGAGAAACATAGTTTTGCAGTCTATTGCTTCTGCTGAGGCTGTTTTGTATCCAGAGGAAATGGAAATTGGAACTATTTTGATTGACATAGGAGGTGGAACGACAGATGTTGCACTTTTTTACAACGGAAGTTTGGTCCACACAGTAGAGATTGATATAGCAGGGAGCCATATAACATCTGATATTGCTATCAGGTTTGGTATACCTAAAAACGTTGCGGAAGATATAAAGAAAAAATACGGATGTGCAAACGCGGGAAGAATATCGGAAAAAGAAGTGATTCACGGAATAAGAAGAGCTGGACCAAACCAAACAGTTGATATAAGTAGAAAGGAGTTAGCAGAAGTTATACAAACACGGGTTGAGGAAATATTTGACAGAATAAAAATCGGAATAGATTCAAGTCCATTCCCGAAATTCATGAGAAACGCAGTTATAACTGGTGGAACATCTTCTCTTGTAGGTATAAATGAGATAGCGGAGAAAATATTGGGTGTACCTGTAAGAATAGGTTATCCACAAAACATTGCAGGAATAAATGAACTTGAAAATCCTATTTTCTCAACCGCTGTTGGACTTGTTATTTATGCAAACAAAAACTTTCCGGCTTATGAGAGCAAACCTTATACATCTGGAAGAGGATTTTTCAGGAGGTTCAGTGAGAAGGTTAAGCAGTGGTTTGCATTTTTATTTTCATAAAGGAGGTAAAATTTTATGGATAACTTCAATGAATTCAAACCAGTAATAAAAGTAATAGGAGTTGGAGGTGGAGGTTCAAACATAGTAAATACTCTTGTAGATGTAGGAATAGAAGGAGTAGAACTCATTGCTGTAAATACAGATGCCCAGGTTCTCGCATTTAACAAAGCCCCGGTAAAGATACAAATAGGAACGAAAACAACACGCGGTCTTGGTGCTGGTGGTAATCCAGAGGTTGGGAGAAAATCTGCCGAAGAGGATGCAGAAAAAATAAAGCAAATTATTGATGGAAGTGATATGGTCTTTGTAACCGCTGGTATGGGAGGTGGAACTGGAACCGGTGCTGCTCCTGTAATTGCTCAGATTGCAAAAGAGGAAGTTGGTGCTCTTACGGTTGGAGTTGTCACAAAACCATTCTTCTTTGAAGGTAAAAAAAGATTTGAAAACGCAATACAGGGAATAGAAAGTCTGAAAAACTATGTTGATACCTTGATTGTTATTTCTAACGATAAACTCTTTGAAGTCTGTGGGAAAAATATATCAATAAGAGAAAGTTTCAGACTAATAGATAGTATTCTGGTAAGAGCTGTGAAATCTATATCTGAGCTTATAACTGTTCCGGCTTTGATAAACATTGACTTTGCAGATGTAAGAACTATAATGCAAGATAAGGGATATGCAATAATAGGTATGGGAGAGAGCGATGAAACAACAAAAGAGGGAAGAGCAACAAAAGCGGCAAAAATGGCTATTGAAAATCCACTCCTTGATGGTGATATAAGAGTTGATGGAGCAACAGATGTTCTGATATGTATATCTGGTGGTGAATCTCTTTCTTTGTATGAAGCCAAGGAGGCAGCAGAATCAATAAGGGAAAGAATCTCAGAAGATGCAAATATAATCTTTGGAGTCTCTATAGATGAGTCTCTTGGAGATAAAGTTAGAATCATTATAGTTGCAACAGGTCTCAATGAAAAAATAAGAATTCAAAGGGAAGAAGAAAAAAATATGAAATCAAGAGAAGAAATATCAAGTATATCAAAAGAAGGAAAAGATCTTTATGATATTCCTTCATTTCTTAGAAGAAAAAGAAAGATAATTTGATGTTGTTTTCAAGTGTAAGATGATTTTTAATTCTCAGAATTTAATTTTCTAAAAATTTAGCTGTCTCTCCGCTTCGAATTTGAGAGAGACTACAACATCATATCCGAAAGTTCACAAGATTTAAGTAAATGAATTGCTGACTGTTTTTGCTTTGTTGCAAACATATAAACCGGCATGGTAGCATAGTTCTCAAAATTTACATCAAGATATTTTTTCCATGATTGCAACAAGACATTTCCTGATCTCAACGTCAATACATTACTTTTTTCTTTATGCATATTTGCTGAGAATAAATATTTCATAATATTTCTGCTGAGAATAAATATTTCATAATATTTCAAAAATACACACACTTTTTGTAGTCAAAAAATTCGAATCTTTTCGCAAATTCTCGCATATTTTTATTGGATTTTTTTAAAATCTAAATTATGTTTATCCAGGCATTACTACTGATAAACTTTCAATTTGATATTGAAGGCTATCTGAGGACTCGCGGAAAACTTTTTTCAAACATATCTCTTGTCGAGATTCAGGGGCTAGATCCTCTTTTTACATACCTTGATTCAAGGGCTATGATAAAAACTTCTTTGGGTACAGAAGATCTGAAGCTTATGGGTAGGTTTGATCTGCTTGATAATGTTGTTTGGGGATACAATGTGAGAGGAGCTTCTGATTCTCCATTAGCTGAGACGATTTCTTTCAATGATATTGTTGGTCAAGATGTTCCTCCGATAAGAATAAGGCGTCTTTATATTCAGGGGCTCACAAAAATCGGACTCTTTATGATAGGTTTTGTCCCATCACACTGGGGGCTTGGTATGTCTGTTAATTCTGGTGACGGGATATATGATGACTTTGGAGATACATTTGCTCGTATTTTATTTGCCACAAAACCTCTTGGACAAGACTCAAATCTGATCACAGCTGTTTTCATAAACAAATCTGTTGAGGGGGCTGTTGTTCAGGAAGGTTCATCTGATATTCTTGATGCAGATACAGATGATTTTGGTGTTGCTATACTCTATGATACAAAGCAGATAAGAGGCGGAGCTTATACTACATTGAGAACTCAGTATGCATCAGATTCCCGTGCATTTTTCTCATCTCTATACTCAGAGGTTAATATTGGAAACTTCTATTTTGCTGAGGAAGTTGCAGGTCTTTTTGGAAGCTTTACTCCATACAAAGATCAGACCCTTGATGTCAACTCAATCGGAGCTGTTGCTCGCTTGGGATATAAAATCGATTCCATATTCCCAGTTTTTGAGTTTGGTTACGCTTCACCTCCTGGTGATGATGAATTTGATTTTGATATAAACAGACGTGGCAGACAGTTCAGAGGTTTTACCTTTGATGCAAATTACAGACCCGCTCTTATTCTATTCCAGTTTGTTGGAGGAAAAAAGCTTCCTCAACCCTGGCAGAAGGGTTATACCAATGTTCTTGAATCAAGAAGGGTTTGGTCTGCTACTTATACCAAACTTTCGGTCAATATAAAAACTACAAGTGTTGTAGTGATACCTTCTTTCATTTTTGCGTGGGATAGCAAGTCAGGAAAATCTCTTGGGTTTGAGCCGGATTTTGAGGTGAGAAGCTACCTTTTGAAAGAAAAAAGAGAGATCAAAGGGGACGAGGAGATAAATAATTCATTGTTTCTTTCTCTCAGGGTGGGCTATCTCTTTGCAACAGAAAAGCTCAGAGAAATAGAAAGACCGGGTGAAAGAGGCGTTCGTAAATCGAACCCGTTTGCTGTTGTTGGACTTATTGCGTATGAATTTTGAAGGAGAGAGATTCATTATGAGTTATTACAGAAATTTATATACTATGAAGTTTGCTTTATTTCTTTTTCTTCTGGTTTTTCACTTCTCATGTAAGCAGACCGATAGGACAAAGCCATATCAGCTTTCTGCTCCTGTTCAAGTGATAATTGATGAATGTGGAACACCGCATGTCTTTGCTCAGAACGAAGAAGATGCATTCTATACTCTTGGTTGGATACAAGCTCATTTTCGTTTGTTTCAAATAGATATGTCAAGAAGAATGGCTGTTGGCAGAACTTCTGAAATATTCCCGGATGAACTCACTTTTGATAGGTTTGTTAGAGGTCTTGGCTTTGCTGAATTTTCAAAAAGAACATATAGCAGCTTTGAAGATACAGGTATTGCCAAGAAGATAAAGATATTTATAGATGGTGTCAACAGATATATAGACGATGCCGTAGAGGGCAGAGAATTTGGAGGTATAAGAGCTCGTATTCCTCCACAATATCAGATTCTCGGAATAGTACCGGAAAAGCTCAGACCAGAGGAGGTTGTTGCGATTGGTAAGCTCAGATCCTTTGCACTTTCTTCATCTTTATTTACCGAAGGTATTCTGAAAATATTTCAGGCTCTTTTTGGATTGGATTTTGAAAGAAAATTTACTCTGGGATCTCTTGAAAAGGTGAGTATTGTTGATACATTTCCAAGAAGTAGATTGAATCCTTTCTCTTCTCTTGATGCTTTTGAAATATTCAGGTTCCCTCGTGCTTCAAACAACTTTGTGATTTCTGGAAGAATTACGAAAACTGGATACTCTTATGTAGAAAACGATCCTCACCTTCCGGTTCCTTCTCCAGCTGTTTGGTTACCAATTCACATAGAAACTCCTACTTATTCAGCAAAGGGATTTACCTTCCCCGGTGTTCCAATAGTTATCATAGGAGGGGGACAGAATGTTTGCTGGGGTGTAACTGTTGTTGCTGCTGATGTTTCAGATGTTCTTCTCACAAAAGTCAAGAAGGAGGGAGAAAAATACTATGTTCAATGGGGGAAATCTTGGAAGGAAGCCGAGCCGATAGAAGAAATTGTTAGATTCAAGAAAGGAGACGGTTTTGAAGAAACCAAAGTGAAGTATCTCTTGGTTCCAGATCTTGGAACAGTTGTTGAGCCAACACTCTGGATGCAGGAGGAAGGTTTTACATCTTCTATGCTTGATGTTCTGAACATAGATGTTAAAGGTGACGAGAATTTGGAGAAGGAAGTCAGAAATGCTATAAAAAGAGTAATTGGTTACGGAATACCAGAGGTTGATCTTGGATCGGATCAGCAGAAGGAAAACAATATAGATAACTATGCTGTTTTGTTTGTGTGGACTGGATTTAAGCCAACATCTGAGGTAGCTGCATTTTATTCTCATCCGAAAGCAAAGGATGTTTTTGAAGCTATTTCGTTTCATAGATTTTTTCAGGCAGGAGCTCAAAACTTTATTGTTGCAGATACAAAAGGAAACATAGCATACTATCCTCACGCAGATTATCCTATAAGATCGTTTGAAAAACCTTATTTTCCAGAGGTTTCCGAAAGAGGCTATTGGCAAAGTGAACTCAATGATGATTTTACACCAAGAGCCATAAATCCAGAATCCGGTTACATAATCACAGCAAACAATGATCCCATAGGAACAACTTTTGATAATGACCCAACAAACGAGAGATTTTATTTCGGTCCAGCTTACGATATTGGTCCGCGTGCAAAAAGAGGTGTTGAGCTTATAGAGCAATCAAAGTTTTACATAGATGAGCTGACCGTTGCGAAGATAATAAATGATACGGGCTCACCAGTAGCTCAAAGGTTTTTACCTCTTTTCTTCAAGTTTGTAAGTAAAGATGACATAAAGAATTTTTATCCAGAGCTCAGCACAGATATGCTCTCTATATATGAATCTCTTGAAAAATGGGATTACATTGAATCGGCTAACTCAAGAGAAACTCTGTACTTTGAGTCAATACTTCATATGTCTGTTGCAAAAATGGTCTGGGATAATTTCTTAACGAAATACTTCCCAACGCTACTAAAAGAAGCTTTGAAGCAAATATTCCCGGCTGACCCAGGAAGAGTCGATATTTTCTATCAGATCGGTTTGCCACCTCTAACGAATTTTGCTTTCAGAGTCTTTATGAACTATGAGGTATCATTGAGAATATTTATACCTATGATGGAGGGATCAGATGTTTGTAGTGTTTCTCCTTTGCCTTCTGATGTGAGAATATACTTTTTGGGTCAGGATCTCTGTCCGAAAGATGAGTTCATGAGAGCGGTTTCAGATTTAGCCGCTTTTCTGAACAAAAACGCAAGAATATGTGTGAGAGAAGAGAATAACACCTGTGTTGAATACAGAAATATATGTAGAGACGGTCTCCCACAAAACTGTGTTTTGGGAGATTTTGCTGGTATAAGACTCAAATATATGTATGAGTTTCCGGGTTCTGAAAACTTTGAGCCAAAGTACAATGGAAAGAAATATTTCCCCAGAAGTATGGGAACTGCTCTTTTTTATGCCGCAAACTTTGATCTTATGAACTTTTCTCCGATAAACCTTGTGAAGTCTAACGGAAACATTTTCACAAGAAGCACAACAGACTGGTACATAAAATTTGCTGAGCCAGATCCTCAAAAAGATTACATAGCGTGGGATCATGAAAAGGATGCTCAAAGTCTTCACTACTACTGTGTTGTGAAACCAACGGGTACAGAAATCTGGTATGCGATTCCCGGAGGAGCTTCAGATGATCCATCAGACGAGTATTTTGGCTTAATGGCGACATCCTGGGCATGCTCAAAAGAATGGCTTGAAGGCGTTACAGAAGGACACTGCGCAATGCCGCAAGATGTTGCTCAAAAACTAAAACAGAAACTCGGAGTTCAAGAATTAACAGAAAAAGAAAGAATGCTTTCTATATTCTCAAAGATGGAAACAGATTTTGAAAAATTGATAAGTGGCGACTACTGGGTTTCCCCTGTTTGCACAGGAAAAAGAAGATATCTTATATTTAGCCCATAGTATATTACTAAGAAAGAAAGATTGACAATTATTCTTTCTGTAATAATTGAAATCATTTTGTTTGTTTATATTTTGCTTTGTATGAGGTTTGTGGTTTTCATAACTGTTCCGGATGAAGAGACGGCTGTGAAGATAGCTAAGGAACTCGTTCAGAAGAAACTTGCAGGTTGTGTGAATATAATAAAAAATGTTCGTTCAATTTATTTCTGGAAAGGAGAGGTTCAGGATGATCCTGAGCTTCTTTTGGTTGTTAAAACCAAAGATTATCTCTTTGATAAGCTAAAAGAAGAAGTGGAGAAGATTCATCCTTATACTGTGCCGGAGATCATAGGCTTTCATATAGCAAAAAGTGCGGAGAAGTACGCAAAGTGGTGGGATGAGGTAACGCTGGAAAAGGTATAGGTTTCGTAACGTAGCTTGACTTTCAGTTCTATTCTGTCTAATTCTTATTATCTACACTCGGCTTTATGCTGAGATTTTTTATTTCTCAGCGGTTTCATATCTTTTCTGAACTATGTCCCAATCTATGGCATTGAAGAATGCTTCGATGTAATCTGCTCTTTTGAGTCCATAATCAATCATAAAGGCGTGTTCAAATACATCCATAATGAGTATTATTGGGCATCCCGCAAGGTGTCCGACATCGTGTTCGTTTATCCAAGTGTTAAAGAGCCTTTTTGAAAACGGATCATAGTACATTATTGCCCAACCTATACCTCTCATTGCACCTGTTGATTTGAATTCTTTTTGCCAATTGTCAAAGGACCCAAAATCATCTTGGATTTTTTTGTGAAGCTTTCCTCCTTTATCGATATCCTTTTTGTTTTTGGTCATGTTTTCAAAGTAGTATTCGTGTAATCTCATCCCGTTGAATTCCCACCCGAATCTTCTTTTTATTTCTGCGAACTCTGGTGTTCCAGCTTTTCCATCTTTTGTCATCTGCTGAATTATCTCGTAGAGTTTATTCGTATTTGTTACATATCCTTGATAGAGTGTGAAATGGTTTTTCAGAAGCTGTTCAGAAAAACCCGGTGTTCCTATTAGGTTTTCAAAGTTTTTTGCTTGGTATATCATACGTTCTACCTCCTTAAATCCATTTACGATATGTCTTTTGTCACCTCTTTTGCAAAAACCGAAAAAATTTTTGAAAAAATTATTATAGAAAGATGGAGCAAAGCCGGGACTTCGTCAAAGAATTCTGGGAAAAAATAAAAGAGAAAGGATACAAGATTACTTCACAGAGAAAATACATAATTGATGTTTTTCTGAAATTGGGAGGACATGTAAGCGCTGAGGATATATTTGAGGAGATAAAAAGGAAAAGTAAGAAGGATACACAGGCCAAAAGAATAGGTATTGCAACTATATATAGAACTTTGAAAATTCTGAAAAATCTTGGTTTGGCTTCGGAGAGAGATTTTGGAGATGGAAGAGTAAGATATGAAGTTTCATCGGAGCACCACGATCATCTTATATGTAAAGAGTGCGGATTAACAATAGAGTTTATGGATGAAGAAATAGAGCAGAAACAAAAGTATGTTGCTCAAAAGTATGGGTTTCTACTAGTATCTCACAGACATGAGCTTATAGGAATTTGTCCAAATTGTCTGAAGAAAAAATCTGAAACATAATTAAAGTGTAGTACTATATATTTTTAGACTCCATATTTTTCTCATTCATCTTTTGCGGTTGCGTTTTTATGTGTTGCAATAGCAGGTTTTATGTATTTTTGGTTCTCTTTTTCTAAAACTCTTTTTGGTTTGTAAAATCTGTTTTACCATATTTTACCATATGGGATTCCATCTTTGTAAGAAATTTATTGCATTTCATAATTTACATTTCATAAATCTTTGGTTTTATCCGATATTTGATTTTTGTTTTTCTTTTACTTTTGAAAAAAAATAAGTTAAATTATTAAACTAATTCTATATTATGAGCATATTAAAATTAGCTCTGCTAATATTAGCGATAGATGTTCAGAATAGATTCTCTATCATTAATTTGGGGGTGGGTTATGTTGATATAAGCGAGAATCCAGCTTTTACTATATCAGAGCTTACAATTGGTGAATTTCAGGATTACAAACTTATACCATCAACCAGATATGTTTCATTTGGGTTCTTTATAGGCGGGGTAAAACTCTTTCCTTCCTTGCTTCTTGATAGAGAAGACAGAACTTTCGAATTTGTAAGGAGACTTCGAATAATCCCAGGAGGAGGACTGGCTCCTGTTTCAATTTTCTTTTATAGCCAAAGAGTTATCTTCACAATATACTCTGGAGATAGTTCGTTTAATATAATACCAAACATAAGAATTCAGTTAATACCTATATCTGACCTGCTTCTTCTGACAATATTCAGTCCTTCTCTATTTACAAAAAAAATATATACGCCGGGTCCCTATCCACATTTTGAGGTAAGTCCGAGTGTAAGGGGTATTTCTGAAAGTTTTGATTTTGAATTGAAGTTTGGAGTTAGAACTTACTCATTGATTCGCCCTTCTTTAAGTCAAGCTGAGCAGATTGCAGTTCAAAATTACACAACAACTGGTGCAAAAAAGATTGTAGGAAGAGAATACAACCAAAAATACGGTGTTATGTTCTTTGTGAATTTTACATTGGGTTTTGGTCTTCCAAGTTATTATGTCACCAAAGTTGTGACTCGGGAAGAAAGGGAAGTTCAGACAATAGCTGTTGAGTCTCCTGAGCTCAAAGAAAGACTATCTGAATTAGAGAAGAAATTAGCAGAACTTGAAAAACAGAGATTGGAAGAAGAGGAAAGAAGAAAGCGAGAGGAGGAAGAAGAAAAAAAGAAAAGAGAAACAGCTGCTGTGGTTCAGGAAGTCAAACCCGCTGAACAAAAAGTGGAACAGAAAGTAGAAGCTCTACCAGCTGATGAACTTTGGAAAGCTCAGATACTTTTTATAGATAAGTATGAAAAGGGGGGGAAGTTATATTTATCATGGAAAATACCACCAACAGAGAATTTAGAGAGCGTTTCGCTTGAAAGGTGTCTCGGATATGGATGTAGAAATTTTACAACTGTTACTACTTTCTCTTCAGGGGTTACAACTTATGTCGATCAAATTGTAGAAAATCAGATATACTGTTATAGATTATCTGGTTCAATAATTAGGGTTGAGATCAAGGGTGGAGATAAGGAAAAGTTCAGAGATAGGGTTAATTCATCTTCTGTATGCGGTTATGTATCTTATAAGGGAGAGCTTGTGAGAGTTTATTTTTAATTTCTTTCCTTTGTCTTGTTAATTATCCTATTGTGTGTTATTTCTTTCAGAAAACCTTTTTGAACTCAGGTTCTTTCTTCTGGAAGAACGATGTTATACCTTCAAGAAACTCTTCGGATAAAACTTGGTGAGCTTGCAGAACCCGCAGATGTCTTATGTGATTTTCAAGGTTCTCAAAAATATCAGACCACATAAGTTTTTTTATTTTTGATACAACTCCTTGGGGAAGTTTTCTTATTTCATTGACTTTGTTGTTTATTTTGCTGTCAAGATCAAGCTCGTCTTCTGCTATCTCGTTTATTATTCCTATTTCAAGAGCTTTTTGGGCTGATATTCTTTGTGCTTCTGAAAGTAGAGGAAAAGCTTTGGTGAATCCCAGAGTTTTTCCTAAAAAAGGTATTCCTCCGCCATCTGGTATGAGACCTCTTTTGGGGAAGAGTTCATAAAAGTATGCGTTTTTGTGTGCTATTTTGTAGTCAAACCAGTAGAGCATCTCACAGCCAAAACCGGCAGCAGGGCCGTTTATTCTCCCAATTACAACTTTTGGACATTCTATTGAATTTTTTATAACTCCTGTGAATTCCTCCACGTGCCACTCAAATAGGTCTATTATATCCTTTCGTGATATATCTTCTCTGGAGCCAGCAAGGTCGAGTCCTGAACAGAAAGCATCTCCTTCTCCGGTGATAACTATAACATCTACATCTTTTTCCTCCCACGCTTTCTCCAACTCTTTTGAAAGTATTTTGACATCAGAAACACCTATTGCATTTTTTCTTGCCGGGTTAGAGATAACGAGTCTCTTTATTCCGTCTTTCCTTTCTATTTTTATCATAACTGTATTTTACTATTTTGCTTTTTTGTTTTTATTTTCTATTGTTTTTCTGTTTTTGTTCTGTCAATGAAGTATGAAGTAGGTTTTTGAAATTTATATCTCTATACCTTTTTGCTCTTAACAGAACAATTTGTTTTTCTGAGATCATTTTTTCATTTTCTGTTTTGAATTTTTGGTAGAAAATAATGCTTTTATAAAAGCTTTTGTTTTTGTTATACTTTCTTCCCATTCTTTGTAAGGATCTGAGTCCCACACTATTCCGCAACCTGTCCAGTAATAAACTTTTGAAGCTATATGCAAGAATATTCTTATTGAGACAAGCATCGTGAAGTCTCCATTTTCTTCAAATTTCATTATTGCTCCGCAGTATGGACCTCTTCTTTTCCCTTCAAGTTTCTCTATTATTTGCATAGCAGATTTTTTTGGAGCTCCGGTTACAGATGCTGGTGGAAATGTTGCAATTAGAATTTCAGATAATCCTACTTTGTTTTCTATCTCTCCTTCAACTTCAGATACAAGATGTAAAAGTGTTGAATATCTTTCTACATCAAAGAGTCTTTTTACCTTTACATTTTTGCATATTTTACCAAGATCGTTTCTCACCATATCAACTATCATAAGATTTTCTGCTAACTCTTTTTCATCTGATCTGAGCTCTTCTGATATTTTGTTTATGGTTTCTTCATCGGCGCCGTTTGGTATTTTTCTTGTTCCCTTTATTGGACACTCTCTTATTTTTGCCTGTTGCTTTTGAAGGAAAATTTCCATCGAACCGCTTCCTATGCAGAAATTGGCAAAAGGAGAGAAATTGAAAAAAGCGGGAAATTTTATCTTCTGAACTCCGATATACCTTGAAAAAATATCGTATGGATTCTCTTCTGTTTCAAATTCGATTCTTCTTGAAAGATTTACCTGATATATATCACCTCTGTATATGTATTTTTTTGCCTCTTCTATTGCTCTTATAAATTTTTCTTTCTCGTATCTGTCTTGTGTTTCGTTTATTTCAATTGGTTCTTCTTGGTTTCTTTCATCTTCTATTAAATTTGATTTTTCTGGATCAACTGAAACGAGAATACAATCTGGTATATTTAGGTCATCCTCTCCAATTTTTAAGTTCTCTATGAATCTTGATAGGTTGTATGAGATATATCCAAGTTTTATACCTTTTTCTTCTTCAACGAATTTCTGTATTATCTTGAATGGGTTTTCGTTTATTTTGTAGTTTTTACTTTTATCTGATATTAATCCATTTTTTCCGTTTACTATCAAGTATTTCTCAAAATCGTGCCATATTCTGTTGCCGAAAATGAACATATTTATTCTGTAATGGCAGGTTCATCTTTGTAGTATTCAAAAACTTTCTGTATATTTTCACCTAATCTGAAAATGAATACAGGTCGTGTTACATAGTTTCCCGGAGATATGGAAATTTTTCCGATTTCTCCATCTATTTCTATTTTTTCTGATTTCACATTCGGAGTGATAAGAAGAAGATCGGATAGCTTTTTGAGTTCAGATATATACACTTTTGTTCTCTCAGAAATTTTTTCATCAACTATGTCAACATAAAATATTCTTTCAAAATATCTTTTTTCTATTATGTCTTTCATTTTGTACCAGAAGAAACCGAGGAAATAAAGATCGCTTGCTCCTATGAATCTGAACTGAGGGATTATTGTTGCTGAATTTCTTGGGTTATCGAGTATCAGTATGCATTTTATATTTTCAAATTCTCGTGAAATTGCGGAGAATATTTCCTGATCGCTTACTTTCTTTTTAAGCATCTGATTTCCTTTTTCTCTGAAAAATGGTATAAGATCTATTCCTTCATACTGTATATTCAGTGGAGCAGATATACCAAATGCCCAAGCAACTTCTTTTATCTTTTCAGCTGTATCTTTTCTATCTTTTGGATGAATTATTGAGATAGCCTTGCATTTTAGCTCTCGCTTTGAAAATAGAGAAAGCGCCTCAGATAAATACGAGAGATCTGGAATAAAATATATTTGTTTTTTCAGCTGATCATTCCTTCTTATGTTCACGACTGTGTTGATAGGACTGCTGTACAGTGGTGTTGATGAGAAATTTATTACTATTTTTTTTTCGTTTCCAATAAGATCAACAACAAAAGCATCCGGAACAA
Organism: Candidatus Calescibacterium sp.; assembly: GCA_025060505.1. Classification (GTDB taxonomy): domain Bacteria; phylum Calescibacteriota; class Calescibacteriia; order Calescibacteriales; family Calescibacteriaceae; genus DRWZ01. The sequence goes on from JANXBU010000010.1 coordinate 50,824, forward strand.
AGTTAAGGTTCTCGAATCTCTGTAAAGCGTTCAAAAATATTTCTTGGTTTGCCTTGAAGAATTCCGGGTTCCAAGATGATGTGACGAAAGCGAATGGAACTTCCTTGGTTTTCGTTTCGATTCCTATTTTTATTTCACTTTCAATTATAGATAAAGCATCTGATATTTTTATTGGAAAAGATATGGTTGGAAACATTTCATCTATTGGGAGTTTCTTTTCATCCTTGATTCCGATTTTCAGTTGTTGTAATTTTTCATTGGCTGTTTTGAAATCCCCCTCTTTGAGGTAGTATATAGTTTCTCTGAGGAGAGACTCCGGGTATCTCTCGTCTTCTATCTGTGGTTTTGAAGAAAGGTTTAGAAGACTGAAAATAAATATTGTTGCAAGAACTATTGTGTTTTTAGACATTACATAAAATGATTAAAAACTATTTCCATATACTTTTTCTTTTCGACAAAAGTTCTGCTATCATATCTTCTATGTTTGCTCTTACTTCTTGTGATATCTGATTTATAAGAATATCATCTTCTACAGCTTCAGGTGGTAGTTCTGCTGTTTGTCTCATAAGCTTACCAAACTTTATGTACCATTTTGATGGAAATGGTATAAATCCGAACGGACCAAGCAAGAACATATTCAGAACTATGGGTAATGTCGGAAGATTAATCATCTTTCCTATGGAATCGAACCTTGCTACTACTGGATATATTTCTTCTGCTCCAACAACTGCAACGGGAAGCATAGGGGAGCGGGTCTTTATTGCGAGTTTGACGAAACCGCCTCTCCCAAATCTTTGAAGTTTATATCTCAAAGAAAAATGTTTTACAATTCCTTTTACTCCTTCTGGAAAAACTAAAACAGCCTCATCTCTCATAAGAAGTATTTCCGCGTTTTCCTGACAAGCTCTAACTCCTCCAACTCTGTTCATAAGAACTCCAATGAATGGTAGATAGTACACAAAGTTTTCGGCAAGTGGTCTCAGGTCTCTGTGTGATGGGTGAATTTCTCTGACATAGTATTTTATCATAGCACCGTCTGCTGGTAGTGTTCCGGAATGGTTTGCAACAAAAAGAACTCTGCCTCTGGATGGTATGTTTTCTCCTCCTTCGACACTGACTCTCCACCACTTCTCGTAAAGAAATCTGAAAAATGGTTTCACAAAATCCTCAAACTTCGGGTCATATCCGAATTCATCTACGGCGTCGGAGTAGAGTAAAAGCTGATATGCTCTTATAAGCTTTCCTACCGAATTTACATACAAAGCGGAAAGAAGCGGATTTATTTTTGAGAGATACTTTGTTATTATTCCTGCTGTTTCTTCAAAGGTCAGTTCCCCCTTTTCGGAGGAATCTTCTATCTCTTCCACTGCATCTTTTAGAACTTTGCCTATTTCAGTGAAAAGTTCTCTTATTTTTTTCCTTTCATCTTTTCCGAACGCTTGTCTTATTTCTGATTTTTCTGCCTGAGTTGTTTCAGTATATGCTTTACTTGTTTTATCATTTACCATAGCTATAATATTAATGAAAAAAATTTGAGTTTTGTGAAACTAATGTTTTTGTAAGGAAAATAGTTCTGTATGGAACTATCTTATAGGGTCAGAGAGATAAAGCCTTCTCCAACTTTGACTCTTGATGCTAAAGCAAAAGCTCTTATTGAGAAGGGAGAAGATATAGTTTCTTTCGGAGCCGGGGAGCCGGATTTTCCAACACCGAAGTCTGCATCAGAAGAAGGTAAGATAAGCATAGATAAAGGTAAAACAAAATACACAGCTGTTGATGGAATTCCTGAGTTAAAGAAAGCAGCTGTAAGAAAATTCAAAGATTTTTTTGGAGTTGAATACAAAGAAAGCGAGTGCATTGTTTCTCCGGGTGCGAAGATGGCCATATATGAATTTCTATTCTCTGTTGTTGATGATGGTGATGAGGTCATAATTCTTTCTCCTTACTGGGTTTCTTATCCGGATATGGTCAAAATGGTTGGTGGAGTTCCTCGTTTTGTTGAAACAAAGCCTGAAAATGGGTTCAAGCCAAATCCCAAAGACATCGCAGATGCTTTGACTCCAAGAACCAAGTGTATTATATTGAACTTCCCATGCAATCCAACGGGTGCCGTTGCTCAGCCGGATTTGTTTGAGGAGATTGCCGAAATTCTGAAAAACAAAGATATATTTGTTCTTTCTGATGAGATCTACGGAACAATGATTTACGATGGAAAATTTGAGAGCTTTGCAAAGTTTCTCAGAGAAAAAACGGTTGTGATATGGGGAATGTCAAAGACTTATTCTATGACTGGCTGGAGAATAGGTTTTGCTTTCGGTCCAGAAAAAATAATATCTGCTATGAAAAAAGTTCAAGGACAGACCACTTCAAATCCAACAAGTGTTTCGCAATACGCTGCTGTTGGAGCTCTGCAAAGGGAAGATGAATTCGTAAAAACAACAACATCTGAGTTCAAAAAAAGAAGAGACCTTATATATTCTCTTCTTGCAAAGATAGAGGGTATAAAGTGTGTGAAACCAGAAGGAGCATTTTATATTTTCCCTGAAGTCTCTGCATTTCTGAAAGGCCAAACAACAGAAGCGCTCAGTGATTTTCTTCTTGATAAGAAGAAAGTTCTCGTTATACCGGGTGAAGGATTCGGTGCTCCCGGATTTATAAGACTATCTTTTGCTCTGAGCGAGGAAAAGATAAAGGAAGGTATAAGAAGAATTCAGGATGGACTGCAAGAATTTTCAAATAAGTAAATCTTTCTAGTAATGAAGTAGTAATGAAGGAAGAAATAAGGAAAAATATAAGGTCTGTTTTAAAGGATGCGGTTGAGAACTCTGAAGAAACTCCGTGGTGTTTTATTATAGCAGATAAGTTAGCTCAAAAGCATAAGAAATATTCCGAACTTTTCAGGAACAGAAAAATTGTCTGGGTGGGCATTGGTGGTTCATCTTCTGGACCTCGGGCTATTTTCAGATTCTTTGGATTAGATGGAGTTTTTTTGGAATCTCCAGAAGATATTTTTGATAAATATGAAAGAGCAAATCTGTTCTATGTTGTATCAAAATCTGGAACAACTTACGAAACTCTCGCGATTTTTGAAAGAATTCTTTCGGGATTGAAAAGATTGAATTTCAATATTCCGAAATCTGTTCTGACAGTCTCACAGGAGATTGAATCACCTCTTATGAACCTTGTAAGAAAGTATGGTATATCTAACATACCATTTCCACAGAATCTTTCGGGTAGATTTTCTACATTCTATATAACCTATTTTCCCCTTCTTGGTCTTGCTCCAAAAATTTTGGGTGGTATTATAAAAGGATTAGATGTTGTGAGGAAAGATATAGAGAATGAAAATTCACTTCATTTCAGCTTAACTGAGTTTTTATTAGAAAATCTTGATAAACAAGATATTTTTCTTTGTTTTTATTCAAGGAAACTTTTTGAGTTTGCAGAAAACATAACACAGCTTATAGCTGAAAGTTTGGGGAAAGATAACAGAGGTTTCACTCCGGTTGCGGTTTTGGGTCCCCAATTTCAGCATTCGGTTGCTCAACTTGTTCTCGCAAATCCAAAATCTAAGTTTGCTATATTTTTTGTTCCGAAAGAAAAGAGATACAAGCTCGTACAAAAAGAAGCGCGTGCAACACATAAGGTCTTTTCAGAAAAAATTCCAACAATGCTTGTGGAGTATGAAGAGAAGCCTCAGGAGATCTCAAAAATACTCTTTTCTCTTCAGATCTCAATTGCCGTTTGCGGTAAAATAATGGGTATAAATCCATTTGATCAACCAGAGGTCAAAAGAATAAGAGATATCCTTGAATCAACTTGATTTAGTATTATAAGTTTTTAGAAATTTTTCTTCTGGTGTTTTTTCATATTTTTGGGTTCCTTTGGATTTACAGAAAAACTGCTCTGGATTTTATTTTCTCGTATAAATTTATATTTGTTTATCTGTTTATGAAAGTTTTGGAAGAAAAAAAACCTTTTAATGCTCTGAGTCTTCTTTCAAGAATTGCAAGTATAATTTCTTCAAGAGAAAGCTTTGATAACATAATAAAGCAATTGGTTTTCACTTTGGAATCTGAGCTGGATTTGAAAAACACACACATAAAAATACTAAATTATTCAAGGAAATTTTACTCAGGTCCGGAGGATGAAAGGCGTAAATCAATAGAAAGTGGCTTTAAATTGCCAGCGGAAGATATAGTGGATATTGGTCCAGGGAGAAAACTTTTAGTTGTTCCAATAAGATTTGAAGGAAGAGATCTCGGATATATCAGTTCAATGGCTGAGGCAGTTTCAGATGACATAATGAAGGTTTTGAGAGTTTTTGGTATTATGCTTGGAATGTCCTTCTTTCTAATCGGAAGGGAAAAAACTGAGATCAGAAGGGTAGGAGAAATAGTATATAGATCAAAGAAGATGGAAGAGGTAATAAAAGAAGCTTTGAAGGTTTCAGAGTCGGATGCAACTGTTCTTATAATGGGTGAAAGTGGAGTTGGTAAGGAACTAATAGCAGAGCTAATTCACAAAAATTCGCAAAGAAAAGATAAACCTCTTGTAAAAGTAAATTCAGCGAGTATTCCTGAGACGCTTCTGGAAAGCGAGCTCTTTGGATACAGAAAGGGGGCTTTTACAGGTGCAACATTTGACAAAAAGGGTAAATTTGAACTCGCAGATGGTGGAACTATTTTTCTTGATGAAATAGGAGATATGCCATTACATCTTCAAGCAAAGATACTGCGTGTTTTACAGAGCAAAGAGATAGAACCAGTTGGAGGACAACCAAAAAAAATAGATGTAAGAATCATAGCAGCAACAAACAGAAATCTCGAGGAACTTGTAAAACAGGAGAAATTCAGGGAGGACTTGTATTACAGACTTTTTGTTATACCTATATATGTTCCTCCACTTAGAGAAAGAAAAGAAGATATATATATTCTTGTTGAATATTTCATTGAGAGATTCAACACAAAATACAAGAAAGCAGTTTCAATATCAAAGTCAGCTATGCAGATTCTTGAAAATTATGATTGGCCTGGAAATGTGAGAGAACTTGAAAATCTTATAGAAAGACTAGTTCTAACTTCGTCTGATCTCGTTATAACTGCTGAAAGTATCCCACAGCACATAAAGAAGGTGAGAGCTCAGCTTGAACAAAGAGAAGAAGAAGCAGTTGTTTTATCAACGAGTAGATCGCTTGAAACCATAGTTGAAGATATAGAGAAGAAAGCCATTATGGATGTAATATCTCAAACTAAAAACTTGTCTGAGGCTGCAAAAAAATTGGGCATAACAAGAAGACAACTTGAATGGAGAATAAAAAAATACAAAATACAAATACAGAAATGAAAATTTTCAGGTGTAAAAATTTCGGCAAGCATATAAATCCATATGATTGAGTTGAGATATATTGCTTTATCAAGATAATCTGATTCGGTATAGTTTTTCAGATACCTTCGGATACGATTTCTCATCAAAAAGTGCTATGTTTTCGCAACAGGGCAGAAATATTCCGAAATCATTCTTTACTAAGTCTCAATTTCTGAAATAATTAGGAATTCAGAAGGGGATTCGAGAATATTGAAAAAAGAATATTAAAATATTTTTTCTATAAGACTTATCTATCTATCTATCTATCTATCTGCTGACGGGGTTGTTTTTTTCACCATTAAAAAATAGCAAAGGAGGTATAAGTGTATGATAGACAAACTTCTTTCAAAGATGTCAATTAGAGGCAAACTTATATTGCTTATACTACCTCTTCTTGGACCAGCTACTGTTGGATATATAACTTATCTTTTTGAGAAATATAAAGATATTGATTTCACAAGGAAGGAGATAGAAGGAGCGAAATGTATCAAAGAGGTAAAAGAACTTATACAATATGTTCAAAATCATACAGGTAAAACAGCTGAGTATCTTGGAACAGTAGATGAAGACGAGAAGAATAGGATCAGACAGGGGATAATGGCTATTCGTGATGATATAAAGAAATCGATGGAGCTTGTGTTTTCATCTTGTAGCTATTTTGGAGATCTAAAAGATGAACTTGAGAATATAAGGAGTAGATGGAGTGAGATAGAGTCAAAGGTATTTTCTTTGAGTCAGGAAGAATCATTCAAGATACATACGGAGTATATTGGAGATTTGGTTTTGCTTGTATCAGATATATCAGATATTTCAAACTTGGCATTTGATCCGGAGTATTTGAGTCACTACCTGTGGAACATATCATCGGAGCTTCTTTTACAGTTTATTGAGAACATAGGACAAGTTAGAGCTACCACTGCTGGAATTTCAGCGAGGGGAAAGATAAGTAGGCAGGAAGAAATGACTGTTGCATACTTGATTGCAATTGTGAGGAGGGATTATGGTGAGATAAATCACAAGCTAAACAAAATTTTTCAAAGATTTCCATCTGAAGTTAGGAATAACTTGGAGAGTAGATACTCTACATTCAGTTTAGATTTATTAGGAATTTTAGATTCGATTGAGAATGATTTTCTTGATGGTGATGAAATTGTTTCGTTTGATAGTTCATTTGTATTTGATTCATTTACCCGTGCGATGAAATCAGGATATGATTTGTTTGATTACACAAACGGTTTGTTAATAAGTGAGCTTTCTGGAAGGTTGAGAGGTATATATGGTAGTGTAGCTTTTTCATCTACTTTGAATTTGGGGTTGCTTATAGCTGCTCTTGTTTTGGTTTTTCTTATTTCAAGGAACATTGTATCGAGGTTAGAGTTTATGTCATTGAATTTTTTGAAGATAGCACGTGGAGGAGCAGACCTTACAATGAGGTTGCCTGTGGATTCTTCTGATGAGATAGGGGATTTAGCAAGATACTTCAATGAGTTTTTGGATTCATTTGTATCGATAATAAGAACGATAGGAGATGTATCGAATACTTTGGGTGATGTTGGAGGAAGTGTGAAGTCAGCGGTAAGTTCATCTTTCAAGGAGATAGAGAAGGAAGGCCAGATGATATCAGCATTATCGACAGCAACTGAGGAGCTTTCAGCGGTTTCATCAGATATATTGAAGAGCACGCACAAGATACTGGATTTCAACAGGAGGATGGAGGAAGAGAGCAAGGAAGGAGGTAGGATGATGAGAACATCGTTTGAGGGAATAAGGAAGATGGGAGAAGAGTTTCCATCAATAGTATCTTTTGTGGAGGGAATAGTAAGTAAGATGGAGGAGATAAAGGGGGTGATAGGAGTGATAGAGGATGTAGCGGATCAGACGAACTTGCTTGCGCTGAATGCAGCAATAGAGGCAGCCAGAGCAGGGGAGCAGGGAAGAGGATTTGCGGTGGTAGCAGAGGAGGTAAGGAAATTAGCTCAGAAGACACAGAGTGAATCAGGAGTGATAAGGAAGAAGATAGAGGAGTTTGAGAATACATTGAAAACTGTGGCAGATAAGATAGAGAGTTTTAACGAGGAGATAAGATCGTATTACGGTAGAGCAACAGAGGGATTGAGTAAGACTGAGGAGATAATGAGGTATATATCAGAATCGACGAGGAATGTATCGGCGATAGGTACAGCGATAGAGGAGCAGAACAAGAGTACCGAGGAGTTGGCAAGGAACACATCGAATATAGTGGAGGCATCGGAGAGAATAAAGGAGATGATGGGGAAGGTAAACAGAGATGTATCTGTGCTGTATGAATATGCAGAGAAACTAAAAGAAATAGTTAGCAAATTCAAATACTGATTTTTAGTTTTTCACTCGCTCTGCAGGTGTATTGCTTGTGATTTTTTTGAAGATTATGTATATTTATATCTTTTTTCCCAGTTATTTGCTTTTGGATAATCATTATATAATTCAATTATATTTTTGAATAGATCCTTAGATATCTTATGAATTCAGTTTCAAAGATAAGGCTTGGAATTATAGGTGGAGGGCAGTTGGGAAAGATGTTGATTTTAGCATCAAGAAATCTGGGATTTTATGAAATTACAATTTTAGACCCAGATCCAGATTGTCCAGCAAGCAAAATAGCAGATCATCACATAGTAGAGAGGTGGGATTCTGAAAAAGGCATAATTGAGCTTTCCAAGATGTCCGACATCATAACATACGAGGTTGAGCATACCAATGTAGATGTGCTCAAGTCTCTTGAAAGGAAAGGCAAGATAGTTCGTCCATCTGCGGGTGTTTTGGAGATAATCAACAACAAGCTTTTGCAGAAAAGGTTTTTGTTGGAAAACAAATTACCCACTGCTGGACTTATAAAGGTAAATCCAAAAGCAGAGGATTTCAGAGATTTAAAGCTTCCTGTTGTTCAGAAGACATGCCGTGGTGGTTATGACGGAAGAGGAGTCCTGATAATAAAGGATAAAGAAGATATAGAAAAAATTTTCCCAGTTGATTCTTTCTTGGAGGAGAAGGTCTCAATAAAAAAAGAGCTCGCTATACTTGTTGCTAGGTCAACAAGGGGAGAAATAAAGGTGTATCCACTGGTTGAGATGTATTTTAACGAGAAAAATATATGCGATATGGTCATAGCTCCAGCGAGGGTTCCGTTGAGTATTCATAGAAAATCTGAGAAGCTGGCGATAGAATGCATAAAGAAGTTGGACGGAGTTGGACTTTTTGCCATTGAGATGTTTTTGACAAAAGACAACGAAGTTCTTATAAACGAAATCTCTCCAAGAGTTCATAATTCTGGACACTACACAATAGAGGCCTCAAAAACATCACAGTTTGAACAACATCTGAGAGCAATAAGTGGTCTTCCTTTGGGGTCAACAGAGCTTCTTATACCAGCTGTTATGGTCAATCTTCTGGGAGAGCCCGGTTTTGAAGGCGAGCCAGTAATTGAGGGTTTGGAGAAAGCTCTTTCTGTTGATGGTTTGAAATTTCATTTTTACAGCAAACCAAAAACATTTCCTTTCAGAAAAATGGGTCATTTCACAGTATTAGATAAATCTTTGAAAGGGGCAATCTCAAAGGCTCTGAAAATAAAAAAAGTTTTGAAGATAAAATCTCAGGAGGCAAGACAAGGATGGCAAACCGGCGAAAGCCACTAGTTGGAATAATAATGGGAAGCGACTCGGATTTAGCTGTTATGAAAGATGCTGAGGAGATTCTTAAATTATTTGATATTCCTTATGAGCTTGACATAGTTTCTGCTCACAGAACACCGCAGAAGATGTTCAAGTATGCTGAAAGCGCTCACAGGAGAGGTTTGAAAGTTATCATAGCTGGTGCAGGAGGAGCTGCTCATCTTCCTGGTATGGTTGCTTCAATAACACCTCTGCCTGTAATAGGAGTTCCAATAAAGGTAACGGCTCTTCAGGGACTTGACTCTCTTTTATCAATAGTTCAGATGCCAGCTGGGGTTCCGGTTGCCACCGTTGCGATAGATAATGCAAAAAATGCTGCTATTTTAGCAGCACAAATAATAGGAACATCTGATGAAAAAGTGATGCAGAAGGTCGTTGAGTACAAAAAATCTCTGTTCAAAACAGTACAAGAAAAATCTAAAAAGACAAAAAGGGCTTACATCTGAATTTGAATCAACAAGATATTTCTGAAATATCTCAATATTTCTGAAATATCTCAAAAAATATTCATACATAATTCCAGGTTTCGTTTTGATTGATTTTAGGGTTAAAAAATCTTCCGATTATTTGGAATACTCAGTATTTCTTTATTATTTATAATTCTCTATATGGATATTGAATACAATCCAGCTGAAATTGAGCAGAGGTGGCAGAAGATTTGGAATCAGAGAAATTCTTATGGTCTGAAGGGTAAGGGTGAAAAAAAGTATGTACTTGTTATGTTTCCTTATCCATCCGGGAGGATACATATGGGGCATGTGAGAAACTACTCTATTGGTGATGCTCTTGCGAGATTTTATAGAATGAAAGGATACGATGTGCTCCATCCAATTGGTTGGGATGCGTTTGGTCTTCCTGCTGAAAATGCTGCAATAGAACATGGAGTTCATCCAGCAAAGTGGACTCAGGAGAACATATCTTATATGAAAAGTCAGCTCAAAAGGCTCGGTATTTCATACGATTGGAATAGAGAAGTTGATACATCTTCTCCAAGCTACTACAGGTGGGAGCAGCTTTTTTTCATACAAATGTATCAGAAGGGACTTGCATACAGGAAGATTGGCTTTGTGAATTTCTGCGAAAGATGTCAAACAGTTCTTGCTAATGAGCAGGTTGTTGGAGGGGGGTGCTGGCGCTGTGGAACGCCTATAACAAAAAAGAAAATGTGGGGATGGTACCTGAAAATCACTCAGTATGCTGAGGAGTTGCTTGAAGACCTTGAAAAACTTGAATGGCCGGAGCGCGTAAAAAAAATGCAAAGAGATTGGATCGGAAAATCTTATGGTGCAAAGATTAATTTCCCTATACTTGAATCAGGAACTTACTTGGAGATATTTACAACAAGACCAGACACAGTTTTTGGTGTGACTTTTATGGTCTTGGCTCCAGAACACGAGCTTGTTTCTGACATAACAAAACCTGAAAGAAAAAAAGAAGTTGAGAACTTCTGCGAAAAGGTTATGAGAATGACCAAAGAGGAAAGAGGGAGTGAAACTCTCGGTGTCTTCACCGGTTCCTATGCTCTGAATCCGTTTACAAATCAAAAGGTACCTATTTGGGTCTCAAACTATGTTCTGCCAGACTACGGAACCGGAGCAATAATGGCAGTTCCAGCTCACGACTCACGAGACTTTGAATTTGCAAAAAAATATGGAATACCTGTAAAGCCTGTTATTGTTCCTTACGATGGTGAGCACGATTTTTCTAAATCAGCGTTTGAGGAAAAAGGAAAGCTTGTAAATTCGGGCGAGTTCTCCGGTATGGACTCAGAGGAAGCGAAACGCAAAATTACGGAGTTCGCAAAGCACAAGGGTATAGGAGATTTTGCTGTAAGCTACAGACTCAGAGATTGGGGAATATCTCGGCAGAGATACTGGGGTGCTCCTATTCCTATAATCTACTGTGATAAATGTGGAATAGTTCCAGAAAAAACAGAAAATCTTCCAGTTGTTCTTCCACCAGAGATGTCAGATATGCAAAGGTGGAGTCATATAAATTGTCCTTACTGTGGTAATCCAGCTCGTAGAGAAACAGACACTATGGATACTTTTGTTGAGTCATCTTGGTATTTTCTCGGTTATCTTTCCGGAGATTTGTCGGGAGTTGATTTTTCTAAGGCACCTTTCAACAACGAGCTTGTCAGAAGATACATGCCTGTTGACCTTTACATAGGTGGTATTGAGCATGCTGTTTTGCATCTTCTTTATTCAAGATTTTTCACAAAGGTTCTCAGAGATCTCGGTTATATAGATTTCTCAGAGCCGTTTGTCAGACTTATCACTCAAGGTATGGTCATAAAAGATGGGGCAAAAATGTCCAAATCAAAGGGGAATGTTGTTGATCCGGATGATGTTATAAGACAGTATGGAGCAGACACTGCGCGTTGTTTTATACTCTTTGCTGCACCTGTTGAAAAAGATCTTGATTGGTCAGACAGAGGTGTAAACGGAATTTATAGGTTTCTACGAAAAGTGTGGAGAAGCTTTGGAACAGCTATCAATCTTATCAAATCACACCAGTTTGAAATATCTCAAGAGAATTTGTTTTCTGATGTTTCAGAAAAAGTTGCTTCTTTGAGAAAAGTTTATTCTAAATCCATAGTTTCAGCATACAAAGATATTGAAGAACTCGGTTTCAACACCGCTATTGCTCGTATGATGGAATTCATAAACTACTTTGAAGATTTCTTACAGAACAACAAGGTTGAAACAAAAGCAGATGCAGATTGTATAGCAAGTATGACGGTAGGATTTCTCAAACTTTTTTCTATATTTGCTCCGCACATATCTGAGGAACTATACAGGATGATATGTGATTCTTCGGGATATAAAGCAGAAGCTCCAATAAGTGAGCAGATTCTTGATGACTACGAAAGACTTGAAGTTTTCTTGCAGGAGGATATTGTCAAAATACCTGTTCAGATAAACGGAAAATTAAGAGGTGAGGTTGAGGTTAAAAAAGATGCTGACGAAGATGAACTGAAAAAAGCTATAATGAATTCCGAAAGGATTTCAAAATACATAGGCCAAAAGCCAATCAAGAAAATGATTTATGTCAAAAACAGAATTGTTAATATAATACTTTGATCAGATATAGTTTTAGACGAAATCCAGAAAACCACTTATTTAGTCTTTCGTTTCCCATTCACATAATTATTTCTATTGAATATGCTTTTTATTTTGTATTTTTTTCAGTTCGTAGTTCTGTTGATGACTTTTCAATCATGTTCAGCAAGGAATAAGCTATTCTTTCATTTATCTGATAAAAGATATTTTGTTTCTTATGATAAAGAAATAATTTTTCCTTCAGAACTTTCAGAGTATACAATTTCTGTTGAAACCAATTTTCCGAACGAAGTTTCCATTGCGATATCATCTGGTTTGTTCAGCAGTGTAAAAATTTTGCCTATGAATTGTTATCAAGAAAAAAATTTTGTCTGCAGTATAAAACTGCAAAGGAAATATGTTTCTGGAGAAGAAAATTATTTTTGGTTCATACTCAGGACGGAGTATGGATATTACCATGTTCCGAATATGATGATTTCACCAGATTTAATTGATAGGATCGGAAAAATATACATACAGAATAAGTGAATAACTGATACAGAATAAGTGAACGACTGATTATGAAGACTTTGTTGTTTTATTTTATCATGCTCAAACATATCTTTTCAGAGATATCGTTATGTATTAGATTGTAATGAGTTCTGCTGAGTTTTGTTTTAAGTTTTGAGATTATGAAAGAAATAGGTATGCTTATATCTCAGCTTGAAGGTTTTTCTGAGCCATCTTTGAAGCTTGAGCAGTATGAGACGGATGGTTCTGCTATTAACTTTTTTCTCTCAAAAGCTTTTTCTGATATAAATGGTAGATCTGTGGTTGATTTGGGTGCGGGAACAGGATTTATTTCATTTGCTTGTGCTCTTGCAGGTGCAAATTTTGTGCTCGGAGTTGAATTAGATAAAAAAGCAGTTCAGATAGCTTTGAAAAATCTGAGAGAGCTCAAAGAACTCGGATATACTCTTTCGGTAAATTTCGTTGTGTCTGATATAAGATATTTCTCTTCAAGAAAAAAATTTGATCTATGTGTTATGAATCCACCCTTTGGCATACAGAAAAAATTTTCTGATAGATTGTTTCTGAAAAAAGCCTTTGAATTAGCAGATGTTGTATGGACATTTCTTTCAGTTGACTCAGAACCTTTTGTGAAAGCATTCTGTTCCGAAAACAGATTCGAGGTGTCAAAAGTATTCAAAACGAAAATTCATGTGAGAAAAAAGTTTTATTTCCACAAGAGAAAAATAGATTTTATAGATGTCGATCTATATAGATTGCAAAAAATTCAAACCTGAATCTTTTGTAAATTCAGTAGAAAACTTAATTTTAGAAACCGAGGGACTCTGAATTCTTACTTTGTTATTATGAGGAATGGAAAACAAAGAAAACTAAGCAGACTTGATAGAATAGAGAAAATGATAGAAGAACTCACAAAAAGCCAGATGAGAACAGACCAAGAAATAAGAGAACTCAAAGAAGAAAATAGAAAAGTTTCTGCTGAGGTTACACGTGTTTCCAAGGAAGTAGAGAGAGTATCCAAGGAAGTAGAGAGAGTATCCAAGGAAGTAGAGAGAGTATCCAAGGAAGTAGAGAGAGTATCCAAGGAAGTAGAGAGAGTATCCAAAGAAGTAGAGAGGGTATCCAAAGAAGTAGA
>JANXBU010000110.1 GCA_025060505.1 Candidatus Calescibacterium sp.
GTCTGCTTAAAAACTTTATGTAGCGTTTCCTATAGTTGTGCTTGGTGTTTACAAGTTCTTTGCTCAGCCGTGCAAGGGGGTTAAGGGGGTGTTGCTTTCTATGTGCTTGCATGAAAGTGGTGTAAAAGATGCCTTTTATCTCCGTGCGGGCTTTGTCTGTTTTTATTCTGTTTATGCTCTTGCCTGATTGCTCAAGGTTTGCTCCCATGAGGACATAGGCGATGTATCCGTCTTTGTCTTTAAAGTTCTTTATGTCCCAGCTGTAGGCTAAGAGCGTTGCGATGCTTAGGTCTCCAAGTGGAAAGGTCTTGAGTATTTCATAGTCTGGATGGTTGCGGGCTATTGATATTATCTCTTCTTGTAGGTGCTGGGCTTCCTGTAGGCATATTTCAAGTTTCTTGGCTTCGGATAGGGCTAAACTACTAAGGGCGTGGGGTGTTTCTTTTAGGCGTTGTATGAGCTTTCCTAGGTTCTTAAACAGGCGGTGGCGTGTGGAGCTGTAGAGCTCCGAATCT
>JANXBU010000111.1 GCA_025060505.1 Candidatus Calescibacterium sp.
GCACCGTTGAAGGCCTCCTCGAGCGAAACTTCCAAATCCATGACGACATCTCTCCCCTTTGGCGGACCTCTTCTGACACCGAAGAACCTCTCGAATATCGAGTTGAGGTCAAAACCGAGGTCCCTGAATATCTCGTCGAAGTCGAACGTGCTCGTCCTGAATATGTCCTCGTGTGTGTAGGCGCCGCTTAGGCCGTCGTGTCCGTACATATCGTATATTCTTCGCTTCTCGTCGTCCGAAAGAACTGCGTAAGCTTCGCTTATTTCCTTGAATTTCTCCTCCGCGTCCGGCGACTTGTTCCTATCCGGATGATACTGCAGCGCAAGCCTCCTATAGGCCCTCTTTATCTCATCTTTCGTCGCGTTCCTAGGTACTCCAAGTATCTCGTAGTAATCTTTCTTCCCTGCGCTCGACATTCCTTCCAAAAATGTAGGCGGCCGAGATATATCAACCTACAATTAGGTCGGCTATTTTAGCTCTTCTTATTCTCGTCAACGACCTTGTAATCGGCGTC
>JANXBU010000112.1 GCA_025060505.1 Candidatus Calescibacterium sp.
AACCGTGCTGAAGGTCCAGATACAACTTCCAGTATGTGAAGACAGGTTTGTATAACTACCACTTGTAGGAGGGTTAGAACCCATCATCTGGGATTGGCTTATTTGTGCTATTGCGTCCGTAAGGCGGTTTTTTACGTCTGACTGAACTGCAGCTGCTACAGCCTGTCTTCTATACTTTGCAAACTGTGGTATGGCGATAGACGCAAGTATGGATATTGTACCACTACCACAAGCAATTCAACGAGGGTAAAGCCCCTGTTTTTCCTTGTAGACCTTGACACGGCGTCATAAATTGTCCTCATGTTAGACCTCCTCCATTTGCCGGCTGCTATAAGGAAGATGCTTCAAAATCTAGACTAAATGTGCTTGGATGTCAATGATTATAGAGAATATCTTGAGAATTATCTTATAGGCATATGACAATAACTCTATACCGCATGTGGAAAAACATTAAAAAAACTTAGCTTCAGAAGTGTCATAAGATTCCAGAGAATGAACCTTACCAAT
>JANXBU010000113.1 GCA_025060505.1 Candidatus Calescibacterium sp.
ACTACTTTCTTGAGTCCTTGGAGGATATGTTTTAGTCTTTCTGGGTTTGAGTTGTACATAGAGTTTATCGTGCTTGTGTTTAGCTCTAAAGTGCCGTCTTCCTTGACACTTACAAGGTCATACTTGTAAAGGTCATCAATCATTCTCGTGAGACTAGATTTAATACCCGTTACCGTATAATCACCTTGGAAGGGTGCATCCTTTGCGGTAAGCTTGTTTACTTCCGAGATAACAGCGTTAAACCCTCTTACAAAGTCCATAAAGGCTGAACTTACCTTAGAGGCGTCCTTTGAGACGCTTACTATAGATTCACCGACACCCTTTACCGTTATGCTTAAACCATCTATTAGGTTTTCAAAAGTGTTAGAAGGACTTACAACCAAGGAAGCGCTGTCCCCTACTCTTATCTTTGCATTCTTAGCCAGCTGGATTGGAGATGTATAGTCAAGCCCATAAACACCGTTTATACTCATAGGACTCGCTTCAGATACGACAAAGGTGTTTGT
>JANXBU010000114.1 GCA_025060505.1 Candidatus Calescibacterium sp.
GGATATGTAGAACCTTCGCTTGAGGAACTTCCACATTTAGAACTGACAGATTTTCTTGATCACGGTTCCCTTATTATTAAACCTGATTTTGTAAGACTTGAGGTAAAACCTAGGCGTATGGTTATTTACCTTAAGCCGTTTGAAGTCATCGAATTTGCTAAATGGATTCGAGAACTTTGCCTGAAAAAAGGATTTGAATCGAGAATAGTTAGAGAAAATTTTGAGATTAATCTTCCAAAAACATATATTAGTGTCGATACTACGTTTTACGTGTTTGAGTATCACAGAAAACCTGAGTTTTACAGACCCGACAGACCAGGGAAGGTAATAATGTGTAATTATGATACTCCAATTACTAAGAATTTTATCACTTGGGTATTTAAGGAAGTAGAAAAGGAATTTCTTTTGTTTCTTGAAGCCTACAAAGAAGAAAGGAGGAGGCAGGAAGATGCCAGAAAAAAGAGACTTTAAGGACTATCTGTTTCCGATAGTTAGGGAGGAAAAG
>JANXBU010000115.1 GCA_025060505.1 Candidatus Calescibacterium sp.
GTAGGTTTAACGGTGGGAGGCATACTTGTATCCATATTTGGTTATCTGGGAGGATTCCTTTCGCTTCCGGCATCCCTCGGAGTAGACTTGTTCGTTCTTCTATTCGTTCTTGGTGTTGCCTTCCATGCTTTTAAGAAAAAAAGGGAGTTGAAGATAAAACCCCCACCACCCCCACCAAAAGGAACAAGATGTCCCGTATGTGGTGCTTTCGTAAAGCCAGAGGATGAATACGCAGTGGCAAGGGATGGAACAGACCTACTATACTTTGACAGCAAAGAGCATCTTAGTGTTTTTCTTCAAAACTTTGCGGATTATAAGGAACTAAAAAAACTAAACTTCAGGAGAGTTGAAGACATATACATAAAAGGTGAGAATGGTTGGAAAGGCGAGCATGAGGTAAGATATGAGAATAAATGACATTCGTTCCAGAAAGAACCATACACGATTGGCTTGAAGATTGGAATAAAAAAAGAGCTCGCAAACTTAAAAGGTCATGGTGGAGGT
>JANXBU010000011.1 GCA_025060505.1 Candidatus Calescibacterium sp.
AGGCTCAGAAGTTCATAACGAAGATAAGGAAGATAAGAGATGTAGATACACTAAGAGAGATAGCAAAGAAGCTCCAAAGGGCAAAGACATTGAAAGATATTGAAAAAATCTTTGATTCAAATTAACTAATATCTAAACAACTGCTATGCTGGTTATCACTCAATTATAAAAAATTAGCATTCGGAAAGCAGGTAATACATTGCAATTGCAACAGAGATGTTTTCTTTTGATCTGCTTCAAACAATGTCGGAATTCAAAGTCTCTGAAAAACAAAACACATAATTAAGATAAATCATTTTCCTTTCCTTTTCGTTCTTCGTTGTATTAAAGTATTAAAACCTAATATCTAATAAATTATGTTGGTTGTATCTTTTGTTCTGCTCACTCTTCACTTAGATCCACTGTTCATCGCAAACGTAGTTTCCGGAAAAGAGCCCGAAAAAATAATGATTGTGAAAATGCATGATACAAATTTGCAGATTTTCTCGCATCCCGAAAAATATTTTGAAAGAGTTCCGGTATATCTTACACAGCAAATATCACACCGAATCCAAAGATGCATAAGAGAAAATATAACAGAATCAAGAAACATACTCAAATGTTTTTCAGATCAATGGAAAAACGGAGAAGTATTCTATATAAGAACTCCAAGAAAGCTTAGAACTCTTGGTGTAATAGACGATTATGTTCCGATACAAAAAATTAATGAAAAGTTAAAAGAGTCTGATGATGAAGTTGGAGCATCACAAGCAAGAGAAATATATAAGGTAAGCGGTAAAAAATCAATAGTAGGCATAATAGATACCGGAGTAAAATGGGATTCTGAATTGCTATCTTTCAAAATGAAAGATGACATATCGAGTATAATCTCCGACGGTGAAGAAAGAAATTTCTCAAAAGCTGTGATAATGTGGGATCAGAGAAATCTCAGAGATCCCAGTGTTCAGTTTCCAAAGAATGGAACGTATCCCAGTGGATTCACTTATGGTTTTGAATGCAGAGAACCTGCAAGAAGATCCGAAATTCTTCCCGGATACAATAAATGTCAATCGGAAGATAGAGTAGGACACGGTACACACATAGCAGGAATAGTTTCTATGGAAGCAGGAGAAGATATAGGAATATCTCCGGATTCAATACTCATTGTAGTTCCGACAAATCTTTACGAAGATGAGGTAGTGGATGCGGTAAAGTACATATTCATGGAAGCCGAGAGACTAAAACTTCCGGCGGTCGTAAATATAAGCCTTGGTGGACATTTTGGTCCGCATGATGGAACAAGCTTGTTTGAAATTCTTCTGACACAGGAACTCGGGGAAGGGAAGATAATAGTTGCAGCAGCCGGAAACGAAGGCAGAGAAAAAATACATATAGGTGGAAAATTCTCTGGAACACTTTCTTCGGTTGTTTCAATCAGGAACGATTGCGAGATACAGTTTTGGTTCCCTCCAAATTCAGAAGCACAGATCGAAGTCAAATTCAGAGGTTATAGTGGAAAAGTGAGCAAAGGTGAAAGAAAGATACTTTTTTCAGGAGAAAACAACGCATCTTTGATTGACTTTACTTCGTCAGCAGATGTTCCATTAACATATCTCCTTAAATATTCTCTATCCGATCAGAAAGAATCTGCCGTTTTTGTATCAATAGGAAACGTTGGGCAAGCTCAAATAAACATAACACTTCCAAAAGAAAATGAATTTGATGCTTGGGTTTCTTCTGATCCTTCTGATTGTTTTTTCACAGAACTTGGA
The DNA here is from genome assembly GCA_025060505.1 of Candidatus Calescibacterium sp. Lineage (GTDB taxonomy): Bacteria > Calescibacteriota > Calescibacteriia > Calescibacteriales > Calescibacteriaceae > DRWZ01. The sequence continues at coordinate 1,752 of JANXBU010000011.1, forward strand.
GATCTGAAACCGAACTTTGAGAAGACAATAGCTATACCAGCAACAGCAAAAGACATAATAGCAGTTGGATACTACATCACAGAAGGGGAAAATAAGGGCAAGATCTCTCCGAACTCTTCCATTGGATCGGACACCCTAATTAAACCAAACATAACAGCACCGGGAACAAGAATTTTTTCTATATGCAATTCTTCCGATGAATATCTCTGTTCTGGTTCTGGTAGCTCACAAGCAACACCACATGTATCCGGAGCAATATCGCTCGCTCTTGAAAGAAATCATAAACTTACACCTACCGATGTGATAGAAGCATTATGTAAAAGTGCTAAAAAAGATGAATTCACAGGTCAAACACCAAACAAAGTATGGGGCTGCGGCAAACTCAGAATACCGGAATTCCTTTCTTACATCATACCTCAAAGCAAAGCATACTCCGAATACAAAATCTACTACTCTACAAAAAGTGAAACAAAATTCAACAATACGTTCAGCACACTTGAGTTGAAATCAGATTATCCTTTCAGAGTGCTTGGGCCAAATCTCCAAAACCTCGGTTGGATCAAAAACCACAAATTTTATATGAAATCAATTCCAGAATACATAGACATAGAGTTTGCAGATGGGAACCTCAAAAGATTGAACCTTGTTGGTGAGGGGATAAAAATCCAAGATGGACTACCCAGAAGCTGTGGATGCTTTGCTACATCTAAATATGATCTCTTTTCTCTGACTTACTTTTTCATTCTTCTGATCATATCAATTTACATACTGAGAATGAGGATCAAAACGCAAGGAAAATAAACAAAAACGAATTATCTTTATTAAAATGTTAAATATGGTATGGAAAATCAATAAAAAGATTTTTGTCATATCTCTTGCACTGACTGTTTCTCTTGGAGCGAATATCTTTTTTCTTTTGAACTCGTGCAAAAAGAAAGAAGAGCAACCCACAAATAGAGAAATAATGTTTCGTATAGGACAAACGACTATATACATAGATGAGTTCAAAGCTTTCTTAGATAGCCTTCCTGAAATAAGAAAAATTGAGCTTATACGATATCCGGAGAAAAACACCCAAGTTGTCTCGGAATTCATAGAAGCCGTTTCAATACTTGAATATGCAAGACAAAGAGGATACCTTGATAGACCAGAGATAAAAATAAGGATTCTATCAAATACGGCAGAATTAGTAAGACCACAGATATTCATAAACGAAGTTAGACCATATATGCAAGTTGATTTCAAAGAAATTCAGGAATTCTATGAGAAAAACAAAGAGATGTTCAAACATCCCGAAGTAGCAAGAGTCATGAAAATATCTGGAGACAAAAAGGAACTTGAAGAATTGAGAAAACAGTTTAAATCAGTAAAAGATTTTGTAGAATACGCTCAGTACAAATACAGTCCAGCTGAGTTTGATTACGGATACATATCAAGAGATGCAAACTTGCCAAAAGAGATAATAGATATGATATTTTCAATGAATGCAGGGGAAATATCTAAACCTGTAAAGTTCGGAGACAACTACGCCATTTTTGCAGTGATAGACAAACTCGGAGAAGGATACTGGCCACTTGAACAGTCTGTTGAGAGAATTTTTAAAGCCGTAAGAGATAAAAAAATAAGAGATAGAATAAGTCAAATAACAAAAGAATTCTTAGTTTCAACAGATGTATATGTTAATTTTGAAGGAATACAGAAAGAACTTAAAGTTACATTATCAAGAGAAAAATTTGAGCAGATGTTTATGGAAAAATTCGTAGGCGGACAGCAGTGATGAAAGAACTACTTGAAATACTAATTACACTATTTATATCTTTCATTTTCACCGCAATCATATTTAATCTGGGGAAACTAACAACTCTGAAGGAAAAGGTCGTAAAAGACCTGATTACAACAACTGGTGAAAGATTCGAGATAATGCTCAAAACAAGATGTATATTTTCAGATAATCAGGAAGAGGTAAATCTGAATGGGAAAACATACATCTGCGGAAACGGAAAGATACAGAGACAATGAACTTTGAATAATCAATTCTGAACAAATCAAAATCTAATTGAGCAGTATAAATAAAAAAATAAGAAATAAATAAATAAACAAACATGTCTTTGGAGAAAGGTACGGAGAAAAAAAACACATTTCATACAAAGGATCTGAAAGTTGTTTCGAGAGAAAGAGCAAGAGAGCTTGATAGGATATCTGAAGAGAGATATTCAATTCCAACTATACTACTTATGGAAAATGCCGGGAGGGCAGTTGCAGAGGAATGCCTAAAATTAGCGGAAAAAACCGAATCAAGAAATTTTCTTGTTGTCGCTGGATCGGGCAATAATGGAGGAGATGGCTTCTGCGCCGCCAAACATATAAAAAATCTCGGATATACAGTAAAAATAGCCCTTGTTCAAGATGAAGAAAAGATAAAAGGAGACGCTCTGCAGAATTTTCTGATCGCAAAGAAAATGGGAATCCCTATATTCAGAATAAGATCAAATGAAGAGTTAGAAGAACTACTGAAACAATCAGATATAGTAATTGACTCAATTTTCGGAACAGGGCTGTCAAGAGAAATTGAAGATGAATTTATTGTATCTGTGATAAAACTTATGAACTTGTGGAGGTGGGGAAATGAAGAAGGAAAAACAAAATACACAGAAAACAAACAAGTCAAAAAAAGAAAAATAGTTTCAGTTGATATTCCATCTGGTCTTGATTCAAATACTGGGATTCCGAAAAACATTTCAGTAAGAGCAGACATAACTGTGACATTCGCTCCGGCTAAGGTTGGACTTTTTATTGGAGAATTTGACCGTGCTGGTGAAGTTAAAATACACGATATTGGAATACCGCTTGAACTGTGGGAAAATTCTGAAATTGAGCTTATTAGAGATATCAGAGGAATTCTGAGAAAAAGAGAAACTCTCTCGCACAAGGGAGATTTTGGTCATCTTCTGTGTGTAGCTGGTGGTGTTGGAAGAGCCGGAGCCGCTATTTTGGCAGGCAAATCTGCATTAAGAGTGGGAGCCGGTCTTGTGACTATGATGGTTCCAGAACCTGTATATCAAATTGTTGCATCCGCTTCAAGAGAATATATGGTCTTCCCAGCACCGGCAGATAAAAGGAGTTTTTCTGAAAAATCCATTGAGCTTTTCGAAGAACTTGTTGAAGGAAAAACAGCTGTGCTCGTTGGGCCTGGGATATGGAATTTTGACGGAGTGAAAGAATTACTGCTCCACATCATAGATACTATAAAGGAAAAGAAAATTCCCGCAGTGTTTGATGCGGATGCTCTGAACATTCTGGCGGAAGCATCACCTCAGAGATTGAATGGAACAAGAGCTGTTATAACTCCGCACCCCGGGGAGGCAGCAAGAATGCTTGGTGCAAAGAACGCAAAAGAAATACAGAAAGATAGAATAAAGCACGCAGTTGAGCTAAGCAAAATGACCGGAGCCATATGCGTTCTGAAAGGTGCCCGAACCATAATAACAGATGGAAACAGAATATATGTGAATATGTCCGGCGGAGTAGAGCTTGCAACAGGTGGAACTGGTGATGTTCTGTGTGGAATAATAGGTGGATTTTTGTCACAAGGATATTCTGTAACAGATTCAGCCGTTGCTGGAACTTTTATTCATGGAGTAGCTGGAAAGTTAGCAAAAAGAGATAATTTCCCGCTATCACTCGCAGATCAGGTCTGCGAAAAAATTCAGGATGCCATATCCGCAATTATAAGCTGAATTTTTATATAGTTCAAAAACTACCAAACAGCGTTAAGTGTATTGTCCCTTCTGAAATGTGGAACATCAGCGATACCGTTTCTGTTTGCTCTACCGGAATACTTTATTTCAAAGACATAGAAGCATCCCTTATCACCACTTACCATAAGATCTAATCTTTGATTGGAATCTATATCGGTCACGGATAGACCGAAAGAACCTATACCTTCTCCCTGACGAAGGGCTGATCTTTCTCTCAAATCAGCTCTCTCTGTTGCACTTCCTACATCAAATACATAGAATGGAGACTCATCTGCACCATCCATAAGACCAATTATTATTTCTCTATCTCCTCTTGCTCCATCAAAATCACCAACCACAGGAAAAGCATATTCCCAGCCTCTGACCTCAAATCTTGAACCGACTCTGATTATACTCAGGGAGCTAAATCTGACCACATTCAGGAAACTCTTCCAGTAGTTATCAGCCCGAAGCTGTGCTGTCTCCACGAATACAGCATATGTCACCCCTCCAATGAAAGCAGGAACAATACCTCTTATTGTATTCCTGCCCGGTATATCGGAAAGAGTTCCAAGATGAAATGTTGATGTGACATGTGCTCCAAATATGTTTGATACAAGTACAACATAGTTTGCTCCATTTGGTTGAGTCAATCCTCCAACCCAATCGACATTATTATCTCCATTTACATCTGCAAGGAAACCTTCTTTCAGATGCCCTGCAAAGCTGATAGTTTTCACTATGTTACAACTGCTATCAAGAACATAAAGATTACCACTTGAATCATTTCCTCCTCCACCTATTACTATTCCACTTGGATGAATCAAAGGTATAGACCATATATGCTCCGCAAAAACTCTTGAGCACACAAGAGGATAAGAATTATCAGGATCGAGTACATGCAACATTGCTCTCTTTTGGTTCGGAGAGTATACGGTAAACACGAGCTCCGGCCTTGAAGAATCTCCTGCAACTATATCGTAAAGAGCTATACCTCTCACATATTTTATGGTAGATGGTAGGGGATAATTAAACAGAAGATTCCCAAGATTAAGGCTATCTCTCACATGTATATATCCTGGCTCATTAGTAGACCTATGTATAATACCAAAGACCAACTCATTTCCTGGATTACTACCCAGAACATCTCCAACTGATAGATTACTTGTTATCCACGACATTGAATGCGTATAACTTACGCTAGACAGAACGGAACCAGATGGAGAAGCTCTGAATATCCAATCTACGTTGTTTGTTGCAGAAAATCCATAGTATATGTTTCCAGCAAAACTTACTGGTGTTGGAGCAACATAGTCTGCATTAGTTCCCAAGCAAAGAGGATTCCATTTTTGTACAATTCTAAAACTACCTCCAACAGATGGAGTTGTATCACAGGTATTATCTCCACGGCTATTTCCTCCACTCCTCGGCCAACAGTCATCTGTTCTCCCACCTCCATTCACTATAAAACTCAGAGTCTGATTGCCTCCGCTTTCGCCAGAAGATATATCAGAACCCACAACAGGAGAAGCTAAAATTTGTGCGGAACCAAGAGATTGATTATAAATAAGAACACCATCTGTTATTCTGTAAGAGTAGAGATTTCCGGAGCCTGTCCCGACAACTATTCTATCTGTCTTCATAAGCGGTGCTGAAGGAATTGATCCCAACTCTTTTAACCATATTATCTTGACATCCAATGATGAATCATAAGGTGGAACCCTTGTTACCTCAACCAGATAAAAGCTTCCATCTTGAGCTGGTATTGCCAACAATTTCTGAGCTCCTCTGTTATATATCGTGATAACTCTTGTTATGCTTTCAGAAGGAGAAGTAAGCTGTTTTGTGAAAATTGTAGATGATGAATGCGGAACAAAAGCAATAACTCCTGTTGATGTTCCTGCAAACACCCCATCTAAATCAGCAGAAAGAAGAGTACTTATTCTTGTAGTATTAGGAGTACACTGCTCAGATGTAAGGTCCAGGTTTCTTCTACATACTCTTCGCTCATCTCCACCAGCTTCAACAACATAGTAAACCTTATTAATATCAGATAGAACAACAATAGGTCCGGATTCAATGTTATTCGTAAGCGTTATAGATGAAACAGGAGATAGTTCCAAAATTTTAAGCCTTACTACTTTATTTGGTTTAACACCAACATAAAGATCATCTGTGAGAGCACAGCCGACAATCTGTCCTCCCGCCGCATATTTCCTCATAAGTTTCAGATCGAATCTAAGTTTCAGAACATCTCCACCAGATGTCGTAGCTACAACAGTTACACCTCCAATATAATCTCTCAGACAAAGACCACTTATGCTTGACCCAGCATTATACATTGCCACCAACTGTTTCTTGACGGTATCCACAGCATATATATAACCTGTTGAAGTAGCAACATATACAAGGGTAACACTGCTTGAACTTGAAATGTGAGTTATATTGCCTCCTTGTCCAAGAACAACAGAAGCTATATTGGAACCATCGGTTTTTGTAGAAACACATCTTACCTCCGAGTATGAAGAGTAGTATGTATTTGCTCCAATAGTCTTGTAAGCTCTAACTCTGTAGCAGTAATCTTTATTAGCAGTCGTAGATGTATCAACAAAAAATCCAACGCTAGATAGTGTTACCATCTGAACCCATGTCACCCCGGCGTTTTCTGTTCTTTCTATTTGATATCCATCCTCACCGTCTGAATTATCACCCCAAGAAAGTCTGATTGTATCCAAGCGCTCAACAAGAAGCGGGTTTGGTGTCCCAAGAATATACTGGCAAACTTCCGAGGTGAACCCTGAACCTCTGACCTTCAGAGAAACTGGCTCAATAATGTATGAACTTATTGAGAAACACCATGTATTTTCTTCGGTAAGTGATGCAAAGTATGACTCAGAACCAGCTGGCGAAGTAACATCAATAGGTGTTCCCGGATCTTTTCTCACTTTAAGTAAGAATCCAGTCTCAGTGGTAGAGTTCGCCTGCCATGAGAAAATAACTACATCTGTAGCAGGACCTCCCATAACTTTCAGGAAAGACGGTCTATAAGGAGAAGATATAGCACTTACAACATTTGAGTAGCTTGATTGAGTTGTTGAATTAGCTGCCTGAACTCTGAACCAGTACCATTTTCCTTCTTCAAGTCCCTGAATAGTTGCAAGAGTAGTGTTAGCTGTAAAAGTAGCAATTTGAGTGAAATTAGTTCCATCAGTAGAACTTTGAACATAATATGCTGTTTCAGCTGAGGAGTTATCATTCCAAGAAATCTGGAATGCAGAGCTAACTTCTGTTGAGAAAGAACTGATTATCTGCAAACCAGATGGTGCAACAAGCCCAAGCTCAACACAAGCTATGTTTGACCAACCAGAGAAATCCGAAACCCCCTTGTAAGCTCTAACCTTATAGCAGTAATATCCTTCGGTAAGACCCGTATCAACAAAGTAAGTCACATTAGCGGGAGCAGTTCCAACCATAGAGAAGGTTCCGCAACCAAGACCAGAACATCTCCATATCTGAGTTCCATCCTCACCCATCGCATTGTTCACCCAATTTAATGTGACACCACCCGGATAAAGCGCTGCGGTTAGATTAGTTGGAGCAAAAAGGTTTATATCTGTACACCAGGAGTTTGAATAGAGAGAATTCAGAGAACCCTTGTAAGACCTTACGCGATAACAGTACTCAGTTCCAGATACTATGCTTGTATCTTCCCATGTCACGCTACCTGTTCCAGTTTTTGGTCCCAGAACAGCAATCTGACTATATACTCCACCGTGGTATAACCTTCTTTCTACCTTAAATCCATCTTCAATGAGAGAATTATCTATAAAGTAAAGTGTTATTTTATCCGGAGCAACAGTACCTGTAAGACCAGTTGGAGCATGCGGGAATGTCGTTGAGCATGATGTATTGGAACAAGCAGAATCCCCGAAGCTGTTGTAAGCGGAAACACAGTAGCAGTACACAGTGTACTCGGAAAGACTATGGTTCTCGTAGAACACCAAACCAGTTGTCGTTGGATTTGAAGATAAAACAGTTGCAGCGAGCGTTCCGGAAAGCGGATTACACCCAGATCCCACACACCTCATAACTTTGAATCCCACTTCATTGGTAGCATTATCTTGCCATGTGAGGTTTATCTGCGTTGATGAATATGTATAAGTTGTGAGCGATGACGGCGGGTTCGGTATTGGATTAGTTGGCGTTGTGGCAGAAACAACATTAGAAAATTCAGACCAATTTGGAACAGTATTTGTTGCTCTTACCCTGTAATAATAAGTTGTATTTGATAGAACAGTTGTGTCTGAGTAAGTTTTAACACCAGTACCAGAGAGTCCCGGAACAGATGTGATGAGCACGAAGTCCGGGTCAGACTGCCCCTTCCTCCATATCTCATAAGATGTTTCTTGTGTAGAGTTATCTTGCCACTGCAGATCTATCTGGTTTGGTCCAATAGCGTTTGCAACAAGCCCCGTTGGTGTATTCAACCTTGTTCTAGCACAGTTTTCATTTGAAGGTAGAGATCTCAAATTACCAGAATGTATAAAACTCATCACACGATAGCAAAACTCAGTGTTCTCCGACAATCCAGAATTCAGATATTGAGTGACATTTGGTGTAAATACTTGGTGTATGGTAGTCCAGACCGAAGATGAACTTGGTCTTCTTTCTACAACAAATCCCTGCTCCTTTGTTGAGTTATCGTACCATGTCAAGGTTATTGAGTTTGCAGAAAGCGTTTGTGCGGAAAGTCCGGTTGGTTCCCTCGGGAATGTTGTTGCACTAACAGTTGTTGTATAGTTGGAGAAGTCTGAACCCGCAAAAGCTCTGACTCTGTAAAATACGGTGGTAGCTTCCGGAAGGCTCTGGTGAGCATACTGTGTAACATTCTGAGCGAGAGTATCAAGTAAGACAAAGTTTGTATCCAGACCAACTTGCTGTTTCCATATCTCAAAACCATTTTCTGAGGAGAACGTATCGGTCCATTTTATCTGAATTCTTGTAGAGGTTTCAGCCCAAGCTGTGATTGGATCCGGAGAACCTTGAAGTTTCGGACATGCTCTTGTTGCACCAAATGAGTATATATCAGATTGAAATCTTGGACATGCTCCCTCAGGAATTTCTCCCTGAGCTGAAACACCGTAGATTGTGCCTTTTGTTGTTGCGACTAAAAGAATACCAGATGGCATCCAGATATTTGGCCCCACCCTTATATCTCCGTTAAGAGAAAGGGACCAAATCAAATTCATCCCACCAGCATTTACAGCATATAAGTTTCCAGAAGTATCTCCTACGAAAATAGTAGAATTACCCGCATAAGTTGCAAATGATGGGTGAGAATTTATCATACCCAGCGTTTGATAGCTACTTAAAACAGTACCAGAAGGAGAAATTTTTACAAGAGAAACATTTCCTCCATGCGCGCCCCCAACATATATATTTCCATCTGTTCCAACAGCAGGTGTTGACTCTCCTTTACCAATAGCTATTGACCAGACCACAGAACCTGAGGAACCATTATCTTGTATTCTGTAAAGTGTATCATCTCCCTTAACATAAATTGCTCCATCTGGAGTCACAGCTGGTGATGTCTCAATTGAACAGTTTATATTGAGTTGCCATTTCTGAGTTCCTGTGTTTGCATCAAATGCATATACTCTTGAAACTCCTACAACATAAACAGTGGCACCGTTCGGAGAAACAAAAGGAGAGGTCCTCAGAGGTCTCGGTAACGCTGAAGAAACCCACGCTATTGAACCATCTGTTATATTGACAGCATAAAGCCTGTGATTCGTAACAGTTACATAAACCGTAGTACCCTTTGGATGAAATGCTGGTGACGAAACAATCGGGGCCTTCCTTTGAGAAAGTTGAACATTCCATCTCAATACAGCGTTGCCTGTAAGAGAATGCAGATAACCATCATCTGAACCAAAATATATCTCTCCAAAACATCCAACAGCAGGAGATGACCTGATAGCTCCGCCAGTGGTGTACGTCCAAAGCACTGTACCAGTAGTTGTCTCTATAGCATAGAGCTTTTTGTCATCTGAACCTATGTAAGCTATACCGTTGTTGATAGCAGGTGAGGAGTATATTGCTCCGCCTGTTTGAATCTGATAAGAAATATTCCCCGGTCCAACTGTTGTTCCGCATACAGTATTTGAGAAATCAGAATATGCATTTCCAACATATGCACTTACTCTATAACAATATGTTGTGTTTGCAGAAAGCCCAGTATCTGTGTAGGTGTTAGAGTTAGCAGGAAGGTTTGCAACAACTTGATTTGGTGTACAAGATGCACCAGTACACCTTTGCAATATATAACCTGCTTCCTTTGATGAATTATCGTTCCAAGAAAGTTTTATGGCAGTTGAAGTTGTAAGAACAACAGATAGAGCTGTTGGAGCATTGGGCTTTGAATAACCAACAACAGGAGTTAGGAAAGACGAATAAGTTATCGCATTTGCGTGAGCTCTTATTCTGTAATATATTGATGAACCCTCAGAAAGTCCAGTATGGTCATAGGTTGTAACATCGCTCAAATTAACGAGTAAAGTATAATTAACACCATCTATGCTCTGCCAAATTTCATAGTTTGTATTCTGTGTGGAGTTATCTTGCCATGTAAGTTTTATAGAAGATGTTGAAAGAGCTCCTGTTGTCAGATTTGATGGCATTGCTATCAAGGTGACACATGTGACATTTGATGGAGCAGAATCACCGTGTATGTTGAAAGCTTTGACACGGTAGCAGTATCTCCTATCTGTTGTAGCCGAGTCTGTGTATGTTATTATGTTCGCTCCAACGGTTGCAGAAACTTGGTAAGGGCCACCCCAGAGGCTTCTTTCTACCTTGAATCCGGTTTCCGTTCCTGAATTATCTTGCCATGTCAGAACAGTTTCTGTTGAAGATATAACATACGCTGTAAGGTTAGACGGAGCAGCTGGAACTGCTGGCGGTGCTGGAGGAGTTGTTGTACAAGTTTCATCTGTAAATATTGAGAAAATTTGACCGTTCCATGTATTTGCAAATGCTCTTACTTTATAGCAGTAAGTTGTGTTCGGCATCAGAGCAGTATCTGTAATTGATGTAGTATTAGAAGAAAGCGTGGCTACAGCTTGGTATGTTCCAGATGCTCCGATCTTTCTCCAGACCTCAAATCCATTTTCTTTTGATGAGTTATCATACCATATAAGAGAAACCGTTTCGTGATCTATTGCGACAGCCGATGCTCCTGTAGCTGACCTTGGAGCAGTTATAATGCTTACAGTGTTTGAGTAAGCACTTTCTAGAGCACCTTTGAAGGCAAGAACACGATACCAGTAAGTCTCAACTTCAGAAAGTCCAACATTACTGAAATTCAATGTATTTGCTACAAGAGTAGCCACCGTTGAAAAAGTAATACCATTCAAAGATCTCTGAACTCTGAACCCATCTTCAACGGCAGAGTTATCTGTCCATACCAGATCAACAATCGAGTGAGGTGATGTAGCTGATAGTTGAGCGTTGAGAAGAGATGGCGCAAATGGCGGTAAAATAACACTTATCTGCTCAGAGTATCCAGAATATCCAAGATTATTCTTTGCTCTAACTCTGTACCAATAAACATTTCCTTCACCTGCTGTTGTGTCTGTATAATGTGTAGCTGAACCCGGTGATGCACTTCCTATAATACTCCATGAAGAACCATTTGGACTTCTTTCTATCTCAGTGAAATCAGCAAAAGCGTTCACCGTTACCCAGTTCAAAGTTACACTACCCGGATGAGCATAAGGTGAGGTAAGACCCCACGGAGAGCATAATCCCGGAGCAAACCAACCGGAGTTTCCAAAATCATGTCTGAACTTTGTATAAGCAAATTTTCCGCTCTCCGGTGGAACAACACCTATATTCACCCTATATATACCAGAGTCCTCGGAACCAAACCATATAGAACCAGATGTTATAACTGGAGAGGATAATATCGCTCCGGTAGCAACTGTACCAGACCAATCAAGAGTTCCTGTTGCAAGCTGAACAACATAAAACACACCCGAGGCAGAACCGAAAGCTACTTTTCCATTACCAGAAATTGCAGGAGCAGATGTTACAGGAGCCGGAGTTGTGTATTTCCATCTCAGGGCCAAAGCAGATGCAGTAGTCCATATAGCATAAAGCCCATCTGAGCCACCCACAAAAACTGTGTCTGTAGTCACTGTTGGAGAAGAGATCAAAGATGCTCCAGCCGTACCAATTGTGAACTGTCTTTCGATTGCTCCGGTTGAATAATTTATTTCATAGAGTTTTTCACGAGCAACAACGTAAACCTTACCCTGACAGCTCATAGCTGGAGAAGAAAACACAGGCTTCTTAACAAGCTCACCTATCAGAGTCTTCCACCTTATCACCCCAGATTGGTTCAGAGAATAAAGATAGCCATTTGAAGAACCAAAGTAAACATTTCCTTGAGGATCTACAAGAGTAGAAGAATCAATTTGTCCGGAATCACCGGCGCAATCAGCAGTTGTATCATAAACCCAGGATATTGAACAAGATGTACCGTTATCTTGGATTGCATAGAATTTCCTATCTCGTGAGCCGACATAAATCAAAATCGTTCCACTACTTTCTCTCACACCAACAGATGCAATAACTCCACCACCAACCTGGCACTTCCATATTTCAGCTCCTGTTGCAGCGTTAAGAGCATAAAGATAACCAGATCTTGAACCAATATAAACTCTTCCAGTTGAAGAAGTAGCTGGTGAGGCCCAGACCTGCTTTCCGGTATTGTATGTCCAAACAACAGCACAGGTGTTTCTATTTATAGCACGAACAATTCCATCTTTTGAACCATATATAATTAAGTTCCCATAAGTGACCCCTGTTGAAAACACTCCTCCACCCGTTGAAACACAAGCAGAAGCACTTGGCCCAAGTGTAGTTGCATTCGCTACATTTGAGTAAGACGAATAAGATTTGGTTCCCTTTCTCGCTCGTACTCTGTATTCATATGTTGTACTTGACAACAATCCAGAATCTACATACTGACATGGACTCAAGGAGCAAGCGATTTCTCCAACCTTATCAAATGTTGGATCACCGGATTTCCTTCTTTCTATCTCATAAAAATCCTCATGAGATGAATTATCATTGAAAGAAAGTTGTATTTGTGAAGAAGATATAGCGGTTGCGTTGAGAGAAGTTGGAGCAGCAAGAACTCTGACACAGTCTTGATTCGACGCTGGGGAGTCAGGAGCTCCACCACCTGTTGCCGTTAAAATATAGCAGTACTGTTGTTCAACGCTAACTCCTGTATCATTATGTGATGTAACATTCCCCACTGTTGTGTAAAGCGAGCCGTTCCTATATATCTTATAACCCGTATTCTGCGTAGAGTTATCACTCCAAGTTATGTTTACCTGAGCGGAGTTTGGAGCAAAAGCATTGACAGCAGAAGCCGGTAGAAGAGGAATAGTAACATTTACTTCGTTTGAAAATCCAGAGTATCCCGCAGAGTTTGCAGCAGAAACTCTGTAGTAATAAGTCTGAGCTTCAAGAACAGAGTAGTCTGAGTATGTTGTGACATTCGTAGGAGTTGAAGCTATGTTTGAATATGTTCCAGCAGCACCCAGTTTTCTCTGAATTATAAACCAATCTTCATTATTTGAATTATCTTGCCACTTCAGTTTAACATTATAAGAATCAAATTCATAAATCTGCAAACCAGAAGGTGCAGCCGGTGGAGCCGCCGGCGGATTATTTGTGTTCTCACATACCTCGGTAGTATATGTAGAGTTCTTTGAACCTTTATATGCTCTGACTCTGTAACAGTATTTTGTAGAAGGTGTAAGCCCTGTATCTATGTACTCCTGTACATTTGGACCCACTGTGGCTATTTCTGAATATGTTCCAACTAAAAACAGTCTCCTTTCAATTCTGAAACCATCTTCAATAGCAGAGTTATCAATCCACGTGAACTTTATAGATGATGCAGATAGAGATACAGCATTCGGATTAGACGGAGCATGTGGTGGAGTTAAATCACAATCTTGGTTAGATAAATCAGAGTATCTCAAACCATCTGGTGTATTCGCAACTGCACTAACACGGTAGCAGTACTGTTCTCCTTCATTCAATCCTTGATCGAGGTAAGATGAGGTGTTCGCAGAAAGTGTTTGATAAACCGACCAACTTCCTGAACCAACCTTTCTCTGGAGTATATAGTTGTTCTCAACAGATGAGTTATCCGACCAGTTTACCTGAACTTGAGTTGAGCTTGTTGAGAAAGCATCAAGAGCTGTAGGTGTTTTTGGTGGAGCCCAATCGCAAAGTTCATTTGAAAATTTAGATGCTCCGGCTGTATTTGTTGCACGAACCTTATAACAATGTTTCTGTCCCTCAAACAAACTTGAATCAGCGTAATTTGTGGTCACCGGCTCAGCTATCTTTGAATATAGTCCAGAACCAACTTTTCTGTGAACCTCAAATCCATATCTTCCAAAAACATCGGTCCAGTTTAAAATGAAAGTTTCTGCAGAATAAGAGAGTGATGTAAGCTGTGGAGTGCACAACAAACCTCTACCCCACCCTTGTTCATTGTATCTTGAAGATGCCCAAGATGTATCTTTTGTTGCTCCTGTGCTTCCAATAGCGTAAATATATCCATTCCTTGAAGTAATATAAACTGTTCCATCTGGAGCTATGTTAGGAGATGACCTTATTTCAGCACCAGTGTTAAAACTCCAAATTCCAGAACTAGAGCTACTTACAGCATAAAGATAGCTCCCACCAGCAAAATAAACAAGGTTATGTTCAGACAAAGCAGGTGATGACCAATTTACAGTTCCAGTAGCTGTATATGACCAGAGAGAAACTCCAAATGTTCCGGAATCCTGAATCTTGAAGAGCTTATTACCCGATGTAACATACAAAATGTTTCCATCAACAGCTGGAACAGATTTTATCTCTCCGCCAAGACTTAAAGTCCACTTCAAAGTCCCGTTTGGATTAATAGCAAAGAGATTTCCTGCTTTGTTGCCAACATATATCGTTCCATCGCAAGAAAGAGCAACTCCACTCTTCACATCACCAGCTGTATAAGACCACTGTAAAACACCAGATGATGATATCTTGTGAATCTTTCCATCACTTCTTGTTGCAACATAAATTGAACCATCTGGAGCAATTGTGGGGGATGCATCAGAGAGCTCGGAAGTAAGCTGCAACTGCCAAATAACAGAACCGTTTGATCCATTCAATCTCAAAACCTTTCCATCCTTCGTTATAACTACTATGTTTCCAGAGAAATCAATAGATGGCGAGCCATAAATTGGCCCAGTCTTTCTCCCCCAAACAAGAGAACCATTAGCAGTTGACAAAGCCCATACATTTGGACCACAAGCAACAAACAATCTTCCGTTCGTATCATCTATTGCTGGTGCTCCTTTTATAACACATGGACAAGAGTTTGGAAGCGAAGGAATATTTACAGACCACCTTAGACCACCTGACGAATTCAGAGATATCAGAACTCCGTTATCATTCCCAACATAAACATTTCCGGAAGAATCAACAGAAGCAGGAGCATCTGAGGGAGCACCCAAGTTGTAGCTCCACTTCAAACTACCTATTCCAGCTGGCTTGAAAAAAATGTTTTTGAAACTTTCCCATATCTTTTCAAGGAATGAAATGTCTTCTTCTTTCACCTCTGGTTCAAAAATTCCTGTTATTGACGGTTCGAACTCGTTTATTACAGCAAAAATATCCAAAACAGGTTTTCCTTCAACGATTTTTCCAGATAGAGCGGAACCGTTTATTATAGCATCTCTTAGATCGGAAGCAGAAGCATTTCTCAGAGAAAGAAGAAGACCGGCTGCTCCGGCTACAAATGGTGAAGAGAAACTCGTTCCACTTGCCAAGCAGTATCCAATCTCACACGTTGAAAAAATATTTTCACCCGGAGCAAAGATATCCGGATTCTTATTAGAAAAACTGCTTCTTTTTAACCCAGAAGATACCGAACCAACAACTATTATGTTTACAAATTCATCTCTTAAAGAAGCACCAGCTCCAGCCCACTTTGAATCATATCCGCCATTTCCAGCTGACTGAACAAACAAAACATCTCCGAGATTTCTGAAAACCTGTCTGAAAACAGAATTCACAAAATCAAGAATCTCCTGACTTTCTTCAGGGTTTTCTTCTGGGTTTCTATCCCATTTTATCTCTCCTGAAAAATTTATAACCCTAACACCGCGCTTTTTGAGCTCAAAAGCACACCACACAATAGAAGCAAGAGAACCATCTGTTCTACAAAGTTCCAATGAAACATCAAACATAACACCAGCAACACCTTTTAAGTTCATTCCCTTTGCTCCGATTATCCCAGCAACAAGAGTTCCGTGTCTTGAATTCAGAAAATTGTAGCTTCCCGCCTCCGTCACACCGCTTACATTTTCTTTCAGGTCATCATGTAGATAGTTGAAACCCCAGTCAATTACACCGATTTTTACAGATTTGCTTCCGCGAGCAATGTTCCAAGCAGAAGGGAGCCTTACAAGCTCAAAAGCCCAGTTCTTACCCTCTGGATTTTGCTCATTCCAGTTCTCTTCAGACCACTCCGAATCATTTGGAACAAAAGCTCCACCAGATAGAATCAAATTCGGTGTTATTCCCAAAACATCAGGATTGTCTGATATAATCTCGGTAACTTTTTCAAGCTCCCCAGCATCTTTCACTTTCACTCTGAGCTGAACTATAATCAATCCTCTAGTTTCAACTCCACCAAGTATCTCTGGCTCGTATCCGGTTAAACCTACCACATCAAGAATAACTTTTCTCAAATCATCTTTTGTTCTAACTGCTACCAGGATTTCATCTTGTACTAATCTTATACCTTTCCAGTTTACAACCTTTTCCTTGCTAATACCCTGTACAGAAGATGGGATATAGATAGGTTTTTCTGTTTTTTTTCCTAGCTTTGCACAAGAAAAAAACAAAAGTAGAGAAACAGAAAAAACAGATATCTGAGCGAAAATACGTTCAAAGCGATTTGAGCCTATTGTATTCCCAATCACAGCTCACACATCTCCTCCCTCCTACCTACTCTGTTGAGTCCTCTATTGCTCCATAAGAAACAGCTGGTTGAGTTCCATCCTTTCTAACTCTGACCCATCTTACCTCAATATCATCTATATCGTTAGTGTTGGGAGAATTAAGACCTTGAAAGTCACCCAAAAATAAATAAGGTGCTCCGGGCTCCTGTTCAGGAGTTTTATCTCCACCCCCGAGCAATCCACCTCGCCACTGCCCACTAACTGTTTGAGAAGCCAGAGATGTATACAACGCATTATTTATATAGTATATAAACTGTGATGAGTTGAACCTAAAACCCCCAATATACCAAATGAATTCAGTTATGGTATGAAGAGTACCCGCAAAAACATCATAAGAAGCAGAGTCTCCCTCGGCTCCCCAGATTGTAAGGTGTTCAGTGTTACCAACTGGACTATCTCCGGCCTCCGTCATCCAATAAGCTAAACAGTCAGCTTGAGTATTGCTTCCCGATGTTCTATCATCATCTGCTATGTTTATACCAGCGTAAAGGACACTTGAATTCCACCATCTTGTAAGTATTTCAAATGCTCTTCCAACATTTGAATGAGCTACTGCATAGCGTGAAACAAGATTCCCAGTTCTTACAACAACTCCGTTACTGACAGTATAATTAGAAGAATTAGCGTTCCATTTTGTTGTATCTACCGTATTTCCAGGGAACTCATCAAAGAACTCAAAGGTTCTATCACCAGAACTTATAGATGCTTTAGATGTGTTTCCGAAATAAGCATAAAGAGTTGACGTTCCAGCTGTTATATAAGGTATTTTTACCCAAACCCGAGACCTTCCTTCATAAAGCATTCTCACCTCATACGGTGCAAGTTCTCTGTTGAATATACGCAAATCATCAATATAACCTTCCCAATCTTCAGCGGCAGAAAAACCAGCACAGCTTGTCCCTGATATACTATCTGTTTCCTGCCCAATAACAGTGCAAATGACATTTAAAGGTCCCGTTGTGAGATCACCTCTCGCTGCTCTCAAAACTCCATCAACATAGAGCCAACCACCATTTCCGTTAGTAGCTCCCCTTACAAAAACTATATGGTGCCAGCTTCCATCTTCGATATTCACACCGGCTGGAAAATTAAAAGCAGTGTTTTTCACATGAACCTGAATTGTATCATTTCCAGCCGTGGTGAGCTTATATATCAGAAGTTCATCAGGACTCCCTGATGTTGCAGCGGAAATAATAGAAGCAGGTCCTCCGTTATCTCCTTTTGTCCACCTGACCCATACTGAAATAGAAAAAGAAGTTCTTCCATCGAGAACAGTTCCGGGGATAGTGACAAAATCAGTAGTTCCATCAGGAACGAGGTTCACACCTCCCCCATATATTCCACCCCCCCAACTTGCACCAGAGAGAGTTCCTGTATTCCCATTTCCGGAAGAGTCAGAAGCCGAAGTTCCAGATGTCTCATTGAACTCCCACCAAGAAAGTAATGTAGGATCTCCTCCACACGGACCACGTGCTTCAAAATAATACGGGAAACTTAAATTCCAAAGATCAACTTCAAAGTACGGGGAATCAGAAAATCTGAGGTCCCCACAATCATTTCTTATTGTATCAAGAGTTATGGGCAATGTAAGCGGTAGTTCAAAAACAACTTCAAAATCTCTGAGCACAAAAGTTGAATTCAAAGTTATTGGAATTCTTCTCAAAAATAAACCAGTGTAAGATGCAGAAGTCTCTACACCAACAGAAACAGAAACATCCGCGTACTTTGCTACCGCAATGTCATCGAAGTAAGCATCTCTTGAGCCTCTTATAGCTACCCTATCAAAAACAACATGGTTCGCATCAGTAGCATTCAGTGTTTGACTACCATTAGCATGAGTAAATTCTCCAGTGATGTTTGATCCTCTTTTGTAAAAGACAACCATCTGCCATTCGCCAGTATCAGTTGTACCAGGAGCTGTTCCAGAAGCAATATTTGCTCCAAAATTTCCATTATCAAACCTCTGTATCCATATCCCATCATCAGTTGTGCGGACTATAAAAGAATATCCATCATATTTAACACTATGCAGATATATAAGATCATATTGCGTATCTGCTGTATTTACTCTTTTGAATCTCCACATAGCAATAAAATTTGAAACAGGATATGGGAATAATCTTTCTCCACCGTTATAGTAATCTCCTCCCCCAGTTAGAGAACAACCGGAAGCAGTGTTAGCACAACCTTTCATTATAACCATGTTCCCGCCATCGTTGTGCGCCTCAAGAATTCCGGAACCAATATGTGTCCAGCCCGGAGGTGGTCTTTGACCATCTGTGTAAGATTCGGCATTATCATAAAACACGAAAACTTTGTTCGGGTCTGAAACAGCATCTGCATTTTCATTTCCATAATACATATAAATTGAGTTCGCTCCGGACGGAAGGTACGGTATTTTGACCCAGAAAACTGTTGCTGAGGTGTTGCAGGTACTCTGCCCAAGCCTGTTTATACCTATCCAATATGGTATAAAAATTTCATCTGTTTGATCCGTGAATCTTACATCGGAGCAATCCGCTTTCATCTTTCCACCAGAAATTAATGCAGCAGTATTCAGAGTAACACGCACCACTACATCTGTCTCTGGTGTTGAGCTGTTCGTGACCGTTACTACTCTTCTGTAAGCCCATCCACAACCAGCTGATTTGCCCCTGATACGAGGAGAAGAGCGAGCAGATAGACAAACAACAGGTGAAGCAAAAAATTCTCTTGAATATCCAGAATCTCCCAAATTGTTTATCGCACGCGCTCGGTAAAACCATACACCCTCACTTTCTACTTTATCTTCAAATTCAAATTTTCCGGATTTCTTTACATCATCATCAACAGAAATCTCTTTTAGTTTTTCCCAATTCGTATCCTCTCCTCTTCTTTCAACTATGACCTTCTGAGCGTATGGTGGAACAGATACTTCAAGTCGAAAAGTCAAATCTTTGTATGAGCTTATATAAATTGATGGATCAGACAAAGTTCTCAATTCAAGAATACCGGAAGAAACCCCATCCGCAGATTCAACCTGAAAAAGAACAAGGTTATCCGGTGAAACAGGAATCTGAACTTTACCTGAATCAAACAAATCTGATTCTTGATACCTTGCAACAGTCTCGCCACTTTGATCTTTTTCTTCCCCAACTTTCAGCTGATAAGAAAGATATTGCCAATCTGTTTTTGATCCTTCTTCATATTTCATTTTTATTTTTACTGGAACAGCTGGCTCCCAGATCAAAACAGCAAACCCATCTTTGTACTCTCCCCTTAAAGTAATCTGATTAGTATCTCCTTTTTTATCTGACACATTTCCAACAGATTGACCCCTCTGATCACCTGAATCCAAAGCGCAACCAAAGTAAAGAAACAAAAAGAGAGTCGCAAATACAATCTTTATCCTTCCTCCCTTTACCTTGTTTTGCAGTGATTCGATTTTTTGATTCATATATAGGTCCTCCCTTATTTGATGTATTTACACCTAAATACAAAAACTCTCTACTGAAATATTAATACTAAATTTTATAAAGTGTTGAAAACGATTAACTTTCTGATTTTGCATAAAGTATATCAAAAAAATTATCTTTGCTAACTATATCTACATCTCAGCCGATAGCTCTGTGCCTCCTTAATACCAAGAAATTATTTACCCTGTAAAATACCATCTGAACAAAATGAGAAATTTGAAAATACTCACAAGTCAAAATTCCATAATTACAAAAAAACAAAAATTTCTGATAACTTCTGCAAAAGCACGCGCTTTTGTTTTTTAGACATGCTCTGCTGCAAACATAGGAGAAACTCTAAGAAAAAAATTGATTCTGAAATATTTTGTCTCAAAAATATTCTGGAAAATATTTTGTTTCAAATACGAAGAAATATACGTTTCCAACGCTATTCCGCAGCAGAAATGTTTACAGCAGAACGATTCCGTAAAAATATTCAAAACAAAGTTCCGTTATTTTGATGTCTTAGGTAAGAACTTAATTCAAAGAAAAATCCACATTCGCAATACAATAACAAAAAATTTGGTTTTTTCTACCAAAATAACAATCAATTTAAACTAACAAAAGTGGCTAAGACGATAGTAAAACTCAAAAGCATATTAAAAGAGGAAGAATATAGGAAACTTCAGGAGATACAAAATGATGAGGTTCACAGGTTCATCTATGAATCAATTGAGCTATGCCAACCAGATGATGTGTTCATTTGCTCAGATACTCCCGATGAGATAGCTTATATAAAGAATATGGCCATAGTGAGCGGAGAAGAATCTGCAGCACTTCTAACCCCTGGGCACACATTCCACTTTGACGGAATACACGATCAAGGAAGAGACAGAAGCGTGACAAAATTCCTTGTTCCAAAAGGTGAAAAATTTCCCAAAAAGCTGAACCAAAAAGATAGAGATGAAGGACTAAAAGAAATCAGAGAGCTACTTAAAGGCTCAATGAAAGGTCGCACCATGATAGTAAGATTCCTGTGCTTGGGACCCCTGAACTCCGTATTTTCTATACCTTGTATGGAGTGCACAGATAGTTGGTATGTTGCTCATGTTGTTGATCTACTTTACAGAAACGGATATAAAATTTTCAAAGAAATTGGAAATGATACACAGATATTCAAAACACTACACTCTTCAGGCGAACTCGACGAAAGAAAAAACAGCAAAAACTATGACAAAAAAAGGATTTACATTGATTACACTACAAACACGGTCTATAGCGTCAACACACAGTACGCTGGGAATTCGGTTGGTTTCAAGAAACTTGCTTTAAGGCTTGCCATAAGAAAAGCACATAGTGAAGGATACCTCGCAGAACACTTTATGATCATGGGGGTACACGGACCAAACGGGAGAAAGACATATTTCGCCGGAGCATTTCCATCAGGCTGTGGAAAAACCTCAACAGCTATGCTTCCCGGAGAAACTGTGCTTTCAGATGATCTTGCCTATGTCAAAAACATAAACGGCGAATGTCGAGCAGTTAACGTTGAAAAAGGAATTTTTGGAATTATACAAGATGTCAATCCCAAAGATGATCCGATAATCTGGAAAGTGCTTACATCTCCCGGGGAGGTTGTTTTCAGCAATGTTCTGGTAAAAGATGGAAAACCCTGGTGGCTCGGGATGGGTTGTGAACTACCCAAAGAAGGAATAAATTTCAGCGGTTATTGGTATAACGGCAAAAAAGATGAAAAAGGAGAACCAATACCTCCCGCTCACAAAAACGCAAGATATGCTGTATGTCTGAAAGCTCTTGAAAACTGCGATGAAGCACTTGAAAATCCGCAAGGTGTTGTAATCTCAGGAATTATGTTCGGAGGTAGAGACTACAGAGGATACGTCCCTGTTCAGCAAAGTTTTGATTGGACTCACGGAGTTGTTGCTTATGGAGCATCACTTGAAACAGAAACAACCTTCACCATAGTTGAAGAAGAAGGAAAATACGAAATAAACATAATGAGCATACAAGACTTTCTCTCTATATCACCTGGAAATTACATAAAAAACTACATAGAGTTTGGAAAAAAGCTCAAAAAACAACCTACAATCTTTGGAGTGAATTATTTCTTAAAGGATCTCAAAACAGGAGAATTTTTGAACTCACGCAGAGATAAACATGTCTGGGTAAAATGGATGGAGCTCAGAGTTCATGAAGAAGTAAAGGCAAGAAGAACACCAACCGGACTCATTCCACTTTATGAAGACCTTGTTGAATTGTTCAGAAAAGTTCTGAATAAGGAATACTCAAAAGATGACTACATCAAGCAGTTCACAATAAGGGTTCCGGAGAACTTAGCCAAAATTGAAAGAGTAAAGAAATTCTGGCAACAAGAAGAAGACACACCAGAAGAAGTATACGAAATTTTGGAAGGTCAGAAAAATAGATTAACAGAAGCACAAAAAAAGTTCGGCGACTACATATCTCCAGAAAAATTTGAGATAGTGTAAGAAAAAGTTAAAAATAGCATAAAATGGAGTACAGCGAATCTGTAAAGGGCAAAGAAGGAGAATGGATTGAAGAAGAGTTCTGCTCAAAAGATGTTGAAAGGTTTCTGGAAGCTGTTGGTTATGAAAAAGATTATTTTCTAAAAGAGAAAATAGTTCCACCAACATTTTTTACTGTTTTCAGAAAAGGAAGACCAGACCCAGAAGTAAAAGGATACAAAACTATACTACACGCAGAACAAGAATACGAAATAATAAGGCTACCAAAATTCGGAGAGAAAATCAGATACAAAACAAAAATAAAAGATATATACCAAAAAGAAAGCTCAAAGACAAAGCAGAAAATGGTATTCGTAGTGTTTGAAACAGAGTTCTATTCAGGAAACGAACTCATATGCATAGGTAGATCTACGATAGTATTTATTTAATACTTTGTTCTATACCCGCTGTTTTAGTCTTGGAATGACCTTTTTGCAAAGCAACTCCATTGAGTTCTTAACTTTTCTGTGGTCAAGTCCTCCAAGACGAGTCCAACACAATATATCTGTAAGTTTGTATGATTTTATAAGATCGTACATCTTACGCACAACATAATCTGGATCACCAACCAAAAATCCATGCGAAAACGGACCATCCTCAACGACTGATTTGAAAGTCAAAACTCCCTGATCATAAGCTTTAAGATACTCCAGCATAAAGTTATGTAAATTCGCATAAAAACTTTCTGTACCCGGGTACTTTGTAGCGGGTATGAGCTTTACAAGATTTCTGAAATACCACATACAAGGCTTTTCAAAGTCATAAAGAGCCCTTTCTCTATCTTCATCAATGTACACGAAAACAAGAGCACATATTCTGAAATTTTTCGGATCTTCTCCCATATCTTTCAAGGTCTGTACATACTCATCGTATTTTATCAGGAGTACAAAGAAGCTGGCTGAAAAGCAAATTCATCTTTTTGAGAGCCTGAAATTTTATAGTCTCGGGATTAAACGATGCTCCAAAAAACGGAGGATGTGGTTTCTGAAGAGGCCTTGGTCTGGGCTTGACCCCTTTGAATCTGAAAAATTTTCCCTCAAAGTTCACTTCTCCATACTCCCATGCCATTTTTATTATCTGGAGCATCTCCTCAAATCTTTCTCTACTTTCCGATATCGGGATTCCATATCCTTCAAACTCGTGTGGCTGGTATCCTCTTCCGACACCAAAATCAAGTCTTCCTTCAGAGAGAACATCAAGCATTGCAAACTCCTCTGCCAATCTTATGGGATTGTGAAAAGGAAGAACAACAACACCTGAACCGATCCTTATTCTTTTGGTTCTGGAAGCAACAAAAGAAGCAAAAACCTGAATTGATGGCATGACTCCATATTCTGAAAAATGATGCTCCGCAAACCAAGCTGTATCCATTCCTACGCTATCAGCAAACTCAACTATCTCAACATTTTCTGCATAGAATTCTTTCTCCTCTTTACCATCAGGAGATTCAAAAAGGTGTAGCAAACTTACTCTGACCATATTGATAAAATTCCAAGTGTATATTAATACTTTATACTTTCAAAAAATTTGAGCGGCTTGATTATAAAGATATTGTATCGCAGAAAATATTGCATCATATATACCACAAGCATAATGATTCAATGTAGAAAAACCTTACCATACCAATCCTTACAACTCATCTATATTCCTCAGTTCCAGATATTTTTCGTAGTCTGGTTCTTTCATATAACTTCTCGGTAATGGGCTTGGTATGTAGTACAAAACTGTTTCTTCGTCTTCTTCATTTTCTGGGAAACCAAACCAACATGTATCATTTGTCAGAACTATCTCTCCACCGAAAAAATTTTCCACGCTTACAAGAAATTTTCTCAGGGCTCAAGAAATTTTCTCAGGGCTTCCCATTTTCCTGGGTTCTCCTCTATCACAAAGAACCTTGGCAGATAAAGCCAAATCGCATACTCCTTACCTCTGAATTTAAAAAGCTCCCACTGTGTTCCCATCCAGGTGGAAACTCTCTATCAATCTCCTCACGAGTTCTCTTATTTACATTTTCTATCAAAATCACAAAATTTACGCCCATACTATTTATTAGTATCTTGAAGAGTTTCAGGAAAAATTAATGATCTCTATCAATTCACAATCTATTTGAAAAATTTTCTGAGCTTCAGAAGAACGAGAGCAGAAAGGAACTGGAATACAAAGGAAATCAAAATTATGCTATATGAGTTGCGTTCATAAAGTAAGCTGAAAATAAAGCTTCCTATCAGAGAAGCGAGACCAGAAAAAAGATACAGCGTTCCGAAAGCACCCGCGCTTTTTCTTATTTTAGCAAGTCCAGATTTGACAATACTTTCAGAAAGCCCCATGTAAGCACCCCAGAAGAACATAAAAACCGGATTCACAAGAGAAAAAGTTCCAAGAACACCAGTAATCGGTATAAAAATCAATGTCAGAAAAGGTTTTCTGTCAAAAATCAGACCGAATGGAATAGCCGTAACAGAGTCAACAAACATAGC
Source organism: Candidatus Calescibacterium sp. (assembly GCA_025060505.1). Lineage (GTDB taxonomy): Bacteria > Calescibacteriota > Calescibacteriia > Calescibacteriales > Calescibacteriaceae > DRWZ01. The sequence goes on from JANXBU010000011.1 coordinate 27,046, forward strand.
TCCCGCAAAAATAACTGGGATAACAAAATCAGAAAAACCTATTGATTTGAGATGAAAAGAAATGATCTGAAAATTCAAAAAACCCAAAGTTGTCAGAAACACAAAGAGTATGTACAACTTGAAAATATCATCTCCTACAAACGCGTTGCTTTTTTCGCCGTCTTTCGGGTTCCCATTATATGAAATTTTTTCGTCCAAGATCTCATACTGCCCAAGATATTTCCTACTGATGTAATCCGAATAGAATTTTCTGGTTATAAAAAGAAGGATTATTGATATAGTAGCGGGAACAAACATAGATTTCAGTGCAGTAGAATATCCAAAATTAGATATCAAAAAAGCAATCAGAACAGGACCTAAAACAGATCCAACTTGGTCAACAGCTTCGTGTATCGCAAACGATCTTCCGTATTTATGAGAAACCGTGCTTATGAGATAATCTCTTGCGGGATTTCTTAAAGCTTTTCCAAACCTTTCTGTTTGTGAAAGTATGAAAACACATTGAGCAGATGAGCAGAATCCCATCAGAGGTATTGAGAACAAACCGATTATGTATCCGATGAAAGTGAAAATCCAGTGTGCCCTAAGTTTATCTGCCAGATAGCCAGAAATAGGTCTCAAGGAATACGATATAAGCTCTCCAAGCCCACCCGCTATACCAGCAAATGCTACACTTCCTCCAACAACTTGAATTAACGGACCAAGAACACTTCTCATGCTCTCGTAAGTTATATCCGCAAATAGAGAAACCAATCCAAAAAGCAGAACAACCAAAAAAGCTCCACTCACTATATTTGTATGATAGTTGATCTAAATTGAATCAGATTTATTTCAGAACATGCATTCTTGGCGAAATAACTTAGTGTATAGAAGTTTGAGGGAACCCTGATCCAGTATTACTTAGTTCAGGATTCCCTCGTGTAATCTACTATTGAGGTCTTACCGTAAAACTTACAGATGAAGAAGCCCTGCTTTCATCTGCCAAGATTCTGCTCCTTATCTGATTACATGGTTCAAGAGAAGGATCAGGGGAAGGTGAGAAATTCACCTGATTCGGCTGTGGATCATATACACAGGATTGATCAAAAATATTTATGTCTACTGTTCCAGTTTTTAGGGCAAAAACAGTAATTCTAAAAACTGCTGTAAGACCATTAGAGAAAGATTCACTAGTAAAATAAGTGCAATTAATTTCTGTTGGTCCACTTCCTTTACATTTAACCCTTTGAACATAATTATTCGAACCTTGCATGAATCCAAGTCTCAGAATGGATACATAAGTCACGCCCTCCGCTGGGAAGGTTATTTCTGTAAGATATACTATATCATATTTGTCTGGATCATATGCTGAGAGATTAACTGTAATTGTAACTTGCTCGGTAGAGTTCGTTGCAACGACATTGTAAGTTTTCCCATCTGGATTTTGATTGAGTTGATCTGAAAAAGTAGCTGCAAGAACAGGTTTTGGTGAGAAGACATTAACCAGAGAACCGAATGTTCCAATTTTTCCTTTGTCATCCTCCGCTACGATAGTTACACTATAAGTCCCAGCTCTAGTGTAGGTATGAGATACTCTGTACAACTTTCTTCCGTCTCTTTCAGATACAAGTTGAGCGGATCCAAGAGTCTCAACAGAACCATCACCCCAGTCCACTTTTATCCCAACGATGCTACCATCTCTGTCGTATGCTCCAACCAAAAGAGTAACTGGCAAGGGAGCATTACCAGAATAAGTTGATATTATCATCACATCTATATTCGGAGCTTGATTTATACCTCGTCTTACAACTATCTGTGTTGAAGCAGTGGAACTCAGAGGTTGGGGCATAGATGCGTCAAAAACAATAAGCCTTACTGTGTAGTTGCCCTCGCTTTTGTATGTGTGCTCTAGCCCAGAGCATGTAAATACCTGCTGAGTTGTTCCATCTCCCCAATCAACAATAATGTTTGCAATAAATGAGTTCAGGTCTGTACACTGAGCATTTAGGATTATCTGAGTACCCGGTACAACCTCTGTTACCCTCTCTCTACTTGAATGATCAAACAGCTCAAGATTAGATATTCTTGGAGCATCATTAGTTGTTATCTGGATTTGAGTTGAGGACCAGCCATTCTGATCTTTAACAGAAGCTCTTGCGGTGAAAACAGATATCGCCTGATATGTGTATGATGTTACAGCTTTTCCAGCTTGCTTATCAAAGTTGAGCTCTGCGGACTTGCCGTCACCGAATTCCATTATAACTTTTTCTATCTCACCACGCGAAGGAATGGCTGTAACAGTGAAAGTAACAGTTAGAGGAGCTTCTCCGTAGGTTTTATCTGCTTGTAGAATAACTATGGGTTGACCAGTTGGCGGAAGCTTATTGAAGTCTACTTCTGTACATGCAACAATGCCGCTGATAAATAAGGTAAGGTATATGTATTTCCTTAACATACAGACCCTCACCTCCTTTTTTATCAAACAGTGTATATTTTAAAAATCTCTTGTTGAAGTATCAAGCTTCAAGAATATCTATTGTTAAAGCCACTATTCAAACATAAAACTTTGTCTTACATTTGAATCTTACATTTGATGTTTTCTTTTCGGATTATAAATACTCTCCGTAACATTTCCGTAGTACCTTTTGAATAAAATGTTCAGCTTAACTTATTGTAGCGTAATTTTGAATTACATTTGATTATGTTCTTGCAACAGTTGAATCAGGAGGCAAGAAATAAATGAATGGAAACCCAAGAATAATAGAAGCTCTGAATGACCTACTTTCAGCAGAGCTCACGTCAATAGCTCAATATGTTGTTCAAGCTGAAATGTTTCAAAGCTGGGGATACAAAAAGCTATACAAAACGTATATGGAAATAGCAAAATCAAGTATGCAACATGCAGAAAAACACATTGAAAGAATAATATTCCTTGAAGGAAAAGTAACGGGCATAAAATTCAAAGAAATGGAAATCGGTGAAAACCCAGAGGAAATACTCAGAAATTCAATAGAGGACGAGGAATCTGTTGCCAAATTATATAACAATGCAATAAAGATTTGTGAAGAACTTGGAGATAACGGAACAAAAACAATGCTTGAATCCATTCTCAAAGAAGAAGAGCAACACATCAATGCAATCAAGACTCTAATGCATCAGATAAAAGAGATGGGACTACAAACATTCCTTTCAACCCAAACAGAATAATTGTCAGATCTAACAGCACGCTCAGCAATATTAGACTATTACCATCTGCACCAATTCTAAAAAATTTTGTTTAAAGCTAGATACTCTTGCTTTGAACTTAAATTGGAAAGAAAGCCCCCGTCGTCTAGCCAGGACTAGGACGCCGGGCTCTCAATCCGGAAACAGGGGTTCAAATCCCCTCGGGGGCGCCATAATATATGAAAGGAAATCCAAAAATAATAGAAATGCTAAACGACCTACTTTCAGATGAACTCACAGCTATAGTTCAGTACATTGTTCAAGCTGAACTCTTCGATAACTGGGGATATAAAAAACTTCACAAAATATTTATGAACAGAGCAAAAACAGAAATGCAACACGCCGAAAAACACATTGAAAGAATAATATTCCTTGAAGGAAAAGTAACGGGCATAAAATTCAAAGAAATGGAAATCGGTGAAAACCCAGAGGAAATACTGAAAATATCAAAAGATGGTGAAGAATACGCCGTAAAAGCATACAACAATGCAATAAAGATTTGTGAAGAACTCGGAGATAACGGAACAAAAACAATGCTTGAATCTATACTTAAAGATGAAGAATCACATCTTGATCTCGTTGAATCACAACTCGATCAGATAAAACAGATGGGACTCCAAAACTTTCTCTCAACTCAAACGGAAGAGTGAATCAATATGTTAATCAACTTAATCCCAGAATAACAAGGATTTAAAATAAAACCTCTTGTCTTACCTCTCAGCAAATCAATTAATGAAAAAGAATTAAAATTCATCAAGATATAACCTAATTAGAATTGAAATAAAGACCTAAATCATAAAATCGCAACAGAAACTCTTCCGCAACCAGCTGGAAACATCCTTCTATCTCCTTCAACATTTTGTGAATATATACTGCAACTGGACTGAGTGTTTATACACTATCTTTTTGGCTCTCACTTAGATTCTTCAAGAATACTTTACCTAAATACCTATTCCCTATACCTATTCCCTCTCTTAGCTCGCCCATATTACTGATATTATCTTACTTTCTGATAGATTTAGAATCAAATCCAATTCTTTACATCAGAAACAAATGCTTCTCTCATTACTTCTTCTAATATCTCCTGGGAACCAATTCCGTGCTATATCTATGCACATTACTGCTCTCCCGACCTCCTTTCTTCTTTCGTATATCTTTGCTTAGCAAGTAATATCAGCCTGCTTAGTTCCGAAATATCGATGTTCTGCTTCTCGCTTTTTCAAAACGTTCATTGAATCTTGATAAGTTTCAGTCATAACATCTGATACTTTATAGCTCCAGAAATTTATGCTGGCAAATAGATAAATCATCCATTCAAGAAAATGTTTCATATCCACTTACATATCTACTTCTTTAAGACCTACTATTTCGTTTCAAAAATAGATATCCTACCAAACGTCATCTATACTCTATCTCTCGTTTGAAGTTCATCTTTGAACAAGTAGATTGCAACCTATATTAAAGATTATATCTTGAAATTAACATAGATAAAAAATCATCCTCCCCATTGGGGAGTTCCTTGTCTGAAACTCAGCTCAGTGTTTAGTATTCACGTATAAAGCCGGCGATAAGCTTTACAAATTGCATTCCAAGATGAATAGGCTTCATAAAAATCTGTGCGCGCTCTATAGATTCAGAGCGAAATTCTCAAATATCATTACCGAAAAATCGGTCATTATTCTCCTTGAATTTGATAAACTCGCAAAAAAAGATCGAATTTGGAAAGATTCAGGTATGTTCGTTATTGTCTCACCGAATTTTCTTCCATGCTAAATTACAATAGTGCTTGAATTAGATAGAATTCGCAAGAGTCTTACGGCTCACAGAGAGATTCTGGCTCAAAACATACCCTCAAAAATAGATTTCCACAAGGATATATCAAAAGAACTTGGGATGAATTTCTTCATAAAGAGAGAAGATGTTCTTGGCAAGTATGGTGGTAACAAAGTGAGAAAGCTTGAATTCTTATATCCTACAATAGACAAAAAGAATGTGTTTATGTTCGGACCAACCGGATCGCATCATCTTGTAGCTAATTTAATCTACGGCAAAGATAGATTTGATTTCATAAGTGTAATCTTCCCAACTTATCTTTACAAAATGCGCAACAGCTACGTTTTGGAGAAAACAGAAATAGTAAAAATGTACTCAAAAAAAGTCATCTTCACACAAAGCATGCCTTTGGCTTTTGCCTTAACCTACGTTTTATCAAAAATCAAAAATGGATTTTTTATTCCACCCGGCTCTTCTTCTCCAAGAACTTCTCTTGGATTCGTTCTTTCTGCAATAGAAATATACGAGAGCATAACAAAAAACGAAATACCAGAACCAGATTTTATTTTCCTACCAGCAGGAACTGGTGGTACGATCGCTGGACTTTTAGCTGGATTGAACATAGTTGGTCTGAAATCTCAGATCATCGGTGTTCAGGTAGTTGAAACTTGTAGAGAGTTTATCGTAAAAAAGTTCTGCAATCTTGTACTAAAAGAACTCAAAAAAATAGTTAATGACCTGAACACAAATACAAATCATACAAAAGCAAATCTGAAAATAATTCGTGGATTTATTGGCAAAGGATATGGATATCCAACAGAAGATGGAATCAAAGCAAAAGAGTTTTTTGAAAGATTTGGAATAAAATCTGAGCTCACTTACACAGCAAAAACTCTGTCAGCCATTCTCCACATGAAAGAAAAATTCAGAGAAAAAAACGTTCTGTTCTACTATACTCTCAATACACTGAATACAAAAATGTGAAAACAGAAACAAAAAGCATATACACTCCAAAAACCCAGAGCTTTTTAGCAATAACTATTTTTCTTAAAATCAAAAGAGAAACGCAACCAAAAACAAAAGATGAAACTATACCGGAAACAATTTCAACCAAACCAACAGATTCTCCAAAAGTCTCCCCCTTAACGAAGATCTCAAAAGATTCGTACGCTATGGCAGATAATATGGTAGGAATTGAGAGAAAGAAAGAAAAACCAAAAGCATCTTGTGGATTCATACCAGAAAACATAGAAGAAGATATAGTTGTTCCAGATCTTGATATACCGGGTATTGCAGAAACCCCCTGCATAACTCCTATGAATACGTATTTCCAAAAACCAAATTCAAATTTGAATTTAGGAAACAGAATCAAAATCAAACCTCCTGCAAGGAAAGATACAGAAAGATAAATTGTCTCAACCTCTACCAGTTCAGCAAAATTTTTCAGAAGAAGAGCAATCGGAACCGTACAAGCAAATGCCACGAGAACTCCCAAAAGATTTTCCCTTGACTTTATCCTTGAAACTATATCGCTCCATAGAACAAAAATCACAGAAAATGTTGTACCTATGTGTAAAGCTATGTCAAACCCAAGCGGATTCTGTATATTTGCACCCAGGATATGTTTTGACAAAGCAAGATGACCAGAACTTGATATAGGAAGAAATTCTGTCAATCCTTGAATAGCTCCAAGAATTATGCTCTCTGCAACTCCAAGATTATCGGTTTTCATTTTCCAAAATGTATTCATTTATAAGATCTCTGATTGATTTTATCACAATGTTTTCTTGAAATTGCCCAACAGATAAACTCAAAGTTCGCCCGGAAAAAATGTAAAGTCTCTTAGATATCAATTTCATTTCTTTCAACAAATCTTCAAACTTATCTTTGTTCCCAGAAAGTAAAAGTGCAGATAAAACCTCAGGCCACTTATCAACAAAAAACGGATCCATCTCATAAGCCTTTGTATATATCAAAGAAGCAGATTGAAAATCTCCCTGAGCCATCTTTATCTTCCCAAGAAGATAATATAGATCAGAAAATCCTTGAAAAATGCTTATAGCTTGATTGCAGAAATTCTCCGACTCTTTCAGATCACCATAATCAAGCGAGACATTTGAGAGGAAAACATAAAGCTGTGTCATCAAGACCCTTAGAATTTCATTTCTAAGAAAATCGGTTTTCTCAAAGTTCTGAACCCAGATCAAATCTATGTAGCTTTTGAAAAAAGTGTAATGCGAGAAAATAATCGGGGAGAAAGGTTCTGGATATCCTCTTATTTCTTTCATTGATTCTCCTGGACTCAAAGTATTTGCAATCTTCAAGAAATTTGAGCAGGCGATTTGAAACTCTCTTATGTTTTTCGCAGAGTAATTTAAGAAAGCTAAATTATACCAATAAATCAACGATCTTGGAGAAAAAGCAACTGCTGAATTTATATATTTTATAGCCTTATCTAGCATATACCTTTTTTTGTTCGTATCATCTATTTTAGAAGCAGAAATCGTATACATAAAAGAAAGATCCGAGAGAACGGAAGATCTGACAAAAGTATCTGATTTCTCAGCGAGAGATAGTCCCCAGTTTTCCGCATAGTCCAAGTTCTGATCATTTATACAAATGGGAAAGTTAAAAAGGTGGTTCACAAAACTTCTGAAAGATGAAACCTCAGAAATAAAATTGGAATTGTAAGTATCAAATACTCCATCCTTTATTTCTTCCCAAATCTTTTTGTATACATAACTTTTAGTTATTTTTCCCACTGAGTTGTATCCAGAAATAGCTACCCTTTCCCTTTCATTATCATTTTGGATATAGCGAAGAACGAGATCAATTAAATTTGCCTCATTGTAAGCAACAGCATCTTCAAATTTCCTAATGTACCACCAAGTTTCAATATTATTATCTTCAAGGAAAAGGCAACACGCTGTTTTCATGGCCTCAAAAACTCTCATATTCATCTCATTTCTCACAGAATAATTGAAAACTATCTTTGATTTTGATAGCAAATCTGAGTAAAGATCATTGTTATAAAGTCCAGATGCAACAACTACCCTGTAATCCTCTGGAATAGTCAATATTTTCTTCAATAGTCTATTTCTGGCTTGGTGAATACCAGGGTTCAGACTACCTACAAAAAGTATATCTATCTTTTTCTTCTTCATCACAGAACTGAGATTTTCTTTTAAAAAAACATCAACATAAAGAACAAAAAGTGGAACACCCACAACTTTTGCTGGAATCCTTCCAGAAAGATTTTGAGAACCAACTCCATCTGTGAAAATAACACTGAATTTATTTATATTCTGAAGTACGATATAAAAATTCAAATTCCAATCACCAACAATGACTGGATATCTTTTGAGATAGCCGGGAGAAAAAGAGTACTCGGGATTCCAAAGCAAAAATGGCTCCTTAACCGAAAATTTGCTCAGAAGGATTTTCTCAGAATATCTGCCAATCGTTGAAAAATTTCCTTGATCATCTTCGCAAACAAGAGAAACGGCAAATTCTGGAAAATCTTTTGACGGTTGAACATTATAGAACCTAAATATCACTTTGATAATTTTAATTAAAACATGCCATAGAATGAGATATAAAAGATATATTTCAGATACAAACCAAAAATTCACGAATTTTTCAAATTATGCAGAACTCAGGAATTCGTACCATTTCTTGCTGAATATTCCAGAATTTTGTCAAACAAGGCCTCTATTGTGTGATGTTCTGAAACTATTTCTGGATATTTTCCAAGAATTCTTTCAACAGTCTTTGCTGTGACCCTTCCTATGCAAGCTATTACTTTTTTCATAATCCATTCCTTCGGAAACAATTCAGAAAAAAATTCAAAAGACAAGGAGGATGTGAATGTCAGAATATCTGGATCGGCTTCTGTAAGCTTTTTCACATCTCCTTCTGTATGATTGTGTTTGGTTATCCTATATATATCAACATTTTTAACGAACTTTCCGTTTCTCTCAAGTTCAGACTCTATGTTTCTAACACCTTGGGCTCTCAGAAAGAACACATTTTTTATCTCGCTTCTTATAAGCTCATTCGCAAGCGCCTGAGTTGAAAAGTCAGAAGGTACCAGATCCGGTATTATTCCAAATTTCCTCAAAGAATATGCTGTCTTTTCCCCAACAGCGGCAATCTTAAAACCAAAAAACAAGCGTGAATCGAAGCCCAACTCCAAAGCTGTATTGAAAAATATCTCCACACCATTCTGACTTGTAAAAACAATTACAGAATTTCTTCTCTCTTTTTCATCTAGACCACCGATGAAAGCACAAAAATCTCCTATGTTTTTTCTGTGGTTTTCATCACTTTCTATCTTTATTGAAGGAAAAAGTATCGGATAACCTCCATTTTCAGAAATCATAACCGCAAACTGGTATGACTGATCAATCGGACGCGTTATAACTATTTTTTTACCGAACAGAGCTTTTTCTTCAAACCACCTTAATTTTTTAGAAAGAGCAGAGACTCTACCTACAGCAAATATGGCAGGTGGAGATATCTTGTTTTCCTCAACTTCCTGTAATATGTCTTCAAGAGTTCCCAAAACAACTTTCTGATTAGCAAGAGTTCCATTCTGGACTATTATGCATGGAGTTTTTGGATCAATATATTTTTTAAGTTCATTGACTATCTTCGGTAAAGGTTTTACAGTCATAAGAAACACAACAGTTCCACATTTCGATAGTGCAGAAAAATCGATCGCAGAACTTTCTTTCTCGGCTTCACTCCCAGTTACAACAGCAAATGATGATACGAAATCCCTATGAGTTACAGGAACACCTGCATAAGCCAAAGCAGAGTAAAAAGAAGATATACCTGGAACAACTTCAAAATCTATGCCATGTTCTCGCAGATATTCGCATTCTTCCCCGCCTCTACCGAAAATAAATGGATCTCCTCCCTTGAACCTAACCACTTTTTTTCCATCCAAAGCATACCTTACAAGCAGATCATTTATCTGATCCTGACTCAATGTATGCTTTGAAGCTTCTTTTCCAACATAAATTTTCTCTCCAGATGAAAATAGCTCAACAGCAATCTCAGGAGCAAGATGGTCGTATATTACAACATCGGCCTCCTGAAGTAATTTAATAGCTCTCAAACTTACAAGCAAAAAATCCCCCGGTCCTCCACCGACTATATAAACCTTGCCCTTCTTTCTTCTGTTATTATCTATATCTCGCTCCCTGTTGCCCTTATTATTGATTGTACTATATGTCTCGTAGGTTTTACTATCCATCTCAAAGTATTTAGTTTCTCGGAAGACCAGATGTTCAATTTTAGAAAAGTGAAATAAAATTACAGTAAAAACATGAAACTGCCTAGCATAATAATAAACTTAAATAAAACAAAACTCTCAAACGATGCCCGCTCTCAAAAAAAGAGTGAGATGGAGAAGAAAATCAGTTGATTTGGAAGTCGCTGAGAAAATATCAAATGAGCTAGGGATACCGAGTATTGTTTCAAAAATTCTTGTATCACGCGGACAGAACACTCCAACCAAAGCGGAAAAATTTCTCAATCCCAAAATAGAAGATGCCGAAAATCCTTTTATTTTTCCAGATATGAAGAAAGCTTCTGAAAGACTCGCGAGAGCAATAATAAACAGAGAGAAAATAGGTATATTTTCAGATGCAGATGCAGATGGAATCTCCGCCGCAGCTATCTTACACAACTTTCTTACAGATGCAGGAATGACAAACGACTTGATTATAACAAAAGTTCCATCAAGAGACAAAGAAGGATACGGACTCTCCAAAGATTTTATACAGGATGCATATAGAAACGGAGTTAAACTTATCATAACAGCAGACTGCGGAGTAAGAAATCATTTTGAAATATCTTACGCCAAATCTCTTGGAATAGATGTTGTAGTCTGCGACCACCACCATATGGACTATTCTTTACCGGAATCGGCTTACGCTATACTTCATCCAAAAACAATACCAGAAGAAAGTGCATTGTCTTTTCTTTCGGGTGCTGGCGTTGCGTTTGAGCTCGTTGCAGGAACTCGTTCTGTTCTCAGAAAATTGGGTATTCAAACACCAAAACCCAGAAATTATCTTGACATACTTTCCATAGGAACTGTTGGAGATATGGTTCCTCTGATTGGAGATAACAGAATATTTGTAAAATATGGTCTTGATATTCTTTCGCAAGGAACAGGAAACCTCGGACTACGCGCTCTGGTGCAGAGGAATAACCTCAAAGAAGTATATACATATGATCTGCAAATGAAAATCATACCAAGAATAAACTCATCTGGAAGAGCCGGAAAACCCGAAATATCATTCAAACTACTCACAGAACAAAACCCAAAGAGAGTATCTGAAATATCAGATGAAATAGAAGAAGCAAACCAGTGGAGAAAAGAAAAAGTCCAAGCTATCTTAGATGAAATAGAACTTCTTGGGATAGCCGACGATAATCAAAAACACTGTATAGTTGCTTACGGAGAAGACTGGCCGGAAGGAGTAGTAGGTCTTGTAGCCGCAAGGTTGCTTGAAAAAACCGGGAAACCAACATGCGTAATATCCGTAAGAAAAGATGAAGCAAGAGGATCAATCAGATCACCAGATTTTCTCAACATAATGGGAATACTTGAAAAAGTCTCTCCACTTCTTAGAAAATACGGAGGCCATGCCCAAGCAGCCGGAATATCGCTTGATCCAGACAAAATAGAAGATTTCAAACACGCATTTGAAATGGAAATCAGAAAAAACCTTGAAAACTCCCTGAATGTAATTCTTGATTACGACGACGATATTGTTCTTGATACAATAGATAATCAATCAATCTACGAGATAATTAAACTCGAACCTTTTGGAGAAGGAAATCCTTTGCCTTTGTTCATAATTGACTGTGATATTGTTGAATCAAAAATTGTAGGTGGAGAACACATCAAACTCTATGCTAAAACTAAAAATGGTAGAATACCGATGATCGCTTTTGGATACGCTAAAAAAATTCAGCCGTTTGTCGGAAGATCCAAGATGTTCGCCAAACTCAGACCCTCTCAAATAGACGGCGCAGAATTTGAAGTGATAGATATTATAACTGATTTCTAACAGATAAAAATTAAGTAATCTCAAAGAATCAGAAAATTCCATAAAAGCTCATTCTGAATATGAATTACATAAACAAAAATAAGCAATTATATAAATGAAAGACATAGCAGTTTCAATACACCAACCGCAATACTTACCTTATCTTGGATACATACACAAGATGAAACTAGCTGATGTTTTTGTGTTTCTTGATGATGTTCAGTTCAAAAAAAACGAATGGCAAAACAGAAACAGAGTCAAAGGAACAAACGGTCAGATCATATGGCTCACCATACCTGTTCTACATAATTTCGGACAGAAAATAAATGAAGTTGTAATTAAAAACTCAATACCCTGGCAAAAACAGCACAGAAACACACTGAAAACATACTACTCAAAAGCTCAACACTTTCACATGATAGAAAAATTCAACAAACTCTGGTCTGAACAATATGAAAAACTCGTTGATGCAAATATAGATTCAGTAAAAATCTTGGCAGAAATATTCGAAGTAAAATCAAAATTCATCCTCTCCTCATCGCTGAGAATAGAAAAAACAAAAACAGAGAGACTTGTAGCAATATGCAAGGAACTTGGCGGTAAGATCTACATATCTGGTGTAGGAGCAAGAGAATATCTTGATGAAAGCGCTTTTGCAAGAGAAGGAATAGAGATAGTTTGGCAAAAGTTTGAGCATCCTGTATACCCGCAACTTCATGGAGAATTTATACCTAATCTTTCAGCAATAGATCTGGTGCTCAATGTTGGTGAGAAAGCAAAAGATATGATATAGAATTGAAACAAAACATAGATTTAGAAAAAAGTTCAGAATAATATGATTACACCAAAGAAATACAATAATTCCAAATAGAAATCATTATATCTAATTTGCTCTACCAATATCTCAGATCCACATAAGAACAACACAGGTAGCTTCCAGGCTATTAATTTCATTATATGAATTTCTTGGTAAAGCATACAAGTATCACCGCAAAACAAAGCTTACTAGCTAAAATGAAACAAAATAAATCTTGCAATTTAGGATGTAAGAATAGAGGAAATGATTCTGAATATAACTTTAAGCTGAGCTATTGACTTGATCTTTCTTAAATTCTTAAGAAGAAATTTTGGCCTTACATAAAAAGCAAAATAAGCAAAAGCCTGAATAAATCTCAGAATAAGAGAACCAACTTTTCTTTCCACAAATTTTGAAGAACGATACAGATTGAAAGTAGAAATTATTTTATCCCACATTTCAATCGGATATTTTCCCTTTATATTTCTCCACTCATCCGTTCCGGGAAAAGGATTGAATATAAAGTATCCAGCCTTGTTTATGGGAGCAGAAAGCGAGAAAGAAATTGTTCTGACCATGTCTCTTAAGTTTTCAGTTGGATAACCAATAATGAAGTTCCCCTGAACATGGAATTTATACTTCTCAATTAGTTTCAGTTTATCTATTACTTTCTGGATGCTTAGTTTTTTCTTCATAAAATCAAGAGTCTTTTGATTATAAGACTCAATACCAAGAGCAAAAGCATAAAATCCAGCTTTTTTCATAAGCTCAAGTATCTGTTCATCAACGAGATCAACTCTTATTCCAGACGGCAGAGCAAACCTCACCGGAAAATTTGCTTCAATAAGAGAATTGAGAAGTCCAATTAACCATTTTCTTGGAGCAATTGTAATGTTATCGTCTATTATATGTATCTCCTCCATCCTATACTTGGAAACCAGAAGTTCTATCTCAGATATTATATATTTATGTTCTCTTGTTCTGATAATTTTACCTGATATAGCTGGAACACCGCAGAATGAGCAAGGATATGGACATCCACGCGTTGTTACTATTTGAGCTATTTTTGTTTTTTCAGAAAATATGCCTATTGGCAATGGTGGATATGTATCTGGCCTTACAAGATCCCAAGCTGGCAAAGGGTATCTGTTTACATCAACAAACTCCCTATGATTTACTACTATCTCACCGTTTTTCCTCCAAACCAGATTCGGTATATCGTTATGTTTCTGTTTTGTTATTTTTATCAAAGTTTCCTCACCATCTCCCACGCAAGCAAAATCTACACTTTTGAGAAAATACAATGTATGCTCAGGTTCAAAAGTTGGATGCGGACCTCCCACAACTATTATGGTATCTGGTGAAACCTTTTTTATCTCATCCGAATATTGCCTCACAGATCTAATTAGCGGACTCAGAACATAAAAACCAACAACATCAAATTTCTCTCTCTTTACTATTGTTGCTAATTTCTCTGGACTAATCCTATCTTTCGCAGCATCAATTATCTGAACATCATAGCCATTCATTATAATAGATGAAGCAAGATAACCAAGCGATTGCGGCTGAAGAAATCCAAACATTTTTCTTTCAAGATCGGCAGGATTTACAAGAAGAAATTTCATCATCCATTCATTAGATTTTAGTTTCAGAAAAAACAAATTAGCAAATAATAAACACACCGAACAATGAAGCAATATTAAAATGGTAAGTTTTGATAATACAACAGAGTTTAGAGATTTAGAAGTTAAAATATGAAAAAAACAAAGCTTGTAGCTGGAATAGTTCTTGTTGTTGTGGCTCTAGAAATATTCTTGAGATTTTTCTTTACTCTGGGTTATAATCTCCTTTCCTTCAAAATAATAGCTCCTCTTTCAGTTAACATAAATTCACTTAGAGAAAAAGTTCTTTCAGATGAGAGATTCTTTTCAACAAAGCATCCAGAACTTGGATTTGTCATAAAACCGAACATCAATATATCTTACCAAGCAAAAGAAATAAGCAATGATATACCTTCTGTATCTTACAGAACCATAGATGTTTTTGGAGACGGAAAATTTGGAGCTCGGGATGACGGAATAGATAAAAAACTCTGGGCAATCGCAATTGGTGACTCCTACGCATTCTGCTATTCTATTGAAATGAGCAGATGTTGGGTAGAGATAATAGAAAATGAAACAGGAAAAGATGTTCTGAACTTAGGAACTCCCGGAACAGGCACATACCAGCAGTACAAAATCCTTGAATATTTTTTGAGAAGATATAATCAGAAACCAGAGTTTGTATTCCTTATGTTCAATTTCACAGATTACCTCGATGACCAGTGCTATCTACACAGAAAAAACTGCAACATTTTCTCACCAAACACATCTTTTCTTTTTGAAGATACATTTTTGGGCAACTTCTATATTATAGGCGTATTTAAAACTGTTATTGATTCAATTCAAACCAGAAAAACATACTCCTACCTTATGGAACCAGAAACAACTTATTTGAAGAACATCAAAGATGTATGCTCATGCGAAGTTATACTGATACCGGCTTACAACTATGTTAAGAACCTGCGAATATGTAGCTCATATCATTGTGTTAGACTAAACTATACAGAAGATATGTTTATGAAAGAACATCATAATGAAAAGGCACAAGATTATATTGCGAAAAAAGTTATTGAATATCTCAAAACCAACTTTAATCAGAACTTTCAGGAATGAAACTAAGCATAGTTATACCGTTTAAAGATGAAAAAGATCTACTACCTGCTTTAATAAACCATATTTTGCAGAGCGTACCTATTCAGAAAGAAATCATAGCTGTGTATGATGAAAAAAGCTCAGATGTTGCTCGCTATATTGAAAAAGCTGTAAAGAACTTCTCAGATATCAACGATGAAATCAAATTTCTGAAGAACAAATATGGAAGTGGTGTTCCCAACGCAATAAGAACTGCTCTGGAGCACTGCACAGGAGATCCCATTGTTTTTATGACCGCAGATTTCTCAGATGATCCAAAAACTATTAACCAAATGATAGAAAAAATAAAAGAAGGGTCAGACATAGTTTGTGGGTCAAGATTCTCAAAAGGAGGTGGATATCTAAATGGCAACCTATTGAAAAAGCTAGCTTCTCAAATGACAGGGGTTTCCCTTCATTACATCACTGGAATACCAACAAAAGACATCACCAACACCTTCAAAATGTTCAGAAAGAAAGTTCTTGAAGATGTAGGAGTCAAAGGTGATGGATTTGAGTGGGCAATGAGAGCTACATGCAAATCGTTTTACAAAGGTTACAGAATATCAGAAGTTCCACACGTATGGAGAGAAATGAGAAAAGAAAAGAAAACAAATTTCAAAACAAAATGGATTATAAACTACCTGAAAATATATGTCTGGACTATTATGAACAGATTTAGAACTTTCAGAGAATCATACATAGCACATATTTTTGAAGTTTAGAATTATTTAGAATTATCAGAGCACCTATATACCAAAGCAATCAAAAAATCGCTAAATAGATTAAACGAAACAAAGATAGAAAAAATCACTAAAAAATTATAAAAAGAAAATTACAAAATGTTCTCCAAATTTAAAAACCTCTTTCGGTTCAAGATATTTCTGCATATCCTCAAAAGAAACTCCGTAAGCCGAACATGATAGGTCAAATCCAATTGCTCTGTATCTTGATCTTATGAATTTGATATTTCTCTGAACATTTCCGAGAACCTGATGACAGACAAAATAATCTATATTCAACTTACCTTCTGAAAGAACATAGGGAAAGCCAACCGAAAGAGGAGCAGAAATGAATAACATTTTCTCATCATCTAAATTCTGAATGAGAAAATTTGTTACCTCCTTTTGAATCTGCAAAGGAGAACCATAACCTATTTTCAGAAAAAACTCCGATCTTTCCCCCTTCATCTCAGATCTAGGATCTCTTGAAAAATCAGCGGAAGATATAAGAACTGATAGAACAATAAAAAACACAATCAAAACAAAACCTACAAGCTTCTTGGCTCTGCCAAGGACATACAATATCGGGAAAAAACAAAATGGAGTAAACATAGAAAAATATTTTCTCCATCTTGAGAATCTATCAAAAACAATCTCTCTATCATTTACAACAAAAAATAGGAAAATCAGAGAAGCAACAAAAATTATAAGACCTGTAATATTTATAATCAATATCACTTCTTTCACTTTATCTCTCACCTTACCTGATGCCAGAAGAATCAATGATATAACAAAAGAAATCAGATTTATATTCAGAAATATAACATGCGGGAATGTGAATAGATAGATGAAGACCTTCAATTTCTCTACAAAAGTATCTCTTTTTTCTCCGAGCTGACCATAATACAAATTTGATAAATCCGGATGCATAAGCAATATTAGAATCGGAACAAGCACAAGAAATACAAGAGCGAAAAAGTTTAGCAAACCGAACATTTTATAATTCATACCTTCAAAAAATCTCCTACCAATAAAATACATAATTAGCAAAAAGAGAATAAACCAAGAGGTATTGAGGTGCAAAGCCAAGATCAGAAAAAGAACTTTTATCCTTACATTGCTTGAAAGAAGCGCTAAATAAAACATACAAAATGAAAGTATGATCGGGTTCATCTCATAGATATATGAAATAAAGCCTATATGCATCTGAAATGCAATGGTCCCAAGAACAGATATCCAGAAATCAAATATCCTTGAGAGCAAAACATAAACCACAAAAGAACAAACTATATATGTGATCAAATTGAAAAGTCTCAGATAAAATGGGTCAAGTTTTAAGTTCCATATAGTCTTCAGAACAAAAGATGATAAATATCCTACATTGTATTGACTTGAAATTAGAGAAACATCCCCAAAACCGGGTATTCGCATCACAGCTGGTGGGAAATCATCGTAATAAATCTCAAAAGACTTTTCGTTACCTGAACCGAAATTTTTGACATATATAAATTCACCAGTTGTTATACCAAGACTTTTTATTCCTTTGTAAGCATGTATTGAGACGAAAAAAAGCGTTAGAGAAATTATCAGGAAACCTATTAGCTTAATTCTGCTTTCTCTCTTCATTATGTACGAAGTCTAATATCTGTTGAGCGAGGAACCTTGAACCCTTTGGATTGTGGTGCCTATCGTTTGGTATAAACATGTCTTCGGTATATTTCGGATAAATGCATCTGTATTTTGAGCAAAGCCTTGGCTTCACAATAGATCTATATGAGTATATTATGATAAGCTTACAACCTATATTTTGACATATATCTTCTGCTTCATTGAAGACTTTTGCATCCGGTTCTCTTGGTTGTTCATCAAAAGTGAAACGAAATTTTACTACATCATACAGAGTTAAAATAAATCCTACAAGGAATGAATAATTTATAAGCCCCAAAGCACTGTTGGCAGGAGTATATATAAACAGAGGAGAAAAAATATTGCACATCTTGCCTTCAAGAAAACAAAGATCATCTTGATAATCTGTGAATGTTATTTGCCAGAAGATGTACTTTATACTCTGCTTTCTATCTCCAAGCTTCTGAAAAACTTTCTTTAACATCAAAAGCTCCTGATATGTTCCCCAGCCATAAACACCTGTATTTATTACATCAAGGTTGCTCTCATTTTCCACGATCTCAACCCAGCAGTCTTTCATATCAAGGTGCATACAGAAGGTAAAAGAATCTCCAACAGCCAAAGCAAAAAGCTCCTTGTCTATACCATCATCTCTCAAACCGAATTCTCCATCGCCAAATAAATCTTTTGTCTCATAAAGTATATCTTGACCATAAGGATTTCTGATGTAAAACTTGTGATCTGGTTTGAAAACATACGCGAGTTCCTTATGAGGTATTGTTGAACCTATCTGCTCATCTAAATTTCGCAACTCAACAACGTTCTTGACCATAACGTGTGTCATCGTTTGAATAATGTTAGGTAATGGTAAGTTCATAGAGATCAGAGCTTTTGGAACAAAGTAGAAAAAAAGCCTTGAAATTATTTCAAGAGAAAATAAGATAACAAGAATAATCAAAAAATATTTAAGGACTGAGCGAGCCATATATTTAAATTTAATCTTACAAACAACCAGATGTTCTATATTTGTTTTGGAAATAAAGTAAACCTCAGCTTGAATACGAACTTTCAACCATGAACTTTCATGTCTAAAATTTAGTCAAACACAATAAAAGCTCTATTAGAATTATGTACAATGGAAATTCCTAATATAATACGATATGGCAAGAATTCTTCTTATACATCCTGGTCTCAATGCAAAAGATGGTAATTACTACACAATAATGCCTATGGGATTGATCTCCATAGGTGATAAATTGGAAAAAGATAAACACGAAGTAAGAATACTGAATCTCGGTCTTGAGAAAAAATTGAACAAATCTTTTTCGCTTGAGAAATACCTTGATTCATTCAAACCAGATTTCGTCGGAGTAGATATGCACTGGTATCCATATATCTATGACTCAATAGAAGTAGCAATGATATGCAAATCAAAAGGAGCTGTTGTTATTTTAGGAGGACTGACCGCATCAATTTTTGCGAAAGATATACTTGAAAGATTTCCCTTCGTAGATGGAGTTATTGTTGGACAGGGTGAGATCCCGTTCTCCGAGCTAGTCAAGAACTGGAACAAAGATAAAAGCCTCGTACCAAATTTAGTCTACAAAAACGGAGAGAAAATCTTACTACCGTCTAAATTCGCAGACACTTCAGAGAATATTGATCGCCTTGAATTTTATAATTTTGATCTGATAGAGAATAAAGATTTCTATCTGAAAACAACAACATCTACTGGTAACTTCACAGTAATAAATTCCAAATATATACCAAAGAAATTTTACTTTCTGTTTGTAGGAAGAGGATGCTCAATGTTTTGCTCAAACTGCTGTGCAAATTCATACAACTTTAAGAAAATAGGAATAGACAAACCTTTGTTCCGCAGTCCAAAAAGAGTAGTCCGAGACATACTGAATCTCCAAAATATGGGTTTTGATCTCCTATATATACAATTTGATCCAAAACCTTTTTCTGAAAAGTTCTATGATGAACTTTTTGATGAGCTAAGAGCTGTAAGACACAAGCTCAACATGGGTATAGTCTTTGGCTCCTGGGGAGGCTCTATTCCATCAGATAATATGATAAAAAACATAAGTCAAATGTTCTGCCCTGAGATGAGCACTATAGAAATTTCTCCAGAATCCGCAGTTGAACGCATCAGAAGGATGAACGGAAGAGGTAACTACTCCAACGATGAAATAATAGAGTCAATAAATAAAATAAAAAGAAAAAAAATACATGTATGCTGTTTTCTCTCTGCAGGATTCCCTTTTGAAGGACCGGAAGATGCATACAAGACAATAGAATTTGCAAAGTATCTAATAGATCTTGATGTTTCAGCCAGCTTTTTTCCGCCAAACATTGAACCAGGCTCTCCAGCTTGGTATTTTCCTGAAAGATATAAGATAACGCTTTTCAGAAAAACCTTCGATGACTTTATGGAATACTCAATTATGCTCAAAGACTGCATATACCCAGAACATCCTATCGGATACGAAACCCATCTCCTAAAAGAGAAGGAAATCATGGAACTTGAGATGAAAGCTTACTCAGAACTGTATCTGAATAGAAAATTTATTCTGAACAGATTCAAGTACTCGGTCAGGTCATCAGATAGAATCTTGCCTAAGATAACGGTTTTTAGCTCCATAATCTTTAAAAACTATAAACTTATTTGGATGTTTAAAAAATCTTAGAGATACCCTGAATTTAGTGAGAACTTTGAGAAAAAAACCGAACAAAAGGTGTACAAGAGTACCGAAAACTTCAGAGGGTCTCTCAATCAGATATATAGCAATATTCCTGATAGATATATTAGACAAAATATAGGCCATCTTTTGAAATTTT
Source organism: Candidatus Calescibacterium sp. (assembly GCA_025060505.1). GTDB lineage: Bacteria > Calescibacteriota > Calescibacteriia > Calescibacteriales > Calescibacteriaceae > DRWZ01. The sequence goes on from JANXBU010000011.1 coordinate 47,810, forward strand.
ACTAGTTTTTTGGGAGAAACAGATGTCCAGATCATTCTGTATGGAGGAGAGTCGGTATAAGGAGAGAAAAATTCCCAATGATCATCTGAGAAAGAGTATTTATCTTTTATGTACTTTTCATAGAGCTCCGTTCCAGGATACGGAACCGTTATAGCAAACTTTGCCCCATGTGTCTTGAGAGATCTAGCAAACTTTATTGTTTTTATAGTTAGATCCTCGTTTTCTCCGGGAGTTCCAAGCATATAAAGACCCATAGTTCTGATACCCGCTTTTTTAAGAGCCCGAACCGCATATATTACCTGTTCAGTCTTTATTCCCTTGTTTACGTTCTTCAGTATAAGATCATCTCCGCCCTCTATACCGAGCGCAACAAGATTGCAACCGCTCTCTCTTAGAGCAACAGCTAACTCATAATCTATTATATCAACCCGAGCTTCTATACTCCATGTTGTTATCTTCTGGATACCCCTCTTGTTTATATATCGGAGAATTTCTAAACCCTTGTTTTTTGATGGAGGAAAAAGAGGATCACAGAATAGAAAATGCTCAGTACCATATTTATCACAAAAATGTTCAATTTCATCACAGATGTTCTCCGGTGATCTTATCGTATATTTCCTACCAAGTTGAACCATACAGAAATTACAAGAGTACGGACACCCCCTTGAGGCGAGAAAAGTAAGAACACTTCCCGGCTTTATTGGAGCCGGTGGTTTATAATACCTGAAATATTTCTCCAAAAGTTCCCATGCGGGAAAAGGAATAGAATTGAGATCTCTTATCCTCTGCCTCCGTTTTACCTCTTCTCCTGAAAAAAAGACAGCACCATCTATGTTTCGGAAGTTGCCTCTTCTTATATCATCAAAATTTTCAAGTATCTCTGCAAAAGTTTCTTCACCCTCACCAATTACAACAGCATCTGCTATCTTCCGAGAGATTATTTCTTGTGCAAAATATGAAGCGTGCGGACCACCCATAATAACAAAAGAACCAATATTCTCCTTAACAGCTCTTGCTAGCTTGTATGCAAAACTTGCAGTTTGAGTTAGAACAGATATGCAAAATATATCTGGAGAATACTCCTTTATTCTGCTGAACACGCTCTGTAAATCTAATCTTTCAATAGAGTTGTCTATTGCCAGTATATCGTTTGTATATCTTTTCGCTATTGCCCCAAGATATCCTATCCATAGCGGTGGCATTGGTGCGTAAAAGCTCCTGAAAGCTCCAAGAGATAAACCGAGATTTGGTATCGGATTGAAAAAAAGCAATCTCATTTTGGATCTCCAAATTAAATTTAAACCCCAAAATAAAAAGTTAATCTGAATAAGGTAAAATTGCTAAAATCCCTAAGTTCTTCCAGAGAATAATAATATTGATTCAATGGTACTTCTTTATGGCGCAACCGGATTCATAGGAAAGTCTGTATCTGAGAAACTATCAAAACTATGTGATTTGATAATATCTGGTAGAGATATTCAGAAGCTCGAAATAGTATCAAGAAGAATCTACGAGAAGACCAAAATAAAACCCCTGATACTTCAGATGGATATAAACGAAATACACAAATTTGACCTCCATAAGCTCGGTGTGAAAAAAATTATAAACCTAGCATATCTTCCCCCAAATTTGCTTGAAAGGTTTGTTCTGTACAGCATAAACAATCAAATAGACTATCTTGATATATCAGCTGATACAAAATCAGTTATTGAAATATGGAGAAAATATAATCCTCTGGCAGAAGAGAAAAAAGTTCTAATCATTCAACCCGGAGGAATTGAAACAACTACAAGCGAAACTATTATATCTGATCTCAAATCTTCTATATCAAAAAGAGTTTACATACTTTACGAATCTATTTTCTACATGGTTCCAAAAAGTTTAAAGTCTTTGCTCTATCTTATCTCAAGTTCTCCTACTTACACCAGTCTTCTAAATATATATTGGGATGGAAGGGAATGGATATATACAGAAGCAAAAATTGAGAAAATCTTGAATCAATCTTATTTGTCAATCCATACCATAGATGTAGCTACAATACCCCGATTATTCGCTGACAAATCCTTTGAACTCAGAAGCTATCTTCGTATACCGAAAATTATGAAAGACCTAACACCATTTCTGATACACATCAACGGCACTCCCATAAGAAACTATGTTTCTAAGATTGTCAGAAAATTTATGTACAGCGTAGATCCACAAGAAAGAAAAAAAGATAGACTCATCATAAAATTACTTTTACAAGAAGACACAAAAAGCCAAAGATTGATCACATGGGAGATTGAAAATCCCATACTCCTGAACGAGGAACTCATATTGTTCTATACGCAAGAAATGCTAAAAGGTGAGCATATGTTTGGCATACTACCTCCCACAGTTGCCTTTCCGAAAGCAAAACAAAAAATATATGAAAAAATCATAAGACAAGAAATATATAATATCAGGTAAAAATATCAGATAAAAACTAATCAAAACCATAAGAAAAACAAGATCATGCATTAAACATACTAAACAATGAATTTACCCATCAGATACATCTAAAAATATCAAAAGAAAATCTAATCAGATATTTAAAATGAAAAAATCTCCTCCTTGCCCCTACTTTTTCCGGATATAATTCTAGAAACAGCATATACCAAGTTCCTAAAATCTTCCTTACTCTCAAATCTGTGACTAAAACCAATGAAACCAACATTTGATTCTACCTTCTGAACACCATATGAAATAAGAAATTCTTCAACTCGCTTATTCAGTGATCTTATTCTATCATACTCTATATCCCACCATTTGATCATCCCACCAATATTCGGATAAAATACGGGATTCACCACAACATATATCTCCCGTGGAAAATTTACGTCCTCAACCGAAATAATCTTATGTTCGTCCATTCTGAAACCACCACCCAATATTATAATTTCGTAGTACTTCTTCTCTTCAACAATAAAATTCAGATTTTTGTTTTTAAATTTAGAAGAGAAAAGAGAAATAAATGATCCTCTTGAAATGCATAGATCCCATTTTGTCTTTCCATATAACGGAACAATATATATCAACTCTTCATTCTCTGGATTGAAGTTAGAAACAAGAACAGGAAAATCAAAATGAGTTGGTAACCTAACATATTTGATGTATGTGATTATGTTTGAAATAACAAAAGCCGAAACCAAAATAAACGATAATTGCTTTGATCTTCTTGATACAAACTGAACAACCTGATAAATACAAAAGATATAAGGTATAAGAATCGGAATGAAATATCTTGGATGAACAAACTTTACAACCAATACAGACAACAAATACACTAAAGCAAAAGAGATAAAATAAACTAAAAAATACGGGAAACCAATCCTAAAAGACAAGATCAAACCAAAGAGAAAGACAAAGAAAAAGACAAAAAATATATCCCTCGAAAATATGCCTGATTGAAAAATAAGTATATCAAACAATGGTGGAAATGATACATCTCCAACAAAAAGTATATTAAATCCTTCTTCAAGTCCATCATATTTTATAGAATACCTGTAATCAAGCAAGAATATCAAAACAATGTTCCCGATTACATAAAGAAAACCCAAGAAAACAAAAAGAACAATCGAAAAGAGAAGTTTTTTATCTCTCGTCTTCAAAAGATACAAAATATAAAGCGGAAAAATATAAATTATAAAAGGCCAATATGAAAATATTGAAATAAGCGAGTAAACTGTTGCTCTGAAAAATTTCTTTTTCTCCAAGTTGATCCAACTCATAAGGTAAAACAAGAAAGAAAAAGAAACAGGATGAGCCATCTGCCCATAATATATTGTTATGAAAGAAAAAGAAAGCATAACAAAGAGCCCCTTTTTGTCTTTAAAAAGAGCATAGAACGCGAAAACTGTAGCAACAGAAGAGACAACATTAGGAATTCTGACCAAAGCAGGAGAATCCCCAAATAAGCTAATAAGAGCGAACAAAATTAGCCTATAAAATATATCTTTCAAGTAGCTATAAGATATCGGCTCAAAAACATGTTCCGCAGAAAACGGTAGAGCCATAACTTCATGCGCGTTGTATTCCTTGAACCAAAAACCCCAAACCCTGATAAATATGTTCAGAGATATGACAAAAAACAAAAAGTATTTCGAAATAAAGTCTCTCACAAATGAATACGCAGAATAAATCACACTGGTAAATAAAATAACTAGTATTTTGGCAATGAGTCTTCGAATAAATCAAACATAATTACAATGAAAAAAAACGGATGAGAAAATACATAGTATTCTTACTGGTTGCCGGATTTTTTCTGAGAATCTGGAAGATCTGGGAAAAATCCCTATGGGCAGATGAAATTTTGTATCTTGATTTTCAAAAATTTGACCTCCAGCTGATACAGTCAATAACAATAACTCTCTCCAAATATCTGATCAACAAACTCCCGATCGAAAATCAGGAAATTATACTGAGACTACCTCACATAATTATGTCCTCCATCTCCATATTAATTGTGTATAGAATATATAACTTGCTCGATCGTTCATCAGGACTTACCGCAGCGATTCTTTTGTGCTTTTCGTTCTTCATAACTATACTTACTCAAGATGCATCAGGCTGGGCTATATGCCTGCTCTTCTATCTACTTTCAATCTATGAATTCATAAAAATCAAGAAAAACATAGGTGGGAAACCCCCTGTGTTCCTTATGTATCTACTGGGATGTTTTTTCTCAAAAGAAATATCTGCAATATGGGTCTTTCCACTTATAATAGCAGTTCTACCAAAAATTAAAAAATATGTCTTCATTTTTATACCACTTACTGCTGTTCTTACTTCAATCATAATAGCAATAAATTATGATAAAATAAATATCACCAGAGATATAATAGAAGTTCTATATGCATCATTTGAACCGAAGATACTCTCGCCTAAAACTTATGTTGAAACACTGATAATTTTTTCAGGTTCTTGGTGGGAATTATTAGCCTACATCCAAATCGCTATATCTATATTCGGTATTGCTATAACAGATAAGAGAAGAGAAATTTTTTATTTTCTTCTGGCACCGTCGGTTATCACCGTGATTCTCGCATATATTTTATTTGACTTCTTTTCAACAAGATATCTTCTTCCATTGTTTTTAGCTTACATAGTTGGTATAACCGAAGCAATAAAATATATCTCAACAAAGCTATCAGAAAAACTGAGAATTCCCGAAACAGTCTTGAAAGCTCTTTTAGTTTGCATAACAATAATCTCAAATATCAAAACATTTTATGAATACTGGAAGCTTCCTACTACTTTTTTCGTTCCAATTGACATATCTGAAATATCAAAAAAAATATGCGAAAGCGAGAAAAATTCCGAGATATCGGCAAGAATAATATCACCTCAGAGCATACTCAAAATTCCAGCCATAGTTGGATTAAAAAGATATCTAAGAAAATGTAGAACAGAAATAATATATGTAGAAGATGATGATAAAATATCAGGAATAACCAAAAGAGCCGGTGTAAAAACTATAGAATCTATCAATAACCAGAATGAAAAAAAGTATGTCTTTGTTTTGATACCATACAATCTAGATGCAAGTGGGATAAAAAAGTGGTGGGAAAGAATGCCTGAGAACTATAATCAGAACGTTTTCGATTTCATAAACACCATAAGCCAAAAGGAAAATATCAGAATAAACAGAATATATACAGAGTACGGAATAATAGGTTTCGAAGCTAGATGGGATTCACAAAGGAACTTTGAAAGATTCGAAGAAAGAGTCATAAAATTTTTATTGAGAAATATGAGAAAGATTTAATATACCTTGGGAAAAATCATTAATATCAAAATAAAACATTAATATTAATCTGATGACAAATGGAAGGAAGTTGAGAATTCTTCTCATAGATTCTCCATATACCAACATAATAAAAGGAGCTTGTCCTCCGGGGGAACCGATACTTGCTGAATCAAACCATCCAATAGGACTACTCTATACAGGAACATACGCCCAGAAAAAACTTAAAGAAGAAATAGATCTGAAAATCCTTGGATTCAAACCATCCGAGAAAAACTACATCAGAATAACTCACGAAGTTGTAAGAGACTTCAAGCCAGATATAGTCGGCATAACAACATATACATTTACTCTTTATGATGCTTATCAAATAGCTAAAGCAGTAAAAACAGAGAATCCAAAAATAAAACTAGTTGCAGGCGGAGTAAACACATCTATATATCCAGAAGAGATGATAAAACAAGAATTCATTGATGCTATATTTATGGGAGATGGAGAAGAAATATTTGCAGAGTTCATCAAAAATTTCAACACCCAAGATATGTATTCAGTAAATGGAACTTGGATCAAAAAAGATAAAGAGATAATAAAAAATCATCCAGCTCCACCAATTTTAGATCTTGATAAAATACCTTTCCCTGACAGAAACTTGATGATCAACAAAGAAATATATCAAGAAAGCTATATATTTCCGGGATACAGAAAGACAGAACTTGTATCTTCACGAGGATGTCCTTACTCATGTAGCTACTGCCAATCAAGCGGGAAAAAGTACAGAGTAAGAAGTCCCACAAATGTTGTAGATGAAATGGAATATCTTCTCGGTGAAGGATATAACTTCTTTCAGTTCTGGGATGACACATTCAACATACAGATAAAAAGAGTAAAAGAAATATGCAAAGAAATAATCAGAAGAAATCTGCAAAAAAAAATTAGATACAGAATAAGAATTGTTGCAAACATAGCAGATGAAGAAATGTTCAGACTCCTGAAAGAGTCCGGATGCGAAATGGTCTACATAGGTGTTGAATCTGGAGACAACCATATTCTGGAATCTGTTAATCGAAAAATCAAGGTAGAACACTGCAAAGAAGCAATAAGATTAGCAAAAAAATATGGCTTATCTGTTATGGGATATTTCATGATAGGATTTCCAGGAGAAACAAAAAATCATATAAAAAAAACTTTGGACTTCATGCTCAAAAATTCCTTTGATTTTATGGAAACAACAATTCTCGTTCCTATGCCCACTACACCAATATACAAAAGAGCAATTGAGGAGGGGAAAATGGATGATTGGTACAGAAGATACACTTTATCTCCTTGGAAAAACGCCTGGTACAAGTACTATGAAACAACAATCAAAGCAGAAGAACTTTACAAAATACAAAAACAAATATATTTCAGATTTTATTTCAGACCATCTTATATCATAAGATTAGCTCTGAAAAGCAGAGATAAAAATTCTTTTATGAAAAGATTCAACATAGGAATCAGATTACTTCGATGGATTTTTTCCCAAGATTATCCAAAGAACAAATTGGAATGCGAACTTAATGAATCCGGAGACTACGCTGAAATTCATACTCACAATGGAATTTCTTCCAATGACAGCTCCGTTTCTTTTAGCTCTAACAGCGAACAAGTTTCTACCTATCAGAAAAATTCTGCTGAAGATTTCAGAAAGCAAGAAAGTAGGCCTCAGATAAAACTTTCTGTAAAATTTCCTCTGAAGCTTCTGAAGTTTTTTCTTTGAAAAATTTTTCTCAAAAAATGGGAACTCAAAATCTTTTTTGGGACTCAGAGTAAAATCCTTACACCAATCTTTAAAACCAGACCTGACCAACAAAGAATATAGTTCGCTACCGGGCGTTGGCACGAATATATTAGCCTGAGCATAGTTTGGCTTAACAGAAATACAAAAATCTATAGTATCTTGTATATCTCTTTCTGTCTCGTTTGGGAAACCTATCACAAAATAAAGAGCAACCTTTATACCATATCTCCTTGCAAGGAAAACAGCCCTTCTTACATCATCTGTTTTAACGGCTCTTTTGAGCGACCTGAGAACATTATCGCTTCCAGACTCCGCTCCCAAAAACATAATCTTACAACCAGATTCTTTCATAAGTTCAACAGATTCTTCATCCAAAGTCTTCGCAACACCCCTGAAACTCCAATTTATCTTCAAATTCCTTTTTATAATTTCTCTACACAAATCTTTTGTGTGATTTATATTCACATTCATAGTATCATCAGCAAAGCTTATGAAGTTATATCCCATATCAACGAGATATTCTATTTCATCAACTATGTTTTTTGGAGATCTTATCCTGTAATTTCTCCTCGCAAGCTGACAGTAAGAGCAAGAGTAAGGACAGCCCCTTGAAGCTATGGTTATCACCTCGTTCGCTCCAGCATACAAATTTGAATAAAAAGAATTTAGAACAAGTGATCTATCTGGAAAAGGTATTGAATCAAGATCAAGTATAATATCTGAATTTCCATTGCTGTAAATCTGACCATCTTTCTTGATCCAAAGTCCCTTTATCTGAAACATCTTATCTGTTCTGAAGTTTTCCACAAGATTATGAAAGGCTATCTCAGACTCTCCTACAATCAGAGCATCTATGAAATCCTGAGACAAAATCTCATAAGGATACAACGAAGAGTGTATCCCACCAGCTACAACAAAAACATCTCTGTTCTCAGACTTTACCAGCTTTGCAATTTGATATGAATCATACAAAGATAGAGTATAGAGTGTTATGCCAACGATATCTGGACGAAAAGATTGCACAACCTCACGGGTTGCTTTCAGATAATCTGAATCACTAACACCCTCTGGAAAATCAAGAACTCTTACATCAATACCTGACTTCAACCTAAGATACGTAGCTATATACAGCAAAGATAATGGATGTTGTTTTTTTCCGGCCAGACTGTAAAACGGAGAACCAAAATATCTTATAGAATTTGTATCTGGTGGATGTATTAAAAGAACTCTCATCAGGCTACCTGATGAAGATTAGTTCTCCTATCCTTGAAAGTTCCAACCTTCATAAAATATTTGAAACCTTCCAAAAAGGAGACATTATAAAGAGTCTTTAATTTCAGGAGAGAGTATACCTGTCCTATCTTCGAAAACAGAAAACTCAAAATAGGATTTTTATGTGCTCTCATAGATAATACCTGAAAAGTTTTATTTTTTGAAGCTAACGGAAAAACATCCATAACATAGTAAAGTATCTTTTTTTTCTCGGAATCGTATTGATGACCAGCAAGCTTATCTCCAAGAATAGTTCCAGGAATAGGTACAAATGGAGATCCTAATGCAAAATCTACACCTATTGTTCTGTTGAACTCTGCTGTTTTGAAGTAATCAGATAAATCTTCTCCTGGTAGTCCAATTATGTTAATAGATAGGGTCCTGATACCTTTCTTTCTAAGAGAGTCCACAGCACCTATCAGTACGCTGTTTGTGACGGATGTTTTCTCCAAATCAACAATCCTTCGCTTTTCATCGTATGTTTCAACTCCGACTATGACAAATTTACATCCAGCTTCTTTGAGAAGCTCCGCAACACGATCGTTTATGAAATTTGAAAGAGTCACAATTGAGAATGGAAGTCTAACTTCTTTGCTCCACAAACTTGAAAATTTCTCAAGCCAAGACTTATTCCATACAGGAAAAAGGTCATCAGAAAAATGAACAAAATCTAGTCTATATTTGTTTTTCACATCTAAAACCTCCTGAATAACTCTCTCCGGCGCCTTGAACCTAACTTTTACTTTGCCAAGTAGATTTCTCAAAGCAGATATGTAGCAGAACGAACAAGAAAGAACACATCCGCGAGACATAAGAAATCTCTTCACCGGAAAATCTCTGAGAAATTTATACCTTCTATAATATATATCCCTGTCTGGCATCGGTAAGGAGTTGAGGTCAAATTCAAGCGGCTGTATGTTAGCATGTTCTCCGTTATTCATATCTATAACATTTATGAGCTCGTTATTTGTACCTTTCAGATAATTTACAATAGAAACAAATGGTATCTCAGGTTCTCCCACAACCAAAAAATCAGCTCCCAAATTGGATTTTTTTTGCATGAAAGTTGGAATTGAGCCGAAAGAAACAACCGGAGTTCTCGGAAAATTATACTTGATCTCGGAAGTCATATCTCTAACCCACTGCTCATCTCCTATTTCAGATTGCACAGCTAGTACATCTACTCCCATCTTCTTGATAGTCTGAAAAAGGTCTTTCTCATATGCTTGTATAAGTAAGAAGGTCTCACAACCCTCCTGAATCAAAACAGACGAAAGATCGCAGATAACCGGTGATTCTTCTATTCCCTTTCTCTGTATTATACATACTTTCATATAATTGATCTCCGCTATCGCTCAAAAATTATCCAAATCATCATTTGTTATCTAGAAACCTTTTCATAACCATTTTTACTTGGTCAAAGCTCTTGACTCCCTTCACAAAGTTCCATATATATTTTGGTCTCGCATAGAAGCTAACGAAAGCTCGCAACTTCAGAAGATCTAGTTCCTTTTTAGTTCGTCCCTCCGGAACATAGGAGAACTTCCATATACAAAGAGAAGATGGGTCTGGTGTTTTTCTCTGTAATTTTAGTTTTTCCCATTCAGCAGAACCCGGCAGTGGAGCGAAACATCCAAAAGCAGCATGATCTATTGGTAAAGAAAGAGCAAAATTTATAGTCTCTATATCATCATCATAGGTTGCTCCCGGAAAACCCAAAATAAAGAAGGCTGTTACTCTTATTTTCGTATATCTCTTTATCATCTCTATCTGCTTTCTGATTTTTTGTTTTTCAAGAACATCTCCTCCTCTTCTCATCAACTTCAGAATTCTTTCGCTCCCAGATTCAACTCCAACAGAAAAGGCGTAACATCCGGATTTCTCCATCTCAATAACGAGTTCCGGATCAAGCCTATCAAGTCTGACTCCGTTTGGACATCCCCAAGGTACTCCTATATCTTTCATATACTTGCATATACTTAAAGCATACTCTCTATCAAAAGTCAGGTTATCGTCTAAAAAATGTATCTCATCTATTCCATATTTAGAAACCAGCATTTCCACTTCTTTTGCAACGAGCTCAGGTGATCGTTTCCTTATTTTTTTACCAGAAGCCTGCGGAGCTCCACAGTAAGAGCAGTTGTATGGACATCCTCTGGTCGCTATAACCGGTGCAACCTTTCTTCCACGTGTGAAAAAACCAACAGGTCTCAGCGGATACTTGCTCGGATCCGGCATTATCTCCCAGGCTGGCATGGGATACCTATCTAAGTTCTCAAGAAATACTCTCCTTTTCTTTATAATTTTTCCGTTGATCCTGTAAGCGTAGTTTGAATCTGGTTCTTCTCCCCTCAAAATCTGTGGCAAAGACTCCTCAGCTTCCCCTAAAAAAGCATAGTGAAGATTCGGTATCCTCAAAAAGCAATCCTCCGTCTCAAATATGGCATGCGGCCCCCCTACAGCGAATATGCAATCTGGATTCTCTTTTCTGTACTCTTCAACATATCTGTTGACAATAGATATGACCGGAGAAAAAGATTGGAAACCTATAAAATCAACTCTTCCATATTTTCTCTTCACATAACTTGAAAAGTTCTCCGGTGGAATCTTTTCTTTTCTCAAATCCTCAATAAATATATCCCCTTTGAATCCATTGACAATCAAACCCTGAGCTATATACCCCAAAGATAGCGGTGGTATACACCAGTAATCCCTTGGATCGTACGGATATGCCAGAAGAACCCTCATCATCAAATCTTAATCATTGTAAACCTTTGATTTCCTATTCTTGAATAATCCCCAGAAAGAGGACGAAGACTGAAAAATTCATCTAAAAAATTCATAAAAGCTGATAAAAAATCATAAAAGCAAGATATTGACGGGAATGAGAGTACCGCTTACTTTCACAAGCATAAACGCTTTGCAACAATCAAAACATCAATGATTCCTAAATTTTCTGACTCCTATCCAAAACACAGAGATTTCAACAGAGTAAAAACAAAATCTGATCATAATTAATAAAGAGCAAAAACTTCTCACAAGATAAAATTATCTCAACAACCAACGTCCTACAGTGAAATATTTCTATTCCAAAAAGATTTATTTTTACTGAGATTTCTTATATCAATTCCGAAGTTATTTAGAATCTTATATCTTTTTCCAATCTCAAACGCCAAAAAACGAAGTATAATTCTTTTAAAAAATTCAGCCATTAGGTTTGGATTTTTTACTAAATCTGGATTTTTTATTAAAAAGAGAAGTTCTGAAATAACGATATTCAAAGCATATCTTCTGAATCCAGAGAAAACATATGGTGTCTTTGAGAATGCAACACCAACATCAAACCACCTTCTGAAAGTTTCCAAAGAGCTCTCATTATGGAAGTGCCAAACCTTCAAATTCGGATTGTACATAACTTTATAACCAGATCTCAATAACTTGAATGAAATGATCAGTTCCTCCGAACATATTACATTCTCAGGGAAGCCACCGAGCAGTTCAAAAATTTTCTTTTCAACAGCAAAGCATACATTAGAAACGAAAATATCCTCAAATTTAAGTTTAGATTTCCAAGATTTAGTAACTATATTATCATTATAAACGAACTCCCTTTCAAACTTTTCAAAGATATTTTGATCATCACCAACTACATGCTTGCCATAGACTGCTTTGACTTGATCATCTATTGAAGAAATTATCTCTGCTGCGAAATTATCTCCGTAGGGTCTTGCATCTTGTGTCATAAAAAGTAGTATATCGCCTTTTGCTAAACTTGCTCCTTTATTTCTGGTTGAACCATGATCAAAGCTATCTTCTTGAAGAACAAGAACTCTTTTACCATTTACTCTGTCTTCTATATTACCCAAAGACAAAGAGCTGTCGAGTATTATAACCTCGTTTATCTCTTTGTATTTGAGCAAAGTTTTATGATTTTCAAAGTATTTTGGATCTGAAACGGGTATTATAACGCTTATCATAATTTCATCAGATGTTCTTTTATCTGAATTACGGTTTTATTTGCAACTCCCAAAAAATATGCATAATTAAATAGTAAAAAAAATAAAAATTCTATTAGTTGTAGATATTTGTTTTATTTTCTGCTATGAAAACTCCGAAGAATTTGATTATTTTGATTTTTATTATATTTCCTTTGTGTCAGAGAAGTAACATCCCCAAAAATGTAAAAGAAGGAAGCATGTTGGAGATTCCAGAAATCTCGCAAGATATATGCCCAAAAGAAAATTATGAACCCGAGAAAAAATACATATACACTTTGATTTTCACAATAAGAACAATTTGGAACTTAATAGATTTTCTCTTACTCTCAAACACAATGCACTTACCGCAGATTTCAAAATGTGAAGAAGGAAAAATAAAAGAAAAAAAAACAGAAATCAAAATGAACAACGAAACGAAAGAAACAAACGAAAGAAATTTCATATCCTGCAAAAATCATCAAGATATAATTGATGGGAAGATATACATATCAAATAACGAGTTTATACCGTCGGAAGTATGGTTTAGCCAAAAAGGAGAATTCATACGAAGATACACTTTTATAAAAAACGGGCATGTAAAGTTTATACCAGCAAATTATCAAGGTCTTATGTACGGTATAAGAAATTTATTAATATACTCTTTCATAGACTTTTCATCGGTTCTAAACGAAAAATTATTGTATTTACACGGAAGTGTAGCTATAAAACCGCCCTATTCAATATACTATAAAGGAGATTATAAAGAGTACATACCAAAGGAAGAGCAATATTACATGATAAATTTTCAGAAGTTAAAAATTGACCTTGCTATTCAAGAAGGAAGCTTTTCGGTTAGTGGAGAATCTGAATTTTCTATCACTTCAAAAATTGCATGCGGCAATTTTAAACTAAAATCAGATAACATAAATGTTTCGCCACTTGCTGCCTTTTCATACGACCCTTGTGGATACGAAGGAAAAATCGAAATCAACGAGTACAGCATAAGCATATCAAACCAATCAATATATTTTGGCGACAAAAAGATATTTTGCTTTGAACTATTTGAATAGATCTTTCTTTTTGTATATCTTTATAGATTTACCGAAAGTCTCGAAGACCAAATCAAATTTTCTTGTATTAAGAAATAGCTCTGTTTCTTCTGAAAGAACAGCATAATCAAACTTCTTCAAGATCTCATAAAGACCTTGAAAATCATGTGTTCTCGTATACAAGAAAAATAATCCTTCAAAGCTTTTTATGCTACCTTTACTTTCGAATTCAATTGAGCTGAATATTCCAAGATTCAGAACTTCTGAAACTTTGTTTGATTCTAAATAATCTATAACTTCTTTGACCTCACTTTTTGAATACTGAGTTTTTGAGTTGATTATTTTTAGTAATACGAAAAACGAAAAAATAATCTGACCAAACAAAACGGCATACAAAAATATCTTCCTCTCTACGATGAATTTGTAAAAGAACGGAAGAATCAGTAGAAACTGCCAAGATATCTGTGTGAAATTGAAAAGTCCATACGGATTGCTAAAAGGCGCAAGAAAAATGTAAACCAGAATAAACATAATCTCCTTGAAATTTTTTCTCAAATCAATCAATCCATAAACTAGAACCAAAACAAAAAATAATGTTGATACAACTCTAAGATAAGGATTTTTATCTTTAATTATACCAAGGTCTACGAAAGGTTCAAGAGAGAAAAAAAGGGAAGAAAAGCTACTGAAAGCTTTGATAATCTCCTGAGTTATATTGAAATCTCCCGAGAGCAAATAATTCAAAACGAAATTTCCTATATCCGATGGTGATCCAAACAGAACTTCAAAAGAGTTTTTATCCAAATTTATATCGTGAACTGCGGAAAGAAAAATATACGGTGTTAAACCCAAAAAACTTCCCAAAAGAGCCAATACAATACACCTGAGATTGAAAAATATAAGGGCGAAAAAAACAGAAAAACTGAAAAACCTTATATGAGACAGAACACCCAAAAAAGATACTACAAAAATCAAGAGATACTTTCTGTTGTTATCTTCACCTGTGATATCTTTAACATGCAATAAGGCCAGAGAAAAAAACAACATAAGAACATACCAAAAAAGAGATGTATAAGATAAGACAAAAACAACAAAGGCATTGGTATAGAGCAATAAAAAAATAGGTGTAACATTTCTGAAAATAAACAACATAATAATTCCTAAAAACACTCCAACAAATCTCATTGCAAAAGTGCTGTACTCAGAACCAATCTTGTATGCTATGTAAGGAAGAATTGTTGAAAGAGGACCATGTTGCGGAAAAAGTATGAATGGGAAACTGAGATTTCCAAACTCCACAATCATCTTCGGTGGCATCTTATTTATTTGAATATTCAGATGATCTCCAAAAGATATCATCTTGGACTCATCAGAAATCCATCTTGATTTGAGAGAAACTATCTGCTCCTCTCTATTTGCTGATATATTTTTGAGAGAAAAAAAATAGAATACCAGAACAATAAAAGATAGAAACAGAAAAATAAAAAATTTTCTATTCATATTTATATTCCTTTTTCTCAATTTAACTAAAATCAAACGAAAACTATATTTATCAATATGAAAGTTTTGTCTTCGGTTTCAGTTCTGATACTTTCTGTAATATTCTTCCTGATAAATCTATACAAGACCTTCCCTTTTGATGAAAATTTTTCCAAGATACATTACGTAGGATTCAACGCCCATCACCTGTACTATATAACTACTATATCTGAAAACATAGCAGAATCCTTGAGATTCACAAAAATAGTCCAGAGCAAATGTGTTTTTGAAGAATGCAGAAAACTATATCAGCACAATCCTTCTGCTTTCTGGATAGCGCTTATTTTTTCACTGATACCGAAAAATAATCACGAACTAGCATTTGCCATCTTAAACCTAACATCTGCAATAGCAGTGTTTATATTCTCAGTAATATTTTCATTCACAAGAGGCAAAATTCTTTTGCTACTCATAACTCCATATATTTCATCACTGATTACAAGATTTATGATGACAGGCGGAATTGTTGTACATCTGATACCCTCTTTGCTGTTTATTTTAGGTTGGATGAAACTAAAAGAATTCGAAGAAGATAAAAGGAATTTTAGAATATTTGCTTCATCTGTTCTGATTTCCATTGCTTGCTTTATGAACATAATGTTCATTGTACCAGCATCAATACTATATTTTGCTTATGCGAACCAGATCAGAAGCAAAATAATTATACCAGCATTTACATTTTTGATTATTTCACCGTTTTACCTGATTTATTTCTATCAGCACAGAATATGTGTTCCAAATGAATGGAGAGATATAATAGCTTACGAATTTTTCGGGAGACAATCTGACATAGGATTTATATACTCAATAAAACTTATATTCAATAACTCCCCAATAGTTCCTTTACTTATGATTTTATCTTTGATCTTAATTATCAAATCAGTGTTTGACATAAGAAAAGATAAAGACCTCAAAGATGCAGCTATCTCTGCACTTATACTCTTTGGAATTTTCTCGCCACTTGTTCCCGGAATAATATCAAAAGGTTTCTTCTTTCCCAGATTCGAAATGATACCTACTTTCATAATGCTTCACACAATATATATCAGATTTAACAAAACCAAAGTTTTTAGCCCAATTGTTATTGCTTTCAGCATCTTCTCAGGAATTCAGACTTTTCAGATACAAAATAAAGTATTCACATTCAAAGACTTC
>JANXBU010000012.1 GCA_025060505.1 Candidatus Calescibacterium sp.
AAAGACCAACTCATTTCCTGGATTACTACCCAGAACATCTCCAACTGATAGATTACTTGTTATCCACGACATTGAATCCGTATAACTTACACTAGACAGAACGGAACCAGATGGCTTAGCTATGAAAACCCAATCCGTGAAGTTTGTTGCTGAAAAGCCATAGTATACACTTCCCGCAAAGCTCACAGGAGTTGGAGCAATGTATGTTACAGTATCTGCGAAGCAAATTCTGAAATCCTCCTTCAGACCAAGAATAACATCTCCACTGTACTCGTTGTTGGAGTATATATTCCCGCCAACTCTGCTCCAAGCTACCTCTGGAACAGCACCTCCTCCAGCCAAAATCCTCAGGTTTCTTCCCTCACCATAAACCAAAAGTCCATCTATAGATAAAGGCGATGTTCCTACAGAAGAAGTTCCAGTTGTATTAGAGAATATCTGAATTCCATCTGTCAAATCAAGTGTGTAGATGTGTCCGCTTGAATTCCCAACACTCACACGGTCTGACTGTATCAACGATGGAGAAGCTGGTGAACCTCCAAGGTTTCTCCACCAAAGAACTCTTATCTCAAATGTTGTATCAACTGGTGGAACTCGTGTTACCTCAACTGCATAGAATCTTCCACCCTGTGTAGAAACTCCCAGAAACTTCTGACCTCCTCTGTTGTATACGGAAATAACCCCGGAAATATTTTCTAAAATACTTGTTAAATTCTTTGAATAGTTCATCCCAGAATGTGTAACAAATATTATTTGTCCGTTTGATGTTCCAGCATAAATACCATCATCATCAGCAGAGAGGGATGTGCTTATTGAAAACGGTGCAGAGCATCCACCGCCAGAAAGGTTCAGATTCCTCCAGCATATACTTCTGTTTGCACCAGTACCTAATATATAATAAACTTTCCCACCAGCTAGTATTGGTCCAGATGTAATATTAGATTCCTCAGCTGCGGAACCAATTAGAGATAGATTGGAAATATTCAATCTGATTACCGAAACGCCAGCTGTTATATAAACCGAGTCAGATACCGCACACCCCAGAACATTAGAACCAGCATTGTAGGTATTTTGAAGATTCAAATTGCTATCTAATCTCAAAACAGAACCACCAGATGTCACAGCTATAACCGTTACAACTCTCCCATACTCTTTGATACACAGTCCGTTTATAGCAGTTGAAGCATTATATACACCTGCAATCTGGTAGTTTGTTATGTTGACTGCGTATATGTATCCTGTTGTTGTTCCAACATATAACCTTCCAGAAACTCCCGACGCAGATATAACAGATATTGCACCCGTGGAGCCAAGAGTTAGTGATGAAATTTGCGTTCCGTTACCAAAAGTTGAAATACATTTTACCTCAGAATATGCTGAGTTTGCAGATGGAGTCGTTCTGTAAGCTCTCACTCGGTAGCAGTAGTTTGTATTTATAGCAGTTGAACTATCTATATAGAACGAAGTATTTGCTACGGTTGTTGCAATTTGTGTCCAAACTCCTCCACTGAAACGTTCTATTGTGTACCCATTTTCTACTGCAGATCTATCTACCCAAGATAGTTTGACAACACTCGTTTCCTGCTCAACATACAAAGGTGTCGGTCTCAAAATACCATATACAGAAATATCGGGAGTTTTACCATAAGCAAAAACACCTACTGCTTGATAGTACGAGCTTACACTGTAAGTATAAGTAGTCCCCTCAGAAACTGCGCCATCTGTATATGAAACAGTGTTGGAACCAACTACCGCAAGCTGGCTCGTACCTTTCCTGATAACATACCCAGTTTCATTTGCTGAATTATCCTGCCATGTTAAAATAGCTGCTGCAGAAGAACCAAACTCTTCAAACGAAACTTCAAAGTTCTGTGGGACCGCTGGAGCAACAATACATCTTGATACACCATCTGCCCACTCAGATAAACTTGTTGTTCCCGCACCCGGTATATCTATAAAACTTGCAACACGAAAACAATACTGTGTCTCTGGCAAAAGTGTATATGTTCTGGTTCTCTGCACACCTGTTTGAGACTTAGTAGTAGCATCAGAGTACCAATATTCACGAGTCCAGGAGCTATCACCAGCTTTTATTCTATCTATTACAAAGCCGTCCTCGTTTGTAGAATTATCAACAAACGTAACAGTAAATACGGTTGGACTTATTCCCTCCGTCACAGCAGTAACTCTCAGGTTGAATGGTGGATTTGGAGGTCTAGCCGTACACTTGACTGCTGTATAAGATGAACATCCTATTCCGTTACAAGCAGCCAGCCTGAAACAAATAGTCTGACCAGCTCCCAGCGGAGCGTGATTGTAAAGAGTTGAATTCTGACCGCAGTTCTGTCCCGGTGTTCCTGTTGTGCAGCTTGCAACAACTGTAAAAGGACCCGAGGAAGTTGGAGCAGATATAAGACTGTAGTATGTCTCTCCGACAACATCATTCCAAACAACACGAGCTATGTTTGGATTAACGAAATACACATCAAAACCAGTTGGTATCGGCGGAACACCTCCAACCCTGATAGCAATATCGTCTGCCTCAAATTGTGAATCTGTTGAACAAGTTCCCGTTCCACCCATTGCTATTCTTATCACATACCAGTCATTTGTAGAAGGAGTGAAACTAAATGTTTTGTTCTCAACTGCTCCGGAACCCGAGCAGGTCTGAGTTGTTCCAATCTGAGTGAAGTTGATAGTTGAAGTTCCAGCAGAAACATAAGCTCTGATCTGAGTTCCAGCAGTTGCACAATATACTCTAGCCGTGACACTTATCGGATAACCGCTCTGGAATGAAACTGGGGATGAGACAATTATCCTTTCTATTGAATTACCTGTTCCAAAGTATGTTCCTCCTCCTTGATCCACACAGGAGTTGAGCCAAGTATTCGGTGTGTTTGTTTCATTTCTACCAAGTATTGAATCTCTTGAAACTACAAGCTCACAGGTTTGACAATTACTCACACCTCCTCCGCAAGCAGGAACCCGCCAACTTGGATTATATGTAGCACAGTTTGTATTATCAGATGGAACAGTAGCACAATCCCAAACATATGAAGAACAACCACTTGCATTGCAGGCACGCAAAGCATAACATCTATAAGTTCCCTCTGGCAGAGGTTTATCTATATAAAAGGTTGAGTTTGCAGCTAAGGGAGAAGCCGGATGCGGATACCAAGACGAGTAGTTAGTGTTATACGTATCTGTCCACCTCAACTCGTAATAGGTTTCACCAGATACATCTATCCAAGATAGGGTTAATGTGTCCGGAGCAACACCATGAACATCAAAGTTTATAGGTGCTTGCGGAACTCCGACTACAAAAACAAGATCGTCCGTATCCCCATTTATTCCTGTTGCACAAACCTGACCTGATGCGAAATCTGAGCCCTGAAACATAACACGAATAGCGTGATTCCCAACAACATTCGATAAGGTTATTATCTTTGTGTAAAGAACATAACCCGGTCCCGAACAAATCGATAGATTGTTCTCCACAACAGACCATGTAGTAGGATTATTTGCATTACTTGTATATAGAACTCTCAATCTATCATTGAAGTAGTTCGGGTAAATCGTATTGCAATTTACAAGAACTCTGATCTCAGCAGTAGCACCCGGACTAAATGTTCCAGCAAAGCTTTTTATTTCTACCCTTTCCACACTTTCTGTTTGAAGATAAGTCCCAGCAGCTGTACTATCTTCACATTTTGCTGTAGAGAGCGTATTTGGCTGATTTGTCTCCGGTGTAGATATATTATCTCTTGATCTTACCAGATCACAAGTTGAGCACTGAGATGCACCACCGGGACATTTTGGAGTATTATAAGCAGGATCTCCATCTGCTGTCGTATTATCAAAACCTGCACAAACAGGAAGAGAAGAAGGCGGGACAGCTTTTACATAAAATATGGTATCGTCAGCATCTCGGTAATTTAGGAGTGAAGGGGCTGGACAAATTCCATTTTGAGCAGATGCTCCCGGAGCGTAAATAATAATAGATCTTATAGCATGCCAACCCTCCGCATTATCCAATTGTTGAGTAGAGGTAAAAATAAAAGGCTCTCTATTAGATGAACCACTAGTTGGACAGAAAATTGTACCCACATGTTTCCAGTTTACATTTGGCGAAGAAGTCGTAACTCCTGAGGCATAGTGAAAGATTATCTGGTTTGCAGCTGGAAAACAAAAAGCAAGAGCCGAAATTTCTATCAACTGCCCACCTTCAAAATTTCCAGATGCAGCCAAACTCTTTATACTCACTCGCCTTATCTCCTCATCTTTCAAGCCAGGATCATCTTCTGGCGTATCCGCGCACCCGTTATATATTGTATTCGGAGTATTCGGTTCAGATGGATCTGCGGTTGTTCCAGCTCCACAGTTCTGATAACCAGCTAAGTTCTCACCGCTTGTAACAGTAGTATTTCTACACCTTGCAATCCCACAAGTTCCACACCATCCCTTTGTTGAATCTGAACAAATCGGGGCTAATAAAGCCGAATTATAAGTTGCACACTGGAATGACGTCGGTAGAGCCTGAATTTTGAAAACAAAGTCATCGTGATCTCTTACAGCTGGTGTGTTGAAGCAAGCAGTATTGTTTGCAGCATTAGTACTTTGATACCTAGCTCTTATAGCAATTGCTCTATTTGCTGGAAGGTTTGCCGGAAGTGTTACAAAAGCAACACAAGTTTTCCAACCCCCCCCTACACCAACAGTATTACAGTAAAAAGTAGCAGTTCCCGGATTTTGATTACAGACAGCTGAACCAAAGTAAGTCCATGATACAGTGTTAGCAGTAGCATCTGTTGTGTAAAGTATATCAATTGTATGACTTGCAGCAGAGCAGTAAGCTCGAACTGTAAGCTTCACAACTTGCTGAATAGGTCTATTTGCTTCAAAAAATCCGCTCTCTGACATAGCTTCAACTTGTATTGACTCTATTCTACCTGAATCAGTTCCACCTACATCAGCATTAGCACAGGGACTTGTACTTATGACATTAGGTTGGTTTGGCTCAACAAGACCTGTTGCATTGTCTCTTCCATTGAGCAATCCGCACGACGAGCAGCTATCCTCGTTTGCAGGACACTTTGGTACATTGAAAGCAGGATCACCATCAGAAGTTGTATTATCAAAGACAGCACAGACCAAAGATTTTGGAGCCAAAAAACCACCCTTGCTATCTTCTACCTGTGGTATATACGGCAAAGAGGTCTCCACAGAAACAGAAGATTTTGCCTCCATCTCCTGAGCTAACCGAAGTGAAAGATATGCATCTGCAACAAATCTATTATCAAAAAAACGTTCGCTTATGTTCCCAGAGGTTTGTTTGTCTCTTACAACTCTCACTATTGCATTTTTGACATCCGGAGCTCTCAGATCTGGTCTCATACTTCTTATCAAAGTTGCTAATCCCGCAATAAGCGAAGCCGCATACGATGTACCAGTCTTCAGACAATACGTATTATTCAAACACAGAGTAAAAATACTTTCTCCCGGAGCATATACATCAACTATCGGACCGAAATTTGAGAAACCAGATATGTATCCATTACCAGTTGAACCAACTATGATTATATTCTCTGGAAAAATATCTTTTACACTCGCAGCTACTCCCGCATACCTTCCATCTATTGACTCATTCCCAGCAGACTGCACAAACAGAACATCATAATACCTCACATACTGAAATACCAAAGAAAACACCTCTCTGTGATATGCTATAATTTGCTCTGATGGAGAGCCGTTCCATCTTAATCCACCAGCAAAAAGAATAACTTTGACCTTATCTACCAAATATAGTATGTCCTCAACAAGTGAGCTCAGTGTAGTTTGTGATACCCTCACAACTATTCCAGAGTTTCCCGACCAACGCCAAACTGCCCCAGCTATTCCTTTTCCATTAGCTCCAAGTGCTCCGAGAACTCCTACAACAGATATTCCATGCTCTACCAAATCCTCCGCTCCGCCTAAACTTTCGTATTCAACAACTGGGGGTAAATCCTCATGCAAACCGAATCCAAATTCTATAACTCCTACCTTTATATCTGACCTATTATGTATTTTCCAAGCGAGTGGAAAATTCATGTATTCAAAGTACCAGTTGTTTCCAGCAGGTGTTTGCTCCCACGTATCAAAAAGTGGATCTGGCGGAACCTCTGCTCCATTTATGAAAAACGGCTCAACCTTCATATTCGGAATAGCTTTTATATCACCATCAAGTGATCTCAATTCGTTTATAGCTCCGAAAACTCTTTCTGGACTATCAAAATCACCAATAATCTGCAAAATAGCTCCGGGTTTTTGACCATAAAGTAAAACCTTTCCTCCTATTCTCCATCCCCGTGCAGTTACTATATTTCTGATATTTTCCAATTTTTGATCTAACGACTCCTGTGAGTCAGACAAAATAGAAACAAGCACCTGATTTTTAGCAAATTCCAAACCAGATTCATCTTGAATAAAATCTTCTGCTGGCTCAAAACTGGATTCAAAATTTATAAATTTTTGTTCAACTACTCCCTCCTTCTTTGCTGTCTTACAAGAAGCAAAAAACAGTGGCAAGGAAAACAGTGAAGTCAATAAACCATTTAAGAAAAATCTATGTAATCTTGTTCTTTCTCCTTTCATTTTAATTAACCATCTTTCACTTTTTTATTTTAATAATTCTTATCGGAAAGTGTTAAAAACAATAAAGTTTTATCTTTTTTTGTTTTATTTATCTATGCTAACTTTTCAGAAGAAATTGTTCAATATAGAAAAAGCCGATATATTAAAAATGAAAAAAACAGAGAAAAAATCAAACTGAGAATCAAACTCCTACAACCATATGCTCTCAAAAATGCTCTAAATTTTTATCTCATGCCTACTTCGTAAAGAAGGAACAATGAAAGAAGAAGTCTATAAGTTATCATCTGAATCTAAAATGTAAGAAAATCATTTTTGAACACAGAGTGATCTTAACAAAGTGGAGAAACAAACGAATGAGAAAGCAAACTCATATAGTTAAACCGATCTAACGAGAATTGTTTTTGCTGACTATGAATTGAAATTCAATCTCCTCAAAACCGCCAACGAAAAAAGACCAAAATCTCGAACAAAAAGCAGGAGAAATATTTGCAAAAAAATCTATCATCTTACCCATCAAAAGCGCACTGTAGAAGACAGGTTTATTCAAAACAGTCTTTTTGAGATAAGGCTGAGCAAACCATTTCAAATTCATTCTTTCCAAAACAAATTCAACTCCCTGATAGCCCCCTCTAAAATCAGATCTAAAATAATAAGGGAATGTAACATCAAAACCTCTCTTGTGATCCGGATGAGTGAAACCTCTTGAAAAATGAGGAACTCTTATTACAACTTTTGCTCCTTCTTTTGCTATCCTATGTATCTCCTTCATTGCTCTGAAAGGATCTTCAAGATGTTCAAGAACGTGATCTGCTTCAATCAGAGAAAAAGTATCGTCCCTAAACGGCCAGGGATACCTGTTGAGATCAGATATTATATCCGCACCTGAATCAAAAGAAAAATCAACATTTATATATCCTTGCTTTGGGAATTTTCCACACCCAAGATTCAGCTTGAAAATCTTCTTTCTTTTATCTCTCATCTGTTCAACTACCTGATTACTAATCTTTATATAGTCTATCTATAACATCTTTGTATTTTTTCTCTACGACCTTCCTTTTTATTTTTCTTGTTGGAGTTATATCTCCTTCTTCTTCATAGAGTCTTTTTGGAATAAGATAAATTTTCTTTATTGATTCAACTTGTGATAGAGTCTTGTTGACATTTTCCACCTCTTTCATTATGAGCTTATAGACCTCCGGATTTTTTGCAAGGTCTTCAAAAGTTGTGTAAGGTATTCTGTTTTTCTGTGCCCAGTTCCCAACATTCTCTTCATCTATCAGAATAAGAGCAACGAGATATTTTCTTCCATCACCTATCACAACCGCGTCCTGAATGTATGGGGAAAACTTGAGCTTATTTTCAATGTAAGACGGAGTTATGTTTTTGCCACCAGCTGTTATGATAATATCTTTTTTTCGGTCAAGTATTCTCAGATAACCAAATTCATCCATTTGACCTACATCGCCAGTATGCAACCAACCATCTTCTATTGTCTGAGCAGTGAGTTCTGGATCTTTGAAGTATCCTTTGAAGACATGCGGACCTCGGGTTAGTATTTCTCCATCTTCTGCAATCTTTACCTCAATACCTTCTATTTTCTCACCAACATAGCCGAACCTTTCCTTTCCTATCTTTGTTATAGTTATCACACCAGAAGATTCAGTTTGACCGTATCCCTCTGCAAGAGGAATTCCCAAAGAGTTGAAAAAAATGTAAAGTTCTGGTGATGAAGGAGCAGCACCACACAGAGCAAACTTTATACGAGAAAAACCCAACATTCTCTTGACATGCCTCAAAACAAGATTATAAGCTACAAGATACTTCAACCTCCTGTTAAAAGGAATTTTTGATTCTATATACCTCCTTCTTTGTTCTCCTGTCTCAAA
This sequence comes from Candidatus Calescibacterium sp., assembly GCA_025060505.1. Taxonomy (GTDB): domain Bacteria; phylum Calescibacteriota; class Calescibacteriia; order Calescibacteriales; family Calescibacteriaceae; genus DRWZ01. The sequence goes on from JANXBU010000012.1 coordinate 8,520, forward strand.
CAAATCAAGCTCTTTTATATGCTTTTCTTTTATATCTTGAAGTTGTTTGACATATTCTTCTCCTATTTTTCTTGCTGTTCTCCAGATCATTTTTTTGAACTCAGTGGAGTCATCCATAAGAACAGATATTTGAGAAGCTATTTTCTCCCAGACTCTCGGAACGGAGAAGAATATTGTCGGACGAATCTCTTTTAGGTTTTCAAGCAAAGTTTCAAAACTCTCAACGAAATTCACAACATAACCAACTCTTGCTGGAAGATAAACCGAAAGCAATCTTTCAGCTATGTGGTTTAGAGGGAGGTATGAAACGACCTCATCTGTTGGTTTTGCTTCATTTGCACTCCCCAGAGCTTTTGTCATAAAAACTATGTTCCCATGAGTTATCATCGCACCCTTTGGAGGACCTGTTGTTCCGGAAGTATAAACTATAAATGCAGTATCGTCTGGATTCGTTTCATCTTTTATGCTCCTGAGCTTTTCATCAAAACCATCAGAACTAGCCTGCTCCAGAAACTCATCAAAAAATATAACGGCTTCATTCTTATAACCCCATATTCCTTTTCTATCCCATATTATTGCCTTTCTGATTTTCGTTTTTCTCCATATCTCAATAAGCTTATCAAGTTGCTCCTCCCCCTCAAGAAATATGATTTCTGACTCCGAGTGATTTATGGCATACTCCATTTGCTCTGGAGAAAGCGTTGGATACAGACCAACCGAAATCCCTCCAGCAAGAACTATACCTAAATCTGAGACAACCCACTCGTATCTGTTCTGTCCTATCAGAGCAACTCTATCACCTTTTTTGACTCCAAGTTGAATTAGCCCACAAGCCACTTTTCGTGCCAGATCATAGTATTTGCCCCAGGTTATCTCCTTCCATATACCCTGCTCCTTATATCTCATAGCAACTTTCTCCCTGAACTTTCTTGAGGTATCTTCAAACATCTCAATTATGTTTCGGTAATCCAAATAGTTTGTATCCGAGCTCATTTTATTAAATTAATCATTTTTTATGAAGCAGAAAAGCTCTAATTGAATTTTGCTGTTCCGAAACCACAAAAACTTTTGTTGCACTGATTTTCAATTCACATACGATTCTATTGCAATCAAGCAAATCTTCATCCGATATTCACAATCCGTTCAGATTCACGTATATTATTCCGCACCAAATCCTAAATTTTTAAATATGTCAAAAAACATAAGAAACAAGAAGTCAAATAGAAGAAGAACCAGCAGATCAGCTCAACCAAACAGAATCAGAGCAATAGAAGAAGCAATAGCCAAGCTCATAAAACAAAACATGGAAACCTCCAAACAAATTCAAAGAACATCAGAGGAAAACAATTTAGCAATTCAGAGACTTCACAAAGAAAACGAGTTAGCAATTCAGAGACTCCGTGAGGAAAACAATTTAGCAATCCAAAGATTTTCTGAGGAAAGCAAGCTCGCTATCTCTAAACTCTCGGAGGAAAACCGAAAGACATCAGAAGAGCTCAGACTTTTTAAAGAATCTGTAAAAAGAATAACAGATAGCTGGGGAAGATTTGTAGAGGGGATGGTTGAACCTTCTGTTATAAAATTTCTGGAAGCGCAGGGCTTCAAGATTCTTGAAATTCTCCCGAGAGCTAAATTCTCTAAAAACGGAAAAAACAAAGAGTATGACCTTATTGTTGTTTGCAATAAAAACTCAGTTTTTATGATTTCAGCAAAAACTCATGCAAGTTCCAAAGATGTCAAAGAGCTTCTCCTTGATATGAAAGAATTCTCCTTCTTCGGCCAAAGGTACGAGGGCATGAAACTGTATGGTATTATAGCGGGTATGAGCTATGGAAAAGGTGCAGATGTATTTGCCTTGAGATCAGGTCTGTATGTTATGAAGGCCTCCGGAGAAATCATGCATGTCCAGACACCCAAAAAGGTAAAATTTGTAAGCTTATAGATATACTATCCACCCTCTACCAATCAATCTACGGAGAACCTCGGAATATCTTCACGAGAGATCTCTTTATTTTTTATAGCTCGGGTTAGACCTCAGTATGTTTCAGAAATTTGTTTCGTTCCTCTACTTGCTCTTTTTTCATGACAAACCCTACAAAATCTTTCTATTGCAAATCCTATAAAAATGACAGTTATTACATATATCTTTTGAAAAAGCCACATTAGGTTCTCTTCTTCCAGACCAAAAATCAAGTATATAATCAAGCTTTTTAGAGACATATTTCTTTATTTCTTTGAATCTGTAACTTTCTGAAATATTTATTTCAACTTTACTTGAATACGCAGAACCATTATGTTTTCTTGAACCCCTATCTACTCTTTGACCTACCACTATTTGTATTTCAAGGTCATCTAACTCCTTGCCTATCATCTCTTCAAAAGAAAGAGCATATATACCAGCTTGGAGTATATCTGATTCATAGATCTTTGGATTTTTTCTTGTCTTGAACTCCAAAATCTTGACTACACGGTCTTGGTAGAAAAAAGCAGAATCAACTTGCCCAGAAACCATAAGCTTTTTTTCTTTGTGGATAAAACCTACCTTCGCTGGGAATGAAACACTTCTCCCAGACTGTATCTGAATTTCAGCTTCGTCTATGTCAGAGATGTTGAATGATAGAAATTCTTTATGAATTTTTGTTCCTTCTCTCATCTCTTTTGTTCTAACTTTTCCGTAATTCAATTCAAGAACTTTTCTCCATTCACAGTATAATGAGTCCGAGATTTCTGAAACATATATCTTTGGATATCTCAAAATCTTCGATATAGAGTTTGTATAATTAAAAACCTGATTTATTGTTCTTAATATACCCATTTCTAAAGTATAATAATTCTTTTTTTGACATATGATTGATTCTCACGCCCACCTACAACTCTTATCTGACCCAAAGGGAGCCATAAAAAGAGCCTTTGAGATAGGACTAAAATATATTTTGTGTGTTGCAACAACATCAGAAGATAGTAGAAGCGTTCTTGAATTTTCTAATTTTAAAGGAATATTTTGTTCAGTAGGTATTCATCCGTTGAGCAAATGGGATGAAAAAGACCTTGAAATTGTAGAAAATCTATCAAAAGAAAAATCTGTTATAGCAATAGGAGAAACAGGACTGGATTTTTACAGAACATCTGATCCAAACGAAATACACAAGCAAATAGAACTTTTCAGGTTTCATATTGAATTATCTTTAAGACTACAAAAAACAATCATTATACACACAAGGGGCGTTAATTCTGAATACGGTTCAGCTTTTGATGTTTGTCTTGAGATGCTCAAATCAAGTGGTGTAAAAAAAGCTGTTTTTCATTGTTTCAGCTGGAGCGAAGAAGAACTCAGAAAAGCTCAATCCTCTGATTTTTTTGTATCTTTCTCAGGTATGATAACATACTCAAAAAGGGTACAGAAATCTTTGCAAGTTTCAGATATTGAAAAAACTCTTGTTGAAACAGATTGTCCTTTTTTATCTCCAGTAAAGGATAAAGAAAATGAACCTGCTTACATCAAACTTATATCGGAGAAGATTTCCGAGCTGAGAAAAATAGATATTTCTGAACTTTCCTCTATATTTGTAAGAAATTTTGAAAAAATTTTTCTATGATTTTCTACAAAAGAAGAGCAGGAGTTCTAATGCATATTTCATCAATACCATCAAGATATGTTGTTGGAGATATGGGACCTGAAGCTTTCAGGTTTTTGGATTTTCTCTCAGATTCTGGTATAAGAATATGGCAGGTTTTACCTCTTGGGCCGACTTCTTTGGAATTTGCAAACTCTCCATATCACCCCCTTTCATCCTTCGCTGGAAACTATATTTTTATAAGTCCAGAGAAATTATATGAAAGCGGACTCATAAACAAAGACGATCTTGAACATTCCTACGAATTTTCGTCCAAATCAAATAAAACAGATTACATCACAGCTTACAGATTCAAGAAAGACATTCTGAAGAGAGCTTGGGAGAATTTCAGATCAAATAAAAACACAGTAGATTTTGAATTATTTTGCTACAACAACGGTTGGTGGCTTGAAGATTACGCTCTGTTCAATTCCCTAAGAGATAAATCAAAAAAACAATGGCATCAGTGGGAAGAAGAGATAAAGCATAGGAGGGAATTAGAATCACTCAAAAAAGTTCTTAAAGAAGAAATTGAATTCTCAAAGTTTGAACAATTTGTTTTCTTCTCACAATGGAACGAACTGAAAAGATATGCAAACTCAAAAGGGATCCTTATTATGGGAGATACTCCGATCTATCCATCTTACGATAGTTGCGATGTTTGGTGCAACACAAGAATTTTCAAGTTAGATCAAAACCTTGTTCCAAAAGTTGTCGGTGGCGTTCCACCTGATTTTTTCAGTCAAACTGGTCAGCTTTGGGGAAACCCTGTATATGATTGGGACGAACTTGAGAGAGAAAAATTTGATTTCTGGATGAAGAAACTGACTTTTCTGTTTTCTATATATGATTTGGTGAGATTAGATCATTTCAGAGGATTCGTTGCCTACTGGGAAGTCCCATATGGTGAGGAGACTGCTGTGAACGGGAGATGGGTGAAAGCTCCATCAGAGAAATTTTTCTCAAAAGTTGTTGAATATTTTGATAGAGAAAGGATTATAGTTGAAGATCTTGGATTCATAACAGATGATGTGAGATATACAAGAGATAAATTTGGATTTGCCGGAATGAAAGTTCTTGAATTTGCTTTCTATGAAAAAAATAGCGAGTATCTCCCACACAACTATACGCAAAACTCCGTTTGTTATATAGGGACACACGATAATCCACCAGCTAAACTTTGGTTCAAGCAAATAGATGAACACACCACCAGAAATCTTTTCTCTTACATAGGAAGAAATATTCCAGAAGACGAGATCAACTGGGAACTTGTGAGGTTAGCTTTTTCATCTGTTTCAAAGTACGCAATAGTACAGATGCAAGATTTTATTGGAAGTGAAGACCGAATGAATACTCCTTCAACAACAGAGGGGAACTGGTTATGGAAGATTCCTCATGGGTTTGAATACAGGGAGCTTGATGAAAGAATCAGGAATCTATGTGAAATATATGGAAGGGTTGATTGAGCTTGGCTTGAATGTTGAAGCGAAGTATTTGTCAGATACACACATTCATTTAACTTTTTGAACTCACTCCTATTTACTTACACTCTTTTTTCACCTTTCTTTTATACCACCGAAAATTTTTTCTCTTATCTTTCTGAGTTCTTCTCGTTTCTGCATACTTTCAAGTTCATTTATGACCTTTGCATATTCTCTATCAAGTAATATAAGCCTTTCCATTTCTATTTTTGCAATGAGTTTGTAGAGTGTTGATGTAAATCTTGGACTTTTTCTTTCAAGCTGCTCTATTCCACCCCTTATTATGTATACTACTTCAACTTGGTCTGAGTCTGCTTTTACCGTTGCTGAAGCTGGATTTTGTAGTAATATCTCTCCTTCTCCAAAAAACTCTCCTTCGTTTATGGTTCCAACTTGTGTGTCTCCTTTTATAACCCTACATCTTCCAGATATAACTACAAACAGTCCTCCTCCTCTTTCTCCCTCCCTCACAATATCTTCGTCTTTTTTGAACCTTATTATGTTTATGTATTTTTCAACCTCAGGGAAATCATTATTTCCTATGTATTTGAATATACTTATGTTTTTTATTCTTTCAACCTTTTCTTTTGTTTTATTTATTATTTCCATCTACTGTTTTATTTTGATATTGTATTTTGTTTTTTCATTTTGCATAAATATTTTTATTTGGGCGACGTAGCTCAGCGGTAGAGCAGGGGTCTCATAAGCCCTGTGTCGTGGGTTCGAATCCCGCCGTCGCCACCATTTTTATGAAAATATACACCATTGAAGAAGCCCGAGAACTTGTTCACAAAATCAAACCTGTTATAAGAGATATAAAGTCAAAAGCTTATGACTACTCAAAATACCACATGGAAACATCACGCCTTGTATTCAATTTCAGAAACTCACCTTATGATAAAGATGGAATACTTGACAAGATAATAAACACAAGGAAAGAACTGAAAAAACTCATAGATGAAGTCGGAAGTCACTCCGTTCTGCTCAGAGATATTGAGTCAGGTACAATAGATATACCCTCCCAGATGAATGGAGAAGAAATATTTTTTTGCTGGAAAATTTTTGAGGAACAAGATGTTATGTGGTGGCACGGAGTCAATGAACATTGCTCAAAAAGAAAACCTCTGAAACAAAAGGAAAACCTCTAAAAAATAAAACTTTCTTCTCCTCCAAATCCGGCTATGCATCAGTATGATGAGAAAGCGCCGAAGATCTCAAAATTTCTTGCAAGCTCTGTCATATTAAAAAACCTATCCATCCAGGGCAAAAACACGTTTCATCACAAACAGTACCTTGACAAAAAATACTGAAAAATTAATACAAAGTATATCGCTGAAGAAATAGGGAAAACAGATATAAAAAATATTGAAAACTAATGCGGAAGAAAAAATATCTCAAGAAAAATCTACACGAAAAGAGATACAATAAGTGCAATAATATACGATATTGAGAAATCTACATTGAAAATGAAAGTCGCACCGACATACCACATAGGCCAGAATTTTTTAGGATATAGATCTGGGGTCTCGCTTACATCTTTTGGTTTTGGAATATCAAGTCCCCCGAACAAACTCAAGGCTCTGGGAAAAGATATCAAAGCCATAAGAAAACCATACTTCTGACTCAAAAACGCGAGCGTCAATGCTACAATGTAAGGAACAAAAATCAGAATTTTACAGAGTTTTTTAGTTTTATCTTCACCCAAAATTACAGGAAGCGTGTATGCTCTTTTTTGCTTATCTTGTTCAAGCTTATCAAGATGTTTACCAAACAGAACTAATGAAGCGGTTATTCCATAGGGTACAGAAGCCAAAAGTACCATCCAGTCAAATTCTCCGGTAATTACAAAGAAAGTTCCACATATCATAATTGGTCCCCATACAAGAAAAACAACAAGTTCACCAAGCCCTATGTATTTGAAACGAAATGGCGGACCCGAATATGAAAACAGAAAAATAAAACCCAAAATAGCGAGAACCAGAACCCAAACACCTCTTATCAAAAAAAGATATAAACCAGACAAAAAAGCCAAAAAAGAAAGAAGCAAACCCAATGCAAGAGCCTTCTTTTCTCCAAGAGCATAAACCGGATGAATCCCGTATATGTTCCTGAAATACCCTTCTGAGTCTATACCTTTTTTGTAGTCCCAGTAATCGTTTATAACATTGCTTGCTGAATGAGCAAGAAGAAGTCCCAACGTGTTTACAAGAAAAAGTAGAGGATCAAAGCTATCAAAGACAGCAGAAAGAAGTGCCCCAATAATAGCAGAAAAAAGTGTTATAGGAAGCGATACAACTCTTATGATTCCTAAGATTCTGTTGTTCTCAAAACCTCCAACCTTATCTAAAAAATAACTCCATACCTTTGCCTCAGCGATCGCAAACTTAGAAAAACTCAGTGGAATTCCCTTTTGCTCAGAATTTCGTGAACTCAAAGGAGACTGCATATTACATCACAGATAAGTAATACTCACTTCGAATGTTCAAATTTCTGAATCTATTGCCACACCTCCTTACAAAATTTCGTCTCAAGCTTCATTTAAGAGATGAGAAATAACACAAGAAATGAGAAACAACACAAGCAGATTTTTGGTCAATAAGGAATAAAATTTTCTGCTGAATCTCCTAGATACATTTTGTTCTTATCTTCATTTATCGGAATAACACAATAGTCTATCTACTGTTGTCCAGAGATTTGAGCTTTTTCTCAAATTCTTTCAGAGTCTTTGATTTTATCACTTCCTTCTTCAAAAGCCTAAGTCTATCTACATCATCAATTCGCATTATTTCTTTTTTGATTGATGTGGGTGTTTTGCGGAACTTAGTTTGTATATCTGATAGCAACGCTTCCTTCAATCCTCTCTTTATTCCCTCAATTATTCCTTCTTCTCTTCCTTTCCTTATCCCTTTTTGCATACCTTCCCTCATTCCTTCTTCTCTACCCTTCTGTATTCCCTCTTGCATTCCCTCCTGATATAGCCACGTTTTAGTTATATCTATATCTATCACTGATTTTTCTACCTCCTTCCTTAAATCTTCTCTTATGTCTCTTAACTCCCCAAATACTCCTAACCTATTTATATATTCTAACAAATCATGTTTGCTTATTTCTCCTTTCTCAAAACTTTCCCTAAGTCTTGATATTATATTCGTTATAACTTCCGATATGTTTTGAGTTTTGCCAAGTATTCCAAGCAGATACACATCTGGATTGTCTGACTCCAAAAATTTTTCTGCTTCAACATTTTTTATGTCTATTATCTCATACTCATACAGAATAGATGTTCCCAAATTTCTCATCTCTATCCTGTTGCTCATCCTGAGTTCTTCCTTTCCTAAGTAAATAACAATCTGCTTCACAGGAAGATTATATCTTGAAATTACAACATAAAAATAACCAAGCATTCTCTTTGGCATATCGGGATCATTTTTCGTCTGAAACTCTATATGCAAAATGAACTCTGTTCCATCTTTGAGTTTTACGATGGCCAAAAAATCAGCTACAAGTTTTCCAAACTGCATCTCAAGTGGAATCGGTTTTATCTCAACAACCTCGTATCCAAGAATTCTCAGAACACCAAGAGCTACCTTCTCAAATGTGCGCTTTATCTCCCTATCATATCTCATTGAATTGAATTTGAGAATTCAGGAACAAACAATCAAAAATCTGAAAAGAGAAAGATGCGTTTCTCGTACACCCAAATCATAATCGTTGATTATCTTAAACACAGAATTCTCTTTGCGGGAAAAATTTTGAAACCAACATAAAAATTTCATAGGTGCTATTCTTGGAATCTTTGTGTCTTATTTTTTAGAAATCATAATAAGTATTTTGGCAAAAATCAGGGAAGTCAACATAAAGGCAAATAACGTAATCTAATTTATGTATCATCGCAAATATCATATTCTCTCCGAATTTTCAGAGCTGATGCAAAATGAATTTTGCAGTTAAAATTTCAACGCTCTGTAAAATCTTAACTCTTTATCAACCAGGAGCTTCTAGATCTTCCTTCATATATTTTCTCCCATCTGAATCTTGAAAACCTGTATATCTCTTCCGGATGGAATACATTCACTTTAATCGCTTTGACATCAAATCCTTTTGATTTCCAGTAATCCTCTGTTTTTGTTTTAAGATTTGGATCAGTAGATTGCTCAACATATCCTACACCAACATAACCCTCGTTTGTACGCGGATCCAAAAATACAATGGATACCGGACAAGGTCTTTCTGCATTTATCTGTGTCTTGTGTCTTGTTCCATCACCAAATACCCAGGATTTCGAATCCATTTCAGTTATCCATCTTGGAGATACATTTGGAACACCGTTCAGAGGATCTATTGTCAATACGAATGACGGGAAACCAGAACTATGAACTTTTTCCCTGAAGTTTTTGACCTCATTGTAAACAGAAGCCGGGACATCTTTTGTATCCTTACTGAAGCTATATCTTGCATAAAATGGTTTTTCAATCCACATAAGCTTTTTCCTGTATATCGGAATATTCAAATCCAGTCCTGCCTTTGGAATCACGTCATATATCTCAAATATTTCAAGAGAAAACTTCTGACCAGCAAGCTTTGATATACCTTTGACCTGAAAACCTTTCGGGTCTTGCCATCTCCAAACTGACTCTATGTCATTCAAAGAAAGTGAAGTTTCCGGAGACTTCTGTATAAGGTCATAAGCGGGAAAATTTCTCGGAACAGAATAAGTTATGCTTTCACCGTCAACAGATGCATCTGATAACAAAAATGGAAAAGGAACGCCATCCGAATCCCTGACCGCGCCAATAAAAAACTTTATATTAACTGACAGAACACTCTTTATAGTTTCTATCTGTTGTATCGCCATATCAAATTATTAATCATCTCTGAGTAATTTTTCAAGGATCTATATGCCTCAAATAAACAGAGTTCGGCTTTGCTGACGCGATAAATTCTAATTGATTCAAAAAAATTATGTATATCTATTTACATTATTAGATATTTCAATGATTTTGTAAAAATCTTTGTCAGTCTCATCATTTTAATTTCTCGGTAGAGCGATGAAAAATTCCTGGCGGTTTTGATTTATTGAATCCATAATATGAACTCAATGTGATTCCTAAATATTTTTCTCAGGGAAAAAAAGATTTTCGCAACAAAACGGAAGTTTTTTTATCTCATTTTCTTGAGCTCAATACAAACAGATTCGTAAAACAGATTATTGCACTCTGCTAGTTTTTCTGTTGTAAAAGTTGAATAATATAAAACTCAAAATTTTTAAGACAGTTCTACATAAGAAAAGTAATCTTCTACTCCAAAATAGAAGGAGTAAGAAAGACGGCTATTTCTCTTTTTTCTTTGCTCCTCTTGTAGTTTTTGAAGAGAAATCCTATAATTGGAACAGAAGATAAAATCGGAACTCCTTCATAAGATTCACCATTTGTCTCAATAATTATACCACCTATCCCAACGGTTTGTTTTTCTTGAACTATTATTTTGGATAAAATCTCGTTTCTTGATATAGATGGAATTCCTCTTGCTGAAACCACCTCGAAGGTTGGGAAATTCTTTGAAATTTTTAACTCCAAAACTATTTTTTTGTCATCCGAAACTTTTGGAGTTACTTCAAGAGACAAAAACGCATCATAAAATAGAGTGTTTATAGCAAACTGTGTTGATACATCATATGGTACAGAAATCCCTTGTCTTATTTCTGCTTTCTCACCATCTGTTGTCAATATTTTTGGAGATGAAAGGGTTTTAGCTTCTCCCTTTTGTTCAAGCATACCTATTATATACTCTATCTTTTCTGTTCCGATCATAATTTGAGCTTTGCCTCCAGAAAAATTGAATCCTCCTTCAAAGTCTCCCGCCGCAAATTTCAGAAAATTCCCAAGTTCATAAGCTCCTCTTGTTGTAAGCTCAACAATCTTTGCTTCTATAAGTACCTGCTTTGGTATCCTGTCTATTTCCTGAATAACCTTCTCTGCAATATTTATTTTCTCCTCCTCTCCTTCAAGGAATATAATGTTCGTATGAATAAGAGATGTTCTGACACCAATTTGAGATATTGCATCAACTATATTCTTTGGCGGATAAAAACGAAGTTTGACAATTCTTGAACCTCTGAATTTTGACTTCGGAACAACTACCAAATTTCCTTCTAATTCTACAAAAGATATACCAGCTACATCTTCCAAAATCTTCTTTAAATTCTCAAAACTTGTTCTTATTCTCAGAGATACCTTTCCCGTGATATCAGGGGACACTATTATGTTTTTCTTCTGAACCTTTGATATAATTATGAGAACATCTTTTATATCAGCATTTGAAGCAAATAGAAATATATCTTGCGCCAGAGCATTTTTCACAATGAACATAAGAAAAATGAAAAAGAGAAAAAGTCTTATTGAACATAACATATCAGATAAAAATCGGATTTATCAGTTTTTTGTTGTATCTCGGTTGAATTTAAATTCCAAAAATTCTATAGCAGGTATATTGAGGAATAGCAAAATATATAATGGAATTCAAGAAATTCCTAACAGTTCGATTATCTCAATTTCTTGGCAAATAATCTAACCAAAGATCGTTTAACCAAAGGATCAACAAAGAAATATCAAAGAAACCTTCAAATCCTTCAAATTAAGCAAATGTATCTTATTTCATTGATCACAAAATCTTTCTGGTCCGATGCAAAAGATTTTCAAGAATTTTCTGATCTACAATATTTTCTCTGGGATCATCAAAGCTCACCACTATCTTTTTATCTTTTATCAGGAATACAGATGCAACAGCTACAAAAGGTCGTATTTTTTCGAAGAAGTTATTCAATTTTGGATTAAATGGTTTTATTCCATCTGAATCATCATGTATCACACCCTCTGGAAATATGAAAAAGTAGAATTCACCAGGCCTTTGGTTCAATATATTTATCGTTTTGACAATTGATCTTATTCTTTCTTCCTTCGTCTTAAAAGGTAGTGTGAAAGCAAGCTTTGAGAAGAAAGGAAAGGTATGAAATTCTTCCATCCATATCATTATTCTTCTATCTTTGAACAATGTTTTTCTCAATCTGTTCAATATATGAACATCATAGTAGTAAAAATGATTCGCGTAAATCACAACTTTCTGACCTCTGAATCTGTCGAATTTCGGATCATTTAATACAAAGAACTCACCAAGTTTTTTGAACTGAATTTCCAAAAAAAGATCAATGAAGAAAGCTGGATAAAATCTTGTATCCTTCGGAGCATATTTTGAAAATAACTCCTGAAAAAGTTTCCAGTTCATATCTGCCACCAATGAGTATTCACATCAGCACAAGAAATCTCGTAGAGATTCTGATATGTCTGTTATATTACCATCTATTTTTGCTGGAAAAGAATTTTTTGGATAGCTCTGTAAAATCTCCTCATATCTCTGGTCATAAGATTCTCTCTGAACTTGATAGAAGACACCTATCCATAAGTTTTCTGTATCAAGAGCGTATTTCATTGCTTCACTGATGTTATCTCTTTCATATTCCGGAAGATTCTTTATTCTTTGTAGGTAACTTTCTTTTGTGTCAACAGTGTTGAAGGTTGGACAAGGTTGTAGAACATCTATAAAAGCAATACCTCTGTGCAAAACAGCCTGCTTTATTAGGTCTTTCAGATGCTTCACATTGTATGCAAAAGATCTTGCAACGAAAGTATATCCAGCAGAAATAGAAATTGCAATCGGATTTATACTATCATTTATGTTCGGGAGTTTAAGAGATTTAGGTTGAGCTTTTCTTTTTAAAGTTGGGGAAGCCTGTCCTTTCGTCAGTCCATACACTCCATTGTTGTGAACTATGTAGGTTATATCGGGATTCCTTCTTCCGGCATTTACAAAGTGTCCTATTCCTATTCCATACGCATCTCCGTCACCACTTATTGCGATAACATTTAAAGATGGGTTTGCCATCTTTGCACCTATTGCAAAAGGTAGTGGTCTTCCGTGGAGTGTATGTATTCCGTATGAGTTTATATAGTGCGGGGTCTTACCAGAGCAACCTATACCAGAAAATATAGCTGTGTTCCACGGTGGAATTTCAAGCTCTGCCAGAGCCTGCATTATAGATTGTAATATTCCAAAATCTCCACATCCCGGACACCAATCTGATTCATAATCCGATTTATATAATTCTTTCTGCATATTTATACCTCCTTTTATATTTTATTTACCAGATGTAAGAACGATTCTTTTTTCAGCTTTGCGATCGAGTATTTTACCAAAAGCATAAACGAGATCATCCCAGGACATCGGGCGACCGTTCCATTTTAGAACAAAATAATCAAAGAACTCCCCAGTTTTTTCTGTTATCAAAGATGCAAGCTGCGCAGTATAATTCTGCTCCACAGCTATTTTTATTCTACCAGATATGTATTTTTTTATAAGACTTGAATCGAGCGGATGAATCATTTTGACCTGAACAAACAGGAATTTGTCCGCAAACTCCTCCATAGCAGAAATTATGCCACCTTTTGTTGAGCCCCAGCTTACAATTACAAATTCTGAATTCGGGTTACCAAAAACTGAAACCTTCTGTTCATCTGGTGTCTCCTCCACAATTTGTTCAAGTTTCTTCATTCTTTTTTCGTGCATCTTTGTTCTGTTTTCTGGGTCTTCCGTAATATGGCCGTATTCATCGTGCTCATCTCCAGTGTTCCAGAAAACAAACCCGGGATATCCTAATGGTATTCTTGGAGAAACATAGTCTTTTCTATCCGAAGGAAGCTCAAACCTTTTGAATTTGCTGACTTTTACGGGTAGATCCTTTAGCAAATGATCGCCATTGGGAACCTTTGAATCAAATTTTCCTCTCTGTATTTTGAATTTTGTCATATCTGGTTGTGGTATAGTTCTCACACTGTTTGCAATGAATTTATCTTCAATGACCACAACAGGTAGCTGATATTTTTCTGCTATGTTGAAAGCTTCGGCAGTTATATACATTGCTTCCTCTATATCTCCCGGAGCAAGAATAACTCTTGGAAATTCTCCGTGACCCGCATTTATTGCGAATTTGAGATCAGCCTGCTCATGTCTGGTAGGAAGACCAGTTGATGGACCACCTCTTTGATAGTTTATTATCACAACTGGAACCTCGTTCATTCCAGCCCACCCCATACCCTCCGCCATAAGAGAAAATCCGGGACCGGATGATGAAGTAGCTGCTCTGGCTCCCCCAAGAGATGCACCAATTGACATAAGCAATGCAGCTATCTCATCTTCTGCCTGAATCACAACAAAATCATATCTCTTCGCAAGGGATTCAAGAAACTCACTTTCATCTGTTGCCGGAGTTATCGGATAATAAGTCTGAAATCTACAACCTGCGATTATTTTTCCAAATGCAGTAGCCTGAGTGCCTGTTAAAATAACTCTTGACTGGGTTCTCTTTATTTCCGGAGCTTTTATCGGAAATTTAGAAGAAAACATTTTTCCTATTTCGTATCCTTTCATACCAGCATATTTATTTGGCTCAAGAACTTTTCTGCGCTTGCCCACAAAAATGTAGTCCATAGACTTTTCAATAAAATGCGATGGAAGTTCCAGAATTCCTCCTGATGCAAAAACGCTTATTGAATTTCTCATTACATCTAATTTCTTTAAATCCCCAAGCCCAAACTTCTCCGATGTCTCAGCTATTATCTTTCTGTATGGCACTGGAACCATCAGAAGATTCTTCGATTTTATGTAGTCGCTGTATTTTGATATGTCGGTTTCCTCATCGTATATAACAGCTCCACCATCTGCAACATCTTCTATATGAGTTCTCAAAGTTCTTTCCTCAAAAGAGACCAGAACATCTATTTTATCTCTGAACGTGCCTACATCTTTATCTGAAACCGTGACAACAAAGTATGAATGCTCACCAATTATATTTGAGTGATATTCTCTTTTACCAAATACCCAATAACCGGCATATGCACAGGAACGAGCAAAAGAGTTAGCAGATGTATCTACTCCTGTACCCTGTGGTCCACCTATAAGCCAAGTAAATATCATTATATAAAATTTATGCATCTTCTTTTTGTTTTTACAATGTCCCGAAATTATGAAAAATCAAAAACACTCTGAGAGTTTTTCATTCTTACATCATCCACTGAAAATTGAAGTCTGAAAAAAATTTATTCTGAGATGGGATTCCTTAGGATCTCAAAAAACAAAACCTGATAGGCTAAAATTTAAAAATTTCAAAATTACCTTCAGGGCAAATACTATTTGTTTAATCAGATGACAGAAAACCTTAAAGATTTTTTTTCTCTAATATCATATGCATTTTCGGAAATTTTTTATGGAAGCTGTGTAAATCTGGTGATGATCTTGGCCTTTCTATGGGGGATCATCTGGGGATCTTTTGGAGGAACAATTTTGTACAGATCAATTCACAACATATCAATCATTCAGCCACATTTTTCATTTTGTCCAAATTGCAAAAGAAAACTCAAATGGTTTCATAACATACCTTTGTTAAGTTACATAATTCTTCAAGGTAAGTGTGCGTACTGCAAGAAAAAGATAGAAATAACATATTTTATATCCGAACTGCTTTCAGGAATCGTAGGTATATTCTGTGCTATCTTTTCAGAATCATTCATAGATTTTCTCGGTATGTTTTTTTTTGTCTGGGGAATACTTATAGCTTCAATATCCGATGTGAAGTTTCTTCTGGTTCCTCTTTTGAGCGTGCTTTTTTCCTCTCTTGGAGCCATTATAAAGATTGTTGAAACAAAAGATATTATGAACTCAGCTTTTGGTGCAGCATTTGGAGCCGGGAGCTTTCTTTTTATAAAAATAGCTTACAAACTTGTAAGAAAAAGAGAAGGACTTGGTGAAGGTGATGTTATATTTATGATACCCGTTGGATTGTATCTTGGTCTATTTGGAACTATACTCTCACTTGTTTTTTCCTCTTTTCTCGGAGGGTTAACCGGAACAATCACAACAGTCATTTCAAAGAGAAAAGAATTTCCCTTTATACCTTTCATATTCATCTCTGTTGTTATGGTGATTGTTATCAAAAAGACTTTTCCTAACTTTTCATTTTTGTGACTACAAATATATAAATTCAAGTCGTGCTTTTTCCATCAAAAAGAGAAAAGAATGTGCTGTATATTGAAATCTCCGGCTTTATTCCTAAGTTGAAAGGAATACAAGACATAATATCAAAAAGACCATCTTTTTTAGACATTGTAGATTCAATAATAAAAAAAGGCAGAAAGTCATACGGAATTTTTGCCGATATATCTTCATCTAATCTAACGCTTTCTGATGCATGGGAGATAAAGAAAGCCATAGAAATAGTTAAAAGGTATGGAGTAAAAACAGTAGCGTATCTCAGAGATGGTGGAATACCTGAGGTATTTCTTTCTGAATCTTTTGATAGAGTTTATACACCTGAGAACGCGTATTTCTTTCTTGTCGGATTTTCAGCGACTTTAAATACTTTTGGAGAGTTTTTCAGAAAAATAAAGATAAAGATTGAAAGTGTCAAAAGCGGTAAGCTGAAATCAATACCAGAACTTCTGACAAAATCCGAGGTTCCAGATGATATAAAAAAAGATGTTAAAAGAACTATCTCCGAAATCTACGAGACACTATCTGAGGAAACAAGAAAATTTTCAGCACAGATATTTCTGAAAGGAATATTATCATCAAAGGAGCTAATGCTAAATGGAGTAGTTGATGCAATAACAAAAGAACCTGCAACAGAAATAATCAAAAAGGAATTTGGTTCCAAAGAAGTTGAACACATAAGAAAACCCATACAAATTGTGAGTCTTAAAAGAGGCAAGACAGCCGCAATAATAAATATGTCTGGAATAATATCAGAAAATCCATCGCCCAATTTCATAAGTCTCTCGAGGTACTCAGATGTTATAAACAGAGTCAATGAAGATAAAAATGTAGAGACGGTCATAATAAGAATAAATTCAAGAGGAGGAGATGCAACAGTTTCGGAGATCATAGAAGAGAAAATCAAGAGTATAAAAAAAACCAAAATTCTTTCTGTATCTTCAATAGCTGCGTCCGGGGGCTATCTCATATCGCTTGGTTCACCAAAAATATTTTCTACCCCATTTTCTCTGATAGGGTCAATTGGAGTATTTCTGATAAAACCATACATAGGAGAGCTCACATCAACCATAGGAATAAACACAGAAATGATCAGCAAAGGAGATTACTCAACAATGCTCTCACCGTACAAAGAACTTTCCCAGAAAGAAAAAACAGCACTGGAGAACCTCGTGAAAGAAGAGCATGAGAAGTTCATAAAACTTGTTGCAGAATCAAGAAGAATCCCAGAGGAAAATGTGAGAAAAATAGCAGATGGCTCTGTTTTCGTTGGCAAAAAATCAAAAGAACTCAAACTTGTAGATGACATAAAATCAATATCAGAAATAATTCATGAAATAACCGATAGCTACCATATAGAAGAATATCCGAAAATATCAGTTTTTGACTTTATGAGAATAGGTACGCTTGAAAATATTTTAAATTCGCAAGATATACAATTTCTTTCAAAAATCGCAAGAGAAAAAATCTCTCTACTTTCTTATCTACCTATAGATTTTGTCTGATCTATAAATATTGTAAATCGTAGGATTTGCAAAGCTTAAAACGAAAAAATAAATAGTTCGCTCCTTCACAAAAAATTCTCTGTATAAAAAATCAACTCTTTAAAAATAAGTGAAGTTCCATCATTGCAACAAAACTGATCAGAAAATATAACAACTTCCGCAATCGGACAAAACAAAATCATCAAACAAGAAACCAAAAGAATGTATGGAACAACATTTTTAAAATTAAAAAAGTGAAGAGCTCTTTAATCATACTTTCAGTTCTTTTTCTAACCTTCATTGGTCTGATATTCATACTGAATATAACATACATAAGAAATCCAGCAGATCCATACATTTATGTGAAAAAGCAGGCAATAGGAGTTCTGGTAGGTTTATCTCTTATGTTTCTTTCTACTCAAATAAAAATTGAGCTGATCAGAAAAATTTCTCCTATACTCGTTTTGATAGTTTTTGTTTCTCTAATACTAACACTCTTCATTGGAAAAGGGCCAGGTGTCAAAAGATGGATAACCTTTCCCGGATTTTCCATACAACCTTCTGAATTTTTGAAAGTTGTGTTACCTGTGTTTCTTGCGAACATAGCTCTAAAAATAAAACAAGATGGAGAACTTGATTTTTCTAAAACAATAACAGTATTTTTGATAGGTGCCATAGTATCCTTTCCTATAGCTTTACAGCCAGATTTTGGTAATTTCGCATTCTGTATACTCATAACTCTCTTCACCTTGTTTATAGTTGGTGCAAAAATAAGATATCTTTTGCTGATCTCTTCTCCAACAATAGCTGGTTTAATTTTTCTTGCAATTATATCACCATACAGACTCAAAAGATTACTTGTCTTTCTTGATCCATGGAAAGATCCGCAAGGTAGTGGGTACCAGATAATACAATCTATGATCTCTTATTCTTCTGGGGGAATTACTGGCAAAGGTATAGGAGATGGTATACAAAAACTTTTCTTTCTTCCTTCATCTCATACAGACTTTATAATCTCTGTTATAGCCGAGGAACTCGGAGTAATAGGTATAATCACAATAATAACTGCTTTATCTGTAATAACAATTGTCGGATTCACATCCGCTCTGAAGATGAAGGATGAATTCGCAAGATCATTAGCAGCATCACTCACTTTCTGCATAACTTTTCAAGCTCTGTTCAACCTACTTGTCACAGTCGGATTAGTTCCAACAAAGGGACTTACATTTCCTTTTGTAAGCTACGGAGGATCATCTGTTATAGCAAGCTTCCTATGTGCAGGTCTGTTAGTTTCTGTAATATCAAAAAATCAAAATAACTGAACAAATTCTAACAAAAACAGATTAGGTTATTTTTACATCAGAAATTTCAAATACTCTCTTTGGAAAAATCATATCTAACAATATCTTATGAACGTGGCAAACCAACAATTTACACCAGACTGAGAAAAAGCTAATTCTATCAAAGCACGAAATCAGAACAATCAACGAAATACACAAAACAAATCACAAAAATTAAGAGTGAACATAAAATCTTGAATCTTGCGAAAAGAGGGAAATTTATATTAGCATTTAAAAACTAAGGGAGGAACGAAATGAGAGGTAAAAGATACCAAGAGAATTTAAAGTTGGTAGATAGAACCAAGAGATATGTTATATCTGAGGCTTTACAGACACTCAAAAAATTGAAGGTAAAATTTGATGAGACAGTAGAAGTTCATGTAAAACTTGGAATAGATCCAAAGAGAACAGATCAGGCTGTAAGAGGAAGCATAGTACTACCACATGGAACTGGCAAAACAAAAAGAATCATGGTTATAACCAAAGGAGAAAAATTGAAAGAGGCAACTCAAGCAGGTGCAGATGAAGTAAAAGACGAATCATTTATAAAGGAGATACTTGAAAAGAAAGAGGCACCAAACGTTGATGTTATAATTGCAACACCGGATGTTATGGGAGAACTATCCAAGGCTGGGAAGATATTAGGGCCAAAGGGTCTTATGCCGAACCCAAAATCTGGAACACTAACAACAGACATAAAGAAAGCAGTAGAAGATGCCAAAAAAGGAATGGTTGAGGTAAAAACAGACAAAGGTGGCTGCATACATGCTCCTTGCGGAAAGATAAGTTGGGAACTCGAAAAATTGGAAGAAAATATTGAGAATTTTGTTAAAACTCTTGTATCCATGAAACCCCCAACAGCAAAGGGAAATTTCATTCAATCTGTCACAATAGCAACAACTCATAGCCCCGGCGTTAAAATAGATGTGAATTCGCTATTCAAGAAAAAAACAAAGTAAATTCTCCCGACCACTTGTTTATATTCCTTGATATGTCCGCTACAAAGCCTCAGACCAAGCAAATAGTTGAGCTACTATTTACTTAAAAAATTATGAACAAAGATTATTTTGAAACAAGATTCTTCAAGGAAAAAGTTTTTGAAAGCTTTGTTATTCCCTTTGTTATTCTTTTAAGAGACTAAACAGAAACTCTTGCTAATATTTCTGCTGCTCTATCTATTTGATTTGTAGTAAGAGATATTCTTACAAAACCTTCTCCGCCATCACCGAAGCCAACTCCGGGAGTCAGAATTACTCCATATTTTTCAATCAGCATCTTTGCAAATTCTCTTGAATCTCCTCCACATTTTATCCATATATAAAATGTAGCTTCCGGATCTCTGAATTTAAAACCAGCTTTTCTAAGAACCGGAACAATTTTCTCTTTTCTGCTTCTATATTCTTCTCTTATTGCTGGAACTATCTTGTCATAGTTTTCAAGAGCAACTTTTGCAGACATCTGAACTGCCCGGAAAACTCCAGAATCTGTATTCGTCTTAACTTTTCTCAAAGCAGAAATAACTTCCTTGTTGCCAATCGCCATACCAACACGCCATCCAGCCATAGAAAACGTCTTTGAAAAAGAATGAAATTCAACAGCTGGAACAGATTTATCTTTCACCGCTTGAAAAAAAGAAATAGGTTTTTTGTTTTCATCAAAGTATATCTCTGAATAGGCAAGATCAACTGCAACAACAAACCCATACTTTTTGGAATAAAAAGCTATTTTTTTGTAGTACTCCTCATCGGCACAAGCTGCCGTTGGATTATTCGGATAACATATCCAGAGCATCTTTGCATTCAAAAGAACATCAGAAGGAACAGATTCTATATCAAGCAAAAAATCTTTCTCTTCCCTCAAAAAAACATCATAGACCTTACCACCACAAAATCTTGACCAAATAGAATATACAGGATAAGCTGGATTCGGACAAATAACAGTATCCCCTGAATCAACAAAAGCAAGATGAATATGCGCAATTCCTTCCTTTGAACCTATAAGAACAACTGCTTCATCGGGAGAAAAATCAACACCAAATCTCTTGGCATACCAGCTCACAAACTCTTTTCTAAAAGAGACATCACCTTCGTAAGATGGATACCTGTGGTTTTGTGGATTACTCGCTTCCTCAACCAGCTTCTGCACTACTATACTATGAGTAGGAAGATCCGGATCCCCTATTCCAAGATCTATTATCTCCTTTCCCTCTTCAATTTTTCTTCTCTTTATTTCATCAAGTTCTGCGAAAAGATACTTTGGTATTGACTCTATTCTCGTAGATAATTTCATAATGTCTTTTGTATTGCTTGCAAATTAGAATGAGATTTTAATCAGATAATTTTGGCAAAAATCAGAGTTATAAAGTAAGGCTATGACGAACTATATACAATGAATGTATATTTCATAATGAATAAAAAAAGATCTTGGGACCCATCGGCAATTCTATTTCTCGCAAACAGCTGGTATTCTCAAAAATATTTGTGGAAATTTCAGTATACTTTATCAACTAGTTGAATCAATTTATTATTCCTTCCCATACCAAGCTAAGCAAAAGAAACATAAAAATTCTCTGATGTGATTTGAGAAACAATTTGAGCTGAAAATTCTTGATTGCAATACACAGAGCCCTGTACGAATTATTATACTTAAAGTAGATGGCAAGATTGAGTAGAATATTCAGCACAGAAGGGGAAAGGTCTGGAACAAAAAAATACACAAAATGTAAAAGGAACTTAACTAAAACATTGTCCTGCATGAGTTAAAAGGAATCCACATTATATCAACGAAAAAACATGTCCGAAGTGCATATGTTCATGACAAGTTTGTGTTCTGCCCTTTGGTGTCGTAAAAAATTGATGTCTTCAAGCAAAACAATTATCAGACCAATAAGAAGACTTAGAGAATGGAAAATAACTGATTTCTGTCCAATTTGCTCAGGCGCTATACCAGATTATGCTATATAATCTCCCTGGTGCGGTAGCAAATTCTTTCAACCAAAAGTAAAAACTCGATTCAAATTGAGATGCACAAAATGTCAAAAATCTATGAATTATGAATGGGAATTCTGCCCAAGATGTGGTTCAGATATATCTGGTTCAAAAGAACTACGATCTGGATACATGCAAATACATACTTGAATCAATAGGAAATAAAAGATCACAACTGGAAATTCATATTGAGAAAAATGAAATCAAAATCACACAAAAATAAAGCTGGTAGATCTATATATCCTCTACAACCATTCGTCATAAATTCATATCGTATAGATAAAGACCCGACACAAGCTATCAGTCTTACACGAAATAGGACACTCCCTTTAGTCAATATACTATAAAATATTTTGTAGATTAAAGAAATTCAAAAAATTTTTTGGTCTTAGTGAAGAAGAACTACAAAAAGGAAAGGTTCAATGCGTATCAAAAAGAAGAAAAATAGGTAAAATATCTGCTGGAACAACAAGATATGAGAATTTTGCAGAAACATTTTCAAGATACTCTTTTGTTCATGGAGAAAAAGGAGCATTACTTATATGGCATTTTATAAACCTTAATAGAAATATGAACTAAGCAAAAGGATATATTTACACTCACAGTAAAAGAAATGAAATTATACGACAGAATAAATGAGGATATAATAATTCTCATGAAAAAGTTTGATCTGATTGGTGAACTTGTAGAACTCATAAAAAGATATCAGAAAAGTAAAATAGTAAAATCTGAAATAAGTTTCTTCAAAAAATTTCAGATGAGAGCGCATCTATTTAGAAACTAATTGAGTTCAAAATCACAATAAAAATCTGCAAACTCATTATAATAACTGAATAAACGGAGGTAATAACATGACAGGAGGAAGATTAGTTGGCAAGATAATATCGAGATACGGGGTAAAGCATCTCCATACTCTGTGTGGCGGACACATAATGGAGATATACGAAGGATGTGCAGACTACGGAGTGCGCGTTGTAGACTACAGACACGAGCAAGCAGCAGTTTTCGCAGCAGATGCAGCTGGAAGAGTTTCTGGAATTCCGGGAGTTGCGGCGGTGACAGCTGGTCCCGGTGTAATGAACGCAGTTACTTCTGTTGCAAATTCCTGGAGAGCTCAAACTCCCATGATAGTTATAGGAGGACAAGCTCCCATATTTTTCAGAGGTAAAGGCGCACTGCAGGAGATGGATCATATTGAAGTTATGAAACCGATTACAAAATGGTCGGCTCAGGTTCCGGATACAAAATCTATACCAGATTATCTTTCAAGAGCTTTTTCCGCAGCTATGGATGGGGTTCCCGGACCAGTTTATCTTGAAATGCCAATGGATATTCTTTTCAATCCATCAGATGATCTTGAAGCTCTGGAATACTCTTTCAGAAGACCCGAGTGTTCCGATAAAACCGCGAGAGAAATAAAAGAGGCTATAAAGTCGTCAAAAAGACCTGTTCTCATAATAGGAGCCCAAGCACTCTGGTCAAAATATAAAGGAGAAATCAGGAAAATATGTGAGAAACTCGGAATACCCGTTTTTCTGAACAGCTTTGCAAGAGGATCACTTGGTAAGAACCATCCACTGAATTTCAGATTTTGTAGGAAACAAGCACTTGAAAAAGCAGATCTTGTAATTTTAGCTGGAACACCTCTTGATTTCAGATTTGATTACGGAAGACAGATAAACGATGAAGCTTTTCTTATAAGACTTGATCTTGACCCATCTGAACTCAAAAGAAACAGAGAAGGAAGAATCTCTGAGGTATGTGACCCTGTTTCTGCTCTTTACAAAGTTTCACAAATAGCAGACTGGCAACCAACAACATTTTCAGAATGGATAAAAGAACTGAATTCCTTTGAAGAATCTAGAATCAACAAGAACATAACAGAAGCAACCTCAGATGCGAAACCAGTAAATCCATTGCGACTTTGCAAAGAACTCGCAGATTTCATAGAGGAACTTGGAGAAAAAGTGATAATTGTGGGAGATGGTGGAGACATAGTTGGTTCGGCGGCTTACTTTGTTAAACCCACACACATTGGTGGATGGCTTGATCCTGGACCGCTTGGGACACTTGGAGTTGGAGCTCCATTTGCAATAGGTGCAAAACTTGAAAAGCCAGATTATGACGTATTTGTCATATTCGGCGATGGAGCTTTCGGGCTCAATGGATTTGAATACGATACAGCAATAAGGCTCAGAATACCCTTCGTTGGAGTCATCGGGAACGACGCAGCCTGGACACAGATAAAGCGTGCCCAGGTTCCAATGTATGGACGCGCAATTGCAACAGATCTCGATTTTGTAAGATACGATAAAGTCGTAGAGGCTCTCGGAGGCTTTGGATCATATGTGGAAGATCCTCAGAATATAAGGAAAGAACTTGAGAAGGCTCTGAATTTCTCAAGAAAAGAAAATAAACCGTCCGTTGTGAATGTCAAAATAGGAGAAACGGAATTCAGAAAAGGATCCATCTCAATGTAATATGAATATCAGATTCATTTTCGTTGTTCTATCTTTTGCGTTTATCTTAACTATATACGCAGAAGAAAAACTCCCAATCTCTAAGAAGATAATACCAGTGATAGATTTTGTGCGAAGAGCTCTGGAAGATTACTCCGGAGTAGAACTTGAACAAGCTCGCTACTTTTCAAGAAACTCAGAAATACATCCTACTATCTCTATTTTGCTGAAAGATCCCATTTACTCTCCAATATTCTTCACAAAAATACAAGATGCTTTGTTTGATAGAAGATCCACCAGTATCTTCTTCACTATATCGAGGCTTTCCGCAGAAATAAAAAGAATAGACCTTCTTCAAGATCCTTCACAAAAATATTTTGAACCTCCGCCGGATATGAAAAACATAAATTTTTATCAGGAGACAATAACTTACCCCGATACCATTTCTGCAATATACAGCTTGGCACTTTGTATAAATGAATCAGTAAATAATCTGAAATCTTTCATTGAAAGAAATAAAAAGTTCAGTGCTGAACCTCCAAAAGAACTGACCCACATATCAGAAATAGTTCTCAGACGCAGAATCAACCAGAAAGAAATAGAAAGCTTTCTTGAAAACCTGAACACATCTTTTTATATAGTACTTCACTGCGTAAACAGAATGATCGCGAGTAAAAGCGTTCTATACCAAATAAAAAATACAACAAAACTTGAAGCTCTCGGAGTAAACATAGAAATACATTCCGGATCAGATGATTTTGTAGTTATATCAGATATTCCGACAATTATTGTAAATCTTGGTGGGAATGATTCCTACCTTTTTATAAGGTGGGATACTACACAGAAAAAAGAAAACATAACTCCATCTTCGCTTATAATCTTGGATTTTGGAGAAGGAAATGATAGATATTCATTTTATGACCCGCAATCGTTGAGTCTGAACCTTATTTACGATGAAGGAGGAAACGACGAATACAACTGCAATATTGCATGCTTTGGTGGAGCGATTTTTTCTGCAGATATGTTGATCGATCTTAAAGGAAATGACACATACAAAGCTCTTGGAGTATCACAAGGAGCAGGTATAGTTGGAACAGGGGTTTTAATTGACCTTGAAGGGAACGATGTTTATCAATCAATTGCTTTCTCTCAAGGCTTCGGAGGACTTGGCGGCGGAATTCTTGTAGACTATCAAGGAAATGACAAATATATACTCAAAAAAGGGAAGGAATTTCCATCATTTCAAGATAGAGAACACAACCTGAGCATGGGACAAGGCTGCGGAACAGGAATAAGAGCAGATTACATTGCAGGCTTTCAATCTATACCCGGAGGCGTCGGAATACTTTTTGATTTTTCAGGAAACGATTCTTACTCTGCCGAAGTATTCTCACAAGGATGCGGATACTGGTACGGAGCCGGTGTTCTTGGAGACATAGAAGGAAACGATGTTTATCAGGGCTATTGGTACTGTCAAGGTTCATCTGCTCATTTTGGAGCCGGTGTATTTTATGATCTTTCCGGAAATGATTCATACTTGTGCAACTTTCAAGCTCAGGGACACGGACACGACTTTGGAATAGGAGTTTTCCTTGATCACGACTCATCGGAAGATTCAGATAGTTTCTTGTGCGATACCCGTTGTCTTGGAAGCGCTCATGCAAACGGTGTCTCGGTATTCATAAATCAAGGCGGATCAGATTCATACAAAGCTAACAGAATAGCTTTCGGCGATTCTCTTGTTGACCTTTACGAGAGAAAAGAACACTCAGTAAGACAGATAATGCCCACAAAAGGATTTTTTTTAGATATTGGAGGACAAAATGATAAATTCTTTATAGGAGAAAAACAGATAACAAAAGATGAAGTTAAGTCAAATTGGTATTCAGGAGATCAGATGAAAAAATATATAGAAGAAAACTACACAATAAGAAAATTTTATAAGTTTTGAACTATGGAAAGAGTGAAAATTACACAAGAAGAACAAGGATTTCGGATAACATTGTCAAACCCCAAAAAGAAAAACGCAATAGATGAAAAAATGATAGACGAAATAACTCATTTTTTCTCATCAGACCGAAATAAATTTTCTGGGAAGAATTTCGTAGTTCTTGAAGGCGAAGGTGATATATTCTGCTCTGGCGGAGATCTCAATTGGATGCTTGAAAAAGGTCAGTCAGACCTTGATACAAACATTATTGACGCTATAAAACTTGCTCATATGTACAAAAGTATTTGGGATTGTCCGATCCCAGTTGTTCTGAAACTTCTGGGTGGAGCATGGGGCGGAGGAGTTGGATTCATTGCAGTATCAGATATAGTGATAGCACAAAAAAATGCAAAAATAAGACTACCAGAGGTAAAAATCGGGCTAGTTCCAGCAGTCATATCTGTATTTCTTATAAGAAAAATTGGTCTTTCAAGGTTTCTTGACTTAGCACTTCTAGCGAGAGAAATCTCAGCAGAAGAAGGAGAAAAATTCGGTCTGGTAAACTACACCGTTCCAAAAGAAAAAGTTGAAAAAATAACAAACAAAATCGTAACAGAGCTTATACAAACTCCATCCTATGCACTTGAATCAACAAAAAAGCTTTCAAGACTTGTTGTAAATGAAAGCATTGAATCTGGAATGAAGCATGCAGCTGAACAAATAGCTCAAGCAAGAGCTAATCCAGAAACACAGAAAAAATTGATCTCGTTCTTACAGAAAAAGAAATAATCTGACCTGTTGCTAATCTTGTATAAAAATATGGAATTCAAAAATAAATGAGTCAGAACTCTATAACAGAAACAAAGCATAAATAACATAAAAATTCTGAGTTTGAAAACAGTTTGAAAGCATACTACACAAAACTTCTTATAATCATACAAAAAATGTTTGAATCCATCTGTTTTGCTCAAAAGAAAACGAATGGATGCTATCAATGCAAAAATGCTTTGTCGCAAAATACTTTCTGGGAACCGCATTCAGAAATCCCTAAAAGCTCATCGCGCGAACAGAGCAAATAAAAATTTACATTTTGTGGAAAATTTTGATTTATCGTATTAAATTCAAGATTATGATAATACAGACAATAGCCACAACAATAGTTTTATCTTTCACATTAAAGTTCGGAGCATTATCACCTGAGGGAAGCTCTTATATGAACATTGCAAACCAGCTCAAAAACGATTTTGAGAAATATACAGAAGGAAAAGTAAAAATAGCTTGGTACGCTGGAGGAGTTATGGGAGATGAACCAGAGATGGTAAGGAAAATAAGGATGGGACAACTCCATGGCGGAGGATTCACAGGATATGGACTTGGAGCAATAGATGGAATAGTGAGAATGATGGAACTACCCGGATTGTTTAAAAGCTATGATGAATTTTATCATGCTCTGAAAATACTTGAACCCGAAATAAAACAAAAGTTCAATGAAAAAGGTTTTGAACTTCTCGCATATTTCCCCATAGGTTTTGTTTACATATTTTCACAAAAGGAAATAAATAAGTTGGATGATTTCAATGGAGTAAAACTTTGGGTATGGGCGGGAGATCCAGTTGCAGGAGAATTAGCGCAATCTCTGAGAGGTTATGCACAACTTGTAAACCTCTCAATAGCAGATGTCCTGACTGGACTTCAAACAGGAATGATAAATTCTTTCTATAACCTACCTTATGGAGCTATGGCTCTACAATGGACAAACCATACAAAATACATGCTTGATTATCCTGTGACTCTCGCAACAGGTGGAGTCGTAATAAGCACAAAAGCTCTGGAAAAACTTACAGAAGATCAAAGAAAATATCTGAAAGAACTTATACAAAAAAGATTTCAGGAAGCATCCAGAGCTCTCGTTCAAGAAAATGAAAAAGCAATTGAAGAGTTCAAAAAGAAAGGTATAAAATTTACAAGAGTTGATGAGAATTCGCCAGAAATAAAGAAGCTTTTGGAAGTATTCAAGAAAGTCCATGAAAAATTCAAAGGAGAACTGTATTCATCACAAGCATACGATAAACTTATGAAAATAATTGAAGATTACAGGAAAACTAAAAAATAGTCTCCTGAAAAATCCCCGATTATTTCTCTACCTTGAAAACAAAAAATTCCTCTATTTTCCCTAACTCCCTAAGGTAACTTTCAGACTCCGATCTCGGCTTTTTCCTTACAACAATATCAATCTTGAATTTTTTCATAAGATAGCTCATATAGAATTCATCCGAATACATTTTTTCCATAAGGTCTAAAAGATCTCCCAGAGCAGATTGAATATCTTTATATTCCATTATATTAAAGTTCTGAGGAAGTCCAAAGTATGCTCTTGAAACCCACAAAGAACTCCAACCAGTCCAAACCACACTTGTTCTTTTTGATATATCCTCAACATAACTTTTCAACTCATTCCAAGTATATCCAAGAAGTTTTGCTCTTACAAGAAATCTCTCAAAGACATCATTATCTGAAAGATCGCTGAAATAGTTGATGTTATTATGTAATACATACCTACCAGTAGCAACGGAGATCATGAGCTCTGATGCTGTTGGGAAAACATCTAAAATTGGGAAGAAACCATACTCATCTTCCATAGTTATAACTGAATTTTCTTGAGAATTTTGCTTTACCCAATCAATTATCGAATTAAACTTTTTATTTGGAGAGAAATCCTTTAGAAGATAGAAGAATATACCCCAGTTAATAAGAAAAACTAAGAACATAAATAATGAAATGATTTTAGATATATACCTGAATTTACCAGCAATCTTATCAATTGTAAGACCTATTGCAATTTTAGAAAAAAGTTTAAATTGAACTGTGACATGATCAACTATTTGCGTATGAATACCCGTAACAAATGTCTGGAAGAAAAGAATAAAACCAGAAAAAACAGAAAGAATTACAAAGAAATATTTGAGAGAAAAATTACCAAAAAATATAAATGAAAAAACAGAAATTACAAGTAGAAAAATAAATTCGCTCGGAATATCAGGTAATATTCTCTCAGATTTCACAAGCATCATTGCCCTGTTCAAACTATCTCCTAATAAATCAATCTGGAAATAATTAAAAGAAAGCACTGGAAAACCAATCAAAAGAGACAAAATAAGAATGTACAAAATATCACTCCATTCTTTTCTAAGCAAAATAGCGATAACAAAAACAAGAAAAACAGATAAATAAGCATATTGCCACCAATAAACAGTCGAATAAAATAGGAGCCCCAGAAATATACCCGATAAAACTTTGAGCTTGTTTTTATCTTTCCTACCTTCATTTTTCAGGATTAATCCAGAATGCTCCTTATTCAAGAATCTCACGAAAAATAAACAAAACAACAAAAAGAAAATTTGAAACAGAGAAGGATTAAAAATTCTAAGAGAATTTCCATAGATGTTTGCTATAGTAGAGGTTTCATCTAAATTTGATACAAAAAATCTTGCAACAGAGAAAATATTCGAAAAATGAAAAAAGAAAACAAACAAAGACGCCGATCTGCTTCCGAAAATAATGTCCAACAATTTCAAAAGCAAAAGGCAATCTATAAAAATCAGAAATACTCTCAAAATAGAAAAATAGTATGGATCAACAAATAGCTTCAACGGATATAAAAGACAAAGCAACGGAACAATCAAACCCCATTTCTGTTCATAAAAAGCAAATTCTCCACCGCAGAAACCAACTTGCTTAACCCAGATTATCTCATCATAGTGAAAATAAATTGGCTCACCATATTTTATAAAAAAATATATAACAAACGAATTTATAACAAGTGTAAAAAACAATGATAACAAAATGTACTCTCTATTTGCTCTTAAAAAACTCACTAACTTTAATTTTAAAAAGCACAAAATCTATCAGCACGAAACATAATTTTCTTAGCATTTAATATGGTGTAGTGAAACAAAGCTCTAATGCCTTTACTCCGTAAGCAGCCGACATAAATTAAATCTTTTGATTAGAAGTAAAATTGTCTTATATCCCGAGTATATGAAAAATTAATCCTCTTACCAAAAGATCCAGATAGCAAATTTGCAAATTAATTTCCGAGATCTACTTAAATCATCTTCCCTTCATCCAATAGACCTGAGACGAAATTTTTGTCAAAGTGATTAATCTTATAATTTCCTGCTTTAAATAAACATTTATCGATATAAGCCTGAAGTTTATAATTTATCTACTTACAAAAACGCATACAAAAATAAGAACAAAATAGCAAATATAGAGATAATATATAATTGTTATGACCGTTGATTGGAGAAAACTCTCTATTGATGGAATTATAATCTCATTCTGCTGGTTTGGTGCCTACTTTATAAGAACACTTCTTGAACCTTTATTTGGATATGAAATAAATCCATTTGTAAGCTATATCATAGCTTATCCATTCATTCTCTTTGCATGGGTTATAACAGCTCTGTACTCAGGTGTCTACAGAAAATATGGGAATAAAGGAATAAGCAGTGTTATTACTGGGTTCAAAGCTTGGATAATAAGTGTTCTCATCTCTATGTCGTTTGCATATCTTTTTAGGGAATTGCATTTAGCAAGATCTGTTATACTTATGTTCTCCCTGATATGCTTTATCGCTCTGACTATAAAACACTATGCATCTGTTGAAGAAGTTGAAAGAAAAGCCTTAATAATTGGAACTGGCTCTCTCGCAATAAGAATAATGCAGAAAGTCGAAGATCTACTGAACATAAATATCCTTGGAATTGTTTCAATAAAAAAAGATGATATAGGAAAAAAAATAGACAAATACGAAGTTATAGGAAAGTTATCAGACATAAAAAACATAATAAAAGAAAAAAATATAGACACAATAATATTTGCAGAAGAAAACATACCATTCCCAGCTGTTATGGATATGATCAGCTCTCTGTCGGAGTTAGGATTATCTGTTATGGTAGCATCAGATGAATTCAAAGCTATAAAATATGGATTTGATGTAGAATTTGTCGGAGGAATACCACTTGTTGAATTTTCAAACATATCAACTTCTCCCCTTTACGAACTCATAAAAAGAATTATGGATATAACATTATCTTCCATATTGCTCGTATTACTGTTCCCTGTTTTTCTTATAATAGCCTTGGCTATAAAAATTGATTCCGAGGGACCTGTTTTCTTTATTCAAAACAGAGTAGGAAAAGATGGAAAAATATTCAAAGT
Organism: Candidatus Calescibacterium sp.; assembly: GCA_025060505.1. Taxonomy (GTDB): domain Bacteria; phylum Calescibacteriota; class Calescibacteriia; order Calescibacteriales; family Calescibacteriaceae; genus DRWZ01. The sequence continues at coordinate 40,135 of JANXBU010000012.1, forward strand.
TATAAAATTTAGAACGATGTTTCATAAAACACCGAAATATTCTCTTTCTCCAAGAAGCCCAGAAGATCCAAGAATAACAAGAGTCGGAAGATTTTTGAGAAGGTGGAGCCTTGACGAACTACCACAAATTATAAATGTACTCAAGGGAGAGATGAGTCTTGTTGGTCCAAGACCAGAGATGCCTCAAATAGTTCAGGAGTATCTACCATGGCAGAAAGAAAGATTGAAAGTAAAACCTGGAATAACAGGCTTATGGCAGATAATAGGTAGAAAAAATCTCCCACTCGAACAGAACTTACAGTACGATATATTATATATCAAAACAAGAAGTCTTCTTCTTGACATAATAATAATACTGAAAACAGTACCGGCCGTTCTGAAGGGAAAAGGAGCTTACTGAAGAATTTAAAATAGATTTTGAAAATTTGGTACAGACATATCTGATGCTATCTGGAAACAAATTTTTGGAAGCAAAATTACTTTGAATAGAGTTTCAAATCTTCCTTTATCATCGTCTCTATCATCTGATAAAAATTAACGGAAGGGCTCCAACCTAATTTCTTCTTAGCCTTGGAATAATCTCCTTTCAATTCAACAGGTTCTGCTGGTCTGTAAAGTATAGGATCTTCTACCACATATTTCTTCCAATCCAGTCCCACACACTCAAAAGCGAATTCCAAGAGTTCTCTTACACTGTGAGTTTCACCGGTTGCTATGATATAGTCATCTGGTTCATTCTGTTGTAGCATAAGCCACATGGCTCTTACAAAATCTGGAGCATACCCCCAATCTCTTTTTGCTTCAAGGTTTCCGAGCCTAAGTTCTTTTGAGAGCCCCATCTTTATTCTCACCGCTGTGTTTGTGATTTTACGAGTAACGTATTCGAAACCCCTTCTTGGAGACTCGTGGTTATAGGCAATACCTGAACAGCAGAACATATTGTAGTTTTGCCTAAAATACTTTACTATGTAAAAGCCAGCAGCCTTAGATATTCCGTAGACAGATCTCGGATTAAATGGTGTATCCTCATTCTGAGGCGAATACGGAGCTATACCGAAGACCTCGCTGGAACAGGCAAAATAAAATCTACACTCCGGAACTCTCTCCTTCATAGCGGAAAGAATATACATTGTACTGTTTATATTTGTATTCAAAGCGTTTATCTCCTCATCCAGTGAATAAACAACGAAACTCTGTGCTGCAAGATTATATATCTCATCTGGCTTTACTTTCTCTATAATATTGAAAATAGTGGGATAACTATCAATTGATCCAACATGCAAATGAATTTTATCTAAAATATGTAGTATTCTCCAAAGTCTCCTTTCCGGATCTTCAAGGTTTATCCTTCTCACAATACCGTGAACCTCATATCCATTCTCAAGAAGAAGTTCAGCCAAATAAGATCCGTCTTGTCCAGATATTCCGGTTATAAGAGCTTTTTTCTTTTTGCCTCTCATTAATATATTTACGATCCTACGATATTAAATCCAAAAGCTTGAGTTTTCGAAATTTTCATTGTTTACCAAAAACTATTTCGTATAGTATATCGCCTGTTTTAAACGAACTGAATTTTTCAGCTATCTTCCGACTTTTTTCTTCCATACTTTTTCTCAAGCTACTGTTTTGGCGTAGAATTAGAATTTTATCAGATATATCTTTTGGACTATTTGGGTCAAAAAACAGAGCACAATCACCAGCAGTTTCTCTGAAAATATCAATATCAGAAGCTAAAATTGGTTTTGCAAAGTATGCAGCCTCAATCAAGGGTATTCCCAAACCTTCCTGAAATGAAGGTAAAACAAAAGCAAAAGCATTCATATATAATTTTTTCAAAAGAGCATCATCTGGAAATCTGATAATTTTGCACTCAGGAGGAACATCAAATTTCTGCTCGTTTTTCCCTCCACCTCCAGCAAGAACAAGCTGTAGATCTTCAAATTTCTCTCTAACTATTTTAAACGCCAAAATCAGATTTTTTATGTTCTTGTGCGGATTGAAATTCCCAACATAAAGTAGGTATTTCCCTGGTTCAATACCAAGCATCTTCAGTTCATCTTTGTCCAATTGTTTATCCTCCAAATTTCTCCCAAACTTTTCCTCCATATACGATATGTCACAATATACTCTTACAGTATTTTTTCCTATAAACCTATCTATTTTTTTCTTCCAGGTATCTGATATTGTTATTACCCTGTAAGGAAGTTTTCCAAATACTTTGAGAAAAATTTTCTGAGAAATAGAGAAGTTTATCATATCTGCAATGATAACAAAAACCTTTACTCCTAAAAATGGAAGAATCACAGGAAATTTTGGATATATGGAGAAATACACACTCGTTTTTCGCAAAATGTTCAAGGGTATCAGGAACTGGTCAGAAACTGGGTTATCATTTTTTAGCTTTACAAATTTCACCCTGCCTCCAAGAAGCGATGATATAACTTGACAATCTGTTTTCTCATTTGATATAACGATTGCTGATCTGTTATTTTTACCAAGTGATTCAATAAAAGAAATCAAGTATCTACCAAGGCCAGTTCTTCTCTTTCCTTTTTCAATTTCTCTTCCGTCAAGAGCTATGTCGTATATTTTTATTTTAGGTAAGTACCCCCGGCGGGACTCGAACCCGCAGCCTGGGGATTAGAAGTCCCCTGCTCTTCCTATTGAGCTACGGGGGCAAAAAGTCGGAAAATTAAGTTAAAATTTTAATAAGCGGAAAATCAAAAGTGCAGAATACAAAATTTTAAAAACAACGAGCAAAATAGCTCTGCTCTGCCACCTTTCCGAGCAAACCCATAGAATTCAAAAAATCAACACAAAGTCATTTCGACAGAAAATCAAAAAATTATAAAATCATTTCAGAACTTTACCCGCTTGTTTGAAGAATATATACAGATCAAGAGCAGGAAGCGGTATTTGAGTTTTTTCTGATATATCCTCCAAAACCCGCTCCGATTCCATATAGATGCTCGGAGTTATTGTATCTTTATATGGAACTAGTTTATGCCTGACCAGAAATCTGTAAATGTGTCTATCAACAATTGCAACATCGTCATATCCTATGTTTCTGAGAAAGTGGCTTGATTCTTTCATCCCGAGTCCTTTGACCTGCGAGACAATCTGACGAGCAATCTTTCCATTCTTCTGCTTTAAAACTTTGTCTAAATCAAAGCTTCTTGCAAGAACTATGTATTTCGCCCTCACAGCAGGGTACCTGTGTCCCATTTTTGATAGAATTTCTGCAATCCTATTCTCTGGAAGATTTGCGAAACCGTCATCTCCGATTTCCCTCTGAATTCTTATACCGAGTTCGGCAGACGAGTTAGCAGTAAGAATACAGAAGCAAAGCTCTCCAAAAATTCCGGTTTCTAAATCTACATCTAAAAAAGGACGGAAATCAAATTTTGTTCTACCGAAAAGGCCAAGTGTTTTGAACTCTTCTACCCTCTTGTTTATGATTTCAGGAATTTTTGATCCATTGTATGTTTTATATTTAAGAGAATTTATTTCATCAACAGCTGAATTGAACATATCAGCCGATTCTTATGGCAACGTATACATACCTTCCGCCCCTGTTAAGAAGAAATAGAGCAGACTTCTGGTCTTTCAATAGTCTTTCAACATCGGCAGAGTTTTTTACTTCTTTCCTGTTAATCTCAACAATTATATCTCCCTGAGTTATACCAGCCATATTTGCAGCGGAACCGGGATCAACAGAAATAACTTGTGGTCCAGATGGTGTATCTTTAACTCTCATTCCAAAGTTTTTGATATAGATACCTTCCTCCTGAGGTTGCTCCTGCTGTTCTCCCGGCTGTTGTGCAATCTTACTTTCTTCTGGCATCTCAACCAGCACAAGCTCAAAGCTGAGTTCTTTCCCATCTCTTATAACCTTGAGATTAACTCTTTTCCCTACAGGAGAGAGAGAAACCATAAGAGGGAGTTCTTTGAAAGACTTGACCTTCTTACCATCAAATTCCATTATTATATCACCCCTTTTAATACCAGCTTTTTCAGCGGGCGATCCGCTAAGAACTTCTGTAACAAGCGCTCCCGATGGTTCCGGTAATCCCATTGCTTTCGCTATATCTGGTGAGACCTCCTGAATATAAACACCAAGCCAAGCTCTCTTGACTTTTCCTTCTTTAATAAGAGCAGAAACAACTTTGCTTGCAAGCGAAGACGGAATAGCAAAACCTATACCTGCATAAGCAGCAATACCAGATGGATTAAGAATAGCAGTGTTTATACCAACAATTTCTCCTTTCAAGTTCAAAAGCGGCCCACCTGAATTACCCGGATTTATAGCAGCATCTGTTTGAATAAAGTCTTCATATCTGGCAATACCTAAGCTTCTTCCTTTTGCAGAAACAACTCCAACTGTAACCGTATGCCCGAGACCAAAAGGATTACCTATTGCTATCACCCAGTCACCAACTCTCAGAGTCTCTGAATCGCCAAACTTCAAAAAAGGAAGATTTTTCTCCTCTATCTTCAAAATAGCAATATCTGTAGCATCATCTACACCAACAAGTTTTGCATCATAGGATCTACCATCCCACAATGTAACTTTTATATCTTTTGCTCCTCTAACAACGTGAGAGTTGGTCACAATATAACCGTCAGAAGACATTATAAAACCTGATCCAAGACTTCTAGAGAACCTCTCAATCTCAGGCTCGCCAAAGAATCTTCTGAAGAACTCTTCTCTTTCTCTCTGACCAAACGGACCAGGACCGAAGAACCAATAAAACGGATTTTGTTGTTTCTCTACCCTGGTTGTACTTATGTTTACAACTCCTTTTCGAACCTCCTCAACTATGTCTGCAATCTGAGGTAGACCGTAAATTTGTCCTCCTCCCTGCTGCGGTACTGCCTGCATCTCCTGCTTGATAACCTCTCTTCTACTCAGCTCTGTGTTCTCCTCCTTGAAACCCAAAATTTCCTTTCCCTCTTCAACTCCTCTCTGTATAACTTCTCCCGCGGAAGACAATCTCTCAAAATCTCCTCTTTTTATGCTATTGTACAGAAGATAAGCTATTCCTATTATCAAGGCTATACCTAAAAGATTTTTAAGGTTGCTTGTCATAAGTTTATTATAGCATAGAAATTGAATAGGTTTGCGTTTTCCAGAAATATAAACTAGTCTATGGGGTTAGGGGTTACATATGGTTATATATCAAGCTGGAGGGTTACATATGGTCATATATCAAGCTGGACAATACCTAATAATTCATGTTCATCCTAATCAGATTTACAAATTTATTTATCTGAGTTTTTTTCTTCCTTCTGTTGTTTCTGTTGTTGTTTCTTATCTTGATCCTCTGTTTTCTCTATAAACGGTCCCTGCACAGTATCTCTTAGTATCTTTAACCTAACATCTTTGGAAATTTCAAGAGTCAATGTTTTATCTGAAATATCATAAACCTTTCCTATTATCCCTCCTGAAGTATAAACTATATCCCCCTTTTTTAGATTCTTTATAAATTCTCTTCTTTTGCTTTCCAACCTACTCTGAGGTCTTATAACAAGAAAGTAGAAAATGAGAAAAATAAAAAATATCGGAAGAACTGAGAGAAGTATATCCATATCAGATTTATTCCGAAAAGAAATTATACATTGACTTTTTTCAGATTGTTTTATTATAGAATTCGTGCAATGACAGAACACTGTGTCCAAAAATTGCCTAATAATTTCGTACCTGATTTGTGATGGTTTTATAAAATGTCAGACTCAAATTCTGAAGTAGCTGAATATCAGACATCAGAGAGCATTACTGGACACAGCAGAACCTTATGTCTGATTCAAGCTTGATTATCCAAAAAGTGTTAGCAACAGAGCAAGTTGATTCTATACATACCTGACTAATGTCATACAAATCTTTACAGCAAATTATTTATTTATGTATCGTCTTTTTGCTCTCCTTATAGAATTCTCTTGAAGCATTGTGATAAAAATAGATAAGAAAGGGAAAATAGTGAGACCTGATAGAATACTCCACATGTAAATTGGTTTGTGAACAAAAAAATCGAAAACGAGTCCGCCAACATATTTGCCGAGCGCCCACCCAACAGTTTCAAAAAATTCAAAGAATCCAAGAAAAACTCCTTTTTTGTTTTCCGGTGATATTTTCATTGCAGTATTCATAAGAGAAGGAATAAGCAGCATCTCGCCCAAGGTCATGTAGAAAACGGAGAAAACAAGCCAAACGAAATTCTGAGAAATTCCAAACATAACAAATGATGAAGCATAGATCAAAATTCCTAAAAGAGCTGAAACAAAATTTCCGAACATTTTTGATGAAACACGAGTTATCCACAATTGCATAAGTATAACTGTCAATCCATTTGTTGTAAAAAGATATCCGATCATACGCTTGTCTATTGAATAATGAGCTGCATAAACTGGAAGAGTATTTATAAATTGCGAGAAAATAAGAGCAGAAAAAAAAGTAGAAAAAGAAACAAGTAAAAATAACTTACTTTTTAGCGGAAGAAACATATCTGAGAAATAATCTCTTATGGAAACAGATTGATTTCTTGCTTCAAACTCAGAATTATTAAGTTTTTGCACAAGTGGTAGAACTAAAAAAGAAACAATACCCGAAAAAACAAAAAGCAACATATAAGACCAGTAGTGAGATATGAAACCACCTATAATTGGTCCAATGGAAAATCCAAGGTTTATCCCAACTCTGACTTTACTTATGGCCATGATTCTCTTTATATCATCCTTTATTGAGTAGCTCAAAAGAGAGTTTGATCCGTTTATTATCAGAGAAAAAGCGGCTGAATTGAGAAAAATTGCTGGAGCAAAAAGCAGTATATCTGCTTCAATCCAAATTAAAAATGCAACTGAAAGAAGTGCTAAACTTCTCAGAAATATACCATAGAAAATCACTCTGGCAGGCGAAATGATATCAGAAAGTCCTCCAGAAAAAATACGCATAGAAGAACCAAGAAAAGTGGAAACTCCAGAAACAAAACCTATCAAAGACATGCTGAAACCTCTTTCATAAAGGTATATGTTTAAAAAAGGTATTGATATAGTAAAAACCGCAGCAGATACACCACGAATCACGGATAACGACAAAATATCAACACTCCTACTTCCAGATCTCTCCATCTGATAATTTGGAAATATTTAAGACAAAATGGAAAATATAAATGAATGTAAAATATTTTACAGATCACACCGATTCCTGAAAAGTTTCAGAAAGCTGAGATCAGAGAAAATCTCATTATACAAAAAATTTCATTATACAAAAGATCATAAAAAAGCAACAAAATACACTAATTACTTTCGCCTTTCTGAATTAGTCTAACGATTTCTTCTGTATTTCTCGCTATACTGAAAAGAACTATAGCTAATTCAAGAAAAACTCTGATAAGTATAACCGAAATGATAAAACCAACAGGTGAAAATATGATAATTATAAAACCTATTATGGCAGAATCTCTCAGGTAAAACATACCTAACATTATCTCTATAAGACTCACAATAGCAGCTAATATAATTCCTATGATGTAAAGAAGTTTGGTTATAGAGATTGTTACAAAACTCCTGAAAGAAAAATCAAATAAAGTTCGCCAAAAACCTTTCTCCATAAAGGATACCTCCTTTATTTATTATAATTCAACTCAAATGCGTTATGCTGTTTGTGATACAGTATTTGTAATCAAACATACGGTAGATACTACACCAAAGCATAGAGCAGGTTAATTTCTTATATCTCCAAAGTCGCAATTGCGATAATTTTCACATAGATCAATATCTCCTATCTGAGAATTCTCGGCATAGCACATAACAGAACATCTTGCTTTTTCTTTCTTCAAGAAATCTTCAAGTTTCTTTATGTGATCAACTGATATATTTTCTCTAATTTGCTGGATATAGAACTCCTTACCTTCAATACTCCTGACCTCCTTTACAAGAAAAACAGAAAGCGTATATGTTTTCTCTCGCGTTATCAGATGAACCAAAGTAGGAACGAGCAGATAAAGAATAATTGACATGTGAAGAAAAAATCTGAATCTTTTAAGAATCAAAAGCCCAAGAACAAATAACAAAACCAAGACTTCATAAGGAAAACTCACCTTTGAACTAAGAGCTATACCTAAATATCCAAAAATATCAACAAGATAAATTATCAGAGTTATAAAAAATTTTGCAAGAGCAATAGGAATCTCAGATAAAGGTTGGAAAACAAATCCAGCGAAAACACCCGCAACTCCAAAGATTATAACAAGGTTGAAAAGAGATGTAAAAATTACGTTAGTTAAAGGAGCCACAAGAGAAACCGGAATACCAAGCCATAGAGAAACAGGTAAAACACCCAAAGATGCGAAGACAGAAGCCCAAAATATTGTTCCAATTTTGCTGTGAGTAGGAGTGAAAAGTATTATGAATAAAACAGCTACGAAAGAAAGAACAAAAGATATATTCCAAACATCAAAAGGATTTATCAGAATGATCAAAAATGAAGAGATAAAAAGAGCATTGAGAAGAGAACCACTGCGTCCGCTCAGATAAACAGTGAAGAAAACAGTGTTCATTATAAAAGCCCTCTGAGCCGGACGAACCATACCACACATAAAAAGAAAAAGAAGTTGCAGTAGAAAAGATAAAAAGATCTTGAATAAGTAAGGTTGAAATCTCACGGAATCAATATTCCTGAATATCAAAAAACCTAAAAGGTTTGATAGAAAAACTCCCAAAAAAGCAACAGCTGTAAAATGAGAACCAGAAATAGCTATCATATGCAAAATACCAAATTTAGAAAGTTCATACAAAAATCTCTGATCTAAATCCTCACGTCCCCCAAACAAAATAGAGTCCAAAATCTTACTCTGATCATCATCTCCCCTGACAATTCCTCTTGCCTTCTCTCTCAAACTACGAAGAAATTTCAGAAAAAATTTGAGATCTGTCTTTTCAATGAACTTTGGCTTCGAGCACATACTCCAACCCGGTCTCAACTCACTCACATAAGAACAGTATATGATGAGCCTATCGTAGACATCAAATTCTCCTAACTTCTCTGTTCCAAATACTCTGATGTATCCTCCACTCCTTTCCCAATTGTCATCAACATCTTTCTTTACATATTCAACTGAAACCAAAATCGAGCTTGAGGAAATACTATCTACTCTACCAACAATGAGATTTCCAATCTTTGAAAAACCTTTCGTATAGAAGAAAAAAATCAATGTAAGCAGAACAAGTGGAAGAAAATCATAAAGTTTCAGAAAAATCAAAATAACGAAGCAAACCAAGCAAACCGAAATAACAACCAGAAGATTTTTGTCTGATAGAAGAATCCCAATGTATGAAAAAGCAAAAACGGGTAGAAAAGGAACTCTATAAAAAACCTCAAAAAATTTCATCAAGAAAAATTTATACGATTTCAGAAATCACGTTTCCAACAAGCTGTCTGTTTTTCAGGTTCTCTAATCTTCTTGAGAATTCCTTCTCTGAAATCAAACCAGAAGCATAGAGCAGATAATTTCTTATAAGCTCATCTCTGATTTCCTGATCTACAATTTGCATAAGAGCTTGAAAAAATTTGAGTTCAGATAAACTTTCTGATTCCTGCTGAGATCTCCAAGGATTTTGAGGTGATTCAGAGTGTGGGGTTTTGATCTTTATTCCGAGCAAATCTTGAATTTTTTTGTCTTGGTTTTCCTGATTTCTCTTATTCAAAACATCCTGAATGTTTCTTATATTCAAAGGTTCATCTGTTTTTTGTAGAACCTTTGGTTTCCCAACAACAGATACACGAGCTTCACCTCCCACAGCAACCATTTTTCCATCCACAAAAGCAAATTTCACACCAACAAAAGAAGTCACAGGCATCTCACCTCTCCTGAGAGCTTCAGATTTCATTCTCACAGCATTTCCTATTTCCCATCCAGCGACCCAACCAGCAGAAAAAGAAGCCGGAACAACGTTTATTCTCAATCCAAACTCATGAGGCAAGGGATGAAATTTCATCATTGAAAGAGAGAAATTGCTCAAATCATTCATAACATAAAAATATATTAATACTGTTTCTGAAACTATACGATATTAAAAAGTGAAAGAATCGTCTATTTATTAGCTAATAGATAGTGAAATGAACAAATATATACAGAATTCTAACTGAAAACAAAGCTTTAGAAATCATCGTTAAATGGGCCTTTTATATCTGTTGATTCATCAGTAAGAGTGTAAAAAGAGAACTTTCCATCTCCATCTATATCGCATTTTGCTATTGCAGTTATATCCACCCCGGGTGTTTGCTCAACTTCCACTGAATCAGATGGAGAAGCCGATGCTGGATTTGTGGAGTAGTCACCTGACGCTATCGCATACTGACAGAACGTTCCACCCTTCGCGTTGAAATTCAGATTAGAAGATATACAGTTTCCATCTTCCCAGCTGGCTTTTGTTCCCCCAACTGCTCTGCTTGGATAAAACCCACATGTTATATACTTGTTTTTCTCAGCAATGTACATCTCTTGAAGCTGCATTATAGTAGGTAGAATCGTCTTGACCTCAGCAACTTTTGATTTGTAGATAAACTTCCTGTACTGAGGTATTCCAAGCGATGCCAAAACTGCAATAATAGCTATCACAATAAGCAGCTCTATCAAAGAAAAAGCTCTCATATATAAACTATAACGCAACACAATGTATTTTGCACTCAAACAATTTATTTATGTTTATACCCTTTGATTACACATCGTTCTAAATATTTAATGAAATTTCACTCTGAAATTTTACTCTATAAAAAATACAATTCAGGTCTGACCGAAAGATTTTGAGAGAAAATGGTAAAGATATACCGAACGCTGGAAAAAACCCAATCTACTTTTCTGTGCAAGATCTAAAAGGTCTGGTGAGAGAGAAAATTCATCTATTGATTTGATTCTTTTCAAAATCTTATCATCTATATTTTTTATTCTGAGCTCCTGAGATATTTTGTACTTATCAATAAAACCTTCATGCTTCGACTCTGCCTTGAGTTTGATAACCGAAAACAGAAAAAGAAGAATCTGCGGTATTGTATGTTCTAAATTTTCTTCATCTGAAATAATATTTTGAATCTCTTTTTTATCTCCAAGAATGATTTTCAGGAGCGATTCTCTTGTACTAATTGATGCATCCGCTAAATCCACAACATTCGATATATCTTTTCCTGATATATATCTTCTTGGATAAGCATAAAGTACTGCCTTTTTTATAATTCCCACAATGTCAGCAGCCCCACGGTTTATGAGATCAGTTATAATCAGATCAGCATCCTCAAGAAACTTGACATCTGGAAACTTTGATTTAGCTACTGAAATAGCATCTTGCAACTTCCAGCTTACCCAGTATAAAACATTTATATCCTTTGCATATTTGTATATTTCTCTATCTATCTGTTTCATATATGATCTAACAAGAAGGAAATTCATTTTTACATTAGATTTCGACTTGATCATATCTTCATATTTCAAAAGTATCTGGATAATCTCTTTTGACTGCTGTTTCGATGGAGAAATGAGATCCCAATCTAAAATCAATATTTTTCTACCTGAGAAAAAATCATAGTTGAAAAATTCGGAGAAAATACTAGTTTTAGGTGAAACATTGACGACCTGAGCATTTTTAGCAAAGTGAGTTCTTAGTGTATATACTAGTTCGTCGAAAAGTATTTTTGGACAAAAGGAGAAAAAGTATATACTCTTTGGATTCTTAGAAGATAATTCAATTCTTATATCCTGAAAGGATTTGACCATTATGAGACTTTTTTCTTCATAACATCTGATTTAAGCTTTTTAAGAAGTATCATAAGTTCGCCATCTGAGAGAGACATACCTCTGCCAACATCTTTACCGAGAACATCGGAAGCGTACTTTTTTCTTTCTTCTGGTGTTTTCAGACCAATGGATGTCATAAGTTCTTTTACTTGATTGAAAATCTCGCTTCTTTTTGTTGGAGGAAGTTTTATGTTTTGGATATCTGACTGAGATTGCTGACCACCGTTCTCCTCAAACTCCTCTGAAACAGCCTCAGAGTAATTGAGTATCTCTTTTTCAAGCTTTCTTTCGTTTTCTTCCCATCTCTCAACAACTTCCTGCTCCTGAATTATATCAACCTGCTGAGACGGTTTGGTTTGAACTTTTGTAAAATCAGATCCAAGCTCCTCAGCTGAAAATTCTCCTGATCCAACAAAGAATGATATAGCTCGTGTATATGCTCTTGTTTGTGCGAGAGAAGAAAGATAGTTTTCACTTTTCTCTCCAACAAATTCGTCAGAAGATGCTACTCCCTCCGCCTCCGCAAATGAATTATCTGGACTAGAAACTCTAACACGATACCTCCATGTAATTTTCTTCTTTCCGCCAGAGTTTTCTTCTTTTCTTTCTGCATCTTTTATCTCAAAAGACAAACCAAAATAAGAAGCTATCTTGAACCATCCAATTCTATTGATGTACGGAACTCCATGAACGCGTTCAAAATCTTTCTCCTGTAAACTAGACCTTATAGCCTTCCATTTTTCATACTTGTTCTTTATTCTTTCATCCTGTTGCATAGGATATATGATAAGTATTCTCCTGAAAATTAGTTGAATAAATAAAAGTTTCTTTATTTGTTTTGAGCTTGCAGATCAACTACTTTGAGAAATCAACAAATGAAAGAAGGTGCATATATTTTTCATCTTTTCCGGTTGTCACCTTGAAGAATTTATCCTGTATTTTTCTGACGATTTTGAATTCTCCGTTTCCTATAGCTCTTCCGTCTACTTCTCTTATGGGTGTTATTTCAGCAGCAGTTCCTGTGAGAAAAGCTTCGTCTGATGTGTAAAGCTCATCTCTTGTGAATCTTTCTTCTTTGCAATCTATACCAAACTCTTTCAAAAAGAGCATAACTACCTTTCTTGTTATACCCGGAAGTATAGAGTGAGGCGCCGGAGTTTTTACAACACCGTCTTTTACTATAAAGATATTCTCTCCCGCTCCTTCTGCAACAAATCCATCAGAATCAAGTAATACAGCTTCGTCAAATCCGAGTTCCTTTGCTTCTTTTTTAGCAAGTATAGAATTCACATAATAACCGCACACCTTCGCCTTTGTCATAGAAGCATTTATGTGATGCCTGACGAACGATGAAATCTTTACACGTATTCCTTTTTTAAGTCCCTCCTCACCGAGGTAAGTTCCCCAGGGCCAAACCGCAATAGCTACATGAACTGGATTATCATAAGCGTAAAGCCCCATCTCTCCATCACCAATAATAGCTATTGGACGAATATATCCAGATCTAACACCGTTTTTTTTGACCGTTTCAAGTATAGCTTTCTCAATATCACTTGGTTTGAAAGGAATTTTCAGTCCAACTATTTTGGCTGATTCAAAGAACCTTTTGACATGCCAATCAAGACAAAAAACGCTTGATAAATTTTCACTGCACTTGTAGACCCTTATTCCCTCAAAAACACCAAGACCATAATGTAATGTATGAGTTAGAATATGAACTTTCGCTGAATCCCATTTCACAAATTCACCATCAAGCCAAATATATTCGGTCTTCTCCATAAAACAAGTTTAAAGAATTTAACGGAAAATTTTCGAATAGATAGATTATTCAAAATAATTGCCAGAACTGCGGAATTCTGATTTATCAGAAAACCTGCTCGATTCCGAAAAATATCAGAGGCGGAGTTCCGGGTGTATCTAATCCAGAAAATCCCGGCTCCGAATATCTTTTCCCGAGCAACGAAGGAATGCTCTCTATTCTAATAAGACCAGCAGTATAGTATCCCAGTAATCTGTTGGTTTCCAATCTTGTGGAGAGACCAAGGTTAAAATACGATGGGGTGTAATATTTTTCTTCGGGATAAGAGGTTCCTGTGTACATTTTCATAGCAACAGTTGGAGCTGAGCGTTCGCCAACAAATCTTCCAAGAACTCCAAAAGAAACCAAAGAGAAAAATCCTAAATTCTCTCTTTTGAATATGAAACTAATATTCACAATATTTTGAGGGAAAAATTCATCTTGGTACTCTATATCTTCTCCGAATTCCTCGTCAAATATGGTGAGTCTTGAAAAAGAGTAGCTTATGAATGTTTCAAAAAACTTTGCTCTTAATCCAAAACCAAAATCTGTACCTATGCTACTTTGCCTCTCAATATTTGACGCTTTTATGAAAGCTCCTTCTCTTTCAAACTTAATTGCATCCGCAACATCTATTATGTAAAAAGATATTTCTGGCTTCAGAGAAAATTCTTGAACTTTGAAGTCTCCTCCAACGATGGCTTCAATAGTTTTTGCTTTTTCTGGTTTCAGTTCCGGGTTCCCCTTGAAATCACCCGCCATCTGCGGTTTTGTAAAAAGCTGCTCGGGCGATGGAGCACGAAATGAAGTTCCGTATATTCCTTTCAAATATGTCAGAAAACCCAATTTCTTCAAAGGTATGAGAACCAAACCGAACCTGAGATTGAAAACATCTTCGTATATGTTGTGATCATCAAAACGAACGCCAGCAAGGCCACCAATACCCAAAACAGAAAATTCATCAAATCTCGACAACTCCTCAACCGGAAAGAGATAAAGTTGCCCGTAAACACCGATATTTCTGAAAACAATTTCGGGTCTATCTGGTGTGCTGACCTCCTTTATCTCTGTTGGAAGCTGTTGATACACTGTAAGTATATTCTCATCATCGCTCATAATATCTGCACCGGCAAGAAAAAGGTTCTTACCCTGTTGAAAAGAAATCTCAGCTCTTCCGTCTATTGCAGTTGAACTGAACTTCCCAATGTAAGTTCCTGTTTCAATAACTTTCCTATCCGGAGAAAAGATTCTTATACCATCTGATGGGAAATTTTCTGTAACAGGAGCAGAATAAAAAATACCAGCGTATAAAGTTGGTCTCACAGTAAGGTTCCCTATACTCAGGTTGTAGGAAAGCTCATTTGAAATGCCAGCATTTATAAGAGAAACTCTGTTTTGGGCATTGAGTATTCCGTAATCAAGGAACTGAGCTGAAGCAGAAAAACCCTGAAATAGTCCTCTTATTTTGTATTCAAGATCACCATATCTCAAACCAGTTTTACTGTAAAGACTCAAGGTAGAAAGATCATCGTTCTGATTGAACTTATCGTAGTATTTTTCAAGATTGTTATCTCTTTCTTTTATGTTAGTCACCAAATCTGATTCAGAAAAACCTATTGAATCAGGCGAGAATCTTATTCCATCTCTTCTCCAGCGAGTGAAATAAATACCTATTCCAAAAGGTATCTCAACAGATCCAAGGTTTGAAACCGAAGAACCTGAAACTTCTCCGAGCTGAAAGAAATTCAGTTTTTTCTCTCCAGCGAGAATACCCGGAGCAATTTTCAGATACAGAGGATCCATCTCATCCGGTTCCTTCAGTCTTATGTTTAGTACTCCCATAAATGCGTTTGCACCGTATAGTGCAGAAGCTGGTCCCTTTACAACTTCAACCGACTTTATCATTGAAACCGGTACAAATTCTGGTCCCAACAAAGATTCACCCGAAGGTCTGAACACAACGTAATCAGATGAATCAATCATAACCTTGAATATACGCGATCCGGCTTTGGGTCCGCCGTGAATACCTCTTACTCCGAAATTATAGGTTGTGAAATTGTAAATTCCCCATATTCCGGGCGTCCAGTTTAGCATATCTCCTATTGAGAAGAATCCGAATTTTTTTATTGTATCAGATGAAATGATATATACTGATGACGGAGCTTCCTCTAATCTCTGTTTCGCCTTTATGGCAGATTCCACAAACTCCTGCTCAAGCGTTAGGAGCTCTATTTCTGACTGCGCAAAAAGAGAATCACAAATGCTAATAACATATACCAAAAAAAGGGCACACAGAAAAATACGCATATGATATATACCCCGACCTGAATATAAATTTATTCACAAGATTTAGAATTTTCTTAAATTTAGATGAGGGAAAGTATAAAAACTACTCCTCTCCTTTTTTTATGTATTTCACTTTTGGATAGAATAGTTTATCCTTTCTTATGTCTATTTCTTTTTTCATAATTCGGTTGAAGATCTCACCTGATTTTCTACCAATTTCGTAGAAATCAATCTCGTATCCAAAAGAAGCTCCCAATTTAACAAGCCATCTGGAAAAAACAATAACTGGAACCTGTGAAGAAATATTTAGTATGAGCGGGACGGTATCTGGATTAACCAAAAGTGTATCTGGAAGAAGCCAGAGCGGAACCTTTTGATGATTCTGTAAAAACTCTATTGCTTCAAGATCTGTTCTTATTTTTCTTATTGAAACGTTTACACCAGAATTTTTCCCTTCTCTACTGAGCTCCTCGGCTGCGGATTCAGAGGAATCAGAATACGGAACAATCAATTCTTTCTCTTTGAAGTTGTTCTTGAACTGCTCAATAGCTTCTTTTGGATCTGGTCTCATAAGAACTCCGCAGAAATTTTTTGGCAACCGACCGAGTCTCTCGGGTGAAAAAACCAGAGTAAAAATTACTGGATTATTCCTTCTTTCAGCTAAAAGCTCGTTTGCTGCATAAGTCGGAATAACTCCTACAGCAAAAAGATAAAAATTTCTGTCTTTCTTCAAAACCTCAGAAATCATTGATTTAGCCCTGTCAACTGAACCGTCTGCATCTAATTCGAAAATCTGAACACCAGAAACAACATCTCTGAAACCCTTAACAACGCTGTTGTGAACATCGTCTGATTTTTGCTTCAGAATAAAAACCTTATCAGCAAAGACATAATCAGAAATAAGAATTAATAAGCCAAGTAGAATTGAAGAAAAAATGTATTGAAACATACAGAATTTATTTTAGTAAAATGAGAAAAAATTTGTTGAAATTGGAAAGAGTGCATTTTTATAAAAACAAGAGAAACAATAATATAAGAGTATACAACTTCCTACTATGCAAGATTTTTGCGTAAGAATCCAAAGGAAACTATTATCCTCTTACAAGACCAGCAAGTTCAACGAGCATAGCATCTGAAACAGCTATGACTCTGGCTGAAGCTTGGAAAGCTCTCTGAAAAACTATCATGTTTATAAATTCATTTGCGAGATCAACATTTGACTGCTCAAGAGATTTTGCCAGAACTTTTCCTCTACCACCAACAGTAGCTTTGTCTAATGCAGGCTGACCTGATCTGGGAGTTTCTGCAAAAAGGGTTCTTCCAACCCTCAAAAGTCCATCTTTGTTTGGGAACTTGGCTATTGCAAGCTGGGCTAGCGGACGAGAAACTCCATTTGAATAAAAACCGATAACAGTTCCATCTTCTTCCACAGTGAATTTCAGAAGAGAACCAACAGTTTTGCCATCTTGTCTAACAAAGTTAGTTGAAGAAGGAGAAGCAAACTGAGTTGTGGCATCAAGACCAACCTCAATTCCCGGTTGAGGTAGCGTTAGACCAAAATTGACCTCATCTATACTTGTTCCAAAGTTAAGTTCTATTGTTTGTGGAGCGGTAGATTGACCATCTTGCCAGGTTATCTCAAGTCTCAGAGCTCTTTCAAGAACACCATTTATTTTTTCAGCAGAGAGCTTACCATCTGTTGTAAATTCTAATGTTCCAATGAGAGGATTTCCAAAAGAGTCCGGCGGTGGGAAGTTTATAACCCCTCCTTCAACAGTAGCCAAAACCTCCCATGTGTTTCTTGAAGTTGGTATATTTGGATCCGCTTCCGCTATTTTTCTGAAAAACAAGTTTATAACACGCGGAGTTCCGAGGGAATCATAAACAGTTATTGATGTGTTGAACTGATATGTCTGTGGATCATCTGGATCAAATACAGGGTAAGGCGGAGATGGAATAACCCCTATTTGTGAGCTTAAATTCAGACCAAAGTCTGCCTTTGTAGTAGCTTTTGGTGGAGAGTCTACCTGTGGAATCTTTATATCTGTAAGCGGTCCGACTCTTCTGAACTCGCCAGTTGCTTCATCCATCACAACAGACCAACCCTGAACACGCAGCCCCTCTCTTCCATCTACCAACCTGTTGACAAGATAATTGTTCCTATCAACTTCAAACTGTCCATTTCTTGTGTAATATACCCCAAAACGCGGAACATCCTTCACAACAAAAAATCCCTCACCATCTATTGCCATATCTGTTTCAAGTCCCGTAAACTCAAGAGTTCCTTGTGTATGCAGAACCCTTACCTCACCAATAGTAACACCTCTTCCAAACTGCTCACCAATGAAACCAGTAGGGAGTATATCCACAAACTCAGCTCTAGATGATTTAAAACCGACCGTGTTTACATTTGCTATGTTATCTGATATTACCTGCAAGCCTCTTGAGTGGGTTTGAACCCCAGTTCTACCTACAAAAAGTGAAGGCATTGGCATAACTTCTTACCTCCTTCTATAACTAAATCTCCTCTACCTAATTTCTTAACTCAATAATCTTTTCAAACTCAAACTTAATGTTCCCCATACCTACAAAAACTGCTCCATTATCTAATGATACTGAATCTACCTTCCCAAAAACAAGAGAAGATGGCTTGAACTTATTACCCGAAGAATCATAGGCTTCTACTTCAAAAGTATATTGACCATCCGGCATTGTATTACCAGCATCATTTTTACCATCCCAGATTACATAGTGCTTGCCGGGAGAAACATTTGAAATCTTGATTGTTTTAACAACAACTCCGCCCGCAGTCTTTATTTTTACAAAAACATCTTTTGCCGGAATATCAAGAGAAAAAGCTGGGTTCATCTGAACTTCTCCACCAGAAACATCAATCTGATCTGCATACAAGAAAGCGTTCTTACCAATAGTGTTTGAAGCATAAAAGAAATTCATACGAGATATTGATTTAGATAGATCCTCAATCTGCTTGTTAAGATTCATTGCTTGTTCTATTTCTGTAAGAATTGAAAGCTGACTCATAAGGTCCTTGTAGTCAACAGAAGATTCAAAGTCTTGATATTTGAGTTGTGTGAAAAGGAGTTTAAGAAAATCATCTTTCTGTATTCTCGATTTTTGATTTACAACTGTTCTTTCAACTTGTTGCTGTCCAACCGAATTCAAAATATCGCTTATCGTCTGATCCATATACAAACCCTCCTTATGCTACAAAATTTATTCTTCCCTTCACATTAGCAAAAGATGTTCCATAGGAAATTTTTTCCTCATACCCCTCATAATGGTTTGAGTATGTACCGAGAAACTTGAAAATCTGGTTATCTCTTGCATGATTATTTTGATCTCCGCTATTGAGATCAAATTTAGCAAGAACAAAATTATTTTCCTGCATAAACCTTCTGAAATCATCATAGCTGTTTGAAAGATCCTGTCTCAGAGCAGAATCTGGAGTAGTTATTGAAACATAAACTCTGTTTGAGAAATCAACATGGATCTCAAAAGAAATTCTTACACCTCCCAAATTCGTATCAACAACGGCTCTTCTCTGCTGAGAGTTCAGAGATATTTTCAGAGAATCTAAAAGCAACTCTTTGACTCTCTCTATTTTTTCGTCTTTAAGAACAGTTGAATGAACTTCATTATTCTGACCCGATACCTTATTTAAGCTTTCTGATTTCAGAAACTCAACAGTATTTGGAGTTCTTTGTACTTGTTCTTTGATCTCAACATTTTCAGACTGCCTTGAAGCTTCTTGCAAAACAAACTTCTCGGATTCCAATTTGTCGCTTGATCTGACCTCCTTAAAGCTCTCAACTACCTTGGTTTGTTTATAGTTATCTTGTTTATAATAGTCATCACTAAGTTTATCTGATGTCTCGTAGCTCGGTTTGGAGTCACTATTCGTTTTTATCTCAGATGAGACCTTTTTTGGGTCATCTTTAAACTGAGGTTCTGTAAATTTTACAGCCGAATTCTTAGTATTGTCTTTAGCATTGGCATCTACAATCTTTCCTGACAAATCCTTTTTTTCTTCAAAAACTTGTTTTCCTGACAAATCCTTTTTTTCTTCAAAAACTTGTTTTCCTGTCAAATCTTTACCGTTCTTATTATCATTTTGAGAGACGGTTTTGTTTTCCAAATTATCTTTGTTCGCCAAATCTTTATCGGGATTCTTTGCTTTCATATCTTCCAGTAATTCTTCAGGCTGTTCCATTTTTTTCTCCGCTATTTTGCTTATTTCCGGAGATTCATCAGTAAACTCCTGAGAATCTGTTATAAGTTTCAATTCCGCTTGCTTAACACTTTTATCTATTTCTTCAAATTTTATTGCTCTGATTCCATAGTTCTCTTTGATTTCGAAATTTTCTTTTTGGAGTGACTGCTCTCCTTCTATTTCTCCACTTTGTTGTTTTTGCGGATTTTCAGCGTTATGAACACTGTTCCAGATATTAAAAATCAACTGATTTACCTGCGGACTTTGTTTCTGCTCCCTTTCAAGACTTTCAAGGATTTCTTTGAGTTTCTGGTCAAAATCAGGATCTTGAATTTGAAATTTTTTCTTTATTATATCTGCTAAATTTTCTTTTCCATTGTTAATCTCTGAGAGAATTTCTTTTAGTATCTGGTCAAATATATTAGAAAACTCAGATTTCTGAGATATCTCAGTATTCTGAAAGAGTATATCTATAATTTTTTGAATTATTCCAAAAACACCCATACTTATGCAATCTCCCTTTCTATATCATCTCCTTTACTTTTCTTCTTCTTTCAATAAGCTCTTCTGGTTCCAATTTTTCCGGCTGTTCTCTTTCAAATTGTTCAAATGGAATTTGTTCTCTCCGAGGTCTGGTTCTCTGAGGCTTCTGTAACTTTTCTTGATTCTGCTGCTTACCTATCATAACATCTGATATTTCTTTTGCTTTGGATTCAGGAAGAAGAGAAAGAATTTTTCCAGCTCTTCTTGGATCCATCTGAGAAAGAATCAACGCAGCACTCTCACTATCTATTACAGATATTATTCTCGCAGCATCCTCCGGAGGAGAGTTCATAACAATATTCTTCATTCTCGCTATTCTCTCTCGTTTGGCCTCTTCAACTTCTTCTTTTTCTTTTTCTTCCTTCAATTTGCTCTCCTGAATCAATCTCATAAGACGCTCTATTTGTTTCTCGTATCCTTCAACAACAGCACTTAGGGCTTTATCAAAAGAGCTCTTTATCTCTCTTATTTCATCGGCTTTCTGTCTTTCCAAGTCTTTGATCTTGTTTTCGTATTGTAGAGATATTTCTGTAATCTTTCTTTCATAAGATGAAGCTATTTCTGTCATCCTCCTCTCGTAAGATATTCTCTGATTATCCATAGATCTTCTTAAATCAGACAATTCCTTCTCGTAGCTTTTCTTGTTCTCATCTATAGTTCTTCTCAAATCAGAAATTATCTTTTCATAATCCCTGTATAAGTTTGTGATCCTTTCTTCATAGCTTTTTACAACATTACTTTTTTCCTTCTCAAAATTTCTACTTATGTTTTCTCTTTCTTTGCTGAATTCCCTTATAATGTCTGTTATTCTCTTTTCATATTGTTTTGAGATGTCTTTGAGACTTTTGTTATAGTCCAAGAGAATCTTTGCCACAGCTTCATTCTTACTTTTTTCAACATCTGTTAGTCTTCTCTCATAAGCAGAAACTATATCTGAGATTCTCTTTTCATACTCATCTTTAAGCTTTTTTATTTCTTCATCTTTTTCCTGCACCAACTTGTTTAGTCCTGCATTTCTTTCGCTCTCATATTTCTGCACAAGATCTGTTATGGTTTTTTCATAAGAGTTTCTAAGTGATATTTGAATATTTTTGATTTTATCTTCATAATTTGAAATGAGTTGAGCTTTTTCTTTTTCAAGAGAATCAATTTTTTCTGAACAGTCTTTTCTGATTTTCTCAATATCTTTTCTAAGCTTCATAAGAGATGCTAAGTCTGAAGATATTTTTTCTTCAAGGCTCAGAAGATAAACCTCCTTTTCGGCCAACTTTTTCTCGCGTCTGCTTAACTCCTCAGCTCTCTGCGAAAGTCTCCTTGCTAAATCTTCAAGCTCTTTTGGAGTAAAGATAATTTCACACTTATCTTTTCTTCTCTGATCCTCCGGTTTATCTTGAGCATAAACTATAAATGAAACTAGAGCCGAACCAAAAAATAGCAAAGAAAGATTCTTTATAGTGTTCCCATTGTCTGAACGGATGAATTTGAGAAAGTTCTTCACCGACATTTTTAATTTGTTGATCATACAATTTTCATTCAATTTTCGTTTATTCCTCCTCTGTTCCTCCTATCTTTCCTTCTCTATACCTCAGAATAACGAGCTCATCGGAAATTTTTTCCTGCTTTTTAATCTCTTCGAATTTTTCTTCTAATTTCTTTCTTTCAACAAGGTTCTCTACAACATTCCTCTCTTTTTTAGCTTCCAGAAGCTCTTGTCTTTTCTGTTCTTCAACAAGCAACATCTGAGCAAGCTCCTTTTCTTTATGCTTTTTATCTTCTCTCAAACCTTCTATATACTGCAAAAACTGTGCCAAAAACCAAGCGGAAATTCCTTCCCCCTCCCTCATATCTGAGGATAGCTTACGTTTTTCTTCTTCCAGAGACTTTATCTCTTGCTCTTTCTTGACCCTTTCAGATATAGTATCAGCGAGCTCTTTTTTTTTCTGTTTCTCTTCAAGTTCCCTTATGTGAAGCAAAATTTTGTATATTTTCTTCATCTAAGGTGTAAATACACAGATATTTTAGCAATTCCGAAAAAATTGTTCTTTTTTTTACACAGTCAAAAAAATTCTCAAGATAACGAAAAGAGAGAGATTTGTGCTCCCGAAAAGTTTCAAGTGCTCGATGATGTCCCAAAAATTCAACAATGTTCGGACTTCCCCTTTTTCTATCTTCTTCAAGATCCTTCATATCATCGAGTATCTGAAAAGCAAAACCAAAATGATGACCAAAAAGTTCAAGATTTTTTCTGATTTTCGATTTACTATCTCCGTATTTATACAAAACAGGAATAATAGACGAAATTTTAAAAAGAGAAGAAGTTTTTAGTTCCTGAATAGAAAGAAGAAGACTTTCCGATCTCTCAATCTTTCCCTCCATCCATAAAACATCCAATACTTGACCCTCTATAACATTCTGCAAAAATTTGGAAAAAATTTTGGAGGATTCCCCGTAAAGACACTCAAAAGATAAAGCAAAAAGCATATCTCCAATGAGTAGAGCTATGTTCTCTCCATATTCCGAAAATAACGGAGGATGTCCTCTCCTTTCTTCAGGTTTATCTATCATGTCATCGTGCACAAGAGTAAAAGCATGTGAAAATTCTATACAACAAGCTAAATCAAGAGAAGATTTCTCTGGTATATTCAAAATTTTCGAAATGATATATGTCATAATACCTCGCAGACGCTTTCCCCCAGATGCTACTGACCTTTCAACTGCTGAAACAGTTAGAGAAGAAAATTTGAGCTTCTTTATCTTCTTCGCAAGATTATCTTCTATTTTGTTTTTCAGAAGAGATATTCTGTTGTAGTTTTCGCCGTGAAGACCAGACATCATAATGTCAAAAATTTGCGTAGCAAATCTGCAAATATGCAATATGAAAAATAGTTCTGAAAAAATATAAAAATATCTCTGAAAGCTTTTCTCAGATGCTCTGTCTTGAATTTTTGTACTTCTTATTTCTTTTTCCCGAAGCGTAGTAGTAATAATAATTCATTTCATATTCTCTTGGAACCTTATTCACAACACATCTCAAATTCTTCACACCAGCCTCCTTCAAACTATTTACCAACCTCTTAAATACCTTCTTCTCCGTCCTGCTCAAATCATATACCACCAACACCAAATCTAAATTCTTCAATATCATCAGTGTATCTGGTACCACAAGTATCGGACTCGTATCTACTATAACATAGTCGTTCCTTTCCCTCAAACTCATCATAAACGCTCCCAGATTACTTGACATAAACATATCTTGCCCCCACAACATATTTCCTGCATAAACTCCATACAATCTAACACCACCTCCAATCTCTATCTCTACATCCTCCAACCTCTTCACACCACTCAAAACCCCTGATATACATCTACCCTCATCTACTCCATGTATCTCACTTATCTCCGGATGTCTCAAATTCATATCTACTATACCTACACGGTATCCATAATCTCCCAACACCTTTCCCAAGCCCCATACCACAGAACTCTTCCCCTCTCCACTCAATGCACTCACTACCCCCACCGTAAACCTCTCCTTATACATCTGCAATCCCACTTTCAACCTC
>JANXBU010000013.1 GCA_025060505.1 Candidatus Calescibacterium sp.
CAGGTGGTTCTGATGTTTTCATAGTTAAATTGAATAGTTCAGGTGCTGTACAGTGGACAAGAACAGTTGGAGGTAGTAGTCCAGATTCCGGTAAATCAGTTATTCAAACATCAGATGGAGGATTTTTGGTGGTTGGCGATACTTCAAGCTTTGGCGGCTCAGATATACTTGTGGTAAAACTATATAGTTCAGGTGCTACTCAATGGATAAAAACTATTGATGTGTCTTTCAGTCAGGATTTTGCCAACTCGGTTATTCAGAGTCCAGATGGAGGTTTTGTTATTGCTGGATATACTGTTTCTTTTAGCGCTACAGACATTTACATAGTAAAATTAAATAGTGATGGTTCTATTCAGTGGACAAGAGGAATAGGCAATTCGCTAAGTTCTGAATACGGGGAAGCCATAATAAATAGCGGTGATGGTGGATATTTTGTCGTTGGTTCAACGTCTTACGGTGCTTATTCTGATATACTTGTTGCACGTTTGAATAGCTCTGGCGATCTTTTGTGGTCAAAAACAATCGGTGGTGCTAATAATGATTACGCATACTCTGTAACGCATGGGTCAGATGGAGGTTATGTATTGGTAGGTTATACGAATAGCTTCGGAGCTGGTTATCAAGACATATACTTGGTAAAAATAGCAGATGATGGTACTCTTGAATGCCGCGATCAATCGTATTCAACAAGTATATATACTGGTGGAGCAGGACAGTTCCAAAATCTTGTTTCATTTCCTCAAACTCCAACGTCAACTTCTCCAGCTCCCATATCATACACAGTAAGTTCAACAGACTATGCTCTGTGTGTTCAGAATTTTGCTGTGGCTATAGGAGGACCTAATTCTGATAGAGGAAATTCTATAATTCAGACACTGGATGGAGGATATTTGGTAGTAGGTGAAACAGATATTGGAGCAGGTAATTTTGATGCTTATATAGTTAAATTGAATAGTTCAGGTGCTGTACAGTGGACAAGAACAGTTGGGGGCAGTAATGCAGATTACAGTAAATCAGTGATCCAAACATCAGATGGAGGGTACCTGATAGTAGGTGAAACAGATAGCTTTGGAGCAGGTCTTTTTGATGTTTATATAGTTAAATTAGATAGTTCAGGTGCTGTACAGTGGACAAGAACAGTTGGAGGTAGTGGTGCAGATTACGGTAAATCAGTGATCCAAACATCAGATGGGGGATACCTGATAGTAGGGGATACATCAAGCTTTGGAGCAGGTGGTTCTGATGTTTTCATAGTTAAATTGAATAGTTCAGGTGCTGTACAGTGGACAAGAACAGTTGGAGGTAGTGTTTATGATATAGGTAAATCAGTGATCCAAACATCAGATGGGGGATACCTGATAGTAGGGTATACATCAAGCTTTGGAGTAGGTGGTTCTGATGTTTTCATAGTTAAATTAGATAGTTCAGGTGCTGTACAGTGGACAAGAACAGTTGGAGGAACAAATTCTGATGAGGGGAAATCTGTAATTCAAACTGCGGATGGAGGGTACCTTATAGTTGGAGATACAGTTGGTCCAGGCAATGTAGACGTTCTTGTTGTGAAAACAGATAGCTCTGGAGATGTTCAGTGGCTCAGAAGAGTTGGGGGTAGCAATTATGACAGAGGCGAATCGGTAGTCCAGAGTTCAGATGGAGGCTACATCGTGGTAGGACATACTAGTAGCTTCGGAGCTGGTGGGGATATCTATGTAGTGAAGCTTGATAGCTCTGGCTTAGTTCAGTGGAATAAGACAATGGGAGGTAGTGATTTTGATTCTGGAGCTTCTATAATACAAAGCTCAGACGGGGGTTATGTTGTAATAGGAGGCACCTATAGCTTTGGTTCAGGTTGGGATGATATTTATGTTGCAAAAGTTGGTAGTGCTTTTGAAAACTGCTTTGTTCAAGGAGTTACGAATTATACTGTATTTTCTCCTGTGACATCCTCCGTTCTTCAGAGTCCATCATCATCTTCTCATTCTCCTGCATCCTATACTTTTTCCGTTACTCCATCTTCTGGTGGATCGTTAACTCAGATATGTTATTCGGCAGGTGCTCCGCCACTTCCTATGTGCTATGTGAATAGAGATTGTGATTTCCCATCCTTTGATAGATCTTTTGTTGTTGAGAATAACCAAGCACTAAAAGACAATACAACAAGAATATCGGGACAAAATACTGAAAGTTATGGATGCTCAGCTTCTGCATTTACCTTGGTTGTTGTTTATTTAATTTTCTCTGCCGCTGTTTTAAGAGCTTTCAGATATACAAAAAGATAAAATTTGTTCTGATTTTATTTTTGCGAGCCGGTTGGTGATTGATCAAAAGATTTCGCATATAATGCAAGCAGTTTCTGATTGAGAAAAACAAAAGTACTTTGCTTTATTTTAAAATTTTGGTATGAATGATTCTGAATTCTCTGTTATATGGAGTCCATATGGAGAGTATCTTGAATCAAGGGTTTCCGATTTCTGCAGGTATTTTGGAGCAAAAGATATAGATGATCTTAGAAGAAAATCAGTTCAGGATATTGAAAATTTTTGGAAAAGAGTTGATGAATTTTTGGGCTTCAAGTGGAGAAAAAAATATGCAAAAGTTCTTGATGTCTCAGAGGGCATCGAATTTGCAAAATGGTTTCCGGATGGAAAAATAAACCTCGCTGAAAACTGTTTGAGATGGAAAAACTCCCAGTTGTCTCTAATTTGGGAGGGAGAAGAAGGCAAACAGATGACTTTGACATATCTTGAGCTTTTGGAACTCACTGCTAAGATAGCTGGTGGACTGAGAAAGCTCGGGGTCAAGAAAGGAGATAGAGTTGGATTATTTATGCCTCTTACTCCTTATGCGGTCGCTTCTTTTCTCGCCGTAGCTTATATCGGAGCAATAGTTGTTCCTATGTTTTCTGGATATGGTCCGGAGTCTGTTTCTGTAAGACTAAACGACGCAGAAGCAAAAGTTCTTATCACATCAGACGGGTTTTGGAGAAAAGGCAAACAGATAAATATGCTTGAAGTTGCTCTGGAGGCTGTAAAATCTTCTCCTTCTGTTGAGAAAATTGTTGTTTTTGAGAGATTAGGAAATCTTGCAAAATTAAGCGGAAATCTTTTGGTCAAAGGTCAAGATCTTCTTGATTCTGATCCTGTTGAGCCAGAGGATACTTGGTCGGAAGATATCTTTATGATAATATACACTTCTGGAACAACGGGAAAGCCAAAGGGAGCGGTTCATGTTCATGGGGGATTTCTCGTGAAGATAGCAGAGGAGGGAGCTTTTCAGACCGATCTCAGGCAAGGTAGAACACTTTTTTGGATCACAGATATAGGATGGATAATGGGACCATGGGAAATAGTAGCGGCTCTTGCCAATGGTGCGACTCTTTTTGTTTACGATGGAGCACCAGATTTTCCTGAACCATCTCGGGTTTTTGATATGGTTGCAGCACACAGAATAAATGCTCTCGGACTTTCTCCAACGTTTGTCAGATCAATTATGAAGTTTGATGAAAACAAAGTTATAAAGAAAAAACCTGATTCTCTGAAGTTTATTTGCTCCACAGGAGAGCCATGGAACTATTCTCCATACATGTGGACTTTTGAGAAGATAGGTGGAGGAAAGGTTCCGATAATAAATCTTTCTGGTGGTACAGAGGTTGGTGCTTGCTTTCTATCTCCGCATCCTATTGATAAGATAAAACCGATGAGTTTGGTTGGGCCATCTTTGGGGATGGATGTTGATATATTTGATGAGAATGGTAAACCGGTGCAACATGAGACGGTGGGAGAGCTTATCTGCAAGCAACCTTGGCCGGGTATGACGCGTAGTATATGGAAAGATAAACAAAGGTATATAGATACATACTGGTCAAGATTCAAGGGAGTGTGGTATCATGGAGATTTTGCATCAAGAGACAAGGAGGGTTTTTGGTTTCTGCATGGGAGAAGCGATGACACTATAAAGGTTGCTGGCAAGAGAATAGGTCCGGCCGAAATAGAAAGCATCGTTGTCGGTACTGGAGAAGTAATAGAGAGTGCAGCAATAGGAGTTCCAGATGAGCTAAAAGGTGAGTCAATAGTTGTTTTTGCAGTTCCAAAAGGGGAGCCAACCGAGGATCTTCGGGAGACTATAAAAAGAGCCGTTGCAGAGAAACTCGGCAAATCGTTCGCTCCAAAGGATGTGAAATTTGTGAAAGCTTTACCGAAGACCAGAAACGCAAAGATAATGCGCCGAGTTATAAGAGCAAAATATTTGGGAAAACCAACTGGTGATATATCTTCTCTTGAAAACCCAGATGCCGTGGAGGAAATAGAAAGAGCTTTTTGAATTTTATTGTGACATCTATACTTTCTATTCGCTCTCAGGTATTGAGATTTAAAATCCATTCGAGTTTTCTATGTTTTTGTTACCTGATGCATACCGATGAAGGAATTTGGATAGCGGAGCTGTTAGGAATTTTCGAGAGCTGATTATTTAATTGTAATGAATTTTCTTATCAAACCAATCACTTTTTACATTTCTTCTTCAGTAGTTGCTATAATATGAATTATGTTAGGAAAAAGAAAATACGTCTTCATTGTGATTTATGCTTTACTTTTTTTGGTTTTTTCTATCCTATTTATTGAAATTGTTCTGAGATTTACTCCGTATAGATTTCTATTAGTGGAGATTTATCCTATGAGATATTACTATGAGGTGGATCAGGAGTTGGGATATGATATTGTGAAGAATAAGAAAGGATATTCTCACAGAGTTGAGGGTACAAAGCTTTCCGTCTGGTCAAATGAAATCGGTTGCTATGATTATCCGTACAGAGGAGAGAAAGATTTTATGATTTTGGTAGGTGATAGTTTCACCTGGGGCTTTGTTCCATTTGAGAAAACAATGGGTGTAGTGATAGAAAATACAATTCGAAAAAGATTGCTGAAATGTGGGCTCCCAGGATCCGGCACAAAGCAACAGATGATAAAGGCAAAGAAGGTTATAGAACAAGTTGGATCTAACCCATCAATAATCATTGTTGGCTATTTCTTGAGAAATGATCTTATTGATGACTGGCTTTTTCCTCGTATTACCGTAGTAGATGGTTTTTCTTTAATTCAAATTTTTCTCAAAGATATAAGAACTGGGGAAAAAGAGGTTGTCAGCATAGATGACCTTCGGAAAAAATTGAAGGAACTGGATTCCCTGGAGATTAAGATAAAATTTTGGCTTATTCAGAATTCAGTGATATATAATATATTGCGGAATAGTATATTTCTTAGGAAAATTGCTGTGTCTTTTGGCCTTGCTGATCGTAGAAGAGAGGAAGAAGTATTACCAACATATTGGTTTGCATCTTATATTCCACCAGATATATATCAAAGTAAATATCATTGGTTGAACGAAGCGTGGTCTCAGCACATCAAGAATATTTTAGAATTCAATGATTATGCCAAACAAATAGGTTCAAAACTTCTTATGGTTTTAATACCTGTTAGGGAGCAGGTCTATGAGCCTCTTTGGCCGGATCTAGAGGATATCAAACCAGATGTTCCAAACAAAATACTTTCAGATGTATTTGAAAAACATGGGATTTTGTATTTAGATCTGACGGAAGAATTCAAGAGATATGCTAAGTTGCAGAGAAAACTTTCATTAGGAGAGCAGAAAGGCTTGTATTACAGATTTGATTCTCACTGGAATGAAAATGGCAGTTATATAGCTGGTCTTCTGGTATCAAAGTATATTGTTGAGAAGGGTTTGGTAGAAGTTCAAGACAAAGAGGGAGTTTTGCAGAACATAGAGTCGGAATTAAATAGAATGAAGAAAGTGTTAGCAGAGGATTAATTCTGGGTAAGTGGGTTTGGTAGATTTTGTTTTTTTCTGATCAATCCAATAAAAAATTGTAAGATGCATGGGTTGTAAAATTTGAAATACTTTGTAGGATAGCTAAAATTTTATATATATGAGAGATGATGTTGAGAGAACCGAGCCGCCTACGCCCCATAAAATAGAAGAAGCTCGCCAACGAGGAATTGTTCCGAAATCAAGAGAAATTGTTGGACTCTTTGTTCTTCTTTCAATAATACTATTTCTTTGGTTTGCTGGCAAATCTGTTGTTGAGTCTTTTCAACAGGGAATCGGAGTTATCACAGCAAGAGAATTCTCAGGTGGAGTTATGTCTTACATATTTGGAATAATTGGGAAAATAGTTTTCCCAATTCTCTTGATAGCAGCTGTTTTTGCTATTTTGGGAAATGTTGTTCAGGTGGGTTTTTTTATCGCTACAAAGGCTTTTGAACCGAAGGCTGAAAAATTTAATCCATTTGAAAACTTCACCAGACTCTTTTCTCTGAGAAATCTTGTTGAACTTTCCAAAGCTGCAGCGAAGTCATTTGTTATACTCGGTATAGTTTTCATTTTCCTTTATTTGAGTAGAGAAAAGGTAGACCAATTCTTCGGAGTAAATATAGCTGATATACTGCCTAAATCAGCCGGTATTGTCATGCAGATTTCTCTTATTATAATTGGTTTTTTGCTCTTTCTATCTGTTGTGGATTACGCTTGGCAAAGATGGGACTGGTGGAAGTCTCTTATGATGTCAAGAAGTGAGCTCAGAGAAGAAATGAGAAGATATGAGGGAGATCCACAAATAAGGAGCAGAGTAAGAAGAAGAATGTATGAAATGGCAAGAACAAGGATGATGGCAGAGGTGCCCAGAGCAGACGTTGTAATCACAAACCCAACGCACCTTGCAATAGCTCTAAAATACGAAAGAGAAAAAATGAAAGCTCCAAAAGTTGTTGCTAAAGGAATGAACTATATCGCGCAGAAAATAGTTGAAATAGCAAAACAAAATAATGTTCCTATATATCAAGATCCACCACTTGCTTGGGCTTTACACAAATCAACCGAGGTAGGAGATTTTATACCGGAAACTCTTTACAAAGCTGTTGCAAAAGTGTTGGCTTACGTTATAATGCTCAAACAGAAAAATAATAAAACATAAACACTCCGTATACTGAGATTTGATCTCATGAAAAATAAAATCCCGAACCAGACAGTAATTGCTTTGACGTAATTGTAAAACTTTACCTACATTTTCGGAAATGATATTCAGGGAGATTCCATGTCTGCTGAAGTATCGCAAAAAAGCGAGAAAAAGATAAACTAGGTTAATGTAAGAGAACAGATAGAACGGAAAATAAAAATATATTAGAAAGATATTAGAATTTAAAGATATTCATTAGTAGTTAAGTTAAGATGCAAAAGCTTTTAGTAGTATCTAATCTGAAAAAATATTTTCCAGTCAGAAGAAATCTCAAAGAATTTTTTTCACCGAGTTACATCAAAGCGGTTGATGATATTTCGTTTGATGTTATGAAAGGTGAGTTTTTTGGACTTGTTGGTGAATCTGGTTGCGGAAAATCAACAACTGGACTTATTCTTGCCGGGCTTCTCAGACCAACATCCGGAAAAATCGTGTTCAACGGAACAGATATAACGTTTACAAAACTTAAAGGAGATATGCGCAGGAAAATTCAGATGGTTTTTCAGAACCCATTTTCGTCTCTAAATCCAAGAATGAGGGTCGGAGAGCTTGTTCTTGAAGGTATAATAATCCACAATCTTTTACCAAAAAGTAGATTACAGGAAAGGCTTGCTCAGATTCTTGAGGATGTTGGTCTTGGAATGGAGTTTTCGGAGAGATACCCAGATGAGCTATCTGGTGGTCAGAGGCAAAGAGTGTGTGTTGCAAGAGCTATTGCACTTGAGCCAGAGTTTCTTGTAGCAGATGAGCCTACATCTTCTCTTGATGTTTCGGTCAGAGCTCAGATACTTGAACTTTTTGAAAAAATAAGAAGAAAATTTGGAACATCTATCTTCTTTATAACTCACGATATACACACTGTAAAGACATACGCAGATAGGTTTGCTGTTATGTATCTTGGAAAAATAGTCGAAATAGGTAAAAAAGATGAAATATTCTCATCGCCAGCTCATCCATACACGAAAATGCTTCTGAGTTCAGTGCCTGATTTCGATAGAGTGATTGAAGAGGGGAGGTATGATCTCAGAGGTATTCAGGGGGAACCTCCATCTCCGCTTAACCCACCATCCGGTTGCAGATTCAGAACAAGGTGTCCCTATGCAGATTCTTTATGCGAAAAACAAGAACCAGAGTTGAAGAAAATAACTGAAACACATTTTTCTGCTTGCCACTTCTGGAATAAGATAGTTTGACCTTCTTTTCAATTTTTATCTATACTTGTGAATCCATGCTTTACTGAAAAACCAAAATAGTGAATCTATTGAGAATCTTTTCTGATTGTATGTTCTGTTGTTGTGAGCATGCTCTTGATTCTGGATGAGTTAAGACCGATGTTATTTCATCATTAGAGCCAAGTATTTTATGCGACAGATTAAAGTTGTTATGATGTATATTATTTATTTGATTTATCTATTTAGCTATTCCTTGTTGCCTATTATAGTTACGCAGGCAACTGAACCGGGGCCGCCGAGGTTGTGAGCCATACCGATTCCGTTTTTTATCCTCACCTTTCTTTCTTCTTCAACTTTTCCCCGGAGTTGATTCACAACTTCATAGATCATCCGCAGACCAGAAGCACCAATCGGATGCCCAAAAGACTTCAGTCCGCCAGATGGATTTATTGGAATCCTCCCATTTAGCTCA
Source organism: Candidatus Calescibacterium sp. (assembly GCA_025060505.1). Taxonomy (GTDB): domain Bacteria; phylum Calescibacteriota; class Calescibacteriia; order Calescibacteriales; family Calescibacteriaceae; genus DRWZ01. The sequence continues at coordinate 8,672 of JANXBU010000013.1, forward strand.
GTTTCGCCATCCATAATAAGCTTCCAACCTTGACCCTTTTCTGCAAATCCGAGATCCTCATAGTTTGATATTTCTGTCCAAGTGAAGCAGTCGTGAACTTCTGCAAAATCAATATCTTTTGGTGATAATCCGGCCATTTGATATGCTTGATTAGCTGCATTCACTGTTGCTGGAAAACCTATATATTCAAAATCTGGTTTGAACTGAGGCCTTGCCGATGTGACAGAAAGTCCAATTCCAAGTATGCTTATGTATTCTTTTTTAAGTTCTCTTGCAACTTCCTTTCTTGCTAAAATTGCACAGGCTGCTCCGTCTGTCACTGCACAGCAGTCAAGTAGTCCAAACGGGTATGCTATCATTGGTGCAAGTAGAACCTCCTCTTCAGTTATAACTTTTCTCAGATGTGCTTTTGGGTTTTTCGCTCCATTTTTGTGATTTTTCACCGCGACTTTTGCCAGAGGCTTTCGGTCTATTTTGAACTTTTCCATATATCTTACTGCTGGGAGTGCAAAAGTTCCCGGAGCTGTATTCCCTTTTATAAGTAGTGGATGCCAGTCTACTCTTGGGAGTCCTCTGGATTGTCTGTCTTTTAGTTTCTCTATTCCAAGAGCTACAACTATGTCGTACACACCAGCTGCTACCGCAAACGCTGCATTCCGAAAAGCCTCCATACCAGTTGCACAATAGTTTTCTACTCGTGTTATTGGTTTTCCGTACAACTTTATTGTATCTGCCAGAGATGAGCCAGACATACCTCCACCAAATCCGGGAAAAAACGTCCCAAGCCATCCGGCCTCTATTTCATCCCTGCTTATTCCAGCATCAACTATAGCCTCTTCAAATGCTTCAACACCAAGATCTTCATATGATTTATTGTATCTTTCTCCAAACTTAGAACATCCTACTCCTATTATTACAACATCTTCTAATTTCCCTCTCTTCATACTCTAAAATTTGTTGCTACCATAGATTTCCTTGAATATTTCAGTAAATTTAAAATTTGTTGTTTGAACTCAATAAAGTTTGAGCTATGGTAAGAATAAGACTACAGAGATTTGGTAGAAAGAAAGATCCGTTTTATAGAATAGTCGTAGCAGATTCGCGCTCTCCAAGAGATGGAAAATTTATAGAGATTATTGGATACTACGAACCGAAGAAAAAAATCTTGAAGATAGAAAGAGATAAATATCTTCAATGGTTAAAAAACGGAGCTCAACCAACAGATATAGTTGTTTCTCTGGTAAAAAATTTCAAGGTCATTGACTCAAAGCCCTCTGAAATTTCATAAATTGAAAATATCTGATAAAACACAAACAGATTTTGACACTGATTATTTTAAGAATAAAAATATTTTTAAAAAGGAGGTGAAAATGCTGTGGGTGGACAAAACTCAGCTCAGCTTGTTAGAGACATGGTAGAAAAAATAGCAAAAACAATAGTAGATAACGAACAGGATGTAAAAGTAAACATAGTTGAGGGAGAAAGAACCGCAATAGTCGAGCTAAGGGTAAACAAAGATGAAGTCGGAAAAGTAATAGGTAAAAGTGGAAGAATAGTCAAAGCAATAAGAGCACTTGTTTCAGCTGCAAGTGCCAAGTATAACAAGAGAATAATTCTTGAGGTTCCAGACGCTTAAATTATTGGCCCCCTTACGGGGCCTCTTTCCGATTACTCATATTTATTTAATTGAAATAATTCTTCTGCTGCGAAATAGCAGCACAATAAGCAAGCCCTCAGACCCACAAACAACCACTAAATTTACTCTATTAATCTGGGCAGCAAAACAGAAGCTCTCTCTTGAATAGACACATCAACAAAATCAGAGAAAGGTGTTCTTTCGTAATTTATTTCGATTACTTTTTTAGCAGTTTTTACTGCATACTCCACCAAAGCAGCAGCTGGATACACAACACCAGATGTTCCGACTGAAAGCATAGTATCACATCTGCTCAGTGCCTCAAATGATTTCTGAATGTTCTCAAATGGCACAGCTTCTCCAAACCAAACGATATCTGGACGAATCAAGCTTCCGCATACAGGGCATGCAGGTGGCAAATCATCTTCTTTGTAGATGACTTCATTATATCTCTTGAAATCACACTGGACACATTTTTCTTTCCATATATTACCATGAAACTCTATCAGTTTCCTGTTGCCCGCTTTTGAGTGAAGTCCGTCTACGTTCTGTGTTATCAACAAAAACTCTTCTTTTATGAGTTCGAGTTTATGTAAAGCAAGATGTCCTGGATTGGGTTTTGCTTTTGAGATCAGTTCTCTTCGCCAGTTGTACCACTGCCATACAAGTTTCGGATTTCTGAAAAATGCATCTGGATTTGCTAATTCCTGTGGCGAGTACTGCTTCCACAGGCCGTCCTCACCCCTGAATGTGGGTATTCCCGAGTCCTTTGATATTCCAGCACCTGTTAGAACAACTATACTTTTTGATTTATCTATAATCTCCTTTGCATAACTTATCAGGTCAGTCATAGCAATTAATATATGCTCTACAAATTATATTTTTGCTTTTTTACCTTGTGACTGCAAATTTCTTATCTTCTTTAATTCAATGAAAGATGTATCGGGTAATGATATTGTATCAGATTCTATATCGCAAATAAACTCTGCTCAAATCAAAACATTTCAAGATGCAATAGATTTCAAATACGATACTCAGAAAAAGATGGTTTCTCTTTGGTTTTCTCACAGTTTGAAAACGGAGGACTTTATGTATCTTCTGAGTGCTATGTATGAGAAAATTATGGATTCTCTTTTGTCTTATTATCTACCATTTGAAATAGCTGTAATAGGATTTGGTAAAATTGGTGCTTATGAAATAAATTTCTCATCTGACATAGATGTTTGTTTTGTTTTCAGGTCTGGCCAAGATGAAGAGAAAATCATAAAAGAGGTTAGAAATTTTTTTTTGGAAACGAATAATCAGAAGGACGGAAGGTTTATATGGAGGCTTGACATTGATCTGAGACCCGGTGGTAAATCCAGTCCAATTGCTGTCAGCGACAACTTTTTCTCTTGGTATTATCTGAATCTTGGAAAGGTTGATGATAGGTATGCTCTCATAAGAGCCAGACCAATAGGCGGAAGAAAAGACATAGCTCAAAGAGTTCTGCAAGAAATCGAACCTTTTGTTTTCAGGAGGTATCTTGATTTCTCTGTGATAGAACGACTTAAGGAGATAAAGATTCTTATATCAAGACATCTTCGGTCGGTTGAGAATGGCTTTGATGTAAAATATTCTTCGGGGGGGATAAGAGAGATAGAGTTTGTTGCTCTCGCTAATCAGCTCATATTCGGCGGCAAAGATCCCAGATTCAAAGAAAAAAGAACTGCAAAAATTCTTGACATAATTGATAAAGAACTTATAAAGAAAAAGTTTGAAATTCCACTGAAAGAATGTTACCTGTTTCTGAGAGAAATAGAGTCCATCATTCAAATTGAAGAAGAATACAGATACAACCTAACAGAAAAAGATATACCTAAAATACTTGATTTCTACGGAGTCGGATACAAAGAATTTTTTGAAAGGCTTGAAGCTGTAAGAAAAGTTGTTTCGGAAGCTTTTAGAGAAACCTTTGAGGTTGAAGAGCCGGAATACAAAATTATAACAGGAGACTCAAACGATAAAGATGTAGAAAACTATCTTTCTGACCTGAATTATAGGGATCCAAAATCTGTGAGAGAGATAATCAAGGGTATGCTCGGTAGAATATCTTTTCTGAAAGAAAGACATAGAGTTTTTATGTATGATCAAGATATTTCAGAGTCTGTGAATCCCGAGAGAATTGTATCGTCAATCGTTTGGCATTGCTCGAAAACTAGAAATGCCGACTCTGCTATTTCCTATATGTCTTCTTTTATATCTGCTGTTGGAAGAAGAAGAGGAATATATACTATGCTTTTTAAGAATCAAAAGCTTCTGAAAAATCTCGTTGAGCTGATGAGTAGGTCTGCTTTCTTTTCAAATTTCCTTATAAAACATCCAGAAAGTATAGATACTATATTTCTCTCTGGAAAAAGGGAAATTTTGCCGGAAAACGAAGAGAGTTTCTGGAAAAGAGTAAAAGACCTTCCAACAGATGATGTGCTTGATGAGATAAGAAGAGAAAAGAAAGAGAAAATACTCATAACTGTTTTAGATGACATATCAGCGAAGCTCGATATTTTTGATGTATCGGCGAGGATATCAAAGATCTACGATTTTGTGGTTAGACAAACTGTTGCTTTAACATCAAGAGAGAAGCTCAATACAGATATACCACCATCTCAAATTAACATTCCTTATGTTATAATAGCCGTTGGGAAATACGGATCTGAGGAAGCTATATATGGCTCAGACGCTGATCTTATATTTTCTTTCTATGATGGGGAAGACTTTGAACAATGGATAAAGTTTTCTCAGAGATTTTTGAATCTTCTTACTTCAAAAACAAAGGAAGGAGAAGGTTTGCAGGTGGATATGAGGCTAAGACCTTCTGGTAGAGCTGGTCCGCTTGCTCTATCGCAGGGTGCTATTTTTTCGTTCTACACACAAACAGAAAATGTCTGGGAAATATTTCCTCTACTCAAAGCGCGTGTTATTTTTGATGGGTATGGTAAGTATTCCGATTTCCTCAGGGAAATCAAACAAAAGGCTTTTGATAGATTCCCGTTCGAGAAGGTAAAAACCGAGATGCTTAGAATCAGAGAAAAATCTCAGACACACCTTTCAGCGAAGATGGAAGGCAGCAGAAAACTACTGAATATAAAATACTGCGAAGGTGGTTTGTATGATTTTGAACTCATAATACACTTTTATCAGATAAAGGAAAGATTGTTTGACCTTACATTTAAGCAAGTGTTGGAGAAAATCTCAAGTTCTGACAAAGAGATAAGGGAATCATACAAGACTCTCAGAAGAATAGAAAAGTTCATCAAGCTCAGCAGCGATATACCACTTGAAGATATTTGGGTAGATCAAAATCCAGAAAGTGATTTTTGGAAAGACCTTCACTACTATGAGAACATAACCTATGAAGATTTTCAAAGAGCAACATCCAAAATATCTAGTGTCTTGAAATCTTTGATATAGCGGATGATAGAATATGATAATAGGAGAATTCTCAAAATCTATCAATTTTCAATAGAAGATCTCTGGAAAGCAATTTGGTCATAGATAAGCTATCACAGGAGTGCTGCCGAGTAAAATAGCTCAGAAATTGATCTGATACCAAAGGAAAAAAGTAGCTGACGAAAAACAGTTCAGCAGTTGCAAGATGGTGGAGAGTAGAAAGATTTCTAAGAAGAATAGTAAAACTCCTGATGAATTGAAGTAAATTTTGACGGATTTTATAAAATTCAAGATTTCTATCAGTCAGATATAAGATTGATGGATTAGATTTTTTGAAGAAATAGTTGGAACGTCTCGTTGGGTTTTTTCAAGAAAAAGTTTCAAATTAAAGGGTAAGATCTTAAAGAAATCGAGGGAATTCAGGATTCAATATTGGAGAAAAGATTTTGTTTGATAGGAGAAAAAATTTTGTTATCAGCAAGCCTGATGTGTAGGACATAAATGGGCTGATGGATTATCTTTATTAAGGATTTTTTGAGTTTATAGATGAGTTGAGTTTATAAATGAGTAAAGGTAGGTTTTTGTGAACAGTAGTTTGGAATAGGCTTTACAGAGTTAGTGGGTTTATGCGTGAAAAGACACGGTCTGCTTTTGGGTCAATAAGTGGGAATATCTATGAAGTTTACGAATTCGGATGTTCCGAAAATAAAAATTTTCAAGTCAATTTACTCTGTGTAAGTTTGATTCATCATATCTTCTGAGAAATTCTAGCTTACTTGTTATGTCTGAGTTTTCTGTGGTTTTCCCGATTGGATAAGACACGAGTTTATTTTTTTCATCCTTATTTTCGTTTGAAAGTATTTTAGATATGAGTTTTTCAGCCTCAATTTCAATTGAAGATTTACCAAAAACTATTTCCGAGAATCTCAGGATTTTGAAAACTTTGAAGGGATTCAGCCACGTTCTGAACTTCTTTATAAAATCCTGTTCATCTTTGCTCATTGATTTTATGTGATCAAGCTGGAGCTGATATTTTCTGTTGAGCTTCAAAAATTCTCTGAAAAATTCATTTTTTGAACCTCTTTCTGGATTTCTGAATATTTCTCCTATTTCTTCAAAAGCTTCAAACCTCCATGTTTTTGTTATCCTATCTTTTTTTCCTTGAATATAGGCTCTTATTTCCATACCTGTTCCAAATGGAGTTCTTTCCGAAGGTTCTGCTTTCGGAAATACGTATGCAGGAAGATCATCTGTGGAAAAATATGGTGTGACCTTCTGCATAAAATAAAAATCTTCTCCTCCTTTTTTTGTGTTCATACCTCCGGTGATTATGTATACACTTGTTCTGAAGGCGAAGAGAGATCCTATTGGATAGAAAGAAAAATCATATCCCGAAATTCTCAGAGAGTTTCTCCAATATCTCAAAAATAGTTCCCAAAACATTCCGGCCTCTTTTATTTCCGGAACATCTGAAAATCTGTGGGAGAAGAGAAAAACACCAAAATCTCTGATATTTTTCAGAGAATCAAAGTAGTTCTCAGATACAATGCAATCTGAGTCAACAGATATAATTGTTTTATGTCTGAATAAATCCATATCATTTGTTTTTTTTCGTCTCAGGAGTCTTTCGAACATGCATATTGTTTCATCCATAAGAAGCCTTCTCGCAAATCCAGCTCCGGCTAGTTTAGAAGGTATATTCTGAACATACCTTACAACCAGTTTGATGTCATCTGATATTTGCTTTTTATCTTTTAGTGATTCGTATATATTTTTGTTTTTTTCTTTGGTTTTATCATCTGAGTTACTTGGTTCATTTACGAGCAAAAATACGCATATTCTTATTTTTTCGGGATTTATTGCTTTTCCTATAGAATCTAGTGTTTCAAATATGTTCTCGTCGGCCAGAACGGGTATTGTCACAATAACGTCGTAATCATCTTCTGGGATATCAAGGCACAGGTGTCTTTTCAGAATTATCTCTTTTGCTTTTGAGAACTTTTCTTTTGTAATCATGTGAGTTTTTAGTTTTTCTTTATCTCTCTGATTTTTTCCATGGTTTTTTCTCCGAAGATTTTGTATATTGCTTCTTTAAACTCTGGTGGAAGCTGAGCACAGAATTTTTTATCAAATATCTCTAGGGAATACGAATGAAGAAATATTCCTCTGTAGTTTATTTGGCCTATCTTTTTCCAGAGTTCTTCAAGCTTCTCCCCGCCACCTCCATACATAACATCTCCGACTATTGGGAATCCATCTGAGCTCAGGTGAACCCTTATCTGGTGAGTTCTGCCTGTTATTGGGTTTAATTCAAAGAGTGTCAGACCAATTTCTGGATTAGTATCAATAACCTTAACGAGTGTTATGGCTTCTTTTCCTTCTCCTGCTTTTGCTGTTGTCATAACTTTATCTTTTCTGTCTGATCTTTTTATATTTTTTCTGATCTCCCAGAATCTTTTTTCAGTTTTTCCAAAGCACAGGGCTATGTATGTTTTTTTTACTCTTCTTGCTCTGAACATTTCAGATGCCATCTCAAGAGCGGTTTTGTTTTTTGCAACAAGTAAAACTCCAGATACTTCTTTGTCTAATCTGTGAACTATTCCGGGTCTCACTTTTCCTTTCGCAAGATCTTCGGCAGAAAAATCTGAGTCTTCATATTCCACATGTTCTAAAATTGCGCTCACTAAGGTTCCGTGTAGGTGATGTGGTGATGGATGAACAACCATACCAGCGGGTTTGTTGATTACAACAAAGTTATCATCCTCCCATATAACTTCAATCGGAATTTGTTCCTTTCTCAAAGTATATCTTATATCTCTTGGAACCGAGACCTCAATTATGTCTCCTTTCCTCAGAAGCTCTGATTTTTTTTCTGGAATTCTCCCATTTATCTTCACAAGGTTCTGCTCAATCATTTTCTGAATCTGGTTTCTTGACTTTTTGATTTCATTGGCTAAAAATGCGTCAAGCCTTTCTGGTGTGTCGGATTCAAAAATTATTGAGATTTTTTCTTGATCTTTCTCACTATATTCTGTCATATATCATATCTTGTATTTTCATTATTCCTCTTACCACTTGTGATGCTATAAATCTTATGGGTTCTGGTGGCCATGGTATTGTGAATCTATTTACGAAAAACATAGATGTTCTTTCTGTTTTTCTTTCAAGAAAGAGTTCAGCGAGGGTAAGTCCATTGAGATGAGATAGCGAAACTCCGTGTCCAATGCAACCGAGAGAATAGAGAGCATTTTTGTCTCCAACGTATCCGAGCGCCGGTGCTAGATCAACTGTTATTGAAACGGGTCCGCCCCACTTGTATTCTATTTTAACACCTTTCAGAGGTGGAAACACCTCACTTATATATTTTTCAAGTTCAGAGAATGTTTTCTCATTTGTGTCATAGTCCATTTTTTTACCAAATGCAACCGAAACATCTCCTCCGCCCATAAGCAGTCTGTTGTCTTTTGTTAGCCGAAAATAATGAATCAAGTTTCTTGAGTCCTCCAGTCCCTCTCGTGTTTTCCATCCGATTTCTGATAATTTTTCTTCACTCAATCTTTCTGTAAGAACTATGTGAGTGAAAGCTGGAACCTGTTTTGTTCTTATACTTGGTATAAGGTGTGAGAAAGCGTTTGTTGCAAAAAGTATCTTTTCTGCCGTAATTTTTCCTTTTTGAGTCTTTATCTCGAATTTTCCGTTGGTTTTTCTTACCTCAACCAGTGGTGTTCTTTCGTATATCTTCACGCCAAGGTTCTTGACTACGTTCTTCATTCCAACGATAAGTTTTGCGGGATTAAGTATAGCGCAGTGTCTTTCGTACCAGCCTGCTCTTGCTATTGGAGATTTTATCTTTTCACTTATCTGTTTCTTATCAAGCCATTGTGCATCTTCTATTCCAAGTTTCTTTGCAAATTCAAACTCATGCCTTAACCTTTTTTCGTATAATTTTGTTGTCGCTATTCTGATAAACCCATTGTATTCAAAGTCGCAATCTATCTTGTGTTTCTCCACGAGTTCCTTTACCAGAGAAACCGCTTCATACATATATTTGTATGCTCTGTACGCATTTTCCTTTCCAAATCTCATTGAAGTTATTCCAAGGGTTAAACCGAAAAGTGTCATAGCGAATCCTGCATTTCTTCCGCTCGCTCCAAAACCTACATATTCTTTCTCAACAACCACAACATCTGATGAAGGCTCAAATGTTTTTAGGAAATATGATGTAGCTATTCCAGTAAATCCTCCACCTATGATAGCAAAATCACATTTTATATCTCCTTCAAGTTGCGGCTCCAGATCAATATCAACTGTATGCAGCCAGAAACTCGGTCTTTTTTCCATATCTTTATATTACTACAAGCAGTTTGCATTGTATTAATACGGAGATTTTTTAGAATTTTCTCCTTATGTTGTTCAGATCATTATAAAGTTTATTTGCCCTGTGGCTAGCATCAAAAACTCTCCAAACATTGGATTGAAAATCTATGCTACATAAAATTCTATGATTATGCTGTTTGTGGCTTTTGCTATACTGTTTTTAATGAGAAGGAGTAAAAAAAGTAATTGGAACTAAAATTTAGTTGTTTTGGGCAGAGTAATTTTTATATTAGTAAAGAAGATATATACTAACTAGTATATCTATAAGCTTACAACTTTTATCCTTTTTGGATTTTGAACCTGCATGATTTCATCAGAGACTTTCATAACAGACCTGATCTCAAGGCAAATACATCCGCACCCTTTCCATAGCTTACACCAGCTATAATGCCATACAGATTCATGCCTTTGTACCTTTGAACAAAGAAATTAAATTCTTCCATATCAACAAGAAGCTCCTTGACATCTCTAGAGCTTACATAAGTTTTTGCAGATACTACGAACACCGATTTTTTATCACAAACAACAATAAGGTCGTATTACTTGTTTTTACCATTAATTTGAGAATTTGGCTCTTGGATAAATCTCAGGAATTCTGAAACCTTGGTTTTGCAGAAATTTTGCAACAGAAGGCTCAACCATAACATCTGCGAATCTTCCCCAGCTATCTGTCAAACCCTTGATTGAATTCTTGAAATCTTGAGTTCCTTTGAAAGTTGCTTTAACTCCTCGGAGGTCTTTTTGTTCTGCTCAGTTCCTATTGTTCTCAGATAGCTTTGAAATAGCTAACCTACTTCCTTCAGCAAATTTAGCGATGGCTTGATCAATTTTCTGAAATCTTATTTCCCAGCTCTCCTTTTTCTTTTTTTTGAATTTTACGCTTCAGATATTAAGTATGCTGATTTCAGACTGAAAAGTTCTAATCGTTTTTCATTCTAGAATGAAAATATGCATCCGATACAAATTTTTGCGATATAGTATCAAATAAAAATCTCCGAATTGAAATTCACTTTTTTGATCTGGCAATCGTAGAAGACTATCTCATAATCGGTTTTTTTCTATCTGTTAGAGAATACTGTTTTCAAGAAAGAAAAAAGTTATTAAGAATGCTATTTTTGAGAAAGAAAAAGTTATCAAATAAGTTTTCCAAATATTTCAAGTTTGTGTTAGACTGGATTTTTGGTTTTTGTTAATTCTGCTTATCACCTCTTTTAGTTTTTCAGAGAAGATTTTACCTCTTTCTTTTGCTGACCTGAACATATCAAACGATGCGCACCCAGGGGAGAAAAGAATAATGTCTCCATCCTCTGAGTTATCAATTGATTTTTCAATTGCCTCTTCAAGCGTTTTACATACAATCTTGTTTTTGAAATCTTTTGAGAGAGTTTGAGATGATGCACCTATTATTATCCCGAGCTTGATGTTTTGTATGGTATTTCTTATTGAAGAGAAATCAAAACCTTTCGCAAGACCTCCACATATCAGTATAATTTTCTTGGTGTCATCAAAAGACTCAATAGCTGACTTTACAGAAAGTGGGTTTGTTGAAAGAGAGTCATTGTAAAATCTCAATTTTTTTATCCCGCCTTCATTTTTTTTGATTGCATACTCTCCTTCAAATTCGAGAACGTATTTTCTCTTCGGAACGAATTCCATTATTCCATCAAGTATATCTTTTTCTATTTTTATATTCTTATAATCACAGTATTTCAGAAATATGCTGAAAGCCACAAGAAGATTATTTATGTTGTGTTTTCCCGGCAGAAATTCAAGAAATTTTTCTACTTTGAATTCAAAGTTTCTACCGTATTTATCTTTGATATGTTTCCCATCAAAATAAATATCTCTTCCAACTAAAAAAAGGTTTTGTGCTTTGGTCATTTTTTTTATTGTCTCCTCTATTTCAAGCGGAGCTATACATATACTTGATCTTTCGCAGATCTTCAACTTTGACCCCCAGTAATCTTGTATATCTTTGTGCCAATCGAGGTGATCGATTCCAAGATTTGTTATAGCGTGTACAACGGGCGAAGCATAATTTGTTGACTTTAACTGAAAGCTAGATACTTCAAAAATAGATAGAATATCTGGATAATCTATTGCCTTTGCAGACGGAGAGTACAGATCTCCTTCTCCTATGTTCCCACCAAGAAAATGATTTATTCCAGCTTTTCTAAAAATAGCACCGGTCAGAAGTAGGGTAGTTCCTTTGCCCTTTGTTCCAGTTATGAAGATGTATTCTCTTAAAAAAGAACATACAAAGTCAAGTTCAGAGATGAAATCATATCCGGAAAAATCATCTGGTTTCACCCCAGATGAAAGTATCAGGAGATCTGCTTTTCTAAGGTCATCGTCGGTGTAGTTGAATACGAAATCTGCTTTCTTTTTCTCTCTAAGTTCAATTATTAAATTTTTTGAATCTATATCTTCAAATTTTTTCTTCTCAAAAACCACTGGGCTTACTCCGAGTTTTATCAGAGCGTCTGTTATGTATCTTCCAGAAACTCCGAATCCTATAACACCTATCTTTTTAGTTTTTATAACCTTTTTGAGATTGCCGATTTCTTTGTCCATCTTTTAATCATCTATTTCTTGTTTTTTTTCAGATTTCTTTGAATTTAATCTTGCATTTTGGGAAATTGTTGTGTTGAAATCGTATAGTTCTTTATCGCGGAAATTTTCGGGCATTTTTACCATAAGAGTATATCCATTTGCAGAACATTAAGAGATCAGCATTTCTGTTGGTGGAGAGCCAGGTGGAACCATTGGATATACATCTTCCTCTGGGTCAACTTTCACATCAATTATGACCGGAACATCTGGGGGTTCTTCCTTTATTGCTTTTCTCAGTTTTTCTTTAAGTTCGGATGGTTTTTCTATAACATATCCTTTTGCTCCGAATGCTTCTGCGAGCTTCTTGTAGTCGGGCTGAATATGGAAAAGCGAAGCAGAGTATCTGTTTCCGTAGAATTTTCTTTGCCACTGTGTTACCATTCCGTGTGCTCCGTTGTTGAAGATTATAACTCTCACTCCAACTTTTTCTTCAACAGCAACAGAAAGTTCTTGCATGTTCATCTGGAAGCTTCCATCTCCACTGAAACATATACCGAGTCGGTCTGGTTTTGCTATCTTTGCACCGATTATGGCTGGGAATCCAAATCCCATTGTTCCAAGTCCTCCGGATGTTAGAAAAGTTCTGGGTTCCCTTATTTTGTAGTATTGTGCAACCCACATCTGGTGCTGACCTACATCTGTTGAAATTATAACTTTATCGTTCTTCGTTATTTCGTATGTTGCTTCAATCAGTTCCTGCGGTTTTATTTTGGAGTCTGACTTTTTGTATTTGAGAGGGTATTTTGTCTGCCAATCTCTTATTTTTCCCCACCAGGAAGATATTCTCTCTCTGAAATTCTTTATCTTTGATTTCGGTGTATCTTTCAATACATTGATCATCTTTCGCAGGCATATTTTGGCATCTCCCACTATTGGAACATCTATATCTACATTCTTCGATATTGATGCTGGATCTATGTCAATATGTATTATTTTTGCAAACGGAGCAAAATATTCAACATTTCCTGTAACTCTATCATCAAATCTTGATCCGACTGCTATTATGAGATCGGAGTTATTTATAGCCATGTTTGCTGTATACGTTCCGTGCATTCCAAGCATTCCGAGAAACTCCGGTCTTGTACCATCGAAACCACCGAGTCCCATCAGGGTCAGTGTGACGGGTATACCAGTTATATCTACGAGTTCTTCAAGCTCCTCGGAAGCTCCTGACGAGATAACTCCGCCACCAGCATATATTATCGGTCTTTCTGATTTCAATATAAGATCAACAGCAACCTCGATTTGTCTATCGTTTCCATCTAATTTATGTTTCTCTGGAAGTTTTATGTTCTCGGGCAGGGTAAAATCTATTTCATTGCTTATAACATCTTTCGGTATGTCAACTAATGTTGGACCGGGTCTTCCGGATTTTGAAATATTGTACGCTTTGATGATCTCATAAGCTAAATCTTCTGTCCTCTTAACTATTGTGTTGTACTTTGTTATCATTCTTGATATACCTGTTGAGTCTGTTTCTTGAAAAGCATCATTTCCAATGAAGTAGGTTGGAACTTGTCCAGTTATGACAAAAAGAGGTACAGAATCCATGTAGGCATCTGCGATACCAGTTATTGTGTTGGTAGCACCTGGTCCAGAGGTGACAAGAACAGCTCCGGGCTTTCCTGTGACTTTGGCATATCCTTCTGCCATGTGTGTTGCACCTTGCTCATGCCTCGCGAGGATATGCCTTATTTTACCGTCTTTCATAAGTTCGTCATACAGGAGTAGGACAACTCCACCTGGAATACCGAAAATTGTGTCTACGCCGAGAGATTTTAGAGTTTCAACTATTATCTTTGCTCCAGTCATTCTCTTGCTTTTTTCTTCTTTGTTATTCTCTATCATATTCTTTTATATTTATTATTTTACCTTTTGTTAGAGTATAAAACTGTATTCTTATGGTGCTTATAGAATTGTATGAAGTATGGCTAAAGATCTTTTCGCTAATACACTAAAAATTTAGGTAGATTAAAAATTGAGCCAATTTTGTAATATGAGTGGAATAGGGAATAATTTGCTTATAATTATAGGTTTTGTTGTGATATTTTGTTTTCATGATATGGAATTTCTGCAAACAATGCGAATTCTGTTTTCTTCAGAAACCCAATTTAAAATTTCCGCTGAAATTATAACATGAAAATTATAACTTCAAAATTCTTTTGAGATTTATAGGAATGCCAAGATAAATATCATGATAAAGAAAACAGTAAGAATGAAAACAGACTATCTTGATGATTACCGTTTGATCGCAGATCTCCCAGCTCTTGTATTCTTTGCTTTGGTTACTGTTGTTTTTATTTCAATTCCATTTTTGTTTTCGGAACTTTGGCTAAGTGTTATAACTCATATCGCACTTTATTCAATAGCTGTTTTAGGTCAGAACTTACTTATAGGATATACAGGTCTTATATCTTTTGGACAAGCTGGATTTTTAGCGATTGGAGCTTATACTTTTGCTCACAGTGTTCATATCTTGGGGTTCATTCCATCTATATTCATTTCTGGTCTGATAGCTTCAGTTTTTGGAGTTATTGTAGGGTTTCCTTCGCTCAGACTCAAAGGACCATATCTTGCAATAGCTACTCTGGGTTTTTCGGTTGTTGTTTTTCAAGTTCTACAAAACACTCCAGCTATATCTGGTGGGAGAATGGGACTTTCGGTTCCGAGTTTCGGTAGCAAAGCAGAGATATTTTACCTTGTTCTCGCTTTCTGTTACTTGTTCTATATTGCTGGATACAAAATAGTTAAATCAAGTATAGGGAAGAGTTTTTCTGCAATAAGAGATAGCGAAGTCGCAGCTGAGACCCTCGGTATAAACATCGTGAAGATGAAACTGCTTTCTTTTGCCATAAGTTCTTTTTACACCGGAGTCGCAGGAGCTCTTTATGCTATATACATGAAATACCTTGAACCAAATATGTTTTTTATAACCGAATCAATTCTCATGTTTTCTGCAATAGTTATAGGAGGTATAGGATCTGTTCTTGGGTCAATTTTAGGTTCGATTTTTGTTATAGCTGTTCCGCAGTTTTTCGTCGGAATGAAGGAGCTTGTACCAATAATATTTGGAATAGTTATAGTCCTTGTAGTTATGTTTGAACCACTCGGACTTTACGGAAGATGGATAAAGATAAAGCTATATTTTATGAATCTACCATTTAGATGATTGAAGGAATACGAAAAGATTAGAGAACAGATAAAGAAGAGTTTCAGAGGTATGAAAAAGATCAGAGCTCTGAGGCAGGATGGAGAAATTGTCTTTTTAGATCCGCAACATACAAAGGTTCTCCGTATTGAACCTGATGAAACCGTAAAAGTACTGCTTCCTGATGGTGTTTTTGCTATTGCTAAGGTTACCGATACACAAAAAGCGTTAGCTCAAATAATCCAAACACTGCCACCAATAAAACATAAATATGCAATATATTTTGTTCTCCCTTTGCTCAAAAAACAACATACAGAAACAGCTGTTGAATTTCTCTCGCAAATAGGTGTAGAGAAGATAATACCAGTAGTAACAGAGAGATCTGAGGTAAGGCCTACATTTGAGAAGAAAAGAAAAATCGTTCAGAGATTTATGAAGATTTCCGCTGAAAATGCAAGGGTGTCTGGTGTGAAAGTTCCGCAGATAAACGATGTTGTAGAACTCAAAGATATACCAAAAATTCTGGATTCAGAGCAAGTTGAATCAAGAATTGTTTTCTGGGAGAACTCAAAAAATGATTTTGATCTGGCAACACTAAAAGGTGTAAAACAAAAAGTAGCATTTATTGTTGGACCAGAAGGTGGTCTTTCTGAAATCGAGATAAATTACCTTCAAAAATCTGGATTTTCCGATTTCAATCTTGGTGATAGGATAATCAAAGCTGAATTTTTCCCTATATATATATGCTCAGTTATAGATTTTATTCTGAACTACAACGAGTACTAGAAATCGCTTGATCGAAAAAATTTTTCTGAGAAATCCGAACAATTTTTACATTCTCATTGAATTTTTTAAGTTTCCATTCTTCAATCAAGTACATGTTTTGACGGAATAATACAGGTGAAATTCCCCTCAAATACTTTTTCTTGGTTTGATTTTCTGAAAGAAGATACTTCAACTTTTATTTTTTTTCCTTCCTGTGAAACCACTTTTGCTTTTGAGACTATGGTTTCTCCCACTTTTGTAGGTTTTAAGAATTTGACCTCTGCTCCTGCCAGTACTACCAGCGGATGATTCACAGCAACCATAGCGGCGTAGTCTGCAGCAGAAAATGTAAATCCACCGTGAATGAGTCCCTTTTCATCAACGATCATCTCTTCTGTCAGATCAAGTTCAACTTCAGCTTCCCCATCTTCTAATCTTACAACTCTTCCGCAATATTTCGGGTTAGCTCTATTGTGTGTTTTTTGCTCCATCTTATCAAATCAGACTTCTATTCCCCACTTGTTGATTCCGTACTTGGGTTGAATTACAACATTCATTTTGAGTTTTTTAGCGACATCGTCTATTATTTTGTAGTTTTCAGGAGATACCTTTATAGTTTTGCCCCTGTGTCTGTATATCTTCAACATGGTTGTGTGCAAATTGAGTATGTCTGAGTTAACGTATCCATCTCCACAGGTTGGACATTTTGTCATTAATGTTTTCTTTATACTGTATCCAGATTTTTTCCTTGATATTTCAAGGAGTCCAAGTCTTGTTAGACCGAAAACTTTTGTTTTCTCGCGAGATCTTTCCGCTAACCTTTTTATTTCATTTATCATTTTATTTTTGAGTTGTTTGCTTTTTATGTCTATAAGATCTATGATTATTATGCCTCCAATTTTTCTGAGCTCAATTTGTCTTATCGTTTCGCGTATAGCCATGAGATTCGCTTGGTAAGCTGTTATGTCTAAGTTTTCTGCACCGGTGTAAGATGCGGTGTTTACATCTATTGATGTGAAAGCTTCTGTTTCGTTGAATATAAGTTTTACTCCACCTTCTATTTCTATCTGATCTTTTAGCATGTTGAAGAATTCTTCTTCGAGTTTGTATTTTTGAAAAATGAATGGTTCCTCTTCATATAAGAATTCTATATTTTCTGACATTTTTGGTATATATTCCTGAACGAGATCCTTGAGTTTTGCAATTGCTTCTTTTGAATTGCTTATAAACTTTTTAAGGTTTGACGATGCAAAATCTCTTACGGCCTTTTTGAGTATGTCACTATCTGACCAAAGAGTTATTGGAGCAGGTTCGTTTTCAATCTTGGACTTTATGTCTTTCATAATTTTATAGACTTTCTGAAAATCTTCCATAATGAGTTCTTCAGGTATGTTTTCTGCTTCAGTGCGCGCGACAACTCCGAATTCTCCGTTAATATCATCATAAAGTTTTTGAACTATCTTTTTGAGTCTGTTTCTTTCAAATCTGGATTTTATTTTCTTTGAAACACCGTTTTTCTTTTCGAATGTGAGAACTATATATTTTCCCGGAAGAGTAGGGTTGTCTGATACTTTTGCTCCTTTCCCATCTACGCTCTCTTTTTTGACCTGAACAACTATCTCTTGACCAACCTTGTATTCGCTTGTTTTTTCTTTGGACGGAACAAAAAGATATACATTTCTATCTGCTCCAACATTTATAAAAACAGCCTGCATAGATGGTATAACATCCTGGATCACTCCTTTGTAAATGTTTCCAACCGATACTTCCTGTTTCAGCTGTGGGATATCTATAAGAAAGTCTTTGACTATTCTGTTTTCGCATATAGATATTCTTGTCCAGTATGGTAGAACTTCTATATATATTTCCTGTCCGCTTGTTATTTCTTTTTTGATTTCTTCCTCAACTTCTCTTGGTATGTTTTTTTCTTCTTCAATTTTGTTTTGTGTTTCCATTTTCTACACTCTCCAGAAGTTCTTTTCTGAAAGATTTGACTATTTTTTTTGCTGGTAATGCTCCTGCATCAACATGGGCACATATTGCGCTCCCCGGTATCGACGATGATATATCCTCCAGTATATCTATGTCTTTTTTCTCTGCTTTGCCATGCGCGAATTTTTCAAAAAGATACTCTATGAATTTTGTCCCTTCTCTGCAGGTTGTACACTGCCCGCACGATTCTTCTGCGTAGAATTTCGCCATGTTCATTCCAACTTCTGCTGCGCTGTGTTTTTCAGATATAACCACTACTGCGGCTGTTCCTAAAAATGAACCGAATGACGCTATTGACTCAAAATCTAAAGTTGCTTTTTCTATTTCTTCTGGTGTTAGAGGGGGGGCCGATGTGCCTCCCGGAACTACCATCTTTATTTTACCGTTTGCACCTGCTATTTCAAGAAGCTTCTTCAGCGGAAAGCCCATAGGAAGCTCGTATATTCCCGGGTATTTTACATCTCCTGATACACAAAACAGTTTAGTACCAGTGCTTTTTTCCTTTCCTATGCTTTTGAACCAATCTCCACCATTTTTTACGATAAATGGAACTGCTGCAAGAGTCTCCACGTTGTTCACACAGGTGGGATACCCGAGATAACCTTTTTGAGCAGGATAGGGTGGTCTTGGTCTTGGGTGTCCTCTTTTTCCTTCAAGAGAGTTCAAAAGTCCGGTTTCTTCTCCAACTATGTATGCTCCTGCTCCCTCCATAATTTCAATGCGATAATCTATACCGAATTTCTCCTTCACATATTTCTTTGCTTCATCAGCTGCTTTCCTGAGAATCTTTGCTTCTTCAAAGTATTCTCCTCTTATGTATATTATAAGTTCCTTTGTTCCTATTGCATATCCTCCTATCATCATACCTTCAAGAAGAAGATGCGGAGTGAGAGAAATTATATATCTGTCTTTAAATGTCCCGGGTTCACCCTCATCGGCATTGCATACAAGAAATTTTCTTCCTTCTTTTGGCATGAAGCTCCATTTTACACCAGTTGGAAATCCTGCTCCTCCTCTTCCACGAATACCTGACTTTTTTACTTCTTCTACTACTTCCTCTGGTTTCATCTGCAAAGCTTTTTTCAGTGATTCGTATCCACCGTTTTCAAGATAGCAAGATAAAGATGGGTCTTTCTTCAAAAATAGGTCACAAAATATAGGATTGAACCCGTCAATCTTTGCCTTAGTCCTTATCTTTTCCAGCGAACTTTCTGCTGTTATTTCTACCATGCCTTGTAACCTCCTTCTTAAATATATTTAACAGAGACGGAGGATTAAGAAAGTGTGTTGTTTAGGAAATTAACAAAATACTTTCCTGCCTGTTGATAAAATTTATTATCCTGAGCTTCTTTCTGAAATATGTTTTCAACCTCTGCTATCTTTTCTTTTGTTATAACTTTTATCTTATTGTTGTTAAGCGTTCTTTTTACATAGGCTAAAACTTGCTGTCTTCTCTGGGCTACTCCCGGAAATCCCTTCAGGTGATTTTTTATATATTTCTCAAAGTGTTTCCATACTGGTTTCCAGTCAAATGGGAATACTTTGAGTTTTTCTTTTTGCTCCATATAATCCTCCCTCTCTGTTTAAAATTTTTACAGAAATTTAGTAGATAATAGATTACCTTGCAATATTTTCAGAATTTTTCATATATATTCTAAACAAATATTGGAAAATTTTTCTAATTTGATATAAGTTGTTGAATCTTGATAAGAAGAAAAATCAAAAAATACGAAATCAAATTTCTGTTTCTGAAAAATAACGATATGGTAATGTGTGATAAATGGATAAAACAGATGGTAAAAGAATACAGAATGATTGAACCGTTTGAGGACTCTCTGGTAGTTAAGGGTAAAATATCCTATGGTATATCTTCTTATGGGTACGATTTTCGTGTTGCTGATGAATTTAAGATATTTACGAATGTGGCATCTACTATTGTAGATCCAAAGAACTTTGATGAGAGATCGTTTGTAACAGTTCGTGGAGACTATTGTATAATTCCTCCGAACTCTTTTGCCTTGGCAAGATCTGTTGAATATTTCAGGATCCCCAGAGATGTTCTTGGAATTTGTGTTGGAAAGTCAACATATGCCAGATGTGGTATCATCGTAAATGTTACACCCCTTGAGCCAGAGTGGGAGGGCTATCTTACAGTCGAAATATCTAACACCACGCCTCTTCCGGCCAAGATTTACGCTTTTGAAGGTATAGCACAGCTTATATTTCTGAAAGGCAATGAAATTTGTGAGGTGTCTTATTCCCAGAGAAAAGGGAAGTATATGAGACAACACGGAATAGTTCTGCCGCATGTTGAATGAAAATTAAAAAGAGATAACAAAGAAACATGGAAGAACTTAAAAAGTTAAGGGAGAAAATAGATCTGATTGATGCTAAGCTGCTTGATCTACTTGAAAAAAGAGCGAGGGTTGCAAAAGAGATATACCTAATAAAACAAAGAGATAATATTCCTATTTTTGATGTCTTGAGGGAAGATGAGAAGTTGGCTTGGGTGGGAAACTACGTTAAGCTTTTTCCAAAAGAGGCAGCAACAAAGATTTTCGTTGAAATTTTCTCTGCGACAAGAAAAATTGGTGGAAATGTTAA
The DNA here is from genome assembly GCA_025060505.1 of Candidatus Calescibacterium sp. Classification (GTDB taxonomy): domain Bacteria; phylum Calescibacteriota; class Calescibacteriia; order Calescibacteriales; family Calescibacteriaceae; genus DRWZ01. The sequence continues at coordinate 29,236 of JANXBU010000013.1, forward strand.
AGTTGCTTACTTGGGTCCAGAGGGAAGCTTTTCTCACCTAGCTTCGATTTCGGTTTTTGGATCATCAGCCGAGTTCTCATCGGGAGGACTTGAAGACATATTTTTGAAAGTTCAGAAAGGAGAAACAGATTTTGGTGTTATTCCTATGGAAAACTCAAGAGATGGACTTGTTGGAGAGTCACTTGACCTACTTCTTGAAAGCAATGTAAAGATAATATATGAAGTTTCAATGAAAGTTTCATTCTGCTTTTTCTCAAACGCGGAGGATATAAAAGATGTAAAAAGACTTTACTCTCACCAGAAAGCTCTTGTTCAGTGTTCAAAGTGGATAAAAGATAATCTTGTTGATGTTGACATAATATATACGAGTTCCACATCTGAGGGAGCAAGAAGAGCTTATCAAGATAAACAAGGTGGAGCAATAGCGTCTGAGGAAATATCTAAAATATTAGATTTCAAAATATTTATCAGAGATATTCAAGATTCTCCGGATGAAAGAACAGAGTTTGCAGTTATTTCTTCCAATGACTTGTATGAGAAGTTGATCTCTACAAGAGATATTGCTGGCAAGAAGATCCGTGTTTCATTTTGCTTTTCTGTTGTGGATGAACCGGGGTCTCTTTTCAGAGTTCTTCAACCGATAGCTAAGAGAAAGATAAATATGAAAAAGATACACTCAAGGCCAGATAAAATTACAAAAAGATATAATTTTTTCGTTGAAATAGAAAGACCAAATAACAGATCAATCATGGAACGAACATTTACGGATATGAAGAAAAATACTGTGTTCTTTAAGATCTTTGGGGAGTATCCCTACAGAGTGATTTGATTTATTCGTTTTTCTATTTTCAATTTACATTATTCCAAATTGAGATAGTAAGTTTGTAAGATTCTTGCCTACTATTTGTATAAATATGTTTATCTCGAACATATCTGGGAGCTGGTAGCCTTGTCCCTTCACATTCGCTCTGTACTGAGCTGGTATGGATGTTCTCAGAAAATCCTTGTTTATATATAGGAAGCCATATAGGTTCGGGCTTTGAAGAAGAATGTAGGGTACTATTGAAGAAATTCCATCTCTTGGTAATGGTTCCGGTTGTTGGTTTTTTGTTTTTATTTTTGATATGTTAGAAAAATGTTCGCTGTCTGATATAATAAGGTTCCCGTTGCATTGAGATGATATAAATGTCCCATCAATATTTTTCAGATCTTCCTTTTCAATACAGAATCTTATACACTCTTGTTCGTTTCTTTGTGTGCATATTTCTTGCGGTGTTTCCTGATTTCCACAATCTTCTCCACAATAGTTTTCGCATACTTTTTCTTCTGGGGAAAGGGGAGTCCAAAGACATTCTAAGTATCTGATATTACATCTTTTTTCGGATTTTCTGAAGCAATATCTTGTTTTCGGGTATTTGCAGAAGAAAATAAAAACTGGGTTATCCTCTGCCAGAGGACTTATTCTTGGTGAATCTGATATACATTCCCATTCAAGTATAAATCTGTGATCCTCGGTCCAGGCAGGAAGAATATCTCTTATACTTATGGGTTTCTCAAAAACCGGTTTCAGAGAAAATCCGATTTGGTCCGGAATTATACCTTTTATGATTCCAGAGATGAATCCGGGATTTATTATGTTCCCTAAATTTTGAATTATATTGGGTGGTAGCCCTGCGCTTCCTGCGACGCTCACTATATTACTTATAATTGAATCAAATATTCCTGTTTTGAGTATTGCAACTATTAAGAACGAAGTTATTTCTATAATGTCTCCCCATTTTACCATACTTCCATCTATACTTTTTGCCATATTCTCAAAAAAATACTTGAGATCTGGCGGAGGAATATTTACAGATGCTACCGTTCTACCTTTTCTTTCAGTTAATTCTGGATCATAAAAGTATGTTGAGGAGGTTGGAAATGAAAGTTTTGCGAGCTTTTCTCCTGTTTCTTCTTCGCTCTCATAAGCAATTATGTCATCTTCTTGATTATCTTTTTCGTTGGTGATGTAATCGTAAAATAGTATTCCGTATTCGGACATTTTCCTTATAGCATTTGGTATATCTTCTTTCATATATTTCAGACCGCGTTTTGGTTCAACTCCGAGAAAAGTTTCTCTATCATTCAGAATGAAGGGAATTATGTTCAGGACAACAATTCGGGGATTTTCCTGTATTGCCGAGATCCCTCCAAGATCTTCTATATAGTTGTATATCCTAGCAAAGTTTCTTACATCAAGATGTATATCAATTGAAATCAGAATCTTCAGTACTGTTTCTGCTAATCTGAAAAGAGATGAGAGTAAAGCTGCATCTGTTCTATCTACTTCTCCTGTTAATTCTATCTGCCAGAAGACTGTATCACGAAATTTCACGGTCCAGGTAAGACCTTCTATGTATAAGCTCCAGTCGTCGTTTGAGTTTGCAGCAATTTCTGAGTTCTCAAGTATGTTTGATATAGGTTGAATTATGTTTGAATCTACTATGTAATAAACAATATCGTTTAAAGATGGTTGATCATTTTCTGATTCAAATTTTAATCTGGGTGAAAATCCTCCTATAAGCTGAACGATTATATTACCTATTTCAATTACAACTTTTTCTATCTGTTTGAAAAGAACTCCTGTTTGGGTTATCGCCATACCCATTCTTGCTTTTGGATTTTTTGGATCTTTTTCTATTGCTCTTGAAAAGTGGTATGCTGCTCCAGCCCAATCTTGCTCCTGTAATCTGCTTACCCCGTTTCTTATTATATCGTCTATGCTTTCTTCTTTTTTCTTACATTTTAATGGTTCAAAAAGTATTAAGCACAAAATGGCGACGAAAAAAAATTTTATTCTGTTTCTAGATGTGATCATGTATTTTTAAAAACAATAATAACAAGTAAAATATAGTGATTCTCTCCTTTTTATGACCTAATTTTGAATAGAGTTCTTTGACAAGTTCTTTTTCATAAGAAGGCTTTTCAGATATTCCTCTATAAACTCATCAATCTGTCCATCAAGAACTTTTTCGGCTTGGGTTGTTTCATATCCAGTTCTGTGGTCTTTGACAAGTTTATATGGATGTAGTATGTAACTTCTTATCTGGTTTCCCCATGCTATGTCTTTTTTCTCAACCAGACTCTCTTTTTCTTCTTGTCTTTTTCTCATTTCAATCTCGTATAATCTTGATTGAAGTATTTTCATCGCAATTTGTTTATTTTTGTGTTGAGATCTTTCATTCTGGCATACAACTACTATTCCGGTAGGTATATGCTTTATTCTTACTGCTGAATCTGTTTTATTCACATGCTGTCCGCCAGGACCGGATGCTCTGAAAGTCTCTATTATTATTTCTTCCGGATTTATTTTGATCTCTACTGTGTCGTCGATTTCTGGGTAGACTGTAACAGCTGCAAAAGATGTGTGTCTTCTTTTTGCTGCATCAAAAGGTGAGATTCTAACAAGTCTATGTATTCCTGATTCTCCCTTCAGAAGTCCATAAGCGAACTCTCCCTCAATAACGAGGGTCACGCTCTTTATTCCAGCTTGTTCTCCCGGAATTTTATCTATGATTTTTGCATCAAAGCCCTTTTCTTGAGCCCATCTTATATACATTCTGAGAAGCATTCCAGCCCAATCCATACTTTCTGTACCACCAGCTCCAGGAGTTATCTCAACAATAGCGTTTGACCTATCATATTTATCAGAAAGCATAAGCGTAAATTTCAAATTCTTTATCTCATCTTTTGCCTTAGGTACTAACTCAGATAGTTCCTTTATTATTTCTGGGTCAGGTGTTTCTTTCCAAATCTCCATAAATCCGTCAATATCATAAATTATCTTCTCTGCGCTCTGTACTCTTTTGATTTCGTCTTCAAGATAGCTCTTTCTTTTCAGAAGTTCTGAAATTTTCTCATGATCTACTTCTGACTCAAGCATTTTGTTTATATTCTCAATTTCTTCTTTGAACTTATTTGTATTCGCTATGTCCTTTAAACTATAGAAAGTGTTTCTTATCTCTTCTATATCGTTGTAAAGATCTTGTATATTTTTATCTGTTGCCATAACAAATAGTAGATTTTATTTCAATATTTTGGCCTTTCTTATTTTTTCATTTTCTTTTCAAAATTACAAAGTATGTTTTCTGGAATAGTTGAGAAAGTAGGAATAGTAAAGAAAATAGAGAATCAAGGAAGCAAAATCTTTGTTGGAGCTGGGTTCAGTGTAAAGAGAGGAGAATCTGTCTCGGTCAATGGTGCTTGCCTTACGGTAGTTAGCTCAAAAAAAGGTGTTCTGGAATTTGACTTATCTCCGGAAACTCTCAGAAGAACGAATCTAAAATACTGCGCCAGAGGTTCAGCTGTCAACCTGGAGAGATCTCTGAAGCTTGGAGATAGAATTTCCGGACATATAGTTCAGGGACATATACTTACTACCTTAAAGATTATTTCTATAGAATCTTCTGGGATGTTCCATAGATTTGAGTTTGAGATGAAAGATGAAGTTAAACCTTATATAATACACAAAGGATATGTTGCTATAGATGGTATATCACTTACTGTTTCTGAAATTCTTGAGAAATCTTTTTTGGTAGATATAATTCCAGAAACTTACAGAATAACTAACCTTCGTTTCAGAAAACAGAACGATGAGGTGAACTTTGAACCAGATATAATCGTGAAAACTATCGTAGATAAAATCAGAGAAATAGTACCGAATCTAAAGAGATGATTCGTAGATGAGATATATATTGTTATGGAACAGAAAAAAGCGCAATTTCAAAACAGTCAAAACAAATCTTATCAGAAGAGCTTGAATTTCACTGATAATTTTTCTTGCGTTAAAGTGTAAGTTCAGGGAGTTTGATCTGTACCATATTAAATGCAAAAATGTTTTGCAAAGACGTTTGTAAGTTATTTGGTAGGTCGGAGAGGGTAAAACGAGAGGCTATAAAATCTTTTCGAAAATCTATGATTCTTCGGGATTTGTAAAATCAAAAAAGCTTGCAAGAATCTAATGTATAGATCAGGAATCTTAATAAATAGATAGATCAGAGAACTGCAAATACTTTCTGAAACTGGTAAACATGTTTGAGATAATAGATCACACGGCAGATGTAGCCTTTGTGGTAAAGGCTCAAGATGAAAGATCTCTTATAAAGGATGCACTTGACGCTCTACACTACATATATTTTGAAAAGCTACCGGATAGATCTGATAACTCTGAGAAGAGAACAGTAAAAGTTGAAGGTATAAACTTAGAGGATGCGATTATCAGTTTTCTGAATGAAATTGTTTATATATTTGATTCTCAGAAGCTTGTTTTTTCTGGTGTTCAGGATATAGATGTTTTCTACAGAGAAGATGGAGAAGTAGTGATAGAATCTCAGTTGCTGTTTTCAAAGTTTTCTCCTGAGAAGCACAATCCTGTTATATATGTGAAAGCTGTGACTTACGGTGGTGCAAATATCAAAAGGGATGAAAACAACAATCTTCAGATGACACTCATAGTTGATATATGATTTTGGAGTACTACTCTTTTTTGTATTTGTCTATATTTTTTATCTGAAGATATGTTTCTTCTTCATAGAGTTTCAGTTCCTCCTGAATTTTTCTCTTGACCTGTTCTCTGGCTCTTACGAAATCTCTTATGACTTTTGCGAGCGATCGAGCAAATTCTGGAATTCTCTTTGGTCCAACTACAATCAGAGCAACCACTATTATCACAACTAGCTCTTGCCAACCTATTCCAAACATATAATATCAAAAATTAGCCTTCCTTCAATATCTTTACAAAAATTGAGGAAAGATCAAAAATAAATTCCGATAAGCCATAGTCAATTGCTGAATCTATTTTCAACTAATTCTGTCAGATCATTCTGTCAAAACATTTAACTCTTTGAGAAAATTTTGTTGAACAGATGTGAAAGCAGAACTGTCGTGGGTACAAGAACAAGCCATACAGTGGCATTTATGATCGGATTTCCTTTTTCTTCAATTACAAGAATTCCGAGTTTCCACCCCAGAAAGTCTAAAATCCATCCTCCTATAATTCCTATAACTATATAAAGAAAGATGTTTCTCACTCTGAAACTTCCGAGTGCATATATACCTGCAAGAAATATCCATAATACAAAAAAGATAGCTGGTGTTGAAAGTATTTTGTGGCTCCCCTCGACTCTGTAAAATTCGTTTGTATCAGATATGTACTCAACGATTGTGTTAAGAACTGATGCAATTGTTCCACCTAAAAATGATGCGATGATTTTTTTCATAATAGAAGTTTAGTATTTTTCGGGTGTTAATCAAATGTTTGTGGAAGGGCAAAAGCCCGATGCATCTTTAACTATAGCTAACATTTTAAAGCTATTTAATGAAATTCAGATGACCAAGGTGCCAAGAATTTATTTTTCCATATTCTTTTCGTGTCCGAAACTATGCAAAGATATAATTCTCTGGGTGAGCTTTTGGATCTAAATCACTTTGTTGTGAATATTAGAAGGAAATAGAAACTACAGAGATATATTATTGTGTTATTACAGCAAAGCGGGAGTGATTAATCTTTACCTAATGACTGATTTTTAAAAACTAATCTTTCTTCAGAATAGACCTTTTCAGATTTTCATATTTTACTTCTCCAGTTTCTCTGTAAAGCTCTATTTGTTTTTTTATTGTTGGTGGTAGATCTTCTTTTTTCTTTTCATAAATTTCTATAAGAAAGTGCGAAATTGAATAAAGATTCAGCCAGAACTTGAAGAATCCAGAAAGAATAGAGTTGTATAGATCTTCTGGTAGCAAAGATAAAATCATTCTCAGTCTATTTCTGGTTATTCTTATATCTATGTTTGACGTATCTTCTACATAGCCTATGTTTTTTTGTTTTATGTACTCTAATATAGACTTTCTTTTCACTGGTAGAATTGGTCTGACAACCGGAACATTGCATAGATTCATATTAACAGGATATATTCCTAATGCAGACATAAAACCGCCTCCTCTTTTTATATTTATCAGAAATGTTTCAAAAAGATCATCCAAGTTGTGTGCTGTTGCTATTTTTGTCAGGGAAAGTTCATCTGCTGCATCGCTGAAAAAACTGTATCTCTCTTGTCTCATCTGATCTTCTGATCTCAGTTCCTTTTGAGCTCTTTTGCAGAAAAACCTTATACCCAACTCATTACAGGTATCTCTTACAAACTGTTCATCTCTGTCAGATTCTGGACCTCTTGTTCCATGATTGAAATGTAAGCAGATAACCTCTTTTATTCCAAACCTTGATCGGAAAAACGTCAGGATATTTAGCAAAAACATTGAATCTTTTCCGCCAGATACTCCAACTCCAACTATGTCTCCTGGGGAAAACAGCTCAAACTTCTTACAGAACAACAAAGATAAATCAACAGGATCTTGTGGGAATGACTCAAAAAAATCTCTTGGAAATTTCATTTAATGGATTGATTCCCATTTATGTTTCTCAGTATTTTTTTCAATCTGAATCTTTCGGAGGGTAGGAGATGGTATGAAAATGTTTTATAATTTTCTTTTATAAAATTGTTTATCTTTTGTATGGTTTCTTCAACTGAATCTGCTGTTTGAAGAGAATATATTCCATGCGGTAATATAAAACCCTTTTCAAGAAGTGATTGGATGAAGTCTGTAATTGGTTTCCAGAATGAAGAATCAAATAGTATTACAGGATATGGATATAATTTTTGGGTGTGAATAAGATTCAGGACCTCAAAAAGTTCATCGAGGGTTCCGAAACCTCCGGGAAATATTATGTATCCAACAGAGTATCTGACGAGCATAACTTTTCGTACAAAGAAGTAATCAAAATGTAAAGTGATGTTGTGAACGTGTTTTGCTGGTTCTTCGTCTGGTACATCTATTGTGAGACCTACCGAGGTTGCTCCGGCATCGAAAGCTCCTTTATTAACAGATCCCATTATACCCGGTCCTCCACCGGTTATTATGGAGTATCCAAACTTCCCTAATCTGTACCCTATTTCATAGGCTTTCTGGCAGTATGGATGATCGGATGAAATTCTTGAGCTTCCAAAGACTGTTATTCCGGGAGCTATTTTTGAAAGTTCATCAAATCCCATAACAAATTCGCTCATTATCTTGAATATTCTCCAAAGGTCTCCTTGCTTTACTTTGAGTTCAGAAAGCATTCTTCTTTCTTGAAAGAAGTTGTTTTTTCTACTTTTGAAGTTGTTCATTTCTCACAAATGATATTTTAAGAATTAGATATCTGTTCGGTGTAAAGATATGAACTTTCGGTTTTGAAATCCAACTTTGAAATTTCTCCCTTCTTCCATAAATATGTATGGAATAGTTATTCCCATTTCCTCTGTTCCCATTGAGCTGTTTACTATGAGAATCGTTCCGTTATTAGTGCTTATTTTTTTTATCAGATCAATTCCTTGATCTTTGAGTTTTTCTTTAAGCTCGTTTTCATCAATATTCTCTTCAATGAAGATTATTTTGTTCAGTCCGTTCAGTGTTTCAGCATATCTCGGATAGTTTTCGCTTATGGTCAGGAATAATCTGTAAACTCCTTCTTCAAGAACATCTTGTGGTGTCAGACTTTTTGGAAAGTCAAGGTTTATTTTGTCCTTTGCTATTATGAGAGAGGTTGTTGGTTCCAAGAAGGTAAATTCAAAAGAAAAATTCCTTCCACACTTTGTTTTTAGCTCTATTACAAAATCACATTCGTATGCAATACACTCAAAAAATTCAGATTCTTTACTAACAAGTTCTGATAATTGTTCTTCTATTTCCTCTATTTCTTCTTTTTCTTTATTTTCAGGAGATACAAACCTTGCTCCAAGCCTGCTGACCATTTTGGCGACCGTTGAATTTATGAATTCTATTTCTTCTGTTTTGCAGTCATTTTGTTTAATTTTTACCAAGAAGTTCGGAGTAAATCTGTTGTTCCTATAAGATATATTTTTTCTTGATATCTTTGATTTTGCAAGTTGTTCTTTAATTCGTGATTTAGATACAGCGAACGAAACTTTCACAATACTTTTATCTATTATTTCTTCTTTTCTATCTACTATCAGGTCTTTTGATTTATATAACTTGTGTTTTGATTGATCGTATAAGTATTTTTCATAATTTGATTTGATGAAAATTTCTGCCGTTTTATCTATGGCTGATTCCATTGCTTTTTCTCTTGCATCTTCAATGTCTGCTCCTTCTTGTTCCACAACTACTATATATATGTCTGGATTAGCGCTATCGATGACTTTTATTTTAGAGATGTAGTTCTTCTTACTTGCGCAAGATAGCGAGAGAATAAGGGTAGTTATGATAAGAGTATTAAGATATATCGATATTTTACCCCCCATATAAAAACAGGTAAACATCAGCAAGTATTTTCGCAAAATTCAAATTTTTTCATGCAAATTATATAATAGACCCTATGCCTGTATCTAAAAGCGCAAAAAGAGCTCTGAGGAAATCTGAGAGAGGAAGGGAGAGAAACCTATATCATATTACAAAGATGAAGGAAGCAATAAGACTTTTCAGAAAGAAAATAGAGGAATCCAGGGCTGATCAAGGTAAAAAGAATGAATTGGAATCTGAACTCAGGAAAGTAATATCTATTATATCTCACACTGCAAGTAAAGGTGTTATACACAGGAACGAGGCAAGAAGAAGAATTTCAAGATTAACAAAGCTTTTTAACAAAGCTACTCAGGATGTCGGAACACAGCAATAAAATAATTCTGATCGATAACTATGATTCCTTTGTTTACAATATATACCAATACCTGTGTCAGCTTGGTGTGGAGGTTGATGTTTTCAGAAACGATGAAGTATCTCTTGAAAATATAAAAAATTACGACGGAATAGTTATTTCCCCCGGGCCGGGTAGACCTGAGGATTCAGGACTTTCTCCGAAGATTGTTGAGAAATTTGCTGGTGTAAAGCCGATTCTTGGTGTTTGCCTTGGACACCAGACCATAGGATATGTTTTTGGTGTCAAAATAGTAAATGCAAAAAGAATAATGCACGGTAAAATATCAAAAGTTCAACACGACTCATTAGGTATATTCAGAGGAGTTGTGAATCCAGTTTCTTCTGTTAGGTACCACTCTTTGGTTTTGGAAGAGGTTCCTCCAGACTTTGTTCTTTCTGCAAAATCAATTGAAGACGATGAAATAATGGGTATAAGAAATGAAAAACTAAAAATCGAAGGTGTTCAGTTTCATCCAGAGTCTGTTATGACTGTTGACGGCTTGAAGATGCTCAAAAATTTTATAGATATTTACGTCAAGTCTGCTTGATATTTATGTTAAGTCTGCTTGATAGCACACCTTCCCGTTTATGATTGTATAGATAACTTTTCCTTTTATCTTGAAGTTTATATACGGAGAGTTTTTACCTTTTGAGTATAGCATATCTTTTGTTATGTTATATTCCTTGTCCGGGTCAAGTAGAACTATATCTCCGATTTTCCCTTCTGCAATCTGACCAGCTGGGATTCCAAAAAGCATGGCTGGATTGAATGAGATCAGCTCAACAAGTTTTTCAATATTTATTAATCCTTTTTGAACCAATTCAGAGTAGAGTATCGGTACAAAGAAATCTGCGGAAGATATTCCAGGTGGAGCTGATACAAAATCATTTTCCTTCAGGAATCTGGGATGAGGGGCGTGATCTGACGCGATGGCATCAACAGTATTATCTAATATAGCTTCAATCAGTTTTTGTCTATCTCTTTTTGATCTGATGGGTGGGTTGACTTTGAGATTAGTGTTTGTAATTTGTATATCTTCATCGCAGAAAATAAGATGGTGAGGTGTCACATCACACGTGATCCTTGCGTTTTTGATTTTTCTTTTAGCTTCTCTTATCATCTCTATTGAGTTGCCGGATGAAACATGAGTCAGATGCAAGTTTCCGCCAGTAAGCTCTGCGAGTATAATATCTCTTGCAACAATCACATCTTCTGCTGCGTTCGGGTATGGTGTAATTCCGTAATTTTGTGTCAGATAACCCTCGTTTGCGTCTCCCGAGAGTTCCTTGTCTTCTGCATGCTCAATCACTGTTAGTCCAAAGGTTTTTGCATACTCAAGAGATTTTCTCATGGCAAACGATGAAGATATAGAGCTTCCGTCATCTGTTACCGCTATTATGCCTTCGCGTAACATAAGTCCGTATTCGGATATTTTTTTCCCCTCTCTTTTTTCTGTTGCGGCTCCAACGGGGAAAACTCTTGATAAAGCTTTCTTTTCAGCCTTCTGTCTTATGAATGAGATAAGTTCCGGAGAATCAAGAGGAGGTTTTGTATTTGGCATCATAAACAGAGAAGTTATCCCTCCGTGAGCAGCCGAAAGCGTACCGCTCTCAATATCTTCTTCATAAGGTGCGCCAGGTTCTCTTATATGAAAGTGAATATCTATGGCTCCCGGAAGAGCAATCAAACCTGATCCGTTTATCTCAACATCTATTTTTCTCCTTATTCCAACAGATACCTCTTTTATTACACCGTTTTCAATAAGTATGTCAGCTTTTTTCCTACCGTTTGCGTTTATAATCTCTGCTCCTTTTATAAGTATGTTAGATGGAGGTACCGATGTGAATCCTTTTTTCATTTCTATTTTGTTGAGAAGTTTTCTGTATTTTTAGGTATTTTTGGAAATCTGTATATTATTTTTCGTTTAAGGGAGGTATTTTTTATGAACTTTGAAGCAGATTCTTATGCTGTTTTGAGATACGCAAGAGTATCGCCAAAGAAAGTTTTGATGGTTGTTGATTCAATCAAGGGCAAAAAAGCTCTTGAAGCACTTGATATGCTAAAAATGGTCAGAAAGAAGGCCGCAAGATTTTTAGAAAAGGTTTTACGCTCAGCAATAGCAAATGCAGAACATAACTTCAAAATTCCAGCAGACCAGCTATTTGTTAAAACGGTTCTGATTGGTCGGGGACCTTACATCAAAAGATGGAAACCTTCTGCATACGGAAGAGCACTCCCTATTAGAAGAAAAACAACTCATATAACTGTTCTTCTTGAGAGGAGAATTTGAGAACGCTCTGAAATTTGGATAGAACAAACCTTTTAACTGATCTGAATAATTTGTGTAAAAACACAAGTCAGATAAATTTAAGCGATTCAGAGAGTAAGGGAGTCAGGGTCTTTCAAACAATCTGAAAAACCCGAGTTCTGTTGTCATTTGAAATAAAATAAAATGAATGGAAACAGATGAAAAGATTCTGTTGGAGGAAGTTCACGAAATAGTCAAAAAGGCAACATCTCCGTTTCCTCATCCGAGAAGGAAAACGAAGAAAATAAGAGTTGGAAATGTATTTGTTGGAGGCGACGCTCCAATATCTGTTCAAACTATGACGAAAAATCCAACAGAAGATACGCAAGCTTTAATTGAGGAACTCAGAGATATACAGGACGTCGGTGCAGATATAGTCAGAATATCTGTTCCAGATGAAAAATCCGCGATATCTTTGATGAAAGTTAGAGATAAGGTTGATATTCCGATTGTAGCAGATATACACTTTGATCCGAAAATGGCTTTGAAAGTTCTGGAGGATGAAACAGCAGATTGTATAAGAATAAACCCGGGAAACATAAAAACTGCTGCCAGAGCCAGAGGATATGATCTTCTTGCAAAAATAGTTGAGTTAGCGAAATTGAAGCAAAAATCTATTCGTGTTGGTGTCAACGCAGGTTCTCTTGAAAAGCAAATTTTGGAAAAATACGGAAGACCAACTCCTCAAGCTCTTTGCGAAAGCGCTCTTCTGAATGTAAAACTTCTTGAAAAATTCGGATTCAACGAGCTAAAAGTTTCTCTGAAATCCTCTGACCCTTATGATACAATAGTTGCATATTTTCTTTTTTCATCTGTAAGCGACTATCCGTTGCATGTTGGTGTCACGGAAGCGGGGACTCGACTTTCTGGAACTGCCAGATCTGCTGTAGCTTTCGGAGTTCTCCTTTGGCATGGTATCGGAGATACAATAAGAGTTTCTCTTGCTGCTCCTGCAGTTGAGGAAGTCATAGTTGGGAAGAGAATATTGGAGTCTCTTGGAATAAGACCTGAGGAAGGGAAGGTCGTAGCTTGTCCAACCTGTGCCAGAGTTCAGATAGATGTCATGAGAATTGCGGAAGAAGTTGAGAAGGAGGTCATAAAGAGAAAAATAAAGAAATCTGTTGCCATTATGGGTTGCGTTGTCAATGGACCCGGTGAGTCATACATGGCTGATTTTGGTGTTGTGGGTGGTGGAAGCTCTGCCGTATTTTATGAAAACGGAGAGCCAAAATTCAAAACAGAAAAAAACACAGAAGAAATTATAAAAAGGGTTGTAAATATGCTTACCGAAGCCGATAGACTTCAGAAAAGCTGATTTCTTGTATAAAAACATAAAAAAATAATGGTTAAATTAAGCGGAAAGTTCAGACATCTGGTAAAGTCGATCGTGCCTCCGGTTCTTGAGCAGTCTATCAAAAATCTGGTCACATACTTGAATTTGAGAAAAGAGCGCTTTGAGTATATACCAGAGGGATGGAATTACCGCAGGAAATCAACGGATCGCAATATGCGTTCTGTTTACGAATCTATTCTACAATATAGGATTTCTCAGTGGCCTTATTTTGTCAATACTTTTAAGAGCAAGGGACCATTTGGAAAGGATCCAGTAGATCACAATACAGTCATGACATTCGCGTATGCTTTGATGATTGCTTCAAGAGGAAAGACAAAAATAAAAATGTTGGATTGGGGTGGTGCTCTTGGACATTATTATCTGCTCAGCAGATCAATTCTTCCAGATGTAGAGATAAAATATGTTTGTAAGGAACTTTCGTTTCTATGTGAACATGGTCGCAAACTTCTTCCAGATGTGGAATTCTATGATAATGATAATTACTTGAATTACACATATGACTTCTCGTTATTCAGTGGCTCCCTGCAATATGTTGAGGATTGGAAAAAGGTATTCTCGGATGTGAGAAAAGCAACAGATGGTTACATATTCGTCACGATCTTGCCTGTTGTTATGAACAGTTCTTCTTTTGTGGTTTTAGAGCGTGGTTATTCTGGAGAGTTTCTAGAATGGATTTTTAACAAGCAAGAATTCCTCAGGTATGCACAGGAGATTGGTTTAGATCTGGTTCAGGAGTTTTTAATTTCCTATAAAGTTTATGCACATCGTGCACAGGAACCGTTTGACTACAGGGGTTTCCTGTTTCGTACAAAATCTATCTAAGTGCTAGTGAATTTTGATCTCTTGAAGAATTGATTTGATAACTATGTAGACAAAATTCGCTTTGTTGAAATCAGGTTTGTTTTGCATGCTTTTTGAAGTTGAAATGTGAAGGAACATATCTTTTTTAGAGTTTATATCTGCAATGGAGTGAGTGAAATTACTAAATACGATTTTTTGTGTTTTTGCTCCGTTGGATCAAGAAATTTTACGATTGTTTTTAGATTCAATATTCTTTCAATACTTGTTGCATCTGAAAAATATCAGAGTTTTGCGAATATTCGAATAGATGGAATGGAGCGGGAGAATATTTTTGTGCGTAGAGTAATATCTTCTGACTTTTTATGAGATCATTTTGGAATATTCTTATGTTCATAATAAACAGATAGATCTGGGATTTCTTGTGGTTGTTCAAAAATTCTGTTTATTCTCCACAAGCAAGCAACTCCTCTTTGTATTACAGCAAAAAGATAACCTATTGCCATTGCTGGCCAAGCGAGTATGAGTTGATACGCTATGAAGCCGGCAAGATCTCCTTTTGTTATTACACCAATATCTAAAAGATGGTATCCGGGTATTATAACCGCTACTATGGATAGCATAGAAAACAGAACTATTAAGGACTCAAATATAGCTCTCTGTTTTGAAAGAGTCAAGTTTGATTTTTTGTATTCAGATGAAAGGTGTGAGAATTTTTCTCCAACTTTATCTTCAATTGTGAAGTTCTTGATTATTTTTATTTTTGAAAATATTTCTTGAGAGAAGTTTGTGATTTCAGATATTTTTTCCTGTACAAGCTCAGATAGTTCAAAAATTTTTTTTTCATGAGTGATAACAATGATCGGTATGAACACAAGCGGTATCAAAGCTATTGTAGCAAGTATTGGTGAGATGAAAAATTCAAGTATTAAAGAGAACACAAAAACAGGTGCTATGTGTGATATTATCATTCCACCAAACCCAAGCATCATTCTTACATTCTCGATATCGTTTATTATCTGAGACGAGATCTTTCCTGTTCCTTCTTTATCAAAGAATTCGGTTTTTGTTATAAGAAGTTTTTCAAAGGTTTTTTCTCTCATGTCTCTTTCTATGAGTCTTCCTGTTATAACTATGTGATTTCTTCCAATATATAGTAGAATGCTTCTTGACATTCCAAAAAGAGCTATGAGGCTTCCTGTAAAAATTACAGACTTGTAGTTAGTTCCGCTTTCAAGTAAATCTATTCCGTATCTTATTATCATCGGGATTAATGCTGAAAACATCGCAGATATTATACTGAATGCTATTCCTTTGGCATATTCTTTCTTGTATCTTTTGATAAAGTTTGCAAGAATTCTTATTCCGGTTTTGAACTCGCTGCTCAACATACACAAAATTTTTCTGAAATTTTTTTATCTTTGTTTCTTACTTCTTACAATAAAAACATTTGTTTTTAATATGAGAATTTTCAGCTATGGTGAAAGAAGAAAAAGTCCCGTTGGAGAGAGTCAGGAACATCGGATTTGTCGCACATATAGATGCCGGTAAAACAACTACAACAGAAAGGTTTCTCTTTTACACTGGAACAACTTACAAAATAGGAGACGTTGATGAAGGAAACACAGTTACAGATTGGATGCCTCAGGAGAAAGAAAGAGGTATCACCATAACTTCCGCTGCTGTTACATCTTACTGGAAAGGACACAAAATAAATGTTATAGATACTCCTGGACACGTTGACTTTACCGTTGAAGTTGAAAGATCTCTGCGAGTTCTAGATGGGTGTATTATAATATTTGATGCTGTAAATGGTGTTGAACCGCAGTCTGAGACTGTTTGGAGACAAGCTAATAAATATTCTGTCCCGCGTCTTTGCTATGTGAACAAAATGGATAGAGTTGGAGCGGACTTTTTTGCAACCATTGAAGATATAAAGAAAAAACTCGATGTCATTCCAATACCTGTTCAGATACCCAACGGATCAGAGGATGCTTTCAAGGGACCAATAGATCTTATCACTATGAAAGCTATATATTTTTCGGAGCAAGATCAAGGAAGGACATACAGCTACGAAGATATTCCAGCAGAATTTCATGACACTGCTGCTCAGTGGAGAGAAAAGATGTTGGAGTCAATTGCTGAGCTTGACGACGTTTTTATGGAAAAATACATCCATGATTCAAACGGTATAACTGAGGAGGATATTCATTCCGCTTTAAGAAGAATTACGATCTCTTTCAAAGGAGTTCCCGTTTTCTGTGGATCTTCTTTAAAGAACAAGGGAGTTCAGCCGATGATAGATGGAATAGTTAGATATTTGCCAAGTCCGCTTGATAGGCCGAAAGTTTTTGGAATTGATCCTGATTCTGGAAAAGAAATTGAAGTGCTTTGCGATCCAGAAGGTCCTCTGGTTGGGCTCGTTTTCAAGATTATGAATGATCCTTATGCAGGTCAGATTTCGTACATCAGGATTTATTCCGGAAAACTGGTTCCGGGTTTGACAATATACAATCCGAGAATAAGAAAAACTGAGAGAATAGGAAGAGTTATGAGAATGTTCGCAAACAGAAGAGATGATATATCTGAGGTTGCTGCTGGAGATGTTATAGGGGTGACCGGTCTCAGAGATTCAATAACTGGCGATACGATTTGTCTGAAAGAGAAACCAATATTGCTTGAAGGTATAGATATTCCAGAGCCGGTTATATACTCATCAATTGAACCGATGACAAAGCAGGATCAGGAAAAAATGTCAATATCTTTGCACAAGCTTGAAATAGAAGATCCTTCCTTCCGTGTGAAATATAATACAGAAACTCAGGAGACAATAATATGGGGGATGGGAGAACTTCATCTTGAAATAATACAAGATAGACTTCTGCGCGAGTACGGTGTTAAAACAAAAATGGGTAAACCACAGGTTGCATATAAAGAAACAATCCTGGGAACCGCAGATGCTGAGGGAAAATATATAAGACAGTCCGGAGGAAGAGGTCAGTATGGACATGTTATAATAAGAGTTGAGCCTCTTGAGAGAGGAAAAGGTTTTGAGTTTGTAAATCAGATAAAAGGAGGAATCATTCCTGCCGAGTTTATTCCATCTGTTGAAAAGGGAGTTCGTGATGCTATGGAAGAAGGAGTTCTTGCCGGGTACCCAATTGTAGATATAAGGGTGACACTTTATGATGGTTCTTTTCACGAGGTAGATTCTTCTGATATTGCTTTCCGTATAGCTTCTGCAATTGCTCTCAAAGATGCTGTCAGGAGGGCAAATCTCGTTTTACTTGAACCCATAATGAGAGTTCAGGTATTTACACCGGAGGAGTTTTTGGGAACTGTAATTGGAGATTTGAATTCAAGAAGAGCAAAGATTTTAGATATAGCTATAAAAGGTTCGTTCAGAGCAATTGAGGCTCACGTCCCACTTTCTGAGATGTTTGGATATGCTACTTCTCTTAGGTCTCTCACACAGGGAAGAGGTTATTATGTTATGGAGTTTCACAACTACGAAATTGTTCCACAGGGTATCATGAACCAAATAGTTGAGCAGAGAAAATCTATCAAACAACAGGAGGCAAATAGATAGATTAAAAAATAAGAAAAGAAATAGATAGATTTAAAAATAGAACAAAGGAGGATTATTTTTATGTTAAACCTTACAAAGATAATAATAAAACTGAAGTCTTATGATCACCATTTGCTCGATGCGACGGTAAAAGACATAGTAGGAGCAGCTAAAAGAACGAATGCAAAAGTCAGAGGACCTATACCTTTGCCGGTTAGGATAAGAAGATGGACTGTACTGCGCTCACCTCATACTGATAAAAAATCTATGGAAACTTTTGAACTGCGTGAGCACAAGAGATTACTTTACATACTTGATCCACAGGCTGCAACCATAGAAGAACTCAGAAAAATTGATGTTCCATACGGAATTCACATTGAAATGAAAATGGAATAATGGAATAGGAGGTAATTTATATGGTATCCGGACTTGTCTTGCATAAAGTTGGTATGACACAAATTTTTGATGAGAACGGAAGACCGGTTCCAGTAACGGTTTTGAAACTATCGGGAGGACGTGTGGTTCGCTTGAAAGAAGTGAACGGAAAAAAAAGAGTTGTTCTTGCATTCGGTGAGTGCAAAATGAAAAACATACCGAAACCTATTCAGGGAATACTTAAGAAAGCAGGTATAGAAGACAAAGGATACAAAGTTCTGAAAGAATTTGACTTAACTAAAGCAGATCAAGAAATAACTCCTGGTCAAAAACTGGGAGTAGATGTTTTTCAGGTTGGTGATATTGTAGATGTTACAGGTAAGAGCAAAGGAAGAGGATTTCAGGGTGTTGTGAAAAGATGGGGAGCAAAGGGCGGTCCAGCTACACATGGTTCTATGTCTCACAGGCGTCCCGGAGCAATTGGACAGAGAACAGATCCCGGAAGAGTTTGGAAAGGAATGAAGATGCCCGGTCATATGGGAATGAAAACTGTTACAGTCAAGAACCTAAAGGTAGTTGTTGTAGATGCTCAAAACGATGTGATTGCTGTCAAGGGGTCGGTTCCATCCTGGGTTTCCGCTTCATTGATTGTCAGAAAAGCAAAGAAAGGAGGTAGTGTGTGATATGATCCAGTCTCAGCAGGTAGCTCAACAGAACACAGATCAAAAGATAAAGCTCGAAGTTCTGGATACAAATGGAAACAAGGTAGAAGAAATAGAAATCGATAACATTTTTGCATCTCCAAATCAGTCTGTACTTTGGTATTATGTCAGGTGGTATCTGAGTTCCCAGAGAGCTGGAACCAGAAATACAAAGACAATCTCGGATGTAAGAGGTGGTGGGAGAAAACCCTGGCAGCAGAAACACACAGGAAGAGCAAGACAAGGTTCAATAAGAAATCCACATTGGGTCGGTGGTGCAGTTGCTCACGGACCTCATCCAAAAGATTTCTCATATAAAATCAATAGAAAAGAAAAAGTAGAAGCTCTCAGAACCGCCATTGCTCTGAAGTATCAAGAAGGAAAATTGAAAATAGTTTCTGCCTTTAATTTCAATCAACCGAAAACTAAAACAGCGCTTGAAACTATAAGAAATATAGATGCATATCCTCTCTTGGTCATAACTAACGGTTCAAACAAGAATGTTTATCTTTCTTTCAGGAATATTCCATTGACTCAGGTTGTTCCTGTGGAAGAACTTAATGCTTACCACATTGCAAATTTTGATTACTCTGTTTTTGAAAGGTCTGCATTTATGAAAGTTGTAGAAAGAATACAAAAAGCTAAATCAAATAAACAGGAGGTACAAAGATGAGACATATTGAAATGATACCATTACTTTCTGAGAAATCTAGGAAATTGGTAGATAATAAAAAATATGTGTTTTTGTGTCCTATTTCTGTAACTAAACCGGAGATAAAAAGAGCTGTTGAGAAGATGTTTGGTGTGAAGGTAGAAAAGGTAAACACAATGGTGTACAGAGGGAAAATAAAGCGAAGGGGATTTTTCTTGGGAAAGAGACCAAACTTTAAAAAGGTAGTAGTATCTTTGAAGGAAGGTTCAATCGATTTTGCAAAGATAACACAGAGATTTTCTGAAACTCTTGCTAAGAAATAAAGGAGGTATTTTATATGGGAGTTATAAAAGAAAAACCCGTGACACCGGGAAGAAGACATATGACCAAGTATGATTTTGAGGAGATAACAAAAGACGAGCCTGAAAAATCTTTGCTTTCAAAGTGGAAGCAGAAAGCTGGTAGGAACAATCAGGGTAGAATAACTGCAAGACACAGAGGTGGCGGGCACAAGAAAAGATACAGAATAGTAGATTTTAAGAGAGACAAATTTGATGTTATCGGTAAGGTGGTTGCTGTTGAGTATGATCCTTGTAGAACCGCTCGTATATCTCTTGTTAGGTATGAAGATGGTGAGAAAAGATACATAATTTGGCCAAAGGGTCTGAAAGTTGGAGATACTGTTTTATCTTCGAGAAATAAAATAGAGCCAAATATTGGATGGGCGATGCCGCTCAAATACATTCCAGATGGAACCATCGTACACAACATAGAACTTATTCCGGGACAGGGCGGGGAGCTCTGCAGATCTGCTGGATCTTATGCGCAGGTTCTTGCAAAAATAGGTAAATATGTTCTTCTGAGACTCCCTTCTAAAGAAGAAAGATTGGTCAACCATAATTGTCTGGCGACCGTTGGGCAGGTTGGACTCGAAGAGCATGAACTCATTTCCCTTGGTAAAGCGGGGAGAAAAAGATGGATGGGAAGGAGACCTCATGTGAGAGGCGTTGCTATGAATCCAGTTGATCATCCGCACGGTGGAGGTGAAGGAAGGTCTCCGCAAGGAAATCCTCATCCAGTTTCTCCAACGGGTGTCAAAGCGAAAGGATACAAAACCAGAAGAGGGAAGCGTCCATCTGATAAATTCATAATAAAGAGTAGGAAAGGAAAAATTCTCAGAAGAATAGAAATACAAAAGCCCGTGTAAATCTTTGATAGCTGAATGCTCTTTCAATCTAACTCAAGAATATCATTGAAGAAAAAATGTTTGAGAGTATCTACAAGAAATTGTTGACTCCAAAAATCAACCAATGAACGAAATCTTTACTGCACAAAATCTTTGTGTTTTCCGAAAAAAATTTTTAATAAGTAATTACTTTTAGACTATGCAGGTCTTTACTGAATCATTTTTCAAGCTCCCTGAAATTGAGCAGATAAAGGACTACAAGAGTGTAAATACAGACTCAATAGTTGCTGGTATTTTTGAGGAGGATACAAAAGATTCCGCTTTGCTGAGAAATCTTGAGAAAGATTTTCCCGATCTGATTCAATCAATCCAAAAAAAGAATTTCAAGGGTAAAGCGGGTAGATCTGTTCATCTGACTGCCAACGGAAAAGATATATTCATAGTTGGTTTTGGCTCAAAGGAAGAAAAGAAAAGTTGGATTAAGAAAGAAAATGTAAGAAGAGCATCTGCTTTGGGATGCATAAATTCAAGAGATAATGGAGCGAAATCCGTATTACTTTTGGGATTTGAAGGATATGAGAGAGAAGCTATTGAAGGTGCTCTTTTAGGACTTTATGATTTTAGATTCTTCAAGAAGGAGGGAGGAGATGAAAATGGGGATAAACAAAAAAGAATAGAGAAAATATTTCTGGTCTCAGGAAATCAGGTTGACATTGGATTTCTCAAAATCTTATGCGAGGCTCAGAATTTTGCGAGAGATATCGTAAATCTTCCTGGAAACTACATAAATCCATCTACATTGGCTGAGATCGCCTCCGCTGTTTCTGAGAAGTACGGTTTGAACTGCAGAATTTATGACGCAGAAGAGATAAAGAGAATGGGCATGGAAGGAGTTTTGGCGGTTGGAAAAGGAAGCTCCATTCCTCCGAAGTTCGTTCATATTTGGTGGTCTCCACAAGATGCTCGTGACAAAATAGCATTTGTTGGAAAAGCAATTACCTTTGATTCTGGCGGTTTATCTTTAAAAACTCCGCAAGCAATGGTAACGATGAAAGCAGATAAATCTGGTTCTGCTACTGTTTTGGGAGCGATGAAAGTCGTTGGTCAGATAAAGCCGCCGGTTGAGGTTCATGGAATTTTTGCGGCTTGTGAAAATATGCCATCTGGAACTGCTCAGAGACCAGATGACATAATAAAAACCATGGGAGGAAAAACAGTTGAAGTTGAAAACACAGATGCAGAAGGGCGCTTGACACTTGTTGACGCTCTGCATTATGCTCAGCAGCTTGGTGTGACAAAGATCGTAGATCTTGCTACTTTGACTGGCGCGTGTATGGTTGCTTTAGGAGAATACACAGCTGGTGCTATGGGAAACTCCGAGGATTTCATAAAATTCGTTTGCGATATAGGGAATGAACTTGGGGAAAAGATGTGGCATCTTCCGTTTGACAGAGATTTGGCTGAGAAACTCAAAAGTCCATATGCCGATCTCAAGAATGTTGGGGATTCATACGGTGGAGCCATAACGGCGGGGATGTTTATGAACGAATTTGTGAAGAAAGAAGTTCATTGGGTTCACCTTGATATAGCAGGCCCGGCTTTCACAAGAAACAAGATCGGATACTTCAACCAGAAGGGTGGAACAGGCTATGGAGTCAGGACTCTGGTTGAGATTGTCAGAAGAATAGATGAGTTCAGGGGTTAGGGAAATTTAGTAGCAAGATCTGAAAAGTTCAAGAGCCTATAGAATAAAAACCAAGACTTAAAAAAATTTCCCAAAATTTTTTCGGGCTGCTTTATCATATGCATATGAGGTTGGAGTGTTTGAGGGGAATAGATCTGAGTTTTCTGAGGCATATTCTTCACATACACGCAGCAATATTTGTGGTTTTGCTTTTTAATTTTGTTGGTTGTAGGAAAGGGAATCAGCAGGGGGTTGTGGAGGAAGCACCTTCTGTTATTTTTGTATCACCGCAAGATGGTCAGAGGGTGTCAGGGAATGTGCTGGTGAAGGTGGAGGTAGAGTCTGAAAGAGAGATAAGGAGGGTTGAGATATTCATAGATGGAGTGACAGTGGCTACATTCCAGAGTCCGCCGTATGAATATCAATGGAGCACGACAGCAGTAGAGGATGGAGCACACATAATAAGAGCCATGGCAGTGGATGAAGGGGATAGGATAGGAACAGATAGGATAATGGTGTTGGTAAGGAACGCGGTAGGAGGAGTTTCGGGAGGAACAGGAGGGAGTGGTAGTTCTGGAGGAGGAACAACTGGTGCAGGAGGAGGAGCAGGTGGTGATGTTAGTGGTTCAGGAGGAGGAAGCGGAGGAGCAACAGGAGGAGGAGTTTCGGGAGGTAGTGGTTCAGGAGGAGGAAGTGGAGGATCGGCTGGAGGAGATGGTCAAGTTTTGGTTGATAACTACCCGTTTGTGAGGATAATAAGACCGCTGGATGGTCAGAGGTTAGTTGGAATTGTGTCTGTTGAGGCAGAGGCTTCTGATGATAGAGGTATTAGGAGAGTAGATTTTCATGTCAACAGCACAAGAGTAAGGACATACAGTTCTGGAGGTACTGTGTATACATACGAGTGGGATACGACATTGGTTCCCGATGGAGTGCATGTGATACGAGTGCAGGTGGAGGATACGGGTGGGAAGATAGGTCAGGACAAGGTAGTGGTATACGTTGAGAATTTGACGTTATCACGAGCGTGTCAGACACCGCAGACATTTTATTATGATTTTGATAGAGACGGATATGGAGATTTTGGTAGGCAGTTGACATCGTGTGTGGCACCAGAAGGATTTGTGAGGAGGGGAGGAGATTGCAATGATACAGATCCGAATATAAATCCAGCTTCTCCAGAGATATGCGATGGGATAGATAACAACTGCAATGGAGTGGTGGATGAGGGAGTAGTAAGGGTGTTTTACAGGGATCGTGATGTAGACGGATACACAGATGGAACAACGGCGGTAGGATGCACAGCGCCAGCGGGGTATGCTGTGCTTGTTCCGGGAGGAGATTGTAATGATACAGATCCGAGTAGAAATCCTTCTGTTCCGGAGATATGTGATGGGATAGATAACAACTGCAATGGAGCAGTAGATGATATTCCATTGTGTGCTGATTTCGGCTCAGTTCCAACTGCTCCATATGCAAATACACCGTATCCGCTGTCTCCGACACAGATTTTTGTTTCTTGGATTGATCTTTCTACAAACGAACTTGGTTTCAGGATAAAGAGGGGATTGAATGCAAATTCATTGGTTGTGGTGGCAAGCGTTGGTGTAGGTGTTGAGACTTACATAGACGCAGGACTGAACCACTCAACACAGTATTTTTATCAGATATGTGCGTTTTCGCTTGGGGGAGAGAGATGTTCTTCAGTTGTGTCTGCGACAACACTCACACCACAGCCACCGTCACCACCGACGCTTCAGCAGATACAGGCCATAACAGCAAATCAGATAAATCTTCTGTGGTCAGATAACTCTGTGGATGAGGTGGGCTTTTATGTTGAAAGGAGTTTGGACGGGACAGATTACACAAGAGTAGCAACGCTTGTGGCGAATGTAACGAGTTGGTCAGACACGGGGGTTCTGCCGGACAGAACATACTACTACCGAGTGAGAGCGTATAACCAGTTTGGTCAGTCTAATCCGTCAAACGTTCTGAGTGCGACAACACCATCAAACTCTGCACCGTCAGCGCCATCAGGTCTGACAGCGCAGGCTCTTTCACGCTCATCAATACGACTGAGATGGCAGGACAACTCAACAAACGAGGATGGATTCAAGATAGCAAGGAGTCAAGATGGGAACAACTTCACTTTTGTTGCTCTGGTTGCACCGAACCAAACAGAGTATACAGATACAAATCTTATATCAAACACGGTTTACTACTACAGGGTAGTAGCTTTCAATGAGGTGGGTAACTCTTTGCCATCGAACATAACATATGCGCAGACGTTTCCGGAGACAAATCCACAGTCACCGACGAACTTAGAAGCAGATGCAGTATCTTCAACGGAGGTGGCATTGAGGTGGCAAGACAACTCAGACAACGAGACAGGATTTGTTATTGAGAGAAGGAAGGATGGTACTCCAAACTGGCAGGTTGTGGTGGTAACTTCTTTGAACAATACGAGCTATATTGATACAGGACTGGAGGCAAACACGAGGTATCATTACCGTGTTTCTGCGACAAATGATGCAGGTATGTCATCAGGTGCAATTACAGAGGTTGTGACACAGAAAGGGCAGTGTCAGAACTTTCCGGTGGATGGGAGAGGATTTCTGATAGCGGATGTAACAGGAGACGGGAGAAACGAGATAGTGGCTATATCAGGTGATGGAAGGTTGGTATATATTTACTCATCAACTGGTTCTTTCGTTGGCCTGATTGGTTCCAGCTATGAGATTTCTTCTTTATCCATAGGAGATGTAAATGCCGATGGTAGAGCAGATATTTTGTTTGCTGATAGTGGAGGTATAGTTTGGGCGTACTCATATCAGAGTTGTCCGACTTCTGTGTTCAGTGGAGCGGAGGACGGGGAGCCATTGTGGGATATGGATGCTCCATACTGGGTAAGGACGAGCGAGGACAGGCGTTCTGGGAACTACTCTTTCAAGGCAACAGGGGGAACGAACTGGGATGGATATTACATCACATCTCCTGTGATAAACATAGGTTGTGATACAGGTTTTGTGATTGAATTTTGGGCTAAGTGGAATTTGGATAATGCAAATGTATGTCTTGAAGTTTGGACTGGAAGTGGCTGGAGTGGGTGTATATGGATAGGTTGGGATGCTTCTCCATGGAGCAGACAAGTTGTAGATATATCAAGTTATGTATCTGGAGCAACCACTGCTGTAAGGTTCGGGATTTGGGGAAACAATGCATCTGCAAACTTTTATGTGGATGATATAAGAGTTTTATCAGGTCGTACGAGGAGACTATGGGATGTGAATATTGGAGGATGGAAAGTCTTATCGGATGACCTTGATGGAGACGGAAGAGTTGAGATCATTGTGGAAGGAGGAAACGGGATATTCCTTCTTTCATCAGGAGGTTCAGTTATTTTTGGACCTGTGGATGGAGGAGTAAGAGCTTTTGGAGATGTTGACGGTGATGGGGTGAAGGAGATAGTGGGAATAAGAGATGGTAATGTGTATGCATACAAGATTACAGGGGTTTTGGTTTCTGGATATCCGATAATTGGGATTGGAGCTCGAGACCTTGTTGTGTTTGACATAGATAGGGATGGAATAGAGGAGGTGATAGTTTCGACATCAGATGGTATCAGAGCATACAAGGGTTCGTCTTCGTTGTGGTATGTTCAGATGGGACAGAGTGTAGATGTTGTTTCTTCCTGCGATATAAACGCAGACGGTTTTGTGGATATCATTGGTGGGAGAGAAGATAAGGTTTATGCAGTAAGGGCGACAACGGGTAGCAGTTTGTGGAGTTATGACTGGGGAGTTACCAGATCCTTTTCATTTGGAGATATAGACGGGGATGGGAGGCTGAATGTTCTGTTTAACCAAAATGAAAGGATATACATATTAGATGACAATGGAGCAAACAGGTTTGGTTGGCCAAGGTATGTAGGTGAGAGTCAAAGAATCGCACCGGCCATAGCAGATATAGACGGAGATGGATTTGTAGATATAATTGTTGGAGGAAGTAGATGTCCTTTTGGTCAGAGTTGTCCTTCTCCTCGTCAGGCTCTATATGCTTTCAACATAACGGGAGGTCTGATCAGTGGCTTTCCGACTTCTTTAGATTGGAATATAAGAGATATTCTCATTGATGACCTCGATAGAGATGGTAAGCCTGAGATACTTGCGTCTACACATTATTTTGATATGAATAATATGACGGATAGATATTTCATTTCCTGCTGGAAGGGAGAGGGGTACAGAGAAGATAAGGCACTCTGGCCTCTTCCATACGAAAGAGCTAATATGGGAGTGTGGCGTGAAGAAGGATGGTGGGATGAACCAAGATACTCCTACCGTCGTTCATTTGATTATGAGTTCAATGATACTCCAACGAGGGCTATGTATATTTCGGACATTTATCGTCCAATAAATGCATACATATGGAGGTCAGGAGATGTAGATTGGTATAAGTTTACTGTCACCGCTGGGGCGCGTCTCAGAGTTGAGCTAAGTTCTCTTCCGGCAAACTATGATATTCAGTTATATAGTTCAGTGATAACGCAGAATCCAAATGCGACACCTGTTGCTCAATCTACGAACTCTGGAAACATGGGAGAGGTGATAGAATACAATGTTCCTGCAACCGGGTGGTATTTCATAAAGGTATATGGTAGCGGTAATACATTTTCTGTGTCTGATCCGTATATGCTGAAAGTAAGTATAGTTAATGCATCGCCTGCACCGAGAATTGGTGTAGGAGGATTAGATGTTGAAGGAGGAGTAGTAGAGTCAGATAGGTATGGATGCTCATCGTCTTCTGTGTCTTTATGGACTGTGTTTGCTCTTGTATGTATAGTTTTGAGGGAGGTAGGTAGGAGATTTTATAGGTTGAAGTGAGAGAAGATCGTCTTTTTCTGATAATTATCTGATTGCTGGTAGGAGATTTTATAGGTTGAGTTGAGAGGTCAGAAAGGAGATTTGTACCTTTTGTTTATGTGTTCATCTTGAGTAGCTGCAAATCAGAGCTATGAACGGGGTGTTTTCATAATTTTCTGTTTTGTAATTTTTTTGTTTTGGTAGAGAAGGATTTTGTTGTGTGTTTTTGTATGTGGTTAGATTTTCTTCATATGAACGGCATCTGAATGTGGGAGTGGATCAAGTTTACTGAAAAAAGTATAAGGTTTACGAGCAGTTATACTTTTGTGTATTATGACATTGGTTTTTTCAGAGTCTATCAGAAAAATAGAGGCGATGACAAAAAAAATTCTGAATGGGGACAGTATCGATAAAGAAGAAGCAAAATTCATATTGAATTTTCCTGATGAATACATTGAAAAGCTATTTGAATGTGCAACTTTGATAAGACAGAAGTTCAGAGGTGATAAAGTTGATTTTTGTGCTATAGTGAATGCCAAAAGCGGACTATGTCCTGAGGATTGTAAATTCTGTTCTCAGTCAACGAAGTGGAAGACAGGTGTACAGAAATATCCACTTATGCCTGTTGGGGAGATTGTAAAGAGAGCAAAGGAAGCGTATCAGATGGGAGCTACCAAATTTGGAATAGTCACATCTGGACGCGGTCCAACAGATAAGGAGCTTGAAATTATTTGTGAGATGGTGAAAGCGATAAGAAGAGAGGTTCCGGGTATTTCACCGGATGCAACTTTGGGAGAGCTCACAGAAAAACAAGCTCAGAGACT
The DNA here is from genome assembly GCA_025060505.1 of Candidatus Calescibacterium sp. GTDB lineage: Bacteria > Calescibacteriota > Calescibacteriia > Calescibacteriales > Calescibacteriaceae > DRWZ01. The sequence continues at coordinate 57,278 of JANXBU010000013.1, forward strand.
CAAAGATGCTGGAGTTGATCATTCAAACCATAACATAGAGACATCTCCTAGATTCTTTGAGAAAATCTGCACAACACACACATACGAAGATAGATTGAGGACTATAAGTAATATCAAGAATGCTGGAATTGATCTGTGCTGTGGATGTATATTCGGAATGGGGGAGACCATTGATGATAGGGTTGAGATAGCATTTGAGCTCAAGAAGATAGATCCAAAAATTATACCCTTGAATTTTCTGAATCCTCGCCCTGGGACACCTCTTGAAGGGGTTCAACTTATGAAACCTCAGGAGGCTGCGAAATGTATATCTATGATGCGATTTGTTCATCCTTCAAAACAAATAAAGGTTGCTGGTGGTAGAGAAGTTGTCTTTGGAGATAAACAAGACTGGGTTCTAAAAGCAGGAGCAGATGATCTTATGGTTGGGAACTATCTTACAACCACTGGACAAGATTACAAAAAGGATTGGGAGCTTGTTGTATCAGCTGGCCTCAAATTACCAGAACATATATCTTATCGGAGTATATGAAGAGTTATAGATTTGATATACCTTTGATCATATTTGATAATGAGTGTCCGGCATGCAGGTTCTTTTCTAAGATTGCCAGAAAACTCAAATTTCAAACAAGACCTATACAGGAGAGTTCTGAAATCTTGAAAAAAATTATGGGAGATAATTTTCCGTTTGCATTATATCTCATAGATAGTCAGGGAATCTACTGGGGAAAAGAAGCGGCAAAGCGAATACTTGAAATCAGGGGACACAGGTTCCTTTCGTATCTCGCTTACTTTGCCTACCCAATTATATCTTTTGTAAATGCTAACTCAAAGAAGTATAACAAAGGAATTTGTAAATGCCAGCTTCACGGCAAAAAGTATTTCAATAGTTTTTCTGCATGATTGAACAATTAAAAGATAGTTGATTAGTTTTTCTACAAAGAAAATTTTCGGAGTAATAACAATTATTTATTTCTGTTGCTTTTTGCTGCTTCCAAAAATGTTCCATAATGTCCGATATTCAGCCACTTCGGAATTTGAGTCTGACTTTAAGTCTATAAAAACACTTACAATTCAAAGACAAAAGGTTTATTAGACAATTAGATATTAAATACAGCAAGTGAGAGGTCAGAAAGGAGATTTGTACCTTTTGTTTATGTGTTCATCTTGAGTAGCTGCAAATCAGAGCTATGAACGG
>JANXBU010000014.1 GCA_025060505.1 Candidatus Calescibacterium sp.
TTTGGGAAACCGAGTTTCAAATCAGCCCAATACCCAACCATTCTTACTGGAAAATCTTTTTCGTAGTATAGCTGAACCTCTATTTGAGCCAGAGCTTTCTGTGAGCCTACAGTACACAGATATACTTTATCGGCTCTTTTTTCTCTCACAGACGCAAATTCTACGTTCATAGGTTGAAGTTCCTGAACATCTAATCCAACGACGCTCAGCAGTTCTTTTTCAGCTCCTGAGATCAGTTCCTTGAAAGATATATCATACTTCCCCATCTGCCAAAATTTTACAAATATCCGAATAAGGTATTCTGAAAATAGGATACTTCACTGCATTACTAAACTTGAATCAATCTGTTGCAAACACTTAGTATCTTCTGGGAAAAAATATCATGCTCAAAAATCTTCGAGAGATAGAGTTCCCTGAATGATACAAAGAGTTCCCTGAATGATACAAAGTATACTCAAATAATTGCTTTATCAAATCCGATATATTAAAATTTAATATGACAATGATAGTTCCATTTATTTTTATCCTTTTATTCATTCAAGAAAAAGGAGATCTTTATATCATAGATATATCCTCACCAAAATATAAACCTGTAAAAATACAGATTACACCAAAAGATAGTTCTTCAAATGAGCTCTCAAAACTTATTTCAAGGAATCTCGGTGTAATCGGCTATTTCGATGTTGTTAGAGAAAACGGAGATATAATTATTGAAGTTGAAAGGACACAAAACGGATTTTACTTTTCAAGTCAAGATTTTTTCAAAGTTGAATTGAAGTCAGACGATACAAAAGCAGTTGCTGATTCATTTTCAAACTACCTTATAAACAAAGTATCAGGAATTAAGACGGATATTTTTGGGAGAAAACTTTTTGTTCTATCAAATCTTGACGGCAAGAAAGAGATATATCAATTAGATTTTCTATCAGATAAAATAGAAAAAATTGTTTCTGCAAAATCATTTATTCCAACATTCTCAGTTTCTCCATCCGGGAATAAAGTTGCATATACACACTACGATGGAAAAAACTATCGATTATATATAGCAGACCTCAGAACACAGAAGATTTTTTCTCCGGTCATAAAAGATGGAATGTTCATTTCACCGAATTTCGTTTCAGACAATTTACTAACATTAGCATGGAATTCCGGAAACGGCTCGAATATATACATGTTTGACATAGCTTCAAGATCTCTATCGAGAATAACATCTGGGAACACTGATATATCTGCAAAAATGCTACCTGATGGAGAAAGAATGATAATTGTATCTGGCAGAGCAGGGCTTCCTCAAATATATCTTAGGAACGTAAAAGGTGGTGAAGAAAGGATTGCTCTTTCTGGGAGGTATAACACATCACCTGATATTTCTCCAGATGGAAAGAAAATGGCTTTCGCAAAACTTGAAGGAAGCAGGATGAATCTATACATATACGATTTTGAAACCAAAACAGAAAAACCGCTTGTAGTCGACTTCGGTTCATCAGAAAATCCATCTTGGTCAAAAGATGGGAACTTCATTTTATTCTCATCAAATCGCGACGGTGATTATGACATATACATCACAGATAGATTCGGCAACTTCATAAAAAAAGTATTCGATACTCCCAAGGATGAATTTCAGGCGATCTTTAGATAAAACGAATCACAATTTCGCGGTTCACATTTCATTTTTCTAACTAAATTCCCTGAAATATTCATCTCAGTATACAACTGATTTCTGAATATTGGAAATGATAGGCTTGTTTTTTTAATATTACTCTTACTATGCTTTCAAGATTTAGTTCGGCAAAACTGTTTATAAGCTTGGCTTTTATTTTTCCTTTAATTATAGGTTGTGCGAAAAGGATACCACAAGATGAAATAAATGCAGCTCGTGAAGCTCTTGAAAGAGCAAGACAAGCTGGCGCAACAGAGCTTGAAGAATACAGAGTCGCAGAAAATTATCTTAAACAAGCAGAAGAACACCTTGAAAAAAAAGAGTATGATGAAGCCAGAACAAAGGCTATAATTTCAAAAGAATTCTCGGAACTCGCTATTAAAAAATGGAACGAAATGGCAAAAAAAGCAGCAGAAGAAGAACCCAAAAGAAAAGTAGAAATAGTTGAAACAGAAATGGAATTCAAGCGCCCGAACCTTCCAAAAAGCATAAAAGGTGTAAATCCAGATGAAATCATAGGAACATCGGCATTCGGTAGAGGATATAGATTAAAGAGCTTGAAGAACGTCTATTTTGACTATGATTCCTTTAACATATCGGAAGAAATGAAAGAAATCATCAGACAAAATGCTGATATCATAAAAAAGATACTAAATGAAAATCCAGAGCTTTCAGTACTCATAGAAGGACACTGCGATGAAAGAGGAACAAACGAATACAATCTTGAACTTGGATGGAAAAGATCACAATCTGTCAAACGAATCCTTATGCTCTTTGGAATTCCGGAAGAAAAAATACAGATAGTATCTTATGGTGAAGAGTTTCCGGAAGAGCCATGCACACCGCCAAATTGCCAAGATGAAACAAAATGGTCAAAAAACAGAAGAGCAGTATTTGTAATAACCACAAAAGAATAACTAAATATCTACTAAACAAGCAAAACCATAAGATTTTTTAATGATCCTCTAAACGCGATAATTTCTACTTAAAAAGTTATTTATCTCTGCAAAATAGCAATGAACAACTAAAAATCTTTGAACCGTGTAAGCAAAAATCTCAAAAATTTTACAAACGGAAATATAGATTGCTACTAATTTCTTTTTATGTATGTAAGAGTCGCAATTTGTCAAATAAACCCAACAGTAGGCGACATAGAAAAGAACTACAACAAAATCTTATCTTTCATTGACAAAGCTCGCATACTTGGAGCAAAGATTATATGCTTCCCGGAACTTGCCTTGTGCGGATATCCACCAGAAGACTTAGTATTCCAAAAAGATTTCATAACATCACAGAACGAGATAATACAAAAAATGTCAAAGAATGTAGATGATTACATAGTTGTTATTGGATTCGTTGAGATGAAAGAAGATCTTTATAATGCTTGCGCTATTATTTGCAACGGAAAAATTCACACATACGAAAAAATTCATCTTCCAAACTATGCTGTCTTTGATGAATTTAGATATTTCAAGAGGGGAAGCAGATACCCTGTCTTCACAACGAAAGACGGATTCAGATTCGGGGTGACGATATGCGAAGATATATGGCATCCAACAGAACCTCTTTTATCTTTAACTACATACGGCAATGCTCAATTAATTGTAAATATATCTGCATCACCATATCATATATCAAAGCCAAAGATAAGGGAGCAGATGCTTTGCACGCGAGCATACGATTACTCCGTATACATAGCCTTCTGTAACATGGTTGGCGGACAAGACGAACTTGTTTTTGACGGAACCTCATCTGTTATATCTCCCTACGGTGAAACAATTGCAAGAGCACCGAGTTTTAAGGAGCATCTCCTTATAAAAGATATATTCGTTGACGAAACCTTTTTGAGAAGAGTACATGACCCAAGACCTAGATTTGAAACACCCCAGATGCAATGTGAAAAGATAAATCTAGATATAGAAGTAATGTCAAATTCCTCACGATTATATGAAGAATCATTTTTCAACTTTCTACAAGAAGAAGAAGAGATGTTATCTGCACTTATTCTTGGAACAAAAGATTACATTCAAAAAAACAACTTTTCAAAAATAATTGTTGCACTATCTGGCGGAATTGATTCCTCTTTAGTTGCTTGCATAGCAGCAGAGTCTGTTGAACCCCAGAATATCCTCGGTATATCTATGCCATCTGAATTTTCGTCTCAACACTCCTGGGAAGATGCAGAAATTCTTGCTAAAAATCTCGGAATAAACTTTATCAAAATACCTATAAAAAACCTTTATGATCTATTCCTAAAAGAACTCGAATTTTTATTTGCAGGAACAAAATTCTCAACAGCAGAAGAAAATCTTCAAGCAAGAATAAGGGGGAACCTCGTGATGACGATTTCCAACAAATTCTCTTATCTAGTCTTGGCTTGTGGTAATAAAAGTGAAATGAGCGTTGGTTATGCTACCTTATACGGAGACCTTGCTGGTGGTTTTGCTCCAATAAAAGATTTATATAAAACAGATGTCTACAGAATAGCTGAATTCTACAATAAGAAAAAAGGGAGAGAAATAATCCCAAAAAGAGTTTTTGAGAAACCACCTTCCGCCGAGCTACGTCCTGGTCAAAAAGATGAAGATGAACTTCTACCTTACAGGATTCTTGACCAGATACTAAAACTTTACATCGAAAGAGATATGCCACCATCTGTTATATCAGCTATAACAAAAGTAGATGCTTTCACAGTACTGAAAGTAATTAGGATGGTTGAACAATCAGAATACAAAAGAAGACAAGCTCCTCCGGGAGTCAGAATAACATCAAGAGCTTTCGGGAAAGATAGAAGAGTTCCAATAACCAAAAGCATCTCTTATATACACAAATTCTGACTTAATCATCACAATTCTCACTTGATTGCAATATATAACGTCCGGTGAAACAAAATCCATAACCACCCTAAATATATTTCAAGATCTGACAAATAATTCCGATTTTAATTTTATAAAATGAAAAAGGCTTGCGTTGTAGCAAGCGAAACAGAGCGAGACAGAGCAGAAAAATTCTGCAATGAATTAAACGAAACAGGAAAAGTAAAAGCAAGCCTGATAACAATCAAATTAAAAAAATTAAATGACCAAACATTTGTTTTTGATTTCGAACAAGATTCATTTGATATTCTATCTTCAGCAGACATAATAATCCCATCGAATTCAGGAATACTGAAACTGATGATGTATTGTACCGCTGATAATAATGACATATCATTCAAAATAACTTTGCACGACCTAAAAACAACAATCTTAACAATAACAGATGATATGATTGCAGAAAACATCATGGCAGCTTTGCCCTTTCAAAGATATCAAAAAATGAATATAAAACTGATGGATTTTCTCTCAAAGATGATAAATCATGAATATGTCAGATATTTGTTTTTAGACAAAGCACAAGCTTATTACCTTAGAAAATTGTCTCTCCTGAAAAGAGAAGTCTTCTACTCTCCTTTTTCCTTATGGTATAAAAAAACTGATTATTCAGATAAAGAACAAGATATAGATATAGCGTTTTGCGGTTCCATAGGAATTGCAGAAGTAATCAAAGGATACGAACCTTTATTCCATAAGACATTTGTAGATAAATTAAAAAACTTAGAAAGACCTCTCTTTGAAATATTCTGGGAAAACATACAAACCTACAATTATTTTTATGGAAAATCAATAGATCAAAACGATCCGCTCTTTTGGATTCTGTATAAAGAGATTTCTTGGGAATTCGTGAACCCTCTTATTAGAGCTTACATACTTGGAAATATAAACAAGAAAGTAAAGGTTTTCGGATTTGATCAAACATCATTTCATAAATTTACAGCCTTACAAAATAATTCAATAAGAATTCTTTTGAAATTGATAGAACTTTCTCCTTCAACCTTTGAAAAAGGTGTTCTTGAAACGGAACTGAAGGGTGTCTACTTAGTAGACTACATCGAAGGTATTGAATTTCCGACATTAGATAATATTATTCCATCTGGTAGAATACAATTTCAAAAACTCAACGATATATTCAGTAGAACAAAGATAAACATCTTGATCTCAAACATGATAGTACAATCCGGAATTCCGACAAAACTTTTGGAATGTGTCTCCGCTGGCGGTTTTTTTCTTACAGATCCAAGATATGAAATGAAAGAGATCTTTGGTGATGATATAGAAGCTGTAACTTACAGGAACATCCAAGAACTAAATCAAAAAATAGAATATTTCCTCCACAGACCAAAAGAAAGGAGAGATATAGTAAAAGGTCTGCAGGAAAAATTTTTCCAATATACAAGAAACAGAACACCTGTTGAATTACTTGCTGAAATAATTGAACAAATATAGCATTCCGCTATAAAAACAAATCACCAAAGCATAAAAACAAATCAACGAAATCTAAAAACTTAAAACCCCACTGAATAAAAAGAAAAAAATAAATAAAAACAAAAAAATCGAATTATTCTAACAGGTAAATGATATGTATAACATCAGTTTTATCTCAACAAAAAGAAAATAAAATTTGTAAAAATCAAAACATAACGCAGACACAATTTAAAAAATGAAATAGCTTATTATGATAAAGATACTTATGATTGGAATAGGAGGATTCATAGGGTCTGTCCTCAGATACTCCATTTCTACATTTGCATACAGATTAATAGGGAGTGATTTCCCATACGGAACACTTATCGTAAACATCTTAGGCTCAGCAGCTATAGGTCTGTTCATGGGACTCGTTGAAAATGGAGTTGTTATTTCTACTAACATCAGAGTTTTCATTGCTGTTGGAATCTTAGGAGGATTTACAACTTTTTCTTCATTTTCATACGAGACTATCTGGAAGTTAAAACAAGGAGAAATATATTCTGCCCTTACAAACATATTTTTAAATGTTCTATTATGCCTTGGTGCAACCTGGATAGGACTCGTTTTTGCAAAATATATAACAACAAGATAAAACAATGAAAACAAAAGCCACAGGAAAACTTTTGAGAATATTCATAGGGGAAAATGATAAGTACGATGGGAAACCTCTGTTTGAAGTAATAGTTAGAAAGGCTCGCGAGCTGGGTCTCGCCGGCTCAACAGTGCTCAGAGGCATAGAAGGTTTCGGAGCAAGTACGAAAATTCATAAACTGAGCCTAATAGACTTATCTGAAGACCTACCAATACTAATAGAAATCGTAGATTCAGAAGAAAAAATACTTCACGTGATTCCTGAAATAGAAAAGTTAATAGAAAAAGCAGGATGTGGAGTTCTTATTACTCTTGAAAGTGTTGAAGTTATAAGATATACTCCTAAGAAAAAATAAAAAGATCAAAGTTAAAAAATGGATCACAAAATCTAAAATATAACCATTAATCTGAATAAGCTCTTCAATCTTAACTCATAAAAATTTCCTATTTCTGGATTGAAAATTTTTGAAAACATTAAAACAAGCAAAGAAAAAGACTAAAATAAAGCGAAATGATAACAAAAGAGCAAATAATAGAAGCACTCAAAGGAGTATATGACCCAGAAATAGGAATAGATATAGTAAACCTTGGACTGGTTTATGATGTCAATTTAGGAAATGAAGGAACCGTAGATGTGAAAATGACTCTTACGACTCCGGGCTGTCCCCTCGGAGGAACAGTACAGGAAGCGGTAAGGGCTGTTCTTGAATCAATAGAAGGAATAAAAAATGTGAATGTAGAAATAGTGTGGGATCCACCTTGGAATCCAGCTATGATGTCAGACGAAGCAAAACAGATGCTCGGAATAGAAGCCTAAAAAAATTTCCATCCCCCAAAGCTACACCAAACTCTTCCAGAGAAATAATACTATTCCCAGATTAGAATAGATACAACATTAATATGATTCTTCTCTAGTTTTTATACCTGATAGCTCACGATGCTTTCTAAGAATCTTCATTGGATCAAGAACAATGATCATATTCTCCTGAGTTTTTTCATCTCTTACAATTCCCTTTATCATTTCCACATACTTTATACCAACTTTTGGTGAATCAGAAATAGCTATTTTTGAAACATCTGTAAGTATAAAAATATCATCGGCAATAATACAAAACAAACCTTTACCTTCACCAACCCTTACAACAACCCCCTTCTTACCGACAACCTCATTATCTATATCTTTCTTTTTCAATCCGAACATAACGGATAAGTCCAAAAGGGGAACAACTTCTCCTCTCAAAGATATTACTCCTCTTACATGAGGTATAGAAGATGAGAAAGAAATATTTTCATCTGTTATTCTTATAAGCTCCTCTACATAATCAATCTCAACCCCATAGGTCTCACCTACTATCTTCATGCATATTATCTTTGTAGATATATCTCCACTGTAATCAGTTCCACTTCCAAGAGCCCTTTCCATAAGCTATATTTTACTCATCTTTTTCTACAAACATCCAAAATTTTCTTTATATCTTCTTGGTCAAGAGAAAAAGAAAGCGAATCCAAATTTTCTTTGATATGTTCTATATTTTCTGACTTGAATATCACAAAAATATTTCTCGTTCTCGTTAGAAAATTTAGTATTACCTGATGCAAAGTCTTTCCGTATTTCTTCGCAACACTTTCAAGAACATCTATTATCTTTCTACTCGGAGACCTACCCTGCCAAAAAGGAGAGTAACCGGAAATCGTTATTTTATGCCTTGAATAAATTGGAAGAATTTTATCCTCCACATATAAAGCATTTGATACATTATAGTCCACCTGATTATTCTGAATCTTGAAGTTACTAACGAAATTTTTAAGTATATCATACTCCATAAGCTCAAAATTACTCACTCCATAGAATCTTATTTTCCCCTCTTTTGTAAGATACTCAAAAGCAGAAAGAGTTTCTTCAAGAGGATATTGAGCTGTATAAAAATGCAAAAGATAGAGATCTACATAATCTGTTCCCAACTTCCTCAAAGACCTATCACAAGCTAATAAGACTTTTTTGAAAGATCCATTATGAGGGAGAACTTTTGTTGTTATGAATAGATTTTTTCTCCCAACAAGCTTTATCACTTCTCCTACTATTTCCTCAGCTCCCGAATACATTTCAGCGGTATCTATATGGTTTATACCAAGTTCATAGGCATAAATCAAGGCAGACTTCATTGCATCCTTGTTCTTAAACCCATAAGTTCCGATAGCCAATATAGGAATCTTCTGACCGGTATCACCAAGCTCGACCTGTGGTATCATAAAAGTAATAAATAAAGAAAATATCTATAATCGGAAAAATAACAATACTTATGAATAAACTCTAACCGAAAACTTACATACTTGTGAGATTTATACTAGTTTGTATCTTTCAGAGCTTCTATTCCCGGGAGTTCTTTTCCCTCAAGAACCTGCAAGAAAGCTCCTCCACCTGTTGATATATAAGAAATCCTGTGCTGCTCTCCCATTTTTATAACTGCAACATCTGTATCACCTCCACCTACAACCGTGTAAGCTGTAGAATTAGCAATCATTGAGACCATAGAAAATGTTCCTTTTGAAAATTGAGGTTTTTCAAAAACTCCCATCGGACCATTCCAAACTATGGTTTTGGCATCAGCAAGAGCTTCTGAAAAAAGCGCTATTGTAGCCGGACCTATATCGTATCCTCCATAATCATCTGGAATTTCTTGAACCGGAACAACCCTTATTCCATCTTCATCTATTGATTTTGCAATAATACAATCAACTGGTAGATAAACCTTTATTCCTCTCTTTGCTGCTTCGGAAAGAACATCTTTTGCAACAGGTATAAAATCTTTTTCTACAAGAGATTTTCCTGCTTTATAACCCATTGCTTCAAGGAATGTAAAAGCCATAGCTCCACCAATTATAAGCTTGTCACAAAGAGAAAGGATATTTTTAAGAGCTCCAATTTTATCAGAAACCTTTGCTCCACCAACAATCGCAACAAACGGTTTCTGCGGATTAATCAACAATCTCTCCAAAGACAAGAGCTCTTTTTTCATAAGATTACCAGCATATCTTTTAGCCTTTTCAAAAAGTAGTGGTAGAGCATATACAGAAGCGTGTTTTCTGTGAGAAACAGCAAAAGCATCATTAACATATATGTCAGGTTCAACAGATTCCTTTATTTGTTTCGCAAAATCTACATTATTCTCATTCTCCTGAGCATAGTATCTCACATTTTCAAGTAGTATGATATCATAATTACTCCTAACAGCAGATTTCACCTTCTCACCAATACAATCCTCTACAAACAAAACATCCTTCTCAAGTAATCTTGAAAGACGCTTTGCGACGGGAGCCAAAGACATAGTTGGAATCCTTTTTCCCTTGGGACGTCCCATATGAGATAAGATCACAACTTTACATTTCTCATCAAGAAGATAGTTTATAGTAGGAAGAACAGATCTGACTCTTCTGTCATCAAGTATCTGACCAGTCTCATCTATTGGAACATTAAAGTCAACACGTACCAAAGCCTTTGCACCTCTTATATTGTTCTCGTCTATGAATTTTATTCCATCTATGAGGGTGACGTTCTTGTTCATAGTATTCCCCCTTATGGCTGAATTTTAAAATTATACAAAAAAAGAAATAAGATAATCAAAAATTTTATCTTAAAAGATTGATTCACGAAGAAATTTTTCCACATCATCCGAAATCTTACCTTTTGCAAGTTTTCCTTCAACGAGGTCTATGTGTCCCGCAACATATTCCTTATACTCTTTAACCTTCGACGAAACAATATCAACTATTGGTTTTACAGATTTCGGCGGAGCAACTTTATCGAGAATTCCTGATAAAGCAAATAAAGGAGAAGTTATATTTTTGAATTTTTCTGTGTAGTTGATACTACCATCAAAGGAAGTTATCTTTCTTTGCGCTGACCAAAGAAGCAACTGAACTAGCAACCTTGGAGAAGTGAATTCAAAGCCTCCAACTAATTTCTCCCAAAAATCCCAAGCAGACTCAAAATTTCTTGTGTAAGATGGATAAAGAGGAGAAAATTTCAAAATTCTTCTGTTCATCATCAGAGGGACCCCAACAAGTCCAAACATCCCCATTAACTTCATTCCAAATTCCCTTGGCCAAAAATAATATATAAGATGAGAAAATGGAACTTTTTTCATAAAACTTGCTAGTCGTCCCAGCAACTGAATCGTTTGAACACCCCTTCCAAAATGAACTGGACTTCCAAAAGTTATAACCGTTTGAACCTTTTGTGGAAAGAAAGCAGAATAAGCATAAGAACAAATTCCTCCAAGAGAATGCCCCCCAAGAACAATTTTATCTACACCTGTTCTTGTCGTTATAAAAAGAAAAGCTGACTCCATATCTTTGAACACAAAATCATCAAATGTATAGTCGTAATAAAGCTTCCTCAATCTTGAATATCCGGAACCTCTAAGATCCAAGCAAAAGACATGAAAACCTTTTGAACAAAGAGTTGGAGCGATTCCTCCGTTCCTTCCATGCCAACTCAAATTGTTTTGAGCAAAACCGTGAATCAGAAGAATTGGATATTTATAATTTTGATTATCTGGCTTCCATTCAAGAATACCAAGCCTTACTTCATCTGGAGCACTTACATAGTGAATTTGCATAAATGTAATGTAAAATCTCAATCAGAATCAAAAAAAATCTCAACTTATTTCTTAGATAATCACTCTTTCAATTCAACTGTATAATCTTCAACTATTGGATTCACAAAGAAATCAATGAGATCTGAATCCACATCTTTGTAAGAACTAATAAGATATGATTTCGCAACCCTTATATCTTTCACATTTACCCCTATCTTTCTTAATCTATCTGCTATTGTTTTTCCCTCCGGATCAAAGACATCATCTCTCTTCATAACCTTGATCTCAAATGGCATAGAGGAAGCTCTATCAAATATATAATCAATATACTGAGGTTTAACCAATTCTAATTTTTCCGATACAATCTGAGCGATTTTCTTATCTTCTTTTTCAAGCATAGAAATCAAAGCAGTTTTGAAATCGGGAAATTTACCATCAACGACAGAAAAAGATGCCTTCTGAATTGTTTTGTAAGCTTTTTCCCTGTCATATCCAGCAACAACCATCTCAAAAAGAGCTCGGGAGGAAAGTATCATACCCATTGAAATTTCAAGGTTCTTTTTTATCTTATCCTCATCTACTTTCAAACCTTCAAGAAGCAGTTTCAATCTTGAAAGTGCAAAATCAGAAAGTATACAGACTTGTGGGAAGATAATTCTCTCAGCAGATGAATGAGATATATCTCTTTCCATAAGCAAAGATATATTTTCAAGAGCTGGTACAACAGCACTTTTGATCGTCCTTGCAATTCCTGTGAGATTTTCCGAAAGAACTGGATTTTTTTTGTGAGGCATAATAGAAGATCCCATCTGTTCCTCTTCAAAAGGTTCCATCATCTCTCCAATCTCTGTCATTTGCGATATTCTTATATTCAGAGCAATCCTCTCAATAGCAGAAGATAAAAGAGAGCATGCGACAATGAAATAAGCGTATCTATCTCGTGGAACCACTTGTGTTGGAACAGGCTCAGGTTTAAGTCCAAACTTCTCAAGAGCGTACGCTTCTACCTCGGGAGGAACAGTATTGTATATACCAACCGCACCAGATATTTTGCCAAATCTTAAATTTTCTCTTGCAAACAGGAAAAATTTTCTTACCCTTCTGAACTCAGCATAATGCGATAAAAATCTCACACCAAGAGTTGTAGGTTCAGCGTGAACACCGTGAGTTCTACCAACTGCAACCACATGTTTATATTTTTCAGCAAGATTTGAAATGACATTTTCTAACAAACGAATACCATCCACAATGTAATCTATTGATCTCAAAATTTGAATAGAAAATGCAGTATCCATCACATCAGACGATGTTATCCCAAGATGAACAAACTTTCTTGCATTTTCCGAAACCTTCTTTTCTATGACTCTAACAAAAGCCGTTACCTCATGCTTCGTTTTGAATTCCTCTTGCTTTACCTCCTCTGGCTTTATTTCAACTCTCCTTACCTCATCCGCTATCTTCTGAGGTATAACACCGAGCTTTGCCCACCCTTCAAGAACAGCAACCTCTATATCTCTCCAAATCCTATATTTTTCCTCATCTTGCCATATCTTTAACATCCTATCACTTCTGTACCTCGAAATCCAGTCAAGCATACTAAAATTTGTAGGAACTTCTAACTCTAAACTTAGAATATTCAATTTTTCTTTGATGAAAATACTTCTACTCTTCAATCATAATCAAATAATCGGCGGAGGAGAAATCTCATTTGCAAGATACATAAATCATATCGCAAGAAGAATTGATTTAGAAATATCAGTTTTCATACCATCCGGAGGAGATTTAGAAAAATATCTCAAAATTGATAAAACAAAAATAATTTCATTCGAAATTCCTTCATTCAAATCTAATCCAAAAAAAGTTGTAGAATGCGTTGTTAACTTCTATAAAATATTCAAAACGTTTAAACCCGATATCGTTCACACCAACGGATCTCGTGTGGCGCTATACTCAAACATTGCAAAAATTTTCACAAGTACAAAAACAATATGGCATGTGAGAATAGCCGAAAAAGATCTTCTTGATTTAATCCTCGTTCCAACTTCGGATGGAATAATAGCAAACTCAAAAAAAACATTAGAAAAAAGATTTTCTTGGCTAAGAAAAAATAAATGGGACAAAAAGATCAAAATCATCTACAACGGATTTGATATTTCAGAAATACAAGATAGACTGAAAAAAACAATCAACAGCATACATAAATATCAAGAGCATATCGTAGTAGGCTCTGCCGGAAGACTTGAACTCGGTAAGGGATTCGAATACCTCCTGAATTTTGCAGAGATACTTTCTTATAGAGAAAAAATACAGTTGGTTCTTGCTGGTACTGGACCACTCGAAAATAAATTAAAAGAAATACCAAAAAACTTAAAAGCAGTCTTTCCCGGATATATCCCAATTGAAAATATACTTAAAGCATCCGATATAGTATGCTTTCCATCGCTGGTAGATTCATTCGGCAACCTTATCGTTGAATCAATGATAGCAGGAAAGGTATGTATGGTTTCAGAAATGTGCGGAGCATCGGAAATATATCCAATAGATGCTCTCAAGTTCAACCCAAAAAGTTTCGAAAGTTTTTTAAGGAGCTTTTATTATGCCAAAGAGAACATACACAACATAGAGCTTTCCCAAACTCTTAAGAGTGAAGCAGAAAAGTTCTCAATAGATAGGCACTCCGAGAGCGTGTTAGAATACTACGAGACTATAGCTCAAAAGTAGAATTGAGCAGTTCCAAGTCCAGCACCTCTATTTGTGAACAACGGAGCCAGATCAAAAGAGTATTACTAAAATGGAAAACAGAACTCTCAATTTAAGGTTTATTGATTAACCCGTTATTAATTAGTTACAGAACCCTTATTTTACTCGCCTGTTACAATAATGCAATAAGTTCCATAGAGGCCAAGAATGTTGGTCATTCTGTAGTCAATGCTGTTGACCTTCTTGATTCCTGCAGCTTTAGCAGCGCCAACAGCACTTGCGTCACCAGTAGCTATAAGACCGAGTATATTTGTAACACAGCTTTCACCAGTCTTTGGACCTGGATCCTGCTGATGATCACCTGTATGGAAGCGAACATCTGTATAAAGTGCTCCTGAAAGAGGAATAACCATACAGCCAGAAAGAAGCAGAGCCGAAACTAATGTGAGACCTATAAAAGCCTTCTTCATAACCACTTTACCTCCCTTTCATTATTCTATGGATATATTTAAAAAAAATATAAATACAAAAACTTTTAGGTTTTTTCAGAGGATACAAAAAGGAATATATAAAAAATAAAAAATATAAAAAAAGATCTAATCCGAATCCGCTGCTATGTCGAAAAGAGAAAAAAGTCCCTTGACCAAAAACCTCTGCGGTATTTTCAAATCGGAAGTCAAATTGTGTAAAGCTATCTCAACAGATGAAAAAAAATCCTTGAATTCTGGATCTTTTGGATAAACAAAGATTTCATTTCCAAGATTTCTCACATCAAATGGATTCCTGAAATCCTGACCTTCATTTTCCTTCAACTTCTCAGAAAAATCCTTGAAATCAATTGATACAAGATCAAGGAAAAAGGCTATTGGGTCTTTGTTAACCTCAAATTCATTATCATATTCGCTCCCAAAATCCTCCTGCCTCACAAATTCACGACCATCTGTTTTTTTCTCCAAAAATGATGTGTTCTTCGTAAGAAACCCCTGCTTTTCATCAAAAAAAACGGAAGAACGATAGGCAAACTTCTCATGCTTGGTCAGCACAGAAAGAATAGGGGAAGGAAAAAAATCAACAAAAAAATCATATGTATTACCTGATTTTGTAGCAGAAATACTCAGTGTACCAACAGGAATCTTTCCCATTGACAAGATAGAAGATAAAAACTGCGGAACCTTGAAATGAGATAAATCTCCTGTTATTCTTATTGATATCCTGTATTTACGAGAAAAATTTGGAATATCTACCTTCTTAATCTTTACACCCAGTTCTGAAAGTCCTGAATCATAGGAAAGTGTCTTTTTCTTTTTCGCAGGCTTTCTTGATTTTTTTGCAGATGATAACTTAGCTTCATCAGAAGACAAATGTTTTCTTCTGTTCAATTTCTTATCCTTATTCGGCATTTATATATAGTTTAACAATTCTTTCAGATTCTTTACACTTAAATCTGGAATAATTTTTTCCTTATCAGTTGGTGGAAGGAAGTGTTTAGGGGAGACAATAGGTTCAACATGAATCGAGAAGATACCCATACTATTTGCTCCCTTTATATCTGTTTCAAGTTTATCACCAATCATCACAGCTTTTTTCGGTTCCACAACATATTCAGAGAGTATGTGTCCGAATATCGCCGGAGCGGGCTTTCCTATTTTTATGTATGGTCTGGAAGATGCAAAACTCAACATTTCACATATTGGAATATCTCCTATGAACAGGCCCTTTTTTCCGAGAAAATCTCCCTTGTAATAATTTGTATGTCCCACAGAAATAAGTTCAGCTCCGTCAAGTATTGCCTCCAAGGCAAAGTTTATCTCATCAAAATTTATGTTCCTTTTCATCCCAACAACAACAAAATCTATCGGTTTCTCAAAAACCACCTTTATGTTTTTATCTATTTCAAGATCTACAATAAGTCCCAGCTCAGATATGACAAAAACTCTTGCATTCTTCTTTCTCCCGTCAATATACTCAGCAGTGACTCTTCCAGCTGTAAATACCTCAGCTTTACTCTCAGCTATTCCAAGATTGACGAGAATATCCGCGACTCTCCTATATGGTATACGCGATATATTCGATAGAAAAGCTATCTTTTTTCCAATCTTTCTGAGTTCATTCAGAGTAAAAACAACATCCTTCGGCGGAGAAGATATACTATCATCTATTGCAGGAACAACAACACCTTCTATGTCAAATATGAAAAGCTCCTTGTTCCTCAGCATACCAAAAAGAGTTTAAAAACTACAAATGTAATGAACATAAAAGCAACAAAGCAACAAACCAAATCATTTTGATCAGCTTATAACCATAAAGAAAATACACGAGCAAAAGCGGCTTGCAAAAAATCTCTTAAAAACTCTAAACTAATTCAGTGCAGAGCAACTATCAAAAACAGGATTTGAAATTTTAGAGCAAGAATTCAGAGAAAGATTGACTCAAAGCATAAAAATCAAATACTTCCAAAAAAATATACAACAGAATCTGAATATAATCTTTGATCTGATATTTCTCCAAGAAAAGACTCTATGACATTTTTTTCCGATACCAAACTTGATTTATGTCTTCTGAGAATGAGTCTTTTGTAAGAACCTGCTACCAACTGCAAAAGCTCTGGATTCAAAGCTACCGAAAAAGGCGGATCAAGAAAAACAAGATCGAAAATCGTTTTGTTTCTCTTAAAAAACTTCACAACATCTTCACACACAATTTCAGCTTTGTTCTCAATTCCAAAATCAAAAAGATTTTTTCTGATAGAACGACAGAGAACATCTGATTTATCAACGAAAACAACTTTTCCAGCACCCCGAGAAATAGACTCTATTCCGAAAATCCCGCTACCACAAAAAACATCAGCAATCAGAAATCCTTCAATATTCCCAAGAATATCAAAAATAGCCTTCTTTATGTATGATGTAAGAGGTCTGACTTCCTTCAAATCTGGAAAGCTTATATATCTTCCTTTCAAAAAACCTCCTTCTATTCTTATCCTACCCACACAAATTCTCAACTCCAATCCTCAACCTTTATCTTTCTTATTCTTTTTTCATTCTGAATGAACCATTCAACAGTTCTTCTTATTCCATCTTCTATTGAAGTCTTTGGAGTCCATCGAAGCAGATTTTGAGCTTTATTTATGTCCGCCCACGTTGCAGGTAAATCAAGTAAATTCGGTTTTTCAAAAATTATGTTTGCTGTCTTTGAAAGATTCTGCTCAATCAAACGAACTACGTAAATCAGCTCAACAGGTTTATTGTTGCCGAGATTTATTATGTCAAAACCAGATCCTAATTCCATACACCTGATAGTTCCATCTACGATATCATCTATATAGGTAAAATCTCTCTTCTGTTTCCCATCTCCAAAGATTCTTATTGGTCGCCCCTCCATGATATTTTTCACAAATATAAAAACGCTCATGTCAGGTCTTCCAGCTGGACCGTACACTGTAAAATATCTTGGAACAGTCACATCAATACCATAGATATGATGATAGGTATAACAAATAAGCTCTGCCGACTTTTTTGATGAAGCATATGGAGATATAAGGAAATCAGTTCTCATGTCCTCTGTAAAAGGTAGCGGACAGTTGGCGTATATACTTGATGTTGAAGCGAGAACAAATTTTTTGATTCCATTCTGTACACAAAGGTCAAGAAGATTCAAAGTTCCAGTCAAATTTACATCAAAGTATAACTTTGGATTTTTGAGGCTTGCTCTAACACCAGCTCTTGCTCCCAAATTCAAAATAGCCGAAAACTTCTGGCCTTTCAAAGAAAAAACACTCTCCCGAGAAGAAATATCCATTTTCAGAAACTCAAAGTTTTTATATTCTGAAAGAAGTTCAAGCCTCCAAAGTTTGAGATTGACATCATAGTAATCGTTTAGGTCGTCTACACCTAAAACTTGGTATCCCATCTCGCATAGTCTTCTTGCGACAAAACTTCCTATGAATCCAGCACAACCTGTCAGAAGAATCCTTTCAGACATAATCCAGAATATTATCTCCGACCTTTATTCGCATACCGTTTGCAAAATCATTTCCACTCAAAATACTTCTTCCCTCTCTCTGCACAAGAGCCAAAATTATAATTCTTACATTTTCTTCTCCGCAGGCAACATAAATTCCTTTTTGATCTATATGAACAACATCTCCTGCATTTTTTCCTTCCACCATTTTCCAATCGTTCAGAAGAAAAGTTTTATGAATGATCACTCTTTCTGATCTTATGTAAGTGTATATTTTTGGCCAAACCAAAAATGCTCTCATCTTTCGGTGTATCATTTCAGCATCTTCCTTGAAAGAGAAAAACCCATCCTCTTTTTTTATCATCCGTGCCCAGGTAGCCTCTGATTCATTTTGTTTTTTGAATTCCGCCTTACCTTTTGCTATACTATCCATAACCATCGGAAGAACTTCTCCTGCCATATCAAAGAGTCTCAAAAGAGTCACAAAATCATCATCTGGAAAAACTATCTCTTCCTTCTGAAACACAATGTCCCCCGTATCTACCTTTTCATCCACCAAAGCTATTGATACGCCAGTTTTTTGATCTCCCGACAAAATAGTCCACTGAATTGGTGCTGGACCTCGCCATCTTGGAAGAAGTGATGGATGAACATTCAGACGCCTCTCTCTTCTCAGAAGATCCAAAATTTCACTGGGAATTATTTTACCATAAGAAGCTACAACATAAAAATCTGGTTTGAAATCCGATATCTTTTTTGCAACTTCCGACCATTCGTCATCGTGAGAAAAAGGAATACCCTTGCTCAAACAAAAAGATTTAACATACCCAACTTTTTTAACAAGTCCCCTACCAGCAGGTTTATCGGATGAGGTTACAACAAGAAAATCAAAATTATGAATAATCAACTTTTCTAAAACCCTTAGCGAAAATTCAGAATTACCAAAAAACACTATCCTCATAAATCAGAAATTTTTTCATTGAATACAAAAACCATAAAAATCTCTGAAATGAGAGTCCTGGTTTTAGGTGGCGGAGGAAGAGAACACGCAATAGGATGGAGACTTAAAAAGGATTTTCCACAAGGCGAATTCTTCTTTACTCCAGGAAATGGAGGAACTGAGAGAATAGGAGTAAATATAGTTTCAAATCCAGAAAATGCGTATGAAATTGCATCAATATGTGCAGAATTGAAAATAGATTTCATTTTTGTAGGACCAGAAAATCCGCTTGCCGGAGGAGTGGTTGATATTCTTGAGAAGGAAGGAAGAATCTGCTTTGGTCCAAATCAGAAAGCATCAAAGCTTGAAGCTTCAAAAGCCTTTGCAAAAAAAGTTATGGAAAGGGCAAAAATACCAACAGCTGACTTCAAAATCTACACAAAAGAAGATTTCGTGGAGGGAAAAATCTCACCAGAGAAATTAAAAACACCTATTGTGATAAAAGCTTCTGGACTATGCGCTGGAAAAGGTGTCTTTGTATGCAAAGAAAAAAAAGATATTCAAAATGCTTTTGAAAGAATATTTGTAAAAAGAGAATTCGGAGACGAGGGAAACGAAATAGTGATAGAAGATTTTCTTGAAGGAAGAGAGATCTCATACTTTGCCCTATGCTCAAGAAATGAATTCGTATCGCTTGGATTCGCAAGAGATTACAAAAGACTTCTTGACGGTGATGCCGGACCCAACACAGGAGGAATGGGATCTTATACTCCTGTTGAATATGCAGACGAAAAGCTTAAAAAAGATATAGAGACAAAAATAGTAAAACCTCTTATGAACGAGCTTGAAAAAGAAGGAATAAAATATACAGGAATTCTTTATGTAGGACTTATGATTGATGATAAAGGAAATCCGTATGTTCTTGAATTCAATGTGAGACTCGGTGATCCTGAAACACAGGTTCTTATGCCTTGTATAGATGGAAATTTCTTTGATGCTGCAATAAATGCTGCCGAAGGAAAACTCGTAAATATTCCCATCAAAAACTCTGCTCTATGTGTTGTAATAAGCGCAAAGGGATATCCAGAAAAATATCAAAAAGGTATGCAAATAAAAATAGAAGGTGAAGAAGAAGGCGAAAACTTTGTTATATTTCACGCTGGAACAAGGAGGGAAAACGGAAAACTCATATCCTCGGGCGGAAGAATACTTGGAGTAGTAGGACTCGGAAAAAACAAAGATGAAGCAAGAAAATCGGCTTATGAAAAAATCAAAGATATAAATATACCAGATTCACACTACAGAAGAGACATAGGTCTTTAAAACAAATAAAACAATCGCAAGAACTCTTTTGATTTCCTGTTAATTTGTTTTCGTATGAGCTGATATTTATTATGTCAAATTTAGACGGAGGAGAAGCAATATGAGTCTTGAAATAATTGCCCAGAACATTATGAATCCTGTAGTTCTGATGTTCTTTCTTGGAGTAATTTCTGTATTCTTGAAGACAGATTTAGATATTCCGCAACCTCTTCCAAAATTTTTCTCTCTTTATCTTCTGATATCAATAGGACTTCACGGAGGATATGAGCTCTCAAAAAATGGAATAACACCAGATGTTGTCAGAGTTATCATACCTTCAATTCTTATGTCTGTATGTGTTCCAATATATGCTTTCTTCATACTCAGACTCAAACTTGATGTGTACAATTCAGTAGCAATAGCAGCCACCTACGGTTCAATCAGCGCCGTAACATTCATAACTGCTGGAACATTCTTAAAGGAGCTTGGTGAAAATTACGGTGGTTATATGGTAGCAATGATGACACTTATGGAATCTCCAGCAATAATAGTTGGCTTGATTTTACTCACAATTTTTGCGAAGAGAGAAAAAAATTCAAGAACAAACTGGATAGAAGTTTTCCGAGAGGCATTTTTGAATCCATCAGTCTTCATACTAATAGGGACACTGATCATAGGTTTTACAACAGGAGAAAATGGATGGAAATCGGTTAGTCCTGTTTTTGAGAATCTTTTCAGAGGGATGCTTGCATTCTTTCTTCTTGATATGGGAATAGTAGCAGGTAGGAGGCTTGGAGAACTCAAAAAAATAGGAGTATTTCTCATAATTTTTGGGATTGTTTTCCCGATCATCAACGCTCTGGTAGGCATAGGACTAGCAAAGTTATTTGGACTGAACAAAGGAGATGCCTTTATGTTTTCTGTTCTCTGTGCAAGCGCATCATACATAGCTGTACCAGCCGCAATGAGAATATCTGTTCCCGAAGCCAACCCAAGCATATATGTCACTATGTCTCTTGCGATAACCTTCCCATTCAATATATCAATCGGTTTACCATTATATTATACATTGATAGAAAAAATCTGGAGGGTAGGATAATATGGAAATGAAAGCAATGAAAAAGATAGAAATAATTATCAACAGTACATATCTATCAAAGATAATTGAGGTTCTTGAAAAAACTGGAAGTACTGGATACACGGTAATAAAAGATATAGTTGGGAAAGGAGAAAGAGGTATAATGCGTGGAGATGAAATAACTGATGTATTCAAAAACAACTATATCTTCACAATATGCGCACCCGAGATAGCTTCAAAAATAATAGAAAATCTGAAACCTGTTTTGAAGAGTTTTGGTGGAGTATGTATAATGTCTGATGTTAGTTGGATAAAATATTGAATATACCAAAAAACACAAATTTTGTAAAAATTGAACAAAGGGCATTCACGATTTTCTGCTATCTGGTTTTACAATAAATACAGATACTTTGCTTCTTGCCGCAACTCTTTCTGCAACAGACCCCAGAATAAATTCTAGTTGAGATTTAGATCTACTACCTATCACAATTATATCACAAGATAGCTCCTCAGATTTTTTGAGTATAACATCTGATGGATTGCCGATCTCATAGAATATTTTTGCTTTTTTCCCCTTGAGAATATTTTTTGCCTTTTGAAGAATCTTTTGAGCATGTTTTCTGTGAAGTTCAAGAATATTACTTTCAAGCTCTTGAATATTTCCGCCCCATATAACAGATATATCAATCCGTGATGGCCACCTAATATCATCTTCATTTATGACATAAAGAACGTAGAGCTTTGAAGGTTTGAATAGTTTGACTGCCTGAATAAGAGCTTTGGTAGCTGTATCTGAACCATCAAATGCGACCAAAACTTTTGACATACCGATAATTTTCGGAATCTGTTACCAAATTCATTTTTTTCAAAAAATAGATAAAATAAGAAAATTTGAGAAAAAATGAGAAAGAAAATTGAGATATTATAAATAGAAAAAAGTAAAGAAAATTTTTATAATTAAAAATTACGGGGTTAGATGGACGGGGTGAAGATATTTTTTAGATTTTTTACAGTACTACCGACCATAAAAAAAGTTATACCAAAAGTATTAAACTATTATATCACAAATATCAGACTATATAAGTTTAGCTATGCAAACCATTTATTAGAAGCAAATGTAAAAATTTCGTCAAAAATTCCGATATATAATTACATAGTTAAATTGATATTGTAGGAGAAATTTTATGATGAAGGCACTAAAAGACATAAGAGACTTTATTCTTCTACTCGCTGAAAAGGAAAGGCGTGAGAAGATTACAGATTCACTCTTTCCAGACTGGAAGCTAGCAGATGAAAGCTATTCTCTTGTTAGGACGGGAAGAATGCCCGTAATAGTAATACAGGGCTATATGATGAAACGAGAATCTATGAAAGAAATAGATCATGCGCTGAAGAACGCAGGCTTTGCACCAATTTCATTTCATCTGAGAAGACTTGGTACAGACAAAGGCATAGAGGAACTAGCAATAGAACTCAGAATGTTTCTGGAAATGTTCGTCAAAAACAACTTCAACGGGAACAGGAAAAACATAAGGATTCCAGCTATTGGATTTTCCATGGGGGGGGTTGTTCTACATTATGTTGTCAGAGCAATGGATGGATGTTCATTCATAAACAGATTAATCTCAATTGCTTCACCGATAAACGGTCTGAGCTACGCAGCACTTGCAATTCCTTTCAAAAACATTGTGAGACAACTCAAATCTGCTTATGACCTCTGGGAAGGTTCAGAATTCATAAAAAAGTTAAAGAAAAAACCATTTCCTCCATCCTGCTACTTTATCTCCATATCATCGGAAGGAGATTGGATGGCTCCTCCTCGCTCGTGCTTACTTCCTGAATTTCCGAACACAAAAAACATAGTTCTGAAACACCTCTTCCACTCAGATCTTCCGTTCTCAAAGAAAGTCACAGATCTTGTTATGTCTCTGATTTTGGAAACGGAAACAATCAAAGATATGCTCAAGTATTTCTGAAAATAGAAAAGAGATTTCAACAATCTGTTAAAAACTTCCGAAAATTATCAAAGCAGTAGAAAAATTCACTAGAAATTATTAATATATTACTCTACCCTATTGAAAAAGGGTGGAATAAAAGAGAAATCTTTTTAAAATTATCCACAAAGGAGGGAAAAATATGATAGCTCACCTGCCAATAGACAGAAGATTTACCTTTTCAAACTTTGTAACGGGAAAGAACAACAAAATAGCAAAAGAGGCAGCTATAGAAATAGCTAAGGGGATTTCAAAAGTAAATTTACTTTTTATATGGGCTCCAAGCGGTCTTGGAAAAACACACCTACTCCACGCAATAGGAAATGAAGTTATTGAGTCCCAGCTTACAACCAGAGTAACATACATCCCATCAAACGAATTTATGAGAGAATTTATGACAGCGCATCAGGAAAACCTCCTTTCAGAATTCAGAAGAAAATACCGAGATATGTGCGACGTTTTGCTCATAGATGACATAAACCTTCTTGAACCAGAAACAAGAAGTGCTACAAAGGAAGAAATATTTGAGACCATAAACTATCTTCTTATAACTAAAAAGAGAATAGCAATAACGTCAGATAAACCCCCTCACGCTCTCAAAAATTTTGATAGCAAACTCATAACTAGATTTCAATGGGGAAGAGTTGTTGAGATAACTCCTCCACCGTATGAGGTGAGAGTCGCAATTCTGAAAGCAAAATCAGCAGAAAGAGGTTATAATATCCCCGATGATGTGATCTTCTACATAGCAGAAAAAATATCTGGAAATGTCAGATGGCTTGAAGGCGCTCTGGAAACAGTAGTTATGTTCTCAGAAATAGAGGAAACAAAACCATCAATTGAGATAGCAGAAAGAGCTCTTTCACAGATAAATGTTCCACTGAAGAATGTTGATGCTAAAAAGATAATAGAGTATACATCAAAATTCTTCAATTTATCTGCAAAAGATATACAAAGTCCAAGAAGAAAGAAGACAATCTCCCTTGCAAGGCAGATGGCTATTTACCTTTGTAGAGATATGCTTAACCTTTCTACAACACAGCTTGGCCAGATTTTCGGAAACCGTGACCACTCAACAATAATATACGCCATAGAAAAGATAAAGGCCGACAAGGAAAAAGATTCCCAGATCCAGTACATCCTCAATTCTATAAGAGAGATGATTCTTGGAGAGTCTACTGGGAACGGCTCTAATCATTAAGCTTGTGGAAAACTTGTGGAAAACTTGTAGAAAACATAGGAAATTCTGTGGAAAATCCTGTTGAAAAATTGCCTATTTTTTCCACAAAAATTTTCAACATATTTTTCCACATCTTAATCCACAAAAATTCCACATTCTTTTCCACAAGCCTTCCCCTTTTCAGACAAAGCAGAGAGAAGTTCTCAACAGAAAAATAGTAGATTATATATTTTTTTATTTATATATCTTACCGATATTATTAGGAGAATATATAGACATTTAGGTAAGATAAGATATAAAAATAAATAAGATATAAAAATAAAGATAAATCAAGGTAAGCTATAAAAAAGAACCAGTAAATTAATCAATTGAATCGTTTTTTCAGAGGATGATATTTAAGAGAATTCTAAAAATTGGTATAGCTGAAAGAATATATACAAAAATACCATAGAAAAATCCGCAATAAAACGAAATATTTGATTGTAAACGGTAATTTGGTTGTAAATGATAAGATTTCACAATGAAATTCTAAATTCATCAGTAAGTGAAGAGGATATCCTTAATAGTTCTTCCCTTGGTTTCAGTTTTAATTTCTTATATTGGCGGTTTTGATTTCAGACAAATTATTGCCATAGGTATTCTTGTTCTTTTTATTACCTCCACATTGCTTTATTGGCAGTTCAGATCTGCATTTGCTCTTATGGGAGTTTCATTACTTTTTATGCTCGGGCTACTTGATATACGGAACTTTATCAATTTCGCTCAGCTTGATGTTGTAATATTCCTTGTTGGAATGATGACTGTTATAGGTGTTCTCGAAGAGAGACACTTTTTTGATTACATACTTGATATTATTGGACAGAAGATCAGATCTGGTACAGTTTTGTACGTTATCATACTTGTTATGTCTGCGGTAATGGCAGCTCTTGTCGATGAGGTCACTTCAATAATTTTCATAACTTTTTTTATATTGAAGGTATCAAAAGCTTTGGATGTGAATCCAGTTCCTTTAGTTTTAGCCTCTATATTTGCTACAAATGTCGGCAGCAGTGCTACAGTTGTTGGAAATCCTATTGGTGTTATTGTTGCGCTCAGAGGAGGGTTTTCTTTTACAGACTTTCTCATTTGGTCTGCTCCAAATGCTCTGCTGATTCTATTCATAACTATAGTTCTCTGTTCAGTTATCTGGGCCTCATACATAAGGGAGATCAACTCTAAGCTCAAGAAGACAGGATTGAGATTTGATATACAGAAAGATATAAGTACGATGCAATTTACAAATGTTGTTATATTCTTGGGAACTATTGTTATGCTCGTTCTTCACAGTCCGATTGAAAATGTTATGGAAAAATTTTTGGGAAAGGAAAAGGGAGATATGAAGAATGTCTTTCTGGTCGCAGTACCGCTATTTTGGGCTTCTGTTGGTCTTCTTCTCGAAAGGCATAGAGCTCGTGAAATCATACTTTATAGAGTTGACTGGGTTACTCTTCTTTTCTTCACTCTTCTTTTCTCAACCGTCGGAACTCTCAAATACACAGGAGCCGGTGTTAAAATCGGAGAATATATAATTTCTGTTGGCACAAATTTGGGTAAAATTATAGGAAGTGCAGAGTCCGGTACATTGTTCTCTGTTTTTGCTTTTCAGGGGATACTTACCGCTTTTCTTGATAATGTTCTTGCTATTGCTGTACTTGTTCCGGTGGTCTTTTCTATATATGAGTCTCAGAGATGTTTTTGCTTTCTTCTGGGCGCTACTTTTTTCAGGAACTATGGCTGGCAATTATACACCTATTGGTTCAACTGCAAATATAATCGCGCTCGGGATATTGGAAAAAAATAACAAAAGAATAACTTTCGGATATTGGCTCAAATATTCCGTAATTATAGCAACAGTTCAGATAATTATATCTTTGATTTGGTTGAATTTCTTTGTGTTCAAAAACGCTCCGCCAGACTATGTTCCTTCAACTCAATTTTTGGACTAAATTCTGTATATTTAATTGCAATAACTATAAGTAATAGTGAATAGATATACATCATAAACTGAATATTTGAGGGAAGGGAGGTTTTAACTTGAAAATAACGGTTATAATTAATCCGCATTCTGGTAAGGCGAAGCATGGTTTTTTTGAAAAGGAACGATTTGTAGATATATTCAGAAAGTATCTCTCATCGGAGCACAAGTATGAGATATTTAGTTCAAAGTCTCGTGAGGATACAGAGAAAAATATGGAGTACTTTGTTCAAAGTTCAGATGTTATTGCTGTGACCGGTGGAGACGGGACACTGAATCATTTCATCAACTCAGCTATCCCATTTCTTTCAAAGAAGCGAGTTCTTATTTTTCCCATTGGTGGTGGGTCTCTGAATGTTATACATAAAAATGTTATCCCGAATCAAAGTATAGGTACTGCTCCGAGGTTGCTCTGTGATATTGTCAATTCTATGTCGAATTCTGAGAATCCTGAAATGTTTGTCAAGAAGCTCAGGGCTATATCATTTGAAAACTCCGGAGGTACCAAATATGGATTTATGTTTGCAAACGGTGTTGTATATAAGGCGATGAAAAGATACTACAGTAAAGGAGTTGGACCGGAGGTTGCTCTGAAAACGATTGCCGAGATGCTCTTTGATGTTATTATGAAAAGAGATAAAGACCTTCTTGAGTACACAGATTGTTCCATTGAAATAGATGGTAAGGATTTTCCTTACGGACAAAAAATTGTAGCATCTGTTGCGGCTTCTTTCAAAAAAATGATACTTTTTACGAAACCATTCATTGAGTCAGAAGGAGATGGATTTTATTTTATGGCAAGTGCAGATCCTGCAACTAAGGTAGCATTAAATTTCTTATGGATAGTTCTTGGAAAAAAAGTTCTTCCGAAAACCTTTAATGGAAAAGCTAAAAAAGTTTTTCTTTCTTTCAGTGGAGGATATACAATTGATGGAGAGTTGTTTGAGAGCAGAGATATAGAAATGATTTTGTCCGAGGGTCCATATATATCTTTTCTTACCCTTCCTCAGTATACTACATCAACAAGATAGAGACCATGCGGTGGAGCTGTGAATTTTACATATTTTTTTTCTTCTTGTTGAGTGTCAAGTAGTTTTTCAACTTCTTCCTTATCTAATTTTTCAAGTCCAGCTAGAATAAGTGTTCCAACGATATTTCTTACCATATATCGCAGAAATCCTCTTCCTCTTATCTCAAAGATTATGAAGTTTCCTTTCTCTGTGATTTCTGCTTTTGTAACAGTTCTTATTGTGAATCCTCTTTCTGGGGTAAAGTTTTTGAAGTCTTTTTCTCCTTCAAATATCTTTACAATTTCTTTCATTTTTTCGGTATTCAGTTCTCTTTTTATGCAAAGAACATAGTTTTTCATAAAAGGTGTTATCTCACCTCTGTATATGATGTATTTGTATATCTTTTCTTTTGCTGATCTTCTTGAATCAAAGTTATGCGAACCTTCTTTTGACTGAATTATCCTTATGTCCTGTGGGAGTATGGAGTTTAGAGCATCTTTGAATTTCTCCGCCGGAATATTTGATGATGTAAAGAAATTTGCGACCTGACCAAGAGCGTGGACGCCTCTGTCTGTTCTTGATGCACCTTTTATATTCGTGGTTTCTCCTGTAATTCTTTCTATTGATTTTAAGATTTCTCCTTGAATAGTCGGAACGTTTGGTTGTACGTTCCAGCCGTAATAATTTGTCCCATCATAGCAGATTTTTATGATTATGTTTCTTTTTTGTTCCACGTGGAACTATTTTGGGAAACCGAAGAATATAAGGGCTACTAATGTAAAAGAAGGAAGAAGTATAAGGAATGACCAGAGAAGATATAGGATGAAATTAGGAGCTTTTATTTTCATTTTTTCGCTGATTGATTTGACCATAAAGTTCGGAGCGTTTCCTACATATGTATTTGCTCCAAAGAACACAGCGCCACACGATATCGCTTTCAGATAATCTACAAATACGCCACTGACGGATGGCTGAAGAGACATTTTCTCTGTGAGCCCCTGCGCCAGAGCAAAAAATGTAAGATAAGTTGGAGCATTGTCAAGAAAAGATGAAAGAAATCCAGTTATGAAGAAAAACTCCCATGCTCTATCTATACCGAATTTATCTGCATTATCTCTGACTGTTTCAAGAACCGGAACCATAGTTATGAAAATACCAGCGAAAAGTATAGCTACTTCTTCTGCTGGATCAAAATTGAATTCGTTCTTGTGCCTTATTTCTCTGGAAGTTGTGAGAAAGGAAAGACCGGCACAAATCCACATCGCGATCTCGCGCAGGGGAAATTGTAGAAGCAAGACCGAAAGAATAACGCCAGTCAGATAAATAAAGTTTATCTTACCTTTTATAGATATTCCTGATTCTGAGTTTTCCTCCGGGGGCCTTTCAGATCTGAATGTTATGTAATCCCATATAAAAAATACAAGCAAAACAATTGTTATCTGGAAGATCCAGGCATCAAAAATATTTTTCAAAGTCCAGAAGAAGGGAACACCTTTTATAAAACCCATATAAAGCGGGGGATCTCCTATAGGAGTCAGGCCTCCTCCTATGTTTGACACTACGAATATGAAGAAAACTGGCAAGTGAAATGTGTTTTTTCTCCATCTGTTTATTCTGAGGTATGGTCTTATAAGAAGCATGCTCGCTCCGGTTGTACCAATAAGGTTGGAGATTATCCCGCCGATCAGAAGTATCATTGTGTTGAGCTGAGGAGAAACTCTTTTTTTTATGTCTATGAGAATTCCTCCGCTTATTATGAAAAGAGATACAACAAGTGATATAAAGGAAAAATACTCCTCTGCTGTGTGAATTATTTTATGGTAATCTGTAATAAGGAGATATATGAGAATCGGAGCTCCAAATATAAATGCAACTACTGCTTTGACTGGATTTTTATCCCATAGCTTGTGTGAGATCAGGGGAAATATAGCGATTGTCAGAAGAAGAAGAACAAACGGGAGTATCAGAATTATGTTCATATTCCTTTAAGAATTTTGTTTAGGTTTTTGATTTTATGAAAATCAGAAAGAGTTTTTGAGTCCGTTTTTTTATTTTGCTGCGAGCTTCTTTTTTAAATCAGATGTTTTTTCTTATTATTTCGGCATAGGCGGAAACAAGCGCTACCCGGAGACCGATACCAAAGCCCTGAACTTTATCCATAAGTATTCTGAGAAAGTAGCTCCCAGTTCTCAAATCAGAGAATTCAGTAAATCCTAAAACCACTCCGTATTTTGTTTCATAAAAGTCCCATACGCACATTCCTCCTTCAATATCTCTTTTTGATCTGTTATCTATTTCGCATTTTAATCTCTGCCCTCCATCTTCCCACCAGTATTTGTTAGTGTATTCAAGTTCAATCGGGAGAGCTATTTTGTATTTTATTCTGAAATCTACTTTGTATCCACCATCAACTACGGTTGGTTCCGCTTTTTCTACCATTCTGAAAACCTTGGGCCAAGATCTAAAATCTGTTATTGAGTATTTAACTTGCTCAACCGTTCTTTTGGGAAGAAGCATGAATGAAGAGAAAAATCTCACATCGTTTTTGTCTGGATACCATGATATTATCACTGTTCCGTACAATCTTAGGATGGGTAAAATGTTTTTCAGTTCTATTCTCTCTGGTATCTTTATTTCTTCGTAGTTTATTTTTTTTGGCTCTGTGATTATCTTTGTTTTCTCAATTCTTTCCTTTACGGCTTCTGGAAAAAGTGTTGAGACTGCTACAAGAGATGGAATTTGCAGCTCCGGAAAGGCTCTGTAAACGAGTTTTGAAAGTAGACCGAAAGAAGCCAGATCTGCGTAAGCTGAGTAAACCATTATTGTTCTTCCGTCGCCAGTATCATAGTATTTCTCTATGTATCTGACATCTCCAAAAACTTGTGTTCCTTTTTTTGCTGGGAGTCCAAATATTATCTTTTCATTATCAAGAAAATTTTGTTCCAGTGTGTATGTTACTGTGAATTTTATTCCGAGAGCAATATCAAATCCGATGTTGTATTCTGAAATCTGTGAGTTTGACTCCGGAAATCTCTCAAGGACTTTTACTTTTGATACATTTGGAACAAATTCGTGATACTTATCATAATCCTTTATGACTCTCAGAACATCGTCTGGCTTCGCATTTATGAGGACTATTCCGGTTATGAACGGAGGTTTTCCAGCTTCTCTCTGGATTATCACAATTGAACCTTTTTCAAGAACAGGTATGAGTTCCTTCAATATTTCGTATGGAGGAATCTTTGGAAAGAAATCAGGTATGTTATGCTGAGCTTGAGCTGGATAAATCAGTATTGTGGAGATTAAAAATAATCCATACACTCTCATATTTCTAAATGTATATATTAATTTTGATATTTTCCAGAATTTTGAACAACTGTTCTAATTTGTGTTGCTATGATGATATTTTTATTCTTATTTCTTTTTTTGATGGCTCAAATTCAATCTTGCATATATTTTGGAAGTATCTCATTATAAATTTTATATCATCTTCTGTTTTCTTGTCTTCTACTCTGTATGGAACCTTTATAAGAATTGAGCTGTTGTATTCTTCTGCCTTAATCTTTGTTGTTTTCTGATTTGATAGCTTTATGTCGGAAATTATGAGTTGCAGTATTCCAGATATTGAATTATATGGAACTTTCAGGTCTTTTGTAAAGTTTTTCTCAAGTTCTACTCCTGTATTTGAGATAATTTCATCTAATATTTTAGATATGCTTTCTTCTGTATCTTCAAACAAAGAAAGAAGAATTTTCATCTTGCTTTTGATTCTCTCAAACGAGATTTTCGATTCTCCTTTCATTTCTTCATCGCATATTTTTACGTCACCTGAGAGTATTTCTCTGAACTCTTTTATTATCTCGTCAGCTGGGTGCTTCTGCTTTATTTCCTTTATAACTTCAAGCATAATCTCCCCGCCATCGTATATCGGATAGATTGTCAGTACGAATGTTTCGTCTCCTATTTTGACCTCTTTCATAGTTGATATACTGAATGCGGAGGAGGATGCTATTTCTCTTTCCGAGATCGAAGTTATTTCTGGAAACTGCTTTATGTATTCATTAAATTTTTCGTTTGCGAAGATAGGTTTTTGTCCGGAAGATCTTGAGAAAAATGCAATACCTGTTTTTATTTTGTTGAGAATATCAAACATAGAGAATTTTTCTCGTGTAGATATTTTCTCTCTACGTTCAAGAAATGTTGGTAAGAAATTCAAAGATTTCTCAAGAAATAGGACTAATTCTTCTGTCAGTGGGTTTTCCGATCTTATTCCAATTATTCCTATGATATTTCCTGATTTTCTGATTGGATATATCAGTGTTCTTTCTTTACTGAGCTTTTCGTACTTTATTGATTCTATTATATCAGTTCTCTCTCTTATTTGATTCAGTATTTCTGACATTT
Source organism: Candidatus Calescibacterium sp. (assembly GCA_025060505.1). GTDB lineage: Bacteria > Calescibacteriota > Calescibacteriia > Calescibacteriales > Calescibacteriaceae > DRWZ01. Next base: position 31,778 of record JANXBU010000014.1, read on the forward strand.
CCTTTTCAAAGAGCTTATTTTCAGGTATGCTAATTTTTCCATTTATGTATTCAATCACTATTGCTGTGTTCAGACCGAATATATCATTAATTTTCTTTGCGATTTTTTCAAAGTAAGATTCATCGATGTTCTCAATAAGCGAAATTTCTTTTATAATTTCTATTGCTTTTGTTGATAAGTCTACTATATCTTTGATCTCTTTGCTTTTTTTTGCTTGAATTTCTTTAAGTTGTTCTCTTTCATAAGCTGCTTGAACTCCTGCTGATATAACGTCGACTATTTCTCTGAGCTTTCTCATTGAAGTTTTTCTTTTTGGTCTTGTGTATAGTATTACTCTGGGGGATTGAGACACATCAAGTTCTATATATTTTTCTGGTTTCGGTGGGATTGATTCTATTTCTTCGTCTACTATTTTGTGTCTTCCGACTTTTTTTATCTCATATATTTTCCCTTTTTCTTGCAATATGAAATTTATTTTTTTGCAATGTTCTTTGAGAAATTCAACTGTTTTTGTTAGGAATTCGTGTAGGTCATTTGAGTTCTTTATTGCTTCTGTCAAACCTCTGAGCTGTACGTTTTTGTTCTCGCTCATATACATTAATATAAAGAATAATAATTCATTTGATTTTTTATAAAATTTTGTTTTTTTCACTTTTTGAATTTTCTTTTTTGATTATTTTTTTACTTTTTTATTGTGAACCTGAAAAATTTGAAAGTTTACAAAAAGATAAATGTGGCAATATTTCTTATTGTAAATGAATAATTTTGAATGGATATATCATAAGCTTTATGGGATTGAGAGCGCTGGTGTTTTGAGAGATTTGCCATCTCCGTTTAGTACATATGATGTTTCACGTGGAACATTTGTAGGTTATGAAGGTAAGGAGTTCTTGATTTTCTGTTCAAATGATTATCTGGGCATGACTAAAAATGCGGAGGTTTTGGAGGAATTAAGGAAATCTGTGTACACCGGAGGGTCTGGTGCTTCAAGACTTGTTTCTGGAAATTTTGCTCAACACGTTGAGTTTGAGGAGTTCATTTCGGAAGTATTTGGTCTTTCTCAGACTGGGAGGTCTGTTCTTCTGTTCAACTCGGGCTGGGCTGCAAACATAGGAGTCATATCTTCTCTGGCTGATGAAGAATCTGAGATTTTCTCAGATCAACTCAATCATGCTTCCATTATTGATGGTTGTAGGCTATCGAAAGCTAAGATTACAGTTTTTCCTCATCTTGATTTAGATTTCCTTGAAATTTCTCTGAGAAAATCAACCGCGAAGTTTAAGCTTGTCGTAGTTGATTCTATTTTCTCTATGGATGGAGATCTAGCTCCTCTTGAAGACTTGAGATATATATGTGATAAATATGGAGCTGTTTTGTATGTCGATGAAGCTCATGCTTTTGGTGTTGTTGGCAAAACTGGGAGGGGACTTCAGGAGTTTTTAGGAGTTCAGGGTGATGTTTCTGTTTATACTTTATCAAAAGCTGTTGGACTTTATGGAGCGTTTGTTATAGCTCCCAGAAAGGTAATAGATTACATCAGGTCAACAGCAAGAAGTTTTATTTTCTCTACCGCAATTCCTCCGTATATATGTAGTGCAGCTATTAAGTCTATAAGCATTATACTTCGGGCAGATGAGCTAAGAGCAAAGCTTGCGGAAAATGTGTCAATACTCATTGATGGGATAAGACAGAAGTTAGGAGTTGAGTTAAAAACGTCATCTCACATTATTCCTTTTATAATAGGAGGTGAGCTCGATGCTCTGAAAGTGTATGAGATGCTTTTTGATCGTGGTGTTTTCGTCAGGGCAATAAGGTATCCATCTGTTCCACGTGGAACCGCTCGTTTGAGAATAACCGTCAGTGCGGTTCACACAAAAGATCAAATACAGAGGTTTGCATCAGAGCTTTTCGATGTTATGAGTTCTATTAATGTTTCACGTGGAACATAAGCTCTTAACTGATATCTATGTAAAATCTTTAATTCTCGCTGTTTAGAACCTGGATGATGTTTTTGTGAAGTTAAATTCTTGTTCTATTGTTTCACGTGGAACAGTTTAGAAAATTTTGCTATGAACAGGAATAAGAATAAAGGTAAAGAAAAAAGAGAAAAAAAAGGAATAATGGAATATACCAAAAGGCAGCTTGTAAGATGGGATACAGAACACTTCTGGCATCCGTATACTCAGATGAGGTGGTATTCAGAGGTCAGACCACCAATAATAGTGGAGGCAAAAGGGAACTATCTTTTTGATATAGATGGAAAAAGATATCTTGATGCTGTATCATCTATCTGGTGTATAACTTTTGGACATTCAGAAAGGAGAATAGTGAGAGCTATTCTGGAGCAAGCGAAAAAATTGCAGCACTCAACAACACTTGGATTGAGCAACGTTCCAGCTATAGTTCTTACAAAAAAGATAAGTTCTCTGGTTGGACTTCCGAAGGTGTTTCTTGCTGAAGATGGTGCAGAAGCTGTTGAGGTTGCTGTAAAACTTTCTCTCTCTTACTCAAAAAGATCTGGTAGAAAGAGAAAGGTTTTCTGCACGGTCAAGAACGCATATCATGGGGATACAGCTGGAGCTATGTCTGTATCTGGAAAAACAATTTTCACATCAGAGTACGCAGAGCTTATGTTTGATGTTGTTGAGCTTCCGTCAGTCTATTGCTTCCGGTGTCCATTCAACAGATCAAAAGTAAAGGGTGAGAGAATGTGCTCATATGAATGTGTGGAGATAGCTCGGAAAACTATAAAAAGGAACAGAGGGAAGATATGCGCAGTTTTTGTTGAAGGAGGAGTTCAGGGTGCAGCAGGTATAATTCCTTTTCCAGAAGGTTACATAAAGATGCTTAGGGAAGAGACAGAAAAGTATGACATGATTTTGGTTGTGGATGAGGTTGCAACTGGATTTGGCAGAACCGGAAAGCTCTTTGGATTCCAGTGGGAAATTGAAAAGCCAGATATAGTTTGTCTCGGGAAGGGGCTCTCTGGCGGATATCTCCCTGTTTCTGCTACTGTTGTATCACAAAAAATATATGAGGTTTTTGACGGAGAGCTTTGGGAATATAAGCATTTCTTTCACGGTCATACTTTTACTGGAAATCCTATTTCCTGTGCATCTGCTGTTGAGAACATCAGGATTTTTGAAGAAGGCAATGTTATTGAGAAGATACAGGACACGATACATTACCTTCAGAAAAGAGTAAGAGAACTTTTGGAACTTGAGTATGTAGGTGATGTCAGAGGGAAGGGATTTATGTGGGGGATTGAAATTGTGAAAAGAAATAAGGAAAGTTTTCCAAGAGGCTTTATGGCCGGCTGGCGTGTTGCACTTGACATGTGGAAGAAAGGAATCTTCATAAGACCTCTTGGAGATGTTCTCGTTGTGAATCCTCCACTTTCTATCAGAAAGAGCGAAATAGACATAATCGTGGAATCAATCAAAGAATCCGTTACGAAACTAAAAACTTCTTAGAACATCTTGTTGGTTCCACGTGGAACACATTTGATTCTCAGACCTGTTCTATATAACTGGTTCTACGTGGAACGAATCCGGTTTTTGAAGAGAAACTGGATTTTATGGAGTTCCGTTTTTCTGGCACATGGTTTCGGAACCCTTCTGGATTTTTTGGAATGTTTCACATGGAACAGGATTATGATTGTGAAAATTAATGTTTTACGTGAAACAGAATTATGATTGCGAAAATTATTTTTGAGTCTTATGAATCGTCTCTTTTATATGTTTCACGTGGAACAAAGTTCATTGCTCTGATTTAAGTTTTGCGATTTCTTCTTTGATTTCATCTATTATCTCTTTGTTTAAGATGTTTTTTTCTTGTCCTTCTTTTGTGGATAAGAGGAACACCTTCCCAATAGATTAACACCTGGATTGCCCTCTGTGTTGTGTGAGGATTTCAACAGGAAAATTGTTATACGATTACGAAAGGGTGGATATTCTGTCAGTTTGCGATCTGTCAGCTTGTGATCTGAGTAAGTAAGAATGCCTATATTCTGATTGGCATTATGACATTTGTTGCTCCAACACCGCCGATTGGAGATACTACAATGGGACTTGATTCTCCTGATATTTTTATTGAGATTAAGGGTGAATCAACTGAATTTATTGCATCAAGCAGATACTTTATTGAAAGGGCAACCTTTATATCTTTTTCTCCTGATGTATCGGAATCGAGTTCTTCTTTCATTGAACCAAGTTCTTCTGACTCTGCTTGAACTACGAGTTTTCCTTCCTGTGGTGTTAGAACTACATAGGGAAATCTCTGAGATGCGAACAGGGATGCTCTTTTTATACTTTTCTTTATTTCCTGAGTTTTGACTATACTTTGCGAAACTATATCTTTTTCTGAGGGAATCACATCTTTCCAGTTTGGATAATCCTCCTGAATCGTTTTTATCCACAGCGAAATATCCTCTGATTTCAGAAGAACCTCATCTTTTTCGTAGTAAAGTTCAAATGGTTTCTGATATGTTGTGAGCATTCTTTTTATGTCTGATATTCCATTTTTTGGTAGAATGAAGCTTATGTTCTGCTTGGTTTCTTCTTGTTTTTCAAAGAAAGCAAGTCTGTGGCCGTCGGAAGCTACAAATCTGCAGTATCCGGAATCTATTTCAACAAGAACTCCTGTGAGGACATATCTTGATTCATCAGAGGAAGCCGCAAAAGCTGTTTTGTCTATAAGTTCGTGTAGATCTTTTGCTGGTAAAGTTGATATATAACTGTATTCTTTCTCCTTTGGAAGTGGAAATTGCGAGGGACTTAGTACGTTTATCTGATATTTACCTTCTTTTGCTTTTATTTCAACTTTTCCATCTGTTATTTCAAATTTTATCGTTTCAGATTCAAGTTCTTTTGCAAGTTCATAGAGTTCTCTCGCAGGAAGTGCAGTTTCAAACTTTCCACCTTTTGAAATTGTGCTCCGAGCCCTGACGAATATTTCAAGGTCTGTTACAAAAAATTGTATGTCTTTGCTATCTGATTTTATGAGAACATGTGAAAGAATCGGCTGATTTGTTCTTCTTTCTGTTATATGCTGGATCATACCAAGAGTTTCTATGAAATCTTTCCTTTTTACTTCTATCATAGTGAGACAAATTTAATCAAAATTTTCTCATTTTTCGGAATAATTTGAACTTTTTTGATTTTGTTGCTGCTCTGCTATTTGCTTAATTGTGTTGATAATCTCTTTCTTACTTGGTGCGTAAGTTCCTCTGTGAGAAACTTTAACCGAAGCAGCTATTGATGACAGTAAGGAAGATTTTTCATCCTCAAGCCCTACTCCCTCACATAGTCCAAAAACTGCCGATACTGTATCCCCAGCTCCTGTAACGTCATAAACTTCTCTTGCAAGAGCGGGGATATGGAAAGATTTGTTTCCTGAAAAGAAACTCATACCTTTTTCTCCCTGAGTTATAACTAATTTTTTCAGTTTTAGTTTTTCTATTAATATTATTGGATTGAGTTTTGAGCTTGAAATTTCTGGCGCGCTTATCTGAAATATTTCCTGAGCTTCTTTTTCATTTGGAAGTATCATATATGCGCCTTGGAAGTTTCTTATGTTCTTGGGTTTTGGGTCACATATACTTTTTGTTTTTGATATTATCTCGTTGAGATCTTCTGTTGCATTTCCTTTTGCGTAATCTGAAAAAACGATTACGTCAAATTTTTCAGAGGAAAATTCTTTTATCAGTTTCAGAGCAGAATCTTTGCGAGCCATCTCCACAGTTTCGTTATCTATTCTTATCACCTGTTGTCCTCTTGCGATAACTCTTATTTTATGAGGTGTTTTTCTTTGTCTTTCTCTCACAAAAAAAGTTTCAATACCAAGTTGTTTCAGATGATTCTCTATTTTTTCAGAGATTGTGTCTTCACCAACAACAGAAAATATCTTTACTTTGCATTCTCCTATTTTTCTTATGTTTACTGATGTATTTGCAGCTCCACCTGGAGTGCTGTATGATTTTTCTATATGAACTACTGGAACTGGTGCTTCCGGAGAAATTCGTGTTGAATCTCCAATTAAGTATTCATCTAGCATTACATCTCCGAAAACAGCTATTTTAAGTTTGCTGAAAGAATCAAAAATATTATGCATATCTTTGAGTATTTCTGCTGAGAGTCTATGTATGTCGATTTCAGAGAGTTTTTTAATCTCGTTTCCCATTTCTTTGAATTATTCATACAGAAGAAATTGTGTAATATTGCAAAAATCGGATTTGCTTTATAAAAGTATGTGAATGGAACCGAAACCAATCGGACCCTACTCGCTTTTCAGATTTGCTGGGGACATAGTCTTTGTATCTGGACAGCTCGGGATAGATCCTCAGGGGCAAAAAAGAGATATCGTGGAGCAAACAAAAAATGCTCTGATGAACATAAAAAACATACTATCGTCCATTGGCATTGAAGTTTCAGATATTGTGAAGGCTACGATTTTTACAACCGATATTGATAGATTCTCTGACATAAACGCTGCTTGGGCTGAGTTTTTCAGGGATTCTAAGTTTTTACCATCAAGATCTACCGTTGGTGTTTCATCACTTCCTCGCGGAGCTCTGATAGAAATAGAAGTTTTCGCTTTAGTCAGAACTCCGATTTCTCTGTTTTATGCTGGACGTCATTTTTTTCTGAACGAAGATTTTTCAGTAGCTCACGAGTATTTTGAGAAAGCTTGGCGAAAGGATAAAAAAAATATGTATCAGGGACTTTCAATTTTGAGTGCATTTTGTGATAAACTTGCTTCCGGAATTTTCTCCGATGAGCTGCTGAAAAAAGCTTTTGATAAGATTTTGAAAGGAAAAGATGAAGGATTTGATTTAGATAAAGTTCAGTTATCGGATCTAAAACATAAAGTTTTGGAAATAAGAGATAAAGGAGCTCTTGACCTTTTGAAAGATTTTGTAAGTAAAATACAGAGCGTCAGTAAAATTTTGTAAATTTTATAAAGAATCTCTTCCTGAAGATTTTAAATTCTATGAAGATCACAATAGATGATATTCCGACAAAATGGTTCAATATTCTACCGCATCTGCCGGCACCTCTGGAACCTCCACTAGATCCGGAAACAAAGCAGCCGATTGCTCCGGAGAAGCTTCTTGCTATATTCCCGCCACCATTGCTTGAGCAAGAAATGTCAGATAAAACTTGGATAGATATTCCGGAGGAAGTTCTGAAAATATATTCTCTGTGGAGACCGACTGCTTTACATAGGGCTCTGAGACTGGAAGAATATCTTGGAACACCTGCTAAAATTTTTTACAAGAATGAAAGTATCTCGCCAACGGGTAGTCACAAACCTAATACTGCTGTTGCACAGGCTTACTACAACAAGATTTCTGGAACAAAAGTTCTGACAACTGAAACCGGAGCTGGACAGTGGGGAAGTGCTCTTTCTTTTGCTTGTGCTTTATTTGGACTGAGAGCGAGAGTCTATATGGTTAGAGTAAGCTACAATCAAAAACCATCCAGACGGATACTTATGCAGACTTATGGAGCAGAGGTAATCCCATCGCCGAGCGATAGAACAAATGCTGGAAGGAAATTTTTGGAGGAAAATCCGGAGCATCCGGGAAGTTTAGGTATTGCTATATCTGAAGCCATAGAAGATGCTCTTTCTTCCAAAGATATAAAGTATTCTTTGGGAAGTGTTCTCAATCATGTTCTTCTGCATCAGACAGTCATTGGGCTTGAGGCAAAAGAGCAGTTCAAAAAAATTGCTCTTTATCCAGATGTTATTGTTGGAGCTGTCGGAGGAGGTAGTAATTTTGCTGGGCTTTCATTCCCGTTTATAGCAGATAAGCTGGAAGGTAAGACAAAGAATCTTGAGGTCTGGGCTGTGGAACCAGAGGCTTGTCCGACCCTGACAAAGGGGGAATATAGATATGACTACGGAGATTCAGCGGGGCTGACACCTCTGCTGAAAATGTACACGCTTGGACACAAATTTGTTCCTCCACCTATTCATGCTGGAGGACTTCGGTATCACGGAGACTCACCTATTGTCTGCTTATTATATAATAAAGGAATAATAAGCGCTTGTGCTTACAGACAAACAGAGGTTTTTGAAGCAGCGACTCTTTTTGCAAAGGTTGAAGGGCTTCTGCCAGCTCCCGAAGCCGCGCACGCAATAAAAAAAGTCATAGACATAGCTCTTGAATGCAAGCGAACAGGAGAGAAAAAAGTTATACTTTTCAACTTCTGCGGACACGGATACTTCGATCTTTCCGCATACGATGATTTTCTTTCAGGGAGACTGAAAGATGTATAATTATTTAGTTCGTTTTTATTGGCTTTTTTCCTTTTGAATCCTCCTTTCATTACGTATTCTCTTTTGATTCATTTCGTTGCTCTGTTGAAAAATTCTATTTCTGAAGTGTATTGAATTGAAACAAAGAGATTTTGGGATGATTAGCGTTTTCTTTGTTCTTATTTCCTGATGGATTATTTATCTTGTTCTGTTTCAATCATAGAATTTTCTATTGCATTGGTTTTATGATGTGTTGGTTTCAAACCCGATGTTTTTAGCTATAGTTGATCTCATCTTTACAACAGAGCATTCTAGGTTTTCAGGTGCAAATTTTACAATCTCATTATTTGTTACACGTGGAACATAGAACTGCTATACATTAGATGGAGGAAGATTTTTCAGTCCATCTGTTTCATCAAAGCCAAATTTTACGTTCATGTTTTGAACTGCTTGCCCACTTGCTCCTTTCACGAGGTTATCTATCACGCTAACGATCATTGCATGGTTTTTGTGAAATCTTATTCCGACTCTTACGAAATTGGTTCCTTGAACTGAGTATATGTCCGGAAGCTCTTCACTAAGGAAATCAAAGAAGTAGTTTTCAGAGGAGAATTTCTCGTATGCGGAGAAAATTTCAGACTGATCCGGTTGAGATGAGAACCTGATCCATATGGTTTGCAGTATACCGCGTTTTGCTGGGATAAGCTGTGCATTGAACAGGATTGGTTTTTCTATACCGAATTTTTCTTTTATCTTCTCATGCATTTCTGGAACATGTCTGTGTTCTGTGAATGCGTAGACTTTTATATTTTCTGAAAGGTATCCGAGTGTAAGATGTGCAAGTGCTTTTCTTCCGGCGCCTGTTACTCCGCTCTTTGAATCTACTATAAATTCCTGAACACTTGATCTATATTTTTCAATTGAAAGCAATGGAGAGACTCCAAGAATAAATCCTGTTGGATAACACCCAGGATTTGCAACTATATCTGAATTTTTTATCTCGTTTCTGTAAAGCTCGGTAAGACCATAAGCTGTTTTTTCAAGCACACCCAAAGCTGCGTGATCAAATTTATATACTTCTCTATATTTGCTAGTATCTTTGAATCTGAAGTCTGGTGAAAGGTCTACGATGAAAGGTTTGAAACCTTTCTCTATTATTTCTGCAACTATTCTGTGAGCTGTGTTTTGTTCAAGGCATAGAAAAACAACATCTGATTCCGCTATAGATTCTGCTGAGAACTTTTTGATCTTCAAATTCTTCATGTATTTCCTGAATGAGGGAATCGATGACAAAATTTCTCCTTCGTCTTGAAGAGAAAAAAGTTCTATCTCATCTATATGAGGATGATTTGCAAGAATTCTAATGAGTTCCGCTCCTGTGTATCCTCTTGGTCCGACCACAGATGCGCGAATTTTAGAGTTTTTTTCCATCTGACTTTTAGAGTAGTTTTTATGGTGTAGATTTTATAACTTGCAGATTTTGATATGTTTGGGAATAGTATTTGATATAAGATTCGTCTGTATCAGTGATAAATTGTGAACATGGAAGTTTCTCTGGAAAATTATCAATCTCTTGAAACTAATTCTAGTTTCTTGCTAGATGTTTTTACCTGTTTGTGGAGTAATGAATATTCAGTTTTATTTTGTTTTTGTCTTTATCTTTTTCCAAGCTTCCTCGAGTTCTTCTATGTATCCGATTACTTTTTCAAGGAGTTCTTTGTCTTTTTTAATATCTGCTTCTGTTATTTTTTGCGTTATGAAGAGGTAGGAAGATATAAGTTGCTTTCCGACATCATTTGGTTCTGTTGTCGCCATAAGTAGATCAAATACTTTCATTGCTTTTGAGATTCCTTCGTATTTAAGTTCATAGTTTTTTGTTGAAATTCCTTCTATCGCTTTTCTTATTGAGTTCTTTGCTATGTCATAGCACATAAGAAGTAGTGTTACTGGGTCTGCTGTTTTCAGTGAATCATCTGCGAATCTCTCACGAATATTTTTCGTTTTTTCATGTATATCCTCAGTTTTGATTGTTTGTTCTGTTTTTTCACTTTCCGTGGTTTCTTCTTCAATGATTTCTATGTTTCTTACTGAAATATCTTCTAGGATCTTTTTCATCTCTGATTTTTAATATTTTCTTTCGTTTTATGTTTTTAATTCTTTAAAAATTATCTAAACTTTCTTGTTGAGCAGTAATTCTGTAAGAACATCAAAAAATAACCTTATTCTCCTCATCAATTCTGCCATTTCTTCTTTTGGAAAGACTTTGATTATCTTTCCTGTCACATCTTTCACCCTTACTATTGGAATGTTCCCAATTTTGTCAAAGGAAAGGAAGATTCCTACATTTTCAAGCTTAGGAGATATTTCTTCTATGAGCTTCTTTAGCTCCTGATAATTTACGGAATCTGGAGTTTTGTTTTTGAGGTTCTGTATATAATCAACAGTTGCTCGGATTTTTTCGTCACTTTCATTACTTGATATGGGTGTCGTTTGTATATTTACTGTTTTATTCACCTGTATTTTTTGTTCAAGATTTGATATGTTTTCGTCTGGATTTATCCTGTTGACTTCCATGTCTGATCCCTCCTTTTTATTTAAGCCTCCTTGCTTTCATAATAATTTAATTAAATCGGAAATTTTCAGTAAAAGTTTAGCTCTGTTTCTTTTTTAGTGTTCTTCTGGAATCTGAAGATTCGAAAGTTTTATCTTCTTAACATATCTACACCCTGTGAGAGCATAGCGATTGCTCTTTGGAGAACAGATGTATTTGCTTGGAGTATTGTTTGCTTCAGAGAGAGAATTGTTGCTTCCGAAGGCATATCTGTTTCTGAGAGAAAACTGCCAAGTATCTTGTGCTTTGTTTGTATAACGGAGTTCATATCATTTCTGGAACTTAGTCTTTGTATTTTCTCTCCTAAGTTACCTTTTATTTCAGATAATTTTCTGAGCGCTTCTGTTATTCTTCCGAGATTCACTTCTGTGCCTTCTGAAAGATCTTGGGTCAATCCCAGTGATTCCGGATCAAGTGATGGAAGGAAAAATTTCTCAAAATCGTTTTCTCCTTCTCCAAAAATTGCAAGTAAGGGATCTGCTTTTACATATACAGTAGCTTCAAAATCCTCCGGTGTGTTTATGTTTAGGCTCATACCGATTTCCTCGAAATCAACGGTGTTTGGGAAATTATCAATGAGTATATCTTTGGTTTCTGTTATAACTGTGTTTCCGTTTACTTCAATGGCGGCTTGGACGCTGTTTCCAGCTTTTGAGATTTTTATCTGGAATATTCCAAATTCCTGAACGCCATATTTTTTGAAATCTATACCAGATACATTTATGTCAGGTGGTATAAGATTTGCACTTCCTGATGTTATCTCTATTTTCACAACTGCGTTTGAATAGCCACCCGAGGCGATTGATTTTCCAAGAAATCTCGTTTTTTTTATATTTTCTCTGAGAGCCAAGAATCTTTCTGTATATGCTTTTTCAAGTTTCTTGAACTCATCAGGTTCATTCACTTGTGTAGATCTTTCAACTATTATTTTCATGTCTTCAATAGATGATATTACAGAATTTAGAACCTCTTCATATTTTTGAAGTGTGTTTGTTGTTTTGGTAAGATGCTGAGATACAAAATCTAATTTTTCTACTTTGTCTTTTAGGATTGATGAAAGGTAAATTCCTGTTGGTGAGTCGGCATTTCTTGTTTTACCTGAAGATATTCTTTGTATTGATCTTTTGAGCTCTTCGTTTTTTATGGATATTTCTTTTAGAGTGTATGTTGAGGATATTTTAGATGTTTTCATTTTTAATGAAAGGTAATGCTGTTTTGAATATTTTCTTTTGTGCTTATGGAACTTATTTTTCTTTGGATTTCATATCTTACATTCTCCGCTTTTGCTGAATCTTTATCAGGGGTGTATTTCAGTGTAAGGAGAGCGTTTTCAAGAGAGATAAGTTTTATTACATCTCCGGAGAACTTTTCTGATATTTTTATCCAAGCTGTTGAAAGGTCTGGTATATCTTCTGCGAAGACTACTATGCCGCTTATTTCACAGGCTGTTTCAAGCATCTTTACAGATGATAGAAGATCTCCGTTTTTAAGAACTATATTTGCACATGAGGAAAGAGCTGACAGTATATGTATTTCATTTGGTGGAACTACTTCTACTTTTTTGAGATATTCTGAAAAAAGCTCCAGTGATTCTTTATATCTACCCAACGAGAACATGAAGTTTGCGTAATTGAATATTACATCTGTATTTTCTCTATCGTTTTCATATGCTTTCCGGTAGTATTTTTCGGCTTCTTCTACTTTGCCGATTCTTTCTGCTAAGAGAGCTAAGTTTGAAAGTTGATATTTGGGAACTCTATCTTCAAACTCTTTGAGTATTTCATAGGCATCTTTATAATTGCCGAGCTTGAACATACAATCTACAAACTCGTCTATGGTTGGATCCCACAGGAAATACTGAGGAGAAACATTTTTGAGTTCTATAAAATATTTTTTCGCTTCAACGTAATTGCCTTGCTTATAAAGTGATTTAGCTTTCAGTGCAAGGTACCTTCTTTTGACCGATTCTGGAGCTATGGGAATTATTCCTATGAGGAATCCTTTCTTTCTTACCTTTTCAAGTTCTTCAAGTGCTTTTTCATAGTCATTTTTGAGGTAGTGTATTTCTGATTTTACGAGATTTATAACTCCTTCGTCTGGTCTTATTTTTTCTGCTTCTTCAAGAGATTGGAGGACATCATCAAATTTCCCCATTACTTTTTCTATTTCTGCTTTGAACATCCAAAGATCGAATCTCCAATTTATAGCCTTTTTTGGAACGAGTTTTATCGCTTCATTTATTTTCTCGTGAGCTTCTTTTAGTTTCCCAAGTTTTGCCAGAGAGAAAGCTATGTACCTTTTGATATAGAATTCGTTTGGTTTTTCTTTTTCCTCTTGTTCAAGAAGTTTCAAATTTCTCATCATTTTTTGTTCTATTTTTTTCGGATCGCTGTATCCAAGGTGGTTTATTTTTATCTGTGTATATACTTGTTTTAGATTTCTTCTTTCAGCAGCGAATATTATCTGCTCGTGTATTCTTCCTTCAAATCTCATATCTGGAAAGTTTGGAAACATTCTGAGCTGGAACCAGTACCAGTTCGCTTCGTCACCTTCTGCTATTTTGCTTTCTATGAGGAAGAAGTAGCATTCGTTTTTTTTAGCAGGTAGATTTTTCTTGAGCTCCTTGAATTTCTGTATGTTGTGATCATCTATGAAGTCATCTGCATCAAGCCAGAGTATCCAGTCTCCTGTTGCATATTTTAAGCTTTCATTTCTTGCTGCTGCGAAATTGTCGCACCATTCAAAGAAATAAACTTTTGCTCCAAGTTCTTTTGCTATCTCGGGGGTTCTATCTTGACTACCCGTGTCAACTACTATTATTTCATCTGCAAACTCTTTTGCGCATTTTATGATTCTTGCTATGTTTTCCTCCTCGTTTTTTGCTATCATGCATACGGAGATTGTATTGGACATATTGCTCACCTCCTTTTGCTATTTATTTTCCTGTTGTGCTTGTATGCTGTTTTTTTGTTGATTTTCTTTCTGTAAATCTATTTCAACATCAAGGAGCTCATCCGGTCCCTCGAGAACAAGATGTTTTCCTAATTTATCTCTGGTGTTCAGAATTATTGGAGCTATAAGGTTGCATGTCATTTTTCCTTTTTTCTCAATATGTAGGATAACTCTTATGGCGACGTCTGATATATCTTTTATTTTTATCTCTTCCAGCTCTTTTGGCGATGCCAGAACTGAGTATGTAGGAAGTATATGGGAGGGATCTGTTACAAGAAATGCTAAGTTGTTTGAGTCAAATGAATGCATTATTTCAATAGGAAAAGGAAATTCATTATTTATTATTTTTAAGAAGAAAAACTTCCTGTTTTCGGGAAATCCAAGAACGCCACCGGGGAAATCAAAAGTTTCGTTTTCATCTATCTGCAATTTTCCGAATATTTTTGATTCAAATTCAATCATCTTATTTTTATTTTTCGGAAAAATTTTGTGGCACTTTAATGGTTTTTATAACTTTTTGGACCTATGAGGTACGCGATATATTTTCTTCACGCTTTTCCTCTGAGTTCAGAGATGTGGATAAACCAGATACAATATTTTCAGAAGAAGGCAAGAGTTGTAGCTATGGATTATCCGGGTTTTGGAGGCACTGATGATTCAGTTATTCCGAATAATCCTTCAATTGATGATTTTGCGAAATTTGTAGAAGGTATAATTCAGAAAACTTCTGAAACTTCAGATAAAATTGTTTTGGTTGGACTTTCTATGGGAGGATATATAGCTCAGTATATAGTCAGAAGAAAAATCGTTGTGGTAGATTATTTAGTTCTTGCAAATACCAGAAGTAAATCTGATACAGATGAGATAAGAAAAACGAGACTTGAGCTTATAGATAGAGCAAAGAAAGAGAATTCACTCAGACCTATTTTGGATTTTTATGTTCCTGCTCTTTCTGGAGAGAACGAGAAGCTGAAAGATGAGGTGGTCAGAATTGCTAGCAGAACCAAGCTTTCGGGAGCCACAAAGGCTCTGTGGGCTATTGCTTACAGAGATGATATGACAGATGTCGTCCGAAGCTTTCCAAAAGATAAACTTCTTATTATAGCTGGGAGTAACGATAAACTCTCTCCACCAGACGTAATGATTGATATGGCTACAGATCCAGCAAATCAGCTCAAAGTTATTGACTCTGGGCATCTTTCAGCTTTGGAGAAACCAGATGTTTTCAATAAGCTTCTTGATGATTTTTTGTTCTAGTACTTTTGCTTTATTGCAATCTTGAAAAGAATAAAGATAATTTGTGTTTTATACTTTGGAAGCGTTTTGGCTTTTGCTCTTTTGTAATCTTATTATACTTTCTCGTATAAATTCTCAGATACTCTGTCTTTCTTATATTTGGTGTTTGCTTGATTCAGTTTTTTCCTTTTTCAATTTATTTCTTTTTTCATTCTTATTTGTTTGGTTTTTTCGTTCGTTCTTGTTGCAAGCATGTGGTGCTCTTTGGATAAAAGATATCACGGTCTGAGAATCAACTCAAGAAATTTTCATTATTGCAACAAAGCGATTTTCCTTTATTCTTTTTAGACTTTCAATAATTTGTTTTGGTATCTCTAAATTCAAGTAGGTGAGATATGACTATTCAATAAAGACAACTTTTGAAAAAGTAGCTCTGGGAGTTCTGAGAGTTCTCGGATACGAATTTGTTGAGATAAAGCCAATTTCTGTTGAAATGCAGTTAGGTAGGCTTGTAGCTGATTTTTTAGCTATTGTTAAGCTTAAAGACGGAACCGAGTTTATTTTGCACATTGAATTTCAGACAAAAAACGATCCAGATATGCCAAAGAGAATGCTTGG
>JANXBU010000015.1 GCA_025060505.1 Candidatus Calescibacterium sp.
AGAGAGAGTAATGGAAGAGACGCAGAAGATAGACCTGATGGAATACGATCTTTTTAGGAAGGCGATAGAGAAAGGAAAGAAGGAGGGATTGGAGAAGGGATTACAGAAGGGATTACAGAAAGGAATGGAGTTGGCAAAGGAAGGAATAGAGGCAGCTCTGAGAGCAAAGTTTGGGAGTGCGGCATATAGATTGATAAGGAAGATCAGGAAAGTAAAAGATATACGGAAGCTCAGGGAGATAGCGAGAAAAATTCCAAAGGCAAAGAATACAAACGAAATAGAAAAAATTCTTGACTCACGTGCTTTTTGAATTATTCAGTTAATTTATAGAGTTAATTTATAGAATTTTGATCTGACTTCTCTGGCGGAATGACATAACGCTCAAAAATTCTCGGAGCATTTTTATACAAATGTTACAAAGTATATACCACTTCCAGAGAAGAATTCAAGAGGATGAAGTGGAAACGCTGAAAATATCTGTAACTATATTCCCTGCCACTAGAAATCAGGTACTGTTTAATAGGGATTATCTTTTTCAAAAACTTCTGAAAGATATAATGATTAATACGATGCAATATACGCTACCAAATAAAATGGTCAGAAAAGAAGGGAGGCAGAACTTCTAGTTTTCTTTTCCCATCCTTCTGGGCACATAAAACAAAAAAATCAGATTTTCTATCTTTAGAATGATGATAAAATCTTATGAAACTCGGATTCAGATGAACTTTGAAAAAAACAGAAAGCAATTCTCCGAGCCTATTTGAATTGTAAACAACATAAATCCTTCCTTTACTTTTTAATATTTCAGATGAACTTCTAACAAAGCTTCTCAGATCAAAAGTTATTTCCCATTTTGCTATATCATATTTCTGAGAGATCTTCCCTTCGCCCACTGGTATGTATGGAGGATTTGATACAATAATGTCAAAAGAGTTTTTCTTGAAAGGAGCTTCTCTAATATCACCCAAAACAACAGATCCAAAAACTTCATTGATTCTCATATTTGTGTTTGCTATCTTTATCATATCTGGATCTATATCTATACCGAAGAAATACGGGAGGTGGTCAATTTTTTCTTCCAATTTCAGAAAATTCTGAATGAGTATGATTACAACTCCGCAACCGGTTCCAACATCAAGAAACAAATTTTTCGGTTCGTTTTTGAAATAATAAAGCTCGGTTTCTACACAAAATTTGCTTAATGCAACAGAATCTACCGAGAATCTCCACCCATGCTTTTTCTGGAGAATTTTCGCTCCATATATTGTGGTCTGATCAATTTCATCTGATGACATAGAATTTAATTTTAGATCATAACTCCAAAATACACTTGATCTTTTGTTCAGTTTTTATATTTCGGCTTACAGTTTCTCTTACGGAGAAAATTTTTATAATCAATAAATTTTTATAATCAATATTCTTCCCCGTGTTTTTTTATTCTGAAATGAATAGGACTTCCTTTAAAATCATACATAGATCTGATAATTTTTTCAACATGAGATACTTGGTATCTTCTGAGTATTTTAGGATCATTCACATATATCAGAAAGGTTGGAGGTTGGATTCCAACTTGGAATATTTTTGGATCCTGAAATTTTATAAAATCTAATTTTACCAACCTATCTCTTATTTTCAACAGCTCAGATGGTTTAAGTTTTTTAGACCAAGATTGGAAACTTTTTATTGCAGCATCAAGGAGTTTATCTATTCCATATCTTCTGGTTGCAGAGGTTGGAACAAAGTAAGCCCAGTCTATAAACCTAAAACCAGATTCAAGAGCCTTTGTTATTTTCACAACACCACCAGCAGGTTTTAATTCTTTTATTATGTCTATTTTATTTAAAGCAATAACAAGAGAGCTACCGGTTCTTTCTATAAACGAAGCAAGGTGTTTATCTTGATGCGTTATACCTTCAAATGAATCGATTACCAGGACTACTACATCTGAAACCTGCATTGCTACAATGCTTCTCCCAACAGACCTGAATTCAACAGATTCATTATCAATTTTTGATCTTTTTCTTACACCCGGTGTATCAACTATTATGAACTTGTAGTTTTTGTATTCAAATGGAATTCTTATTGCATCCCGCGTTGTTCCGGGCTCGTGATAAACTATGCATCTTTGATAGCCCAAAATAGCGTTTATAAGAGAAGATTTACCAACATTTGGTCTCCCAACGAAAGCTATTCTTATTACACCTTTGGGTTTTCTTTCTTCGATTTCCTCCGGTACTTCTCCAGAGGCAAGTTGTTTTTTCAGCTCATCTTCTATTTCTTTTTTTCTTTTCTCAAGAATTTCTCTTTCAAGCTTTGAAATTTTCCCCTCGGAAATCTCTTTTGAAAGCTTTTCATACTCAGCATAGAGTTCATCTTGAGCAATCTTTAACTTTTCGTCTTCGTAAAACTCGGACTCCTTGTGAATTTCTTCTGCTATCTTATCAAGTTTTGAGAAAATTTGTTCTATTCCCTTTTTGGTTGTAGCTGATACCAGAATCAAGTCTTTCGCAAAGTTTGCAAAAAGGTTATAGACCTGAATTTCTGTGTTTCTATTATCAACCTTGTTGACAACGAATATGAACGGTTTTTTGGATTTCAGAATTTTGTCTCTTAGTTCCCAGTCAATTTTTGTCGGACCGGTCTTTGCATCAAAAACAGCGATTATAATATCTGCTTTCTCAATAGCTTCATCTGATTTTTTCTCCATGATCTTCTGCAAAGGATGATCTTCAAGAACATATCCGGCGGTATCCATGAGTATGTAATCTCTGTTTTTAGAGTGAGCAATAGCTTCAACAACATCTCTGGTTGTTCCTGCTTCCTTCCACACTAAAGAAACGGAAGATCCCAAAAGAGCGTTGAACAAAGTAGATTTTCCAACATTAACTCTTCCAACTATTGCAACCCTTAACATAAGAGATAAAGTAATGAGCAGAAAAATATGTAAGAGAATTTACCAGAACACAATTTGTAACGAACACAAAGCCTAGGATAAAATTTTGTTTCATAGCTTTCGCAGATAAGATATCTGAGTAAAAGATTTTATTTGAGTAGGAGATGCGGAACTAAATTGAAAATTTATTTCTTTCAGACTGAAAGAAAATCTGATTAATATATAGAAGATGGACATATACCGAAAAGCAGCAGATATTATTTTGAATTCAAGGTATGTTATAGCTTTTTCTGGAGCAGGTGCATCTGCTGAATCAGGAATTCCAACTTTCAGAGACAAAGGGGGACTGTGGGAAAAATATCCTGTTGAACTTTTTGGAACCCCCCGAGGTCTTCTTTATGTCATGCTTACAGAACCTGGGAAATTTGCCGAATTCATATCTTCTGCAATAGATACTCTATTTAATGCAAAACCGAATCCGGGACACCTTGGTATCGGGGAGCTTGAAAAACTCGGAATACTTAAATATGTTATAACCCAAAATATAGATGGACTTCACCAAGAGGCTGGAAATAGAAAAGTTATAGAAGTGCATGGAAGCATAACTAAACTCAGATGCTTGGCGTGCCATAATATAAAAGAGCTATCAAAAAAACAGGCTATTGATATAGCAAAGAGATTTTCGGAAAGAATAAAACAATTCAGAGGCGGTGAGCTCGAAGATGCAATTTCGTTTTTTAAAGACGCTATACCATATTGCGAGTGTGGAGGAATAATGCGTCCAGACATAGTATTTTTTACAGAACCCGTTCACAACATAAACGCTGCTTTTGAAGAGGCGAGGAAGGCGGATTGTTGTATAGTTGTTGGCACATCCGGAGTTGTATATCCAGCAGCTTATGTACCTCAGATTGTAAAAAGCAAAGGAGGAAAGATTATAGAAATAAACCCAAATCAGAACTCGTTTGACTCAGATGTTTACATAGATGAATCTTTCTCTCAAGCGATGCCAAAGATTCTGCAAATAATTAAAACAGCAATTCAATAGATTCAGGTATAGATCTTACGATTTTTATATTTTTTTATGTTTTCAAACAACTCTTGTTATCTTGCCGGTGACAAGATAATCGGTGAATAATGTCTCTGTATCTAGAATTTTTTCTCTGATTTCTTCAATGAGCTTTTTAGCTTCTTCATCATCTTTTAGAAACCTTTCTCCAACAATCAAGCAGGAATCAACATATTCAAGTATGTCTATAACCTTTACAACTTTTTTTAGCCTTCTTGACATATCCTGAATATTCGGAATAGGATCGTTATCTTGTTCTTCAAGTTCTTCGTCTTCTTGATGATTATCACTTACATCTATAACCTGTGTCGCCTCATCGTCTTCCTTCTGATCCTGCTCACTCATCTTTTTATCAAACTCGTCTTTGTTTCTTTTCTTCATCATGGTATTTAGTTTATTCGGAAAACATTAGATTTTTCATTATATTTTATCAAAGTCGTGAGAGATTTTCCAACTTTGCTTACATCTGTTCTGTTGAGTCTTCTCGTTTTACAGTGTGGCAATATCCAGAAGGAAAAAAATGTTTTGAGATTGGCAATATCTACTGAACCTCCTACTCTTGATCCGAATTTGGCAACAGACTCAGTTTCTCACTTTCTAATATCAAACCTACAATGTGGACTTACAAGATATGATACGAAATCTCTCTCACCAAAACCATGCTTGGCCGAATCTTGGGAATATGATGATTCAGGAACCAAAGTGGTTTTCAAAATCAAACAAGTATATTGGTCTGATGGTAATCCGCTTACATCTTATGATTTTGTAAATTCCTGGAGAAGACTACTTGATCCAAAAACGGGTGCGGAGTACTCATACTTTATGTACATAATAAAGGGAGCATACGAGTTTAACACCGGGAAAGTTCCATATTTAGAAGGAGTCACAGCACCGGATCCAAGAACTCTTGTTGTTTACACTACAAAGAAAGTTGTTTTTCTCCCAGCTATGGTTTCATTTATGGTAACGTATCCGGTGAGGCTTGACGTAATCGAAAAATGTAAAGAAAGATGGACCGAACCAGAGTGCTACCCAGAAATAGGTCCGTTTGTTCTGAAAGAATGGAAGCATGAATACAAGGTTGTGCTCGAGCCAAACCCATACTGGTTTGGCCAAAAACCGAAGATCAAAAGAGTTGAGCTCTATGTGGTATCTGATCCGTCAACAGCTCTGAATCTGTATAGATCCGGATTCATAGACACTGTTGGTCTTTTTTCTTTGGCTATAAGAAAATTTAAAGATAGCCCAGAATTTATAAAGTCTCCTGGATTAAGAGGATACTACATAGGATTCAATGTTGAGAAATTGAAAGATCCAAATCTCAGAAGGGCTCTTGCATATTCAACTTCAAGAGAGTCTATCGTGAATGCTATTGGTGGAATACAGCTTGCAGCAACATCTTGGATACCCCCAGGAATGCTCGCTCATAACCCAAACATAGGAATTCCGTTTGATCTTGAAAAAGCTAAAGTGGAGATTGCAAAAGTCAAAGAAATACCAAAAGGTCTCAAAATTTATTTTAGTCACTCGCCTGAGGTAAGGAAGATAGCTGAGGTGATAAAAGAGAGCTGGCGGAAAATCGGAGTCGATGTAGAACTCGAAAGTATGGAGTGGAAAACATATCTTTCACGTCTTGTCAACGAGAAGTTTCCCATATTCCTTCTTGGGTGGGGTGCTGATTTTCCAGACCCACATAACTTTATGGATTTGTTTCTCTCTAATTCTGGGAACAACCACACGGGTTTTGCAAACAGGCAATATGATGAGCTCATAGAGAAAGCATCGGAAGAGCTTGATACAGAAAAAAGAGTTCAAATGTATGATCAGGCCCAAAGAATTTTGCTTGAACAAGAAGTAGCTATAATTCCAACATTCTGGGGAGTAAGTGCCAGACTAAAAAGAAGAAACCTCAAAATAGAATACAATCCGCTTGAAGTTGTATATCTTGACGAGGTTGAATTTGAATAATACGAAGTAAAAACTTTTTCTCTGTTGAAATTTTTTCCTGCACATTCTTTCATGCACTATTTGTACATAGAGCATTAAAACTTTTGATTAAAGCATCTTTGGAGCCAATCTAACTAAATATAATCCTATGGAATACAGGAAGTTCAAGGGTTTTGACAAGGATATATCTGTAATTGGTTTTGGAGTATGGACTGTTGCATCAGACTGGTGGGGAGTGAAAGATGATGAAACCAGAAAAAGGCTTCTTATCAAAGCGGCAGATAGTGGTATAAATTTCTTTGATACTGCTGATGTTTATGGTGATGGATACGGAGAAGAAATTCTAAAAAAAGTTTTTGGTGATAATCTCAAAAAGTTTGTTATAGCTACGAAAGGTGGATACAATTTTTACGACTACAAAAGAGATGGACACAAAGAACATCCACAGGACTTTTCTGAAAAATTTCTGAGAAAGGCACTTGAAAATTCTTTGAGGAGGCTCGGTCTTGACTCGATAGATATTTATCAGATACATAATCCAAAAAAAATACATATAACAGATGAACTTTTGGAGATTCTGAACAAGTTCAAGGAAGAGGGAAAAGTTAAGGCAATTGGTGGAGCACTTGGACCAGATATAGGGTGGGTTGAGGAGGGAAAGATGCTGATGGAAAAGGGTATAGTCAACATACAGATAATTTATAGTATTCTGGAGCAAGAGCCTGCCAATACATTTTTTGAAATAGGAGAAAAATACGATGCCAGATTTATAGTTAGAGTGCCACACGCAAGTGGATTCCTTGACGGAACCGCCAACGCTCAAACTATCTTCTCAAGCAATGATCACAGAAGTTTTAGAAAAAGAGATTGGATGGAAAAAGCTTGGTATGCAGTTGAAAAACTTAAACTTCAGGAGAAGATAAAAGATATGACAATTGGACAGATAGCAATAGCTTTTTGTCTTACAGAAAAATCTGTAACCACAGTTTTACCAAATTTCACAAAAGAGTCAGAAATAGATGAATGGGTAAAGGCTGCTGGAAGAAAAATTGAATCAAAAGAGCTGCTTGAAGAAATGAAGAAAGTGTACTATCAGGATCTACATCCATTTATAACAATGAGAAGTAGCTGATCTATCTACTCTGAGGAAGTAAGTTTATGTAGAGCTTCCTCAGTGTCCAGTTATAGGATTTCTATCCCAGATTTCTACTGCTTTGCTTTTAGTTACTTGCCGCACCCAAATACACCTGATTTCTTGCCAACGGAGAATGGGAATGAGTATGTTTCTTCGTTGCCCTTCTGATCTCTGGTTTTCAGGTAGAGTGTGTAGCTTCCTTCTTTGTATGGAACTCTTATGAATTTTTTCCCAAGACCGTTTTCAATGTAGTCGGGATCTGTCCAATCACTCCATTGCTGATCTTCTCCGATTTTCCAAGAAACTTTTATTTTATCAGGTGGGGTTATGTAATCCCATAGTTCGACATTTATGAATTCTCCTTTTTTGAAGTAGTCCTGTTTCGGGAAGAAAGCGGAAGGAGCATTGTCATCAATAACAAATTTGACAACAGTTGGGGTTATATCTGGTATGGCCATCTCATCAAGTGCTCTTACCTCAACAGCGTAAATACCATCTGGTAATCCTCTTATCTCTATCTCGTCGGACTGTTGCCATTGTCTCCAAATACCGCGTCTTCCTTCACCTGCCCATCTCCATGAATACCAGCAATTGCTAGTTGCTGTTCTGTCATCAACACAGGAAAGCTTTATGACCGTTCTTTCAGTGCGAGCATCAACCCAATCAACTATAACTTCTGGAGGGAAATCCTCTACCAGATTTTGTGATCTTCCGTTTTTAGGAACAACATATCCGGCTTCCTCTGCGCTTCTTACTATTTTCTTTATCTCATCCATACCTATTTTGAATGAAACCTCTTGACCAGAATCTACTTTTCTTTTGAGTTCATAAAACTTAGAAAGTAATATTTGCAATTTATTTGCGTTATCAACCATGGCACCGAAGATTGGCGGAGCAAACAGATCTGTAGAACCTCCCAACAGATTAGAGATAGTATCATATATAAAGTTCGGGTGTATTATACCTTGAAGATCTATAGCAACAGTTAGAAATGATTGTTGGAAAGCTGGAGCCGGGTCTGGGTTAGTATTCCCAACATCATCTCTTTTTATGTATGTTGCTGTAAGAGTTGTTGCTGTACCACCTTCTGTGTGTCTTCCTATTCTTAGTACCCTGTTGTTTGCTGGAACTGCAGAGTAAAGATCGTCTCCAGGATCGATTATGGGGCTCAGTGTATAACCTAACTGTGCATCAAGGGCAAGCTGGGAAGAAAGTAAAACCGCTATCGCATCTGCAAGAAAAGCGTTAAAGGTTCCACCACTGAAAGGATAGTATGAACGAACAACTGTGGCATCATTGTAAACAGAAACTGCACCAACCCGAGAAACGAATCCAACAGTAAGGTCAGCTCTTCTCAAATGAGAAACGGTGGTACAGTTTCCTGCAGTTGAAGGGTTCCAGGGATTATACCAAGTTGAAGAAAATCCCCAGGCCGGTAAGTTCCCAAAAACCTTACCGCTTAACCTACCGCATCCATACAAATTCAGATCAAGCCCAAGTGTCACTCCCACGTTGAACTGTGCTATGAACCTTCTTTCATTTGTTCTATCAGATGGATTACCAATAGTTCCATCACAATCTACAAAAGATACGCAATCTGGGAAGTTATTTATGAAATCATTTGTGTTCCCAGCAGGAGGACGAGCGATTTGTCCTAACCCAGGCGGAGTGGTTCCTGTGTTAAAATCAAAACCTGCTACATAACAATCCATAGTAGCAGCATTGTATCCATAAGAACAGGTTCCCACTGGATCGTCCCCTGGTCCATACCCCCATTGCTCAACTACATTATCTACATCAACCCATATTTCAATATCGTTATTTGGTAATGTAAGTAAAACATCACCAGTTATAGGAAGCGGATTCCAGGAAGTGGTATCATCTACAAGAGTAGCTTGTGGCACTCCGGGAAAGCCAGGAACAGCAGCGCCTAGTTTTGGTTTCAGAACGAAGATTAATGGTATATCTGTTACTTCTGACCCGTACTCAGATTGAAGGAAATTGTACAGGTCTGGAATAAGAAGTCTGACTTGACCTACTGTAAATATTGGAAGTGGTAGCCCAGAAGCAAGGCCTTCACCATCTTTGTGTAGAGCTATGCACATAACTCCAGAGGATGCTATATCGGATACGAGGTGGGAAAAAACGTTCTGATGAAAAGATAAACCTATAAATGTCGCGTCTCCATTACTACATGCTGCTACAAGGGAATCAAAATTTCCGGCGTGTGGAAGATGTGGAAATTGTGTTGGAAAGGCTGCAGGTGTAAATGCAGAGTGTGTTGGTGATCCTTGATAGCCACAAGAAGGAAGAATATGGTCAAAATTAGTGCCCTGACCTCTTCTGAAAAGGTCTGTATCTATCATACCGTGTGCAATAAGGTAAAGTTCATTTCTGTTTAAAGCTGGTCCAACTCCATTGCTAGCAAAACAAGATTTTGATCTCAAAACATTTG
Source organism: Candidatus Calescibacterium sp. (assembly GCA_025060505.1). Taxonomy (GTDB): domain Bacteria; phylum Calescibacteriota; class Calescibacteriia; order Calescibacteriales; family Calescibacteriaceae; genus DRWZ01. The sequence continues at coordinate 9,500 of JANXBU010000015.1, forward strand.
TTCCTAAAACAGATTCTCCACCCATAGATATATCAAGAAATAATGTATCTGTTTGTTTGGGTCTTACCCAGGTTGGAGCAATGTAATCCAAGGTCTGCTGAGTTAGTTCTGTTATGTCAAAAACAACTGGACCGAAGAACTGTTGGAGACCAGATGGAATCCAGTCGTATCTAAAAAGCCCGCGCAGTACTAAATCTGCGAATTCTATAAGCTTTGCAGCTTTCACTGTTGCATCTCTTCTAAGACATGTATTTGCGTTTGTGCAGTTTGGTGATTGTTCTGTCCATCTCCAATCAAGTTGTAGAGAAATCCACGGAGGAGTAGAGAAGTCAATTGATCTTATGGCGAGTCCTACATCCTGCATGTGTGGCCAGTTGTCGGTTCTGTGCTCAAGGTAAAGAGTTGCCCCAATTGCTAATTTCAGAGCACCAGCTGCCTGCAAATAAGCTCTAACATAGCAGTTCCCTTGATGCAATCCTGTATTCGGATCGCAATCTCCTTTTCCCGGAGCAACATTGGTAGCTCTATTTGGTGCGAGCTGAAAGTTACCAAAGTCTCTTCTATTTCCCGGTGATGGAGTTGCAGCATCTATATCTATTCTAAGCGGGTTTCCAACTGCTCCTAGTTGTAAATCTATTGTTAAAAAACCTTCATTACCTGTAAAGGTCTTACCGTTGTAGCTGTAGTTTAGAGGCCCCATACCACATTGTATGCCGGGAGACTCACCAACGGTAAAGTTCACACTAACTCCATTCACAACATCATAAAATAGTATAAATCTGTCTGTATTTGCACTCTGGTAAATTCCGTCATCACACGGATTTGCATCAAGGTTTGCGGTATAAGGCGGATAAGCGCAGTTACCAGGATTAGTTGACCCGTTATAGTTAAGAACTGGTCCGCATGTTGCTCCATTACAAACATCGTTCAGTGATATATTCAAACATGTAGTTCCCATAAGAGGTATAGGGAGACACTGGTCAAGAAGTCCCTTCCAGTAAACTGTTGTGTTTCCGGGCATAGATGTTACAGCTGTTGCCCATGCCTGAAATCCTGCTGCTACAAGGTAATTTGTAGACTGAGGTTCCAATTTCATGCAAATTCCTGTTGCTGGAAAAGGACTACCGGTGCAGGGAGCAATAGGTGCTCCGGTACAATTTGTGGTATCCTGTGCGGGGTCACAACAACAAACAACACGAGAGTTATCGTCTTGATCAAGTAAATCCATAAGCAATGCATTTATAAAGTTCCTCGTCTTGAATCCGCACGATACATATGTGGTAGAGGTTCCAGGTCCCACATACTGCCCAGGAGGACAAAGATCATCACCTGTTCCCGCTAAATCCCGAAAAATATAGTTTATCTCGTCTTGTAGCCACTGGTTCATACAACCCGTTAATCTCAAAACAACCGTATGGGATAGATAAAATGGGAACCTATTTCCCGGAGTAGCTTCTGCGAACCTCGGTAGAAAAAATGGAGTTAGTAGTGCCCATCCAAAGAATATGGGTAAAACTTTGATGATCGGCGACCTGTTCATACTGAATAATATAATCACCTTTTTATAAATTTCCACTTTTTAATACGATTAAATATGCTGGAATTTATGTAAGGTACAGCGATCGATAGAATACAGGTTATCTATGCTAACAATATATTATATCTCTGTTTCTTGGAAAAATCTTGATTGGTTTTAACAGAGTTGCTTTGTTGTATATTCAATTTTTTAGTCGCTAGAAACAGTAGGAGATAGAGCAGTATGATAAGATTACTGAATTGTATTTCATTCTATTTGGAGATTTTTAAATCCTTTGTTAAAAATCACAATCTACACCGTGAGACAGAAGCGAACGATTTAATGAAGATTTTTGCCAGATCTGATGTTTCTTTTTCTTGTCGGAGTGTTTAACCATAAACATTTGTTTTAATTCCTGTTGTTACTTTTGAAAACAATAGTAATGTATATGAACTTTTTTTTATTTTATTTTTAGTGATTTTTGAATATGCACAATATTATTTGAAATGGAATAGGGGTGTTATTAATGAAATTTTTGTTGAAATGGAAGAAACACGAGAAGAGAAAAGTCAGAGAATAAAAAAAGGAGAGTTAAGGGAAGGATGGACAACCGGAACCTGTGCAGCGGTTTCAACAAAAGCTGCAACGATGGTTCTTTTTGGTTTGCAGTTTCCTGATAAAGTTGAAATCGAATTACCTATAAAAGACAGAAAAGCTCAACTGAAAATACATAGGTTTCAGAAATCCAACGGTGAAGCATTTGCTACTACTATAAAGGACGCCGGGGATGATCCGGACGTAACTCACGGAGCTGAAATTGGGAGCATCGTGAGATTTGGAAAGGACAGGGGAATAAAGATTCTAGGAGGAGAAGGTGTGGGAAGAGTTACAAAGTCTGGACTCGGACTTGAGATCGGGGAGCCAGATATAACTCCAATTCCAAGAAAGATGATCAGAAACTCTGTTTTATCTGTGCTGAACGCACTTAACATAGATGAAAATGATATTTCAATAGAAGTTGAGATATTTGTTCCGGAGGGAGCTCAAAGAGCCAAAAAAACAATGCTTGAGCGTCTTGGTGTTGTTGGTGGTATTGGTATTTTGGGGACATTAGGTATAGTTGTTCCTTACTCCACAGGGGCATGGAAAGCATCTATTGCTCGGCAGGTTTCAGTGGCTAAGGAATCAGGTGTAGATATAATAGTTGGAACAACCGGAAGGCAGAGCGAGGAGTTTGCGAGAAAATTCTTTCCGGAAATTCCAGATATTGCTTTTGTTGATATAGGTGACTTTATAGGCTTTACTTTACGATACGCTGAGACAAAAGGTATAAAAAAGTTCATATACGCTGGTTTCCCAGCTAAAATATCAAAATTTGCAAAAGGTGAAGAGTTTACTCATGCTAAAAAATCAAGTATTGATATAGGTTTTCTGGTAGAAATTGTGAAAAGTTCAACCAGCATAGATACAGCTTTGGAAAATGAGCTTCTGAATTCAAACACTGTCAGGGAATTTACAGAAAAAGTAAAAGGTCTCGGATTTTTTTTCGTTTTTGAAAAGTTAGCATATCTGGCTCAGAAGAGATGTAAAGAAATAGCGAGCAAAATAGATTCCGAAATCATCATGTTTGATTTTGATGGCTCTGTTCTTTGCTACAAACATTCGTAAATGAATTTTATCGCTTTGAAAATTTTTGTTTGTATTTTATTTGCGTTTATTTTTCGGGGTGTCTGATTGGTCTATCGGAGAAAACATAAATTCGAAGATTGCTCTGAATTTTATGGTCAATGCGAAGCTGGGTTGCAGATTTTTCGACTTCGGATCTTATCAGAATTATTTTTGGTCAAAAAGGAATTCTCGGAGGATTTGTTCCTGGGACACATGCATAGTGTGAGAAATCTGTTATTCCTTCTTCTCTGAGAAGATCTTCATCTATAAGAGCCATTCCCGTTCTTCTTGATGGTTTCTTTGAGATTATTGCTATGACAGCATCTGATAATATATCTGGTTTTCTCCACATACTAGGATCTCCAAGCTGGAAGTTTATTGTTGCCTGACTTTCTATTGCAGTAGCAGGCCAGAGTGAGTTGACAGCTATGTTGTGTTCTCTAACTTCTTCTGCAAGGCCCATCGAAAGCATTGTCATTCCAAATTTGGAAATCAGATAACCGACTTTTCCCGGAAGTACAGATAAATTTATTGGAGGAGACATGTTTATTATATGTCCCCACTTTTGCTTTATCATATATGGAAGAACATAGTAACATGCTATAAAGGAAGCTCTTACATTGACTTGCATAACCAGATCAAACCTTTTGGGCGGTGTTTCTATAACCGGTTGCCACCACAGAGCTCCTGCATTATTTATTAGTATGTGAACTGTTCCGAACTCTTGAACAGTTTTTTCAACCATGTTTTTTATGTCTTCTTCAGATCTCACATCTGTTTTTACTGCTATGGCTTGACCTCCCATTTTTTTTATCTCTTCTGCTGTATCGTATATTGACCCCGGAAGTTTTTCAGTTCCCTTTTCGCTCTTTGCAGCTATGCATACTTTTACTCCTTTTTTTGCAAGATCCAACGCTATTTTTTTCCCTATTCCTCTGGAAGCACCTGTAATAATTGCCACTTTACCTTCAAGCTTTTCTTCTTCTTTTATCATGACAATAGAATATTTTATTGTAAAAAACTTTTTTGTTTTTGCGGTTGTTTTTATGAGTTTTTTAAGAAATGTTAGTTTTCGGTTGCAGTTGATTTCAGGCTTCTGATTTTTGTCATTTATTTCATCAGACTATATCTTGGGGTTATATCTCGAATATATTTATTTTTCCTTCGTAGAAAGCTCTTCCTACAACGGCACCCCAGAAGCCAAGGAACCTGAGAAACATAATATCTGATTCAGAACTTATTCCTCCAGACGCTATTTTTATTTTATCTTTTCCAAAATCAAAGTCAGCTATTTTTTTGAAGTGTTCCTTTGAAATTCCAAGTCCGGTTCCGTCCCGAAATATTGAAGTGAAGAGATAACCTTTGAAGTTCTTGTCAAACAGTTCTGTAATTTCAAATATCTCTTTTTGGAGGGTTTTCCAGCCACGTGTTGCTGTTTTAAAGTTCTCATCAAAGTCAAGGGCCACAATTATCTTTTCTGGATATTTATCCAAAAGTTTCTCAAAATCCCGAGTGTTTTCAAAGATCATAGTTGAAACAACAACAGCCCAAGCTCCGTTTTTTATGTAGTACTCGGCAGTTTTGAAGCTCCTTATTCCTCCTCCAACGGTTGCTTTCACTCCAAGATTAAGAATATTTGATATAATCTGGCTTTGTGGTTCCTTGCCGAAAACTGCATCAAGATCAACTATGTGAATAAATTTTGCTCCAAGTTCAAGCCATCTTTTTGAAACTTCCAATGGGTCGTTTTCTGAAAGAATTACTTTCGTTGGATCTCCCTGAAAAATTCTTACAACTCTTCCTTCTTTTATATCAACAGATGGTATAACAAACATCAGAATTACTCATAGTTGAACTTCCACAAGAAGTAGGAAATCCAGAAATCTGCTTTTTTCGTTTTCAAATTCTTCAATTTCTCAGAGATTTTTCAATAAGAAATAAATTGAGTATCTGCATTTCATCTCCTTTCAGACCAACAACATAAACTCTTTTTCTTGTGGCATACTTTACTACATGAGAATGAATATACAAAGAAGATACAACTGGTATTATTTTCTTATCTCTGTATTCAGGAAAAAATACCTGAACCTTGATACTTTCTCTAAAAACCAGTCTATATCTTTGCTTGAGATAGAAGACTTTGTTTTGTTTATAACAACAAAGTTTTAACGAGTGAGATTGTATCATATTCGATGAAGTCTCCGTTCTTTTTTCTTTCAATTCTCGCTGGGATCATATCTGGTTCAAATCCTATCAGAGTCTTGCATATAGATGGGATATTTGGTATTATGAAATCTTCAATAAGTGTTCCCATTCTGTTTGATATGTTCCCAAGCTCTTTTTTGAACTTCGCCCAATCTTTCTGGCTGTTCTGAATATATTGTTCTATTCTCCTGCTGTATTCTTCGACTCTTCTTGTGTATTCTTCAAATTTCTTTTTGTATTCTTCTGTACTTTTCTTGTATTCTTCTGTGCTTCTTTTGTATTCTTCTGTACTTTTTATTGAATCTGCGACCAGTCTTCTTAGCTCTGCAATTTCGTTTGTCTTTTTAGTATATGCTCTTCTGTTCGCATTTGATTTTTTTCTCATATGGATATTTTATTCTTCGTGAATGATTCATTATCTGTTTTTCAGATGCTCAGCTCTTTGATTTTATTTTCAATCTTCTCTGCTGATTTCATCCCGAGTTTTCTAAGGTATTTTGCACCTTTTGTAGCTGCTGGTATCACATAAGGAAGAAACTTTTTGTTGTTCTTTACCTTGAATATATACATAAATCTTCCAGCGGCTTTGAGGGTTCTTTGAGCAGCACACATACTGTATATTTCCTCAAAATCCTCTGTGATTATACTGCTTGCAAGTTTCTTATATTTTTCTTTCAGATATTGTTCTACTTCCACTGGAACATCAACATAAGCATCTGCGGTAAGAGACACAAGATCATAAACATACGGACCAAGCAGGGCGTCCTGAAAATCAAGAATTCCGACTTTGTAGTTATCAAGGCACATCAGATTTTTGGAATGAAAATCTCTGTGAGTAAAAACATATTTCGTTTGGCTGAGCTTTTCGCTGATTTCTGAGAACTCTTTGAGCATGATTTCATCTTCTTTGAGATGAAATCCCATGAAATACTCCGTGAAGTGATCAAACTCCCAGATAAGCATATTTTTTGAGAAATTGAGCTCAAAGGCGTAGCATTTTTTATCTGGTTCCGAAAGCTGCATTTTCACGAGCTCTTCAATCGCGTTTTCGTAGTAAGGTAGTGCTTTCTGTATTCCGTTTTTCAAAACAAACACATCAAGCGGAGTATCTCCAAAATCTTCAATAAGCAGAACATCTTTGTTCTCAATAATTATATCGGGAACTCTGACTCCGTTTTTTCTGAGAAACCTTGATATGTTTAAATATGGTAGCTCAGTGAAGTTTATAATTTTTTCCATTATCTCTTCAAAAACTATCTTTTTGTCTGTTTCTCCCATGACCATTGCTATATTTGTTTCTTTTTTCTCTTGAAAGTACAGCCTAAAGTATCTTCTTGTTGATGCATCGGGAGTAAGTGGTTCTATTTTTACTATGTTGAGTTTATTTTTTCTGATGAATTCTTCAAGTTTCAAAATATACGTTTGCTGATCAATCATCTTTGTTACTATGAATTTTAATTTTTTTTAATTTTTGATATTCTTTGCTCGTTTGTTTAGTTTCTGGTTCTTTACAAATGATAAGTTATCTTTGAATAGAAATATCTTTTTGTTATGTGTAGAGATAAATATTTTCAGTGAAGTATTTCATTTTGATTTAATTGAGCATCTTGTCGGAGTTTTAATGTCCGTTATTTTCTTTGGAGATTTTTTCTCAGATGATTTGGTATAAAATTTTTTAGCAAAAATGCAGGCTGATCTAAAAAATTCTTGGAAGTTCTTCAATGTTCCTAATCTATCTTGTTGAATCAATCAACGAAGCAAATACTATTTGTTTTTTTGGGAGAAGAATGATTTGATTAATTTGGAAATTGTGTGAGCTTCTTTTTCTTTGATGTTTGGATGTATAGGTATAGAGACTGAATTTTCGTATGCTATCTCGGTATTTTTAAGTTTCAGCTCTGGTTCTATATCAAAGTGTATCGGGCGGAAAATTGATTTTTGAGCGGATACTCCTTTTCTGTTGAGATATTCTATAAGCTCATCTCGTTTTGCTTTTTTGAGGAGTATTGGAAATCTAAAAAATATGTTGTTTTGCTTTGGTGGGAGAATTATTAGATCTTCCTTTTCAAGTTCTTCAAGGTTTTGTATATATATTTCTGCTATTTTTTTTCTTATTCGGAGTATTTCTTTTAGTTTTTTCAGCTGAACGATACCTACTGCTGCGTTTGGGTCTGTCATTTTGAAGTTGAATCTTAATTTCTCTTTTTCATAAGTTTTTTTGTCGTAGTCAATAAAATCTTTTATTTTCTCTATGAGTTCTCTGTTGTTTGAGAGTATGGCACCACCTTCTCCACCGGTTGTTATAACTTTGGTTGCATAGAAAGACGAAACAGAAGCCAAACCAAAGCTGCCAGCTGGTCTTCCATCTATCTTACCACCAAAGGATTGAGCTATATCTTCTATAATAGGAATTCCCAGTTCTATTATCTCTTTGATATCTGAGCATATACCGAAGCTGTGCACGAACACAGCACAAAGCGTTCTTTTTGTTATCTTCTTTTTTATTTCTTGTGGGTCAATTGAGAAGTTTTGTATGTTTATGTCAGCGAATACTGGTTTCATTTGGTTCATCAGTACAGAGTTGGAGAGAGCAAAACAGCTGAAAGAAGGTATTATTACCTCATCTTTCTGTTTGAGTTCTGGAAACACTTCTGGAAGCATTTTTATTGTGAGGAACAAAGCGGCAGATCCAGAGCTGACAGCGCATGCGTATTTTACTCCAACAATTCTTGATATTCCATTCTCGAATTCGGAAACGATTTCTCCAGTTGAAAGTATTGCTCTTTTGAGTGTTCTTGATACAGCATTTACTTCTTTTTGACCTATGTAGGGGCTTGAATGCTTTATTTTCGTTTTTACCTTCATTTTTCTGAAAATTATGAAACCATAAGTCAGATTAGTATAATTCGCAAAGATATGAAGAAAATAGTTTTAGCAGCAACATTTGTTTTTGTGACGGCGTTTTTATCATGCGCAAAAGAGGAAGGAACATCTAGTGGTAGTAATGGAGGCGGAACAGTTCAACCGAAAAAAGACTTTGCATCTCAAAAAGAAGCTTCTGAAAGAATAGCTGGATCACTGAACTCAATAGTTACTGCAAGAATAGTTACCGCGAGAATGGAGACAGGTGGTGGAGGAGGAACAATGGCTCCAAGATTTTCTTACATAGATGAAAGGCTCAAGTACCATGATATATTTGTCTCAAAATTTCATCAGAAAATACAAAGATTTAAAGTCAAGGAACAGCAAGGAAATGGTGATAACTATGGGGATGAAGTAACTATTATAAGCGTTGATCTTTGCCAAGAATTTATTGGTGATAATTGCCAAGAATTTCTCCCAAAGTGTGCATCCGGAGCAGCAAGAATAGAAAGCTGTAATATTTCATCTTCTGGAGATAAAAGAAGTGTAGTAGCTGTGATATCGGCTGACTCATGCAAGGATATACCTGATGAAAGCAAAGGGAACAATTATTTCATATATAACGGGAAGGCACAGATTTTTGCTGAATGTTCGCTCGGGGCAAGCGTGTTAAAAATGGGCTCAAAATATGAGAACTTTAAAATAGATTATTATGAGGCAGGCAGGAAGGTTTATGAGTTTGAGTTTTCTCCGTCTATCAGCTACGTTTCTGAGATAGGAACAGATATTGGACAAGAATCTATGACACTTTCTGCTTCTATATCTATCAATGGAAATTCCAGAGAAAAAGATTTAGTCAAAAATATTGAGCAGAGAAGCTCTTTTTCTGGACTCAAACTATCCGCCGAATCGACATCCAATATCGGTCAAAATATGACGAATTCTAATGATGTTACTGATTTTATCTCAGGAATTACGGACATAGTGATTGATATAAGCTTTTATGTTTCAGGCAAATATTCTATTACAACATCGCCTCAATGGTGTGGTGATGGTGAGTATCAAATAAAAACAGATCAACCAATCAAAATTAAGGGTGGTGAGGAGTGTCCTTATTCTGGAAAGCTAACGGTAAATAATTCTTCTGTTCAGTTTACTGGAAGTAATAAGGTCAAGATTGCTGTTGGAAATGAATCGAAAGAATATAGTTGTCAGGAACTTTATGCTCTTTGTCCGTATCCGCTAAGAGGTCCTACATATTTGTTCAGCGACATGGGCGGGGAACCTCAGTAGATAAAGATGTGAGTAAAAAAATTTAAATATCATCCCTTTTTTATCATTTACTAACATACGCAAGAACATAGGTTGGAGACCTCTCGAGACTGAGCAACAGCACAGAAAACTTTGACTGTTGCTACCGTAAGTATACCTTCGCAATGATTTTAGTTTTTTCTTCATCAGGAGATTTTTGCTGTTTTTGTAGTAGAGCATTGGAGTTTATCTGTCTTTTTGCGGAATCATTGGGTATTGATTATTATATTTCGTTTTTTAGCTAAAAAGTGGTTGAATTACACCTTTTCTGAATTTATTCCGACTATGCTGTCGCAGAAGCTTTTCCATCTTATTGCGGGAACATGGAGTAGAAATCCACTAAATGGAGAGAGGTATCCGAGCAACCATCTGAGAGATAGTCTTAGAATTTTCGGAAAACCAGTTTTTATAACAATCCCGAACATAATATCGCCGGGTGTTCTTTGAAGGAAGGTTCTAAGTATCACATAAATCATAAAATCAAGGAATAAAAACATTGTTATTGTTTGCAAAATTTCCATTTCAAGTATCAAACTTGTATTTGCTGTAAGAATAAGTATTGTGACGCGGTCTGTTATGTTAGCCAGAAGTTTTCTTACAGATTTATCAAATTCATCCACATATATAATTTTGAAAAATTTTTCTATGTATCTGCTTTGCTAATTTGATAACAGAAATGTAGAGGATTTTCATTGTATTGGTTTATCGCAGTCGTATCTTGCAGGACTTTTTGAGATAGATGTTTCTGCCACCAGAGAATGCAGAATGTTTGCAGCGGAGCAAAGTTCTATTTCTTTAATACAACATCCGATTTTTTAACTTTGTTATAGTGAAGAATTTTATCTTGTATTGATTTTGTTTCCGTGGTATCTTTGCTGTTTTTGATGTAGCATTAAGTTTTTTCAAATTCGGAACGGGAACATATATGATGTTGTTTTCCACCTCGTTTTTGATGTAGCATTAAGTTTTTTCAAATCGCTTATCAAACGGATTTCATGCTTATGTATCTCAAATATATTAATATTAAGTGAGATGAGTAATATAGATGTTCTTTTAGTTTCGCCTCCTCGTTTGATGTGGCCTTACATTAACGCTTATGATAATTTCATGGTTCCGCAAAATTTACCTTGTCTTGCAGCTTATTTGCGTCAGCATGGCATAAAAGTTGGAATAATAGACTGCATGCCATTGAAGATGGGTTGGAAAACTCTTATAAAGACTATAAGAGATATTCGCCCAAAGATTGTCGCTGCTGGAGAGAATCATGCCTTGTATTCCGGAGAGGTTGTGAAACTTTTCAGATATGTCAAGAATATATCAAAACAAATAATTACCGTAGCAGGTGGAACTCATTTTTCTTTTCTGGCGGAAGACTACCTCAGAGCATATCCAGAGATAGATTTTATAGTGTATGGTGAGGGAGAGGAAACCTTTTTGGAGCTCTGTTTATCTGCTATGAACGGAGGAAATTTTTCAAAGATAAGGGGTATAGTTTTTCGTTTGGAAGATGGAATACCGAAAAGGAATCCACCAAGACCTCTTATAAAAGACCTTGATAGTTTGCCGATACCAGCTTATGATCTGCTCCCGATGGACAAATACGGAAAATCAAAATATCTTTTTGCATCCTATGGTTCAACAATTCATCATTCAAGAGGTTGCACTTCCTCTTGTAAGTTCTGTGGATTTTGGATTCAGATGGCTGATTTGAAGATGAACGAAAGCGGGGAGCTCGAGCTCAGACCAAAATGGAGAACAAAAAGTCCAGAAAGAACCTTTGAAGAAGTTAAGTATCTTGTGAAGAAATTTGGAAGACATTTTCTTGTCTGGGTTGATGATACTTTTAATGTTGATCCAAAATGGTCAGATAGGTTCTCTGATATTGTTCTTAACTCTGGTCTTAAAACCAGATGGTATTGCTTTATGAGAGCTGATTACATTATGAGGGATGAGAAGCTCGGAGTTATGGAAAAACTGGTTAAGGCTGGTTTGATTCATATAAGTATAGGAGCTGAAAGACCTTTTGATTCTGATTTCAGAAACCTGAATAAAGGCTTTTACGGTAGAGAACTTCTTGAAAGTTGTGTTAAGCTCATAAGAAAGAAATATCCTCATGTTTTTATTCAGACAACTTTTATAACTGGTCTGAGGGATGACACCAGAGAAACCTTTGAGGAGATCTTGAGGTTTGCCAAAAAGCTTTCACCAGATTACGCTGGGTTTCATCCTCTTATGCCTATACCTGGAACGGAGGTATGGAAGGAAGCTAAACAAAAAGGCTGGATTAATACAGAAGACTATAATCTTTATGACCTTTCAACTCCTATTGTTAAGACAGAAAACCTTTCGGCAGAAGAAGTTGAGGAACTTACCTATATGCTGAGCCGCAGATATGTTAGTTTACCTTGGTTCATAAAAGGAATACTTGGAGGAAGCTACAGAAGAAGAATGTACATATGGTGGCTTATTGTAACGTTGAAGATAACAATATCATCACTTTTGAATCTAAAACTCCCGTTTAACGAATACTACAACCTCGTGTACCCAAGCTGGTATAACGATTAATCTGAAATTTTTTCCGTGCTCCTGAAAAATAAGTTTTATTTATCTGTTGTGAATTTTGTCTTGAATCTTCTTGTTTTCACAGATGTAATTCGGTTTTCTCAAAAGATTTATTTCTGTTCCGCGTTCGGTATTTGGTTTTCTTTCCTATATATCTCTATCACAAAATGATATATCATGTTTTTGAAAAACGGAAAAGTTATTCTTTCAAATGGATCTAATTTTTCCTGTGTTGACGTAAATGAATCAAATTTTCCTGTAAGAGAAAAACCTAAATCGGATAAATTTTGTTTTATTCCTGCAAGAATTTCTTTTTTGCTTGTATCTGTATATTGTATGTAAAGATGTATCGTATCAAGGAAGATATAGGTGTATTTTTCTAATTTTATTGGCTGTTTGACTGACTTATTTTGTATTTGGGGAACTAGATCGTAGATGATAAAATCTATTTTTTCTTTATATTTTTGTTTGAACCTTGTCTCAAGCTCAATGTGTGAAAGGGGTATAAGAAAAAGAGCTTTTTCGCCATCTTTCACGGTTTTGCTTATAAACTCATCAACCCAGATGAAGTTGTAGTTTTTGTATCTTATAACGGAAATACTGATAAAACAGATGAGAACAGCAAGTATTATTTTGCTCCTTTTTAGTCCATAAGATAAAGCTGCAATGGCTGGCGCCGTTATAGGATAGTATTGATGGAGAAATTTGAAGTAAGGCCATGAGATATATAAAGAAAAGAAACTTATCCACAAAAACAAATTGAATATCAGAAAGTTTCTCGCAAAAAAAGAAGATATAATTGCTACAAGGAATATGAGCAATGAGTATGGAGTTAGTTCAAAGAAGGAGCATGTAAGAGCAAACATAACTGAGAATATATTTTTCTCTCCTTCAAGTGGAACATAGTAGGAGTGTGGGTTGGGTGGTTTATATGCGTTGTAGTATCCTATAATTACACTGAAAATATCTTTATTGTAATGAATGATAAATGGAAGAAAGCCTAAAAATGGTATCATTTGGTATAGAAGGAGCCTGATTATGTTTTTCTTTTCTTTTCTGATAAGTATCAGTGAGCATATCAGATATGATAAGAAAGATGGTACATAGTACTTGAAAACTATTCCCAAAGATGAGAAAACTGCTCCTATGTATATGTATTTTAATTCTTTTGTTTCCTTATATTTCAGCAGGTATATGTAAGAAAGAAGAGTGAATCCAAAAACAAATATCTCTGGTTTAGATTGAGATGATACAACTATATTCATTGGTTGAATTGATATAAGAACAGGAAGAAATATATTTTTGGTCAGCACAAAAGATATAATTATGAGCGTTATTGAAAATATCAGAGAAAGAATCCTTGATAAGATTATTCCATTTTCCCCAAAGATTGCAAGAGGAGATATTATATATGGGTAGAGCGCATAGTATAAATCGAAATTTGATCTTCCGTGATAAATATTTTCTGCTCTTTTGTACACATCAATCTCGGTAAGATTGATTGGTATATTTTTTATTGATATTATCCCAAAAGCTATTCTTAGGATAAAAATCAGTAGTAAGATGACAATATGATATGATTTCATATAAAAGATAAATGTAGTATTTGAGGTACTGTTTTCAGATATTGTTTAAATTAAGGTTGATTATTTTTATTGAAACCATTTATTTTGATATTTTCTTTCTTTAACCTGAAAACATAGTAATCTTCAATTTTTGTTAGCAGTTCAAGATAAATCTCATTTTCTTTTTTGGGTTTTAGTCGAATTATATAATCTATTTTGTATTTATCTATAAGCCCAATTAAATATTTCTCATCAGAAAATAATCTTATAGTTTCTTTTATGAATTCTTGTATAGCTAATGAATTTGTAGGATATTTTTCAATCTGGAAGTTCTGAGGCATGCCAAAAAATGCTCTTCCGGTGTATTTTTGTACCTCCCAAAATCTTCCGAAAGCCGAAAATCCTGGCGGTATTTTGTTCATATCTTTCAGATCATTCACAGTATTTCCAATTAATTTCTCTCTCAAAATGAACCTCTCAAAGACTTCATGGTCAGATAGATCTGAAAAGAAATTTATAATGCTGTGAAATACATATCTTTCAGACATCAGAGAAATTTTCAGCTCATCAAACATTTCTGTATATTTTATGAAAGACTCCTTTCCCTCAAATATGATTACTGAATTGCTTTCGGTATTCTTTTTGACCCATTCTGAAATCTTTTCAAGCTTTTTTTGTTTATTGATATCAATTTTTATCAATTCATATGCCCATTTAGGTATGTTTGATTCTTTGGTTGTAGTTTGGAAGAAGAATCTAAAGAATGTGATCCATACTGTTACGAAAATTACCGCTGTTAGCAAAATTAGAAGAAAGCTTATCTTCTTGTTAGAAGATATTCTCTCAAATGCAAATCCAAGGTTTATTCTGTTAAACAGATTGAATTGATATACTACATGATTAAGTGTTAAAATAAATACGCCAGATACCAGCTCTACTAAAACTAGTATTATTCCGGAAAAAGATGAAAGTAAGCAAAACATACTCTTCGGAGAAAAATTTCTGGACAACAAGAACGATACCGTGGATAATGTGAAGAATCCGAGCATTATGTACATTTCTTGGGGATCAGATGCCATAATTTTGTGAACACCTGTGATGAAGTATCCACCTCTTCTTACACTCTCACCAAGAATTTGAAACTGAAAGTAGTTGAAAATTAAAGATGGAATACCAAATGCTATACCGATCAGGATTATTTGTATAGAATCTTTTAGTTCTTCGTTTCTCTTTGAGATTGCGAAGTAAAGAGTCATAAGTACAATGCTCACGGTTGCATAAAGGTACCAGTGAGAAGATGAGTAGAATGTTATGCCAAAAGCTAATCCGGCGATAACTTTATTTCTTTTTGTTCTTGATTCCAGAAAATTCAAGAAAGATATGTAGAATATAAGGAAGAATAGAAGAAAATAGGATGGACTGAAAATTCTGATTAAGCTGAAGATATGATAGGGACTTCCCGGAACTCCTATGAAATATGAAAAGTGTAAAAGCGTTACGAATAAAATAGTCCTTTCATCTTTGAACAGTTTTCTTAACATTTTCAGGATTAAGAAGCAGACCAGAAACACTATAAATGGTCTTATGATTGGTATATAGTATGGATCTATTATTGCTCGCAGTGGATAAATTAAACATAAAACAAGAACTATTAGTCCCCATTTTTGTTCATAGAACGCAAATTCTCCTCCACAAAAAGTAGAGGTTTTTGTCCATATTACCTCATCGTGATCGATGTAAATTGGTGTTTTGTGACTTACCGAAAGAAATAAAATATAAGAGTTTGTAAGGGCTGATAAAAAAAGAGATATGACTGTATCTCGCAACTTCATTTATACCAGAAAATTATTTTATCTGCTGTTACCCTGATTGTTCTATTAAAATTAGTTTTTTCATTCTAAATTTGCCTTTTTGTTTCTCTCAACGAATTTTGGAATAAATAATTTCCACTCAAAGAGTGCTGTGCTTATAATATATAAGATTGTGTAAGATCGTTTTCGTATGAGGATTTTTTTCCTAAATCCTTCTTCTAAGAGTTTAGAAAAGCAACTTGGGTTGTATAGATTCTTTGACTCCCCATTTTCTCCTCTTTGGGCTGGTTATTTATCTTCTATATCTTTGGATTTTACAGATGAAATCTATGTTGTTGATAATTATGTAGAAAGGCTTGATGTTCGTTCTGTTGTTCAAACAATAAAGCAGACAAAACCTGACATATTGTGTATATCTGTGATAACTCAGACGGCAAATTTTTCCTACAATGTAGCCAAAGCTGTAAGAAGCATTCTACCGAAGACTAAAATAATAATGGGACATACTCACGCTTCATATTTTGCAGATGAGATAGTTTCAAAAAATCTTGCAGATATTGTTGTTATAGGAGAGGGTGAGGAAACATTCAGAGATATACTTAGGTTGTTCCAAAGATATGCTGATCTCTACCCAGAGGATCTAAAGAATGTAAAAGGAATAGTTTTCAGGCAAGATGGCATTATATTTAAGACACCAGAACGAGAAAGAATAAAAAATATTGACTCTCTTCCATTTCCGGCGTGGCACCTGTTCAGAAAATATTTCAAACACTATACTCTTTATCCTTTTATGCCCGCGAGGAGAAACTCTGATCTTACCTTAACATTCCTAGCTTCAAGGGGTTGCCCTTTTTCTTGTAATTTCTGTACGGTTCTTATGGGTAACAGATATATTATCAGATCACCTCAAAATATATGTGATGAGATTGAATTTTTCAATCAGGAATTTGGATGTAAGAACTTCTTCTTCGTAGATCCACTTTTTCCACCATCAAAGTCGTTAGGATTGAAGATACTTGAATATATGGCAAAGAGAAAAATAGGTAATATAGCTTCCTGGGAATGCGAGACAAGGGTAGATATAATCGACGATGAACTTTCGGAAGCTCTGAGAGAAGCGGGATGTGAGATGGTTTCAATAGGTATTGAAACAGCAGATGATTCCTTGCTTGAAAATCTTAACAAAAAGCAAAAAGTTGAAAGAGTCAAAAAAGCTGTCGGATCTCTGAAAAAATTTGGTATAAAGGTTATGGGACTCTATATGCTCGGTGTACCTGGTGAAACAAAGGAATCTGCCAAAAAAACTATAAGTTTTGCTAAATCTCTTGATACAGATATAACAAGGCTTTCAATACTCGTTCCATATCCCGGTTCGGATTTATACGAGAAATATTTGAATGGAAAATATAATTTCTCTGATCAGGACTGGGAATATTTTTCAACTTATCCTCAACTTCCCTATTACCATTACAAGATTGATTGGACAGAGCTCAGACCATCGGATCTTTTTTATCTACAACTCAAAGCAAATATATATACAAATTTTTCTTTGAAAAAAATTTTGAGAGTTTTGTCAATCAGCAGATCAAAAATTATTGTTTCTTGTGTAAAATTTTTATTCAATCTTGTTGCGTTTCTTACGAAGTCAGTTTTTAGTCAGATAAATCAAAATTTTCAACCGAAGATCAAGTATTTTTTGATCAATTTCCAAAGATTTCGAAATTAAAATTTCTGTATGAATAAAAAATTCTTCTTTACAGTTTTGCTCATAGTACTTTTACTTATATTGATAGAGATTTCTCTGAGAATGTTTATTGTTTATGGGTATAATGCTGGTCTGGTAAGTTATTCTGTTTTCGCAAGCGTTATGAATTCTCTTAAAGGCTATGGAACAAACATATTGGGAGAAGATAAGAAATTGCTTTACAAATATTTACCAAATGTAAGCTTCAAAATAATAAAGACAAAAGATCATGAGTATAAGATAAAAACTACAGATATTGGTTTTGGAAATATTGGATTTGTAGATGATGGAATATCTGGTGATGTTTTTGCTGTGGCAGTTGGAGACTCATTCACAGCTTGCATAGGTGTGGACTACAATTTCTGCTGGGTCGAACTTCTTGAAAAATATCTTGGTTGTGATATTGTGAATATGGGTGTGGAAGGGTATAGCTCAGCGCAGAAGATCATGCTTGTTGAAGACTATGCACTGAAACTTAAACCGAAGGTTATATTACTTGATATAAATCTTACAGATCCATCGGATGATTTTTTCTTCGCTAACAAGATGAAACGACCTATACCACATCCGATAAACAGATTTTATGAGAAGGGAATACAGTATTACTCTGCTTCTTATCTTGCCTTGAGATTTTTGTGGGATAACCTAAACGGCTACACGTACGAGAGAAAATTCAAAGATTATGTATCTAAGTATAAAGATGGTGTTTCTTATACCATAGCATCACTGGAAAAAGCTATAGATGTTTGCAATAGAGCTGGTGTACGATTGATATTGGTGCTATTTCACAGTATAAAACCAATAGTTGAATTTGCATATAGTAGGGAAATGAAAATGATAAATCTTCAGAATTATTTTGAGAGCAGAAAGTTTGAGAATATTTATCTCCCTAACGACGGGCATCTGAATATAAATGGAAACATAGCAGCTTTTGAAATAATAAAGGATTTCATAGTGCAAAATGAACTTGAAAAGCTATGTTTGAGAAAAAGATTAAATGAAAATTAGAAATATTTTTTTCTATTTTGCTCTGTTTTTTGTTTTTATTTTAGTCCTTGAAGTTCTTTTTAGAGCTTTTTTCTTTTTTGGACATAGATCTGGTTTCATAAGCTTTTTCATATCATCATATATTCTCACTGAAATGGGTGGCGGTGAAGTTATAACATCCGACCAGAAGCTTCTTTACAAGTATCTCCCAAACAGATCTTTTGTGTTGAAAACCGATTCGTATGAACATGAGATAAAAACAGTAGATCTTGGATTCGGAGATATAGGTTTTAGAGATAATGGTATTTCTTCTGAGGTTTTTGCAGTAGCTGTTGGTGATTCTATATCGGCTTGTATAGGTGTGGAATACCACCATTGCTGGGTCAAGATATTGGAGGATAAGATAAAATCAGATGTTGTAAATATGGGAGTTGGAGGCTACTCAACCGCTCAGAAATCAATAGTTGCTCAAAATTATGCACTCAAACTTAAACCAAAGTTTCTTCTTTTTGAGATAAACTTTTCTGATCCATGCGATGATTTTTATTTTGTGAACAGAAAGAAGCTTCCCATTCCTCACCCACTTAATAACTTTGTTAGTTCTGGTCTGCAAAGATATCTGATTACTTTTACTTTTGCTAAGCTCCTCTTTGAAACATATTACTATGGCTATACTCCCCAAAGAAGATACAGAATGTATTATTCAAGTTGTGATTCTGGTGTTGATTTTACTGTTCAATCAATAGAAAAGGTTTATTCCGAGTCAGTTAAGCAAGGAACAGATTTTGTTCTCCTGGTTTTCCAGGAAAGATTTTTTCCCCAGAAGCTAAGGGCTTATCTAACAGATAAAAAAAACAATATGTACATTCTTGATTTTTCAGATTTAGAGGAAAATGCGGACGGAATATATCACGCGGATGGACATTTCAATGTTAAGGGTAATACTCTTGTTGCAGAAATAATATATAATTATCTTGTTTCTGATAGAATTTTGAAATGAGAATACTTTTGATAAAACCAAATAGTTCGTCTCCTGCGAGTTTTTCAGCTTGTGCTCCTCCTCTTGGATTGCTTTATCTCGTTTCTTTTACACGTTCTTGTAGAAAAGACAAAGACCAATTTCTAGTTCTTGATATGTATGTTAGCAAAAGCACAGTAGAGGATATTGTTTATAGTTTTAGACCAGATCTTGTTGGAATTTCTTGCATGACGACCGAAGCTGAGCAGATGATCAGAGTATCCAGAAAAATAAAAGAAATCAACAGAAGTGTGACTATTGTCGTTGGGGGACCACATCCAACTGGATACCTAAATGAAACATTAGATGAGGAAAGTATAGATTTTGTAATTCCCTATGAAGGCGAGGAATCTTTTCTTGAACTTGTTGAATCTGTTGATTCTGGGAGCATTGGAAAAATAGAGGGAGTTGCATACAGAAAAAACGGTAGCGTATTTTTTATTCCGAGGAAGCCAATAGAGGATCTAGATTCAATTCCACCTCCTGCTTACGATATGGTTGATTTAGATGTATATACAAAGTATAGATCTCAGCTTCCTTTCAGAGTGCCGGAGCCTTATGTCCTGCTTTTTACATCAAGGGGTTGTCCATACAAATGTATTTACTGCTCAACTCCTTTTGGTAAAAGGTACAGAGAACACTCACCGCAAAGGGTCTATAACGAGATATGCTTTTTGTACAACAAATTTAATGTCAGAAACTTTCTGATTGCAGATGATATTTTTAATCTGAATGAGGATAGAGTCAACAAAATACTTCAGCTTATAATATCCGGTGGTCTCAAATTAAGACTTTTCTTCACGGGAGGGCTGAGATTAGACATAATCAAAAATGAAGAAACACTCTATAAACTGAAGAAAGCTGGAACAGTTTATGTTAGCTTTGGATTTGAAACTTCTTCTCCAAGATTGCAGAAACTCATAAAGAGAAATCTGAACATACAGAGAGTCCAGAAGAATCTTCATATACTCAATAAGCTCGGAATATACACTCTTTCTACTTTCATGTTGGGACTACCCGGAGATACCGAGAGAGAAACAAAAGAAACCATAAAGTGGGCTCTTTCTAGTCCAGTTACTAATGCTATGTTCTTTATTGCAAATCCATTGGGTGGAACAGAGCTTGCTGAGATCGCAAAAAGCAAAATAAAATACAAAAGCTTTGATGACTTTGGTCATTTTATCTCTAAGCTGAGCGTTGGAGATATTCCTCACTGGAAACTTTCGTTGTTTCAGATCTCAGCATATTTTCTTTTCTACTTTTCTCTAAAAAGGATTCTCAGAATTTTGAGGCTATATCCTTTTAGAAAGACATACTTGATATTTGATTTTATCTCTTTCATCAGATTTTTGCTGAGACTCATTTTGAATAAACTATCAAGGTAAGTTTGTTGATTTGGTTTGAACGAATATTGCTAGTTATCAGAAAGTTATTTTCTTTCTGTGTTTTATTATTTCTCCTTTCACCAAGAATATCACATCTTCACATATATTAGTTGAAAGGTCGGCTATTCTTTCGAGGTTTCCGGAAATTCTGATAAGATGAAGTGCTCTTTCTATGGTTGTTGGATCAGAGATCATGTAGGTTATTAGTTCTCTTATTATTTGTTCTCTGTATGAATCTACTATGTCATCATTCTCACAAACACGTTTTGCTAAAGCATCATCTTCTTCTATGAAAGATTTTACGCTATCAGAAAGCATTTTTTTTACTTCCTGAGCCATGCGAGGTATGTCTATCAGTGGTTTGACCTGTGGCTTCCCTATCAGAAAAAGTGCGCTCTGAGATATGTTTACAAGGTGGTCTCCGATTCTTTCAAGATCATTGTTCATCTTTAAAGCTATAACTATTGTTCTCAGAAGTTTCCCCTTTGGGTCGAATCTTGCAAGGGTTGATATACATAACTCATCTACATCTATTTCCATCTCATTACATTTTGGTTCATCTAACTCAATAACTTCTTTGAGGAGTGCTTCATCTTTTTCTAGTAATCCTTTTGTGCTTTTCTCAAGCATTATGTTCACATGATTACCGAATTCAATCAATTTTGATTTTATGATTTCTATTTGATTTTCAAGCATTTTATTTAAATACTTTAATTAATCTCTAATTTTTATCGTATTTTCTGAAAATGAATAATAAACAAGTTCAGGATATATTCGGTTTATCTTTCAGATTTGCTTCAAACAGATTTGTTGAGGTTGAGACAAAAAATATATATCTTATTGGTAGATGGTTTCAGGGCGGAAAGAATTTTGATGTTTATGTTGGTAAAGACGGAATAAAGATTGTTCCTTATAATAAGGATGTTTTTGTTAGTTTGATTTTTTCTCTTGTGGCTGAAGATGCTGGGAAAAAGGTTTTTGTTGATGGTAGTCCAAAGGGATTTTGTGTTGTATATGTTGTTTCTGGAAGGGTCAGAGAAATTTTCATATTCAGAAGAGAAGCTACATCAAATTCAAACGAGCTTGAAGCTGTAAAGTTTGCTTTAAATAGATTTAGACTTGTTCCGGTGTTTTCCGATTCGTCTTATGCGATTCAAAAGTTTTCTTCAAATAGGTTGAGAAAAGTGAGATCTCATTCCGGAGTTCTTTGGAACTGTATTCCGGATTATATCCTGCAAAATCTATAAATTAGACTACAAATTGAAAATTCCATATATATTGAAATTCTATTTATATCGTATGTATGAAGGTGTTTGATAGTAATATGTATTTCAAAAGTATAGGAACAGCTTTCTTCTTGTTCTTTCTATCTTTATTGTTGTCTATTCCGTTATATGCACAGGGTAAGTTTAAGGTAGCTTTTGTAGATTTGGCAAAGATCATTCAGGAAGCAGAAGCAGCAAAAGATGCAAAAGACAAACTTCAAGCTGAGTACAAAAAGAAGCAAGAGGAGTTGAAAAAAATGCAGGATGAAATATTGAAACTTCAAGACGATGTTGTTCAGAAATCCAAGTTTATGTCTCAGCAGGAACTTGATAAGAAAAAATCTGAAATAGAAAAGAAACAATCTGACTTTCTATCAAAACTTCGTGAAGCTGAGGCAGAAATTCAGCAGCTTGATTCAAAGCTTACTCAGGAAGTTCTGGAAGATGTTAGAAAAATTATATCCGATATAGCTGAGAAGGATAACTATGATTTGGTTCTTGAAAAATCTCAAATACTTTATGTTAAAGATGCTGATGATATAACTTTCAGAGTCATAGATATATATAACAGGGAGTGGAGAGGAAAGAAAAATCAAAGACAGCAACCACAACAGCAACAGCAGAAGAAAAAATAGTGTACAAGATCTCAAAGACTATCGGTCAAATAGCAGACTTTGTTTCAGGTAGCGTAAAAGGAAATCCAGATGAATTAATATTCAGACCATCTGAAATTCAGAGAGCAAAAAAAGGAGATATATCTTTTTTGGTATCAGATAAATATGAAAAATATCTTGAAAGCTGTGAAGCAACGTGCTTGGTTGTATCTCAGGACTTCTTTGAAAGGAGAAAACAGATTTTATCAAAGATCAGGGTTGAGAACTTTATACAGGTTGAAAATCCATTGCTTGCAATGCTCAAAATACTTTCTTTATGGGAATATAGTTTGAGCTTCCCTGAAAATGCAAGGCACTTGGCTTATGTTTCTCCAAAAGCTTATGTTCATCAATCTGCTTTGATATTTCCTTTCTCATACATTGGTGCTGATGCGCAAGTTGGAGAAAAATCGGTTGTTATGCCCGGAGTTTTTATTGGAGATGGAGCAAAAATAGGTAGTGGGGTTTTTATGTTTCCGAACTCTGTTGTCTATCCATTCTGTGAAATAGGCGATAACTCAATAGTTCATTCTGGAGCTGTGATAGGTGCAGATGGGTTTGGTTTTGTTTCATACTTTGGAGATATTCTCAAAATCCCGCAGGTTGGTATAGCTAAAGTTGGAAAGAATGTAGAAATAGGTGCAAATACCTGTATTGATAGAGCAACTATGAACATAACTGAGGTGGGAGATGATGTTAAAATAGATAATCTGGTTCAGATAGCTCATAATGTTTATGTAGGAAGAGGAACAAGAATAGCAGCTATGACTGGTATAGCTGGAAGCTCAAAGGTTGGAGAGTTCTGTGTTTTTGGCGGACAGGTCGGGGTGGTGGATCATGTGGAGATCGGAGATTATACAATTCTTGGAGCCAGAGCTGTTGTTATATCTGATATTGAAGGTGGTAAGGTATATATGGGAGAACCAGCTATGGAAAGAATCAAATTCTTGAAGGTTCATTCACTATACACAAAACTGCCAGAGATATACGAAAGGTTAAAGAAATTAGAGGAAGAAGTTTTCGGAAAGAAAAAATCAGAATAATAAAATCAACCTTTGAATTTTAACTCTTTTATGAATCTAAGTCTTTTATGAATCCACCTCGATTATGATTTCTGATTATGAATCTATTATGTATTGAAGGGTCGTTCAATTACAACAAAATTCTCTAACTTTTTATTAAATTTTTTGCTTTGATAGTATGATCTACGTTGATTTCAGAAATTTTGATAGTTTATCAGGTCTATTTATATTCCTGTTTTCTACTCTTATTGTTATGAGTACTCAATAAGGGGAGTAGAGAGTATGAAAAATAGGGGGGAAGACAGAACAGATAGAATGAAGGAAGCAATAATTCTGGGAGCTATGTTGCATGATATAGGTAAGTTCTATCAAAGATCAACCCAAGAAAGCAATAAGGATCACCAGGGTTTGGGTCTGGAATTCTTTGAAAGATCTATATCAGAGAATTTGACTGATTTGTTTTCAGATAAAGAGAAGGAGATTGTAAGAAATGCTATAAACTCTCATCATCAGGTTATAGATTTTATAACAGAGGCAGATTGGATAGCTTCGGGAGAAAGGGTTAAACTTGAAGATGAAGAGTTCGGGGATCCAAGAGAACAGAGTCTGAGTTCAATTTTTACGCAGATATATCTTTTGAATCAATCAAAGGTGAATGATTTTTCGTATAAACTTGAACCCTTGTCTTGCAATAGCAGAGATATATTTCCGGTTGAAACTCAAAGAAGAAATTTGGTTCAGGAATATAAAAAATTATGGCAAGGTTTTGAGGATGAAATAAAGAAAATTCGTCCTTTGAGTGTTAGGCACTATCTGAATTCTGTTTATTACATTCTGCAGAAGTATGCTTGGTGTGTTCCGAGTGCCACATACAAGAGTGAGCCTGATATTTCTCTTTTTGACCATTTGAAGATTGCTTCTGCAATAGCTGGAGCATTGTATTTGGCAAAGGATGTTAAAGATAAAAATTTCTGCTTGTTGGAGCAGATATTTCGGGTATCCAGAATTTCATTTACAGAATAGCTCGTGCCCAGGGTATAGGTGGTATTTCCAAAAGATTAAGGGGTCGTTCATTCTATCTTATTTTGCTTCCGGAGGTTATTGCAAGATACATAGTAGAGAAAGTTGGACTTTTCTTATCTAACATACTTTTCTGCGGGGGCGGAGTGTTTAAACTCCTTTTGCCGAACTTTAGTGAAACGAAGAATATGTTGGAAGAATTGAAAGATAAACTGAACAGTTGGCTGTTTGAAGAATATGGTGGAGAGTTGGGTATTGTTATTGAATGGGTAGAAGCAAGCGGAAAAGATCTCAGCAACAACTACTCTGTATTACTGGATGAGCTTGAAAAAAAGCTAGCAACAGCAAAAAGAAAGAAGTTCGGCTTCTTATTCAAAAGTAATTATGAACTGATAGAAAAATATGAAGCTGGTATAAAGGTTTGTAGAGTTTGTGGTGTAAGTAAATTGAAAGATGATCAAAGGCCGTGTAATTTGTGTGATCTGCATGAGAGGATTGGAATGATTCTTCCAAGAGCAAAGTATATTATGTTCTGTCTATCAGAAATATCAGGAAATTTTGATGGAGAAAAAGTGCCTTTTGGAGATTTTGGAACAGTTTATATACTAAAAGATGTTTCTGGAAGTATGGTTGATAATTGGTTGAGTTCTGATAAGGTTTTAGATTTACTGAAAATTAACGAAACTCAAATTGTATCAGATATACCCGGCTTTCGCTTTGTTGGGAATTCTGCACCATTGGCGAAACAAAGTTTCTCTGTTGAAGATTCGGAAGATGAGGATGCAAGTGTTCAAGAGGGAAATGTTCTTAGCTTTGAAATTATAGCTGATTCAAGTATTGGAGATAAGAAACTGGGAATACTGAAAATGGATGTCGATTTTCTTGGACTTATTTTTTCTGTTGGATTTGAACGGGAGAGTGGAAGCAGTAGAAGATCAATATCAAGGTTATCATCTGTAAGCCGTATGTTAGATTTATTTTTCTGTGGATACATAAATAAAATATGCAATGATGCTTTTGAAGAATGGAAGAAAGATAATAACAATAATTGGGAGCACAAAGACAAAGTTAGTCAGATATTTTATGTTGTTTATTCAGGAGGTGATGATCTTTTGATTGTTGGTCCTTGGAGTGAGACACCAAAGCTTGCGAAGAAAATAAGAGATGAATTCAAGAAATACACTTGTTATAATCCAGATATAAATGTTTCCGCTGGTATTTTTGTATGTAGACCAAAGTATCCAATAAGTCTTGCTGCAAAATCTGCTGGTGAGTTTCTTGAATATTCAAAAGACAAAGGAAGGAACAGAATCACTGTATTTGGTGATACCGTAGAATGGAGCACACAGAATTCGGCTGATTTTGAAAAGCTTATGGAATTCGGTGAGAGTCTTTTTGATTTCATATCACGTAATAAAATTCCGAGAAGTTTCGTTCATAAGCTGATGAGTATATATAAGCAATATCGGAACGGAGATGATCTGAATTATATACCAGCTGTTATTTATCAGATTGCAAGAAACATAGATGATTATAATATAAGAGAATACCTGATGCAAAAACTTATAATTGACAGAGGTTTGTTCTTTAAGAACATAAAAATTCCAGTAAGTTATGCATTACTAAAAACAAGAAAGGAGGTATAAGTTTGTGGAACAAAGGGGAGGTAAGGAAAGATCACAACACAGAGAATCACAGGATCAGGCGGATGAGGTTAGAAGAACCATAGAAAAACTTCAAACATTAAAAGACCTTCAGCCAGAGTTGTTTGCTTTTGAAGACGGGCTTGCTAGCAAAATAGCTAGCGCGGGAAGAATGAAGTTCAATCAGATAAGGAAATTCTTCGGGCATGTCAAGAATCTTGAATCAAAGATAAAAGGAAAAAAAGTAGCGAAAAGATCGATCCTGAATTCAAAAGAGAGCTTGATCTACTTATACCTGAGTTGGTTTATGGCGTTGCAAGAGATGTGGTAGATGAAAAATTCTACCGAGTTATGGAAGTGTGCATCAGACAGAAGATCAAGACATTTGAAGATTTTGAGCGTTTTGTAGAGTTTCTTACAGCAATAATTGCTTACTATAAGTACAAGGAAAAGAGAGGGTGAAGAGAATGATAAACTATAAACTGAGATTTCAAACTAAAAAGGAGGTTGTTTGATATGAATCAATATAGACTCCTGGCAAATACATTATAAAGGCGGATCTCAGGTGTATAACCGGGCTACACATAGGTGGAACCGTTGAAGGCTTTGAAATAGGAGGTATGGATAATCCTGTTATTAAGGATCCGATTACTGGCTATCCGTACATTCCGGGTTCTTCTCTCAAAGGTAAAATGAGGAGTCTTCTTGAATGGACTACTATACATAACAACAAGTCAAGGGTCGAGTATATGGTTGGTATAAAAGGTAATAAAATTAGCGCTCCTCCTTGCAACTGTAGTGAATGTGATGTATGCATTGTTTTTGGTGCAGGTGCTGGTGCGAATGTGAAGAAGGAACCAACGCGACTTATTGTAAGAGATAGTTTCCCAAAAGGACTTTTTGGAGACGACGGAAAAATGCTCGATGAAAACAACAGAACGGGAACTATACAAAAATGGAAACAATATCTTGGAAAAGGAATATACACAGAGGTCAAGACAGAAAACGCAATAGATAGAATAACATCTGCTGCAAATCCACGTTCTATGGAAAGAGTTCCTGTTGACTCCGTCTTTGAGGTCGAGATGATTTTTGATGTTTATAGAGATGATGATAAAGGTAGGTTGAAAAAGGTCTTTGAAGGAATGTCTCTGTTGGAAGATAGTTATCTTGGAGGAGGGGGTAGTAGAGGTTCTGGTAAAATCTCTTTTGAGGATGTAAGGATTATCAAAAGAGACGTTAATGAATACTACATCGGAGGTGGGGAAGATAAAATAATTTTAGAAAAGAAAACTGTGAGAGATATTCTCAAAAACTTTGATGCATTCTCCAAGAATCTATGAAAATCTGGGATATCAGACTTTTTCCAGTCTCATCTTTTCATCAGTTTCCTTCTTCTGATACCTTATTTGGAGCAATATGTTGGGGTATAGTTAGAATATATGGACCGCAAAAACTTATTGATTCTATTGAGAAAAGAAAATTTGTTGTCTCTTCTTCTTTCCCTTATATAGATGGTGCTTGCGCTTTCTATCCAAAACCTATTCTTGGAGAATCTGTTGATTTAGGAAATTTGGATGGGAAAAATGTCGAACAAAAAAGAACGTTGATCAACAACATATCTAAATACAAAAAGTTTAAAAAAGCTATATACGTTTCTGAGAAAATTTTTCTGGATATTCTAGATGGAGTCGGTGAGAACACGTTATTCCAGAACTATCTTGATGGAAAAATAAAGATATTCAACAATATGATGATCAAGTCTGAAGAATGTGGAGATATTTTTGATATTTCTTTTGAGACCGTATATGTTTCTACTCTCGTTCAGAAAAATTCAATTGATAGAATTGTTCTTTCAACAGGTAAATCTGGACAGACTTTTTATCAGACTGAATATTTCGGTTCTCGTATTTTCTCTCTTCACTTTCTTGTGAGAACCGATGATATAGATTTTTTCAGGCCGGTTTTTCGATATCTTGAAGATACCGGAATTGGTGCTAATCGTTCAACGGGGAAAGGATTTTTCAGAATAAAGATTATGGGTGAATCAAATCTTCGGAATGTGTCTGATTCAGATATATTTGTTTCTCTTTCAAGATATATTCCACAGCAAGATGAAGTTGAGCCTATATTTTACGAGGTTATGCCTTATCGCTCAAAGGTCGAATCAAATGGTGAATTCAAGGGAGAAGATATATTCAAATCAAAAGTTATATACTTGAAAGAAGGTTCAATATTTCGTGTAAAGCAAAAGAAAGATGTGTACGGAACGGTTCCGGTTGTTAAGGAAATAGCAGGCAATAGAATATACCAAAATGGTCTCGCTTTTGATGTGTTTGGGAAATTTGAAATGATGTAGTAGTAAATGTGGTAAATTTGTATCAAACAAAAAGATGAAAGTAGAGATAAAAACTCTCTCTCCAATACACATAGGAAACGGAGAGAAGTATAAAGAACTATCGTATTACAAGGAAGGATCAAAAATATTTATCTTAGATTTTGATAAGGTTAAAAGGAACCTTCTCAGTAATGAAAGAAACTCTAGATTTTTTTCGGACTTTATACTTAAATTAAAGCAGCAAAGTTTTCAGAAAACACAGAGGAAACATTTCTGGGAAGAGTTTTTCTCCGATTATCTAAGGGAAAAGCCAGATAAACTGAAAGATTATGCTCTTTATTCTGTTGAATGTTTTTCTAAGAAGAGTAGAGATATAGATTGTTTTATAAAGCAAAATAACTCCGTTTATATACCCGGAACAGAAATAAAGGGGGCTATTAGAACCGCACTTATATACCACCTCCTTTCAAGACACTGGAATTGGTTTGAGAAGAAACTAACCGATATTTTGGAGAAGTTTGCTACAAATTCATTAGATATCAAAAATCTTAGAAGAGCTGTTGTTAGTTTGGAGAAAGAAATGCAAGCTCGGGTTCTTATAGCAAGCCAAAAAGCCTACGATTCCAGAACAGATCTCTTGAGATTCCTTATTATAGGAGACAGTAATCTCAAAGATCCAAAAGATTGTTTGTTTGTTTCAGATCTGGAAATTATTGGTTCCTCAAGAAATATTTCCTTCTCTCAGGAGTTCTGTAAGAAGGGTGAATCTTTCTTTTGCGATATCAAAGTTGATTATAAACAATTTTCTCTGAATAAACTTGGCTTCTCTGATGAGCATAAAGGGATTATCTCAGATATAAAAAATATCTTTAACATTTGCTATGAATTTACAAAGAGACTTATTGAAGAGGAGAAAAAATATGATGAATATCCGGATTCTGTCAAGCGGAGTTTGGAATTTATAGAAAAAGAAAATAAACCAGATAGTCCAGTTATTCGTATTGGAAAAAATCAGGGTTATTTTGGTTTAACAGTAGGACTTCTTATAAAAGATAAAAATCAGAATTTGTTTGATAAGGTGGTTCGTCCTGCGACAAAAGGTAGAACATATCAGAATAATTTCCCTAAAACAAGAAGAGTTGTCGTTTTGGATAGTCAACAAAAAGATACCTGCGGATGGGTGAAGTTAACTCTGAAAGATTCTATTTAATTTTTGATTGAATTTGATTAGGCTATATACTGCTTTGGTAGTAATAACGGACCAAATCAGTGATATTACATAATACTGTTCCATATTTATTTTCTTTATACTGTTCCGTATTATTTTCTTTACTAATCTCACTTTTTATAACTGTGTATATTTTGTTGGATTTTCCAGAAACCCCAAGGCGGTGAAGCGCGGTCCGATGTAATGTATTTATGTTTCTGTATAAACTGTAATTTATGTTTCTATCATTTGCTTTATTTTTTTTGCTTGTTCTTTTGGATTAGGTGAAAGTATAACTGGTCTTCCGACAACTATCATATCTACTCCGAGAGCTTTGGCTTGAGCTGGACTCATTGGATTTTTGTGGTCATCTTTTTCGTCAGACAATCTTATTCCGGGTGATATTATTTTGAGTCCCGTTTCTTTTTTGACATATTGTGCGAATTGCGGTTGGCATACTACCCACTTTGCTCCGCATTTTTCTGCTGTCTTCGAAAGCCTTATAACATCTTCAAGATCTGAATTCTCAGATGTAAGTATAGTGACGGCTGCTATATCTATTCCAATACTCTGAGCGGATTCAACTGAGCTTCTGATAATTTCTTCTCCGCCAGATGCATGAACGGTCAGAATTTTTATGTTGAAGTCTTTCAGAGAATAAATTGTTCTTGCAACCACAGAGGGTATATCAAAAAACTTCATATCAAGGAAGATTTCTTTACCAGAATCTGTTATGTATTTTAGTGCGTTTAATCCTATGGAGAAAATGCTTATTGGTCCTACTTTGAAAATATCAACAAATTCCTTTGTTTCATCTACTATTTTTTGGAACCTTTCTTTTTCGTTTATGTCAAGGGCTAGAGCGAAGTAAGTTTTCATATGATTTTTCAGGTTTTGATTTATTATCTTGATTTCATAAGCTTTGTGATTCTGATTGTTGCGTCTGTTGTTTTTGTTCTTCCAGTTTTTTCTTTTCTTCCAGTTCAATTTCTTCTAATTTTTTGTTGAGTTTTTCTACTTCTTTTGATTTGAAGTATGATTTTATTACTGCTGGGGCAGATCTTATGTATCCTATTATGTATCCGACGGCAAACGAAAGAACAAGAAGAATAGCAAGGGGAAATTCCGGGGTTTGGAGATGGAAGAACTTCAAAGAGGTTTTATAATTCATAATATCGTAGTTTTGGATTACCGCTATAAGTAAGGCAACGAAAATTGCGAAGTATATGAGTCCCATTTAGTTTTATCGGGATGGCCGGACTTGAACCGGCGACCTCCGGCTCCCGAAGCCGGCGCACTAGCCACCTGTGCTACATCCCGTTCAACAAAAATTTTAAAAATGCTAGATCCCTTTATATCTATTACAATTTTTTTTAATGACCCAAGTTTTGTTCAAATAATTTTAATCTTTCTGTAATTTTTCAAAAGCTCATTTTAACTCCAACACTAAAAGAAATATGGCAAAGTTCAAAATAACAGTTGTTGGTGCAGGAATGGTCGGAGGAACTCTAGCTCAAAGATTGGCGGAAAGAAATTTTGCAGATATCGTTCTTATTGATATTGTTGGAGACCTTGCTTGCGGTAAGGCTCTTGATATAGCTCAAACTGCTCCAATTTACGGATATGATATAAACATAATAGGCGGAGATAATTGGGAGCTCACAAAAGATTCAGATATAGTTGTTATAACATCTGGGGTTCCGCGCAAACCGGGTATGACTCGTGAGGAGCTCCTTGAAATAAACTTCAAGATAGTAAAAGATGTTTCTGAGAAAACAAAAAGATACTGCCCAAATTCAGTTGTTATAGTTGTTTCAAATCCACTTGATGCTATGACCTACACAGCTTACAAAGTTTTGGGTTTTCCGAAAAACAGAGTGATGGGTATGGCTGGTGTTCTTGATACGGCAAGATTCAGAACTTTTCTGGCGCAGGAGCTTCAAGTTAGCCCAAAAGATATCTTTGCTTTTGTTCTCGGTAGCCATGGCGACACTATGGTTCCAATTTTGAGTTATACTACTGTAAATGGCGTACCAGTTGAAAAAATTCTTCCAAAAGATAAGCTTGAAAGACTGGTTGAGAGAACAAGAAAAGGTGGAGCAGAGATAGTTGAGCTTCTTAAAACTGGTTCAGCATACTACGCTCCTTCTGCTGCTGTGTTAGATATGATTGATGCTATAGTTTTTGATAGAAAAAGAATACTTCCTGTATGTGTTATTTGCGAAGGAGAGTACGGAATAAACGGTGTTTTCGTTGGAGTCCCAGTTCTTATGGGTAAAAACGGAGCGGAAAAAATATATGAGTTTCAACTGAAAGAAGAAGAACTTTCAGCTCTCAGAAAATCATCTGAAATTGTCAAGAAACTCCAAGATGAAGTGGATGTTCTTTTGAAGAAATATGCCTGATTATATTGAAACTTCTAACAATTTTACCTTCTATTTCTTATAATTTTTCCTTTATTATATCAGCTGGTTTTTCTGTTCAGTTGAGCTCGTATCAGAATGTAACAATTCCTTCTATTCCTTTTGATTTTAGAAATTCTCTTATTTCTTCGGCTGTCTTTTTATCTTTTGTCTTACCAACTCTAACTCTCCATACTACTTTGCCATTTTTGGTTGCCTTTACTGTGTATGAGGGAAGGCCGTATTTTCTTTTTATCTCTTCTGCGTATTTTGATGCTTTCTGTTGTGTATCAAATGAAGCTATCTGAACAGTCCATTTACCACCGCTTTCCCACAGATTCTTACCTTTGAGACTTACGGCTTTTCCGTTCTGTTGGATTTTGCTTTTGGTGGGCTTTGTTTCTGTTTTCTCTTCTTTTTCGTTTATAAATTCAGCTGCTTTTTCGGGAGTTTGTTTTTCCGTAGATTCCTTAGGTTGTTTTTCTTCTGTGTTTTGTATTGTTTCTTCTGCTTTGATTATTTTGGCTTGTTGTATTGATTCTTCTGTTTTTGCAGTTTGTTGTAGTTCTTCTGTTTTATTTATTTCTTTTTTTTCTGTTTCTTGGTTCATTTCTTTTTTCTCTGTTTCTTGTGGAGTTATTTGCGCTTCTTCTTGAGCAGCTTTCTGTTCTGCTTTTTCAAAAATTCTTTGTAACACATCTTCAAGTTCTGTTTCCTTTGTTTTCAGAACTTCTTTTCTGAACTCTTCTTTTGCCATGCTTTTTCCGAGCTTGAATCCAACAAAAAATGAAACAACTGCTGAAAATGAAAATAGTATGAATCCTATTATGTATGTCTTGAAATTTATCTTTTTTTCCTCTCCCTCAAGCATCTGACTAAATTTTAAAAATTGTGATAAGACTTTTTGTTTTTTGCTTTTTTCGTATATTGACCTTTGCTTTTGTTATTTCTCTGCTTATATCTTTCATCGCATCGCAGATAGAACTTTTAGATTCTGTGGAAAGAAAAGTTCAGAATTTGTTTTATGTTTTTGTATTGGCTTTTGCTTCGTACTTTTTTGATGTTTTTCCTCTGTCGTTTCCTCTCTCGTCATTCAGATTTTTTTCAGCGTTGAGTGAAAAAATAGATTATCTTCAAATGTTCGGATTAAGCAAATTCAAGTTCATTTTTTCCTACTCCTTTTTGGGTTTCTTGATGTTCTTCATAGTTCTGGTTCCAATTTTTTCTGGATATTTTTCTGAAAGTTTGAAGGAGGAACTCAAGTATGTAAAAGGTCAGACCTCCAGAGAATATGTTGAGTATATTGAAGGCAAGGGAATAGCTTTTTACAAAAAAGATAAAAACGCTAAAGGGAGATACGAATATACTGTTCTTTCAGAGTTTGGTGATATTTTGGAGAAAGGGTATAAGAATTTTCAGCAGAAATTTAATTTGCTTCGTTACTTAGTTATATCTTTTTGGCTCTCGCTTTTTTCTGCTGTGTCTTCATATATTGGCATTGCGCGTGTTCCAGCTGGTGTTGTGTTAGTCCTGTTACTTCTTGGTTTTTCTGTCATAGTTTTCGTTCGTTGATTTTTGTGAATTTGTTGTTTTATAATTCTTGTTTGTCGGTGCTATATGTGAATGTATATATTGATATTGTTAGTAAAGTGAAGAAAGAATTTTGTAGCTTGGTTCAACAACTATATACTTGAATATCGGAAGGCCAGACCAGCTTGCCATAACCAGTATAAATATTCCAACAATACCGAACATCTCGTACCTCAGACTCTTTTCAAGAGTCATTCCGGGGATTGAAGCAAAAAGAACTCTTGAACCATCAAGTGGTGGTATTGGTATTAGGTTGAAGAAAAATAAAGCAAGGTTTATGAACGAAGCTATATGAAAGAAATCTCTGACGAAAAACGGTACAGACACAAATATGCTTATGATTTTGAAAAGTAGAGCAAATCCTACCGCTAACATTAGGTTGGAAATCGGACCTGCTGCTGATGAGATTGCCATATGAAAAAGTGGTTTCCGGAAATAATACGGGTTTATTGGAACAGGCTTTGCCCATCCAAACTTGAAAAATATTGCAAAAAGTATCCCAAAGGGATCAAGGTGAGCAATTGGGTTGAGCGTTAATCTTCCCATTCTTTTAGCAGTTGGATCGCCAAGCTTCCAAGCTACATAACCGTGTGAAAACTCATGGACTGAAAGTGAAAAAAGTAAAATTGGTATGATTATAACGAGTTCCTTTATTATGTCCATTTCTTATCAATTTTACCTACTTGTATGAACTAAGATAAATTTTGCAAAATTCACTCTTTCGTATAAAGAGTTAAGCCAAAATCATAAATTAATACCAAATGTTTCAAATATTCTTCTCAATAATTTTCATCAAGGTGCTTGCAGATAGCAGCATTTTTGAGCAAAGGAATCTGGAAGCTTAAACGCAATATTCAAAAGTTGCAATATTGAGAAGCTGTAATATCGAATTGTAATCAAATCATTTCTTGTTTCCAAGAATTTTTTTGAGTTCCCTCAAACTCTTTGACTTCACAATCGATCTCGC
>JANXBU010000016.1 GCA_025060505.1 Candidatus Calescibacterium sp.
GCGAGATCGATTGTGAAGTCAAAGAGTTTGAGGGAACTCAAAAAAATTCTTGGAAACAAGAAATGATTTGATTACAAATCTTCAATATTGTAACTTTTCGATATCCTGCTGTGTTTTGGTATCATTTTGTTCAAAAGATGCTGCTCAGCAGCACTGTAAGTGTATTGATTGTTTTTTATAGGAGATTATCATAAAGAAACCGTTAGAAAATTTTCAAACATCCTTCGTATTTTTAATATCCAAAAATATTTCGAGGTAAAATTTTTTGTTGGAGTGCTTAATGAAACTTGTATGTTCTGCTAAGAAGTTCAGATAACAGAACTACTGAAAATTTTTTGAGAATTTATTGTATTATCTAATCGTTCTGCAATAAACTTGTAATAGATTTTTTCGCCCGTTGAAATCAAAGAATTTATTCTCACAGGTTTCAAAGTTTGAGATTTTTATTCGGAAATTTTTTATTTTTCCGACGAAGCAAATTTTTTGCGAAGCATTTGAGTTTCTCAATAGAAAAAGGACGCATGTATAGGCAAAGTTTGAAATATGATTTTTTGGTGTAGGATTCGGATGCAATCTATGTTTTTACGAGGCTTGAGTGAATTGAGTGAATTGATAGTAATTTTGCTTGTAATTGAGGTTTTTCACTTCGCTCCTTTTGATTTTATGAGACTTGCAACTTTTGTAAGGAACTGATCTACCTTTACGGGTTTAACGAAATACATATCTGCACCGGCTTCAAACGCCATCTGCATATCTTTTTCTCCAGCTTCTGTTGAGACCATAACCACAGGTGTGTCTTTGTATTTTGCTGTTTTTCTGAGCCGTCTGACAAATGATATTCCATCTAATGAAGGCATATTTATGTCAACAACAAAAAGTTTTACATCATGTTCAAGTGATTTTTCAATTGCATCAAGTCCATCAACAGCTTCAACTGGTTGGAAGCCAAGTTTCGCAACCAAGTTAGACATAATTTTCCTTACTATCTCTGAATCGTCAACAACAAGTGCTGCATCAGCCATACTGATAATATAATTTCGGAAAGACAAATTTTCGCTTTATTTCTAATATTTTCTAATAAATTTTTATATTAAAAAACATGAGAAGAATAAAAATAGTTTGTTTTTTCTTCTTTGCGGTTTTGGTGAAAAATGCGTATTCTTATGATTTTTCGTTATCGGGCTATTTTCAGAATTTTGTGGTCTTCAAAACCGACAAAGATTTTGATCCATCGGAATCAATATATGAACCATGGGGTCAAACAGCCGGAGCAATAGGAACTTACACGGAGCCTAGGCTGAAATTTTCAATAGGGGAAACTATCATAGCTGCTGAGCCTCTGTTGGGATTCAATGTGTGGAGTAGAAATTCTCCGTTCTCACGTCCAGATCAGGAAGAAAGAAGCCAGCTGATATTTCTATTAAGACAACTTTATTCTGAAACAAAATTTTCATCGTTGAAAGTCAGAGCAGGATACCAGTATTTTGCAGATCCAATTGGTATTTTTCTTAGATTCTGGATTGGAGGAGCTAACTTCAAATTCGGGAATTTCAGATTATTTCTCGGACAAATTCCAGATCAAACATTCGAGGGACTCGATATATTCTCGAACAATTTCATAAATGATACATTTGTTCTATCATTTGATTTCATACAAAAAAGTAAAGAAGAAGATATAAATGTTCTTCCGATGGTTCAATCTGGATTTTTTGCTGGAATATACAATGTTCTTGATAACTCTATTGTGAGGAAGCCACTTTTTGTATCCAATATTGTTGCTGGGTATGGGTATGACACAGACGATTTGAATATAACAGCCGGTGTCGCACTACAAGGTGGTGTGAAAGCAAAGTCATCTCAGGATCTTAAAAGTGAAACAATTGTTGCTGGAGCGTTTGAAGTTTCTGCGGTAAGTAAGGGGCAATCACCCGTAGGTGGTGAGATAATGTTTCTTAGTCCAGACAATTCAAAATATAGAGATGGTATAAATACAGCTTTTCTTTATTCTGGAAAATCACTCAGCAGAACAATATTGCTTACAGAAGATGAAATAATATTCAAATCAGATAATCTTGATCTCAATGTTGGAGAAAAAGTATCAGTCTTTCAAAACATAAGACCAGGGTTCATTGTCGCAGATGTTTGGACTGAGCTGAGTTTGTCTGATTCATGGAAGATAACTCCACTGATTGGTGGAGCGTTTTCTCTTATTAAAGAAAATTCTTCAACAGATGACTCATTTTTATCAAACTTCTTCGGTCTTGAATTCACCCCGATAATATCTTATAGAAAAGATAACATAATTTTTGACTTTGCTAATGTTTTTTTTGTACCGGGAGACGCTTCGCTGACATTCTTGAATTCAATTAATCCATATGAAAAAAGAACATTTATATGGAGTGTTGATCTTTCTCTAAGGATAGTTTTCTAGTTTGATTAGCTGGTGGAAGAATATAATATTCAGAAACTAACTCAAAAAAATTGATATAAGTCCTACAATTTAGACGAAATGATTCTATGCTTTTTTAATCTTTCAATTTTACATATATATCCTCCAAAGACCGGCATCTTGGGCATATTTTACAGCCTGTTTGTATTCTTCATAAGTTATTCTGCGCGTGAGTTCTGGGTAATTCCTTGGCTTCTGTTCAACGAGTCCCGCTGGGTAGTATTGATCCATTATGTTTACAAATGTATCTTTTGATATTTCATTGGAAATGTATTCCATTATTTTTTTTGTATCTTCAAGACATCCGGGCATAACAAGATGTCTCAAAATTATACCTCGTAGAGCCAGACCATTTTCATCAACTACAAGATCACCAACTTGCTGATGCATAATTTTGACGATCTTCTTTGCTACATCAGGGTAATCTCTGACACCAAGATATCTCCACGATTTTTCTGGATTCCATAGTTTGAAATCTGGCATGTATATATCTACAACATCTTTCATGATCTCCAATGACTCTTCTGAGTCGTATGAGCTTGTGTTATAAACTATTGGGATTCTCAGACCCATCTGGACGGCGTAGTAAATTGATTCTATAACCTGTGGGACAACATGTTCTGGTGTGACAAAGTTTATGTTGTGGCATCCTATTTCTTGTAGTTTTATCATAATTTGTGCTATCTCCTTTGCAGTAAGTTCAAGGCTCTCTTCTGCTTTCCAAGATATACTGAAGTTCTGACAGAAGACGCATCTGAGGTTGCAGTATGCAAAGAATATGGTTCCCGAGCCTCGCCATCCTCGAAGCGGTCTTTCTTCTCCAAAATGAGGAAATGCACTTGAAACAAGAGCGTATCTCCCAACTCTGCAAACTCCAACTTTTTTGTATCTATCTACTCCACAGTTTCTGGGACATATACGGCAGTCTTTCAATGATTCAAGGGCTCTATCTACTTTCTCTTTTAATCTCCAGAGTCCGTTTTCAATGAGCTTTAAGTAAGCTGGGACGAAGTCTTTTCTATGAACAACAAAATTTTTTTCGGGCTCTGTTTTGAAATTCCTCATATATAAAAAATAGTAATTTTTGTGTCCAAGGTTTTATCCTTTAAACTTATCGTTTGTGATATGAAGCACAAGATTGTGGTATTCGCATCTGGTAGCGGTTCAAACTTCGAAAACATAGTTTTGAAGTCAAAAGAAAATTATATTCCAGCAGAGGTATCTTGTCTGGTAACAGACAAAGCTGGAGCAGGTGCTATTAAGAGAGCGATCAGGTATGGAGTAAAAGTCGTAGTTGTAAACTGGAAACCGAGATATTTAGGTGAAAAAAATGCACTTTGTGTTTTGGAGAAAGAAAATCCATCACTTGTTGTATTCGCTGGATTTATGAAAGTTGTTTCCCCAGAATTTGTTTCACATTGGAGAGGAAAGATTTTGAATATTCATCCGGCTTTGCTCCCAGCTTTTGAGGGAACGACAAACGCTATAGAACTTTCTGTAGAAAAAAGAGTTAGGATTGCCGGTTGCACGGTTCATTTTGTAGATGAATCGGTTGATGGCGGACCTATTATAGCACAAGCTGCTACCTTAATAGATCCAGATGAGGAAATCGAGAAAATAGAACAAAAAATCCATTCGCTTGAGCATAAAATTTATCCTGCTGTTATAAAAGGAATTCTTGAAGGAAAAATAATTTTTGATCAACAGAATAACAGAGTTATATTCAAGGATAATAAAATGCAACTTTCTTCTATATTTTCAATTGAGATCTAAGGGTACCTATAAGTTTTGCGTTTTACTTTTCAAATCTTTTTGCTCTGATCATTACAAGTGAGACAGTAAAAGCTATTGTATGCACCAGAGCAGCTATATAAAGAAACTTATCTGATGTAAGAGAGTCTCTGAGTAATTTTGATAGCAGAATCAGAACAGGATTACATAAAAGGTAGGCAACTGAGTTGAAAATAGAAGGGGAGCATGATACCTGAGAGAAAAAAGTTGACGATATATATATGACTTCTTTTTTGCCTTTTTCATCTTCTTCTGAAAGCAGCTCAGCTATATCTTTGCCGAACCTACTTTTTGGTGATCTGATTTGTAATTTTATTTTTTCAAATTTAACTGTTCTTTCCCCATCAAACAGAAAACCGTTTTCGGCAATTATGATACCTTTTTTGATTTCTATGTTCTTGGCAAAAAGAAGATTATTCCCCCAGACAACAAATTCTCTGTTTTTCCTTTTTTGAATTTTCAGAGATGAAACCAAATTCTCTTCAATTAGATAGAATGCTTTTGGAGATAAAACGAAAGCTACTGATACT
The DNA here is from genome assembly GCA_025060505.1 of Candidatus Calescibacterium sp. Taxonomy (GTDB): domain Bacteria; phylum Calescibacteriota; class Calescibacteriia; order Calescibacteriales; family Calescibacteriaceae; genus DRWZ01. The sequence goes on from JANXBU010000016.1 coordinate 4,771, forward strand.
GATAGAACAAAAGATAAAAACGAAAGGAGAAATATGAATCGAAGAAAATTTCTATTTGATAGACCGAATACCTTAAGATAATTCAGTTTTTCTCTGAGATCTCTGATGGTCAAGCTCAAAGATATGAAATAGGAAAATGTCAGCGTGAAAGGTAGAATATAGATAGAAAAAAGTGGTATTAAGATAAGATTTTCTGTATAGTATGATTTGTATCTTAGTGCAGAAACTATTAGCGAGAAAATATATATAACCGGAACAAAGAAGGAGAACTCATTCAGAAACCTTTTGATTATATATAAACGGAGTTCTTCAGACATAGGAACAAAACAATGGAATATTTTTCAATGACCAAATAAACATATAAATTATTTACGGAAATTGTGCCTATTGGATAAAGTAGATATTAACTTTATATCTTGTGTTTCATGCTGTTTTTTTAATTTGCTATGGTTTTGTGGCAGATCAAGAATAAGGGAGGAAAATACGATTTTTTGAAAATTATGAAGCAAACCTCTTTTGTTTTTATTTGTTTCTCTGTTTTTTTTGTCTTTCTTTTTGCTTCTTTTGATATCGGTTATTCGCAACAAAGGGATGAAACTGAGGAAAGATACAAGGAAGAGCTGAGGCGTCTTCAGAAAGAGATAGAAATGCTGAAGCTCAAAATACTTGAAACAAGAAAAGCTCTAAAAAACTTTGAAGATATGATACTTCTTGGAACTCTTACTGGAACAAAAATAACTGTATATTACAAAAACGATCTCAAAACAGCGGAGGTTCAAGATATAAGTGTAGTTCTTGATGGATTTGAGGTGTCAAGAATAAAGGATGAAAAGAAAATAAAAGAGGCGGGAGCAAAAGAAATATTGATATACGATGAAGCGGAAGCTATTCCGGGGAAACATGTTATCGACATTGTCTTTACAATAAAAGGTGAAAAGATTTTCAAAAAAGCTATCAGGTATGATTTCGATGTAGAAAGGAATATAGCAACAGTGATAAAAGTTAGAACTCAAAGGATTCCGACAAGCAAAGCTGAAAAGATACCAGAAGATATAGATATACTTATAAGCTCTGAGAAATCAAAGTTAATATCCAAATGATTTTTGGTGAAAAAAGGTTCTTTTTTATTATCTTTGGGGTTTTATGTTTTTTTCTATCTTTTTTACATCCAAAAGTCTTCGCCCAGAGCAAAAAACAAATACTACTTGAGGTCAAAAAAGATCCATTTGCAATAGAGATTGATAAAAAAGATCAAGAAAGAAAAGCAAAAGATGTAAGACCAGAAAAAGAAAAAAACAGAACAAAGGAAGAGAAGCTTTCGTTCAAACTTCTTGGAGTTTCAATATCTGGGGAAACAAAGGTAGTTCTGTTTAGCGTTGATGATCAGACATACATACTTTCAGAAGGTGATTCAGTTCCAGCTTTACCAAACATCAAGATCAAAAAAATATCCGAAGATTACATTGAGTTAATCTTTGGAAAGGAAGAATTCAGGTTAAGTTTTTGATTTACATCTCCAAGACATGATTAGTGCAGTTAAAAGAATACTTGCTCTAATCTTTTTTCCATCTTATTTTTGTGATTATCTCTGTGAATTTCTTATCTTCCCATAGTCTGGAAGAAAAGTATCTATCGCCAGAGTCTGGGAATAGCATAACAATGCTGTAATCTTTTTTTGGGTATGATCCATCTGTTAGAAGTTCTTTTATGAGTATTTCTGTGGCTTTCATAACTGCGCCAGCTGATCCTCCGACAAAAAGTCCTTCTTTCAGAGCAAGAAGTCTGCACATCTGGTATGCATCTTCGGTTTTTACTCTTATGTATGAATCGGGAAATTTAGTGTCAAAAATAGGTGGTATAAAAGAGAAATTTGTGTTTCTGAGTCCTTCGAGTCCATGAATTGGTTCTTCTGGTTCAACCGCAATTATTTTGATGTTTTTGTTGAGTTCTTTTAGTCTTTTCCCGTTGCCCATTATAACTCCACCTGTTCCAACTCCACCTACGAAAAAATCAATTTTTCCCTGTGTGTCTTTCCATATTTCAAGAGAAGTTGTAAGATAGTGAGCAAGAGGGTTAGCAGCATTTGAATACTGGTCTGGTTTGAAGTATTTTGATGGATTTGATTCATACATTTTTTTGGCTTCAATTATTGCTCCGTCTGATCCTTCAAGTGGATTTGTTAATTTAAGTTCAGCTCCAAATATGGTTAGGATTTTTAGTCGCTCAAAAGAAGCATTTGCTGGTATGCATAAAACGACTTTTATTCCCAAGACAGCTCCTATCATTGCGTATGCTATTCCTGTATTTCCGGAAGTTGAGTCAAGTATTATCTTATCTCTTGTGAGTTCTCCGGATCTTATACCATGTTCAATCATACAGAGCGCTGGTCTATCTTTTACAGAGCCGCCAGGGTTGAATCCTTCAAGTTTAGCCCAAAGGGAGATATTGTCTGGTATGCCGAGGTATTTCTTAATTCTCTCAAGTTTTATAAGCGGAGTGTTTCCTATTTTCGATATTATAGAGTATTTTTTTGCGTTTTCGAAAATTTCGACTAACTCTGCGTCCACCTTTTCAGTTTTTGTAGTCTTGTAATCTATCATCGTAAAGCTTCTGGAAATTTTCAATTGTTGGTTCTATAATTTTTATTGGCGGTACAGATTCAGCAAGAGCTTCTTGGGTTTTGAGACCGTTTCCGGTCAGACATATAAGAGAAGAATCGCTCTTTGATATTTTTCCGGAGTGAAGTAGTCTGATGAATGCTCCGAACGTTACTCCACCAGCTGTTTCGGTGTATATACCTTCTTTTTCAGCGAGAATCTTTATAGCTTCGATGATTTCTTTATCTGATGGTGATTCTGCGTATCCTTTGGATTCTCTTATGACTTTGATGGAGTAATATCCGTCTGGTGGATTTCCTATAGCGAGGGATTTGGCTATTGTTTTAGGTTCTTTGACGGGAGTAAATATTGAAAGGTCTTTTTTTACGGCATTGACAACCGGAGCACAACCTTCTGGCTGAGCGCCGTACATTCTTGTTTCAACTTCTTTCAGTAGCCCTAATCTTTCAAACTCCTTGAATGCTTTCCATATTTTCACTATAAGGGAGCCACCTGCTATTGGAACGACAACATGATCTGGCAGACGAAAAGAAAGTTGCTCGGCTATTTCGAATCCGTAAGTTTTTGAACCTTCCGAGTAAAATGGTCTTATGTTTATGTTGACAAATGCTATTTTGTATCTTTCAGATATTTCAGTACATAGGCGGTTGACATTATCGTAGTTACCTTTTATACCTATAACTTCGGCTCCATACACAGAAGTTGCGAGTATTTTGGTTGGTTCAAGATCGTAGGGTATAAATATAAATGCTTTCATACCGTACATAGCAGATATTGAAGCCACCGAGTTTGCAAGATTTCCTGTTGAGGCGCATGCTACAGCGTTGAATCCAAAATCTTTGGCTTTCTTGACCGCAATTGATACTACTCTATCTTTAAAAGAAAGTGTTGGGAAATTTACTCCGTCGTTTTTTATCCATATTTCTTTGCATCCAAAATATTTTTCAAGGTTTCTCGCACGAAAAATGGGAGTGAATCCCACATCTTGAACAACAGGATCTCCATCAACGGGTAAGAGCTCAGCGTATCTCCACATATTTGGCTTTCTTGATTTTATTTTCTTCGCATCAAGTTCTATCGAGTCGTAATCGTATTCAACTTCAAGCGGACCAAAGCACACCTCACATATGTTTATTGGACCCAAGGGGTATTCTCTCTTGCATTCTCTACACCTCAGACACTTGACATGACTTTTTTGATCCTTTTTTTCCTTTCTCATTTTTTTAGCACTAATAATTTTTATTCATTTACCATAATAACAAAAAGTATTGAAATTGTTATTTATCAAAAATTTGTTTGTGAGTGCGGGTATTAAGTTAGATGTTTTGCTGCTTGTTCAGAGGTAAAAATTTTTTAAAAAATAGTTCTGATTTGTGTTTTAACTTGAACTTACGGATTGTCTGCCTTATCTGTTGAGGTTTGGAGCTTACCGTAGAGCAAATTATTTCTCATTCTGCATATCATACATATTTCAGATTGCGTTGGTTCTCCACAAGATTTGCATCTGTTGATACTTGTTTTGGGTCTTCTATCTTTGATAACAGGATACATCTTTGAGAGAAATTCAGAGTAAAACCTTAGCTTTGTTCCGGGTGATTTTTCTTCAAGTTGAGATATTAATTTTTTGTAATGAAGAGTTGTTGAACCTTCTGCGAATGGACACTCGTCTTCTATGTAATCTATTTGAGCAAGTACCGCGTACATAGCAGCTTCTTTTTCGCTCATTTTACAAAACGGCTTGACCTTTCGAGCAAATCCATTCTCCTCAGGTAAAACTGGGAATTGCCTTGAAAGATATTCGATGTTCCAGCTTAGAGTGTTGAGCATAAGAACTGAGACCTCGTCATCAAGATTATGAGCTGTTGCCAAAACATTGTAGCCGTATTCCCTTGCGTACAGATTCATATAGTATCTTTTCAAGGTTCCACAAAAAGAGCATGGTGGTCTTCTTTCATTTTCCTTTATCTGTGGGATGGTTCTCCCGAAATCTCTACCAAGATCAACTATATGAAGTTTTCTACCTATTCTTTGAGCGAAATTCCTTGTTTTTATCTCTGAAATTTCGGAATATTCGCTTATTCCGAGATTTATGTGAAGACCATCTGCTTCGTATCCCAATTTCACAAGAACGTTCCAAAGAGAAAGGCTATCCTTTCCACCAGAAACTGCAACCAAAATTCTATCTGTTTTCTGGAACATCTTGAATTCTTCAATGGTTCTTTGAGTTCTCGCTTCAAACCAGTTTATGTAGTGCTCTGGACATAGTGCTAATCTGTGTTGAGGAATATATATATTCGTTCTTATACCACACTTCAAACATTTTTTCATAAATTCAGTATTAAGAATTTAACGAGAGAATATCTGAGTTTCTTTTATTGTAGTTTGTTTGGTATATTTGTTATCCTGACGTTTATCCTCCTGATATAGCGTTTACAATTTTTATCTCATCACCTGCTTTTACAGTTTGATTCTCGTCTAATATTTCGCCATTTCTCACAGCAAACGCATACTCTCCAGAAAGATTCAGTTTCTTCAAAATTTCCTTTACTTTCATTTTTTCTTCTTCAAATTCAATCTTTTTACCGCGATACAAAACATAAATCTTTTCTTTAACTTGCACATATAAAAATATAGAAATAAATTGAAGGTAAATTATAAATCACTGACCACTTATGGATAGTAAAAAGGTTTTTGACACAAAGGAACTACAAGCCAGAGTAATTTCTGGACTCGTTTTTGCGGGAGTTTTTCTGTTTGTTATACTTGAAGGAGGCCTTGTTTTTGTTTTAGCTGTGACTGCGCTTGTTGCGCTCGCTTCGCTGGAAATATACCAGCTTCTTGAAATGAAGGGAGAGAGTCCATATAAGTTTCTTGGTATCTTGCTTTCATCTGCAATACCAATTATTAGTTATATAGCACCGTATGATTTTGTATTTGCGATATTATCTTTTTCTCTGATAGCTATATTTTTTATTCAGGTTGTATCAAGAGAATTCAAGGGAGCAATTGAAAAAGTTCTTATGACATATTTTGGAATTATATATACCGGATGGCTTGGAGGGGCTCACTCTATTATGATGAGAAACATAGAAGAACATGTGGATGTTGTGGAAAACTTTGCAAGAATTGATGCGGGTGCGTTCCTTTTTATGTTTGTTGTTGCGTCAACGGTATCAGCAGATATAGGAGCATATTTTGCTGGAAAAAGATTTGGAAGAATTAAGATTGCTGAAAAAATATCTCCGGGAAAAACTCTTGAAGGATTTTTAGGAGGTCTAGGACTATCAATTCTTGTGGCTATACTTATGAAGATAATTTTTAATCCACAAGGAACTTTATTCACATATATATTTCTTGGGGCTCTTTGTGCCTTTGTTGGTCTTATTGGAGATATATCTGAGTCTGCTTTGAAAAGAGATGTACATGTAAAAGATTCCGGATTCCTTATTCCGGGACACGGTGGAGTTCTTGATAGATTAGATAGTTTGATATTTTCTATTCCAGTTTTATACTATGTATGTAAGTATATGCTTTTTTAACTCCGTATTTTTTACTTTTGCTCTGGATTGCAGTTATTGCGATTAAGAAAAATCAGATTCAGAAGAAAAATAATGCAGAAAATAGTAAAATGAAACTCTTTTTTCAATTGTAATATTTATGAGAATACTTGTTACAGGTGGGGCTGGTTTTATCGCTTCGCATATTGTTGATGAGTATATCAAAGCAGGTCATCAGGTTTCTGTAATAGATAACCTTTCTTCTGGTTCAATTCAAAATGTAAATCCAAAAGCTAAGTTCTACAAAGTAGATATAAGGTCAGATGAATGTGAGAAAATTTTCGCAGAGGAAAAACCAGAGATACTAAATCATCATGCTGCGCAAATGGATGTAAGAAAATCTGTTCAAGATCCAGTTTATGATGCGGACGTGAATATAATAGGTTCGTTAAAACTTCTTGAACTATGTGTTAAATATGGAGTTAAAAAGGTGATATTTGCTTCAACAGGTGGAGCTATTTACGGGGAACAAGACTATTTTCCAGCGGATGAGGAACATCCAACTCGTCCAGTTTCACCTTACGGTGTTTCAAAGCTATGTGTTGAAAAATATCTACACTTCTACTATGTTAGCTACGGGTTGAGGTATGTTTCTTTGAGATATTCAAACATCTACGGACCACGTCAGAATCCTCATGGGGAGGCTGGGGTTGTTGCTATATTTACCAACAAGCTTCTGAATGGTCAGCAGCCTATTATAAATGGAGATGGTCTTCAAACGAGGGATTTTCTGTATGTCGAAGATGTCGTCAAAGCAAATATGATTTTTACAGAAAATGACGGTATTGGAATTTTCAATGTTGGAACAGGTACTGAGACCGACATAAATACAATTTTCAGAAAACTCAGAGATATAACTAAATCAAATTGCGAAGAGGTGCATGGTCCAGAGAAGCCCGGAGAGCAGAGAAGGAGCTGTATTAGCTATAAGAAGATACAGAAGGAATTCGGTTGGGTTCCAAAAGTTTCTCTTGATGAAGGACTCAGATATACAGTTGAATTCTTCAAGGAGAAATTAAAAGGAGAAAAAAGTTAATGAAAAATTAAATTGCTTTGTTACGGAAATCCGGTATCTGGATAAGAAATTTCAAATCAGTGCGATGCAGAATTCTTTGATTGTACGGACTCCGGTGTGTTTGCTATTCCGTTTTCTAGAGAGTACCAAAAGAGCAATAGAAAACCTCTTCGCAGTGATGGAACTTTGTCTTGCTCTGTTTTTTTAAATCAATATTTTTTGTATTGTTTGCAACAGAGCAATAGAAGAGGGTACTTGATAGTGTTCCCAGTGTTTGTAGTAGAGCAATTTTGTAAGAGATCTTTTTGCTACTATATTCTTAACACTCTTGCTTTTTTGGGAGCTTGAACCTGCATAACTTCACCGGAAACCTTCACAACATAAAGACCTGATCTCAAAGCGAATGTATCTGCACCTCTTCCGTAGCTTATCCCTGCTATAATCCCATACAGATTCCTCCCCCTATACCTCTCACCAAAAAAAGAGAATTCTTTCATATCAACGAGAAGTTCTTTGACATCTTTGGAAATCACATGAGTTTTCGCTGAGACCATAAAAACTGAATCTTTATCACAAACAACAATCAGATCATATTCTTTGTTTTTTCCGTTTTTAGAGAATTTGGCTCTTTGATAAATTTCAAGAATCCTGAAATCATGCTCTTTCAGAAATTTCATAACAGAGGGTTCAACCATCCCTTCTATAAATCTTCCCCATCCATCTGTTATGCCCTTAATAGACTCCTTGAAAAGCCTTAGTTCCTCCGATGTTTTTCTGTTCTCTTCTGAGAGTTTAGAGATAGCCAATCTGTTTTCTTCTGCTGTTCTTTTATTTTCTTCTGAGAGTTTAGCGATAGCCAATCTATTTTCTTCCGAGAGTCTTTCAATAGCTAACCTATTTTCCTCAGCTGTTTTTTTGTTTTCTTCAGCGAGCTTAGCAATAGCTTCCTCAATCTTCTGAAATCTTATCTCCCAAGCCTCCCTTTTTCTCCTCTGAATCTTACTTTTCACACCTTCTAAATTAATCACATCAATCTCAAACACAATAAAGTTCTGATTAGTGTTATTCTAATATATGTCTGACGCGAATTTTTGCTACAGAGCGAAGGAGAGTTCTCTGAAAAATCTAAGGAAAGGGAAAAATCTTCAAAATTAAAGAAAGAAAATAATCTTGAAAATTCTAAAAAACTTTTGTCTATTGATAAGGATTTTCTAATTCTTGGGATTTTTAGGAGGAAAAAAAGATGGCTAAATCAAAGAAAGTTAGCAAAACGAAAAGAAGTGTCAAACCTGTGAGAAAGATGGAGAAGAAAGTAAGGAAAGAACAAAAGAAACCAACAAGTAAGTCGTCTGGTGGAGCAAAGAAATCAAAGGTGAGAGTGATATTTATGTCTGTTGGTAGTTATCCGAGAATAGGGGATACAGAAAACGAGCAGAGGTTTCGTAGAGCCTGGGCCAAGCGTGAGCGAAATGAGATTACGGAAGATGAATTCAGGCAAATAGAAAGAGAATTTACAAAACTCGCAATAGAAGAACAGGAAAAAGCCGGAATGGACATAATAACAGACGGTGCTATTGGATGGTATGATCAAATATCTCACTTTGCGAGAAATGTTCAGGGAGTTAAGATAAACGGTCTTTTGAGATTTTTTGATACAAACACATATTTCAGACAGCCAATAATAGATGAACAAACCCCAGATGATCCGGAGGTAAAACCAGTTCTGCAGGATGAGTTCGCCTATGCAAAATCGATTGCAAAAAAGATTGTAAAGCCGTTTTTAACTGGTCCGATTACGCTTGCTCGTTTGACTAAAGGTGATTTTAAAAAAGCTGTTGGGATTTATACTAAGTTGATTGAGAACGAAGTCAGAGTTCTTTCTGAAAACGGAGCTCAGATAATACAAATAGATGAACCAGCTCTAACAAAAGATGATATAGGGGGGAAGGAATTCGATGCTCTACCTTACCTTGAAAGAATATACAATGCTAAAAAACCAGAAACCAAGCTGATGTATTATTTTTACTTCAGAGATTTTTCCAAAGATTACAAAGCTTTTCAGAAAATTCCAGCTGATATACTCGGTTTTGATATGACCTATTCTCGCATTGAAGATATAATTGGCAAAGATGGAACAAGGAGGGAGCTTTTCCTTGGAATAGTAGATGGAAGAAACACATATATAGAAAAGCAGAAAGATGTCCTGCCGAGATTAAACAAAGTTTTGAAAAACTATTCGCTTGAGAACATATACGTAGGACCTTCGTCTGGACTTGAATACCTGCCGAGAAAATTTGCATTTCTCAAACTTAAAAACCTCACAAGCATGCTCAAACATCTGAGAAAATAGGCAGATAGAAGCGAAACTGCAACAAGAAAGAGAGTGAATATTCAAGAAAAAGTTAGATGGGTGAAAGCATAGAAAGGTGAAATAAAGCGATTTTAGTTAGCGTTACAGGGTCAGAGGTATAAATATCATTGTGAGAACTCTTCTATCTCCATAAATTACTGGGGAGAGCATAACTGCAATGTTCTGTGCTCTTGTAAGTAGCATTTTTGGGTTTATACCGGAAATGGGGCCAGTTAGTTTTGGTACAGAAATCCATGTTTCTCTAACAGGTATAGCGACTTTTAAGTCTGCTGTGAACGGAGAGAAATATGCAACAATAGGTATTCCATCTGTCCTAACAGATACAGCTACTCCCCCTGTTCCTTGACTAAACAGTCCTCCGCCTCCTCCATCAAGGACCTCAAATCTTGAAGCAAATTTGCCGCTTTCATCAATCGTAAGAAATCCGTATTCAACTGCCATAAGTGGAGGTATGAATATAAAATCTGCAATATGAATGTTCCCATCTTTATCAGCAGATACCGAAAGATTCGTTCTACCAGAACCTATTGAGTATTCATCTATTAAGAAAGAAGGTTTATATGAAATTGTTACTTCAACGGGATAAGCTGGATCCGTGAATGGGTAGGTGTAGAATGTATCTGGTGAAGCTTGAAAGAATTTAGTTCCAATCCATTTTCCGTCAGATCTTTTGTAGAACACACCTGCAATTGAGTCAGCGGGTTTTGAAAGCTCAAATTTGTACATTATTGAGTCTACAGTTACACATAGGTTTTCCGGATTTCTGATTTTGTATCCTACCTGTGCGAAGGATATTTCTCCACGGTCATCTCTCTTTGTTTCAATTTCATCTTTCTGGTTGTTCAGCCATCCCAATATGCTATTCTGTTTAATTTCAATCCAGAATGTTTGGTTTATAGATGGGTCATAAAGTGATACTCCGAATAAGCTTTCTCTGTTTCTTGTAAAGGTAGGTATGATTTCTGCTGAATATCCAACTCTTGCTGACACTGTATTGCAAGACTTATCGATTTCATAGTTTAATCTTAAGCTTTCTTGTCCAAAGTGGTATATAGATGTGTATTTTATATCTGAGTTTTCTATCTCGTTTTCTTCTGTTTCGGGTGTTTTACAAATTTCTAACTCATTGTTTTTGGCTGGTGAGAATGCTCCAAATATAAGTTTCTTGCTTTCTTGGTCGAGAAATATCACGGCGATTTTGTTTATATCTTTCATATATCCAGCTCTGATGACAGAAATAGGTGAGTTCCATATTTTGACGATTCTGCATCTCCATACTCCGAGAAGTGGATCTTTTACTGCTTCCTTTATTATGTAGAACTTTGGAACTTTATCTCTTATAGATGTTGCGAGATATACTATGTGGAGATTTTCGTTCACGAAGAATATATTTGGTGAGCTCCCCGCCAAAACTCCTTTCCCCTTGTCTATTGGATCCACTGATTCGTTGCTCCATTTACCGTTTATGTCTAATGTAGAATAAGAGAGTGCTCCTTGAAATGAATCGTAGAATGAAACATGAGGGATGTCGGAATTATCAAGTGTGAAGTCCCATTGTCTTATTTCAATATCCATCTCAGGAGCAGAGAATATCTCGGCTGTACTAGGTATTATTAGTATTTCTCCCTCTCTGAACTTTTCACCTCTCCATGCTCTCCCACACGAGATGATCAAAGAAAAAACTACAATGAAAACAATTTTCTCTCTAATTTTCATCATCAAAAGGAGGTAGAATGCTCTAAAGATATATTTTAGTGAAAAATCTTGTAATTATCATTTTTGTGATTTTGTTTATCTGTGTGTTCTATGTATGTTGGGTGTTTTGAGTTTATGTCTTTTCTTTGATGTTTTATTTTTTGATTGGTTTTATTTAGTGTACGGTTTTTTTGTAGGAATTTACTTCACAACTCCTCCGCCAAGAATTTCTCCTTTGAATAACCAGACTTTGACTCCATTTGTTCCCCATTTTGTTTTAGCTACTGCAAATCCATAGTCTATGTCTGCTCTTATTGTTTGGAGTGGGAGTCTTCCTTGAAGTATCCATTCTGCTCTTGCCAGTTCAACTCCTCCGAGCCGTCCTTCACAATTTATCTTTATTCCTTTTGCTCCTGCTCTTATTGCAGCTGCAATAGCCCTTTTCATAGCCGGTCTGTGTGGTATTCTTTTTTCCATCTGGCTTGCAAGGTTCTCTGCTATAAGCTGAGCGGATATTTCTGGATTCTTTATCTCTGTAAGGTCTATACCTATGTTTTCTTTTGGCTTACCGGTAATCTTGGAGACATAATCTCTTATTCTCTCTAAGCCGGAAGCTTTCTTCCCTATTATTATGCCCACCTTTGCACAGTGTATCTCTATATGTACACGCTCAAATAATCTTTTAATTATTATTTTTTCTATAGCTGCGGCGTAGAACCTCTTTTTTATCCAATCTCTTATCTTTATATCTTCTATAAGAAATTTGGAGTAATCTTTTTTTGATGAGGGTATCCAAACAGATTGCCAACTTTTTGTAACTCCGAGCCTAAATCCAACAGGATGAGTCTTCTGTCCCATATCTTTGTTTATACTCTCTTTTTCCCTTGCTTTTGCTTTTTTCAAAACTTTTTGCTGATTTGTAACCTTTTTACCTGATGAGTCCAGAATTTTATATCTTCGTTTTTTCCGGAATTCGGGGTGCTCTGGAAACTTTTGCCTCTCAGACAGAATATAGGGGAGAATTTTTTTTCGCAAAATTTTGGTTTCTCTCTTTTTTGTTTGCATCTGATCTTTATTTGTCAAGAAAGTTTAAAATTTTTTCTCCACAGATCTTCTTTTTTCCTGTTGCGATCTTTTCTATATCTCCTTTTGTTGATCGTTACTTCTTTTTCAGAGAGTTTGATAACGGAATGGGGTTTCAATCTTTCATTCGCTCAATTTTATCTTTCTTTGTCCTATCAAACGGAATTCCAAAGTTAAGTTTGATTATGTTTTTTGCGGTAAGAGCCTTTCTCATAGTATATCTAGTTTTTTCAAGGAAATTCAATTTTATTGTTCCATATACTTTTTGGTTTCTTATATCTTATCTTCTATGGCATCTGTTCCATTTGCAGGTCTTATACGGTAAGCTTTCTCCACTTTTTTTTGTAGGATTTGAACCTAAAACTGTATTTATAATAAGTGGATACATTTATTTTCTGCTTCTGAGTTTGATATATTTTAGAAAATGGATTGAAGGTTTCATTGTTTCTGAGGTAAAAAATCTTTCAATATTTTATATTTTTCTGATAGCTATGCTCGGTTATATTTCTGGGGAATTCGGTGTTCTCTCTAAAATTGTGATACCTTTTACTGCGGTTTTGGGTTTCAGAATGGTTGAGATATTAGTTTGGAGGACGAGAGAAAAAATTTTATCTCATAAATACAATTTGAATTTGTTTGAGGTAATTGAATTATCATTTTTAGTTTCTCTTTTTGGTGCATCAAGGGGTATATTTACTATGTTTTTACCTTTTGTTGTTCTTTTTATGTTTTTCTATTATGTCCCACCGCTTGAATTAGGTAAGGGTATATGGGGAGCTTTCCTTTCTTCTGCGTTTTTCTTTCTTATGTGTATAATTTCTCATTTATCTCTGAAAAACAGTTTCTTTATAACATCTGAGGGTATTTTGGTTGGAACAGCATGCGCAATCTTTGCGTTTTTTGAGAATCTTTCAAGAAAGTTTGAGGGTCTGAGGAGAAAGATATTTGCTTTTGCAACCTCGGTTTCACCATTGATTTTTATGCACTCGCCTGAGGATATAGGAGTTGCACTTATATTTGGAATAGCTTCTTTCAGGTTTGATTCGTCAGCAATCCCGAGAATTATTTCTGCTATCTATTTCGTTTCCAAATTCTACTATCTCAAATATATGCAATACCAGGTGTGATATTTTGTTTTCTATTGTTTATTCCCTAATTTCATGATTTCTGTAGTGTTGTAATTCTTTTTTGAGCTTGCGGGTTACTGCTTTCAACTCCGGATTTTTGTTCTGAGGTCTTGCGTGAACGAGGAAGGTAAAGTAAAATTTTATTTATGGAGTTTGGAGAATTTTTTATAAAGTTATTCGCATCTGCTGGAATACTTTCTGGGCTGATGTTTGGAATAGTTTGGTATATGCGTAAGAAGGGTTTTATTCCTAATGTCAGTTCGCAATCATCTGGTATGAAGATAATATCTTCTGTCAGGCTTACTCCGAAATCATATCTTTTCACAGTTAGCATAGGGGAAAAAAGGAGTATAGTTGTTGGTGTTACAGATAAATCTGTTTCGTTTATATGTGAGATTCAAAATGAAAAGAGCTGATTTTTGTTTTTGTGTGTAGTTAAGTTATATTTCATTGCTTTTTTGCAATAATGAAAATTTGTCTTGCATTGACTCTCGGGCTTGATTATCAGAATTATATTTTGGAAACAGCCAAAGTTTGGGGGAAGCAAATCACAAGACTTATGAATAGTGAGCTGACTCTTTTCGGATTTCCGCTGATTTGTTCTTGAGTTTTCAAATTCAAGTTGATGAAATATGATGCAGAAATAAAACGAACTTTTGAAAAAGTGGCTCTGGGTGTTCTGAGGATTCTTGGATATGAAGTTGTTGAGATAAAACCAATACCGCAAGAGATGCAGATCGGTAGGCTTGTGGCTGATTTTTTAGCAATTGTTAAACTCAAGGATGGAACGGAGTTCATTTTACATATAGAGTTTCAGACAAAAAACGATCCGGATATGCCAAAAAGGATGCTGGGGTATTTTTATGTCATAATTTCAAAGCACAATCTTCCTGTGAAGCAGATTGTAATATATTTGGGCAAAGAAGAACTCAGTATGAGCAACCGTATAGAGATGAGAGCAGATGGTACATCAATTGTATATGAGTATGAGATAATAGACCTGAAGAAAGTGGACTCGGAAAAATTTTTGGAATCAAACATTCCAGATGTGTATCTGCTTGGAATACTTGGTAAAGCTCAAAACATATCAGAAATTATAAAGAAGATAATAACAAGGCTCAGAGAAAGTTTTGAGAAAAGAGAGATAAGCAAACACGATATGTTAGAATATATAAATAGGTTAGGAGTATTTGCAGAGCTCAGAGACATAAGAGAAGATTTAAAAAAGGAGGTACAAAAAGCAGTGATAGATATAGACATAACTAAAACTTGGCTATATCAGGAGGGAAAGCAGAAGGGACTTGAAGAAGGAATACAAAAGGGTATACAAAAAGGAAGAAAAGAAGGTATACAAAAAGGAAGAAAGGAAGGTATAAGAGAGGGAATAAGGAAAGGAATAAAGCAGGGAATAATAGAGGGAATGAAGAAGGGCTTGAAGGAAGCGATACTTTCTGTTATAAAAGTGAAATTTGGTAAAACACCTTCATCAATTAGGAAAGTAATAATGCACACTGATGATATTGATAAACTTAGGCTTATGAAAAAGGAAATATTGAGGTCAAAGACTCTAAAAGAATTTGAGATAAAAATCAGATCTACAAACCACGATAGATAGTTTGTTGAATCAATTCAAGAAAAAAGAAGCAAATTAATAAATAAGTTTTACGAAATTGGATTCAAATTCATAAATACACGGTCAGAATCTTTTGCTTCGCTACAATCACAAAAACCTTGTCTTACATGGTCTCCCAGTTTCCCTTAAACCTTATATTATTCGTCTATCGCGAGACAGAAAACTAAGAATCAGTTTCCAAAAAAACCTTAACTTTTTTATATAAATTCTGTTTTCTGCAATCATCTTTCTTTGAAATTTTCAGGCAATATATTCTTCCCCAGAGACTATCCGGTTTCTGCGAAAGAGCAATCAAATCTCAAAGGAACTTAATTGATCTATCAAAAAATCATATTCAGTTATGAGGTAAGATAACAGAAAGATACAAGAAGCTTTCAAAATTCTTGTCAATTCCTTAACACAACGCAGAGCACTTAACGAGATTACGAATAAAACAAAGTTGAAATCAGAAATACCCCCAACATAATCAAGAAATAAATACTATCTAAATTATGAAAAAAGGATGGATATATTCAGAGAATGAAATTCACAGAAACTGGTTTGAAAAACTAAAAAGAGGCGATAAAAAGATTGAAGGAAGAGACTGGTACTTTCTCATATACGAGAAAAAAATGAATTTGATTATGAGCATCTTGAAGGAACTCCGCGACAAAAAGATTCTTGATGCTGGTTGTGGTGAGGGAGTTTTAGTTGAAGAATTCAGATCAATAGGATATGACATAGAAGGTTTAGATCCAAACTATGAAAGTGATTTTGTAAGGAACGGAGATATAACATCAACAGATTATCCAAATAATCACTTTGATGTTGTTCTTCTGCTTGATGTCCTTGAACATATACCCTATAATATGCAATATAAAGCTCTTGAAGAAATAAAGAGAATATTGAAACCTGATGGGATGTTTATAATAAGTTTTCCGAACGTTGCAAACCTTTCATCGCGCATAAAATTTGCTCTAATTGGAGAGCTTTCTAGAACAGATAAAGATTACAATCACCTTGGAGAAAGAACATATAAAGAAATAAAGAGAATCCTTGAATCTTATCGATTTAGCATACAGAAAATATACTCCATTACACCGACAATACCTGTTGTATGGCAACTTATAACTCTTTTTCCAGATAGAATGCGAAAAATACACGATCTGATAAACCTTATAAAAATTCCTGATATATCTTTGATCACGATATTCATCTGCAAAAACATCAAGTAGTTATGAAATAATAAAATCGTATAACTTCTCAAAATTCCGAGAGAACTCAAACTTGTGATAATTTTCTAGAATACCTTCTACATATTCTTGATATTTATACTTTATTTTCTCAACGGCTTCTCCTATTTCGGAAAAATCATCTATAATCACACCAAAGTTGTTCTGAATCGTTGTTTCCGCAAGCTCTGGGAGGTTTCTTACTATAACAGGTTTCCCAAGAGAAAGATATCTGAAATATTTTGTAGAAGACCAGCCTGCAAATTTATCGTTTAACCTTGTATCCAAATACCAAACAAAACCTGCATCATGTTTTTCAACGAATCTGTTGAATTCATCATAATCTTCTATTATTTTTTCGCTCAGTATTATGCTTTTACCTTTCTTTATCCTATCTTTCAAAGTTTCAGTTTTGTATCTTGATGCACCATGAATTGTAAACTCAAAAGAACCAGACACCTTATCTATTTGGTCAAAGAAGAATTTTTCTATTCCACCGGTATATATTAGTTTGAAAGGTTCATTTGGTTTTTTTCTTATTTCTTTCGCTTCAAAATCAAAGCTATTTGGAATAACAAATTTTTTGCATGTGATTTTAAAAATTTTCTCAGCTAAATGTAGTCTTGTCGGACTCAAAGCAACAAAAGCATCGCACCCGAAAATGAAAACCTGCTCCAAAGACTTTCCCAAAATTCTCTTCAAGTGGGATTTATAATCCAGTACAAAAAGCTCAAGATTATAGTAAATTACCTTAGGCTTTCTTTTTCTTTTGCTTCTCAAAGCGTACAAAATAGTTTTAATAAAAGGTGAAGCTACAGAACTCATTGCATCTGATGTATCGTAGGCAAAAACAACATCATAATCAAGTGATGAAAGAATCTTTGTGACTATGTAAAACTTCTCCCAGTAATTTCTTCCGATATTTCTGATGAACTCAAATTTTGATTCATCGCTTTTTGCAACATAATCGTTATTAAGTATTACATTCTGGTGTCCCCTTTTATGAAGGTGTCTGGCAACAATGTAGGTAGGTACTCTTGCAGAGAAGAACCCAAAATGTCGCATCAATATGTGTAATATTTTCATAAATTACTACATATTTACTAAGCCAATGAAAATCGAACAAGAGAGTATAATTCAAAATGAGGGATTAGATACAAAAGAGCGAAAAAACTGTATAATTTGTCTGAGGGAAGGAATTTTTGTTTACAGAAATCTGAGAGATACATTATTTGATGCACCGGGTTTCTGGAACATAAGGTACTGCAAAAAATGTGATCTCCACTGGATTGATCCAGTTGTAAAAGAGCATGACCTATGGAAAATATATCGCGGATACTACACCCACAAAATGCCACAGCTCAATATGGAAACAAAAAGTATAAGGTCACTCATAAAAAATGGAATACTTGCCACATCTCTCGGATACAAAGAACTAGTGAGCAATAATATTGAAATAGCTTTTGGAAAACTGATGTCATGTATAGGACCTATAAAGGAAATTGCTGTTTCATCATACAGATGGCTCAAAAGCTCTCAGAAAGGTAAACTACTTGACATCGGATGCGGGAATGGAAAGTTCTTATACCAAATGAAAAGATTGGGATGGGAAGTATATGGAGTTGAAAGCGATTCAGGAGCAGTTGAAATTGCCAGAAGAATACTCGGTTCTAATGTATTTTGCGGGAACTTACAAGATGCAGGTTTTCCTGACAATTACTTTGATGCAATAACAGTATCACATGTTATCGAACATGTTTTGGATCCCTTAGCTCTTCTTGAAGAATGTAGGAGAATTCTCAAACCAAAAGGAATTTTGGTAATAATCACTCCAAACTCACATAGTCTATGCAAAAGAATTTTCGGTGAAAACTGGAGAAGTTGGGAAGTACCAAGACACATCTTTATTTTCTCTCCGAAATCTTTGAAAATGCTTGTTGAGAAATCAGGTCTAAGGATTTCTGGAATTCAGACAAGCTCAGAATCTGCAAGATGGATGTGGGTAGCGGGAAGATTACTCAAAAAAAGAGGCACACTTCCTGGAGGAATAGCTCAAAATACTAACCCCCTAATAAAAATAGAAGGAGCTATATTTTGGATAGTTGAATATCTGATAAGCAGGATAAAAAACGTTGGAGAAGAACTTGTTCTTTTTGTAACAAAATAGCAAATCTAATAAATTGAGCTAATAATGGATAAAGACTGGTAATGGACAAAAATTCAGATATGTTATCTGTTGTAATTCCTACGACGCGTCCTGATATGTTAGCTGAAACCATCAGGAGCGTAAAAAATCAGAAATATCCAGATTTTGAAATCATAGTTGTTGACAACTCAATCAATTCTTATAGCTCAGTCCAAATAAAAAAAATATGTTATTCAGAGGGAGTAAGATATGTAAAAGAGGAAAATGAAGGACTTCACAACACAAGAAACCGTGGAGTTATTGAATCAAAAGGGAATATAGTAGTTTTCATAGATGATGATGCGAAAGTCGGCGAAAAGTTTTTAGAAGAGATAGTAAAACCATTTTCTATGTTCAACAATATTGGAGCAGTCGGAGGTAAAGTTATAGGAGTATTTGAGTCTTCTCCTCCACCTCACATGAGATACCTGAAATATTCATATCTTTCTTTACTTGACTATGGAAACGAGATGAAAGAGGTAAGTCATATAAACGGCAACAATATGGCAATATTAAAGAAGGCTTGGGAAGATGCTGGTGGTTTTAATCCAGACCTTTTTCAAAAACCGAAGAACATATGGAAAAGAGGAGACGGTGAAAGCGGCCTTTGGGCAAAAATGATACAAAAAGGATGGAAAATCATATATACTCCATATGCGGTAGTTGAACACTATATACCGAAAGAAAGAATGAGTATACCCAACCTCAAAAAAATAGCTTTCAGACATGGAATTCAGATGTCTTATTCAAAATTTTTTGGAGGGAGATTTCCTCCGCGCCCGATATTACTTATGAGATCCGGAGCATTTCTTCTTATCTTCCTTATGGAAAAAATGATGAGCTTGATAACAAAATATCCAAAAAGCGCCAGATACGAAGTTGATTCTGAATTGTATAAAGCAAGAGCTATGTATGAGATGAAACTTGTATATGATCAAAGACTCAGGGAACACGTTTCAAGAACGAACTGGATAGAGGAGGTAAAAAGATAGATCAAAGAAAATCATATAAAACAAACGAAAAAAGATATATGATATATAAAACAAACGAAACAAGAATCACCTTATCAAAGAAAAAATTCTATCAGCTCTTATTTTTCCTGCTGAATAATCTATTGAGAAGTATATGATAAATGCCTTCCCCTTCACACTCTCTTTTGGGACAAAACCCCAGAATCTTGAATCATTTGATTCATCTCTGTTATCACCGAGAACGAAAATGTGACCTTTCGGGACACGCTCAGGTCCCCAGTTATCTCTTGAAGGATATATATTGTTATCTGAAAAAAATCCCCACTTGTCTTCTATCTGCTGACCGTTTATGTACACTTTCTTGTTTCTTATTTCAACTTCTTCACCCTCAAGAGCTATTACTCTTTTTATAAAGTCTTTTGATTTGTCGTTTGGAAATTCAAAAACAACAACATCGCCGCGTTGTATATCACTCCACTTTACAATATAACCAAAGTAGGGGAGCCTTATTCCATAAGATAACCTGTTCAAAATTATATGGTCTCCTACAAGAAGTGTTGGAACCATAGAACCCGTTGGAATCTTATACGCTTGAATTAGAAATGTTCTGACAAATAAAGCAAGAATTACAGCAATTGCTACGTCTCTTAGAATTACTTTGAACTTGTTCATAAAAACAAAAGTTAATCTGATTAGAGTATCAATCCAAAAATTCTGTTGGAATCTTTGAAGCTGTTTTAACCATATCCTCAGCTGCTTTTACAAAGCGCACAATTGTAGCAAGGTTACCCTTGAGCTGGAGTTTACCTTGAGCGAGCCCACGAATAGGCTCAAGCTCTCCCTTTATGACCTGTTTCCACCTTCCATAATCCCCATATATCACAAAAGGAGCTTTTTCCCCCTCCTCTTTACTTACAATTCTTGCATCCCTGCAAACTCCACTATCAATATCAAGAAGAATATAAACATCATCTTTTATGATTTTCCCATCGTTCTTTATAACAAGAACAACAGGTCCGTATTTCCACTCTTTTCCAGAATCTTTCCATGGTCCCTTGTTTAGTTCCTCTTTGTATTTTTCAACCCATTCTGGTGAAGGAAATCGCATATCAAAAGTAAATATTTAAAAGTACAAAAGATCTTTTTTAATTTGCAAATTTTAAATGAACTCTTGTAATCAAATGTTTTAAACGAACTCTTGCAATCAAATGATAGTTTTACAGAAAAATCGATTTTTCCTTGAGAATCCAGATTTCTCAAGAAACAAAAAATTTAAATATTTTCCAAAGACTCAAGATATATCTGCTTTGAGAAACTTATATCTAGAACAGTTGGTGAAGAAAAAATAAAAATTCCTCCATTTCTCACGAACTCATATATATACTTTTTGAATGTTTCTGCACCCTGATCATCCAAGTTCGAAAACGGTTCATCTACTATAAGTATACTTGGATTCGTTATGAAAACCTTAGACAGAGCAACCTTCTTTCTTGTGCCCTGTGAAAGATTGAAAATAATATGGTCTATATATCTTTGAATACCAAAAACTTCAAGAGCTTTCAATACTTCCTCTCTTTTTAAATTTTTTGCACAGATTTTCCCCCATAAATAGAGATTCTCCCAAACTGTCAGGTTCCTATAAAGCGCATTCTGATGTCCTATAAAAATTAGTTCATTTATTTTATTTACAGAAAATATACTTTTTCCATCTATCTTGATGTCTCCGGAGTCTGGTCTGATAATCCCACTGATTACTTTCAGAAGCGTGGTTTTGCCAGATCCGTTTTTTCCTGTGACAAAAAGAGTATCTCCTTGTTCAAGCTCAAAGTTTATGTTTTTAAATATAAATTTACCATCAAATGCTTTAGATAAATTATAAGCTATAATCTCCACAGATAAATAAAAGTAATCCTCTGATACAAGCGATGCTAGTTTACGGAAAGCAAGTTGCAAAGGAGGCATCAAGAGCAGGAGTGAGACCAAAAAAAGTCTGGTGTAAAAGAACTATTTATGATTTTGCAAAAGGTATATTTCCAAATTCAGAAATCAGAGTAGTTCATCCGAAGATAATCTCTTCAATATGCAAGTCAGACGAGCATCAGGGTATAGCATTCGAGATAGATGTAAGAATGAAAAAAATACACGATATCGAAATTGGATTGGATTCATGTATAGTACTACTTGATAGAGTTCAAGATGTTGGGAACATAGGAAACATAATAAGAACATCTGAATTTTTTGGTGCTACTTGTATAGTGATAAGCAAAGAGCAAAGCCCAGATATAACTCCAGCCATGATAAAATCATCAGCTGGTGCATTTTTTCACATACCAGTTATAAAAGAAAAATCCGAAGAGCTCATAAAATTTGCAAAAAACAGAGGTTTTAAAATATATTCTTTTGATCTCAGAGCGAAAACAGATGCAAAGGATACAAAATTTGAACTACCCGCAGTTTTATGCTTTGGTGGAGAAGAAAGAGGGTTATCTGAAAAAGTTCTTGAGCTATCTGATGTTGTTGTAAAAATATCAGGATATGGCAAAACCGAGTCACTAAATGTATCGTCAGCAGTCGCTGCTTCTTTTGGAATCTTAACTAAATCTCTCTATAACAAATCCTCTCCATGAACAAATCAAATCTATAATAAATCAGAAAGATAAATTTTGAATTTGAAGGATTAAGATTTCTATTATGATAGTCCAGAAAAACGACCAGTGGGAGATAATCGATATAGGCAATATGTCGGAACTATCGAACAAAAAATTCGATTCCGTTTTTGCTGTGACGAAAGGTAAGATATTTCTTGGGGACTATATGAATCTAAAATCGATGGATGTATCTATAAATTCCCTGAAACCTGGATACACAAACCCTTATCTTCATGTCCATGTAAATCACGAGGAGGTCTACATTTTCTTAAAAGGCAAGGGACAGATGATGCTTGATGATAAAATTATTGAGGTAAAATCAGGATATGTGGTCAGAGTGGAACCAAAAGTAAAAAGAGGTGTCAGGAATCCAGAGAATTCTGATGAGGAACTGTGGTTTATATGTGTTAGGGCTGAGCAACCTTTCAACAGGTTCGATGCACCGGGCGCCGGACCCGTTATGGGTGTTGAGGATTGGTCATATGACAAGTTAGTCGAAAAAGCAAAAGCGAAAAAAGAATCGTTGAAAAAATAGAAAAACAATGAAGGAAGAATATATCAAAGTTGGCAGAGCAATTCAAAATCTCGGTTTTTATGAATCCCTGTCTGTTCTGAAAGAATCAGGATTTCTTCCGCTTACGGAACATGTGGAAATAGGAGAACTCTTTGAAGTCATAGAAACAATATCTTACCACAACTCTGAAATTGGTTTCTTTCTCAGCATAAACTTTTCTTCATCTGTTGTTTCCGGATTTGCTCAAAAAATCTTTACATCTAATTTGAAACCGGATTCTTTGATTTTTCCGTATGCTGACGTCTGCTCGGATACCATTTTTTTATCTTCTGATGGATCTGCATACTTTCTGAATCCGAAACACATTGATTTTGAGTACTTTGATTCTCTATCTTTGAGTTTATACAGAACAAAAAAAGAGCTAAACACAGAAGCTCTAAAATTAAAATCCCACTCAAGAACGAATATAGAAAATTTTCTTGTTCCTTTCTACAATTTGGTTATTGCCTATATTCTTGGAGCTGTGAGAAGAGCAGCTGATGCATCTATATCTTACGCTAGCGAAAGAGTTCAAGGTGGAAAACCCATAATAAATTACTTTCATGTTTCTGAGAAAATATCCAGAATGAAGGAGTTTATAGAACTTATCTCAAATGCTTCAAAGAGTTTTTGTTCGGATATAGAAAAAATTATTGAGAAAAAAGACTCAGCTGATTTCTCTTCTGTATATCAAAAGATAATCCACCCCCTTAGATATGCTTTGAGAGAGTCTGAAAAAATTCTTTCAGATTCTATACAGATCCACGGCGGATATGGTTATATGAAAGATTATCACCTTGAGAAATATTTCAGAGAGTTAAGAACGATCAAATCGCTTATAGGAGATATTATTTTTACTAAATTTTGAAGTCATCAAACTTTGAGTCCAAATATTTTCTATATTAAAACCTCTTTTATCTATTAAAAGAGACTATTCTTAAAATTAAGAAAAAATGAATTTATTTAGAATGGATTTAACAATTGTGTTTTCATTTCTATCGCTTGTGCTCTTACTTTTCCTATCTTGCACTAGAAAATGGGAGACTCTGAATTACATAACTTATTCCTCTGGTCCAGTTTTCATTACAAACGCAGAAGGACTTGAAATTTCTGGACAGGTCGGAAAATTTTCTTTCCCATCAAGAGTAAGCACCGGAAATGAATCTTTCACAATTGTTAATATAAGTTTTCCAAACTTTGGTTTCTGTAAGTTCTCAATATATCCAAATTCCTATGTTGAGTTTAAAGAGGCGTACAAGTATCCAAGAGGAGAAATATATGTTGAAATCTCAGATATCTTTGGAATAGTTCTTTTGAAAAGCAATGAATGTGTTTTAAAGTATGGGGGTTTGACATCTAAGAATTCGTTTCTTAGATTAATGAAAGATATCGCATTGCATTCATATGTGGAAATAATAGAAGGATCAGCAAAACTCGGTAGAAAGGAAATATTTGCAGGAGCTGGAATTCTGAAGGGAGATCAGAAAACAGAACAGTATTCGTTGAATCAAGCAGTTGAATTGGTTCTCCCACTACCGGGAAGGTTTCCAAAACCTCTGGTTTTTATGTGGAAAAGAACAGATAGATCCTCTAAATATTTCCTTGAAATATCTGACGACAAAAATTTTGAAACGCTAACACTGATACATGAGACGACATCAAACACATTTTTTCCAGAACAGATAACACTGAAGCTCACGTCAGATGTTTATTTCTGGCGTATATGGTATAAAGACAGAGATGGAAAAGGTTCATTTTTTTCATCTCCAATTAGCTTCACAATAAGAACCCAGAGAGTTGTGAAGTGAGCTTTTATTCTTGATATCTTGCCTTGCGTTTGTTGAGTCGTACCTCAATTATCCATAATTACAAGTAGTGAATCAAGTGAGGTAAAGATTTTAATTTATTTATTAGATTTGAGAGATTCCCTGTGTTTCAGATGCTCTCGGAACATACATTTATCTTGAACAAAAACTATTCCGTTTTCTTCAGCGATTTTTTTCGCTTCATCATTGACTATACCTTCCTGCAACCAGATAACCTTTACATCTTTTCTTTGTTTTTTTCTCTCAACAGCTTCCTTCACAACTTCTAATGCTTGCTCAGGTCTTCTGAAAACATCAACTATATCTATTTGATCTGGTACATCCAGAAGTGATTTATAGGATTTCAGCCCCATAATTTCATCCTTCGTTGGATTTACTGGTATCACTTTATATCCCTGCTCCATAAGGTATTTTGGAACCCTGTTTGATGGTTTTGTTGGGTCTGCGCTCATACCAACTACCGCAACAGACTTGTTTTCAGCAAGAATGTTTAAAATCTTCCTATCCTCATCTGTTAGATTTTGTGCTTCGTTCACTTTTACATATGGGGTGGGTGACGGGACTCGAACCCGCAACCCTGGGAGCCACAGTCCCATGCTCCACCAAGTTGAGCTACACCCACCATCTTTCATTTAAATTTATAATAAATCTCCTCTCAATCATAAATTGCTGGTTTTTATAAGAATAGATAATGTGAAACTGATTCAAATAATCTAAAGCCAACTCAAAATACTTCGTTCCAAACACAGTCTGCAATATGTTTGAAGTTCCGCTTCGCCTCAATCAAGAGATTCTCTTTACGATCTTTGAGTATCAAGTGACAGATCAACAATTCTAAATACTTACTAAAAAATGAGAAAAATTCAGAAAGACTCCAAGAAATATCGGAAAACTTCACTTCTTTTTTGTTTTTACCTTGAAAATCTCGTATAACTTTTTTCTGAGTGCTTCAACATCTATATCATGTATCATTTGACCTGAGTAAGCCAGAGATATTTTTCCGTTGTCAGATATAATCACACTTACAGCGTCTGTTTCTTCTGTTATACCGAGACCAGCTCTGTGCCTCATACCAAAACCGGGTGTTTCCTTCGTTGATATTGGAAGTATTGCGGAGATCATATGTATCTTTGAACCTTTAATTATTATAGCTCCGTCATGGGTCTGACTGTACTTGTTGAATATTGCAGATATAAGTTCTGCAGAAACATCTGCATCTACAACTTTACCATCTTGTATAAAAGTTCTTGTATCAACCGACCTCTCAATAACTATTATTCCGCCTTCCTTTCTTGCCGAAAGAGTTCTAGTAGACTGCAGAATTTCCTCCAATATCCTTTCATTAACATCTTCACGAAATATATCTAATCTCCATCCTAGTATCATTCTTCTTATCTCAGGTTGAAACAGTATGATCAGAATTATGAGGAAGTATTCTATGAACTTCCCAGATAACCAAAATGTTGCAGGCAAACCGAAAAATTTTGAAAGAGAATTCATACCAAAAAGAGCTGCAAAAAATATTATCGCACCTATTATTCTTGGGTCATTACTCAAAGATATGAATCTTCTTATAACTATGAATATAACGAATGCATCAAAAAACAATCTGAGATAAGCGAGAAGAATTTCTCCTGCTTTTGGCATACTAAACAGAAAACAAGTCTTCAACCTTTATGTCTTTAACTTCTTCCGCTATGCTATCACCGAACAATTTTTCAATATCCAATTTTTTCTCCGGCTGAACAACTTTTATTGATATATTTTTACCGGTCTGACGTCTTATATGCTCCTCTATTTCTCTTTTGATTTCTGTCATAATCTTATTTTGTAGCTTCTGATCATCAATTTTTATCACGAGAGTATTTTGAGAAATCTCCCATTCTGAATTTCTTATTTTTTCAAGTGTAACATAGTTACCTGTGAGCTCAAAGTATTCAAGAAGTGCCTGAAACGGATCTACCGAATCATCTTTTTTATTCTGGTCTCTATTCTTAATGATATCCTGTATCTCCTCCAATATTTTGCTCAAAGGTTTTATTTTTTTGAGATAGCATATTTTCAAAAAGAAAAGCTTTACAGCAACTTCCTCGGAAAGAGAAAATTTCAGATCATCTTCAAACTTGAGAACTGAATTAGCTATGTAAATTGCTTGCTCAAGTGTCACACCCGTTTCTTTTACAATATCAATCAGCTCTTCAGAAATTTTAGCTGAGAAATCAAGATAAAGACAAATATCTTTTATACCCTCCGCAAATGATCTGCATATCCTTTTTATGTTGTATCCCTTCTCTATTATTCCATCTATTATTTCATTTACTTTTTGAGCATCACCAAGTATTGAGTACTTTATAAGTTTGTTTATAGATGAAGAAGGAGCTATTCCAAATATCTCTTCAACATCTTGTTGTGAAATTTTCTCCCTTCCGGAGAACATCCATATAGACTCTAAAATAGATATCGCGTCTCTCATTGAGCCCTGAGACTCTTCGGCTATTGTATTCAGAGCTTGTTCATCGTATTGTATTCCTTCATTCTCACATATATTTTTCAGTCTACCTACTATCTCTCTTTTTGGTATTCTTTCGAAATCAATTTTTATCGCTCTTGAGTGAACAGTTTCTGGGATTTTGTGTGGTTCAGTTGTAGCAAGTATAAATATATCAAACTCGGGAGGTTCTTCAAAAATTTTAAGAAGCGCGTTGAATGCAGATTGAGATAGCATATGCGCTTCATCTATTATAAATACTTTGTACCTTCCTTTGATCGGTGGATACAGAGCCATTTCTTTTATAGTTCTTATATCATCAACAGATGTTTGACTTCCTGCATCCATTTCTATGACATCTACAAAGCTACCCTTAGAAATGGCAATACAGTTTTCACATCTGTCGCACGGATCTGGGGTCGGTCCAGATAAGCAGTTCAGAGCTTTTGCAAAGATCCTCGCTGCGCTTGTTTTTCCGGTTCCTCTAACTCCACTGAAAATATATGCATGATGTATAAGTTTGGTAGAAATTGAATTTTGGAGGATCTTTCTTGGGACATCTTGTCCGAACATATCTTCAAATTTCTGCGGACGATATTTTCTGGCAAGCGAGATGTATTTTTCCATAGTCCTATGCGGAGAGGGTGGGATTTGAACCCACGCGGGAGATAAACCCCCAACGGATTTCGAGTCCGCCCCGTTCGTCCACTCCGGCACCTCTCCCGAATAATTAAAGGATAAAAAATATTCGGAATCTAATCAAATTTTTGGATTGCTTTGTAGTTTTATATAACTCCATCAACCGATCATATATCAAAATAACAAAACTTATTGCAGTAAAGACCTAAATTCCCGAATCCGATACTTTCTTCCAGTTGCATATCTGCAACGATTCTTTCAAATTTCGCCCTACAGAGATCAATTCAAGCCTGCGAAATATTTAAAATTTTAGGAAAAAGAGAGAAACAATCCGAAGTACCCTGGTTGCAATAAGGAACAAGAGATAGAATCAAAATACAAGGAATCAAAATTTAACAGGTTATATAGTTTCAGCGAGTTTCTTTAGATATTGTCCGTAATCAGTTTTTTCAAGATTTTTTGCTAATTTCATCAGCTGATCTTTTGTTATCCATTTGTTTCTGTATGCTATCTCCTCTATGCATCCGACCATAAGTCCGGTCTTTTTTTCTATGGTTGCAACGAACTCACCAGCTTCAAGGAAACTATCGTAGGTTCCAGCATCAAACCAAGCAAAACCTCTACCCAAAATCTCAACTTTGAGTTTTTTTTCCTTGAGGTACTCTTCGTTCAAAGACGTTATTTCAAGCTCTCCCCTATCAGACGGTTTCAGGCGCTCTATTTTCTCAAAAACAGTTTCATCGTATATATAAAGACCTGTGACCGCATAGTTCGATTTAGGTTTCTTTGGTTTTTCTTCAAGAGATAGAACACTCCCAAACTCATCGAATTCAACAACACCAAATCTTTCCGGATCATTAACATAGTAAGCAAAAACACAGGCTCCTCCTTCCTTTTTGACCGTCTCAACACCTTTTTTAAGTATCTCTGGTAAACCATGCCCGAAAAATATGTTATCTCCCAATGTTAGCATAACAGAATCTCCGTCAGCGAATTTCCTTGATTGCATAAGACCATCAGACAATCCACGCGGTGAATCTTGAACAGCATAATAAACTCTCATACCAAGAAAACTACCGTCTCCAAACAATATTTTGTAGTTTTGCAAATCTTCCGGATTTGTGACTATTATTACCTCCCTTATCTTTGCAAGCATAAGAACCGAGAATGGGTAATATATCATAGGCTTATTGTAGATCGGAAGCAGGTGCTTGTTTGTGATGTATGTCAAAGGATACAAACGAGTTCCTCTTCCACCAGCTAATATAACTCCCTTCATAATTAATTGTACAATACTCAACTGGATTGTAAAAATTCTTTCAAATCTTTAGATATTTTACGACTTTTAGCTGATTTGTTGGAATCATGAAAAAACATCCTAAGACAAGCTTTAAATATCCAACGTAGCATACTGTACCTTTCCAACAGAACAAAAAATTTTGGATTCAAATGGATTGTCAACTCAATAGAGAACAAGTATATGTTTGAGTATGGTTCTCAGTTTTAAATTCAATTTCAATCACCATATTTTGGCTATAGCCTCTCCTCCGACTTTTAAGAGTTTTGCTTTGTTGCTGCTCATTATACCCTTTGAAGTCGAAAGTATCAATGTACCTGTTCCACCGTAAACTTGCGGTATTTCATCAACTTTTAAATATATTCTTCTTCCCGGTTTCGATATAACTTGAATTCCTCTTATGACAGAAATTTTTTGCTTAGGCTCTGGATAAAAGTATTTCAGGTGTATCTTGATTTTTCCACCCTTCTGATCTGGTGATATTTCGTAGTCAGATATAAATCCCTCCTCTTTCATAACCGATGCTATTTGGATCTTTATTCTTGAAGCTGGAATCTCTACCGTATCTTTTCTAACAGCAATTGCATTTCTTATTCTTGTAAAGAAATCTGCTATCGTACTTGTTGTTCCCATGGATTTAGACCTCCCTACCAAGAAGCTTTTCTAACACCTGGAATTTGTCCTTCTAAGGCAAGCTCCCTAAAGCACATTCTACATAGACCGAAAAATCTTATAAAACCTCTTGGCCTTCCACATCTACGGCATCTGTTTCTATATCTGGTTCTGAACTTAGGTTTCTCATAAATCTTGACTCTATCCCTTGTTGTTGGCATACTATTCCTTTGTAGTCGAAAAAGTTCAGAAATTGTGTTTTTCAGTTTATTTTTTATATGTTGGATTTCTCTCTATTTGGAATACCTACTAAAACCCCTTTCTTGAAACACATACTATAAATTTTCTCCAAAAAGTATTTTCTTATTATTAAATTTTGTAAAATGATTCAGAAAATAAAGGTAAACGGAATCTCACTTGCAGTAAGAATAGAAGGAGAAAACAAAAAAGGTGACATTATGCTTATTCACTGTCTTGGGCTTTCCCACAGAGTCTTTGAAGAGCAAATAAAGTTTCTATCACAGAATGGGTTCAGAGTAATAGCTCCGGATGTGCGATGTCATGGAGATTCTGAAAAAGTAGATAAAGAGGTGACTATGTGGGATCTGACAGATGATATTTTTGGCTTGGTTGACAAGTTAGGAATAAAAAGACTTTTTTGTCTTGGAGGAATATCTATGGGTGGAATGATTTCAATGCGCATGATGCTCAGAAGACCAGATATAGCACAGAAACTCATACTTATGGGAACATCGGCAGATTATGACCCATACAAGGAAAGATACACTCCTATAATAGAAGATATGATGAAAATATATAAAACAGGAGATACCGATAAAATCAAACAGGCTTTTCGCAACTCTGCTGAATTTATAGTGAGAATATGTTTCTCACAGAAATACCTTGAGATTGGAGATAACTTTGAAAAATGGGTTTCAGAGTCGCTCAAAGGAATGAGTCTTGGTGCTCTCTATGTTTCTCAGGCAGTAATAATGCGAGATAGTATACTTAACAATATAAAAAACATAAATGTTCCCACTCTTATTTTAGCAGGATCTGGTGATATTGCTGTTCCTGTTTCTGAATCAGAGAAAATTGCAAGAGAAATTAAAGGTAGCAAGCTTGTTATATTTGATTCGGCCCCTCATATTTTTCCACCGGAGATACCAGAAAAAACAAACAAAGAAATTGAAAACTTTTTATCCGTATGATTGTTGGAAAAACTCATAAAAAATAAAAACTTTTCCAACCTCTCTCCATCTGATTGATTATTTTCACAATTTTTCCCGTTTATGATTAAATTTAATACAATGGCTTGCTTCAAAAAAAATACTTACTTCAAACATATACTTTTTTTTGTTGTTCTATATCACCTTATTTTGATTGGATGTGCTAAAAAAGCTCCTGTGAAAGAAACACGTCCGCTTACTGAGGAAGAAAAAGAGAAACTTATGCAAGAAAAGATAGAAGTTGTTAAAAAGGCAGAGAAACTCAAATTTGAGGAAGCAAAAGCCAATCTTGTTCCGGATCCTTACATAATGTTCGGTTTAGCTCTGAACAAAGAGAAAGCCGGAGAACTTGAAGAAGCATCGAAGTTTTACTCCTATGCAATAGAACTCAAACCAGATATGACTGATGCCTGGGTTAACCTCGCTGAGGTGAGATGGAAAATGGGATACAAAGAAGATAGAATTAAAATACTTGAAGAATCTCTTAAAATAGTTCCAGATGATCCCAAAGTTTGGGGGGCATTAGCAATAGCTTATTCAGACATAGGAGATAATCAAAAGGCAGAACAGGTTCTCAAAAGAGCTATAAACTCAATAGGGATGAAAAAGGAAGTTGCACAATCTCTGGGGTATGTTTTCTTCCGATCAAAAAGATACAGCTTAGCTCTATTTGTTTTCTCCGAGCTTCTCTCAAAGCATCCAGACGATCCACAAATATACTTTATTATGGGGGATATATATATGAAAATAAAAAACTATCTGAAAGCAAAGGATCTTTTTGAAAGAGGGCTTTCCATCAAAGAAGATAAGATCATTTGGAACAAGCTTGGTCTATGTCACTTTGAAATTGGGGCGATAGAAGATGCTAAATCTGCATTTGAAAAAGCAATAGCCATAGATAAGGATTTCTGGCCAGCCTATATGAATCTTGGCTTGATATACAAAAGAAAAAGCGACTTTGAAAATTCCGCAAAGATGTATCACAGAGCCTTGGAACTGAAAGGAGATAATCCAGACATCATCTACAATCTTGCAAATTTATACGAAACATATGCTTCCTACACAAGAGCTACACCTCAGAAAGCACTTGAAAACATAGAAAAAGCAAAAGAATACCTTGTTATGTATGTTCAGTATCTGGAAAGCGACCAAGATAGACAATCAATACAAAGGCGAATAGATAAATTGAAAAAGTCGGAAGAAGAAATAAAGAAACAGCTTGAGAAAGAATTGAAGAAACTTGAAAAGCAACAGAAGAAATAATTAATTTCAAAATTACAGATAAGGAGGTCTAGATTTTGTGGCAAAGATTAGAAAAAAACTTTATTTGGTATATCCAAGCGAACTTGTAAACAGCCCAGTACTTTGGGAATTCATAAAGAAATTTGATGTGGTTGTGAACATAAAAAGCGCTTCGATGAAAGGAGAAGTAGGATTGGTTGCTGTAGAAATAGAAGGAGAGACAAAACAAATAGAAGAAGGAGAAAAATGGTTCGCTGAAAAGGGAATAAAGGTTGACAGAATAGAACAAGACATAGTAGAACCGTAATTTACGGCTTTTCATAAATTTTGCTTTTTGAAGATCTTTATTAGTTTTTGATGATATTTGTAAGTTTGCCTGACATTACAATACTTTATTGCAATCATGGAAAATTTTAGAATCCCAAACCAACGCTGAAAACTTTTTGCATATTTGGTTCAAAGTTATCTCCATCAACAAAATAATAAGATGGCTGAAATCAAGTCAGAACACTATGAAATTGACGAAGAGTATGCCGAAGGTAGTTTCCGCCAAGCATCAGATCCAATAATATCTGACCCTTTCGTAAAAGCAAGAGTAGGAACGATGATCTTCATAATATCAGAAGTCATGCTCTTTGGTGGACTCATAAGCTCATTTTTTATAGTAAGAAATTCATATCTGGAATGGCCACCTGAAAACCTGCCAAGCTATCCGATAGTTCAGACGCTTTTCAACACCCTTTTCCTTTTTCTAAGTGGTGCTACAATTTACCTGTTTGACAAGAAGAAGAAAGATTACTTGTATTTTCTTACATTAATTCTTGGCTCAGTCTTCATTCTACTACAGGGAGTAGAATGGATAAGACTTATAAACTATGGTTTAACGATGACATCAGATAGATACGGCTCAATTTTCTATCTTGTTGTTGGAGCTCACGCTCTTCACGCCCTTGTAGGTATAATTTGGCTTGCTGCTGCATACTACATATCAAAACTCAGATACAAAACAAATTACACCCCTGCAACCTCAAGTAGCTCACTCTTCTGGAAATTCGTAGTCCTTATATGGCCAGTTATATATGTTTCCGTCTACATCATCTGAGATCACAGATATAAAGGTGCTTTATTACAAATACCTGTGATTGTAAAAGAAAGATTATCTAATATTTTGTAAATCTAAAAAACTTGGAAAGATATTTTTATCTCAATTATAAGTCTTTCAAGAATTAAGAGGATATGAATATCAAAATAGTTGAGGTAGGTCCAAGAGACGGACTCCAAAATGAACCACAGCTAATATCACTTGATTTGAAAATCAAATTCATTGAAAAACTCGCCGAAACAGGTGTAGGATGTATAGAAGTTGGTTCTTTTGTATCACCAAAAGCTGTCCCCCAGATGGCAGACACAGACACTCTGCTTATGAATCTAAAAGTTAGAGAAAAATATAAAGACAGAAATATAAGTTTCTCCGCTCTTGTTCCGAACATGAAAGGTTTTGAAAGAGTTATGAATCTACCAGAAAATTCAAGACCTCATATCTTAGCAGTGTTCACAGCTTCTTCCGATACCTTCAACAAAAGAAACATAAATATGACGGTTCAAGAGTCCCTGAAAGTCATAGCAGAAGTAGTATCATCTGCTAAAAAATATGGCTTCGAAGTAAGAGGATATATCTCAACAGCTTTCTGGTGTCCATATGAAAAAAAGATTGATCCCAGAAGAACTTTGAACATCTGCGAGAAACTTCTGGAATCAGGTGTTGATGAGCTATCTGTTGGTGATACAATTGGAAGAGCTTCACCAAAAGATGTGAAAGAACTACTCGAGCTTGTTTTGAGATACATACATCCTTCAAAAATAAGCATGCATTTTCACAATACATACGGTATGGCTATCGCCAACTCCTTTGTTTCCTATGATTTAGGCATAAGAACTTTTGATTCTTCAGCGGGAGGTCTTGGAGGATGTCCATTCGCTCCTGGAGCTTCTGGCAATGTATCAACAGAAGATCTAGTGTTCGCTTTTGAAAACTCCGGCATAAAAACAGGGGTTGATTTTGCAAAAGTTATTGAATCTACAAAAATCCTTCCAATAAAACCAAGATCCGCTCTATCAAACATACAGAACATAATTATGTGAGAAGTAAAACAAAATACTTTTGAAAACTTGAACCAAAAAACAAAATCGGTTTGGCTCTCTCGCTATGCTCTCCGAAAAATCATAGCTGAAAACAAACAAAAAAAGATCTCCAAGATCAAAGTTGATACCAAAGTATAGTCCGCATTTGCAAAAGAATGATTCTGCTAATTTATCTTGAAAGTAAAATCTTATCTAACAGAATTCAGAAAGATAAGCTTTTGGATCAATGTTCTTTGAATGAAAAAGAAATAGACCTGATGGCACATCTATATTCTTAACACTCTTGCTTTTTTGGGAGCTTGAACCTGCATAACTTCACCAGAAACCTTCACAACATAAAGACCCGATCTCAAAGCGAATGTATCTGCACCTCTTCCGTAGCTTATTCCTGCTATGATCCCATACAGATTTCTCCCCCTATACCTCTCACCGAAAAAAGAGAATTCTTTCATATCAACGAGAAGTTCTTTGACATCTTTGGAACTCACATGAGTTTTCGCCGAGACCATAAAGACTGAGTCTTTATCACAAACAACAATCAGATCATATTCTTTGTTTTTTCCGTTTTTAGAGAATTTGGCTCTTTGATAAATTTCAAGAATACTGAAATCATGCTCTTTCAGAAATTTCATAACAGAGGGTTCAACCATCCCTTCTATAAATCTTCCCCATCCATCTGTTATGCCCTTAATAGACTCCTTGAAAAGCCTTAGTTCCTCCGATGTTTTTCTGTTTTCTTCTGAGAGTTTAGCAATGGCTAATCTGTTTTCTTCAGAGAGTCTTTCAATAGCTAACCTATTTTCTTCAGCTGTTTTTTTGTTTTCTTCAGCGAGCTTAGCAATAGCTTCCTCAATCTTCCGAAATCTTATTTCCCAAGCCTCCCTTTTTCTCCTCTGGATCTTACTTTTCACACCTTCTAAATTAATCACACCAATCTCAAACACAATAAAGTTCCGATTTAGTTTTCAGTTTTAGCAAGAATTTAGAAAATAAAATTGCCAACAAACTTATGAAAGCTTATTACATTTTTCATAATTTTAGCAATAAAACTGAGACAAAATTTTTGACAGAGTAACTAATCACAGAGAAAACGATATAACAAAAACGACAAGAACTTTTCAGATTGCATTCATCTTTTCTTTATCTAAAAGCACAGCTAGATAATCATTTAAACTGACACAAATCAACAGCATCGGAGCATTTTTGATTTTTCTGATCAGCATGTTTTTCAAAAGTAATTTTGAAGATTGACATATATGGCATTCGGTCAAGCAAAGTTCTTTCTGGAAACAGAATTCGTTCCAAGAGGAGATCAGCCACTAGCGATATCTAAATTAGTTGAAGGAGTAAGAAGCGACAAAAGGTTTCAAGTTCTTCTTGGTGTAACAGGTTCTGGAAAGAGCTTCACTATGGCTTGTGTTATAAAGGAGCTAGGTATGCCAGCTGTTATAATAGAGCCGAACAAAACACTCGCAGGTCAAATCTACACCGAGTTCAAATCCTTCTTCCCAAAAAACGCTGTTGAATATCTTGTCTCTTACTACGATTACTATCAGCCAGAATCTTATCTTCCAGAATATGATATGTACATAGAAAAAGAAGCAATAGTGAATGAAGAAATAGATAGGCTCAGACACTCAACAACCCGCTCTGTTATTTCAAGAAAAGATGTTGTTGTTATAGCCACAGTTTCGGCAATATATAATATCGGCTCTCCCCATTACTATGGCTCCCTAAAACTAAACTTCAGAAAAAAACAGAAAATATCTCTGTTTGAGTTTTTCCGAAAGCTTGTTGCATCTGGATATGTAAGGTCAGATCTTGAATTCAAAAGAGGAACATTCCGCGTTAGAGGAGATACTGTGGATGTCTTTCCTGTTTACGAAGAATCATATGCTATAAGATTTGAGTTTTTTGGAGATGAAATTGAGACCATAAAAACAATAGATGCTTTTACTGGGAAGCCTGTCTATGAAATAGAAGAAGCAGAGATTTTCCCCGGAAATCACTATATTGCTCCGAAGAATGAATTTGAAAGAGCTCTTTCAAACATAAGAAAAGAACTCAAAGAAGTGTATGAGAAATTCCTTGCGGAAGATAAAAAAGAAATAGCGAACAGAATCAAAAGAAGAGTTGAACATGACCTTGAGATGCTCGAGAACTTTGGATTCTGCAAAGGAATTGAGAACTACTCAAGACATTTTGACGGAAGACAACCAGGGGAACCACCATACACCATCTTTGATTACTTTTCAGATGATTTTCTGCTCTTTATAGATGAAAGCCATATCACAGTTCCTCAGCTTCACGGTATGTACAAGGGAGATTTCACAAGAAAGAAGAATCTTGTTGACTACGGTTGGCGTCTTCCATCTGCATATGATAATCGTCCTTTGAAATTTGAAGAGTTTAAAAAGTTTATGAAATATGTTATTTTTGTTTCCGCGACACCCGGTGATTGGGAGCTTTCTGTTTCAGAGCAAGTTGTGGAACAAATCGTAAGACCAACCGGAATTGTGGATCCACCTGTTTTTGTAAAACCCGCAAAGGACCAAATACAAGATGTTGTAAAAGAAGTTCAGGATACTGTATCAAGAGGTTTTCGTGCCTTTGTTCTAACACTAACAAAAAAACAAGCGGAGGAGCTTTCTGAATACCTTAACTCCTTAGGTATGAAAGCAAGGTATCTTCACTCCGAAATAGACACAATTGAAAGGATGGACATATTGAGAGATCTCAGACTTGGTGTTTTTGATGTTCTTGTTGGTATAAATCTTCTGCGAGAGGGACTTGATGTTCCAGAGGTCGCACTTGTTGCTATACTTGATGCAGATAGACAAGGATTTCTTCGCTCCGCACGCTCAATAATACAGATATCCGGAAGAGCTGCTCGAAACACAGAAAGCAAGGTCATACTTTACGCCGACCTGATCACAGAAGCCATTCAGAAAGCAGTTGAGGAAATGCAAAGAAGAAGGAGAATCCAGATGGAGTATAACGAAAAAAACGGAATAACTCCACAGACCATCAGAAAAGAAATAAGACAGTTTGTCCTTTCAAAGAAAACACAGCAGGAGGATTATGACTGGACTGAATTTCCTATAACAGATATACCACCATCAAAGATACCCGAGGTTATAAAAGACCTTGAAAAGAAAATGAAGGAGTATGCAAAGAACCTTGAATTTGAAAACGCAGCCAAAGTGAGAGACAAAATAAGAGAATTGAAAAAAATAATGCTACAACTTTAGTGAAAACCTAAACTCAAAATCGCAGAATTCTTATCTAATCACATATAATAACCAAAAGGGGGCAAAGGAGCCCCTTCTTTTTACCATATAAATGAGCCGTCGTGATTTGTCTTTGTAGAATAGAACCTTGTTTTATTTCCAGATGTATCAATAACATTTGTCGCATCTATCTTTATATCTGGATTCAAAGAGCGGAATTTACATCTCTTTTGAGTTCCTACATTGCAATCAATTTCTGTCAGAGGTTCAACAACGGTTATCTTATTGTTGATCAGATCAACACTCTTCACAGTTAAATCCTTTATTTGCTTTGAGAATGTCATAACCCTTATCTTATCTCCAACTGTTAGACCAGTGGCAGGAAGTACAAGCTCTCCTGCGGTATTCTTCTGGAATTGCCCACTTGGAGCCTGAAGGTCATTATCAGAATCAGGAACAATATATCCACCGACAAAGTTTGAAATAGGTGGGGTTCCAGCTATATCATCACTAAACCATACTTGTGCCGTGTTCTGATCAATTTCAACTATTGCCGTTACCTCTGTTGGATTGATATTTATTCCTGTACCCTGAGCATTATATACAAAGACCTGTTCCCCAGCCCAGAGTTTCTGAGCATCTGATCTTGTTAATATGAGAAGTTTATCTCCATCCTGGTTTTCAGGATCATTTGGTATTGTTACACTTATAGGCTTAACATAAACAGAAAGCTTAACCTTATTGACATCTATACTTTCAGAAAGCTCGGTTATTTCGAAGTTTCTTGATGTTATAGATATATCAGAAAATGTTATTTGTTCCGAAAAGTCTATTGTCAAATTTCTTTCTCCCTC
>JANXBU010000017.1 GCA_025060505.1 Candidatus Calescibacterium sp.
ATAAAACGATCTCCTCAAGAGATCCATCGTTTTTTCTAACTAGCAATTTGAAACCTTCGCCTATGGAAGTTATGTTCTCCACTTCTACTGGTTCTGAGAAATACGTTGGCAAGTTCACTTTTTTGCCTTTAAGTTTTTCAATCATTTCGTTCTTTCTATATTCTTTAAATTGGCTTATAATTTCTTTCGTTCTTTATTCCGATGGATTTTAGTCTCAAGCCATTCTTCGCCCATGCTCTCTAAGGCATTAATACAAACTTTTTCGCTCATATTATTTACACACTCATTGCTTTTTCAAGTCTATTTTTTACAAGTTCTGCGACTGCTAAATAAACCTCTTTGCGCTCGTCTTCTATCTGAGCCAAAGTTATCATACTTTGTTAAATTGTAAAGTTTATAAACAAGTTGGTCAATTTGCCTTTTACATAAACCTCCATAAGTGTTTGAATTAAACAAACTATTTTAGAAAAAACCTTTTAAATTTTTTATAAACTCCTCTTCAGCAAATTTAAAGCAAATTTTTTCAACATTCTTTCCATTTTTTTATCTTGGTAAACTTGCAAGCTTTTGCATTCAACCCAAAATTCAACAATTGACTTTTCTAACAGAAAAGATACAAGAGGAAAGGGTAAACCTAGCTTTATATACTTCTTGAGAGTATAAATAAACTCTTTGAGATCATCGTAGAATAATTCTTCCAAGTAGACATAAAAGAAGAACCGATGCAAAGGGAAAGGAAACCTATCAAACGCTTCACTCAACCATGCATATCCTTGATATTCTGCTGGTTGGGATTTGATAAGGCGTTGAATTAAACGCGCCTCATAAGATTCGAACCTGTCATATGCAATCGAATTAGCCAAACTTTCTTCTATTATTCGCCCCCAAATTTTGTCATATGGAGTAATTCCACTATCCATAATAGCATGTCCAAGTTCATGATAATAAACCTTATCCAAAACAAGTTCAACTGGAATATTTTCTTTCCATGCCCAATTAATGATGCGTTCAGGACAAAGGAATATGGCTGGACTTTCTAAATTTTGAAGAGCGCTTTTCGCATCGTCAGAACGATATTCAGTTTTACCTAAACCGATGATGTTAGTAACATCATATGTATGAGAAAAATTTTTTATATAAACTCCAACAGCAACTACTTCTTTATAATGCTGCCAAGTTTCTTCTTCAGTTTTTTCAAGTTCCTTAAATAAATCTTTATCCTTTTCTTCATCCTTTATTCTTTCATCCTCTCTCCATTCATTTAACCGAGCACGAACTTTTTTTGGATCAAGGGCACGGCGTCGTTCAGGTGGGTAAATGGTGTCCATTTGTGCTTCGTTTACCAGGAAAACGGGAATGGAAACCGCCTTAGCTCCCATAGGTGCATTCATTCTTTCCCAAAGTTCTTTCCGAAAGAAATTTAACATGCTGCCCGCCTTACTTCCCAGATTATAAATATTGATAGGTAGCTGCGTTAAAAACTTATTATTTCCTGCCATTTCACACCTCCTTTTACGTTTCTTTTATACACCTTTGTTTTTTCTAATCTATTTTTCTAATCTATTTTTTTACAATTCTATTTTTTTTACAATTTCTACTACTGCCAAATAAACTTCTTTTCGTTCTTATTCTCGTAAGCCAAGAGCATCAAAAACAATATCATCAAGTGCTTTTCGGTCTGGTAATGGATTCAACTCTTGTTCACGAATGGGTTTCGTGGGGTCAAATATTTTGAAGATGTAGAGTTTTGCGTGGTTAGGTTCTAAAGTTTTGCGCAATTCAATTTTTCCTTCTTTCAGAAGATTCAGAAAAAATCAATCTGCTCATATATCTCCTTTTTGTCGGTATCCGGAGAATTGAAGGCTCTTTTCAGAGATTCAAGAAACCTGTTTTTTACTTCATCTTCTCTGATCTCAGATGAATTTTTTGTGAATTCATAAAGACCGTAAACTCCGCTATCAATATCAAGTCCAACAAGTATTTTCAAGAATTTATCTTTCATTCTACCTTCTTCGTAGAGTTTTTTTAAGGTTTCGTAAAGTTGTTGGATACCAGAAAAGTAGAAGAAACCGACCAGAAACTTGAGCTCTGAGCTTTTTTCTATAATCTGATTTAATCTTTCTGCAAGATTCTTAGTCCCGGCTGTGTTGGTAATGAACATTTTTCACAATGTAAAAAAAGTATAATCATAAGAAATTTTTTTGGTATAAATTTCGTCTCTGGGGATCATTCAAGATACCTTTCTTTTTTCGTAGAGCATAGACTTTTGAGTACAAGAAATGAGAAAAAAAGATATTTTGCTTTGAGATTGCTATATACATTTAGTATATGCGTTTTGATAGGTTCACAGCACACGCAAGAGAGGTCATTGAGGAAGCAGGAAACGAAGCAAGGTCAAGAAACAATGGAGAGATATTCCCAGAACACGTAGCCTATGTTCTTGTTAAGGATTCAATGAAAGAGTTCATAAGCAAAATGGGCAAAAATCCCTCGTCTTTGCTCTCAAAGATTGAGTATTCAATAGCGAGATTACCGAAAATATTTGGAGAATCTGATGATGTATACATCTCTCCGCAGGCAAAGAGATTGTTTGATAGAGCAATTGATATATCAAAGGATATGGGCGACTCCTATGTTTCAACTGAGCATCTTTTTTTGGCATCAATAGAAAGCCTTCCGGATATTTTCAAGAGCGAAGGTATTGATTTCGAATCTGTAGAAAAAGAGATACTTGAAATGAGGAAGGGAAGAAAAGTTGAAAGTCCGGAGCAGGATTTTTCTCAAAGTGTTCTTTCAAAGTATGGAAAAGAGCTCGTTGCTCTTGCGAAAGCTGGAAAGCTTGATCCTGTTGTTGGCAGAGAAGAGGAGATAAGGCAGGTTATGGAGATACTTATGAGGAGAACGAAAAACAATCCTGTTTTGGTTGGTGATCCAGGAGTAGGAAAGACAGCAATAGTTGAAGGACTTGCACGCAGGATTGCAAATGACGATGTTCCTACACTTCTGAGAAACAAAAAGATATTCCAGCTTGATATGTCTGCTCTTCTGGCAGGTGCCAAGTACAGAGGAGAGTTTGAAGAAAGGCTCAAAGCTGTTTTGAAGGAGATTGTTGACTCAAACGGAGAGATAATACTTTTTGTGGACGAGGTTCACACTTTGATTGGTGCTGGAAGAGCGGAGGGTCAAGCTATGGATGCTGCGAACATAATGAAGCCGGCTCTCGCAAGGGGAGAGCTTCATATGATTGGAGCTACAACTTATGATGAGTACAGAAAATACATAGAAAAAGATCCGGCTCTTGAAAGAAGGCTTCAGCCGGTCTTTGTGAGGGAGCCAACAGTAGAGGAAACAATAGCTATTTTGCGTGGAATAAAGGAAAAATACGAGGTACATCATGGTGTGAAGATCTCAGATTCAGCAATTGTTTCTGCTTCAAAACTTTCTGCAAGATACATACAAGATAGAAAGCTACCGGACAAA
Organism: Candidatus Calescibacterium sp.; assembly: GCA_025060505.1. GTDB lineage: Bacteria > Calescibacteriota > Calescibacteriia > Calescibacteriales > Calescibacteriaceae > DRWZ01. The sequence continues at coordinate 3,481 of JANXBU010000017.1, forward strand.
GCGATAGATCTGATTGATCAGGCTGCAAGCTCTCTCAGAATGGAGGTTGATAGCCTTCCTGCACCTATTTACGAGATAGAAAGAAAAATATCTGAACTTGAGATACAAAAGCAAGCTCTCTCTATGGAATCAAAAGGTGCTTCCGAAAGAGAGAGGAAAGAAATGGAAGATAAAATCTCCGATATAGATAAGAAGCTTGCGGAACTAAGAGAGAAGCTATCTTCGCTCAAATCTAAATGGGAAAATGAAAAGAGAATCCTTGAGGAGATAAGACGATATAAAGATAAGCTCGGGGAGCTTGAACATCAGGCTCAATCTGCAAGCAGAGCAGGGGACTACGACAAAGCCGCAAGAATAATATATGGCGAGATTCCCGAGATAAAGAAAAAACTTGAACAGCTCAACGCTGAGTTTGAGAAGATACAGGATAAACTTGTCAAAGATCAGGTCACAGAAGAAGATATTGTAAGACTTATATCAAAGAGAACAGGGATACCGATAGAAAAGTTGAAGCAGGAGGAAATACAGAAACTTGTTGAGATAGAAAAATATCTTGGAAGCAAGGTTGTTGGTCAAGACGAAGCTATAAAGCTTATTTCAAACACAATAAGGCGTGCCAGAGCTGGTTTTTCTGATCCCAGAAGACCTCTTGGTTCGTTTATGTTCTTTGGACCAACAGGAGTGGGAAAAACACAAACAGCAAAAACTCTCGCGGAGTTTCTGTTTGGCGATGAAAATGCACTGATAAGAATAGATATGTCTGAGTACATGGAAAAGCATTCTGTTGCAAAGCTGATCGGTGCTCCCCCCGGATATGTAGGATATGAAGAGGGTGGACAGCTCACAGAAGCGGTCAGAAGAAAACCGTTTTCTGTTATACTCTTTGACGAAATAGAAAAAGCTCATCCTGATGTCTTCAATTTACTACTTCAAGTTCTTGATGACGGGAGACTCACAGACTCAAAAGGAAGAACTGTTGATTTCAGAAACACAATAATAATTATGACGTCAAACCTCGGAAGCGATATAATAATGCGTGAAGACTTTGATACTGCAAAAAGGAGAGTACAAGATCTGATCAAATCTTATTTCAGGCCAGAGTTCATAAACAGAGTAGATGAGATAGTTGTGTTCAGACCGCTTGATAAGCAAAATATCCTCAAAATAGTTGAGCTACAGCTTGTGGACATCATAAAGAGAGCATCAGAGAGAAAAATTGTTCTCAAATTCACAGATAAGCTCAAAGACTTTATATCGGAAGTTGGATATGACCCGAATTTTGGTGCAAGACCTCTTCGGAGAGCAATCCAAAAATATATACTTGACGAGCTTTCTATGAAGTTCATCTCAGGAGAAATATCCGATGGCGAAACTGTTACTGTGGATTACGAGGATGGAAGAGTAGTTTTCAGAAAAGAAACTGAACAGGTGAGAAAACAGAGAAGAAAATAGAGCTTTTTATTTTTGTTTGTCATCCCTCAATTTTTCCTTGATATGCCAGTGAGAAGGATTCTTTCTTTTTTGATTTTTTCTGCTTTGGCTGTTTATCCTTTGTCTTTGCTTTTGTTTTCGCTGTTTTCGGATTGTTCTCCAACAGAGATAGACCTTGATAGAACGCTTCTTTCTCCATCGTTAAGCTTTCCTCTTGGCACAAATGAGCTTGGCCAAAACCTTGCTTGTATGATAGGTCATGGAATCATCACATCTTTGAAGGTATCTGCTATATCTGTTCTGATTTCATTCGTTTTGGGAGGAGTTTTGGGAACGGCTGCTGGATATATGGGCGGAGCCTATGACTTTGTTATAAGTAGAATGATTGAATTTTTCCAGGGACTTCCTGCTCTGATTTTTGTTATATTTATCGTTTCTGTCTTTGGAGGAGGAGATGATAAGATAATAATTTCTCTTTCAGCTTTTGGTTGGGTATCTTTCGCAAGAATAGCTCGTAATGAATCCGCCAGAATAAAGAACCTTGAGTTTGTCAAATCAGCTTATGTTGTTGGACTTCCTCATTCAAGAATAATGCTGAAATACATATTCCCATATGTTTTGCCATCTCTTCTGACGCAAGCTATGTTCTCATTTTCGGCTTTTATTCTCGCAGAAGGAGGTCTTGGATTTTTGGGTCTGAGACCTGCTGAAAAAATTTCTCTTGGAAGCATAATATCAGACGGAGTTGACTTCATCCTCACAAATCCACGTTTGGTTATATTTCCTGGACTTTGTCTTACATGTATCGCAGTTCTATCAAATATAATCGGCCAGAATCTTATAGCTGCTCAGAAAAAGTCTTTCGAATGAATTTGTTCCGAGAATATCTGGTAATACCTGATAATTCTCTTATAAAATTTTGGCTTTTGTGTCTTGAGTAATTACCGTTGGGCTTAGTATTGCCGAATTCATAATATTGTTTGATATTTTATTTTGCGCCAGCATTCAAGTTTCAATTTCTGGATCAAGAGATTCTCCGAAATTTCCGTTTAGAATATAAAGGATATGATTTTATCAAAAAAATACAGAGAAGTTCAAGATGTTTTTTCGGGTATGGAAGTTGTTGACGGAGCGGGTGTTAAACTAAAAAGATACATTGGTTCTCCTTATCTGAATCGTTTGGATCCTTTTCTTTTGCTCGATGAATTCAGAAGCGATGATCCAAAGGATTATATTGCGGGATTTCCTCCCCATCCTCACAGGGGTTTTCAGACATTGACGTATATGGTCAGTGGAGATTTTGAGCACAAAGATAGCACAGGTAGTCAGAGCAGGCTGAGTTCGGGTGAGCTTCAGTGGATGAATGCTGGTAGTGGAGTTATACATTCAGAAATGCCGATTATGAAAGATGGATTGCTTTGGGGTTATCAGCTTTGGTTGAATTTGCCATCTGAAAAAAAGATGAGCGATCCTTTCTATCACAATTATAAGGCTATTGAGCTGACTTTCGGAGAAGATGTGAGAGTTTATCTTCTTGCCGGGAAGTTTCAAAATATATCGCAGAAAAACTGGGCTCCGTATCCATTCTTGTACATTGATGTAAGGATCAAAAGAGGCGGTGTTTTTGAGTTTGATGTTCAGGAAGATTTGAACTCGTTTTGTCTTGTTTCAGAAGGCTCTATAAAAATTCAAAACAAGCAGGTGGGTAAATCTCAGATTGCTATACTGTCATTCGGAAACACGGTTAAAATTGAAGCTCTGGACGACGCTGTGGTTTTATTTGGTGCAGCGATGCCTCTGAAAGAACCAATTGCAAGATGGGGACCTTTTGTTATGAACACTGTTCAGGAAATTCATCAAGCTATTGACGATTATCAAAGCGGAAGACTCGTTAGAAGAAAAGCAACAGATATATAGTTTTACATATAAGATATCTGATTATTCAAATCGGGAACGGAATCTTTTAACAAAAACCAAAGTTTTTCAGCTCCACATATTAGCATATAATTGATGGATATTGGGAAAAGCAAAAAAAATGAAAACGAAAAAAAGAACTTTGCAATTGTTCTTTCAGGCGGAGGCTCTCGTGGAGCTTATGAAGTAGGAGTTCTCAAATATCTATACACTGATTTTGTAAGAGAAACCGGTATTGTTCCTCACTTTGATATACTTTGTGGCACAAGCGTTGGAGCTATACATATTGCTTTTCTATCTTCTTTTTTAAGAAGTATTCACAACAGCATCAAAATACTTGAATCGGTATGGAGCAACCTTGAAGGAGAGAAGATTTTTCAGATAAACGTGAAGAATTTTCTTGAAGTTTTTCTGAGACCCTCGGTTGGAAAATCTCTTCTTGACACATCTCCTTTGAACATGATTATATCAAAGGGTATAAGTTGGAATTCAATAAGGGAAAATATCATTCACAAATATATAAAAGCTGTATGTGTTTTTGCAACTCAGATATCAACTGGAAAAACAGTAGCTTTCATTGATTCTGCCGAAATCGTCCCAGAGTGGAAAAAGGATCCATTTATGAACTTTGTTCAGTCTGCGATCCGTCCAGAGTATGTTCTTGCTTCTGCTGCTATACCTATTTTGTTCCCTCCAGTCAAGATAGACGAAAGATGGTACTGCGATGGAGGTATCAGACTTAACACCCCACTGAGCCCTGCTATTCGTCTTGGTGCGGACAAAATATTTACTGTGGTTCTAAGATACTATGATCCGTCAGAGGTTCCAGAGAGAGAAAGAGTCTTTCCCAACCCTATATATCTGCTCGGTAAAATCATGAATGCTTTATTTCTTGATCGCGTAGCCTATGATATATCAAAGCTTGAAATCATAAACGAACTACTACTTACTGCATCATATTTTGTTCCGATTGAAAAAATTAACGAAAGAATGAGAGAAGTCAGAGGTTATGATATGAAGGTTGTTGAACCGCTTGTGATAAGACCTAGCGCAGATATATCTGAATTATCTATTGAATGTGCAAAGAAATACGCAAAATTCCCAAAATCAAAGTACAAGCTTTTCATAAAAGCAATCTTGGAGTTATCACAGGGAATAGATACAGATGTTTTAAGCTATATATTGTTTGAACCAAGCTATATAAAAGAACTGATTGAGATCGGATATAATGACGCAAAGAAAAGCTCCGATATGCTATACAGATTTTTCTCCGATCAGTACTTTTGAGCAAATTAAACCAATTATGGAAAAATTCATAGATGTTGCCAAGGTTTATGTTAGAGCTGGAAAGGGCGGAGATGGTTTAGTTTCATTCAGACGCGAAAAGTTTCAACCAAAAGGTGGACCAGACGGAGGTGATGGAGGGAAGGGCGGTGATGTAATATTTCGAGCGTCATCTCAAAAATATACTCTGTTGGATTTCAAATACAAAAAGCACCTTATCGCACAAGACGGTGAGAACGGCAAGCCGAAAAATCAGAAAGGAAAAGACGGAGAAGATCTCATAGTTCTTGTGCCTGTTGGAACTGTAATAAAAGATGAGCAAACCGGCGAGATCTTGGCAGACCTTGATGAGGATGGGAAAATCTTCGTTGCTGCAAAGGGTGGGCGTGGCGGAAGAGGGAACAGCTCTTTTCGTTCTTCTACTTTTCAGATAGTAAAAATTGCTGAAAAAGGTACTTCGGGAGAAGAAAGATGGGTCATTCTTGAGCTGAAATTTATAGCAGATGTTGGAATAATTGGATTGCCGAACGCTGGTAAATCTACTCTCCTCAAAGCTCTTACAAGAGCGAATCCAAAAATTGCTCCCTATCCTTTCACAACAATCTCTCCAAATTTGGGGGTGATGGATCTTGATGGTCAAAGAAGACTCTATATAGTTGATATCCCTGGCCTCATAGAAGGAGCCTCCGAAGGAAAGGGGCTCGGAAATGAATTCCTCAGACACATAGAAAGAGCGAGAATATATGTCCATCTAATAGACATAACAGGAGATCCAAAGAAAGATTTTCAGATAATTATGAAAGAGCTTGAAAACTATAATCCAGAACTTCTCAAAAGAAAGATGATCGTTGTTCTGAACAAATTAGATCTTCTTGATTCAAAAAAACCGGAAAACCAGATCAGAAAATGGAAAAATTATTTTGAAAAACTTGGATACCTGACATGCGCTATATCTGCTCTGACCGGATACGGGATCAATGAGCTCAAGGAAACTCTGTGGAGTGAATTTCAGAAAGCGAAGTAAAGCTTGTTTTGTAAAATTTCAGTAAAATGGGGCAGTATGATATATCTTTCAAAGATCTTATTGCAGGAGCTGAAAAAGATCTCCTTAAAGTCATTGGTTTTGATGCTACAGACTTGCAGTCTATGAATGACTTGCAGTCTATGAATGTTGAATTCTCTTCTGTAAAAGAAAGAAGAGTTGATATTGTATACAAATGCATCGTAGATTTACAAGAAGTTATTGCTCAGATAGAGATTCAACTATACTATGAAAGATATTTCCCAATAAGGATGCTCGGATACTGGACTGATCTGAAACAGAGATTTCCAGAATATCCAATAATTCAGATAGTTCTGACATGCGGAAGGAATATAAAGAATTCTTTTGAGGAAGAAGTGAAGATAAAAAAATCAACCGGTAAAGAAACAAAGAGCTCAGATCAAAGTGAAACAGAGAAATCTGCCGAGGAGGAAATTTGGTCTGTATATGTAAAATCAAAATACATAGTTATAGACCTATGCGAGATACCGTTTGAAAGATTTTTGAGTTTTGATAATCCGAACATAAATGCTTTTGGAATATTAAGTAAAGATTGTGATGTTGGGAAACTTTTGCAGAGGATAATTGATTACAAACTTGCGGAAGAGCAAACTGTATCTTTGATTACTAAAATATACATACTAAGTAAGCTAGCAAAGAGAGATAAGGAGGTGGAAAAATTTATGCAAGAGACACAAAAGATAAATCTGATGGAATACGACCTTTTCAGGGAAGCAATAGAGAGAGGACTTAAGGAAGGCAGAGAGAAAGGTCTAAAAGAAGGAAGAGAAAAGGGATTGAAGGAGGGATTGATAAAAGGCTTGGAGGTGGCGATAAGGTCAAGGTTTGGGAGCCGCTCTCAAAGGTTAATATCAAAGCTCAGGCAAGTTGACGATTTGAAGAAGCTTCATCAGATAGCGAAAAAATTTTCAAGAGTAAAAAGTATTAAAGATATTGAGAAAATTTTGTTGCAAAACTCGTAGTTTTTCAAAAGGTTATATTCCAAGCTACTTACCTTCTGTTTTTTTCTTGAACCATCTTATAACCTGTGGAGGAACAAGGGAGCTTATGTCTCCGCCAAGCTTTGCTATTTCTCTAACGAGAGATGAGGAGAAATATGATACATGGTCTTCTGCCATGATGAAAACAGTTTCTATGGAACTATCGATTTTACGATTTGTAAGGGCCATTTGAAATTCAAATTCAAAATCCGAAACGGTTCTCAGACCTCTCAGAATTACGTTTACACCTATCTTTTTTGCGAATTCAACAAGTAGTCCTTCAAATTGCATAACTTCAACTCTGGGGTTTTCGTTGAATACCTCTTTGAGAATTTTATATCTCTCATCGTATGTGAAGAATGTGTTCTTGTGAGAATCCTTTGCAACAGCTACAATTATCTTATCAAAAACAATCAGAGCTCTTTTTACTACGCTCATATGCCCAAGCGTTATTGGATCAAAAGTCCCCGGGTATATAGCTTTTCTCTCGCTCATAAACAGATATAATCTGATTAAAAAGTTCGGAATTTTCAGAAAATATATAAAGTTTTGCCTTTTTTGTTCGTTCTTTTTTATACGAAGATCTAATTATGGAAGATCTAATTGTAGAAGATCTAGCAGATAATTCAGGTTTTGGGTACGCTTGGCTTATTTTTTATTCGTATTGATTCATCAGATGATAGATATCCTAGATCAGCAGATAAAGAAAGGTGCGGAAATAATAAAGAATGGTGGAATTGTAGCATTTCCAACAGAAACTGTGTATGGTCTTGGAGCGAACGCTTTTGATGAACAAGCGATCAGGAAAATCTTTGAAATCAAGGGCAGGCCGCAAGATAATCCTCTTATAGTTCATATATCAAGAAAAGACGACATATACATTGTTGCAACAAATATACCTCAGAAAGCATTTGAGCTTATAGAAAATTTTTGGCCGGGACCACTTACTCTTGTTATGAAAAAAAATCCAGTTGTTCCAGACGTGGTTAGTGCTGGACTTGACACTGTTGCAGTTCGAATGCCAGCTCATCCCGTTGCTCTGAAACTCATAGATTATGTAGGTTTCCCAATCGCAGCTCCAAGTGCAAACCCATCTGGTAAGCCAAGTCCAACAAAACCAGAACACATAAAGATGTATTTTGGAGATAAAGTCTTTGTTATAGAAGGTCAGTGCCAACTTGGAATAGAATCAACTGTTATAGATATTACATCAGATCCTCCCGTAGTTCTGAGACCCGGAGGACTTGAATTAGAAAAGATCAAAGATGTTCTAGGAAACATAATTGAATTTTCTTCCGAAAAATTGTCCGAAAAACCAAAGAGTCCCGGTGTCAAATATACTCACTATAAACCAGATCTTTTTCTTATTCTACTCAGAAAAAGAGATGATATTGAAAAAATTTCCAGCTTTATCAAAGATCACACAAGAATGATTTTTGTGATGACATACGATTTTGATGTATCATTCCAGAATCAGTTCAGACAGAAATTCTATTCTTTGCAGGTTGACTTCATTTTTGCCGGATCAGATGAAAGAGAGATAGCAAAGAATCTGTTTGATATACTTATTACCAAAACAACCGGATACGATCTGATGATTTTTGAAGGTGTGAATGAACAAGGTATTGGAAAAGGAATAATGAATCGTTTGAAGAAAGCCGCTGATGTTATTGTGTGATTTAGAAATCTGGCTCAACTATCATTTGGTGAATCATTTATTAACACATGGTGAGTCATTTATTAACGCATCATATGATTCGGATTCAACCAAAAATCTATTCGATAATTTTAAGAAACCTGAGTAAAATTTGAAAAATTGTTCTATTGCTCTGTGAAAAAAATAAAATAGATTATACTATGTATAGAGGAGAGATGGAAGATATAAAGAGTATAATAAATTCTGTAAGGTGGAATGAGATAAGAGATGAAGCTGTTGAGATTCTGCGTGCTTTGATAAGAATAGATACTACAAATCCTCCGGGAAATGAGCGTCCCGCTGCTGAATATTTGAAAAAATATTTTTCCGACTATGAAATAGACTCTTACATAGTTGAGTCTGAGCAATCTCGCGCAAGCATAATAGCAGATTTGGAAAACGGAAGAAAAGAAAAACCACTTATACTACTGAGTCATCTTGATGTTGTTCCAGCCGACCCAAAGCAGTGGTCTGTTCATCCGTTTTCTGCTGAAGTTAAAAATGGATACATCTGGGGTAGAGGAACTATTGATTGCAAGGGACTTGCTGTTGTTGAAGCCGTTGCGATGACGCTTGTAAAAAGATTGAAAATACCTTTGAGAAGACCTGTTAAATTCATATCTGTTGCTGATGAAGAAATGGGTGGTGAAAAAGGTGCTGGATACATTGTTAGAGAAGAGAACATAGACGGATATTGTGTTATAAACGAAGGTGGAACAGGAGCAATTTTAGGAGATAAGAAGGTATACCTTCCTTGCTTCGGTGAAAAAGGACCGATATGGCTCAAAATAAAAGCAAAAGGAAGATCAGGACATGCCTCAATGCCTATTGAAGATAATCCAAATCTCATTCTTCTGAGAGCCTTATATAAAATCACATCATCTGGCCTTGGTAAGAAATTCGTTGAAAACTTTGTCAGATCGGTAAAGTTTTATCTTGCAAAAGATATAAAACCTCTGGAACCAGTTCTCTCAATTGTTGAAAAATCAGAATTCTTAAAGACAACCATTGGTAATATTCTTTACAACATATTGAAGCGAAAACCAAAATTAGCAGCAATGCTTTCAAACACAGTCAGCGTTACCATGATAAAATCTGGATACAAAGAAAATGTCATACCTGAGGAAGCAGAAGCTATACTGGATATAAGAATACTTCCAGGATATGACTACTATGAAGTAGTAGAGAAACTTAAAAAGATTGTCAATGACCAGAGAGTATCGTTTGAGATAATATCTGCGTATGAACCTTCTGAATCAGACCCTTCAAGCGATGTACTGAAAAAAATAAAAGATTCTGTCAAACTTGTTTATGACTATCCGTTTGTACCAATAATATCAACCGGTTTCACAGATTCAAGGTTTTTTAGGAAAAAGGGAATACAGTCATTTGGCCTTCTTCCGTTTTTCTTAACAGAAGAAGAAATATCTACAATGCACGGAGTTGACGAGAGAATTTCTATTGAGAATATGGAGATTGGAACAAAGCTTATGCTCAGCACAATACTGAATCTTTGTTTGTAGCCTGATCAACTGCATAGGTTGACTATATTATCTATTCCTGATGTTTTTGATTGATCTTTCAGTGAATTAATACTAAATAAATATAAAAATAACATGGGGTACAAGGTTATACTACCGCAACACATAATTGAATTTATAGCACAAGATGGTAAGGAAAGATACCCGAACGAAGCTTGCGGAATAATACTGGGGCAGTTCGGTCAAAATGTTTTCATATCAAAGGAAGCTCAAAAAGCAAAAAACCTGAGCGATAATCCAATAAGGTTCATTCTTGACCCTATGGATTTTTTGAGAATTCAGGATTACGCTGACAAAAATAATCTCGAAATAATAGGTGTGTATCATACTCACCCAGATCATCCACCCATTGCTTCTCAGTATGATCTTCAATCGGCAGTTGATGGATTGGTATATGTTATAATGTCTATATGGGATGGAAAAATGGGAGATATAAAATCATTTGTTCTTTCACAAGACGGAAATTTCATAGAAATAAAAACAGAAATCACAAAGTAGTTTTGCTCTTGAAATTTTAGAGATTTGTTTTGCATCAGTTTTTCCGTATTTTTTATAAGTTTATTCTGCTTTCACAAAAGAGCAAATCAGCTTTCATTGAAGACTACACTAATTGATATTAGCTATTTCAGAGTATTATAACAATTTCTCCTTCTTTGACTATATCAAAAAGCTCTAATATATCTTTCTTAGACATTCTTATGCAACCTTTGGATCTGGGCTCATTTATGTCATCGGGAGTTCCGTGAATATATATGAATCTTTCTTTTGTGTCCACAACAACTCCTTTTTCGTTTTTGCCTTTGTTTATTCCATCTTCGCATCCTTCAAGCCATATTATTCTCGTGCTTATTTTGTCTTCTATGTTTTGAGCCTCTTCTGGTGAAACGGGTTTTCTTCCGACAAAAATTGTATCCTCAGGCATACCTTCTCCTATTTTTTTGTATATTCTGTGTATCCCTTTTGGTGTTCTGAAGGACCCTTCTTCATTGCCTGCTCCATAACGTGAAGATGAAATCTGATATTCCTTTACTATCTTTTCCCCATCTATGACGTATAACTTTTGTCTTTCAAGAGATATAACAATAACCATCAAGCACTTACTACTTTCAAATATATTTCTTCAAGTGAAGGTTTCTCTCTGTAAACTTCAAGCGGTATTATTTTTGCTTCTGTTAATTTCTCAACTATTGACTTTCTTATATCTTGATTTGAAACAACCAGCAAAGTTGAATCTTCTGAGGATACCTTCTTTACCCCAGATATTTTGGAAACTATATCGTAAGCCATCTGAATTTGTTCTTTGCCATCAATAACTACTTTTATTCTTTTCTCTTCCGTTTCTTCTCCAATTTCATCAAGATACTTCCCAAAAACAAGCCTTCCCTGAGATATTATTATTACTCTATCGCATATCTTTGTCACCTCGCTCAGAATATGTGTGGAAAGTATGACTGTTTTTTCTCTTGATATTTCTTTTATTAGATTTCTTATTTCAACAACCTGCTGTGGATCAAGTCCAACTGTTGGTTCATCAAAGATTATTATCTCCGGATCGTGTATTATAGCTTGGGCTATTCCGACTCTTTGTTTGTATCCTCTTGAAAGGTTACCTATTATTCTTCCTTTCACCTGTTCAAGTCCACATTTTTGCAGAACAAAGTCTAATCTTTCTTTGATCTTGTTGCTTGGAACCTTTTTGAGCTTGGCGACAAATCTGAGGTAAGATAAAACCGTCATTTCCGTATATATTGGGGGATTTTCTGGAAGATATCCTATATGCTTTTTAGCTTCAACGGGTTTTTCAAGCATGTCTATTCCTGCAACTTTTACACTCCCTTTTGTGGGTGGCATATATCCGGTTATTATTCTCATTGATGTTGTTTTTCCAGCTCCGTTCGGTCCGAGAAAACCCAAGATCTCTCCCTTCCCAACATCAAAGCTTATGTTATCTACTGCAAGACGATCTCCATAGTACTTTGTTATACCTTCCAAACTTACTAAAACCTCGCTTTTTCTCGTTCTCAGATCAAGTTCCATTTGATTAAGTATTATTCAAACTAAAATGTGTAAGTTAAAAGCTAAATTTTTTGTTGAAATTGTAAGGTTTTATTGGGAATTTTGAATTACCGACTCTTTTTTATCCAGATCTAAGTTTTGTACCAAAGCATAAAATTTTTGAATTTGAAGTTGGACCGATTTACTTTTTTATATCCAGAATTTTTTCATACATTGCTATTTTGAGTGAGTTAGCTGTTATAAGGTTAAGCAAAAGAGCTTCTTGTATGTCTTTGCCTGCACAAAACACTCCATGGAACTTCGATACACAAACCTTGTATTCTGAGATTATCTCAGGAACTTCTGTATATTCCACAAATTTTATCTTCTGTACATATAGTCTGGCTTCGTGATCTCGTGGCTCTATTTCTTCAAATATATGAGAAAGCGCAATCGCTTCCGGTGGATGAGAATGAACAACTGCTCCAAAATATTTACTTTTCTTGTCTCCATAAATGTATATTTTCCTGTGGAGCTCAAGATCTGATGACGCTACGCTGTCGTTTTTGCTTTTCTTTGATATATATGTGATTACGAAGCTTTTATTTCTAAGATCACCCATATTCTCTCCTGACTTTTTTATTATTATCTTATCTATGTTTATCCTTGCACTTATGTTGCCAGACCTTGTATCAACGAGACCTCTTTCAAAAAGAACTCTTCCAGCGTATATAAGTCCTTTGTAAAGCTGCTTCATTTTTATAACTTTAATCCGGATCTTTAATTTCCATGAATTTTGATTTTCTGCAAGCTACTCAATAAAATTTGCTTTGTGGAAAGTTCAGATAGACTCGTTTCTCTTTTGAGGAAAGTGGTAGATGGCGGAGATCTCAATTTGGAAGAATCAAAAACATGTGCGGAGATAATAATGGAAGGAAAAGTTCCACCAGAAATAGTTTCGGCTCTACTTGTTGCTCTGAGAATGAAGGGAGAAGCATCTGATGAAATAGCCGGTTTTGCATACAAAATGATTGAAAAAGCTCTAAAACCTGAGATAAGCTTTGATGTTGTAGATACCTGTGGAACGGGCGGAGATCTTGCTCATACATTCAATGCTTCTACTGCTTCTGCTATAGTTCTTTCTTCTATGGGTTTCCCTATTGCAAAGCATGGCAACAGAGCTGTTTCATCGGCGGTTGGGTCGGCTGATATACTTGAGAAAATCGGGGTCAAAATAGACTCTAAACCAGATGAAATAAAGAGCGAACTTGAGAGCAAAAATTTTGTTTTCTTGTTTGCACCTTTGTATCATCCTGCGATGAAAAATGTTGCACCTATAAGAAGACAGCTTGGTATAAGAACCATTTTCAATTTTCTCGGACCAATCACAAATCCGCTGAGACCTAAGGCTCAGTTAATAGGTGTTATGTCAAAAGAGGTTGCTCGTAAAATAGCACAAGCAATTTTAGTTCTCGGAAGTCCAAAAAAGGCTTTTTTGGTCGTGGGTTCTATTGACGGTTCAGAAAACAAAATAGATGAAGTCTCTGTTTGCGGAGATACTTTGTTTATAGAAATAGATGGATCAAGCATCAGGTCAGAGTTTACAGTTTCTCCATCTGATTTTGGAGCGAAAAAAGTTTCAATTGAGTCTCTGAGATATAAAGATCCTGTTTCCGATTTTGTGGATACTTTGTCTGGAAAGGGTAGGGAGGAACTTGTAGATTTTGTATCCGTTAATGTGGCTTCTGCTCTTTATCTTCTTGGTAAGGTTAAGAGTTTTTCAGAGGGTTTTGAAGTGTCGAAGAACTTTATAATTTCTCAGAAAGTTGTACCACATCTCAGTAAGCTCAGGGGGTTAAGCTAACCCATCACAAATATGCAATAGAGCAATTAGGCTGCGTTATATGCGCGAAGTAATTCTTCAACGAAATGTTCTTCTGGAACTGCTCCTTCTATTTCAATAGTGTCGTTTATTATTGTTTTTGGGACACCGTAGACTGAGTAAGCGTTTGATAGTTCTGGAAATTCTGTGGCTTCTATCATCTCTGAATTTATGTTTGGATTAATCAGGGCTGCTGAGTGTGCGTATTTTACCATTCTAGGGCAGTATGGGCATGTTGGTGTAACAAAAACTTTTATATCTATTGGTTTATCTATCTTCTTTATCTTCTCTACAGATGTGGGAGACAGAAGCGGTTCAGATCTTGATACCTCTATTATATCTTCTACTAAAACAGCAAACTCATATCCTGCTGGTATGCCTGAGAACTTTATTCTCTTATCGCCAATAATTATCATAGGAGTTCTTTCTATTTCTTCTCCGATTTTGTTCTTATCTATAATAACATTGAGTATTTCAAGCTTTATCTTGTCAGATGTTTGAGCAAGTTCTTTCATAAGCTGTTCCGTTTCAGGACAGTACTCACAGTCTATTGACTTCGTATAAACTGTTACTTTAACATCATTTATCATTTCCTTACTGAATCTATCTTTTAAGTATGCTCTATCTTTTTCACTTAAAAACATTTAATTACCTCCTTTAGTTTTAAAGGTAACAACTTTTAAGTAAAGTTTTTCTAATTTTAAAAATTGTTGATTTTTGGATTTTCGGCTTATTTTTTATGATTATTGGAAATTACATAATTCAAAAATGTTTTTTGCTTGCGTTTGCTTTTTTGCAATCATACTGTCTTGTGTAGGTTTTTGATTGTATTTGTAATATTTTTTCCCAAGAGAAGCATCGTTTAGAACAGAGATGTTTATACAAAGTTAAATATTATTTTTTAGATTGATTTGCTTTTTACTTTTTTGTTTGCTTTTAGCTTCCGACTGTGTTTTTTCTTGTTTTTGTTCTGTTTTCTGTTCCTGTAAAATTTGTGGTAAAATACTCCGAACAAAGTTTATTGCATCTTCTTTGGTAGATTTTATATTTCCTTCTATTATAGCGTTTTCTATTGCTGATTTTATCTTTCCTATTATCTTACCTTCTGAAAGTCCGAATATCTCTTGAATCTCGTTACCATCGAGCGGGCTCTTTATCTCAGATTTTCCGAGCTTTATTATTTCATTCTTTATTCTTTGTTTTAGTTCATCAAGTCCTTGTAAACTTTTTGCTGGATCTTTGAGCGCTTTTATATCATAGTAAATGAAATCAAGAACATCTTCTATATGAGGCTGTAATCTTTTTATAAGTCTGCGTACTGCTGTATCTGACCAAGATGAAGAGTAATATACCATATGATTTTTTACTATGAATATTATTTTTTCTCTTTCGTTTTCTGGGAATTTGAATGTTGAGAGAAAATCTCGGCATATATCCGCTGATATGAACTCGTGCCCCCAGTATACGGTTCTTCCGTCTGGAAGTTGCTTTTCAGCATAAGCTTTACCTATATCATGGAAGAATGCGGAAAGTCTCAGAATTATGTCCGGAGGAGTTAAGTCGGTCACTCTTGCGCAGTGTTCAAATACTCCTTCAAAATGGTAAGGTGATTTTTGATCTTTGTAGAGTGCAGGAACAATTCTTGGAAAAAGAACCTCAAAAAATCCAATTTCGCGCAGGAAGAATAATCCAGCTGATGGTTTTTTGGCCAGAAAAATTTTTCTCAGTTCTTCTCCTATACGCTCCTTCGGAACCATTGTTAGAGATCTCACTCTTCTCCTTGATTCTTCAATTAGCTTTTGTTCTGGTGTGAATCCTTCTGCTATAAATCGGGCTGTTCTTACTATTCTTCCCGGATCATCTTTCAGAGTTATTGCGGGATGCACCGGAGTGCGAAGCAGGTGTAATTTCAAATCTTCCTTGCCTATATCCAGAGGATCCATTATGTTGTTTATTGGATCTAAAATATTTTCAAGGGGTATAACAAGTGTGTCTATGGTGAAATCTCTGCTTTTCAAATCAGATATAAGATCTCGGTCTTTTGGAGCGCATACATCTATTATCAAGTTCTTATAAAATATTCTCACTATTTTGTATTTTTCTATATCAACGATGCTTGAACCTTTTAGCTCAGAAGAGAGTATTCTTGCAAACTCTTTATAATCACCGAAAACTACCACATCTATATCGTGAAATTTGTACTTCCCAAGCAGTAAGTCTCTCGGAAATCCGCCTACTGCATAGGCTTTGTCTGGTATCTTCTTGTAAGATTCAAAAAGAACTTTGAGAACCTTCTTTCTCTTCTTGTCAAACATGGCAGTAAACTATATAATCTAACTCCTTTCTAAAAACACTGAACTTTTTCAGTTCGTTAGTTTGCTCTTTGTTCTTGATCTCATTTTGATTAGTTTATAATAACTCTTTCCTTTGATTTTTTATCAGATATATAACCTATTTTGAATATTTTGTCTTTCATTTTTTTTAGGATTTCGTTTGCTTTTTTTTCAGAATAAACTAAAACAAATCCACTTCCCATATTGAACACTTTGAACATCTCAGATTCCGGAACAAATCTCGAGATGTAAGAGAAAATCCTAGAGCAAAATTTATCTGATAGAAATTCTAGCGTTTTCTTATCAATAACGGCGGAGCATTTTTCCGGAAGCATTCTTGAAAGATTTCCCGGTATCCCACCACCTGTTATGTTAGCTGATATTTTTGGGTATCCGAATTTCTTTACGATCTCAAAGAAATTTCTGACATATATTTTTGTCGGACGAAGTAATATATCTATGACTTTTTCATTGTTGATTTTGTCATCTGGATTGATTTTTTTTTCTTCAATGAGTTTTCTTATAAGTGAAAATCCATTTGAATGTACTCCGTTTGATGGAAAGGCTAAAACTATATCTCCGGGTTTTACTTTCTCTTTTTTTGGAAGATCTTTCTTTTTCACCGAGCCAACGCAAAATCCAACGAGTTCAAATCTGTTTTCCAAATAAAAGTTTGGCATCTGTGCTGTTTCTCCACCAACAAGAGAGCAATCTGATTCCAAGCAAGCATCAGACATAGATTTCACGATTTTCTCAATATCTGTTACATCAAGGTTTGGTATTCCGATGTAATCCAGAAAGAAAATAGGTTTCCCATGCATTGCAATGATATCGTTTACATTCATTGCAACAAGATCGTATCCTAATACCTCAACTTTTCCGTATTCTTGAGCTAATGCTATTTTGGTTCCAACTCCATCGCATGTTGCTACAACTAATTCAGATGGCATTTTCAAAACGGCAGCAAAAGGACCTATTCCATGTATCACATATTTTTTCATGGTTCTTTTGGCTATCTCTTTGATTTTTGATTTCAATACATCTGCTCTTTCAATATCAACTCCGGCTGATTTATATGTTTCATTCATAGTTTTTCTATGTAATTTGAAAAGATATAGATTTGATTTTTTTGACTATGTTTATCAGTTGTGTATAATCTAATTTTTCCTGAAAGTATTATTGATTTTCAGATACGATGAGAAATATTGAAAAAGTAAAGAGATGAAACTCATTTTGTATTCTCTTGTTATTTTTATCTTGCCTCTGACTCTGATTTCTTTGGAAAGAAAAAAGGACAGGGACTTTCTTTATTTGATATGCAAAAACCAGAATGCGATTTACTTTGTAGGTAGAGACTCGGTTCTATACTCAATCGGTGACGAGAATGGAGATCTTATCTGGAAAACATCTTTGCTGGATTCATGGAAAGAAGCGTTTTTTTTAAATCCACCGATATGCACTGAAAAAAGAATATTTGTGCTGGCGGAAGCACTATCAGGGGTGATGGTGTACAGTGTTGATTCAGATGGTAAGATATTGTGGCAAAAATATATTGATCAATATCGCACTCACAAATATATAAATGATTTGATTTTCATCTTGGGAGATAATCAGTTTTATCTAATTGATAAAAACGGCGTTGTTAGCACATATACTCTGAATAATGATTTTTCAAGCTTTCATAGTGAAAGGTATGGAAAGATACTTCTTATAACTCACATTCAGTATGGTGAGACTCAGAAAAAATACAAAAAAGTTGGATTCAATGTTTTTGATATAGATTCCAGAAGTTTGGAATACAGAGAAATATCTTTTGATAAAGATTTTTATAGCTTTCTCTATAATTTCCCAGATTTATGGGTTGTATTTAATGATGAGATTGCGGGCTTTGATAAAGAAGGACAAAAAATATTTAGTTTTCAGATTACAAATCAAAGCGGAGTAGAGCAACAGTATGAGATATCTGGGAAGCATAATGATTATCTTGTAGTTTCTGCAAGATACTACATAAGTGATCGAAAAGGTTTTACAACATGGGCTAAAGTATTTGTATTTGATACAACAAAATCGACCCACTGTGAGATTGAAAATCTTTCATTCGGTCAAATTTTTTATGGTAGAGGAAACTATGTTTCAGATGGAAATAGTGTTATTGATCTGGGTAGCTGTAAAGTGAAATTTACAGATTACAAATCGCATTTTTTTGATGGTGAGTATATTTACTTTTTTGATCCTTCTTTGATGCTATCTGTTGAGAGGAGTATGTCCTTTTGTTTGTTTGAACAATATGTTCCAGCTGCGTATTATCCAGAAAAGCTTATTAAATTGAATGTTGAAGGAGAAGAAATATGGAGTTTGCAATTATATAAGATCAGATAGAAATTCTACCAGAATAAGGAGACTGTATGTCAAATTTTCTAATTTTTGTTTTCTTGTATTCAAAAATGTAAAATTAGTATGAAGTGAGAACTGGGTATCTTTTGTTTCTTCTGTTCCCAACTGCATTATTTTCACTGCTATTATTTCCTTCTGATGCTTTGTCATGGGGACCTGGAGTTCATGCGATGATATCCTCTTCTTTGATCGGAGGAGACTTTCTACCATTTATCTCAAAGCTTATAACTTCTTTTCAGAAAGAGTTTATCTGGGGAAGTCTTATGGCTGATATGATGATAGGTAAGAATTTATCAAATTGGAAATTTCATCCGCATAATTGGGAATTTATCTTCAAGATTTTCGAGAATGCCAAATCAGACAATATAAGATCGTTCATGATAGGTTATATGACACACCTTAGCCATGATATAGTTGCTCATAATTTTCTTGTTCCAGAGATTGCTCTTTTTAGTTCATTGGAAAAAAATAACATAGTGGGAGAAAAGAATTTAGTGCACTTTAAAATAGAGGTCAATGCAGAAAGGCTTGTTCCGCTTGATGTATGGAAAAAGATAAAAGAAGTTCAGGACGCAAAAGAATCAAGGGTTTGTTCTGAGTTCCTTGAAGAAAATTTACAGAAGGGATTTCTGACCCCAAAGGTAAGTGGAGCAATTTACAGAAGAACAATAAAGATAAATGCTTTTAAGGAGTTTATTAAATCAAAGATAGCTTTCAGACTCAATGGAAATACCGCTGATCCACACAAGGCCGTTTTACTCAAACTTACGAGAGGATATGTTGATATGGCCTATAAGCTTTCCGAAAATTTTTTGAAGAAATTCAACAGATCAATTTGTCTGAAAATGGATCCGACCGGGACAGAAGCCATAAGCGTATCATTCTCTATGGTCGGAGCAATCAGGGAGGTAAAAAACAGAAAAGGTGATGTAAGTGTTGACAAATTCTTTAAAGCTCTTGGACAATTTCAACCTTCTATTTTCGGGAATAAAACACCGGTGCTTGAAACTTTGAAAATCTCATAACCTACAAGAATGTCTTTCTTCAAATCTTCCTCGCTTTTTGATTTTTCTATCTTTATACCAAACTTTTCAGAAACCTCTGTTGATGTAGAGGGACAAAACGGGTACAACATATACAGTATGACTTTTATCAGGTAGCACAGATCATATATAATTTTTTGTGCTTCTTCTCTGTTTCCTATTTTCAGAGATTTCCAAGGAGCTTTTATATCCATATACCTGTTTGCGTAAGATACAACTTGGAACATCAAATTCAGTGCTGAATAAAAATCTAGCTCAGACATACTCTTTATCCAATCATCTAGTATATTTGAAAGATTTATTTCAGCAAAATTAAGGTTGCCAGATTTTCTTACCCCATCTGGGAAGTTAGTTTCGGAGAATTTTGAAACTCTTAAAAACAAGTTTCCTATATCTTTTGCAAGGTCATTCTCATATCTTTTTAGTATGAGTTCATCTGAAAAATCTCCGTCGTTTCCGAAAGGTATTTCTCTGAACAGAAAGAACCTTACTGTGTCTTCTTTAAATACTTTTGATAGTTCAAAGGGATCCACAACGTTTTTGAGAGACTTTGACATTTTTTGTCCTTTGACCTTCCACCACCCATGCGCGAAAATTTTCTTTGGTAGTTCAAGTCCAGCTGACATAAGCATAATAGGCCATATTATAGAGTGGAATTTCAGTATGTCTTTCCCAACTATGTGAATATCCGCCGGCCAAAACTCCATTGGTTTGGGATAACCTATTGCAGATATGTAATTTATCAGGGCATCAAACCACACGTATATTGTTTGGCTTTCATCGTCTGGAACCCGTACTCCCCAGCTTACTCTTGAACTAGGCCGTGAAATTGATATATCTTGTAGGTCGTCAATGGCGTTTAGTATCTCATTCCTTCTGAAGTCTGGTTTTATTACATCATGTTCTTTGATGTATCTTCTCAAATTTTCTTTGTGCTCAGACGTTGATAGAAAATAGCTTTCCTCTTCAAGAAATTCAAGTTTTCTCCCACAGGTTGGGCAGGTCTCTTGTTCTCCGATCTGAGAGCTCGGAACAAATGTCTCACAGGGAATACAGTACCACCCTTTGTATTTAGACTTATATATGTTCTTTTTTATTTTGAGCCAAAAATATTTTACAGCTTCCTGGTGTTCCTGATCTGTTGTTCTGATGAATTTATCATAAGATATGTTCAATCTCTTCCAAAGTTCCTTGAATCTCTGGTGTGTTGTATCTGCAAGTTCTTTTGGAGTTACGCCTTTTTCTTGTGCTGCTTTTTCTATTTTCTTACCATGTTCATCTGTGCCTGTGAGGAAGAACACTTTGTATCCACACATTCTCTTGAAACGCGCGATTATGTCTGCTGAAATTGTTGTGTAAGCGTGTCCTATATGCGGAACATCGTTCACGTAGTATATGGGAGTTGTAACATAAAACTTCATAGTTTCTAACTTTATATTCGCTATATTCAGAAATCAATTTGTTTGAAATGTTAAAAGTAGAAAATATTTGAACAAAATAAAAATTGTTATCTTTGAGCTAAAAGAGAAAATATGAAAACAAACGCAAAGCTCATTGTTAATCCTAACGCGTCGGGTGGAAGAGCTAAGAAGATAGCAAACATAATAGGTGAAAAATATCAAAACCTTTTTTCTGAAATAGTTTTTACAAAGCGTCCCCTTGAAGCAATTGAGCTGGCCTCAAAATCAGATGGATTTGAAAAATTGTGTTTCATAGGCGGAGACGGAACACTTAATGAAGTTATAAATGGTGTCTTACAGATGCCACTTCAAAGAAGACCTGCTGTTGGTATAATTCCGGTTGGAACTGGTAGCGATTTTATAAAAACTCTCGGAATTCCCAAATCTGTTGAACATTCGGTTGAAGTTATTGTCAATGGAAAAACTCGGGATCTTGATGTTGCAAAGTGCGTCTTCAAAGACTTCAACAACAGAACAGTGGAACGATATTACATAAATATAACTGAATTTGGTATGGGAGGAGAAGTCGCTAATCTCGTGAACAAATATGGAAAAGTATTAAAAGGAACTTTACCATTTCTTATATTTGCAATTGTTTGCAACTTTACTTTCAAAAACAGAGAGGTTTTGATAAGAACCGACTCAGAGAATGAAAAATTCAGAGAATTCAGAGCAAATATAAGGGTTGTTGCTGTGGCAAATGGAAGATTCTACGGTGGAGGTATGGAAATAGCACCGCGAGCTAAGCCAGATGATGGACTACTTGATGTAGTTATTGTCAAAGATATGGGTTCTTTTGAGACCCTTAAAAATATGCCCTTGCTTTATCAAGGTGAAAAAGGTTTTTCAAAAGCTCTTGACACGGGTAAGGTATTGTACTTCCGAGCAAAAAAAGTTGAAATTGAAAATTCAGATAATCTTATGATAGAGATGGAGGGCGAAGTGCCGGGACATTCTCCAACAAAATTTGAAATTCTTCCAAAACAAATAAAATTTCTTGTTCCTTAGTTTTTGACAGTCAGTAAGATGTTCCTGCCCAATGCCCCTGTTTTTATAGTTTTCAAGCTCGCAGGTTTTTACAGTATTGTACTTTTCCAAAAGATTGTTCAGAAACATTATGCCGAATCAAAAAATACTCAAAAATCGTTCAAATTTCATTCAAAAGTCTAAATTTGTGATGATTTTAATTAAATTGTAAATTGTAGGGAGGATTAAGAAAAATGTCAGATAAGGTAAAAAATTATGCAGATGGAAAAAGCCTTTCTGGGTTTGATATCGACATATTCTGCAAACCAAACGGATATACTACCGAGGAATATTACAAAAACAAACTCGGTGATCCGGGGGAATATCCTTACACGCGTGGAATTCACAAAGATATGTATCGGAGCAAATTATGGACAATAAGACAGTTTTCTGGATTCGGAAGAGCAGAGGACACGAACAAAAGATGGAAATTTCTTCTTTCACAAGGTCAGACTGGACTTTCCACAGCATTTGACATGCCAACGCTTATGGGACTTGATTCAGATTCTCCAATTGCGGAGGGCGAGGTTGGTGTTGAAGGAGTTGCAATAGATACAATAGCTGATTTTCAGAAACTATTTGATGGTATTGATCTTGAAAAAGTTTCAGTTTCTTTCACAATAAATGCTCCTGCTATATGGCTTTACTCTATGTATGTTCTTCTTGCTGAGCTCAGAGGTGTTGATACAAAACTTTTGAGAGGAACTATACAGAACGATATACTGAAAGAATATCACGCTCAGAATGAATGGATCTTTCCACCAGAGCCATCTATGAAGCTCATAGTTGATATGTTTGAATACTCTGTAAAGCATACACCAAAGTTCAATATAATATCTGTTTCTGGATATCACATAAGGGAAGCTGGTTCAGATGCTGTTCAGGAGCTTGCTTTTACTCTCGCAGATGGATTCGCTTATGTTGAAGCTTGCTTGAGACGAGGTCTCAATATAGATGAATTTGCACCACGCATTTCGTTTTTCTTCAACTGCCATATGGATTTCTTTGAGGAGATCGCAAAGTTCAGAGCTGCAAGAAGAATATGGGCGAGATACATGAAAGAAAAATATGGAGCAAAAAACCCAAACTCTATGAAATTGAGATTTCACACTCAAACCGCTGGATGTTCTCTGACAGCTCAACAACCCGAGATAAATATAGTCAGAACAACAATTGAAGCTCTGGCTGCTGTTTTGGGAGGAACACAATCTTTGCACACAAACTCATTCGACGAAGCCTTAACTCTACCATCAGAAATAGCAGCAAGAATAGCCGTTAGAACTCAGCAGGTTATAGCATATGAATCTGGTGTCGCAAATGTAGTAGACCCACTTGGGGGATCTTATTTCGTAGAAAGTATGACAGACAAGATTGAAGAGGAAGCGGAAAAATATTTCCAAAAGATACTTCGTATGGGTAACGGTAGCTTTTATGATGGAGTTGTGGAAGGAATAAATAACGGATTTTTCAGAAGAGAGATAGCAAGGGCATCATATGAGTTCCAAAGCAGAGTAGAGAAAGGTGAAAGAATAATTGTTGGTGTCAATGCTTTTCAAGATGAACAAGGGGGTTCTTTTGAATATGAAAAATTTAAACTACATTCATCCGTTCAGGATGAGCAGAAGAACTTCCTTAAACTTATAAAAAGCAAGAGGGATTGGGGTTCTGTGAAAAAATCTCTGGATGAGCTATCATCAGCTGTAAGAAGAGGAGATAACCTTGTTCCCTATATAAAAGAAGCTGTTAAAAACTTTGCAACAGAGGAAGAAATAATGAATACCTTAAAAGAAATATATGGAGAGTATCTTGATCTCAAAACACTTTAGTTGTGCCGCCTTTCAAAAAGCTCAGTAGGTTTCTTAAATCTGCTATTCTTGGGAGTAAGAGAGCTTTCTTTCTGGTAACGGTTCTTTCTTCTATAGCTTTTCTTTCTGTTATTGTAACTCAGGTTTCTGATATGATATTTCAATCAGCAAGTATTGTTTCTTCTGTGAAAGATTCTCTCTCAGCTGATTCTGTATGCGATTCTGCTTTGGAGATAGTAAAATCTGTTCTGAAAGATGATATACAGAAAAATGGTTATGATTTTTACTCTGAGGATTTTTCAAATACTGAGGAGCTTTGGTCAAAAACATATATTCTTCCAGTTGATGTAATTTATGGAACTGTTAGAGCTGTGATAACAGATGAAACAGCAAAACTGAATGTGAACTCTTTGGTTGATTCAGCTGGTAGGGCAGAGGGTTTGGCCAAAAATAGCTATCTTATCGTGCTTCAGAAATTCTTTAAAACGATGAATGTTGATGAATCACTTGCTGGCTACATACTAGATTGGATTGACTCCGATTCCGAAGGAATGTTTGAACGCGATAAACCAAGAAACTGGTTTATACCATACCCCGAAGAACTTCTAAAACTTTCGGAAAAGATACCTTTAAGATCCGATAATTTTCAAAAACTGTTTTCAAATTACTTTGAGGGAAGGGAAGATGCTACATCTTCTCCGTATCTAACATTTTGGCCTTATGCTGGCGTTATTAAAATAAATGTCAATACTGCTCCAAAGGAAGTGATAGCTTCTGTTATAGATACGCCGGATTCTCTGGACATAGCTGACAAAATAGTTCAAGAAAGGAAAAGAGCTCCCTTCAAGTCTTATTCGGAGTTTGTTAATTTTTTGCAGAGACTTATTCCGGTTAGGAAAGAGAGATTTTTCAACATCGATCCTACTTTTTTGTTTGATGTGAGATCTGATATTTTCTCTGTAAAAATTTACTGCAAGGTCAACGAAACACAGGTTGGAATTTTTTCTGTTATTTCCAGACCATACGCGGGAGATATGAAAATACTTGCTTTCAGGAGGTTTTGATTATGCCTGACAAACAATATATTTGTGTTATTGATATAGGAAACACAAATACAAATTTTGGTATATACGATAGAGAGAAATTAGTTTCTCTGTTTCATATTCAATCAGATGTTAATAGAACCGAGGATGAATTCTTCATGATATTCAAGTCTATTTTAGAGAATTTCTCAATTGATCTGAAAAAAATTGCTGGTTTTTGTATTTCTTCTGTTGTTCCTCCACTTCAAGATACGTTTGAATTGGTTATCTCAAAATATTTTCCAGATTCTGAGTTAGTTATTCTTGGTCCCGGGACAAAAACTGGAATAAGTATAAGATATAATCCGCCAACTGATGTTGGTGCAGATAGAATAGCAAACGCTGTTGGAGCTTGGGAGAAATATGCAAAGCATAAAAAAGCAAAGGAAAGAATACCTTTGGTGGTTGTTGATTTTGGAACAGCTATAACTTTTGATTGCATAAGTCAGCGAGGAGAGTATGTTGGTGGAGCGATATTCCCGGGCATAGGTCTAGCTCTTGAATCACTTTTCAGAAGAACTGCTAAACTTCCAAGAGTCCAGCTCAAAGAACCAGATGGAGTAATAGGAAAAAGTACAATTCACAGCATACAATCCGGTATAATATACGGCTACTCATCTATGATAGATGGAATGATAGATCAAATCTCAAAGTCTTTTGGAACCGAAGTTTACAGTATTGCTACCGGAGGGTATGCAGAGATTATATCTCCCCACACAAAATCAATAAAGATCATAGATAAAACTTTAACCCTTGATGGATTACTTTTTGTATATATGAAAAATAGCCGATTATATATGAAAAATAGCCGATCTTTTTATTCTGAATAGTATATAGACAAACAAAAAATTACTTTGCTATTTGCCTTGGTCTTCCTTTTGAAAGATATATGATTGTAGCTCCAAAGAGAGCTAAAAATAGTATGATTTGCGGAATCAATGTTTGTAGTGTCGGATAAATTCCTATTATTTCTATTTGTGGTATATTTACAAATGATATTGGTATCAGCCCAGCTTCTTGAAACTCAACTATGGCTTTGCCCAAAAGCACTACGGCTACTATGTTCAAGATGATATTAGTTAATATGAAAAACTTTATTGTGTCTAGTTTCATTTTGAGTATGTATATTGCAAATGCTACTGCAAAAAGCGATATAAAACCAATTATCACTCCTTTTTCTATTCCTTCTCCAAGAGCTCTGAGAAAGAGCACAGTCTCTCCTGCTTCTCTTGAAGTTGCAAGAAAAGAAAGGAACATCAGGAACAGATACTTTCTACCGAATGCCGCGTTTTTTACTTTGTCTATAAATTTTTTCAGGTTCTCTTTTCTCGTTTTTTCAAGAATCCAAAGGCTTACCCATATTATAACAAGAACTGCTGTGATCGTAAAAACACCTTCCATTATCTCTCTGTTTATTGATATTATCTTTCCGGTTATTTCCCACAGAAGTATTCCACCAATAATTCCAGATAACGCTCCAATGTATATTGGAATCTGACTTATGCTTGCTGCGGATACAACTCCAAGAATTGCTGAAACTATTATTATAGCTTCAAGACCCTCTCTGAAAACTATTATAAAAGATGCAATCGTTTTTCCTACATCCTTTTGTTTCTCTATTTCTTCCACAGCTTTCAGTATCTCGTTCAGTTTTTCTTTTGTGTTGTCTTTCCCTTCCTTCATAGATAAGATTGCATCTTGATAGAGAAGCTCTATTTTCACTACTGCATCCTGATTTCTTACTTTGAGTTCAGGTTCAATTTCTTCAAATATCATATAAGACTTTGTCAGAATAGCGGAAGAAACATCGTTGTTTTTTTTGTCTATCTCTTCAATGGCTTTTAATATTCCAGACTTGAAAACATCAAGGTTTTTAAGTTCGAAAACTTTTTTTCTTATGTCTCCTGCTTTCTCGCCAAAAATTTGCTCCAACTCTTCGTTCGATTTGAGACCATACTCAAAAAGTAAATCAAAGTTTTCCGTTGTTTGGATACCATTTGAGTTATTCTTCTGGCCATCTAACATATATTTCAGATAAGCAACATAAAAAGATAAAGACCATCTTTCTTTTTCGCTCAGGGAAAAGGCAGGCATTGTTGTACCTTCTATTCCAAATTTTGTGGTAAGATATACTCTTGTTGGTGATATGTGTGGAGATGTAAGTGGAGCCGGTGGAGGAGGAGAATCCGATGATACTTTCATCTCTATACCTTCTCCCATTTTACCATGACAAGATATACAGAGATTTGTGTAAAGCTTTCTTCCTAGATTGAATTCTGGTATATGGGTTGGGGAGATAGCTCCCTTTTTTCCAAGAAAACTCAGTATTTCTGATGTTATCTCTTTTATTTTCTCTGTACTTTCTTTTTTCTCTATAGAATCGCAAAGTTCCTTTACTTTTTCTTTTATTTCGTTTGGTGAGAGTTGCATTATCTGATTGCAAAACTCCTTCATTTCATCGTATTCAAATTCAGATACTATCTGACCATCTTTTACAGCATTTTCATAATCTGAAGATATATAATTTGTAAGGAGAAACATCTTCTGAAACTTCTCATCTGCATACAAGGAGTTTCCCGAAAGCACCAAAAAAGTAAAGAGAGTTAAGCCAAAAAGCATTCCGATTTTTTGTTCCGAGATTTTGATAATGATTTTCATTTTCACATATTTATTTTTGTTGTTATGGGTACATCCTTTTATTTTTCAGGATTTTTCATCTTGTTTTTGATTGATGTCTTTTGGTAGGAATTACAATTGTTCCTTCGTTTTTATCTCCTATTTCTTTTGCTTTACCTTTGTAAAAAAGATACATTGTGTAGGCACATGCTACTGCGTCTACTTCGTCTTGTGTTATATTTTTGTGCAAACCTTTTATTTTTATTTTCTGGTATTTGAAGAATTTCAAAATTTTTTTTATTGATTTTCTTGGAATTCCAAATATATCGTAAAGTGCTCCGGGGAAAACTTCAGCCACAAGTATCTTTGGTTTGATTTTCAGAAGGTTTCGTTTGAGTTTGATCCCTCTTGCCGTAAGTTTTCGCATTGGTCCTAATGTCACAGGAAAGAATTTTATTCCAAGTTTTCTGAGTTCAAGATCACATTTTCTGAAATGCGGACCACTTGAGTTTATGTTCTTTCGGCCATACGGCAAAGATAGGGGAGCATCTATTCCAACAGATACTATGGTGGGCGAAATTTTTTTTATCTCATTTAGTATATCTTGATCTGTTTTGACTATTTTTACAAGTGCTCTTTTTGTTTCATCAAGAAAGCATAATCCTGTGTTTCTTTTCGGGCTTCCTGCAAGATCTAACCCGACAAATATCACAGCTGACTAAGAACACTGTTTTCCCAAGCTTCCCAGTCTGGTGTGAAGTATTTCAATCTTACTTTTTTGTATTCTTTTGTTGAAACGAGCTCGGCTCTTTCTTTTATTCCGGTTTCTTCTGCCATCTTCTGTATGATTCTATCTCCTTCTTCCTTTGAGTGAGCGTGGATCATTGTGAATATTGAGTATGGCCAGTTCCTATAAGTAGGTCTTCGATAGCAATGACTCACTCCTCTGTATGATGCAAATTTTTCCCCGATGGAGTTTATGTATTCATCTGTTCCCTCGACTTTCCATACAGCCATAACATTGTATTTGTATCCAGCTTTTTTGTGGTATAGTATTGCGGCGTATCTTCTTATCTTACCTTCTTGTCTGAATTTATGGAAATAGGTTTTGAGCTCATCAAAGCTTTTGCTGTGTTTTTCAACTACATGTGCAAAGGGCTCTTTTTCTGGAAATATGTCCTCCTGCAATGCTAGTATATAGGGAATTTCATCCTCATTCACTCCGCAGTATTTTCTGTTGCTTTCTGTGTAGTACTCGTATTTTTCTTCTTCGGCTATGTCTTCTTTGCCAGTCATATCAAGAACAACTCCTATCTTATACAGTTTAAGTGTTGGTAGCATTATCATCTCATCGGCTCCGCTGATTTTTTCAAGAATCTTGACAGTTCTTTCAAGTCCAATCTTTGAGTTTGGCGGAACTGCTATTGTGTACCATATGTTGAAATCATGATTTCTTCTGTAATTGTGGCTCACTCCGGGGTGAGTGTTTATTATTTTTGCAGCCTCGTCTTCTATTTCTTTTCTGGTTCTTGCGGCAACGAGCATTGATTTGTATCCAAGAGATCTCGTGTCAAATATCGCACATATCTGCCTTATTATTCTTCTTTCAAAGTATTCTCTGACTATGTCAATTACCTCGTTTTCTTCAAGGCCAAGCATCTCGCCTATTTTTTTGAAAGGCCTCCACTCAAATGGAAAATCTGCTTGTATTATGTTCAGAACCTTCTTGCGCCTGACTTCAATTTCTTCCTGATTCAAGACTACCATAGCTGTAAATTTTATTTATTATTCTTAAAGTTTTGAATTTTGACTGAATTGTTTCGTTTCTCTTGTTCTGCTCTGATGTTTTGGTTGGATCTGAGTTATATAATTCAAAGATTTACCTTTAAACCGAAAGATAATCTAGGTTCTCCAACATCTGTAAAGTTATAAACTCCCTCTATGAAGATTTCCGAGCAAATTCTTCTTATGTTGTATGAAATCAAAGAACTTATCTGCACTGGTTTTATCTGATAGAAAAGCATACCGAACTGAAATCTCAGCGGACTTAAAAGAATTTCTGATCTATATGAAGGAAAAACTTCTGTTTTTTTGTTCTGGATTTCTTGTCTGAAAAATGGAGCTGAATTAGATATAAAAACAGATATTTCATTTCTCAGATTTCTTGAACCAAATAAAAAAGATTGCAACAAAGATATTCTTGTCATAAATCTATTTTTGTATGTTGTGTTCCTCAACTCAAAGGTGATTAAATCTAGCGACCAGATTATACCAGAATCAGAAAATATTTCGGAATTTTTTGTTTGCTTTATTCCAAAAGATCCGAAAAAATTAAAGCCCCCACTTATAAGAGAAAAACCCGCTTCCGGGATCAAACTGATATCTTTTGGTGGAAAATCTGAACTCAGAACATTCAATGCTGTATATCCTTGTGAAGACAAGAAATACAGATCGTAAAAGTCTGAGTATGACAAAGAAAAGAGAAATGGATAGAGAAAATCTTCTGAAAGGATATAAAAATATGCTTCGTATGGTAGGAATTGAGAATCTTTCTCGTATATTTTTGATCCAAATGGTACTATTTTGCCGGAGAGACCAAATTGATCAAGCTGAAAGAAAAATTTTGCTGTTGGAAGTAATGTATTTACTCGTTTTGGATTTTGTGAGAAATTTCCTATGCCTCCGATGGAAAAAAATGATCTTTTTCCGTATGTCAGAAGTATTCTTGAGAAGTTTTCAAATCCAGTTAGGAAATCAGAAAAAGTATACGTGTAATTTTCTATTTGGAGATTTTCGTTATTTAATCTTCCCTCTTGTTGAACTATTCCGAATGGAGCTGATGAAATTTCAACCCTTGCTGGTATTCTTTCCAAGAATGCCTCTGTGAATATGTTTCCGAAAGAAAAGAGCTGATAATTTTGGTTCTGTAAATTTAGGTTATGTTTTACTAAAATTATTTCTGGATTAGCATATCTTACATCAAAAGAGAAATTTTCGTTCAGTGTCTTGCCGTATAGTCCGCCAAGAAATATCTTATCTCTTTGAAAATACAGAGTTGAGAGTGAAAAATCTATACTTGGAAAAGGAAAGTAAAAATCAACACCGGTTATAAGTTTATTATTTCTTGAAATAGAGAAAGTTGGATTTGTGAATCCTGGAGATCTGCCGTAGCTATCGGTTTTTTCTGAGATAAAGAACAAAGGTATTTCTGTGTTAAGTATCTTTACTTTTGGGTTTTGTATGTGTATGTATTCTCTCTGAACATCAAGATTTCCAAATATACCGTTTTTTGGACAATTGAGTTCACACAGAGATATACACAGGTTGTATATTTTTACTCTTTCTGGTGATAGCTCAAATTTTTGTGCTTCAAAATATCTATCAAATAAGTATCCAGATACCTCTTTGGAATCTATACTCGTACCTTCAACCGAAAGCGAAAATTTTTTCTCTCCGATTTTCAGTTCAAAATCTTTTTTTGTTGGATATATCAGAAGTTCTCTGCAACTTATTGTGATGTTGCTAAGGTAAACTGTTGATTCTAACAGATATACTTTTGTGTTGAGAATAAGGAGAGCGATTGCGGTCAGTATCACTTTTTTACTTCTGCAGCTATTATTTGAGCATATGCAGCTTCTTCATTGTTCAGAAAAGCTTGGCATCTGAAAAACCATACGTTAAACTTTCTTGATTCTAATTCTGATTTCATCAAAACTTTCGTTGGTGGTATTATTGCCTTTTTGAATTTTGCTTCCTTAACTCCTGCCAAAACGAAAGGTCTGCCTCGGAGCTCCTCAAAAGAGAGAAGAACTAAAAGAGCAGAGGTTTGAGCCATAGCTTCTATAAGAATTACACCTGGCATAATTGGGTTTGAGGGAAAATGATCACGATACCAGAATTCGTTTTCGGAAACATCTTTGTATGTGGTTATATGTTTTCCTTTATCAAGATCAATTACTCCGTCCACAAACAAGAAACCATTTCCGTGAGGTAGTATTTCAGATGGTTTTGGAAACATAAGTTTCATTTAGAAATTTTTTATCATTCTTTTGAAAAAATGAAATCTTACTTTTGAAAAAGCGAATCTCTTTACATCTTCTGGTTTTCGGAGACCGGTTTCCTTTCTTAAAATTATACATAATGAAGTTTGATACAACTTTGAAGAACATCATTTCTTCATCTGTTGAGGAGCTCCTTGAAGCTTTTGGTATAAAAGCAAAAATAAAACAGGAGATAAACATTGAGTTCCCAAGTGTCAGGAAAAAGATCGTTGATACGGCATTTATATGTGAGATTGATGGACAACTTTACATACTCCACATTGAAATTCAAAGAGGATTTTCACAAGATATAGT
>JANXBU010000018.1 GCA_025060505.1 Candidatus Calescibacterium sp.
GCAGTTTGAACCAGAGCTCCAACATCCTCAGATGCCGAGTTGACCCTTTTACCTGTTTGGAGGCGCTTCATCACACCTCCAAGTTCTATTGTTGCCCTTCTTAAGTCTTCTGCTGCTACTAATCCGAAGTGGTTTGTTTTTACTGGTATCATGTTTTTACCTCCTTGCTTTTATTTTTTACCTCCATGCTCCCTTCCCTTTTCCACGAAGGAAGAGAGAAAGGTTTAAGTATAATAAATACTATAGTAAATACTAATCATTTATATCGGAATTTTCCTGAATTTGTTTAACTCCATGTCTACAGAAATATCTCAGAAAGAATATTGAAAGAGATATAACGTTTCAAAAATGAAATCTACACATACAAAATTTCAAGGACCGAGTACGAGTACAGATAAGTTGTTTCTCCCGAAATACTCCTTGAAAATAGCTATTGCTTCTTCTTTACTCATTGATTTTATTTCTTGTTGAACTTTCAGATAGTAGTCAAAACCTCTTCCTAAAAATTCATCTTGCGCAAGAACCCAAGCCCAACTTGAATTTGATTGAAGCTCTCTTCTTATTGATCCTAAAATCAGATTCTTCCCTCTTTCAAACTCATCATCCTGAATTTGTGATATATTCTTTATTTCTTCCTTTAATGATACAAGAGATTCTTCGAGTTTCTGCGGAGCAGATGCTATGTATCCACCAAAAAATCCCGATGATATAAAACTTCTTCTCACAGGAGCAGCAACATACGCAAGACCCTTTTTCTCCCTCAGATTCATAAAAATTCTCCCACCCATACCAGAAACCGCTGAAGAGATAATTTGAAATGCTAAATTTTCTTTCTTTTCTAAAATAGAAGGACCACAGAAACCCACAAGTATATGAACCTGATTCCCTTCTCTTTTTACTCTTTTCTCAGAACCCTGAAAATTGCATTTTACCTTTTGAGGGAAATTTATACTTGATTCCTTCTTTTTTGTGAAGATTTTATCTCCATAAAAATAAAAAGCTCTCAATATCTCATTCTCGTCTTTGAAATCACCAACAACAGCCAACACTATCTTTTCCGGATCTGAATTGACATAGTTCCAAAACTCAACAAGGTCTGATCTGCTCGCCGATTTTACAAACTCCTCTGATATGCCATCCGGCAAAGAATACGGAGTTCCATCAAAGAGAATCTTCAAAAATTCATCAACAGCTTGAACCTGAGGATTATCATAACGAGTTCTAAGATTTTCCATTATATCTTCTCTCACCTTTTCTATCTCTTTCTCATCAAAGGAAGGATTAAGAATTACATCAAAAAATATTTGGAGTCCTCTTTCGTATTGGTTCGCGAGAAAAGACGAAGAAACAGAAAAAGCATCAAAAGAAGCTGAAGCCGAGATGTTCCCACCTATTGCTTTTATCTCATCTAAGATCATATCAGCAGACTTTGACTTAGTTCCTCGAACTATGGTTCCAGCTGTAAGATTAGGAATTCCCGGCTTACTACTATAAAATATATTGCCTCCCGGAAAAACGGAAACAACAGATATTGTTCCGGTACCCTCTATTTTCTTAAAAAGAATTCTGACACCGTTTTGTGAAACATACTTTCTTATACCAACTTTTTCATCCACAAGAGAGAAAGGAAGTTTTTGTCTCTCTTTGAAAGAAAATTTTTGAGAAACAATTTCTTCTGCAAAACCCTTTTCATCTTCATTTACATAAATTCCGGCAAGAAACCTTGACTCATCAATTATATCTTCAAGAACTTGCTGAATTCTTTTGCCATCCACAGTTCGGAGGATCTCAAGATATTCATATATAGCATACGGGTCATCCGAAAGCTGAACAGAATACCCTACCAAAGACGCTGTTGACCTTACAGACTGAAGATTTTTGTAAAAATCAGAAAGAATAGAATTCTTCGTAGCTTCAAGCTCTTTATCAGAAATACCAAAAGATTTTATCTTCAAAAGCTCCTCCTGAATTATATCAAAAGCTTTCTTAATATTCTCACCTTTTACAGAATAGAATATCTCAAACATTCCAACTCCGGGCGGAGACCAGTAATCTACATCAACGGAATTCACAATAACATCATCTATTCTCAACCTCTTGACAAGTCTTTTTTCTAAAATATCGCTTATTATGTCAAAATATACTGAATATGTTATCGAGTATGGATATCCAAGAAAGCCGAGCATAACCTGTGCTTCCTTTTCCTTACCAGTTATGAAAAACGCTTTCGGACCAATGAAATCCGGTTTAGATCTGACATCAAGTTTTCTGGGCTTGCTACCTGCTTTGACTTTTCCAAAGATCTTCTGTATCTTTTTTGAGATTTCTTTTGGATCAAAATCTCCAACAACAACAAGGAAAGCGTTTTCGGTTGAGTAAAAAGAAGAATGAAACTTGAGAACCATATCTTTTGTTATACTTTTTATTGTGTTCTCATAGCCTATAACTGGGTGCCCATAAGGATGTGATTTGTAAATTTGCTCAAAGAACCTATGATAAAGACGGTAAGATGGTATATCCTGACCTCTTCTCCACTCCTCCAGAACGACCTCTTTTTCTCTTTCAAACTCTTCATCTGAAAAAGCCGGATTCCATACAATATCAGCAAGGACTTCAAAAGGAACTGTTATGTGCTCTGAGGGTATAAGAACCCAGTACACAGTGTTATCGTAAGATGTCCAGGCGTTTATGTAACCTCCTAACTTTTCTATTGCATCTGAAACCTCGCTCACTCCCCTTTCCGGACTTCCTTTAAAGACTATGTGCTCCAGAATATGAGCTCCACCGAAAAAATCTTCTGGTTCGTCCGAGGCTCCCGATTTGATCCACAGAAAAACCGCAGAATTACCACTTCCATCTCTCTTTGGCACAATATATACCCTCAGACCATTTTTAAGCTTGTAGGATATAACATCAAAACGAATATCCCCTTGCTTTTTGACCCTCTTTACCTCTTTACTTTTTCTTCTGATTTCACCCATATCTATGGTTATTGCATAAGCCTGAGAAAAAATCAAAGAAAACAGGATAAAATTCAAAAGTAATCCTCGCATATTTCAAAGCTATTAACTCCTTTCGTAAAAGAAATTGTTTTCAGCATCTTTCAACCTTGGAAGATTTCTGTCTTTTTCAGATAGCATAGGATTTTCAATAATCCAGCCTAAACCTATGTCAGGATCATTCCATATTATACCTCTTTCGTGTTCCGCAGAGTACTCTTTTGTCACTTTATATATAACCTCATTTTGCTCTTCAAGCCCCAAAAAAGCATGAGCAAAACCCGGTGGAATCCACAACATAAGATTATTATATTCAGAGAGCTCGACTACAACATACTTACCATACCAAGGAGAACCTTTTCTTATATCCAGAGCAACGTCTATTATTCTACCTCTAATACATCTTACGAGCTTGCCTTGTTCGTATGGTCTGAGCTGATAGTGAAAACCCCTCAGAACGAACCTACCTGAGCGGGAGTGATTATCCTGAACGAAATCATAATCTATTCCGTTCCTCCTGAAATCCGACGCCCTAAAAAATTCCATGAAGAAACCCCTGCTATCTTTAAAAACCCTCGGTTCCACAAGAATTACATCTGGAATATCCAGTCTTCTGAAATCAAACCTTGAAATCATGGAAATTCTCTTGACTCTATAAATATATTTTTATTGGAAAAGATAAATGATAACAATATTTTTTCATTAACCAAAGATATATCAAGAATATGGTAAAATGGAGAGCTCTCGACATATTTTCTACCTAAAAACATAAAAGTTCCTGCATTCTCAAGCCAAAGGTCTATATATGCTTGCTCCAAATTATCTTTCTTCTCTTTGAACATAAATACATAAAATATAGCATCCTGAAAATTTTTCTCCTCTTTCTTTGCTCTAACCTCTCCCTCCTCCAATTTTATGCCATCATCAATTCTAACTTCAACACTATCTGTGGTTTTGTAAGAATAACGATATTCAAAAACATCAAAATAAACAATGTTTTGCGAATCTGTTCCTGTTGATGATTCAAGAAAGAAAGAACAAGCAGAAACATTTTTCCTGAAATCGTCTTTACCTTCCGAATGACCAAATATACAATCGGTATATAAAATCAGAATCCCCGAAACAAAAGAATTATCATCTTTATGAAGCTTAGAAGGTACAAAAAGTTTCTTGTTAGCGAATTTTATTGGATAAAATAGTGATATATCTTTCCATTGATCATCATTATCATTAGAAGCTTTCGAAAAATGAACAACATTGGATAAATTTGATGAGAATTCTGAAACTCTATAATTGAAAACAGCAACATTTGCATCAACGGAAAAATCTTTATCTGGCAAAAATACAACTTTGTTCTCCCCTTCGCTTATACCAGCGACATAATTTTGCTGGTTTATCTCAACAATAACTGGTCTCTCCAAGAAATAATTGAACGAAATAAAACCACTCTTACCACCAGAATTTATGAATTGCTCAACGTCTTGCGCAAGGATTATCTTTCTGCTTATTATAGAGGAAAACAGGAAAACGTCAGCATAAGAATAAATATAAGATATATCCTCAACCTCAAGGAAAATTTGTTCCGAACTCGTTCTGTTATTTTTGATACTTTCTATTGAAGCAAAGTAAATAGAATTTTTATCTTGAAGTGGAATCATTATCTTATCTTTAACTAAAACTATTTGGTTAGCTATCTTTCCATCTATTAAGTAATTTCCGTATGGAGAAACAGATTTGCTCTGTTTATCTATTTTGAAGACCGTGAAATATGCTGAGCACCATCCGAGAACATCTTGCGGAGAAGAAAGAACAAAGAGCATATCATCGTAAACAATACCATCTTTTACATCAACAAGCTCTCCAAGATTAGGCTGCTTGCAAGCAACATCAACTTTGCAGCTTACAAAAAGAGAAGAAAATAAAAGCGGTACGGAAAGATAAAGCAAACGAGAAAAAAAACTTCCTGGACCATAAAAACTTTTTACACCACAGCACATTTTGTTTATTTATAGAACTTCATTACAAAAAACTGCTGAATTAATCCAACGATATTTGTTGTTATCCAGTAAATCTGAAGTCCCGATGGAACATTCCAGAGAATAAATATAAACATAATAGGCATAAGATAGTTAAATATTTTCATAGTTTTATCCTGATAAGTTTGAGGTGTCATAATCTGCTGAACTAGAAAAGACAAACCCATAATGAGTGGGAGAAGCCTGATGCTTATGTTCATACCCGCAATTTGAAGAGCGTATAAACTATCAGGTTCCGAGAGATCTTTTATCCAAAGAACAAATGGAGCATGCCTCAGATCAACCGAATGCATAAGAGCGTTGTACAAAGCTATAAATATAGGAATCTGTATGAGAAGTGGAAGGCATCCAGAAAAAGGATTGACTTTTTCCCTCCTATATAGCTCAAAAATTTCCCTACTCATTCTTTCTTTATCATCTTTATATTTTTCTTTTATTTTCTCTATCTCTGGCTGTATATCCTTTATCTTCTTAAAAGATTTGAAAGAAACAGCAGAAAGTGGGAAGAATAGAACCCTTATTATAACAGATAGTATTATTATAGAAAACCCCATATTCTGAACGATTTTATTTATTTTCTCAAGAGAAAACACAAGGAATTCAGAAATCGGTCCAAGAAAACCATATCCAGCAACAACTCTCGTATTTTCCGAAAATTTTGATAGCTCCTCTGGAATTTTTGGACCAGCAAAAAATTTCACATAAAAATCAACATATCTTTCTCCAATCAGTTTTGTTCCATAAAAAACATTAGATTCTTCAGAACCAAAATGATTCACTCCACCTGGTACATAAAAGATAAATGAAAAATATCTTGAATCTTCTCCTATGAAGTTGAGATTCTGTTTATTATCCAGGTCCTTGAGATCTTCTACTTTAGATGAAACAACCACAAGTCTTGAGTCATCAACTACAGATTTCCTCAGGATAAAAACAGGCGTTATGTTTATAATCTGAAAGGTTGAAGAGTTAAAGAATTCATATTTTAGAGAAAAAGAATAATTGGAGATTTTTTCGAATTTTATAACTCCGGTTATGCTGTCGTATGAAAGATTTATACTATCCCCAGATAAGACTGCTGAGAAATCTATTATTTTTCCGTTAGATATAAAGATTATGTCTAAGGGCGAGTCAAACTTATAATTTTGTTCAGAGTTTGGAGTAAGAGCAAATTTTGGAAGTTCTATTTTACCTATACCCTTATCTGAAATCTGAACATACTGAAAATCATCTTTGAAAATGACTGATACAGATGATTTGGCTTTTGCTATATCTATAAATTCTCTTAATGCATCGTCTTTTTTGTTTTGTTCCTTATCTTTTTGTTCAAGGGAAATTTTTTCTTCGGTTTTCTGACTTTGATTTTGGATGGCTTTTTGCTTTTCAACCCTTGGTCTTATAACCAGTTTATCATATATGAGTAGAAGAACCAAGGAAAGAGCTGTAGCAATTAGAAGGCGCCCCGATGTGCCCATTTGTTCTCAATTTAAAAAAATAAAAGGTAAAATCGTGAAAATCAGAATAAATAAAAAACCGCAAAAGAGATACCCAACACACAAAAATGAAAAATAAGTTCCAAAGTTGCAAAATTTTTGAACCAAAAGATAGATTTTTAAGCTCTATCTCAAAAATTTAATTGGCTTTGACAAAGAAAATATTTTATTGTATCTGAAGAACATGGAACACTCCCCGAGATAAAATATGAAGTCTGAAATAAATGCCAAACAAAGTTTTATATTTTAGCAAAGCAATAATTTTTCCTACTGAGATGTTAGTGTATTGTGGAAAAACCAGATAGAATTTTCCGAAAGCATAAATAAAACGAATCAAAAAATAACAAAAGGCAAAATCAAGGAATAAATATTGAATATCGGAGGAACAAGACATGGACCCAAAAAAGGAAATACTTGAAGCTACACTAAAAGAACTTGAGAAATCTTTTGGAAAAGGTGTTATAATGAGATTAGGCGAGAAGGGAGAGCTTAAAATTCCGGTATTTTCATCTGGTAGCCTTTCCATAGACATAGCTGTAGGATGC
Source organism: Candidatus Calescibacterium sp. (assembly GCA_025060505.1). Taxonomy (GTDB): domain Bacteria; phylum Calescibacteriota; class Calescibacteriia; order Calescibacteriales; family Calescibacteriaceae; genus DRWZ01. The sequence continues at coordinate 7,074 of JANXBU010000018.1, forward strand.
GGAGGGTTTCCGAAAGGAAGATTTATTGAGATATACGGTCCTGAATCATCCGGAAAAACGACTATTGCTTTGCATGCAATATCATCTGCGCAGGCAAAAGGTGGAACTGTTGCCTTTATAGATGCGGAACACGCTCTTGATCCAATATATGCCAAAAACCTTGGTGTAGATGTAGATTCATTACTCATATCTCAACCAGATTATGGAGAACAAGCTCTTGAAATAGCTGAGCAATTAGCATCAACGGGAGCTGTTGATCTGATAGTTATAGATTCAGTCGCAGCACTTGTTCCAAAAGCAGAAATCGAAGGTGATATGGGTGATATGCAAATAGGTCTGCAAGCAAGACTTATGTCTCAAGCCTTAAGGAAGCTCGTTTCCACAATCAGCAGAACTGGAACCACAATAATATTTACAAACCAACTGAGACAAAAAGTTGGTGTTATGTTCGGATCACCTGAAACCACAACAGGAGGAATAGCTCTGAAATTCTATGCTTCCGTAAGACTTGATGTAAGAAAAATAGAAGTTATAAAAGAAGGAGAAAATCCAGTAGGTTCAAGAGTCAAAGTGAAAATTGCGAAAAACAAGGTCGCTCCACCTTTCAAGGAAGTAGAGCTTGATATAATATATGGCAAAGGAATAAACTATGAAGGCGAACTCATAGATCTGGGAGTCGAGTACGGAGTGATCAAAAAATCAGGTGCTTGGCTTTCCTACAACGATGAAAAACTCGGACAGGGAAGAGAACAAGCCAAATCATTTCTTCTTGAAAACAAAGATCTTGAAAGAGAAATAGAAGTTGGCATAAGAAAAGCAGCGGGAATAGATACAAATATTCTGACACACGAGGTAGTATGGCTCAAAAGACAAAAAATAAAAGAAACAACCAAAGACGAATCAAAAGAAACATCAACAGAAGTCACCGAAACCGAAGAGAAGATATCAAAAAGAGGAAAGAAAAACTAGATTAGAAGGAAACATTCCAATACAAAATGATAGAACGAAAACCAGCGGTAGCGGGAATATTTTATCCAGAATCCGATGAAAAACTTAGATCATCAATAAAAAGTTTAATCAGCACTGAACCAGAAAGAAATGTTATAGGAGTAATATTACCGCACGCAGGATATATTTACTCAGGTAAAATAGCCGGAAAAACTGTTTCCAAAATTCGCATCCCAGAAAGAGCAATAATACTGTGTCCTAATCATACCGGATATGGAGAAACTATCTCTTTGTTTCCACCCGGAGAATGGAAATTCCCTGGATTCAGTGTAAAAATAGATAAAGAGATAACAGAAAAACTTGCTTCAAAAGATGTATTCCAACTTGATACCGGCGCCCACCTGAAGGAGCATTCAGCAGAAGTTATAATCCCATTCCTATATTTCAAAAATCCGAACATAAAAATATCTGTTGTATGTATGAGAACTCTGCACAAAGACACACTTAAAAAAGTCTCTTCAGCTCTCGCGGAAATCTACAAAGAATATAAAGATGTCTTATTTGTAGCCTCATCTGATATGAACCACTACGAAGAAGACGACATATCAAGAAAGAAAGATGAAAAAGCAATAGAAAAAATAACACAAATAGATCCAGATGGATTCATTAACGTCTGTTATAATATGAGTATAAGTGTATGCGGAATAGCACCTATTTACACTTTACTTAATCTACTTAAAGATATCGGCGTTAGAAATTCGGAAGTAGTAGCTTATAGTAATTCTGGTGAAGTCAATGGAGACCTTGTTTCTGTTGTAGGATATGTAGGAATAATATTCTTCTTCTAAATGCCTAAGAAAAAAAACATACCTATATTTTTTCTCACAGATTACGGAAATCAGGATGAGTATGTTGGAGTAGTAAAATCAGTTATACAGTGTATAAATCCAAACTCAAAAGTCATAGACATAACTCACGAGATAAAATCTCATGACGTACATGCTGGGATTTACATTCTAAGTAAAATTATAGACTATCTGCCTCGTTTTTGTATCGTTCTTGGAGTAGTAGACCCGGGAGTTGGGAGTACGAGGGAAGGAATCGTTGGAATATCTCAAACAAAAGACAGAAAAATCTTTTTTGTTGGACCGAACAACGGTCTTTTTACACCTATATTTTCAGAAAAAACACGGATCTTTGAAATAGATCACAAAAAGGTTATAAGAGAATCAAAGAAATTCGGATTAAATCTTTTTATCTCGAACACATTTCATGGAAGAGATATATTCGGCCCAGTTTCTGCATTTTTATCTCTTGGAAGAAATTACAAGTCATTTGTAAAAAGAGAAATAACCAGCCCCGTTCGTATTGATATACCAAATGCGAGCGTAACTCTTACAGATGGCAGAAAAACAATAAAAGGTCATGTAATCTACATAGACAAATTTGGCAACATAGTGACAAACATAAAAGATGAGCTTATAGAAAAGAATCAACTTCATATTGAGATTTCCGGTAGGAGCATAGGAGATATAAGAATAGTCAGTTCATACGCAGAAGGTAAAGAAGGAGAGATATTTGGTATCATAGGTTCTTACAGAACACTTGAGATTTCTTTGAAACAAGCAAGTGCATCAGAAAAATTAGGAGCAAAAATATTTGACACAGTTTCGATCTCCTTTGAACATTCATAAAATTTTTACAATGGATATAAAAAAGAGTGATGAATTTGAATCACAGATAAATATAATTCCATTGGTTGATATAATGCTCGTTTTACTGATAATATTTATGCTAACTGCTCCTGTTCTGAAAACCGCATTTGATGTTGAATTGCCTGAAAGTTCATCTGCACAAGCGATTGAACAAACAGATGAAACTCCAACAATATCCATATCAGAAAAGGGAACAATAAAGATAAACGGCATGGTTATATCTTCACTTGATGAACTTGAGAAGATACTCTCTAATATGAAAAGAAAAGATGTTATAATAGAAGCAGATAAGAGAGTTGACTACGGTAGAATCATAGAAGTAATGGATATTATAAGAAAATCTGGAATAGAAAAAATAGGTCTTGCAACAGAACATATTGAAAAAAATAATACAAGGTAAAAGATTCTAAAAATACACAGGTCAAAATATTCAAGAATTGATAATATTCAAGAATCGATAACTATTGTTCTTAATTCCATTTTCACGTATACAAAACCAAATTGGAATCTCTGATATGAAATTAGCACACAATAAAAAAATCCAAAGATAACCATTGATCAGGTAAATAATTCAGCTCTGAGCCGATGTAAACTAAATAAGGCCAGAAATATCAAGCAAATTCTTCAAAATACGAGCAGTTGCTCCCCATATTGTAATTCCGTTGACATGAAACTCCCAACTCAGTCTATCTGGATCCTCTCTTATTTCGGATGAAAGTATATCTTTTATAGGTACGATGAATATTTGATCAACTTCATCTGGATTTGGAAAAATTTCCGGATTACCTCTTACAAGACCAACAACAGGATGTATAAGATAACCGGCTATTGTTATTGTATCATCAATAAAATTTATAGGTTCAATGTTTTCGGGTTTTACACCAACCTCTTCCTCAGTCTCGCGAAGAGCAGTTTCAATAGGAGACGAATCAGACTCACTTATAACTCCTCCGGGAAAAGCAATCTGCCCTTTATGATCTTTTACATTTGAGCTTCTTTTTATAAACAAAATAGACTCCTTATCCTCAATCAAAGGAATCAGAACAGCAGACTCTATAAATCCCTCTATTTTCAGGGGTTTGTATTCATATTGAGCGATTTTTTCTACTATTTTCTTTATGATTTTTGAATTTACTTGCTTGTAATGAGAAGGAAACACTGGTAAAAAAATTAGCGAGAGCACATAATAAAATGTGAATTTCAGAAAATAGGTATAATATCTAAGTTTAATAAGTATTTCGTCTTTGACTTTGTAAGGGTTTTATAAAATCTAAATAGGACCCAAACTCTGAAGTGTTTGAATATCAGGTATCAGATTTTCGGACACAGCATAGCTGATTTTCTCAGAACAAAATGTATGAAAGGAGCCCAACGCCATATCCTTTTCGCACACCTCCGAGAGCCCAAAATCCATAAAGGTTTGATCTAACTGAAAAGTAATCAGTAGGTATGCTGAGAACTAATCCTAACATAGGTTGAAACACAAACTTGTTCATATCTTCGAGAAAAAAATTTGGTCTTATATCTACTGCAAGAACTTCAAGAATACCAAACATAACTCCAATATGAGACATTATTTCTTTTTCAGAATGCGGGAAGAGATAATTTGCTTTATGCGTGCTTAAAGAAGGAGCCGCATGAGAGTGATCGGAGTGATCAGAGTGATCGCCTTCTGTTTCAGAATGATGATTTCCGCCCAATGCAAGTTTGTACCCAATAACTCCATGCAGATGTATGTGTGTAAAAGCTCCAACATGCATTTCAAAAGCGAGAGCTGGAAACAGTGATACATGATCTGATGTTGCCAAATCTCCGCCGGTTGGGAATTCAGTTGAAATCAGAGGTGTTATGGAAAATGAACGTCCAATCCCAAAAGTTGCTCTAACAGTTCCGGCTAAATCTGAAAAATAGAATCTTTCTAGAACAAAACCAAACGGAACATCTGCTCTGATTGATGCTGTAAAAGCTTTGAGTTCCAAAAACGAATATTCAGCAAAAGGTACAATCACAAAAGTATTTTTGTTCTCAGATGGTATTATTTCCCTGCGAGCAAAAACAGAATTAAACCCAAAAGCTGTTTTAGCTATGTGATCTACAGTCGCCTCTTCGTGATGAAGCATTAGAGCGAAAACAAATGGAATAATCATACATCTATAAATAAATGATATGTTTTGTATGAAAGAAAAGTCAAGAATTTTTGAGTTTTTATTGAAAAAATCTTTTTATTTAGTTATTATTTTTCGTCTTTAATATATGTATAAGCAAGATAAGATAGAGATTTTGCTATGATCTTTGCAGCAGAAACATCGGAAGCGAAAATTCCCTGTGGACAGAATTCAACAAAGTCAAAACCTCTTATCTTTTGTCCAAAGTGTTCTATTATTCTTCTGATAATAAAAAGAGTTTGAACGAATGAAAAACCCGGAGGTTCTGGAGTAGACAAAGAAGGAAGATAGCCCGGATCGATAAAATCGTAGTCAAAGCTAAGATATATAAAAGCTCCTTTTAGAGATTCAATTTTTTGATCAAGCAGATCTAAGTTCATTTTCACACATCCTTCTTTCCGGTCAACATAAACAAAATCTTCAAAGAATAAAAATTTATCTTTCAACCCAAGATTATTTATTATATCTACTTCTCTCTTGGCCACATTTCTCACTCCAATTGATACAAAATCTTTAATGTATGGCAGAGATAGAAAAAGTGCACAGGCGTGAGAAAATTTATTTCCGTTGAATTCATCAAACATATCAGCGTGGGCATCAAAAAATATTACAGAAACTTCTCCGAGAACTTCTTTCATAGCCCTCAGAACCACATGCGATATAAAATGCTCACCACCTATTACAACTGGTATTTTGTTATGTTTCAGTACAAAAAGTGAAGCTTCATATAGTTCTTCAAGATTTCTGACTGGTTTGAATGTATGAAATTTTGATTCAGTAAAATCGAATTTGAGCTCGGTATCCCAATCTTCAATTTGCCATGAAGCTTTTATTATATGATCTGGTGCTTCCTCAGCGCCCTTTGATCCAACAGAAGTTCCTCCGATTTTCGATGGAATAATTATAAACTTTGCCTCGCCAAAAGAATGATCAAAATCAAGAAAGTTCATCTTATGGCACAAAAACAGCAGCTGAAACAACAGTCACCCACTCAGAATTTTTCAAACATTCCGCAGAAATAGCTATGTGAGATGTGAATATTTTTTTACCGTTTATTCTCAGAAAATCTTTCGCCTTGTCCAATTCCTGATCAACGTCATATTCATATCCAAGAGTCGTAGCAAGCATATACGCAGCAATGCGCTCTGCTCTATCTCCGGCTTCGGCTTCTGTCATACCGTAAGCATGGAACTCAGAAAGGTATCCGTGTAAAGATTTATCTTCTGGAAGAGCAAGACCAACAGATGCAGCAACTAGCCTTCCTTTTTCATCAGCGTGGTTTTGTGATAAAACACAAAAAACTATTTCACCGGGTTTCAGGTATTTCAGTCCCTCTTCAATAGAAACTTGTTCGCAATATGGCGGAACAATAGATGAAACGTTAACAAGGTTGAAAACTCCAATTTTAGCATTTCTCAAAGCAAGTTCAAACGAAGCAAGCTTTTCTTTGTGATATCCCACTCCTTTTGTCAGAAAAAATTTTCTTGGAACCATTTTTGTTTGTTGTAATAACTTTGAAAACAAAACAAAATTTTACAAAATTATTTTTCAAAAATCCTCCTCCGAGAGTAAAAATAAACTACTGTCTGGTCAAGATTCTAAGTAATCGATATTTAATCATAGTTTCTTTCATCTCTGAAACAGCTCTTTCAAATCCAACAAACACTGCTCTTGAAACAATTGAGTGACCAATTGAAAGCTCTGATATTTCTAAAATCTGAGCTATCCTACCGACGTTATTGAGGTTCAGAGCGTGTCCAGCCATAACATATAATCCAAGATCGGAAGCAAGCTTTGCTGAGCTTTCAACAGCTTCAAGAATTCGTTTATCATCTGGGAACATGGCATATCTTGTTGTATTTATCTCAACAAAGTCAAGACCCTTTGCGAGCTTTACAATATCTTGTACGGGATCTACAAATGCTCCTACCTTTACTCCAACATCTTTCAGTTTTTCATAGAAAATTTTGACATTTCTTAGATTCTCATCCTTGGTAAGATCTATTCCTCCTTCTGTTGTTACTTCTTCAGGTCTTTCTGGAACCAGAGTTACTTTATCTGGTTTGAGCTCCAAAACAAAATTAAGAATGTCCTCAAAGAACCCCATTTCAACCGTAAGCGGTACCGGAACGAGCTCCCTTATGAGAACTGCGTCTTTTTCTTTTATGTGTCTTCGGTCTTTTCTTATATGGACAGTTATTCCGTCTGCCCCGGCTGTTCTTGCAACAAAAGCAGCCTGAAGCGGAGATGGTTCGTAGGTTTTTCTTGCCTCCCGCAAAGTAGCAATGTGATCAACGTTTACAGAAAGCCTGATTTCAGATAGAGTCATAATATTTATTTGTTCTTTTTAAGTTTTGTTCTAAATATACAATTTTCAATTTTCAATGTAATTTCTTCAAGATTGAGTTCTCTCAAATACGAACCACTTTTTGGTAAAATTTCTGACCTCCCCAATTCTATTCATTCCTTTGATGCTTTTATCTGATATTACGATTATGTTTCTACAATTCACTCTATTCATATTATCTCCATATTCATCAGAGTGTATTATAATAGTGTCAAATTTGAACTTATGAAGAGCTTCGTCTTTGTGCATAACTTTCAGCCTTGATGTTTCCCTGTATTTTCTTTTCAGGTATCGGACTTCCCTTGCATCTTTTCCAGAAAGAACAAGCAACTCTCTTCCAATAAGAAACCTCGGTATGTATGAATCTTTGGCTCCAACATAAAGAACCCTTTTACCAATCCTATTCTCTATTATGTCATTTATCCTTCTTGAGATCGCAAGGTTCAGCCTTGGTTCAACCATATATTTGTTCTCATCAAGTTTGCATTTGAGCATCCAGAGAAGGTACTTTATTCCATCTTTCCATGTGATTTTCTTGCCCTCATCGTATGTTCTACCATAATAAGATATTGGAACTTCATAAACTCTGAAACCGAACTGTATAACTCTTGCAGTAAACTCAACTTCAAACTCAAACCCCTTTGCTCTCATAACAGGAAGATACTCATCTAAAACCAACCTTGAAAAAGCTTTGTATCCAGTTGATATATCTGTTATTATATTGTCAAAAAGTATGTTTGCCATAAGTGAAAGAAACCTGTTTCCAAGATAATGAGAGAACATAAAAACTCTTCTACTATCTCCTATAAACCTTGAACCATAGACCACATCAGCAACACCACTTTCTATTGGTTTTATGAGAACCGGATAGTTTTCCGGATCATACTCCAAATCTGCATCCTGAATTACCACAATATCGCCTTCAACCGCTTTAAATCCTGTATTTAAAGCTGCACCCTTTCCTTTCTGTTTATCTTGTCGAAAAATCTTGACTCTGTTAAGATCATCTGATCTGAAAGAATTTATTATCTCCCATGTTCCATCTGTTGAACCGTTATCAACTATTATTATCTCTTTTCTATAAGGAGAGTTCTTGACTTTGTAAAACATATCTTCTATTGTGTTTGCCTCGTTGTATGCTGGTATAACCACTGAAAGAAGCATAGATTGAATTTATGTTTGATAAAAACTTATTAACTATTACCAATCAATTTGGTACAGTGGCATGATACAATTCAACTTGACAGTAGTATGATACAATAATGTCAAAGGGTTTGCAATTTTTCTTCAAATTAGAGAGCTCTTTTTTCTTTTATGTCTGGATTCCTTTTGAGCTTTGATATTTTATCAATTCTGTTTATAGCAGATATAAAAGCTTTGGCAGAAGCCACTACTATATCTGTACTCATACCTGTTCCATTTGCAGAAATATCCCCAGATTTCAGTATAACCGAAACATCTCCCTGAGCATCTGTTCCACCAGAGATAGATTTCACTGAGTAGTCAACAAGCTCAAAATTTGCGGAGATAGCATTCTGAATAGCCTTGTACACGGCATCAACTGGGCCGTCACCTATTGCAGATGCTTTTTTTATCTCCTGATTATTTTCTCTTATGACCACAGTTGCAGTTGGTTCCATCTCCGTTCCTCCGGAGAAATTGACAGAAACGAGTTCATATCTATCTTCTTTTTTGGTTTTGAGTATCTCATCAAACAAAATGGCTTCTATATCTTCATCAAACACTCTTTTTTTCTTGTCTGCAAGTTCCTTTACTCTTACATAGACTTTTTTGAGTTCTTCTGGAGAAAGTTCATACCCAAACTCAGCAATCTTTTTCATAAGAGCGTGTCTGCCCGAGTGCTTACCTATAACTATTTGAGATGAAGGGAAGCCGACATCTTCCGGTCTCATTATCTCATAGGTCAGTGGATTTTTCAGGACACCATCTTGATGAATTCCGGCTTCATGAGCAAACGCATTCTGCCCAACTATGGCTTTGTTCGGTGGAACCTGCACAGATGTTATTTTTGAAAGCAAACGAGATGTTGGATAGATCTCTTTTGTGTTTATGTTGGTATATACATCTTTGAAGAAATCTTTTCTTGTTTTTATTGACATAACAACTTCCTCAAGTGCTGTGTTTCCTGCTCTTTCTCCAATTCCGTTCAGAGCGACTTCACACTGTCTCGCTCCGGCAAGGATTCCCGCCAGAGTGTTAGCTGTTGCAAGCCCAAGATCATTGTGGCAGTGAACCGAGATTATAGGTTTCCCGACACTATATACCTCCTCCTTTATGTATTTTACAAGATCGTAAAACTCAAATGGAAGAGTGTACCCGACAGTATCTGGAATGTTTATAACATCTGCACCTTTTTTGACAACCTCCTTGAACACTGTTGCAAGAAACTGCGGGTCAGACCTTGTAGCATCCTCCGCCGAAAACTCGACTTCATCTGCGTACTTTTTGGCAAGCTCAACAGCAAACACAGCTTTTCTGAGAACTTCTTCCTCTGAAAGTCTCAACTTGTATTTCATATGTATCTCACTTGTTGCTATAAAAACGTGTATTCTTTTTCTTTTAGCTCCCTCAAGAGCTTCCGCTGCGCGTTCTATATCTTGTTTTTCACACCGTGAAAGAGCACATATTGTTGCTTTTTGAACATACTTTGATATTTCTTTTACCGACTCAAAATCTCCCTCTGATGTAATCGGGAAACCCGCCTCAATTATGTCTACTCCGAGCTTCTCCAGAGCTAACGCCATCTTTACTTTTTCCTCTACCGTCATCGAGAAGCCCGGTGCTTGCTCGCCGTCCCTTAAGGTAGTGTCGAATATGTAGACCCTTTCCATAATTTTCAAACACTACATTATAAATAATGTAAGCAGAGACGGCAATAAAAACTAATATCAAAAATAATTTCTGCTTGAAAATAAGTAGCCAGAGTAGAACAGGCGGAATGAAGAGAAAATAAGGGGAAAATTTAACTTCTTTGAATGATCTGAACTTAATGTTACTAACTTCAAGAAAACCAACAGCGAAAACAAATACAGTAAAGATAATCTCAAAATAAGGAAAGCTGAATTTGTAAAGGTCAACGATCAGAACCGCCGATGAAAGAAAGAAAGCACCCATCGGAGAGCTCATTCCTTCAAAGTATTCTTTCGGTTTCTCCGAAGAACCAACATTGAACCTTGATAACCTTATAGCAACTGCAAGAGTCTGAACAAAAGCAATTATTTTACCAAATTCCACATGTTTCAAAAACGCATTATACAAAATCATAGAAGGGGCAACTCCGAATGTAATAAGGTCTGCCATAGAATCAAACTCTATACCAAACTTTGAAGAGATTTTCAAAGCCCGAGCTACTCTTCCATCTAAAAGATCAAATATCAGACCAAGAACAACGAAATAAAAAGCATACAGAATCTTGCCCTCAAAAGCCAGAAAAATAGCAGAAAACCCACACAAAAGATTTAAAGATGTCAAGACATTTGAAATATTTTTCAAAGCCACACAAGTAAATTAATACTCAATGTTATACTTTTGTTGTTTTTTCAATCTAGCATATTTGGTAAATTTTTCAAAATCTATGTCAGAAACGGTCAATCAAAAGAGATATCAGATTCATATTTCCCATTATTTTATAAGTTCCTTCTCATCATATTTTTCGATTCCTATAAAGACGATTCTTAAAGATAGAATGAAGATCCCGAATGATTAAAACAAGGTGTTTTTCATAGATTTTTTAAAATAAATCTCCTTGAAATTAGCTACTACCTTACGCTCATTTCATCTTTAAGATGCTTTTTGAGAAATCCCCTTTTTGATTTGCTAACAAGAAATTCATAGAACTCACAGATGTACTGAGACGAAGGATCTATTTGCTTTATAATTTCTGCAACTTGTTCGATTTTTTCGTCAGATGCAACGTAAATTCTGAAAGCCTCTTTCAATTTTTCTATTTCTGAAGACGGAACTCCGGCTCGTCTCAATCCTACCAAATTTAGTCCTGCTATCCTCGCCTCTACTCCTGCGACAAGAACAAAAGGTGGGACATCCTTTGCCGGAAAAGAAGCAGCACCAATCATAACAAATTTTCCAACACGAACAAACTGATGAGTTCCTGAAAAGCCTCCAAAAACTGTTCTATCTCCAACTTCAGAGTGTCCAGCCAGAGCACAAAAACTTGTCAGAACACATCCGTTTCCAACCTTGCTATCATGTCCAACATGCGCGTAAGCCATAATGTAGTTCTTGTTGCCAATTCGTGTCACCCCTCCTCCTACAACAGTCCCAGAATGAATAGTTGCAAACTCCCGTATTATGTTCTCATCTCCTATTTCAACATAAGTCGTATCACTTTCCTTGTGATCAAGATGCTGAGGTGGAGTCCCCACAACAGCATAAGGATAAATCTTATTTTTCATCCCGATCTTCACATTCGGACCTATATAAGCTCCATAACCAATGTATGTTTCTTCACCTATTTCAGAATTCTCTCCAATATACACATTATCCTCTATAAAAGCTGAATCAGATATCCTTGCAGTTGGATGAATCTTTTTCATAGATTCATAAATTGCTCTGGTGGAAAACTTTATATAAAAAATTGCTAAATTTTCTTATTCCGAAATATAGCTTTATCATATATGAAAAAATTCATCAGATTCATTCAGAAATAATAAAGTTAACATTCTCTGTTTCGATCACAAGCGATCACAAAATCTGATGTCACTTTTCCTAATAAATTTCGTCAAAGATATACAGTATCTTTACAATAAATCAAAATTAACAAGAATTTTCTGAATTGGAAGGGAAAATAGGATATCTGAACAAAACATCTAAAAGGAAAATAAAGAAACGGAAAAGACAGAACAATTCGAAAGAAATAGATAGAGAAAAATATCTTTAAGCAACGTATCATCAAAAGTTCATCAGAGCCACAATACAGTTATATTTGTTTTGACCGTTATTTTATTGAGGATTTATTTTATTGAGGATTATAGTTTTTTTCTGATTAAAGCATCACTTTCTTTTTTATGAGAGGTTTTCTTTTTACCTCTCGCACAAGTAGATTAGGTTTTCGTCCTCGCTTTTCTGGCGGAGGCGGAGGATTTATTTTGTTTATCTCAACAAGTGTATCGCTTATGTGTCCGCATATGAAACATCTGTGAGTTTTGATTGTGCCGTCTGTTGTTGTTATTACATCAATAAACATAAAGCCATTACATCTTTTACATCTCATCAGTTCTTTCCTCCCTTTTTAGAGGAAAGAACCTTCAACCACTCCCAATGAAAAATTATCGGAATCCAGAAAAAACACTTGAATGATTCATATTTTTTTAGAATGATTGAACTAAAAATTTTTGATTGGATCATTATAATTTCATATTTTTTATTTATTTTAATCATAGGTTGGTATTTGAGAAAATGGAGTTATGGAAATGAAGATTTTTTCTTAGCTGGTCGTAGAAACTCAGCACTGGTTTCGGCATTCGCTTTTCTTTCAGCTAATTTAGGATCCCTTGAAATTTTGGGGTGGACTGGTGCATCTTACAAGTATGGGATGCTAACTGCTCACTTCTACTGGATAGGAGCAATTCCCGCGATGCTCTTTTTAGGGATATTTATGATGAAATTCTACTACAAGAAGAAAATTTTTTCTGTTCCTGGTTATGTAGGTGAGAGATTTGATAGAAAAACCAGAGTTCTGAGTGCAGTCTCATTTGGTATAATGACGCTCCTTATGTCTGGAGTGAACATATACCTTATGGCTCTGATATTCAAGATGATTCTTGGTTGGAACTGGCATATAAGCATTTGGGTTTCGGGTCTGACGGTTGGAATATATGTAGCACTTGGAGGGCTTATGTCTGCTATATTCACTGAGGTTGTTCAGTTTTTTCTTATATGGCTTGGGCTAGTTCCTATAACATTTTTCGCAATAGCAGAATTCAAAGGTCTCTCTTTTTTACAAAATGTCCCAGCCGAGATGGCATCTTTGTGGGTGAATACACTTGATCCTTCAAAAAATCCTATGGGAGTTGACTTTCTAGGAATAATACTTGGACTTGGCTTTGTTCTTTCTTTTGGGTATTGGACAGCGGATTTTCTTGTAATCCAAAGAGCCTTTGCAGCAGAAAGTTTAAGGGCAGCAAAACTTGCACCAATTATAGCTTCGTTCTTCAAAATGTTTCTGCCATTCGTTGTCACATTCGGAGGAATAATTGTTTTCATCCTTATAAATGAAGGAAAAATCTCACTGCTTGTTGACGAAAACGGAAACACCATAACAGACTCTGCTCTGCCAGCCCTTATTATGCGATATTTTCCACCGGGATTAGTTGGACTCGGTGTGACGGCTTTACTCGCTGGATTTATGGCTGGACAAGCTGGAAACATCACTGCTTTCAACACCGCTTTTACTCAAGATATCTACAAACCTATATTCAGAGAAAATGCTTCCGAAAAAGAACTTGTAGCCGTTGGAAGAATATCCACAATAGTCGGAATACTTATATCAATCGGAGCTGCATACTGGGCTATGGAATTTCCAACAATAATGGATTACATACAAGCGATATTCTCATGGGTAAATGCTCCGCTTTTTGCAGTCATACTTCTTGGAATGTTTTCAAAGAGAATAACCTCAGCTGGTGCATTCTGGGGCTTACTTATTGGTATGGTTTTCTCCTTTCTTGTATTTATAGGAGTTAGGCAAGGTATAATTCCACCAGAATATATAACATTCTACAGTAATCCAAGTGAGATGGCTTTGAATCTTTGGAGAGCCTTCTGGAGCTTTCTTGTCTCTTTCGCTATAACTATATTTGTTTCAATCTTTACAAAGCCAGAGAATCCTGAGAGAATAAAAGGACTTGTAAAAGGTGTGGAGGACATCGATGACAAAACCGAAGAAGATGATGAGAAAATAAGTTTTTATTCAAAACCAGAATTCTGGGCACTTGTTTCACTTTCTGTACTCGTTCTACTAAACATAGTATTCTTCTGATTAAGGTTTATGAAAAGGGTCAATTCATTTATGAAATAAGATCTATCTGTTTTACTGAAATAAGATCTATCTGTTTTTACTATTCAAAAATGTCTGATATATCTCTTTTTGATTCCTCTTCTTTTATGATCTGCATTATTTCCTCCATAGTTCTTATTTTTATTCTGTCCTCCTGAGTTATCTGATCTTTTGATGAAATTTTTTCTATTTCGTTTGCAATTCTCAATTTCACACGGGCAACAATAGTTCTTTCGTTTTGACTTACTGAAGCAATCAGATCTTTCACATAAGTGAATATATTTTCAAGGAACGGAAATCTATCTTTGAAGTTATACAGTATATTTAATATCTTTTCAATATCTTCCTTAGATACTCGCATCGGATTTATGATATTGAAACGAAAAAATAGATACAAAAAGGAAAGGTTTTAAAATCAATAAGCAGTCTTCTGGAGGAATTTTCACAATAATGGGAATAGATAACTTCCAAATTTTAAATTTTATTATATTTTTCCTTGCAGGAAGAAAGCAACAACAAGCATGTATATAACGAGTGACTCCATAAAGACCAATCCCAAAATAAGAGGTAGGAACATTTTATCTGATGCGTTTGGATTTCTTGATATACCTTCCATAGCAGCCGCGACTGCTTTGCCCTGTCCAAGTGCTCCTATAGCTGCTGCCAATCCGAGTCCGAGTCCAGCTCCAAGTGCCAGACCAAATTTTGCAAGTTCAGATGACCCAGCAGCAATAGCAACTGCTTCCTCAGCAGCAAAAGCCGAATCCGCAGCAAAAACCGCTGATACGAAAGCGAAAAAAACAAGTATTCTCTTTATCATAGCTATTTCCTCCCTATTTTAAAAATTGCTTGTGATTTTAAAGAAAGCAATTACAAGTTGTCAAAAAACAAAAAGTTTGAATAAAAATTTCTCATTCCTTTGATACATAGATCTCCAAACTATTTTCTCTCTCTTCCGTGCGCACGATTTTGTATCCATCATCTTTTATAGCGCGCGGAACATCATCCTTCGCAGCGGGGAAATCAACTATTATTTCGTATATCTCTCCCTTCTTTATGTTTTTGAGTTCCTTCTTAGCTATTATTACATTCATTGGACATACAACTCCTCGCAGATCTAAAACCTTAGAAGGTCTTATCTGATTACTCTGAGCCATTACAATAAATTTAAATACAGTCTTAAACAATAATTCATTACTTTACAAACTTTCTTACTTGTCGATTTCACTTTTCTTTATTTTCTCCAGAAATATCTTTTTGAGTTCCCAGTCTGATTTGAATTTTCCTGAGAAGAATAAGGTTTCCATAACAACATCTTCTTTCCGAGCTCCACGCATAGCAAGACACAAGTGATACGCCGAAATATATACCGCAACCCCCTCCGAACCAACAACTTTCTCTACAAATTTTCCTATTTCTTCGGTTAATCTTTCTTGAACTTGCAATTTGCTTGCGAAAACCTTAGTAATTCTTGGGATTTTTGAAAGTCCTATTATCTTATTCTTTGGAAGATAAGCAATAGATGCTGTTCCAAAAAATGGTAGCATATGATGCTCACACAAACTGAAAAATTTTATGTTGCTGACAACAACAAGTCCCTTGTAATCCAAATTGAAAACTGCTCCGTTTATTTCTTTGTATGGATCAGAAGAATAACCAGAAAGTATCTCCAGTAAAGCCTTTGCATACCTTGTTGGAGTCTTTTTTAAACCTTCCCTGTTCGGATCATCACCTATTATTTTTATTATCTCTTTTATATGATAACTGAGTTTGCTTACCTTTGTATCATCTATATTTTCAGTTTCCTTCTGAATTATCTCCTGATCAGATTCATCTGAAAGTCCGCTTTCTGTGATCTTGAATATTTCAAATGAATCTGGATTTTTTTCTTTCCTTCTTTCCTTTTCCATGAAAATCTTTTTATATTACATATTCAGTAGTGTATGGAGCAAAAATCAAAAATGTAGAAGATAAAAAGAGATATAGAAGATATGAAAAACAGAGCTTTAGTAATATTCAGAAGTTTGATTTTCAGAAACTTATCTCAAACTCGACGCCCTCAAAAACATCTTTTGGAATCTCGAGTTTTTGTAATTTTCCGGCTTTTTTAGCAGAAAGGAGCTTTTTGAATTCAACTCTGATTGTTGCGGCGTCGACCATTTCTCCATCAATTGCAAGTGCCCAAGCACCTTTTTCTTTCTCGACTTTTCTGTATTCCTCAATTATCTTCAAGCTTCTCTTTATGTCTTCGTCGGAAGGAGTGAAGACTTCGTTGACTATATCAATTTGCGCTGGGTGTATTACCCATTTACCATCAAACCCAAACTTTGCTGCCCACTCCGCATCTCTTCTGGTTGCCTCGGTATCTTTGAAGTCAAGCGTAACACAATCAATTGCATCAAGTCCAAAAGCCTTTGCATGTATTACAACAGCTTGTTTCACATAAAGGAAGTTTATATGCTGATCTTTTTTCATCTCTCTGGCACCAATTGAAGCTGAGAAATCTGCTACACCAAAAATCAGTGCTTCAAGACGAGGGGAAGCAGAACATATTTCTTTCAACCTTACAACCGCCTGAGCAGTTTCTATAAGAACTTCCAAACCTATTTTCCCCACTTCAAGTCCGAGTTTTCTCTCAAGCTGTGTCAGAAGCTGGTCAACCGCTACTATCTCTTCAGGACCGTATATCTTTGGTATCACAATTATATCTAGATTCTTACCAGCTTTTGAGACAACCTTAATTATATCCTCATACCAGTACTGAGAACGCAGATTGTTTGGCCTGAAAGCTCTTACCTTTCCTTTGAAGTCGAGTGTGTTGAGAGCCTCCGCAACAAGGTCTCTACTCTTTTCTTTCTCCGCTGGTGGAACAGTATCTTCAAGATCAAACATAACCCAGTCTGCATTTCCCTCGGCAGCCTTTGTCATCATCTTCATGCTATTACCTGGACAAGTTAGCTCCGATCTTCTTACTCTCACTGGTTTTCTTCTTTCATAAAAGTGCCAAGACCACATATCTGAAAAACCTCCTTTTTCTTAAAATAAAAAGAAAACAAAAGATAAAGGAATTAACAAGAATTCTGGAAAAGATTGAGCTTTCCAAAAAGAGCTAATAACTTTCAGATAAATATATTTATGTTAAAGATGATCGATATTCCGATATTATGGACGAAGCTTTGAAGAAAAAGGTTTTAAGGAAGATACATTATGGACTTTTTGTGGCCACATCATCTGACAACCAGAATACAGCTTCAGGAACCATAAACTGGGTAAGCCAAGTATCGTTCAAACCACCCGCTGTTGTTATAGGCGTAAAAAAAGATTCGTCTTTACACAAGGTAATTATGTCCTCAAAAAAATTTGCTCTGAACATCGTGGGAAAAGATCAAAAAGATATGGCACAAACATTCTTCAAAGGACATTCAGTTGAATCCGGAAAACTTGGAGGCTACGATGTGATCTTCGGAGAACTTGGATGCCCTATAATAAAAGATGCAGCAGGAGCTTTCGAATGCGAGGTGATAAATCATATAGACTTTGGCGGAGATCACGATATATTCGTTGGAAAAGTCGTACAGGTTTATCAGCTCCAAGACAAAGAACCACTCTCTATGATTGAAACTGGATGGTACTACGGTGGCTGATTAAAATGCTCAATGTACTTATAAAAATACCTAATCATTGCGCTAAGAATCTTGAAGTTTTTACGAGACAGAAGATAGAATAATAATCAGCTGAAAGATTATTCCTGATTTATCTAATCTTTTCTTTTTAAAGTGTTCTTTTAAAAATACATAAATTCAAGAAGACGAATTTTGATTCTTCACAAATTAAAGGAACCATAATCTATGTTTAATAGACATGGTATCAGATTTAGAGAACGAAATAGAATTTCCAGAACCTGACATTGTTGACGAAGCTTCGGATCCTTTTGATGTGTTTTTCAGATGGTATAGCGAAGCCGAAATCAAAGATAATGTAGCAAACGCTGCAACACTTTCTACAGTAAGATATGATCATAAACCAAGCTCAAGATATGTTCTCATAAAAGAAGTCAGTAGAGAAAAAGGGTTTGTTTTTTACACCAATCTCAAATCAAATAAGGCAAAGGAAATATTCCAAAACCCATATGTATCGCTTTGTTTCTTCTGGACTATCTCAGGGAAGCAGGTAAGAACTATTGGAAGAGCTTATGAACTTTCAGATAAAGAAGCAGATGAGTACTTTAAAACTCGTCCGAGATTATCTCAGCTATCTGCCTGGGCATCAGAACAAAGCTCCCCCGTATCATCATACGAAGAGCTCAAAAAGAGATTCTTTGAATTTGCAGAAAAATTTAATGGTCAGGATGTTCCAAGACCACCGTGGTGGAAGGGATTTTATGTTATCCCAGAAGAATTCGATTTTCTGATATATACTCCATTCAGATTACACAAAAGAGTCTTTTTTATTCTAAAAAACGGAATATGGCAAAAAAGCTATCTTTGTCCCTAATTATTAAGACATGGAAAAAGAAAAATCAAGAAAAATAAATCTTCTGACAATTGTGCTTCTGATGCTTTTGACTTTTGCAAGCTCATGCATTGAAATTCATGTATCTCTTTTCGTAAACGGTGACGGATCTGGGAAAGGTAAGATGACTTATGTAATTGCTAAGGGAATTTACCAAGCCCCAGATGAAGAAAGGTTAGCAATAAATGAAGATAAACTCGCGGAGCAATTATCAAAAAGAGAAGGAGTAAAAGTGATAAGAACAGGAAGCTCCTATAAAGATGAAAATATGATAAAAGTATGGGGAGAATTTGAATTCAAAGATGTCTCAAAACTTTCAGATGGATACCTAAAATATATATTCACAAAACTACCCGATAACAAAAGAGAACTGAGAATAAATTACAGAATAACTGGAGAACTACACAGAAGGGAATTGTTCAAATCTATGTTCAAAGGTCTGGTATCTACCGCTGAAATAGAAGTAGATGGAAAGATAATAAGCACAAACGGTAAGAAAATATCGGATAGAAAAGTTAGATGGGAAATACCAGCAGAGGAAGTCGTAGGAAAAGAAATCACAGAAGATATGATAGTTATATTTGAGCCAAAAGGCAAAGGCCTAATACAGAGAATAAGAGAAAGGTTAAAACTTTGAAAAATGAAAAGTTTGAGCTATCTGTTGGTCACAGCTTTTGCTGTTTTCTACCTGCCAACCCAAGCATTCGGTCAAGACAATGCTCAAGAAAACAATCCAAAAATTGGTTTAGATTTAAGATCTAGAACAGAGTTTTGGAATACACCTGTTGAGTTTGCTGTATATGATAATCCCTATGGCTTCACACTTATAAGAGGGAGAAGCTCTATAGATTATACTTTGAGCATTTTCAAACTTCATGGATCGCTTCAGGGGGCTTCTGCCATAAATCTTCCAGACAATGCATTTTTGGGTCCAGGCAAAAGCTACTTTGATTCGGCTGAAAAAAAGAATCCCCAAAATTTCTCAATTCAAGAGTTATATATCAAAGGAAAAACCGGCATATTAGATTTTTCTGTAGGCAGGATACCCATAAAAGATGGAGCAGAGGTTCTCTATGACAATGCAAAATTCAATCTTATAAAAGAAATATCAATATCAGAAAGGCTTGTTGGAAACTGGGATTGGACAAATCTTGGTAGAAGATTTGATGGTGGAACGCTCGGTTTAAACACAGAAGACATTTACATATTTCTCTTTGGTGCAAGATCACTATCTGGTGGATTTGATTTTTCATCAGCCTACAGCGCACTGAACATACTTGTTGGTGGAGGATCACTGACCTTGAAGAAAGATCTAATAGAAAATACAGAACTAAGAGTATTCAGCATAATATACAATGACGAAAGAGATATAATCAAAAACATCTACGGTAAAAATCTTTTCTTGATAACTCCTGGAATAAGTGGATTATCTGTTCAGAAACTAGGAGAAGGAGAAATCGACATTGTAATCTGGGGAGCATACCAGATTGGAGATTTCGGCGTTAAAAAACAACAAGCTTTTTCTCTGGTTGCAGAATTAGGATACGAGTTCAGAGAAGTTTTTCTTGAACCTTGGATAAGAGTTGGTATAGCATACGCAACCGGAGAGAACAATCCAGAAGATAATACAAACAGAAGATTCTTCAATATTTTACCAACAAATCACAAGTACTACGGCTACTTGGATCTTTTTGCTCTGAGCAATCTTCAAAACACATATTTTCAGCTTTTTCTATCCTACGACATTCTAAAATTTGAGATATCTTTTCACATTTTCAGTTTGGCTTCCACATCAGATAAGTGGATATATGGCTCCGGAGCCCCCAGTAAAAATAGAATAGGATACTCTGAAATAAATTACACCAACAAAAATGCCGGGAATGAATTAGACTTAGCTGTTTACTTGAATCCAACAAGATGGTTTTCTTCTTCGTTCGGTTTTTCTGTGTTCTTAGGATCAAACGAGTTAAAGAATATCTTCCAGAACAAATCAAATGCAACGTGGATATTCTCTCAGATAAATTTATCTTTCTGAACACTTAAACCAAAAGAAAAACGCGGAAAACTAGATAAAACGCAATCAACCAAAAAATTGAAACTCTTTACCAGTGTTCCTCAAACGAAGTAGAGAAAATATTCAAGAAAGTTTTGAAATAATTATCAATTTTGTTTCTCAATTCCTTGGCGGATTAATAAAACAATTTTGAGAAATTGAAATTTGGATTAATTTGAGAAGTCCTTTGAGGTAACCTAAATCAGTAGAAAATTTTAAAATTCTTATAGATGAGGATTTTTTTGAAGTTTATTTCATATTCGTTTTTTATTTTTCTTTTGATTTTTAATTTTGCTGTTAGTAATGGATACGGTAAGAATGAAAACTCAAAGAATAAGAAAGCAGATAACAAGGAGCAGAAAATAGAAGGTCCGCAGCCAACCAACAAACCAACCCCGCCCTCACCCCCAATACCTCCAATAAATATCCAAGTTGGAGAAGGCAGAGAAGGTTTCCTGAACACAATCAGAATAGTCATATTACTGACGATAATAACACTAGTTCCATCACTTCTTATCATGATCACTTCTTTTACAAGAATAGTTATAGTTCTCTTTCTATTCAGGCAAGCATTAGGAGTAATACAAGTTCCACCAAACCAAGTTTTAATAGGGCTTGCTCTTTTTCTCACAATTTTCATAATGCGACCAGCACTTGATAAGTTCTACAATGAAGCATTCATTCCGTACTCAGAAGGGAAATTGGATGAGATAACTTTTCTAACCAAAGGATTTGATCCTTTCAGAACATTTATGCTGAACCAAGTTGGAGAAAAAGAACTTGATCTGTTTTTGAAAATCGCAGGAAAAGAAAGACCCGCCAATCCATCTGAAATAACAGCAGATGTGCTAATACCAGCATTCATAATCACAGAAGTCAAAAAAGGATTTGAGATAGGTTTCATTATATATATACCATTTGTTATGATAGATTTTGTTATCGCGTCAATTCTTATGGCAATGGGAATGATAATGGTTCCACCGATACTGCTTTCTGTTCCATTCAAACTTATAATTTTCGTACTTTCAGATGGTTGGATACTTATGACACAATCACTTGTTGGAAGCTTCTCCCCATAAACAAAATTTAGCTCTGTTGTAAACATAGAATCTCATACATTGGTTTTCTGTTCTTATCCAAAAAATCCCATACCTACAAATGAGCTAAAAATTCTGTAAGATAGAGTACCTCCTTGTTAGCAAAATAATTGCTTAACCAAAAGTAATGATAAAGCAAATTAAATTTAGCATCAAATGAGAATCACAATAAAGGATCTTCACAAAGAAATAAAAATTGCTATTTTCTTCTTTTGTCTATACTGTCTTTTTGGTCCGTTTGTTAATTTTGGATATCACGTATCAAAGAAGGGAGTGGGTGTAGAAAATGTACAGAAGTATTATCTTGGCAGCGAAGAAGAAATGATACCACCTCAATCAGAAGTTTCAATATTTGAGGTCATGCACTTTCATACATGGTCTCAAGCTTCAGCAATTTTTATACTATCCGCCATATTTTCAATCTCTTCCTTCAAATACAAAACATTAGTTATCGCATCAATTTTTATTTTTTCTCTTGGACATATATTCCTTCCTTCATTCGTCAGATTTATAAATCCAAATTTCGCATATCTTCTATTTTTAGATACAGTTGCACTTTCCGTCTGCACAATCTTTATGGCTTTGTGGATAATCAAAGATCTGTTCTCAAAAAGGTAAAATTATTCAACAGAAATCGCTCCGTTGCAAACATTCAGTGCGCAATTTTAAAAGGCATTTTATCACTGCACCATAGCGAAGCTCAATTCCGAAATCAACATATATCAGTTTACCTTATGATCTATTTTATCTTCCGGTATTTCTATTGGAAGAACTTTTGGCTTGCTCTCTATTTCTAATCTATCTGAATATCTTTTGAAATTTATAAACACCTTCAAAGTTCTCAAAAAACCATACAGGAAAGCTAAAACAACAGATGACATAGCAGCTAATTTGTATAACCTATTTATTTTTTCTCCGAAAATCGCAAGGAATAAAGATGAAACAAACATAACAGATACAGTAATTAGTGTTGATTCCGGAATTACTTTGATAACATCATCAACACTTTTTTTCAAATCGTCAAGAAACATCTTTTTCTCTGGAAACTTTATTTTCACAAGAGATATTGCAGCATATATTTTTTTTACTTCATCGAACTTAAAAACGAGAATTGCGCTCAAAAGCATTAGTACAGAAGCTAAGGTAACCATAAAAACGACCGCCAACCTCAAAGTCTCTCCCATATCTTTTATAAAGAAAACATTCGCCGCTATTCCCAGAGATAGAACAAACGAAATAACAATCATAGCTATAGCTCTGCTCTGTGGATCTTTGCTCAACTTCTGATGACCTCCTCCAAAAGAATTTTCAAACTTTCTTGTTAGATTTATGAATTCATCCAAAAGTTTTTTATGCTCTCTTTTGATTTTTGGAGACATAGATGTAATTTAAACATCGATTGCGATTTTCTCAATATCTTTTATTTTCTATGTTTTATTTAGCAGATTTATATTGCCATTGAAATCCTGAGATTTCTTCTGTGATATTATTTTTTCAAGGGCGGCTATTGAACCACTGATAAGCCAGAACATCTCCGAGGTCTGAAGTATGACCAAAGTATTTGCTGGTATCATATGAGTAAGTATTCCTACAAACCAACATATCATTCCAACAGTAGCTGGTTTCAAAAATTCATCAGACTGTAGAGATCTATAAACCTTAAAATAAAGCTTCCACAAAGCTCGCAAAATTAGCATAAAGGTAACAAAACCAAGAGTTCCGGCTTCCCCCCATATTCTCAAGTACTGATTATCCATAAGACCAACCCCGAGTATTCCAAAACCAAAAAGAATCGTTATGATGTTTGTTGGAAGCTGGTCAAACAGAAAATATTTCCAGCGTTCAATTCTAACAAATCCGGAACTTTCTATGTATAAGTTTCCAATAACTGTTCCTCCACCGCCACCGGTGAACGTATATTTTATTCTATCTATAACATAATCTGGAGCTATGAAAGGGAATATCGCGATTATGAAAAGAGTCATAATGAAAAGATCCCTTCTTCTGAGAAAGAACAACACGAATATTATCCAGACCAATCCAGCGAGATACGAAGCTCTTGAAAGAGTTCTTGAATACACAACAGCAGCAGCTGCAAAAAACACAAGAAAAAATACTTTTTTCAGACCACGAGAATTCAGAAAAAACGGCAGAGAAAAGGCCATGATACCAAATGAGAAAATACCAACATTCTCTCTTCCCGCAAACTTGTGATGAAACGGGAACCTGACCGCATTTCCAATTTTCCCCTGCGCAATATCAAACATCCAGTAGATCAGAACAATAGAGACGCCAAGAAAATAAGAAATAAGCAAAGCCTTGAAATCCTCCTCAGTCTTCAGGAGAGAATATGCGAGAACAAAGTATGACCAATACTGTATATATTTGAAAAGGAAAAATATCTGAGCCATCTTTCCTGTGAAAAATATGAAAGTTGATATAGCATGAAAAAGAGCAAAAACAATAAGTAAGCGAAATATTCTATATCCTGTGTGGAATTTTGGAACGTTCATACCCTTGAGCATCCATGCAATTGCTGTTAGCACAAAAACTATATCCTCAAATCTCAAAGTTATTTCTCTTACCTCGGTCTCACCTATGACAATAGAAGGAGAAATTGGTATCAGAAAACATATCAGCCAAACACCAATTTTTGGACTATTCAAAACAACAGGAAAAAGCGCAAGAAACACGATTGAGATAGGTAAAGCGTATTCTTTTAAAGCAGATGTTACTGAGAATTCTCCCACTGAATAAAATTCTTATGAATATTGAATTGAAAAATGAATTTTTGACTTATGTAAAATTCAATGATTTTCAGCAAATTTCAAAATGTATCAGATATGTTTACATCATAAACTTATGTGGAATCTCGCAATAAGAGAACTCAAATCACTTTTCCTCTCGCCAGTAGCACACGTAGTAACAGCGATATTTATGCTTATACTTTCATGGTTTTTCATAAACATTATAGCTTTGTATGTTATTTTGAGCCTGCAAGCAATAAGAGCGCCATTCATAGCTGAAAGACTAAATATGCAAGATATAGTCGTTCAGCCATTCTTTGGTAACATAAGCGTGATCCTGCTTTTCATAATACCTATGATAACGATGAGAGCATTTGCAGAGGAAAAAAGGGTTGGAACATTCGAACTTATTTACACCTCACCTATAAATACCTGGTCAATAGTTTTTGGTAAATTTCTTGGGATCTCACTTTTCGTCCTGTTTCTCATCTTAATATCGGCTGTTTTTATGATACCGCTTTTTTCTTACGGTGAGCCAGATAAAGGGGTTGTACTTTCTGCATATATAGGTTTGATACTCATGGCGCTCGCATTTGTAGCAGCAGGCGTTTTTGCATCCTCAATAACAGAAAACCAGATAATCTCAATAATAGTTGCATTTGGAATATTGCTTTTATTCTGGGTTCTGGGATGGGTAAGAGGAACTCTGGAAGGAACACTGCGAGATGTACTTGCTTACCTGTCTTTCATGGATCACTTCCAGAACTTCTCCAGAGGAGTAATTGATACAAGAGACTTTGTGTATTATTTCTCTTTCACGGGAATACTTCTTTACCTTACTTACTCAGTTCTTGAATCAAGAAGGTGGAGAGGAGCTTACTGATAATATGATAGTTCTTGATTTCACTCGGCTTCTTCCGGGACCACTTGCTACATACATACTTGCCCACCTTGGTTTTGAAATAATAAAAGTAGAAGACACAAAAGGGTCTGATATAACAAGATATACTCCTCCTTTCACAGAATGGGGGGAAAGCTCTGTTTTTTCATTTCTTAACGCTGGAAAAAAATCAATAGCAGTTGACCTCAAAACAGATGAAGGCGTTGAAATAGCTAGAAAGCTCGCTCAAAAATCCGATGTGATCGTGGAAGGTTTCAGACCCGGTGTTATGAAAAAACTTGGACTTGATTTTGATAACATAAAGAAAATAAATCCAAAAATTGTATACTGCTCTATTTCTGGATATGGACAAGATGGACAATACAGCCAAAAATCCGGACATGACATAAACTATATTGCGCTCTCTGGAATATTGAAACTTTTTGTATCCGAAAATCTTGCTGTTGTTCCGGGAGTACAAATAGCAGATATATCAGGTGCGATATTTGCAGTTATAGGGATACTGAGCAAACTACTTGAAAGAGAAAGAGACAAAAACTTCTCAGGATACCACATAGATATAAGCATGACAGAAACATCCCTGTTCTTTGGTGTAGAGAGTCTGAGCAAGTTTCTTGTATCAAAAAGTGAACCTGAACCATTCGGAGAGGTTCTTACAGGAGGAGTTATATGCTACAACTTATACAAGACAAAGGATGGTAAGTGGGTAAGTATTGGGGCACTGGAGCCAAAATTCTGGGAGAACTTAACAAAAGCTCTTGGGCTTGATCTGCTTCCGTCTGACGCTATGTCAAAACCATCAGAGAAAAATGAAGCTTATATAAAACTCAGAGAAAAAATCCTATCTCTCACATCAGAAGAGCTTGATTCAATACTATCAAAATACGATATTCCATATGAATTTGTAAGAAGTTACAGCGAAGCAATCTCACACAATGTGATAAGAGAAAGAAAATTGTTCTACTCAATTGAAGAAAATGGTAAAAAATTGGAATTGCTCAAACTTCCATTCATGAAAGAAGTGAAAAACATATCGCCAACACTTGGACAACACACAACAGAAATTCTCAATAAAATAGGATATTCAGATCAAAAGATACATGAATTAAGACAAAAAGGGGTAATACTATAAAATCGAAACCCAAACATATCAAAATCTGTTCCAAATTAAAATTGAAAAAAACATAAAATGTTTCCTGTTTATAATTTTTTGTAATTATGGTAAAGAAAATAGGGATACTTGGCCCAGGTACAATGGGAGCGAGCATAGGTTATCTTGCAGCTTCCAGCGGTTTTTATTCTGTTATATATGGAAGATCCGAAGATTCTATAAAAAGAGGTAAAGCTCGTGTGGAGAAAATAATAGAAGCAGGTCAGAAAAGAGGAAGAATAACAGAAGAAACAGCTGGAAAGATAAGAGAAAAGATAGAATATGTAACAGATCTAAATTATTTGGCTTCCTGCGACATTATAATAGAGTCCGTTGCAGAAGATATTGAAATCAAGAAAGACTTTTTCAGGAGACTTGACTCTATATGTGGTGCATCTGTTATACTTGCAACCAACACATCAACAAAGTCCGTAACAGAACTTGCATCTGTATGCTCAAAACCCCACAGATTCATAGGAATGCACTTTTTTAACCCAGCTCATATAATGAGATTAGTTGAAGTCATAAGAGCAGTTCAGACTTCAGATGAAACGGTTTCTGTGGTTTCAGAACTTGCTCAAAAACTCGGAAAAGTTCCAGTCATAATAAAAGACTATCCGGGTTTTATAGTTAATCATCTTCTCGTGCCATTACTGAATCACGCTATCGAGATGCTCGAAAGCGGTGTTTCTTCTGAAGATCTTAAAAAGGTCGCTACACTTGGACTCGGGCATCCGATGGGAC
The DNA here is from genome assembly GCA_025060505.1 of Candidatus Calescibacterium sp. GTDB lineage: Bacteria > Calescibacteriota > Calescibacteriia > Calescibacteriales > Calescibacteriaceae > DRWZ01. The sequence continues at coordinate 34,489 of JANXBU010000018.1, forward strand.
CAATCGAACTTGCAGACTTCATCGGCCTTGATGTAGTCGAAGCAATGGGAGATACGCTATACGAATATTTCAGAAAACAAAAATTTGTTCCTCCAGTTACACTCAGGAATTTAGTAAAAGCCGGCCTACTCGGAGTTAAAACAAAAAAAGGTTTTCTGGACTACGACAGCAAAAAATAGGGAAAAATTCAGCGAATAAACATAAAACAGAGTCATGCAACTTATTTAAACACTACGTGGATTCAAGATTTGTTTATTATTTCTGTGATCATTCTTTGAATTACTAGCATAATAATATCTTTTTGTATTCTTGTCTGAAGCGTAGTAGTAATAATAATTCATTTCATATTCTCTTGGAACCTTATTCACAACACATCTCAAATTCTTCACACC
>JANXBU010000019.1 GCA_025060505.1 Candidatus Calescibacterium sp.
TGTTAGTTATGTGATAGCAAAACAGAGAAGAACTGTAAGATAGGATATTGTATCTTAATTTTAATTTGTATTTTGAGCTGTTCAGTTTCTACTTTTGTCTTTGAATAATATGTCTTTACCTTTACTTTTGAACGATATGTATAATTTCTTATCTATATGATAACACTATTTGCATGTCCAAAACCATTTAAAGATAAGAAAATAAGCATAATACAACGAAATGCAATAAGGAGCTGGACACTTCTTTCTCCAAAGCCTGATATCATATTGTTTGGAGATGATTTTGGGGTAGATAAGATATGTCAAGAATTTGGTCTGAAACATATTGCGTACGTTGTGAAAAATGAATTTGGGACGCCTTTGGTAAGCGATATATTCAGAAAAGCACAAGATGTGGCAGAGTATAACATTTTGTGCTATGTTAATGCGGATATCATATTGATGAGCGACTTCATACAGGCTGTGAGTTTTGTTTCAAAATTAAAGCGTCCAGAATTCTTTATCAAATTCAGAAGAGTTTTTCTTATAGCAGGACAAAGATATGATTTAGATATAGATGACGCCATAAATTTTGATGATGCAGATTGGGAAATCAAACTAAAAAGTGCTGTAAAGGAGAAAGGAAAGATTCATCCACCGTACGGTAGTGATTACTTTGTTTTTCCAAGAGGTATGTTCAGAGATATCCCAGATTGCGATCGGGAGACCGGGGTGGGATAATTGGTTAATTTACAAAGCTCGGGCAGAAAAGATACCTGTTGTAGATGCAACAGATGTTATAATTGCTGTTCATCAGAACCATGACTATAGTCATGCTCCTGGTGGTGATATATGGAAAGGAAAAGAATTTGATTATAATCTATCTTTGTCTAGAAATAACCTTATGAACTTAACAGCCTCAACTCACAAACTTATGTATAAAGGCTCAAGTATGAGCGTCAAGTGGATTCTTCTTCAAAGAGCTCTTGAAAAATTCTTGTTCAGAATAAAGGGATTCTTTTCTAGGATCTAGATCTCAGGTTTTTATTTTATCTCGTCAGGATGTAGAAAGAGATATGAAAATGAAATAATCTTAGCTCAGAGGGAACAAAACCCAGTGTTTGTTATATAGCGTTAAAATTTTGTGTGAAAATACAATATATCTTCTAAGGAGTTAATCTCAGGAAATAAATTGATAATAGCGTTTGGATTAGATGTTCAAATATAAACCCGTTTTAGAATTTTGAACAATGACTGCGATATTGAGATAATTTTAGAATACATCAAATCCGTTGATTTTTTTACCGTACCTCATTCTCATAATATATCCATAGGTTCCAGATAGTATGAAAGGAATTTTAAGTATATGTGATATGTTTTTTGTTGTCAAAAAACCGTCAACACATATGCGAGCGGCGTAGTATCTTTCTCCTATTATGTATGCGCTCCAAGATAGTCTTGAATATCTAAAATCAAGAAAGCTCTTGCCAAGCAGACTCATCATATCTGATTTGTACTTGTTCAGAAGATATACCCAAGCCTCAACGGTGCATCTTTTCTTCCCTGATAATCTGCTGTGTTCAGGATTTCTATTTATAACAATCAGTGGTTCAGGAATATAGTCAAACTCGCACACTCTTGAAATTCTTATCAGAAAATCTATGTCATCCATCATCTTACACATTTTGTCTGTAGTTTCATCAAAGCCTCCAATCTGTTTAACATATTTTGCTCTGAAAAGAAATGTAGGAATACATATTCCAAGGTAGAGCATCTGCTTATATACGTATCCTCTTACCTTTGGCATCGGGCGGTAAGTAATTTCCTTTCCTGCGTCGTTGTAAGAATCACAGTAAACACCACCTATACTTTCACTCTTAAAAAGCTCTATTTGTTTTTCTATTTTCTGTGGCATATATAGATCGTCTGAGTCTAAGATTGCAATAAATTCTCCTTCTGCTGAGTTTACACCCGTATTTCTCGCATGAGCTGGACCGTAGTTTCTTTCGTGCTTTATGTATTTGACTCTCTTGTCTTTTATGCTCTTTACGACCTCTTCTGTATTGTCATTAGATCCATCGTCTACCACAATTACTTCAACATTTCTGTAAGTCTGATTCAAGACGCTTTCAATTGATTTTCTAACGAGATGAGCTCTATTGTAAGTTGGAATAATAACGCTTACTAATCCATTTTTCATTACTCAAATAAAGAAAAAATAGTTACGAGATTGGAAGATTGTAAAAAGTCAGTAATATTATGCACGAAGATAAAGAAATAGGTAAAATTTCAGATGATGAAGAATAAATTTCTCGGTGGGATATTGGAATTTCAGTGAATGTGGAAGTAATGTTTCAGGAAGTATAGGAGAAAGTGTTGAGAATTTTTGACCTGATATTCAAACGCTTTTGGAATTTTGAACAAAGACTGTGGTGTTAGGATAACCATTGGGGATTCCTAAATGCAAACTTTGAAAATTAGAAATTTTAACTCCAAGAACAAATACATATTAAGCAATCTCACTTGAAGAGGTAGTGATTTGTATTTTATGCAAGAAGACAGAAATAGATATGTTGAGTTGGAGCTGTTTCAAATAAAAAAACGAAAGAAATATAGAGAAAGTAAAAAAGGAATACAAAAGAAAAGTAAAAAAGGAATACAAAAGAATTGAGTGAAGGATTGGAACTATTTATATATTGGCGAATATATCGGGTCTCACTTGGGGCTTAAAAGTTTATAGCAAATTTCAGAAAAGTGCAGATGAACAGAAGAGTTGGCAAAGAAATTTTTATTAAGGTATATTTGGGGTTAGGTAAGCTATCTGCTTAAATTTGGATTCTTTGTATTCCCAATTATTTATGTTCCCGGTTATTTATTATGAATCATGTTATGAATCATCTCAATGTGATTCATCATAGTCTCATTCTCAAAGTTCGTTGTAGTCTCGTTTACAAAGAGTTTTATGCTGTTAAAATTATAAATATTTACATCGTGGAAAATATCCGCGTAGTTCCGTATTTTGAATATTGTGCAAGAAATATGCTTAACATATAAGAATAGATGGAAAGCAAAGAGAAAACAGAAAACAAGCCGCTACTTGACGAAGAACAAGTAAAGTATGCGAGAGAGATTTTCAAGGGATACGCAGAAAAATGGAAAAGAATCGGACCGCTTTTTATAAAAGCAAAATCGGAAAAGGGAATAGACGTTAAAGAAATACAGAACAAAATTCTGAGACTCAAAAAGGAAAAGGGAGCGTTGATTTTGAGTCATAACTACATGCTCCCGGAAATCCAGGAAATAGCAGATTTCATAGGAGATTCTCTTGAACTTGCTATAAAGGCTGCTGAGTCTCCAAACGACCTTATAGTTTTCTGCGGTGTTCATTTTATGGCAGAAGGTGTCAAAGTTGTTTCACCGGAAAAAATTGTTCTTCTACCTAGGCTTGAAGCCGGTTGCTTTATGGCAGACATGATAAACATATCTGCTCTGAGAAAATTCAAAGAGAAGTACCAAGGACTCCCCGTTGTCTGCTACATAAACACAGATGCAGCGGTTAAAGCAGAAAGCGATATATGCTGTACATCGGCAAACGCAGTTCAAATAGTAAAAAGTGTAAACTCAGATCAAGTTCTTTTCATACCAGATAGAAACCTTGGTCTTTATGTCCAAAGATTCACTTCTCAGAAAATAATACCTTGGGATGGCTGGTGCAATGTACATCACAGATTCAGACCAGAAGATATACAAAAGCTCAGGGAACAACATCCAGATGCGGTTGTTGTGGTTCATCCAGAATGCTCGCCAGAAGTAATTGACCTTGCAGATCATGTTTTCTCAACCGGTGGAATGGTAAGATTCGCAAAAGAAACTAAACACAGTAAAATAGCATTTGCAACGGAGGAAGGACTTGTAGAAAGAATAAGAAGAGAAAACCCAGAAAAAACTATACTTTCGGTCGGATCACCAAAAACTTGCGTTAATATGAAATCTATAAGAATCCAAGATGTGCTGACAGCTCTTGAAGAAGAAAAATACAAAATAGATGTCCCAGAAGATATAATAGAAAAAGCAAGAATTCCACTCATAAGAATGCTTGAAATCTCAAAAGGAAGAGATTTTGTAAAGCAAATATTCCACAGAGCGGCTTTATAATTCGCTCACTCTCGTCTTAAGTGTTCCTGAATTCCGTGTCTTGAAAACATACAATCTTGTATCAATAGATTTTTTGTTTGCTCTGGAAGAAAACTTCTCCATTTCAGAACTATAAAGGTAACCGTGATGCAGGATATTTTCATAGATCTTTTTCGGTAAAGCTGAATTCTGGTTTTACTGCTCTTTTGAGAGATTCATAATAATAAACCTATGTTTTAAGGCAACGTAGCACACTGATCGCAAAACAGGTTATAACTTTGTCTTGTTGAAAACATCAGATACGATGAGAAAAAATATTATTTAAATTTGAAATACAGCATCATATTGTTGTGGCAGGTCATAACTTGAAAAAACAAATAATGTGATTAATTAATGTCTCAGTGCTAAACTCGCAAAATTTACACTGAATTGCTAATCTTTTACTATGTTTTTGGTTTTATTGATTTTTCTGTTTTTGATTGTTTCATGCGCATCGGAAAACAAAAACAAACAAAAATTTCTGTGGGGAGTTGCTATTTCTGGATTTCAAGCAGATATGGGACCGAACTCGGAGCCAGACAAAAATTCAGACTGGTGGATATGGACTCACAACGAAGAAAACTTCAAAAAAGGATATTACAAGGATGTCCCAGAAAACAGCTCAGACTTCTGGACACACTACAAAGCAGATATTGATATAGCAAAAGATGTAATAGGAGTCGATGTGTTCAGATATGGAATGGAGTGGTCTCGTGTGTTCCCGAATTCCACAACTTCTGTGAAAGTATCTTTCAGAACAAACGAAATTGGTTATCCTCTGATTACAATAGATGAAAAAACTATCTCAGAGCTTGATAATATTGCTGACCAAAAATCAGTTAAAAAGTACAGAGAGATTCTCGCTTATATGAAGCAAAAGGGACTCAAGATATTTATCACGCTGAACCATTTTTCTCTACCTTACTGGATACACGACCCGATAGCTTGTAGGGATTGGATTTCCGGGATAACCATCAATGCTGAGTTTTCTCCGGAACAAGCTTGTTTTGGAAAACCTTCTGGATGGATTTCCTCTCAGACGGTTGTTGAATTTGCAAAATATGTTGCCTATGTTGTATCAAAGTTTGGAGATCTGGTTGATATGTGGGGACCGATAAACGAACCCATAGTTGTTGCTACTGGAGGATACCTTTTTGGTGGAATTTCCGGACCTCTGGGTTTTGGAGCTTTTCCACCAGCTGGCTCGAACAAACAATCCTTTGAATATGTTCTGAAAAACCTTATTTTTGCTCATGCTATAGCATACGATACTATACACAAATTCGATAAAGAAGATGCAGATAAAGACGGTGTTCCAACAGAGGTTTTCCTTATATACAACATATCTTATATAGACGGAGATGATCAGAGAGCGGTAGATAGTGCTTGGAAGCTTCTTGTGTGGGACTATCTTGATGCAGTTCTCAGAGGAAAAATAAATTCTCAATTTGTGCGGGAGCTTTATAAGAAAGCAGATATAATAGGCATAAACTACTACAATAGGTTTCAGGTCATATATGTTCCGGTATTTCCTTCTGTTGGAATGTTCTTTGCTCCAAAGCCTTGTCCTTCTGAAGAACCATCTGATGTTTGCCCATACGGACGCTCTGAGATGGGGTATGAGCTTTATCCTCCCGGAATATACGAAGTTATAAAAGCTGTTTGGGAAAGATACAGGGATCTTAATATTCCGATACTCATTACAGAAAATGGTTTGTCTGATTCACAAGATAAAAAAAGGGGAATATTCATTCAGGAACACCTCAGATATGTTGGGAAAGCTCTTGATGAAGGAATTCCCGTTTTGGGATATTTCTACTGGTCATTGATTGATAATCTTGAATGGGCTCTTGGTTTTGAAAAAAGGTTTGGACTTGTTTTTGTGGATTTTTCTTCACCAGAAAGAAAGAGAACAATCAAGTCAAGTGCTTATGTTTTTTCAGATGAAATAAAAAATTGGAGAAAAAAGTAGAATATCTGAAATTTTGGAGTCTTCTTGATTTACTGAATGTTCAAAAGCAAAAGCTTTGTTTCATTTTGTTTTAATTTTATTCCGTATTTTCTTGTTGTTTGTTGTTCGTAATTTTATATTCACAGTTCATCTTTTTTTATCTCTTTGAGTGTTCCATTTTCTATTTTGTAGATTTTATCAAGCATTTTTGCTATGTTCATGTTGTGCGTGACAAGAACAAAGGTTGTATTTTCTCCCATGATTTTGAGAGTTTCTGTTATGACCTCATAAGCGGTTTGTGGATCAAGATTGCCTGTTGGTTCATCTGCAAGGAGTATCTCTGGAAAAACACAAAGAGCCCTCGCTATTGCAACACGCTGATATTCTCCGCCAGAAAGTTCCCATACATAAGCTCTCTCAGGTATTCCGAAAATTTTCATTATCCTTTTGACTTCATCTCTCTTGACACCTGCTCTTGAAGCGAAAAGGAGTATGTTCTCTTCAACAGAAAGTTCTTCTATCAGGTATCCGTTTTGAAATACAAAAGATATTTTTCGTCCTCTTATATTCTCAAGTTCCCTTTCGTTCATCTTAGATATGTTTTGTCCATCTATAATAACTTCTCCTTCGTCTGGTTTCAAGATAGTTCCTATTATAGATAGCAGTGTTGTTTTACCAGAACCTGATGCTCCAATTATTGAAATCTTCTCTCCTCGGCGCACTTCAAGATCAACAGAATTCAGAACTCTTATCTCTTTGCTACCAGAAAAATAGGATTTCTTTATTTTTTTGAGTTCTATTATGCTTTCTATCATATTCTAGAGGCAGAAGTTGAGTTTTTTAGAATATTTCATTTTGTTTTCACAAGCCATCCCTTAACTATTGTTCCATCTGGGAAGTTCCCATAAGCAGAAACGAAAACTAAGTTAGGTAGACAATACTTTTTAGCTGAAATTGATATTGGTTCAACATCGTCTGGCAGTTTTAAGAGCACAACAACTTTCATATCGGAAGCCCTTATTATTCCAAACCCCTTTGATATCCCGAGATCCGACAAGAAAAATATATGTCCATCTTCAAAATCTGAGTCATAAATATCACCAACAGGGAGAATGAATGATCTGCTTGAAGATTGAATTATGGAATTATTCTCAAATCTGTGTTCAGATACTCCAAATGCATTCATACAGTATATTTTTGTTTTATCATCTGAAACTGCTATATCTTGACATCCAAAAGAAACATTTAAAACTTTTTCAAGGTCATCTTTTAGTATAAGTAAGGAGTTTCCAGAAAACAAGAAGAAGAAGGGTGAGATGTAGATAGTCTTTTTGAGCTGATATATCTCTGAAAAGTTCAAATTCAGAAAAGACGAGAAATTTTTCTTGGCATAGAAAATTCCGGAGCTTCCTCCAGTTATGAAGTAGGTTGAGCCGGCGGAGAATCCAGTTATATCGGAGCTACCAACAGTTACTGAAAATGAAAAGTCTGTATCTGATAAGAAAAGACTGTTTCCGGTGTTGAATATTGCATATGTTTTGTTATCTGGACCTTTTTGTACAGATACAGCGTCTTTGCTTATATACGTGGAGATAACTGGAAATCCACCGGAAGGAGAGAAAACAGAAGATATATCTGCTGTTACTATTCCTCCTCCGTCTGGAAAAGTCATAAACGTTTTGCCGGCATTGCAATCTGTTTCTATTATCTGTGAAGTCTTTATATTTGTGTTTCTGAATCCTCCTATTTTCTTAGTTTTCTTTGAAGCTGGAAATTCAAGAATGTTTATTGTGTTTTTCTCATCAATTACTGCTACTGTGGTTTTCCCGAGAAAAGAGGAAAAAACAGCTCTGTCAGATATTTTCAGACCTTCGACTCCACCAATGCTTTGGTTCGCGCTGAAATCATGTATTTTTGTTCTGTATTCTCCAATATCTTTGTTCAGATATGAAACGGCTACATAAGATAGATCAAACGGAGAAACTTTTAAAGAGAGTATATCAATGTTGCTTCCAACCGAGGCGTTGGCGCTACCTATGTCATAAAATTTTCCAGAAGAAAAATCAAAACCGAATGCAAAAATTTTTCCTTTGACTGAGCTAAAATCTGAGGAATACGCGGCTATAGCTTTTGAGAAATCGCCCTCTATATCGAAAAGTGAAGGTGTGTATGTTAGGTTATATTTTTCCGGTTCTTTTACCTCGCATATATCGACGAGAAAGTCAATTTTGTATGAATGAACTTCATTTATGTATCCCACAAACGCATATCCGTTTATGAATTCTATAATTCTTGGTCCTGCTGGAATGATCTTTCTGCATATTGGAGTTGAAGCATCAAAAGATGTTATATCAAAAACAACAATATCTCCATTTTCCTGAAAGCTTCTGAGAACTATGGCATATCTTTTATTTGTGGTTTTGTATATATCAAAGCCAATGGTTCCGAATATGCTGTTTGGATTTACTACGTTTTCGGTTATGTTCCCAGAGAAGTCTATAAAAACAATATTGAATTTATCTGTTATTTTCAGTATCCATATCCCCTCGCTGGTTGATTTCAGCCATCTTATATCTCCGGCAGCTCCGCCAATTCTCTTTATTACATCACCATCTTTTGAAATCACAGATATATACGGTGGAGTTATGGCAGCTATTTTATCTTCAAAGGAACTGAAGTTTATAATTTTTCCAACCCCGTAGTTCAGAACCTCCGTAAATGGATAAGATATTATAAAAGAAAGGCAGCTTTGTTCCGTTTTTTTACCGCAGAATGATTCCGCATACCAACATAATGACCAATCACCAAAATCGGGGGCGGAAGCAGAAATGAGACACGAGTTTTGAAATCTGTTATCCGGAATACAATTTATTTTCTGTGGAGTTTCATAACCCGCATAAAATGTAACCTGTTGAAGACTCATGTTTTTTGGACGAACCAGTATGTTTGCTGATTTTGATGTGCTATCTATTACTTGCGCAATAACTTCAATAGAAGGTTGCGGACATAAGAAAGTAACTCTTATTTTTGATTCCTTTTTGACGCTACAATTTTTAATCTTCCCACCTTCTGATTCACTCCATAAAAAGTAAAATGCATCTCTGAAATCTCCAACAGATGAGTATATGGCATTGTATGAAAAAGAATTCTGAGGTGTTAGCTCATAGCTGTAAATATCATCTATAAAATTATCTGCTCCAAAGTCAATCATTACCGATGTTATACCTTCGGAGTTAACTCCTTTAAATGTAGCTGAGTATGTAACCTGCAGCGGCGAATCTCCAGAAATTTCTTCAGGAAAAAAAACAACAGATGAGTCACAAGGCGGGGTAGCTGGAGGAGGATTATTACCAGAGTTCTGAGTTTTTCCGTTTTTATTGCTACTACAAGCTATTATGAAGATTATGGCTATGGTCAAAGCATAGCTTATTTTTCTATTGAGCATAAAGTTTATTTATTGTTGAGTGGTATTTTTTTGGTTTTTGATCGCTTCTTTTACTTCGTTTATGACGTCAAATACAGAAAAATAAAGTTCAAATGATCCTTTCACTATTTTGATGTAAGATACTCCAATTTTCCCGTATATTGGTATGAAAGATGAGAACAAATGGTATCCAGCTGATACCTGAGAAATTATAGTGCTTTTTATCCATCTTTCTTCTTGGGTTGGAGGAGAAGGATTTCTGATCAGAACTCTCACAGAGTTTCTAAGAGAATCTGAATATACAATTGCTGGTGTTGTTTTATCATCTATTTTGAAAGTTACAAGGTTTATTGGACTTCCAATCTGAGCTGGCTCAACCTCTTCGGTCTCCCAAATTTCTCCGTTTTTCTGTGAGAACTTTATTCTCATATTTGTGGAGTCATAAAACGCTATAATTGGAGCCAGAAGTTCGTTAAAGGAAACAGAGCAAAATACACCGTCATCTTCTGGGGATGTGTCTGTTCTTATGTAGCTTACATAAAATTTCATGTTCAAATTGAACTCTTTGTCTGGTCCAACAATGTTTCCTGAAAGCACTATGTTTTTCTGTCCCCTGAATCTCCAGAAATCTTTTGGAACCTCTTTTCTTCCACCTGGACCAACTGCGAATATGTAAGTATCAAGCTTTGCTTCGTTTGAGGGAAATTGGAGTTCTGCTGTGTATTCTCCGGGGGTTACTTGAGAAAATCTGATCTCTTCGTTGAAAACTCTCTGCCAGTTCGGTATTGAGATAGCCCAACTTTGTTCGCCTTTTTTCTTGAACGCATACTTTGTGTTCCCGTTTTCAGAATCATAGTAGCTAACATGAATTGTTCCTGCACTGTCCATTGTCATATCTACACATTCAGATATTCCGCCTCCTGCTGGAACTCTTGAAACTTCACCTACTGCTGGATCTATAACTTCACAGGAGACTAGTTCTCCGTTTGTCCTGAAGGATATGTAGTATAGTTTTTTATCCATACCTATGTATGCTACATGGATTATATCTTCTGGGTCTATTATTGCATCAAGTTTTTCTGCTTTGCTCTCAAATCCGCATGTTGGAGCTGGTTCATCTATCCATTTTCCTTCATCTTCTCTGCGAGCATGAAAGATTCTGAAAAGATGCGTTCCACCTTCTATGTGGCGTATGTATATAACATGTGGCTTGTTTGATGAGTCAATAAGAACCTTTGCCGATATTCCAAAATTATCTCCGACTCCAGCTTGTGTTATTATCTCTGTCTTTTCAAATCCCTTTCTCAAATTAGAAGAGTAGCTCCAAAGAATCGTTGCCCTTGGTATCTGGTAATACACAATATGAATTCCGCCTTTTTTGTCTTGAGCAAAAGAATTATAAAGCCCACTATCTCCAGATGCTACAAGTATGTCTCCTTCATAAATAGTTATTCTTTTTTCTTCATCATAGTCAAGAGAAAATCTACCGCATCCAACAAGTAAACCAGCAAGTAAAATTAAAAAGAGATTTTTCAGTATGTTGCTCATTAAACTATAAAATATTAAGCATTCATAACAAATTATGTTTAAAGTTCTGCTCAATTTACAGTTAGTTGAAGATGTTCGTTCATTGATTATACCGAAAAATTCGGAGGATTGTGGGAGCCATTATTGCAAAAAATTAATGCAAAAAATTAGGAAATCATTCAATGATTATAAAAAGAGAGAGCTGATGCAAAAAGATGAATGTTCAGAATCTGGTGAAATCATATATTATACCGTTTTTTTGCTTTGTTGCAATAATGTAGTTTTATCTTGCGTCAATTTTTCAGACCTTTTTATTGAATTCGATGTTTTCAACAGAGCTGTTCTTTTTGTTATTGTTTCCCAAGTAATATAGACTTTTTGAAATTTGTTTTCTGGTACTCATTTTGATTAGATGTAAAATAATGTTACCAGACCTTATAGGCCAGCTCAAATTGGAAACCTATAACTTTTCTTCTCATTCTGTTAGCGATAGGGAGAAGATAATTTGTGGTTTTGATTTTAAGAATCTGGAAAGTATCGAGAGATTTAAGAAATATGGGGTCAAGGATCTGGTTCCATTTGTCACCTGTGGTAGAATAGAGTTCATTTATTTTTCAGATAGATTTTTAGGATTTGATGGTTTTGAGAAACTCTCTGATTTTGATGCTATTGAGCATCTTGTTTCTGTTGTTTCTGGGGTAAACTCTCTTGTTGTTGGAGAAACACAGATAGTAAGTCAGTTCAAGAAAGCTTTTTACGATGCTATCTCAGCAGGTTTAGCAACCACAAAAATTTTTTCCATATTTTCCGAAGTCATGAGAATAGAAAAACGCGTGAGAAGCGAGATCAATATACCTTCCTTATCTTTCGGTAGTGTCGTCAAAAGCAAATCTCTTGAAATTTTTGGAGATATAAGCGATAAGGTTCTTTTTGTTATTGGAACTGGTGAGGTGGCACACGATATATACAGGATTTCTAAAAATTTCAAAAAGACTCTGATCTTCTCTCGCAAAAAAGATAGAGCAGAGCAGAAAGTCAAAAAGATTCAGGAATTCTTCGGAGCAGACTCAGAATTTATTTGTTCTATTGAACAAGGTATAGAAATCGCAGATGTTGTTGTTGTTGCTACAGGACATTTTGGTTTCTTAATAAAACCAGATTTTGTAAAGAACATAAATAAGAAGAAAAAGATATTCTTTGATCTTTCTGTTCCAAGAAATATATCTCCAGATGTCTGCAATAATGAAAACATACTGCTTTATAATGTAGATTCTTTCAGAAGAACTGTCGCTGATTTCGAAACCATAGAACTTGCAAAAAAGATAATAAAATCTGAAATTGATAAACTAAAATTTCGTGTTGAGATGGAAAGAAAGGTCAAAGATATAGCTACTTTAAAAAGCGATTTCCAAAAAATAATCACCGATTACACCAAAAAATATTTGAACATTCCGGAAGATGAGATAGAAGATTTTTCAAAGTCGCTTTCAAACAGGCTCCTTGCAAGATTTTTTGAAGATATGAAGTCAGCTGATATCTTTACTGATTCGCAGGAGATTCGTTCTTTCAAAAAGAGTAAATGAAAATATCTGCTTTCCCCTGATCCAAAAAATCTAATGCTATGAGCTGCAAATTATTGGTTATACTGATTATGGATTTGTTGTAATGGATTCTTGCCCGAATTTTTTCATATGACAACATCTGTTTTTCTCCTTAAGAAATATGGCAAAGTGCTTGAAGGAAGAAGAATTTGTTTTGTGAGAGCGGATTTATCTATTCCTTAGTTTTTTATCTGCTCCTTAGTTCTTAAAAGGAGCTATTCGTAAATAAACTTTGCTGGATTATATTCAAGCGGAGTTCTTGACCCAAATTCTGTGTGAAATGTTCCGTCGCAGAAAAGCTTTATTGTTTTTCCGTTGAGTTCAAAGGAGATCTCAGTGCTTTCTACTTCGCTGTTGTGGCAGAATACCTTATCTCCACCGGGATCATCGTATATTGCCATTATAAAATTATCTTTTTTTGTGTTCATCTTCAGTGAAAAATTCATTTTCTTTGATCTTATTTCCCAGAATACCGAGTCTTCTCCGTATTTCCATTTTGATGAGTTGAATATTATGTCTTTTATTCCGTTAAATTCATATATATTGTTTTTGTATTTTAGTGTAAAGATGTTTATTGGAGGAACTCTCAGAGGACCTGTTTTTTCAACAACCGTTAGTCCTTCAAAGAATGAGTCTTCCAGAATATTTCCATTTTCATCTTTTATGAAGTTTGAGTGTCCCCATACCCACTTGTAAGCGTGTTTTTTGCCCCAGATGTGTGTCTGATAACCTACACCGTCGGAGAACTCTAGGTTCTTAATAATTTCACCTGTTTGTGTGTCTTTCAGTGTGATGTATCCAGAAAATATGAGGTTTGGGTTTGGTGATAGAACAACTGTGTCAACAGGTAGATAATAAGCGAAATCTGGTAGGTGTCTGAAGATGTAGCCTGTTGGTTCGAAGTTAAGTTCCCATGAAGCTGAAATGTTCCCGACTGTTATTTTCCCCTCTGATTTTTTTTCTGAGAAAATATTAGATTCCCCTATATTTATTCTAAAACTTCTGACTTCCCATTTGAATTCACTCAGCGGATATTTTCTGCATATTCCAATTGGTTTTTCTCCTTTTTTGAAAACTGCACACCACACTCCTGCCCAATCGTTAAGCCCGTTTTCGGATATGTTTAAAGTGTATCTTATCCAAAATCCATGATTATTCGCATTACCTGTTAGGTACCATACTTCGTAATGTTCTTTTGTTTTTCCATTCCATCTTGGAAGATTCTCTCTTATATAGTCTGGCTGTTCAGAAATCCTTTTCTCTGATTTTTTCCCCATTGTATATTAAGTTTAGTTCCAATTTAATAAATTCCAAAAATTGCAATTTTTTCTGTTTTTTTGTCCAGTGAATAAAAAATTTGATTATAAATGCCCCTATGTACTTTATGAATCTGTTTTCGTACTTTATAAACCTGTTTTCTTTATCGGTCAAAATTTTTATCTTTTTATCTCTTTTCTCTTGCGCTCAAAAATCTGAAAAGAAAAATAAAATAAATCTTCTGGTTCCTCAGCAGCTCGGCAATATATCTGAGTTCTTCAAAAATATACGCATAAGCAATCTTCAAGTCAAAAGTTGTGAAGATGCTCTATCTTGTATAGACGAAAAATCTGTGAATATATATGTTCAGAAAATAGATTGCTCTGAGTGCTATGTCATTCAGGATAAACAAAAATACTTTCTTGTTCAGGGTGGAGATCCCGCTGGTATAATATATGGTGTTGCGCATATTCTTGAGGTTCTGGGTTTTAGGTTCCCGCATCCGTTTTTCTTTGTAAAACCTAATGAGTTTGATGAGAACTCTGTAAGAAAAAATTTGAAACTCGACTCAAGATTTGAACCAACGGTTCCCCTGAGAGGATTTCAGCTCCATACTCTTCACCCAATAGAAGCTCTTTTTTCATTTCATGATCCCGGAAACTTTGAGGAAGCCAAGCAAATCATAAACTGGGTTATTCTGAACAGGGGAAATTTTGTCCAATATGTCCCATTGGGAGATATAAGAAAAAGTGAAACAAGATATGAAACATGGAAAGACGTCAACGAAAAAATATTAGAATATTCTCACAAATACGGAGTTAAAGTTGGACTCAATCTACAGATATTTGCTCAGTCAAGTCTCCAGAACGCATACTTGCTTATAGAAGAGAAGGATTATGATAGAATTCTCAATCTACCGTTTGATGTTATAAATCTTTCTTTTGGTGAATTCGTTGGAGAAGATCCAGATACTTTTGTTCAGGAGGTAAACAAAGCTTACGATAAAATCAAAAGCAAAAAAGAAAATATAGAGATAACCGCAACAGTTCATGTAGGAGATTTTGAAGATCTATGGCTTGAGTACAGGGGAGAGAGACTTATGTACTACTTTCTTGTGAAGTTTGTCAATCCAGATATAATACCGCTTATTCACACTGTTATGTACTACAATCTCTTTGATTCGGCTGGAGGAGCATATAATCACAAGGATTTTAAGGAGCATAGGGATTTCCTTTTTGATCTGATGAAGCAGGGCAGAAAAGTCGGATATAAGCCCGAGACAGCTTATTGGGTTGCTTTTGATAATCCTGTTCCATTGTATCTACCAATATATCTTGTTTCAAGGTGGCTTGATATTTATGAGATATTCAGACAAGCTGGGGATTCTATCAGGAACTTTTATACTCATGTTATTTTTTCATCTGGTTGGGAGTGGGGCTACTGGCTTTATGACTACGCATCTTTGAGAATATCTTATTATCCTGCTCCTCCGACTTTCAGTGATATACTTTATGAATTTTTCGCGCCAGCAAAGAACGGAGATAAAATCGCTGAGCTTGTGTCAAAATTCGGATCAGTTCAATACAAATATCTTATAGGAAATGAGCTTGCTGCTTATCTTGCTGGTGAGGATTTTTATGTCGGTATAGCCTGCGATACAAAGGTTATAATATCTCAACCATGCCGAATATCTTTCAAGGAGCTCAAACAATCAACGGAGCGGCAAAGCTTCCTCAAAAACCTTGAAGACCTTGAAAAATTTGAATCAGAAATGAAGGAAATACTCGATTCTATTTCTGGTGTAAAAACAGAAGGTGATTGGCAAAGGATTTTAGATGAGATAAAAGATGGAATGAGTATAACATATCTTCGTGCGAAATTTATAAGAAATCTGTATCTTGGTATAATAAAAGGTGATCACGCCAAGTATCTTTCCGAGGCTCAATCTATACTGGATGAAGCTCAAAAGATAGTTGAAAGAAGATTTCAGGGATTCTTCTATCCCAATCCAAGTATTCTGGTTGAGGATCTAGATAACCCAACGATATACAAATTCGGCTACTTGAAACAAGCTCATACACTCTGTTTGTGGAAAAGAGATATTGAGAAATTTAAGGAAGCTATTGGTCAGAATCACAATATACCAACCTGTATAAATTGAAAGAGCTCAAAAAATGGAGCTCAGAAAATAAGGTCATATTTTATTTATATCCTCTGGATATGAGTAAACCTCAAAGCCAAGTTCTTTCGCTAGCTCCCAGGCCTTCTGATCTACCATAGGAGAAATTATAAGTACTCTATTTGCTTTCTTTTTTTCCTTTTTCTCGTAGAAATCTATTTTCTTCTTCAGTATAAAAACGTCAGCTTTACTCATTGAAGATTTTATCTCCGCAATTATGATTTTACCATCTTTTATTATTACATCAAGCTCTACCTGATCGGGCTTGCCAAATACATTACCCTCGTTATCAAACTTAAGATATCTTTCTACTTTAACAGGAAAATCCTCTTCCAAAATTCCCTTTATAGCATCTCTGAAGGATGTCTCTGCCATTATTCCCCATCTTGCCCCAATTGATCCGATTCCGACATCATACTTTCTCCGTAGTTCCCTTATTTCTTTTAGTATTTCTTCGATTCTTTTGTTTTGTTCTTCAATTCTTTTGTTTTGTTCTTCAATTCTTTTATTTTGTTCTTCAATTCTTTTGTTTTGTTCTTCAATTCTTTTGTTTTGTTCATTGAATCTTTTTTCGGAGTCTATTCTTAGTAGTTTGAGTTCTTCCAATATGGCTTTGATTTGATCTTCTGTTTTTCTTCTATCGGCAAATTTATATTCAACAATTCCAGAAATATATTCTCTTAGCAAAGGTTCTTTTTTAATAAGTTTTGGGAGTCTTTTGGCTATGATGTATTTGAGTTCTTCATCTGTGATTATTATCTTTTTCTTGTTTCGTATGCTCACGGCAATACTATAACAATTCTCAGCGAAATTAAAATTAATTTTGGCATTTTGTTTTTTACTCTCTGAATTTCGTGCTTAATACCAAAATTCTGTTCGCACAAAAATAAAATTTTTTTTTGAAAAAATTATTATAATTTTTGTTAATTGGTAAAACAAAAAATACAAAGGAGGATGTAACTATGAATATAAGAAAACTTTTTGTATTTGCGTCTGCGGCTTCATTAGTTTTTCTCATTTCATGCGGAAAAGAAGAAGAGGAAACAACACCCACTGCTCAGAAAAATCAACCAGCTGGTATAAATACAATTCAGGAAGGAGATAGAACAGTTTCAACCCCAGATGATACTATGTCATCTCTGATAGCAAAGAAAAATTTTGAGAAAATAAGGGAAGACATATGTGGTAAGAACGGTTGTTCAGATGAGCTACAAACTTACAAGGATAAAATCACTTTCAATACTCTTGTAGTTTTCACCAATGTGATGATTCTTTTCAAAAGACTCGACGGAGCCCTGAACACCTTGTGTGGAGTTTTAGGTGAACAACTTGGAAGTATATGTGAAACTTCTGCTCCCATTCTCTCTCAATCTCCGAGAATTTCTCCGGGTCAAACAGATGTTATTGATACTCTTCTGAATCTGGTTGGTCTGAAGAGAGACGAGATAACAACTCTTATGGAGGAGGTTATACAGGCTTCTCAAAATTACAATTCAATTCAGGATAATAAAAACTACGTTTTTCGTTTGACAGCTCCTCTTAACGTAAAAATTGGAGCACTTGTTGATGTTTGGTTCAAGGCAGGTACAGAAATAAGGTATGACCTTATGGCTATTCTTGGTTCTGTAAGCCAAGGCGTCGCCGCACTTTTCAATATAATAAACTCCCACAACTGGGAACTTGATATATCAGGTGTTCTATCAAATGCTTCTCAGCTTTTGGATGACCTCGAGGCAGATCCAGCTGGGCTTGTAAGAAGGCTACCACAAACCCTTGGACTTGATACAGCTCCAAATTTCATGAGATTTGTCTCGGGTAAAGAGAACCTTTGGAAGAATGTTCCAACAAATGTCTCCACGCTTATGAATTGGGCAAGTAGTGGTTTAGATTATTTCTTCAAAAATCCATGCGCCCAAAATGATCCAGCTTTGGTCTGCTGGAGTGGCTCTCAGCTCAAATTCAACCTTGATACATCTAAGAAAAATATATTCTTAGGTGAGGACGCAGAAGGTACCCTTGATCTCCCAGAAGGATTTAGCGATAAAACAGCTGAAGAAATAGTAAAGATTCTTTCCAGTGGCTCGCAAAAATTTGACTGCTCAAAAGATGACAACTGGATAAAAGTTGTTGGAGCCGATGACGAATTTGATGTTCTGAAAATAGTAAACGCGGTCTTAAGCATTGCAGAAGGAGAGATTACAACCACCGACCTTCCGAACTTCGCAAGATTCAAT
The DNA here is from genome assembly GCA_025060505.1 of Candidatus Calescibacterium sp. Taxonomy (GTDB): domain Bacteria; phylum Calescibacteriota; class Calescibacteriia; order Calescibacteriales; family Calescibacteriaceae; genus DRWZ01. The sequence continues at coordinate 18,326 of JANXBU010000019.1, forward strand.
TTCTGCCAATTTTTCGGAGTTGAGGGAGCTGACCCAAAACCAGCCAGAGACTTAATACTACCTGCAGAAATAAGGTGGGATGAGCAGAAAAAGAGATACGAAATTGTGCAATCCGGTCCTCTTTTTGCCTTTGAAGCTGAGGGAACAAGAAACTTCTATGTGAAAGCTTTAACTCTTGGAAATACATCAGCTAATCCATTATATTTCCAAGATGTAACTTTGGGAAGCTATTACCTGTTTTCTCTTACTGTTAATTCTGATTATTCTGGTGAAGCAACAAAGTTTTATGTTTCTCCTGATGGTTCAATAGTCTACTTCCCAAATAACCTAACGAAAAACATAACCTACTACTATATAATAGATCCAGATAATTTCATTTCCCTTTGGTTCAATCATGGTGCCTTTTTACCAGAAACTATAGCCGTTATAGTAAAGCAAAGACACATACACGGGGACTATGTTTATAGAGGAGATTGGAATACGTTCATCAATGTTTATAGTGGTGAATTCACAAAGAGAATCAGAAGAGACTACTTTGAGCCAGTTACAACTTTCTTGAGTCTTTTGCCACCAGCAGCGTATTCAAATTATCCAGCAGATGTTTTCAGCTTGGAGGGAGGCTTCTCTGAAATCATTGACCAATTTGGTCTGAAGGTGATACCTTATGTTCTGATGAAGGAAACGTCTAATGATGGAAAAATACTCAACGGAGCCGTTGAAATTGATAACTGTGTTGTAATATGGGAGTTTACAGAAAGGGTTACGAAAAAGTATTCTCAGTACAATAATCAGCTAACTGATCTTATTTTCTTGCTTCTTATAAACCCATTCATAGTTGAAAGAGCTTGGGGTAAAGATTATCTGAGTATTTTCCCGCCATCTAATCCTGTTGATTTACCGTCTTCTGTATCCTATCTGCAAGATCCGCAGGACCAACAGAACCCAAGATGCGGTCTTGCTGCTGGTGGTCGTTATGGTCTAATAGATCATGATAGTATCCAGGCAACTCCTGCTATTCCATCTGGTTGGAACCAAGAATCAAAGAACTGGAAATTTGTTCCAGCTACAAACCAAATCCTAAACGACCTGATTGGTGTTGGACTGTTCGCAATAGTTGCAGATGAGAAGCTATAGTTGCGCTGCCGCTATTTTATAGTTTGCTCAGAGCTTTGCATTACGAAATTACCTCTGACCTATGCGGAACCAGTGTTCTAGTATAGACGGCAAGGTTCTGAATTAATTTAAAAAAACTTGAACTTTTTAAAAATATACAAGTTTGTTTTTAACTTTTAATTTATGATAAAGGGTAGAGTATTGGTAGCAAAAATAGGACTTGATGGGCATGATAGGGGAGCAAAGGTTGTAGCAAGAGCTCTGAAAGAAGCCGGATTTGAGGTCATATACACCGGTCTTCACAAAACTCCAAAAGAGGTTGCAGATATAGCCCTTGAAGAAGATGTTGACCTTATTGGAATATCTATTTTATCGGGTGCCCACAATGTTCTTATACCAAAATTGATTGAAGAACTAAAACAAAGAAAGATTGATACAAAACCTATAATAGTTGGCGGCATAATACCAGATGAAGATTTTGACTTTCTCAAAAAGGTCGGAGTGAAAGCTATATTCATTCCCGGAACACCACTGAAAGATATCATTGAGACCGTTGAAAGATTGATAAAAGATTATAGATCAGAATCTCATAGTCATACGCAATCTGCATCTTTGTGATCTTCTAATGGAAAATTTTATCCCATCTACTCTTAAGCTTGGTGAGTTCCTCGTTTACTCCGCGTTTTTGCTATCTTTGCTTGGTCTTATTCTCTCTCTAACAGGTAAAAACTTGGAATATCTGCGAAAGATAGAAATATTTGTTTTTTCTCTGGTATTTTTAGCCTGCTTTACATTGGTTTCTTCTCTCGTAAATGGACACTATTTTATAAAGTTCGTAGCTAATCACTCGAATTCTTTTCTTCCTCTCGTTTATAAAATAACCGCTCTGTGGGGCGGACAGGAAGGCTCTATTTTGTTCTGGACACTAGTTATGTCTTTTCAATCTGTTATTTCCGGAAAAAAACGTCATACGGTCTCTTATACTTTTATATTCCTCACCCTTTCTTTTTTCCTTTTTTTATCTTCATTTTTAGCGAAACCTTTTTCTTTTATGTATCCTCCTCCTGAAGATGGAAGAGAGCTTAATCCCTTACTTCAACATTTCGGAATGGTTCTTCACCCTGTTTTTCTGTATATGGGACTGACTGGAACGCTTGTTTCATTCGTTTTTTTCGTTGAAAGATTACTTGGGTTTGATACAAAATATAGAACTTGGGCTGTTTGGAACTGGGCTTTTTTGACCTTAGGAATTGTTATAGGAGGCTGGTGGGCTTACTCAGAACTCGGCTGGGGTGGATACTGGGCTTGGGATCCAGTTGAAAATGTGTCTTTTATACCTTGGCTTTCACTCACTTCTTTTATCCACATCAGTATGTTTGAAAGAAAGTTTCATTACTTCCAGATTTTCTCATTCGTCCTGATTGCTCTGACTTTCATTCTATCTATGGTCGGAACATTCTTGGTAAGATCTGGGCTTTTCATCTCTGTTCATTCATTTGTTCAGAACCCAGAACTCGGAATTGCTTTTCTCGTCTTCATTGCTATAAGCACTGCATTCTGCACCTATATTGGCATGACCTACAAACCCTTTGGCTTCAATCAGAAATCAAAGAAGTTTGAGTTAAGATATCTTGTTTCCAGGGAGTTTTTCATGCTCTCCGGCGTTCTTATACTTCTTGTAATGCTCATTACAGTTTTGTTTGGCACAATTTTCCCAGTAGTTCTTGAATCTTTCACAGGAGAAAAAATAACCTTTGGAAAACCTTTCTACAATAAATCTTTTGGCCCCCTTGCTGTTATTCTTCTTCTATTTATGATTTTAGGAGGAGTTATACCGTGGGGCAACGCTCTTTGGTTTTTAAAGAAAAATATCATACACATCGTCGCTCCATTTGTAATTTCGTTCACTCTTGTTTTTGTATTCTACTCCTCTTTTAGTTTATCGCTTGTGGTTGGACTTTCTGTTGCTGGAATATACCTTATCTTTCTACATGCTTTAAGAAGAAAAGATAAAGCTTTGAGAAAGCTTGTTCAGATGTCTTCGCACGTTGGTCTTTTTGTATTTTACATAGGTGTCGCTTTTTCACAGCTGATGTATAAAGAAAAAGAAGTCTTCATAAAACCAAATGAAGAGATTTCCTTCGGAAATTATACAATAAAATTTAAAGATCTGGAAAATTATCAGGGAAAAAATTTCACAGCAGTTCGCGCGGTGTTCTCTGTTTCAGATAACGGAAAACAGTTTGATATTTCATCTGAAAAAAGGATATACTTTACTTGGGAGGAGCCAACTACAGAAGCTGGAATAAAATACGGTCTGCTGAAGGATTTTTATATTGTCTTTGTGAAACCAGGAGAAGACGGAGGCATATATGTTAAAGTTTGGGATAATCCACTTATTTCCTTCGTTTGGATTGGAACTTTTATAATGTTTGCTTCCGGTATTTTTAATTTTCTCTGGCTCATAAAAAAGGAAGCGGATGACAAACAAAGTAAAGTTTAATTGTTTCCTTTTGCTCAAAATTTGTTTGATTTATATTAAAAATTCTACTGAATTTCCATATTTTTCAAAGCAATACGAAAACGCAGAAATAGCTCTTTATTCTGAAAAGAATATGAGATGAAAATTAATGCGGTAATCGCGAAGACGACCAAAAATATTTTAACTTCTGTGATTTCTACAGATCAACCTTAATGCATAAAATTATGAATATGAGAGCATTTACTCTTCTGGAGCTTCTTGTTTCAATTGCTATTATTTCCTTCTCTGTTGTAGTGCTTTTTGGAATAGTTCTTGGTGTTATAAGATCTGGGGAGTCAATTCAAAAGGGAGCAGACAGAGAAGCTACTATGCTTTTCATAACATATCAGATCAAAAGAGAGCTGGAGTCTGTTTATTTCTGTCCGGGCAAATGCGGAGTTTATCTTGAAGAGATGGGCTTTTTCGGAAGACCATACGATAGACTGATCTTTACAACTTTGCAATCTGGATTACATCAAGAAATAGAGTACTCTTTTGAAATACCAGAAGGATCAAAAGAGGATGTCGCAGACATGATAAAAAGGGTTGATAGGGAAATCGGAGATGATTTCTTTCAGGGAGGTTATCCTTTGAAGATTTTAGATGGTGTGAAGGAATTTGATGTGAAGATTTTTGCAAATGGCTCATGGCATGAAAGGTGGAGTCCACAAGATGGACCCATTCAATTTATACAGATATCTGGAGCAATAAAATATGGAAATTCAGAAAGAAGATTCAGAATGTTTGTTGAACCTATGGCAGAAAATGTTCTTGGAACCACCGGTGTTATTCAGAGACCGCAAAACTAAATGTTTTCAGATAATCAAACTGTTTTCATTTGTACTTTTGTGCAGTTTTACAGGATGTTATGAAGCGTTATTTTTTGGAGAGACATTTTTGAGAAACATATCATAAAGTTCTATGTATCTTTTTATCATCAGTTCTTCTGTGAATTTTGAATGAAGCTCCTTTGATCTCTGGGATAGTAATCTTGCGAGTTTTCTGTTATCTAATATCTCTTCTATTGCCTCTGCTATTTTTATTTCATTTTTCGGTGGAACAAGTTTCACATAGCCTCCGGCGAAGTAGGGTATGCCTCCAACATCTGTTGCAACAATTGGAATTCCAAATTCACCTGCTTCCAATATGGTTATTCCCCAAGCTTCGTTCAATGAAGATACAACAAAAACATCAAACAAGGGATATATTTTGTCTTTGCTATCAATCCAGCCTGTCAGCATATACTCATCTTTCGGTACTTCTTTCAGAACATCTTCTATTTTTGTTCTTTCGCTACCATCTCCAACAAGTAATAAAAATACGTCTTTTCTTTTTTCTCGTAGTTTAACAAAGGCTTTTACTATGTATTCAACTCCTTTTACTGGTTCAAACCTTGAAATCGTTCCGATAATCTTATTTTTTTTCTTGATTTGCTGAATTTTTGGTAGAATCTCTTGTACTTTTTTATCTTGTTTTTTTGTTTTCACGGGAGCTTTGGGTATATTGAAAAATTTTGTTCTGCAACCTATGCTCTCAAAAGCTATTCTTTCGTCATCTGTTCTAACAGTTATCACATCTGTGAAAAAAGAAGCTATATATTCCATAACAGAAAAAACAAAAGTTTTAAGCGGAGAGAAATATCCGTAGAAAATATGTCCGTGAGGAGAGTAGATTACATTTTTTGAACCAGTGAGCAAGGCCGCGAGTCTTCCAATGAATCCGGCTTTCGAAGTTCTCGTATGTATTACATCTGGTCTTTCTTCTCTTATAACTCTTATACACTCAATCAGTGCCAAAATATCTTTTAATGGAGAAATCTCTCTGACAAAATTTTTTATTCGTCTTACTTTGATTTCAGGTGGAATTTCTATTTCGTTTTCGCAAAAACCTGTTGCTATTACATTCTCGTATCTTTTTGAAATTTCAGGATGAGTTGCTACCTGAACAACTTCATACGGAACTCCTCCTCTTTCCATCCTCGTTATGAGTGTAAGTATCTTAGGCTTCTCTATCATTTTTTCTTATACCTGAACTTTATTTTGATGCTTGTGTTTATTGCTTCTATGTGAATCAAGGGGGTGCATATATCTTCAATACTGTGTAATAATTTCTGATATCTCATCAAGTACCAACCTTGATTTTCTTATATCTTCTTTTATCTGATTTACGAGTTCATCAGGAGAATTGAATTTCTTTATTTCTCTCAGATATTTCACGAACATAACTTCTATTTTTTTACCGTAAATTTCTTGTGAGAAATCAAGAATGTGTGTTTCAAGAGTTTCTCTGAATGAATTAAAGGTTGGCTGGTATCCGATGTTTGAAACGGAATAAATATATTTCGGTTCACCTTGTATTTTTACAAGTGAAGCATATACGCCATGCGGGGGTAGCTTGTATGTTGTTGTGATGTTTGCTGTTGGTACTCCTATTTTTTTGCCTCTTCCGGATCCCTTCACAACAGTGCCTCTTATAAGGTATGGCCTGCCGACCAAACTTATGTACTCTGAAACATTCCCGGAAAATATGAGTTTCCTCAAATATGAAGAAGATATTTTTTCGTCACCAGCTCCTGTTGATACTTTTTCAACTATTTTCACACCTTTTCCTAATCTTTCAAAATATTTTTTTATATATTCTGCATTACCTTTTGCACCTTTACCAAATGAAAAATCGAAACCTGTGCAGATATAATCTGGATCAAAATTTTTGTCAAGAAATCCGCAAAACTCATCAGCTTCCATATTCATAATTTTTGCGAAGTTTAAAAGTATAATGTATTCTGTGTTCATATTACCGAGAATCCCTATTTTTTGTATTATGTCAGTGAGTATGAAAAAATTCTTGGAGTTCAACAGGAGTCTTGGATGCGGTAAAAAAGACAATATACAGAGTGGCTTTTTTGATTTATCGGATATTCTTTTACCTTCGTATATTACAGCTCTGTGTCCCTGATGTATTCCATCAAAGTTTCCGATGCACATCACAGACTTCTTGGGAATTTTATAGTTTGATAAATCAGATATATCCCATATTATCTGAGTTTTTGTTTTCTTCATATCAGTTCACATTTCTGTTCAACGGGTTACTTTTTGGTTCTTCAATTATCAAATTTTTATTCATTTCGTTTTGGTTTTCTATTGTACCTTTTTGAGCTTTTATTTCTGAAATATTCTTAAACACCTTTGCAAAATTTTTCTTCATTTAACTTTGAGATAATCAGAAATGTCAAGAATATTATTTTTTCTGCATCTATGATTGAGAACTATGATATCCAAATAAAGAACTTGAACTACGGAATCTTGAAAGATATAAATCTGTATGTACCTTATCGCTCAAAGGTTGGAATAGTAGGAAAAACCGGTGCAGGAAAGACAACGCTTTTGAATCTTTTAATGAAAATATATCTTCCACCGCGAGGAACTATTTTTTTGGGAAATAAAGATATTTTGGAAATACCAGATCCAGAATACAAAGTTTTGGTTGGTGGAGTATTGCAGGAAAATTTTTTCTTCTCAACAACTATAAGGGAAAATTTGCAGATTCCTTTTTTTGATTTCTTGGACGGCCTAGATGAGCAGAAAATCTTAAAAGCTCTTGATTTTTCTTCATTTGATATAAACGAGTTCCCAAGAAAACTTGAGGAGATTGTCGGAGAAAAAGGAGTAAAACTTTCAGGAGGACAAAAAGAAAGGTTAGCTCTTGCAAGGTCAATTCTGAAAGAACCAAAAATACTTGTTCTGGATGATTCATTTGCGAATGTTGATATAAATACAGAGAGAGAAATTCAGAAAAATCTAATAGAATCAGACATGACTGTTATACTTGCAAGCCACAGAGTAATATTTATGAGAGATTACGATATGATAATCTGTATTGAAGATGGAAAGATAACAGAAATAGATACGCCGGAAAATCTGCTTTCAAAAGACTCAGTTTTCAGGAGATTCTATGAAGCTATTGCTGATTGGATAGGATAATCTCTGAGTTGGAACTATCTTGAACTGAACGATTACGGTATTATTCAATAGTTTTTGCCCTTATATAGATTTTTAGTATTCTGGCTCTGAAACCATGTTTGACATATTTTAAAAAAACTACAAAATTATTTGTAGTATATCTATTAATACTGGATGGAGACCCAAAGATGTATATTTGTGTAATCTATATGGACGTAAGCTCTATACAATAGATACAGAAAAGCAGTATTGGAAGTCAGATGCAAAGGGGGTTTTTGAGTATTTCGTTTGTCAAAAATGCGGACTTATATGGTTAGGAAATGTTCCTGATAATCTCCATGAATTATACGAAAAAACTTCTCAGATGGGAACCCATGTTGGATTGAAAAATATTGAATACGATGCTATTGAAAAATCTGGGTTTAAGAAGAAAATAAAATTTTTTATCCTTGAAGATTATGGGTACAAGATCAACAGTAAGAAGATAGGGTTTTTTGAAAAATTCATTTCAAAGCTTCTTTCAAGTTTTCATTTTTTCAAGTTTATAGTCGGTAGAGATATAATGTTTCTGAGAGAAGAGGAGAAAGGTAAGATACTCGATGTAGGTTGCGGAAATGGGAATTTTCTTTATTTGATGAAAAGACTCGGATGGGACACCTTTGGAGTTGAAACAGATAAAGTAGCTGCTCAGATTGCAGCTCAACATGGTTTGAATGTATTTTGTGGAGATATATATCAAGCAAATTTTCCAGATAACTACTTTGATGCTGTAACAATGAATCATGTTATTGAACATGTTGTTGATCCAAAAAAAGTCCTACTGGAATGTTCAAGGATACTAAAGAAAGGAGGAAAGATAGCGATTGCTACTCCTAATATCCGATCTTTTTTTGCTCAATTCTACAAGCAAAATTATATATCGTTCTGGCCCCCATACCATATTTTTCATTTTTCTCCAAATAACTTGAAAAAATTAGTTGAAAGTGTTGGTTATAGAATTTTGATGCTTGAAACTTTCTGGCTTGACCCATTTTTAACAAATAGTAAATTATGCTATTTTGCAAACAAAAAAGGTTTTGGGAGTATTATAAATCGAATTTGTTACCCTTCAATATACAGAGCTTTTCCTGACTGGATGATGCTTAAGATGTTAAGTCTGAATGGATTATTCAAATTTGGAAATGAAATTTTCATTATGGCTCAGAAGTTATGATGTTAACGCCCGGTGCTTAAGTAAGTTCAAACTTGTCTTTCTTCCTGAATGTTTTCTATGTTGTATATAATTGTATGTATGTATTTAATCTTGTATATAGAAATATACTCTCCTGTTTCCGGCTCTCCCCTCTGGAGTATCGTTGGAGAATATAGGAAAGTCTGAGCCTTTGCCAACTGGAATTAGATTTTCTTTGCTTATTCCGTATTTCTCAAGTAATAGAACTAATTTCTCAGCTCTTCTTTGGGTGATGATTCTATCTTCTTCTTTGCTCTTTATAGGTGATGTATGGACTTCAACAAGTATCTTCTTGTTAGGGATTTCCCTTTTTATAAAATCGGCCAGTTCTTTTACCATTTCAACTGATGTAGAAAGAACATCATTTGTTTTATCATCAAAGAGGATTTTTTCCGGAATTAGTATTGACTTTGTTTCTTTTTCTATTGTTATTTTTCTTTGTGGAGATTTCAGAGCGGTTTCTCCTCTCCTTTGTATGATTTCTTCAATGGGTTCAAGGACAATATCATATCTTTTTTTATCTCCGGGCAACAGTTTTACATCAATTTCTACTGGGTTGAATCCTTGAGACGAGAATTTAACCTTGTAGCTCCCGGGTTGCAAAGAGATCTCATAGCTTCCATCTTGCGGTTTTGAGAAAATTGGTGGAAGATTGCTTCCTTCAATTTCAACTCTTGCTGATATAGGAGAACCGTCAGCGGCTGATCTAACTGCGCCAAAGACATATGAAAATCCTTTCTGTTTGCTCATTGTTATCTCTACTTCTTTTACTATCCCTTTTTCTATTTGTATCTTTGCAACTTGTACCTCATATCCGGTTTTCCTGAAATTGAGTTCCCATTCTCCGGGCGGTAGTTCGTATGAAATAATTTCCCCAGAAGACGGATCCGTTGACTGGTTAGAGACCTCAAGACCGGGATATGAGACTACAACATCGCCTATGGGAAGTTGTGTTTCTGAATCAATAACTTTTATTTTTGCTTTCCCTCCTTCTCCCAAAGCAAACCTCTGACCACTCTCCCAGGGATTCCAAAATATGTTCAGGCCAAAGAAAAGTGCCCATGGATAGCTGTTTTTAAGATATACTGTGGGACCTATTTCAAATGGAACAGAAATCGTTGAAGCTGTGTTAATGTCGGCTGCTATGAAAAAAGAAGAATCTTTTATCTCTTGTGGGACTGGTGAAATGAAAGTTGATATAAGCGGTATTGGTTTGAGCCTTATTCCAATTGAAAAAAATTGGGGCATGCTTGAGAAAGTTGCTAGCGGTGGAGGAGGAGTATAGTAATAAATATACCACTCAAAAAAACCTGATATATACTTACCAATTCCCTTTTCAGCATCACCTGCTTCTACTCCAAAACCTACTTGAAATTGATTGTATGGTTCCATCATCAAAGATGTTTTAACGAAAGATGGAAATAGCTCAGATAAATTGCTTGGAACAACCCTTTCTGAATTATCAAAGTTGAATGAAAGAGATAAGTATATTTTCGGATTTACAAAATCTATTTCTTTCCAGAGATTTCTAAAATATTCAAGCTCATCAAAATCAAAAACAGAAGATAACCCGGGTGCAACTGATATTGCAGATATAGTGGGAGATCGGTATCTTGAAAGCATATATATTTTGCTCCATAGACCAAGACTTAGGAATCTTGCCTCAAGAGTATATGATACCTTTGGTGTTATTATGAAATCTCCAAAAGACTGTATATTGTCTTCTATAATTTCCTGTCCCCTTAGTTTTTGTGATACAAGTATTGATGAATTTCTAACAGCCAACGATATATCACCTGATAAAAATCCAGCTGTGCGTACAATAGGAGCACCGAATCCGAGAAAAATGTAGTTGAACACACCGAAAGAATCAAATTTATCGAACATAACTTTCTCTTTTCTTTCTTTCAATGCAAAATAATCTCTGCTGATTACAAGTACAGTGTTATCTGGGGTATTGTAGAAACCAAAATAAGTACCAATTGAAAAAGTTCTAAAACCTATTGCTCTTGGTGAAACTGTACGCAAAAGTCCTCCTGTTCCTTCAAGAGAAGGATTTGGATGAGTAAACTCCCACCCGAGTTCAGCACCCTGTAGCTGGTATTTACTTGGAAATAACAAAAAAACTAACAAGAAAATAACAAAAGCTTTTAATCTGGACCTCCTACCTGAATATATCAAAAAGATAGAAAAAACAAGTAAAAATATCCCCCAAACAAACGATGTGTTTATAGCAAATATCTTCGGTTCATAAATTAGTCCAGAGATTACAAGTACTATTGAATAAAAGCCTAAAATAATTCCAGTCCACTCCCATACTGTTATCATCTTTTTCTCGCTCTCTGGTTTTTCAAGATTTTCCTCTCTCTTCTCCATACCTATAAAATTAAGTAATATGTAAAATTTTTTCAAAACTTTCTGTATGAGAGCTGTTGTACAAAGAGTGCTTTCTGCATCAGTTCGTGTTGATGGAGTTGAGATAAGTTCAATAGGGAAAGGTATATTGGTTCTGGTGGGGTTTTCTAAAGATGATACCGAAGAAGATATAAAATACGTCTCAAAAAAAATAATTAATCTTCGTATTATGGATGATCATATGGGAAAGATGAATCTTTCTGTTAAAGATACAAATTCAGATATACTTGTGGTTTCTCAGTTTACATTGTATGGAGATGTAAGGTCGGGAAACAGACCTTCTTTTGATCAGGCCTGTGATTACAAAAAAGCAGAAGAGCTTTACAATACTTTCTGTGAGATACTCTCAAAGGATATTGGTAAAGAAGTTAAAAAAGGAAAATTCGGAGCTTTTATGGAAGTCAACCTTGTGAATTACGGTCCTGTGACCATACTTATTGATTCAAAGAAAAATTTTTGACCTTTTTGGATTTTCCGGAGCGGAATTTTTCAAATAACAAAATTAACTAGGAAAGATTTATTCTAGAGTGGAGCTGAGGGGATTTGAACCCCCGACCCCCGGAGTGCGATTCCGGTACTCTCCCAGCTGAGCTACAGCCCCATTTCATAAAGTAAAAATTTTTTGTTCTACTGTTAGCTAAAACAAAAATTTCAGCTTATGAGCTCAAGAAACATTTTGGCATTTTTTACAGCTTGTGCTCTTGGGTGATTGTTGAAATATACGAAAAATTTTGATGTATCTGATTTCTTTATTCTGTCAGCCCATTCTTTGAGCTCATCTTGCGAATATAAATAATCATATCTTTCCTCAGGTTTATTATGTTCGTACCACTTCTCAGCGTTTCTACCATGAAATCTTATATATGCAAATTTTTTTATGGTCGATATGAAAACTGATGGAGGAAGTCCTTTTATTCTAGGCTCATCAACACAAACTAAACTTGCATCTATATCTCTCAGAAGATTATAAACTGCATCTGAAAACCATTCGTAAGACCTGAATTCAAAAGCAACATCGAACTCAAAAAAATCTTCTCTAAGTTTCTTAATATAGTCCTCATTTTTTGGGTTCCTGTGGAAAGAATGAGGGAACTGGAAAAGTACCACTCCGAGTTTTCCGTCAAATGCGAAAATTACATCTTTCATTTTGCTCATATCTTCTCTGGTGTATTCTCTTTGATGTGTAAATATCTGATTTGCTTTGACAGAGAAAATGAAATCTTTGGGGGTCTTCATAATCATAGATTCAACGGTTTTTAAAGAAGGTATGAGATAATATGTAGAATTTATTTCCGTCGTTCTGAAATGTTTTGAGTAGTACCATAGGAAATCGGATTTTCTAATGTCTTCTGGATAAAAAAATCCTTTCCAATCAATGTAGCTGAATCCGGAAGTTCCAACAATATACTTACTCATATGATTAATTCTATATGAACTCTAATAATCTATATGAACTCTAATAAGAATATATCAATGAATATCATTGCTACGAAATTCCTTGATGTTTTGCGGATACTTTATGTGCAAAACAAAGGGAACAAAGGTATTTTGTTTTTGAGGATGTTTGAGAATTATCTTATAGGCATATGACAATAACTCTATACCGCATGTGGAAAAACATAAAAAAACTTAGCTTCAGAAGTGTCATAAGGTTCCAGAGAATGAACCTTATCAATACAGATACACTCGCAAGCTTGTATAGCCTCGTATTATCCCTATCACCCCAAGCCCTCTTCACATTCCCGAACAACTGCTCAACCTTATACCTATTCCGCCGATATATCTTCCTGTGATACCTCTCATCCTCATACCTCTCCTTTACCACCTTCCTGTATCTATTCCTCACCTCTTGCTTCGGCGTCTCACTTATCGGAATTACACACTTGATTTGCCTCTGCTCAAAATGCTTTATCAATCTCACACTGTCGTAGTATCCATCCGCTACAAAATGTTGAGCCTTGAACTCAGCCCTATCAAGTATCGCCCACAAAAGCTTTAATTCATCAGAATACGCCTCGCCAACTTTTACTCCTAAAACTATCTTCTTTTTACCTCTAACACTATCAAAACTTCTGTCTTTACATGTGCCTTTACTTCTCTTATTTGTTTGCCTCTGAGATAGCTAAGTTTCACCGTGTCGTCGTATCCAAAACCTGTAGCATTTTTAATACATGGTATTCCTTTATATCAAAAACTTTCTCACAGATTTCTGCGGTTTTTGACAAGACGAACGAGAGAAGCTCAGGGTTTAGTTTTTTGAACCTGTAGAAGATTGTGGAAAAGTCGGGGGAGTGTCCGAGTATCGTCTTCTACCCAAAACGTGCCTTTTTGCGGTATGTATATTATAAGCACTGTAGTTCTTACCCTGAAAGAATTTAAAACATTCTGAGACCTATAATAAAAGCTGGCAGGAGGCAGGGACTAAAATTATTAGGAGGCAGACGCCCCCAGAGCTCTATAATCCTGACCTCCTGTCAGCCAACAACAAGAAAAAAAAAGAAAAGGAGGCAGAGATGAGGCTATTAGGCTGTGATGTAGGAGCGGAGTTTATTATAATCCACGATGGCAAGACCGCAACGAAAATAACAACCCCCTTAGAGGCACAAGCCTACATAAAGAATAGTGATGTAGTGATATTGGAGCAGACGGGGGCATATGGTGTCAGATGGTGTGAGCTTTTCCAAAGCCTTGGAGCAAAAGTTTACATAGCAGACGGCAGAGACTTTAAGAGCTACCGCAACGCCTACAGCAGAAAAAAGGACGATGCAACAGACGCCCTATACCTAATCCAATACTACAAAGAAAAGCCCCACAAGTGTAGACCATATAACCCCCAGCAAGTTCACATAAGAGCATTAATACGCCAACACCTAAGAAACCAGAAAGACATAACCCAGCACGCCAACAGACTACGGCAATATTTAGCAGTCATATACCCAACAGAGGAGCTTTACAACTCCACACGCCACCGCCTATTTAAGAACCTAAGCCAGCTCATACAACGCCTAAAAGAAACACCCCACGCCCTTAGCCCTTTAGCCCTATCCGAAGCCCAGAAGCTATCAATATGCCTACAGGAAGCCCAGCACCTACAAGAAGAGATAATCTCAATAGCCCGCAACCATCCAGATTATGAGATACTTAAAACCTTTGTGGGTTTAGGAGAGCTTACAATAGCCACCCTTTTAGCCTACAGCTGGGACATCTCAACCTTTAAAAGTAAAGATAGCTATATAGCCTATGTTCTCATGGGAACAACGCTGGAACAATCAGGAAAAAGCATAAACCG
>JANXBU010000001.1 GCA_025060505.1 Candidatus Calescibacterium sp.
ATGGACTATGTTCAGTTTGATATACCAAACCTGGAGCCAGAGAACCTGCTTGGTTCTGTCTCCTTGGGTGGAGGTGCAATCTTCACTTTCGATCTTCAATCATCGCCAGAGACTGCAGTAGCCTTAATAAGAGAAGCGATAGAATATATAGAGAATATCAGAGGTAGAGTTGGAGCGGTCAAAAACATGCTTGAAGTATCTCAGACACAAGTTCAGAATCAGAGAATTATAGCTCAAGTTCAGCGCTCTGCGATTATAGATACAAGGTTTGATGAAGATGCTCTTGAGCTCACAGCTCTTCAGGTTATTCAGCAAAGTGCAAACGCTATGGTGGCTATAGCAAGACTTACACCGCAGCTTGTTCTACAGCTTCTTGCATAGTTTTTAATTACTCTGCTGTTATTATTAGAGTGAGCTACCCGCCGTATCCTACTACCTCTGCTGCGCAAATAGTCTTCCTGCTAACGCTCATCTGCGAACATAAACTCACTTTGAAGTAATTACCTAGCATTCAGAAAATCTCCGCTAAGGTTCCTTCTCGCGACTAAAATAAGGTGCGGAATAATGTAAGGTGTTAAAGAAATTACGAACCAAAAACTTGAAAATAACAGAAAGCTCGGTTGCTATTTTATGCCCTTAAGTTTAGATTCTGGCTAGAAATCTCTTCACGCAAATATGATCACCACTTACTGCTCACATTTCTTTTCATTTTGGAGAGTTCAGCTTCAATAATTCAAAATTTTTTCATGCATCTGGTCAATGCCTGGAACATAACTCTTTCATCTGGATATATTGATGTCCATATTTTAAAACTCATAGCTCCTTGAAGAACGAGCATCCATCTTCCGTCCTGTACATTGTATCCAAGTTCTTTTGATATACTCAAAAACTTGGTTGTTACATATACCGTGTCAAAGAAAAGTATTTTCTTTTTTTTCTTGATTGGTTTGGGGTATATACCAATGATTTCAAAAAGATTTTCTCCTTTCCATCCTATGTTTGTTGCATTGACAATTATATCAAAGTCTTCAAAGTTTATTTTTTCTAATGTCTCAGTTCTTATTTCTGTTTGGTTTGAGAAGATCGACATTTCTTCTTTTATTTTTTCTGCTTTCTCATAGGTTCTGTTAAATATAGTTATTTCCTTGGCTTTTGATCTGAGGGCGGAGTATACAATTGCTCTTGAAACACCACCAGCTCCTATTACCGCTATGCTGCTTCCTTGCAGTGAAAATCCACTTCTCTCAACTGCTTTTGAGAATCCGTATATGTCTGTATTGAAAGCTTTTATTTTATTTTCTTCAAAGTGAATCGTGTTGGCAGCTTTCACATTTTTGACATCCTCTGACATCTCATCTGCTATTCTGTATGCATTCTCTTTGTAAGGTAGAGTTACGTTCAGTCCTTTGAATCCAAGTTCTTTTGCACCAATAACAGCTTTTTCAAAATTGTCTACTTCGAAAGAAAGATATACACCTTTTATGCCGAGTTTTCTCATCACAGCATTATGCATTGCCGGAGATAATGAATGAAAAGCAGGCTTTCCTAAAACTGCTAGGTATAATGGTGCGGACATAACGATATGATAACCCATTCGGTTAATCTAAATAAAAAACACACAATACATTTGAAATTTGTCTGTTTTCTTGAATAGGTTTTATTTTTATGAGATTATCCTAATATAGTTGTGATTAGTTTATGTCAAATCTAAATCTTGAGCATAGGATAGATAAATTTTTCAGGGCCTGCTGTTATGTGTCTGCTGGTATGATATACCTTTGGGATAATCCGCTTTTAAGAGAGCCTCTCAAAAAGGAACATATAAAGAAAAGACTACTTGGGCACTGGGGAGCTTGTCCGAACATAATTTTATCTTATATACACTCAAATTTAGCTCTAAAAAGACATAATTTACAGGGTCTGTTTGTAGTTGGTCCAGGACACGGTGCGCCTGGGTATATATCTGTTGTTTATTTGGAAGGAACTTTGACTAAATATTATACACAGTTCAGTCGAGATGAAATTGGACTAAAAAGGCTTTTTAGAGCTTTTTCTTTTCCGGGCGGACTCGGAAGCCACTGCACTCCTGAACTTCCCGGAACAATTCAGGAGGGTGGGGAACTCGGATACACAATATCTCATGCTTTTGGAGCTGCATTTGATAATCCGGATCTATATGTTTTTGCTCTTGTTGGAGACGGAGAGGCTGAGACTGGACCTCTTGCAGCATCTTGGCATTCAAACAAATTCTTAAATCCTCAAAAAGATGGAGCAGTTGTTCCTATAATATCTCTTAACTCATACAAGATAAATAATCCAACAATACTTTCGCGTATAAGTAGTGAAGAACTTTTTTCTCTTTTTAAAGGCTACGGTTATGATGCTGTTTTGGTTGAAGGTTCAGATTCTCTGGAAGTTCATCAGAAGATGATCGAAGCTATGGACTGGAGTATATCAAGAATAAAAGATGTAAAAGCTTCCGGAAAAGTGTTTCGTCCATTCTGGCCAATTATAATACTCAAAACTCCCAAGGGTTGGACTGCTCCAAAAAAATTCAAAAATAGATTCATAGAAGGATATTGGAGGTCTCATCAGGTTCCTTTCAGTGATGTACATGAAAATCCGGAATCTCTTAGAATAATTGAGCAATGGCTAATGAGCTATGAACCACAAAAGTTATTTGATCAGAATGGCAAAATTATAGACGATCTTTCTGATCTCATACCTGAAAGCGGCAAAAGATTAAGCGATACTCCTTACTCAAATGGAGGTATCTTACGCGTTCCCCTGAATCTCCCAGACCCATCTTCTGTTTGTGTTGATGTTAGGAAACCTTGTCTTCATTTCGTGAGCAATACACTTATAACAGGATACTACCTTAAAGATGTTATTTCAAAAAACAGAAAAAATTTTAGGGTTTTCGGACCAGATGAAACATCGTCAAACAAGCTATATCCTGTTTTTCATTTTGGAAAGACTTGGGTTGCTCAAACGGCTCCAGAAGATATTGATGAAGGATATCTTGATCCAGAGGGAAGAGTTATGGAAATACTCTCAGAGCATACAGTTGAGGGTTGGCTTGAAGGATATATCTTGACGGGAAGACATGGAATTTTAAACACCTACGAAGGTTTTGCTCCGATAATTTCTTCTATGGTAAATCAGTTTGGAAAATGGCTTGATATATCTTCTGATATTCCCTGGAGATTACCGATAAGTTCTCTGAATCTTATTTTAACATCTGTGGTGTGGAGACAAGATCACAATGGTTTTACTCATCAGGATCCGGGTTTTATAACCAGCATAGTAGATAAATGGCCTAATGTTGTTCGAGTTTATTTCCCACCGGATGCAAACACTTTGCTTGCAATGATTCATTTCTGTCTTCAAACCACAGATCGTATAAACATCATCGTTGTTGATAAGCAAGTTCATCCTCAATATTTGAGTTGGGAAGATGCTCAAAGACACGTTATAAAGGGTATAGGAATTTTTGAGTTTGCGAGTAATAACTTAGATTCTGAACCAGATGTTGTCTTGGCTTCCTGTGGTGATATACCTACAAAGGAAGCGGTCGCTGCTTCGCTGATTCTGAGAGAGTTTTTCCCAGATATATCTATAAGATTTGTCAATGTTGTAAATCTTTTCAAACTTACCCCGGAAAATGAGCACCCGGATGGGCTGCCAGATAGATACTTCGATGATTACTTCACAACAGATAAACCAATAATATTCAATTTTCACGGATATCCGTGGCTTATTCACAGATTAACTTACAGAAGAAAGAATCATAGAAATCTGCATGTTAGAGGTTATAGGGAAAACAGAAAATTTGGAATAGATGCTTCGCATATTCAATCTTTCCTGAAAGGAAGAGGTGGGATTATGACTCCGCTTCAGCTTGCTATAATAAACCAGATCGATAGGTTTAGTATTGCAATAGATTGTCTTCAGCGGGCTGAACGTTTTCGGAAAGATGCAGGAAGAGTTGTTGACACTTTGAAAAACATGCAGATAGATTGTCTGAATTATGCATACAAAAACGGAACAGACCATCCAGATTTCCAAGATGAGGTATTTTTTAGCTCTAAATTACGGTAGCTCTTCTCTGAAATACGCTTTTTTTGATGAGAATCTGAGAGAAATAAGGAGAGGAAATTTCGTTTCATATACCTATGAGGATTTTAAGAAATCAATTTTTGAGTTGAGAGAACAAATTTTTTCTATTGTTTCCACAGAAAATTTATATTTGGCTCACAGATTTGTTCATGGTGCTCAGAATACAAGTCCTTTAACTTTGAACGATGAAAACTTGAAGATCCTTGAAAAACTCGTGGAGTTAAATCCACTTCACAATAAAATATCTTTTTTCTGTATTCAGATTTCTCTTGAACTTTTTCCATTGAGCAAACATTTTGCTATATTTGATACAGATTTTCACAGATCTATCCCTCCCGAAGCTCAGATATATGGTCTGGATTTAGATTTGTACAAAGAAGGAATTAGAAAATATGGATTTCATGGAATTTCCTACTCATATATTTTAAGAAGAATCAAGGAGATACTGGGGAAGCAAAAACCTAACATTATAGCTCTTCATCTTGGATCTGGGTCAAGTGCTTGTGTGATAAAAGAAGGAGTTTCTATAGAAACATCTATGGGTTTTAGTCCGCTTGAAGGTTTGATTATGTCAACAAGACCAGGAGATGTAGATCCTGGTTTGATTGTCTTTCTCATCGAAAAAGGAATGTCTGCGGATCAGATCAAAAATTATCTTTACTACAGCTGCGGAATAAAAGGTCTTTGCGGAACGAAAGATTTTCGTGAGCTTATCAGGAGATTAAAAGATGGAGATAAGACCGCTGAGCTCGCTTTCAGGGCCTTTGTTCAGAGAATACTAAAATATGTAGGTTATTACTGGATTTTGATTGAGGGAGATGTAGATGCTTTGGTTTTTTCTGGGGGTATAGGTGAAAATAGCCCGGAGGTCAGGTATGCTGTTTGTGAGAAATTGAGAAAATTTGGAGTAGTAATAGATCAAGAATTGAACTCTCAGAATACGGAGCGAATAAGTGATTTAGGAAGTAAAGTGGGTGTTTTTGTTATAAGAACCAATGAGGAACTCGAGATGATATTAAAGATTTTGGAGTCGGAAGACATAAAATAGCCTGATATCTTGTTGTAAAATTGATAAATATTAAGAGAAGAATCAACAAAATGATTGGTTTCTTATTATTTTTGATTTCTATGTGGAGCGAAAGATTTTTTGATTACATTGTTTTAAGGGCTGAGGAATTTGGCCTGAAATCTAGGGCGCAAGATGTTTATGTATTCTCTATTTCGGAGAATCAGTTTTACTTGATTCCTTCTCAAATAGACGAAGTAGAGTACGTGAATGATAAAAAAACATACAAGATTGGTGATGGTTCATTTTCTGCAAAAGATGAATTGGTTTTTCCTGCAAGGTATTGTGGAGATAAAGCAGACAAAAAAGATATATCAGGTTTTTTCGAGTCAGTGTTTGAGGTTGAGGTCTGGGATAGCCAAAATAGGAAATATTGTTACGTTGGGATAAAGAGCAAAGGAAGTCTTGCAAAATTTAAGAGAATTCAGCCAGAAGGTATAAAAGTTTCAAAGCGAGGAGATGAAATCATAGTATCACAGGACAACAGATATTCTATTTTTGATAATTTAAGACCTGTTGTAAAGTCAATATATATGAAAGATGATGGGGATTTCAAGCAAGTTTTTTTCGGTCTGAAAGCAGACATATATATAGAGCTTTTGAGTTTGATAAAGATAAGAAAAACCGAACAAGATATGTATGCGAAGCCAGTTTTTATGAAGTCGGGAGATGTTAGAGCTTTGCGATCTATTCGTCCTTATGCTGATATTGGTTTTGGTATAAAGATTCCGGGAGCTGACACTACATCTTATATATACAAAGGTTTTATGTATGTTGAAAACGCCGTTCCGGTACCATTCAATTTGAAGTATTTATCTCGTCAGGCTTATGCGAATATATATCTTTCTTTTTTGAGACCAAAAAAATTTGTTTCGGAGAAGAACAATATTGAGATCAATGCTCAGCCTACCACAGCAAATGAAGACGGACATATGTGGGGATTTATTGAAGGAGATAATTGGTCCGCTGCGTATTTCATAAAAGAACTTTCAGATATTCCTATAAAAAGGAGCCTGTATTATCAGGATGATGGTCGCAACTTTTATGTTGGTATAAGTTTGAACATTTTAGATCTACCGAAAGGTGAGCACAAATTTGCTTTGTATGGATTTTTCATGCCTCCGGGAAACCTTGAAAGCGCAAAAAGAACAGTATTTGATCCATTAAGTTTTAAGATAAGAAAAGTGATATAGATCAGGTTTATTCTTTTTCAAGCTTTCTCAGTTTTTTCTAAACATTGAGCAGGTTAAATAGTATTCCTATGGTTTCTCCTCTATATACGAATAGATCTCGGATTTTCTCAGTTGGGATATTATCTGTTCCTTCTTTCTCGATCACCATTCTTGTTATCTCGTTGAGGTGCTGAATTAGATCAGTTCTGTTATCAATTTCTTCTCTTATTCTTCCAAGTGATATAGGACCTTCGTAAATCTTAGATATTTCTTCACTCAGGTTTATTATTCTGTCTCTTTTCATAACCGGAAGATTTTCTCTGAGGATTTGTACAAAATCTTTGCTTAATTTCCAGTAAACTATGTATTCTGTGTGTCTTTCCTTCGTTGATATTTCATCTATGGTTTGAATTATCTCTTGATATTCGTTTTGTTTAGCTGAATCGTCAAAGATTCGGATAATCTTCAATGGTTTCTCAGGACCAGCTATTATGATAGCGTATCTTTCAAGAATTTCATCTACAATCAATATAGTTTTCCGTGGATTTTTTGGAACCTGATTTATCTTATCTTTTATTTTGACAGATATTGTATTGTATACGTAATATGCTAACCTCTTTGCTCCTCTTCTTATTTCCTCCAGAAGTTTGATGATTTTTTCTACTTTTTCTTTCAGCTTTTCTTTTTCCGAATCTGTTATATCAGGTTTTGATATTTTATCTTTAGCTTGAATATAGAAATTTATAACTGTTCTAAGATATCCGAGAGAAAAATTCTTCAGAATAATTAAAAATACATTATCTGATAAACTCTGATTTTCTATGTCTTTCAGTAGGCTTTCAAAGCTTAGAATCTTGCTTCCTATGTTGAACTCTTCAAGTTTTCTCATCTTCTCAAGAAGACCAACTGGTTCGTTCTCCCAAATTAAGAGTGCTCTTGTTATAGGGTACCTGAAGTATTTGATGAGGTCTTTTTGGACTCCATACTTGTAGTAAAGTATAGAAATTAGAAAGTCAAACGCATTATCAAATTTTTCTTCGTCTAAATCAATGTCATTAGGATCAATATCAGAGATGTATGCATATGTGAAAAATTTGTAGGTGTAATGTTCTTTTATGATTTTTTTCAATCCTTTCTGATCCTCGTCAAAGTCAAATATCTTCATCAATTTGGTTTTGTAGGTCTGGTCTGTTATGTCAAGGTCATATCTCACTCTTGGATCAAGGAACCAGAATATCTGGAACGGTATTTCTTCCACAAGTTGCAATCCGCCTACTTCTTCAAAAAGGACTATCGTTTTGACATGACTTGTTAGTCTGGAGTATTTGATATCCTGATGCAGATCATATTTCTGTCCAAATTCTCTACAAGCTCTTTTGTATTCTTTCAGAGCTTTTTCTATGTAGTATTGATGGATTATCCATCCATCTCCTTTTAATTTTTCTATTAATTTTTTAAGTTCATAGTTTGAAGATTGATTTATACTATATCTATTTGGCAGAAGACCAGATGAAACTTTTATTATTGAATTCTTTTCTTTATAATTAATATGATTGTAGTTATAAGTTGAGAAGACTATAGAGGATTCTTCTATAGCGTCAATACAGCATACCATGTGTCTTTGAATCAGTTCTCTATGAGTTATTGTGAAATCCTTTTCAACTATTTTAACCGTTTCGTTTTCTATTTTGAGCACGTATACTTCATAATCTCGATAAAGATTCTTAAGTGGTTCGTAGAATTCGAGCTCAAAGTTGTCTTTTGGTATCTTTCTTATATCCTTGTCATCTAATTTGTTTTTTATTGTTCTGATCAGATCAGAAGGATTAGATATATACTTGCCGTAAAGCTCAAGAATTTTGTTTTCTGGATTCAGTAAGACTGATTCTTGTGGAGCATACTTTTTCCAGGTTACAAAATCTTCCACAATGGAAAGATCATATTCTGAGATAGGTATGATTACGGTCTCTGTTCTTTGTATGTTTTTTCTTCTACCTTTTCTTCCCTCTTTCTGCATAAACTCATTCTTAGATATGGGAAGTCCGACATGTATTGTTCTTGTGACACTTCCTATGTCTATTCCCTGCATCAACGTTTTCACAGTTATAGCTACTCTTATTTTTCCATCTCTCAATCCTTTCTCTATTTTAATCCTTTCTGAGCCTGGCACTGATGAGTGGTGTACTGCTATTTTTTCGGATACTATTTCTGTTTCTTTCTGATTGCTTGGTATTTCAGATATGTTTGCCTGCTGGAGAGAAGTCTGGATATGCTCCTTTGTTTTGCTGTATATTGTATTGGCTTTGTCTCTTGATTTTGCAAAGACGATAGTTGTCTCCGGTAGTTCTGCACATTTCAGGACTATCTGCTGAACCAACATTTCATTTTGCTTTAATATGTCTTTCATGACGGAGTGGATAGAACTACTATTGTTGTCTGATTTTGATTTCGCTTCCCGGGTTTTCTTCCCATAAACAATGTAAATATGATTTTCTGGTCTATATGATTTTCCTTCTATGATTTTAAAATCTTTGTTTGGGAAGAAGTCTCTTATAGCTTCAGCATTTGATACGGTAGCTCCAAGGAAAATCAGTCTTATTTTCCTTTGTTCTGAATCAAACAGATCAAGCGCTTTCTTTACGAGGTATAGGAGAACAGTTGCTCTGGAGCTACCATAAAAATCCAGCTCATCTACGACTATGATTTTCAATTTTGTTTTGAAAAAATTGATAAGTTTGTGATATTTTCCGTTTTTGTATTTATGAAGGACATCTAAAAATATTTCTGGATTGGTCAGTATCGTTGATGCGTGAGATATATCATGATGGATATACATATCCGATGTATCTCCGTCATATTTGATAAGACTTCCTCTGTAGATTTGGTCTTTCTCATTGAATTCTACACCCAAATTGTTTTCCTTATAGTATTCTGCTATTCTCTTGATCTGGTCGCCTGTTAGAGCTTTTGTTGGGTATATTGCAACAACGCCATAGTTTTTGTACATCTTTTGTTGTGATATGGCGTATGATGTCCATATCTCTGTTTTTCCGGAACCAGTCTCAGACTTTACAATTATGTTTTTACCTTGCTTAAGGAGTTCCAGTGCGATTTTTTGGTGTTCATACATTTCTAATTCAGAGATTTTACCTTCAAGGTTTTTCAAAAGATCTTTGAACTTGATCTGCAATCTGTGGACAATCTGAGATTCCTCCTTGTGCTCCTTGTAGTTTATATCAAGACCAAATGGAAATTGATTGTTCAGTTTAGAGAAAGAATTTGTGATTTGAAGCGGTTGTTCCTGCTCAGGTTTGGTATATTGTTTCTTTTGTTTATTTTCATATTCTTTTTCTTGTGATTCTTTTCTTTGTTCTGTATTATTTTCTTTTTGTTCTATGTTGTCTTGTTTTTTATCAGATACAGTTTTCTGATAAATTTCTTTCGGGATATATTTTGTATAGGATACAGTTTTTTGATAGAACTCTTTCAGGATATCTTTTACATAATCATTCTGTGCCGGGATCATTCCGTCGTCGTCTTTTCTATACGGATCCGCTCCTTTTGCTATAAGTAGCTTTATTATGTTAAGGCATTTTTCTTTTTTCTCTCGCTGACTCTCGGATATTTTTTCGAGGTTCATTACGGCATAGTGAAGTGGAGTTTTTCCTACATCTTTGTAGCCTTCTCCCTTGTCTGGTGTGTTTATTTCAGATCCGTTTTGAATGAGAAGATCTGCTATCTCATAGTTTCCATGTATTATAGCATAGTGCAGGGGTAGTCTGTTTTTTAAGTCTTTGAGATTTACATCGGATCCATTTTTTATCAGCAGATTTGCAACGTAGAGTGCGTCTTTCAGTTTTGGCTCAGGAGCAGCAGCAACTACATGCAAAGGAGTTGTATTGGTTTCAGCATCTCTTATGTTTACATTGAACCCATTTCTGATCATGTGTTCAATCTCTATTACGTTCAGTTCAAGAAAAATCCTGTACCATTCCATAATTATTTTGCCCCTCTGTTTTGTGTTGGGTTCAGACTAGCATCAGCAAAGGTTTAAGTAAAAATATAATCATTTTTCTGATATATAAGTTATTCAGATTCAGGGCCTTGTTTATTTTCTCTTTTCAGAGAATTTTTTTGTATTTTACTGAATTGATTTTTGATTAAACTATTATTTCAAAGTATGCCACCTACCATAAATCAACTTGTGAGACTTGGTCGAGGAGAGAAGAAATGGAAGAGTAAGTCTCCAGCTCTTGAGTCATGTCCACAGAAGCGTGGGGTCTGCATCAGAGTCTATACTGTGACGCCAAAGAAGCCAAACTCAGCTTTGAGAAAGGTTGCAAAAGTCAGGCTTTCAAACGGAAGAGAGGTTATAGCATATATACCTGGGATCGGACACAATTTGCAGGAGCATTCTGTTGTTCTTGTGAGGGGCGGAAGAGTTAAGGACCTGCCGGGTGTTAGATATCATATAATAAGAGGTTCTCTTGATGCAGCAGGTGTTGAGAACAGAAGAACCTCAAGATCAAAATACGGAGCAAAAAGACCAAAAACAGAAGCTGCAAAAGCAAAATAAGGGAGGTTATAAGATATGCCAAGAAAACTAAAAGTTCAGAAGAGACAGATCAGTCCTGATATAGTATACGGAAGCGTTGAGATTGCGAAGCTTGTCAACAAACTAATGAAGGATGGAAAGAAGAACTTAGCTTACAACATCGTATATTCTGCACTTGAGATCGTGAAACAGAAAACAGGAAAGGATCCTTTTGAAGTTTTCAAAAAAGCCCTTGAAAATGTGTCCCCAGAGTGGGAAATTCGATCAAGAAGGGTTGGAGGTGCTACCTACCAAATACCAATAGAATGTCTTCCGGAAAGAAAATTACACCTTGGACTGAAATTTCTCGTAGACGCGGTAAGGGAAAGATCAGATAAAAGAGGAATAGTAAATAAACTAGCATACGAAATAATGGAAGCAGCGGAGGGTAAGGGAGTTGCTGTTAAGAAGAAAGAGGAATTACATAAGCTTGCAGAAATAAACAAAACATTTGCTCACTACAAATGGTGATCTACCAATTTTCAGTTTGATCTTTCACTTTGTTCTGCCTCAACAACAAGAAAACATTTTTTTTACATTTGTAATTCTTTAACGAATAGGAAAGAAACTTTTCTATTTAGATGCAATGAGAGCTCTTTTTATTTCATATGGAAGTATTTTTAATCCGTTTCTCCCTGGCGGAGGAGCTCTGAGAATACATAAATTCTCTTCTTTTTTAACGCAGAGAAATTGGAATGTTACACTTGTCACAGGTAATTTTACAGGCTCTGAAAATATTAGAACACAATATAAGACAATATTTCTCGGTGATGGAAGAAATTTATACACATCTCTTCTTTCTTTTTCTCTCGGTGTTATTCATTTCGCCAGAAAAAAATCAAAAGATTATGATGTGATTATTGACGACTATTCTCCTTTTTATTCTTCTCTTGCTCCAATTTACAACAAAAACTCAGTTATTCAGTTTCAGATCTACATAGGAAAACACAATTTCCGAAGGTTTCCATATCCTATAAATGCATTATTCTATTTGAATGAAAAACTATATCCAAAACTTTTCAGAAAAGCTATATTTATGTGTGATTTTCTCGTTAAAGCATTTGGTTTTGATCTTGTTGAGAAAAAATACAGTATTGTCTGGAGCGGTATAGAACAAAAGAATTTGAGTTTTCAAGCATCTGAGGAAAATTTTATATTGTATTGTGGGAGAATTTCAGAGTATATGAAGGGTATAGATATTCTTTTTGAAGCTATAAAAAAGATCAAGGATTTTTTGGTGCGAAAAAACATATACATTGCTGTTGTTGGAGATGGTCCTGAAAGATCAAAGTTTGAGAAAGCATCACAGAATTTCGGATTACCTGTAAAGTTTTTCGGTTGGATATCAGATTATGAAAAATTGTCTCAGTTTTATTCAAAGTGTCTTTTTTCTGTTCTTCCTTCAAGATATGAGGGGTTCGGCCTATCTATTCTGGAGGCTGCTTCTTTTTCTAAAACATCTGTGATAAGCGATATACCTGCTTTTTCATGGGCAAAACACTTCTGTGTTTCTTTCAGAAGTGAGAATCCAGATGATCTGGCTGAAAAGATTATATACCTTGTTGAAAAACGTGATGAAAGAAAATTTCTTGGAGATTTAGGAAAAAGCTTGGCAAAACAGAAAACTTGGGATAAAGTCTCTCAGGAATTTGAAAAGGCAATACTTGATATGATGGATTAAATATGTGACTTTAAATAAAGGAAACCAAAATAAAAGCTGTATGTAGCTGAAATATTTAAATTTTAACGCTAACCTGTGATGTTTAATGATATTGAATTGAAAAATAAGATACTTTTTGATCCGGAAGTTTGTGTGAAATGTGGTTATTGCAAATCTAATTGTCCGACCTATCTTGCAAAACTTGATGAGAGGGTATCTCCAAGGGGAAGGCTCGTTCTTTCAAGAAAAATTTATTCAGGAGATTTGGGAATTCAAGATCTTTTTAATTTCTATTCTGATCTTGATACATGCTCAAAATGTGTGGAATGTGAAAGAGCGTGTCCAGTTGGGCTAAAACCTTGGTTGAACTTTGTTCTTGTGAAAAATCACACTGTTTTTGGAAAGTTCGAATCTCTTTTTGCAAAGCTTATATCAAAGAATGAAATATTCTTCAAACTCGCTTTTTCTTCTTTTATGAATATAAGGCGTTATAGAAATGACCAAAAAGATCAGGGCGGAAAATTTGAAAGTAAATCTATAAATTCTTCTCAGATAAATGATTATGTTTTTGTTTTCCCAACTTGTTTTGGATATACATTTTTCAAAAACACAATAGATAAGCTTGGTATAATTCTGAAATCTTTCGGAGTAAGTAGTTCTGTTGTTCCAAAAGATTTTGCTTGTTGCGGAGCTCCTATTTTTCTTTCCGGAGATCTGAAAAGTTTCAGAAACCATGCAAGGAGATTTTCTGAAAGTGTAAAAAAAGAAATAGTAGATAAGAAAAGCGGAAAAATTCTTGTTTTTGGTAGCACCTGCGCTTGGGTTATGAAAGAGATCTTTCCTGTGGAAGCTGGTGTGTCTATTTCAGATGTTTATGAGGTATCAGACTACGTTGTTGGATTACTTTCGAAGCAAAGTATCAGACAAAAGGTTGAACCAAAATTCGTATCTAAAAAAAGTAGAGATTTCTTACTTCACAAACCCTGCCATAGGGAATCAAGCTTAGATGGGTTCTTTTTATCTTTTGGTCTTAATTTTGAGAATACAGATTTTTCTTGTTGCGGCTTTGGTGGATCTCTGATGTTCAAACATTGGAATATGTCTGATTCGCTACTTCTGAAAACTTTGGAGAATAAAAAAGGAAGCATTGTCGTTTCAACTTCTCCAGGATGCATAATCAACATATCAAGAAAGAAAAAGGCTCTTCACCTTGTTGATTTTATCTACGATATACTTTTTGATTAGATTGCTATTGTTGTATGTGATCCAATTTCGTTATATATTTGCTATAAAATTCTTCAATTTTTCTATTTTAAGAATAACTCTTAATCATAAAAGCTATGCTGATTGAACTTGGATTTGACGATATACCTTCTGATTATCTGAAAGCAATTTCTGAGAAAAAGAAGGAGCTCAGAAAAAATTTTGGCAACGCCGTTTTGTATCTCACACCGCGCAGAATAGTTATGAAGTTTGATTCAAGGTATTTTGACCAGAGCAAAATTATTGAATTTATAAGGTATCCATTCAGAGAGATGAGATGGATAGAGGGAAGACCGGACTCTTTTGTGAGACCATTGAGGTGGATTCTGGCTTTTGATGGGGATAGGAAGGTAGATATTGATCTATTTGGTGTAAGTAGTTCAAATTTTACATTCACGCACAGAGCTCTTGGAAACAGAAAAATATATATAAATTCAGAAGAAGAATATTTCAAAAAAATATATGAGGAGTGTAGAGTAGAGCTTTCTCACGTAAAGAGGAGAGAGAAGATAGAAAAAACCATCACTGAGTTTGGAGTAAATCCTTCTGACTACCAAAAGCTCTTGGATATGGCTGTTTTCACGACGGAATTTCCAGATTTCATAAGCTCAGATTTAGATGCAGGGGAAGTTCCACCAAAAATAGCTGAGAAAATTTTGACTGACTTTGTTTTTGTTTTCCCTATAAGGGGAGAAGATTCTATTCTTGGAAATAAAATAAAGGGTTTTGTAGCCGTAGTGGATAATCCTCAACCAGATAAGGAAAAAATAAAGGAAGGATATATGTTCGTGATAAAAAGCAGATTTGAGGATGCTGAGTTTTATATAAGGGAAGATGAAAAGATTAACATGTCTCAAAGGATACATCTTCTTTCAGACATTCTGTATAACGAAAATTTTGGAAGTTTTTACGATAGAGCCGTTTTTGTATCAAAAATAGCAGACTTTATAAATGCAAGGTTATCTGTTTGTTCAAGATCAGATATAAGAAGAGCGGTTATGTTCTCAAAAGCAGATATTACAACTGGTCTCTTCAGAGAATTTCCGGAGCATCAGGGATACATTGGTATGTTTTATCTTATTAGGGAAGGGGAAGATTCGAATATATCTTATGCCGTTTATGAACATAAGCTCCCGGAGAAGCAAGAAGATCCTATTCCGAAGACGGATTTAGGCAAGGTTGTTTCTCTTGCAGATAAGCTTGCTCATGTTTTTATTTCATTTGTCACGGGACTTCCTATAACATCTGAGGAAGACCCTTTTGGAATCAGAAGGGCTGCCAGATCTGCTTTGAGGATTACACTGGAAGCCAAGATAGATATTGATATTTTTGAACTTGCAGACTTTATTTCTCCACTTCTGAGAGAACATTTTGAGCAAAAAGGATTAGCTGTAGACGTTGAAAGAAAAATAAAGGACGCTGCTTCGTTTATTCTTGAAAGACTGGAGGTTATTTTTTCGGAAAGTTTTAAAAAGGATATAGTAAAGGGTGTGCTAAGTCGTTCGTTTTCTCCATGCGATGCTTACGAAAGAATAAGGGTTCTTTCAGAACATGATTTTTATCCACTTTTTTATGTCGCAAGAAGAATTAAGAACATAATAGATCAAGCTGTTAGCAGGGGACTATTGAATCAAGATAAAATTGGGAGTATAAGAATTACAAACGATAAAGAGAAAGAGATTATGGAATTAAATGAGAAACTTCAAAAGGAAGATTTCATTGATTCAAAGAGATACCTTGATTTTATAAAGTTTTTCGAAAGTGCAAAAAATAAGGTTGATGATTTTTTCAACTCTGTTGTTGTATTATCTGAAAATGAAGAGGAGAGAAATACAAGGTTGTCGATTCTTTTGCTTTTATTTTCCCATATAGATAGTTTTGCTGATTTTTCACAGATAGAGAAACCATCACAGAGATAGATTTTGTCTGGTCGATATTTGCAGATGCTGCTAAGTCGAAAAAAACACTAAAGACATAGATTTCGCCCTATAACTCAAATACTGGACTATTTCCAAAGTTTCTTTAAAAATTTTTATAATTTTTGATAATGCTTGTATTAAAACGCAAGGAGGGGCAAAGTATAGTTGTTGGAGGCAATATAATCATAAAGGTTCATAAGATAGAGGGGAGATCTGTTAAGCTTGCAATAGAGGCTCCAAAAGAAATTTCGATTTTGAGAACAGAGCTTATCGAAAAATCGGTGGAGAAGACAAAGCAGTCTATTCTTGGTGAGGATATTAAGAAATTTTTGGAAATCGGTATAAAGACTACCAAGTCCGAAGAAAAATAAAACAAAGCTTTAGGTTGTTTGGAAAGTCTATTGTGGATCTAAAAATTTTTCAATCAAATAAACGGATCCGGTTTTATTTCTAATTTTTCAAAATAATCTTCAAGTATTTTTTTTATTTCTGATTCATCTATTTTACCTTCAAGGAATTCTTTAACAATTGAATCTTTTTTCTTTATTTCGTGTAATATTTTTGCAACAAGGTCTGGTCTTTTCTTTATTGTTTTTTCAATTGATTTTTTTATTCTGAAACTTCTTATTTCTTTGTGGTTTCCTGAAAGGAGAATATCTGGTACTTTATATCCTTCAAATTCTCTTGGACGTGTATATTGTGGATATCCGAGTAGATTCAGAGATATTTCTTCGGTACATTCTTTTGATTTAAATCCTTCAAGCAATCTTGCAACAGATTCTATGATGACCAGAGCTGCGGTTTCTCCTGAATGTATTACATAATCTCCTATTGATATTTCATCATCAATGTAGTGTATAACTCTTGCATCAATTCCTTCGTATCTCCCGCATACTATAACTATATCTGAATATCCCGACATTTCCTGCGCTTTTTTTTGGTTGAACAGGCTGCCGGAGGGTGTTGTGATTATTTTTATGATTTTATCTCCTTCGGGTTTAATGCTTCTTATAGCCTTTACTATTGGTTCTATTTTCAAAATCATTCCCTGTCCGCCGCCGTATGGTCTGTCATCAAGAATCTCGTCAAATTTTTTCAGATCTATGAATTCAAGGTCTATTATACCATTGCGTATAGCTTTTTCCATAAGTCCGACTTTCAGAGGAGAAGAGAAAAATTCTGGAAAGACTGTTATTATGTGAAACTTTATTTTTTTTGTTTTGGTTGAGTTTTCGTTTGAATTTGGATCCATCTGATTTTGTTTTATTTAATTAATTACCAGGAGAACTTTTGACTAAAAGTTTGGAAACATACAATCTTATATTCATCTACTTCTTACTTTTGAGTTTGAGATATATGAATCTGAATCTTTCTATTGATGTATAGAGAGATCCAATAAGTATGAGTGTTACCGATATAGTAATAAATATAATTTTCTTTGTCAGAAGGTAGAATAATGAATCAAGAAGTAATCCGGTAAATATCAGAAAGATTCTTTCTTGTCTTCTCATGATTCCTTCCTCTGATAGTATTCCGAGAGACTCTCCGCGAGACCTTATGTAGCTTACAAGTATAGAGAATCCAAGAGCAAGTACTGTTATACTCGCGGGAATTTGGTAGTTGTTTTGAATATACATAATAGATATGGAAGAGAATATTGCGATTTCTCCTATTCTATCGAGGACAGAATCAATGAATGCTCCGGACGGACTTACTCTGTTGTTGGTCCGGGCTGATTTTCCATCTAAAATATCCATAAATCCTCCAAGTAATACAAGAATACTCCCGAGGGATACAAAGTTGAGAGATATTGAGACCGCTGCTCCAATACTGAGTATCATTCCGGAAATAGATATTTTTATTGGATCTATGTTCTTCGGAAATGCATCAAAAACTTTGCTTGCAATCCATATAATCCATTCTCCTAAGAATTTATATATTTTTTTTATTGTCCGGGGATATCCACTTGCATATTTTCTTATTCTTTCTTCTTCATATTTTTCTATTTCTGTCTTTTGGAAAGAAAACGAATATATTATTAGCGAAAAAGCTATTACCCCCAATAATGCAGATGATACATAGAAGTTTATTCTTTCTAACATTTTAAAGAAAATAATACTAAATAATAAAAACGGAATTTTTCTGTTTTTATGTTTTTTTTGTTGTATTTTTTTTATAATCAAAAGCATACTTGAGGAGGGATCTATTATGGCAGAGCAACTTAAAACAGAGGAATTAGAAATGACAGAAAAGGTAAAGGGTATAGTAGATGCAATAAGCTCGCTCAATGTTATGGAGTTAGTTCAGCTTGTTAAAGCTCTTGAAAAAACTTTTGGAATTTCAGGAGTTCCGATAGCAGCTGCTCCGGTTGGGCAACCATCTGCTGGCGCAGCAGCTCCAGCTGAAAAACAAGAAGAACAAAAACAAAAAACCTTCAATGTTGTTCTCAAAGATGCAGGTCCAAATAAACTCCAGATAATAAAAGAAATAAGAGCGATACTTCCTAATCTCAATATAAAGGAAGCAAAAGACTTCGTTGAGGCTCTTCCAAAAGTTGTCAAAGAAGGAGTTTCTGAAGCGGAAGCTAAGGAACTTAAAGAAAGGCTTGAAAAAGTCGGAGCCAAGGTAGAGCTTACATAAATTTTCTGATTTTTTAGCTATAAAAAGTATAACCTTTAATTTATAAAAGTTTTCTCAAATTTATGGTAAAGCAAACTAACCAAAACCTACAAGAGCTTGGCGTATATCCATATTATCTCGGCGAACTAAATCAAAGATTCTCTCCAAGTGGGTATAAGCTTCAAATAGACATACCAGATCTCCTTTCTCTACAAAAAGAATCTTACGATATATTCCTTGGAGAAAAAGGTGATAAGAAAAACTCCGGTATTCATGAGGTTCTTTCTTCGCTTGTATTTGAAGTTCCAGGTAGAAAGCTTGAGTATCTTGATTTTCAAATTGACCCACCAAGATACACACCAGAAGAATGTAAGATAAGAGAGCTTACTTACTCCTCTATAATGAAAGTGAAGTTCAGACTGACGATTTTTGAAGATAAGACCAACGAAAAACCAAAGGAAATAATAGAAGACTGGGTCTATTTCGGAGAGATACCTCGTATGTCTCCAAGATGTTCTTTCATAATTGCGGGAACAGAAAAAGTTATAGTGAACCAGCTTCATAAATCTCCCGGAGTTTACTTTGAGTACGATAAATACAAAATGAAAACTACTCTGAAATTTGTTCCTGTTGCTCGTATTGTGCCATACAAAGGAATGTGGATTGATTTTGACTTCGATCTCAAGGATATTCTTCATGTTAGATTGAGAAAGAAAAAGAGAATAAACGCTTGGATATTCCTCAGGGCCATAGGTCTTGATCTTGAAGACCTTCTGCCAATATATGAAGTTGAGGAGATACTTCTGAAACCAAATGCAAATTCTTATGATATTTTTCTTGAGATAAAACCAGATGTTCTTAGGTACAAGAGAGCTTCGCTTGACTATAATGTTGGGGGCTCATCTCTCAAAAAGGGAGGTAAATTTACTCTACCATTTATAAGAGAGCTAATGGAGAAAGATAATGAATATATTTACAGAGAAGGAGAGAGATACTTTTTGAAGGTTTCAGAGGAGAAATTTGATCCAACCAAGAGAAAGAATTACGGGACACACGTTTTAGCAAAGAATATGGCAGGAACTTCAGCTGGTCAGGAGATAGATCCGGTTCTTTTGAACGAATTTTTCAAGAAGGGTATATATAGGATTCCCGTGGTATGGTATGATGATGTTTTCATATCTGGATCTATTGTGAGGACATACAGGGAGATGGAGAGAAAACACAAGGTAAAGACACAGGAAGATGCAGCTGTTGAATTTTACAGAAGAACTCGTCCTGGTGAACCGACAGATCCGAAACTCATTTCAGAGTATGTGAGAGGTATGTTCATGAAGCCGGACAAGTTCAATCTTTCAAGAGTAGGAAGAATCAGAATTGTAAGGAGACTCGGATTAGATTTTCCGATTGAGATACGAATAGACGGAGAAGGCAAGATATTCAAGAGTTATAATAGAAAGTTGATGAGATACCAGGTTTTATCTCAGGGTTTTCAGGTTGGAGATACATATCTGAACGAGGGATTGCGAATGAGCGACGAATATTTGGATTTAATAGAAAAGGAAAAAGTAGAATGGATCCCGATTTCGGATAGAGAACTTTTTGAGTACTCTACGGTTGAGGATATACTTGACGAAAAAGGTAGAGTTTTGGTAAGCAAATCATATAACATAAATAAAGATAATATAGGGGAGCTAATAAGGTATGCAAAGACAAAAGGTGGGATTTCGTTCAGAGCATATTGGTACCCAGAGGGTTTGACATATCTTGATATAGTTGAGGTTATAAGGTATCTTTTTGATCTGAGAGCTGGAAAACCAGATAAGAAGATAGATGATGTAGATAACCTTGCAAACAGAAGAGTAAGATCTGTTGGAGAGTTGTGCAAGCTTGAGCTTCAGCGTGGTATTGAGAGAATAAGAAAAACTATATACGAGAAATTACAGAAGTTGGATCTTGAAACAAAGGGGCTAAGAGATATTGTAAATTTCAAGCCAGCGGCATCTGCACTTCGAGAATTTTTCGCGATGGGTCAGCTTGTTCAGTTTCTTGACAACACAAACCCTCTTTCTGAACTTACTCACAAAAGAAGACTTTCTGCTTTGGGAACAGGGGGACTCAGAAGAGAAACAGCAGGAATAGAAGCAAGAGATGTTCACTCATCTCACTATGGTAAGATATGTCCTGTTGAAACTCCAGAGGGTCAGAATGTTGGACTTATCACATCTATGGCAATTTTCTCAAAAATAGATGAGCTTGGGCTTCTGCAGACTCCTTATAGAAAAGTTCAGAACGGATATGTGACAGACAAAGTGGAGTATCTTTCAGCAATTGAGGAGGAGAAATTTGCAATAGCTCCTTGGGGTGTTGAGATTGATAAAGAAGGAAGAATTGTTCCGGAGTATCTTCCTGCAAGAGTTGGAACTGAGATAAAGCTTTGCAAGAGAGAAGACATAAATTATATAGATGCGGTTCCATTTCAGATACTCGGAGTTTCTGCTTCCCTGATTCCGTTTTTTGAGCATGATGACTCAAACAGAGCACTTATGGGAGCAAACATGCAAAGGCAGGCTGTTCCTCTTATATCAACGGAGGCACCACTTGTTGGTACGGGACTTGAAGGAATAGTTGCTAAAAACGCTCTAGCCGTTATCACAGCAAAACACTCCGGATGGGTCAAGTATGTTGACTCATCAAGAATTGTTATAGAAATAGATGATCCAGAACACATTGAGCTAAAAGGTCAGGCAGACATATATAATCTTGTAAAGTGGGCCAGAACTAATCAGTCCACCTGTCTTTATCAAAGACCAATCGTTAGACTTGGTGAGTATGTGAAGGCTGGACAAGTTATCGCAGACGGATCTTCAACCGCTGGAGGTGAGCTTGCTCTTGGCAAAAACATACTTGTTGCAATAATGAGTTGGCGAGGATATAACTTTGAGGACTCAATAGTTATTTCAGAGAGACTTGTGTATGACGATGTGTTTACATCTGTTCACCTTGAAGAGCTGTCGGTTGATGTGAGAGAAACAAAATACGGACCTGAGGAAACTACAAGAGATCTTTCAACAGTTTCTCAGGATCTTCTTGTTCATCTTGATGAAGATGGAATCGTAAGAGAAGGAGTTTTTGTAAATCCGGGCGATATTCTAGTAGGGAAGCTAACACCTGTGCCGGAGGTTCCGCTGACTCCAGAAGAGAGATTGATAAAGTCAATATTTGCAAAAAGTCCAGAGAGTGTCAGAGAAAACTTCCTGAGGTGTCCGCCAGATATAAAAGGTATTGTTATAGGAGTTCACATTCATTACAGAAAGAACATAGTCAAAGATCAAAGAATAAAGGATCAGGAAGAAGCTCTGATTGCAAAGGTCAAGAAAGATATGGCGGATGCAGTGGAGATATTAAGAGGTCAGTTGTGGGAGAACATGCGCCAGTATATACTCGGAATAAGAATATTGTCTACACTCAAGATAGATAAGGATGAGTTTTCTGAAAACGACCAGAGATTCAGAGAGGCGTTTGTTACAAAGCTTAAATCATACAAAGACATATCAAACATGATAAAGTTTGTAGAATCACTTAGAGGACATATAGATGACTTTTCTATTGATAACATAAAGAGAGCGATAGAAGAATTCAGTCATAGGGAGGAGATGCTCAAGAAGATATATGAAGACAAAATATCGGAGATAAAGAAGGGAGAAGAACTTC
Organism: Candidatus Calescibacterium sp.; assembly: GCA_025060505.1. Classification (GTDB taxonomy): domain Bacteria; phylum Calescibacteriota; class Calescibacteriia; order Calescibacteriales; family Calescibacteriaceae; genus DRWZ01. The sequence goes on from JANXBU010000001.1 coordinate 22,124, forward strand.
CACCGGGTGTTCTCAAGAGAATAAGAATAATGATAGCGTCAAAGAGGAAGGTGCAGGTTGGAGATAAGTTCTCTGGTAGGCACGGTAACAAAGGAGTTGTGTCAGTTATACTTCCAGTTGAGGATATGCCGTTTATGCCAGACGGAACTCCAATAGATATGATAATGAGTCCGCTTGGGATTCCTTCAAGAATGAATGTTGGACAGCTTCTTGAACTCCAACTTGGGTGGATATCAAAAGAGCTTGGGAAGAAGATAGGGGAGATAGCTTCTTCTTTACGTGATCAATATATAAGAGAGAACTCCGGTGAGATAAAGAAAAAGATAAAAGAATTTCTTACAAACGGTGTTCAGAATCAAATGCTTGAGAATTTCTTCAAGTATGTAGATGAGATGGATTCAGACGCTCTGGTAAAATTTCTCAGAGAAGCCCAGAAACTCGGGGTAAGATTCGGAGTTTTCCCTTTTATTTCTCCGAAAGAGGAAGAGATCAGAGGATTTTCGAAGATACTTGGTATTCCAGAATCTTCTGCTGTTGATCTTAGAGACGGGATAACCGGTGATTACTTCGGTGATAATATAACAGTTGGAGTTATGTACATACTTAAGCTTGTACATATGGTGGAGGATAAGATACATTCAAGGTCAACGGGTCCATATTCTCTCATTACACAGCAACCGCTTGGAGGAAAATCAAGAGGTGGAGGTCAGAGATTCGGAGAGATGGAGGTCTGGGCACTTGAAGCTTACGGAGCATCTTACACGCTACAGGAGATGCTATCTGTTAAATCAGATGATATTTCCGGAAGGGAAAGAATAATTCACAATATAATCGAAGGAAAACCAATATACGAGCCATCAATTCCAGAGTCTTTTCTTGTTCTTGTAAAAGAGCTTCAATCTATGGGCTTTGATATAGAACTCTTATCAAAGAGAGATATAGAAGAGATGAAAATGAAAAAAGAGGAAGAAGAAACACAAGATGGGAGTGGCATCAAAAAAGATATTGAGAAGAAGAAGTTAAGGAAAGTTCAGAAGAAATAAATTTTAATTCTTAAGAGAAGGAGGATAAATTTATGGAAGCAATAACGAAAAGAAGTATAAATGACATAGAGGCAATAAGAATTTCCATAGCTTCTGCGGAAAAGATATCAAAGTTAGCGCATGGTGAAGTAAGGAAACCAGATACTATAAACTATAGAACCGGCAAACCTGAAAGAGATGGACTATTTTGTGCAAAGATATTTGGTCCCGTAAACGATTTTGAGTGCCTGTGCGGAAAATACAAGGGACCAAGATATAGAGGCCATACTTGTGAGCGCTGCGGAGTTGAGGTTACAACGAGAAGGACAAGAAGAGAAAGATTGGGTAAAATAACTTTGGTTTATCCAGTGGTTCATATATGGTTTCTCAAAGTTCCGCCAAATCCGATATCTACTATTCTTGACATATCTGTGAAAGATATAGAAGATATAACTAATTTTAGTGGTTGGGTCATAGTGCAGCCGCCAGAAAAAATTGCAAAGTTCTCTCTGAAAGATGAACAGAAAGAAGAGATGATACAAGAGCTCAAGAATCAGGTCAACATAAGAGATGTAGACTTTAACAAGAGATACTCTCGTCATATAGACCAGATAATGAAAATAGATGTTCTTCTTAAGCACATGGCTATAAGAAGAAAAATCATAGATGTACTTTTTGACAAAGAGATTTTGCAAAAGAAAAGTTTGGAGCTGCTATGCAAGAAGGTTTTATCTTCTATATCAGAGTTCAAGGATGTAAAGGAAGTTGATGATATAACAAGGTACTTGCAGAGCGTCTTGCAGAAACTAGACTCTTCAAGTGACTCGGAGAAACTATTTGAAGAAAAGAGAAAGGAACTTATATTGAATGCTATAAAATTTACAGAGTATCTTATAGTAGAAAGAGAGATAATAGGATTACTTATAAAGTTTTTCCCAGAGATTTTCTCACCGATAACATTGATAGGAGGGCTTGGAGGAGATAGTATAAGGGCATTTGATGACAAGAACATAGTTGTAGAGAAAGAGTCATTTGGAAAAGATCAGTTTGCTTTTGTTATTAGTAAAAAAGGAGCTGGTATAAAAGAGAAAGTTCCACAGAACTTTATAGTTGGGTCTGGTGCGGAAACAATAAGGTATATTCTCAAAAATCTAAATTTCTCAGTTTTATTGGAGACTGTGAAAGCTGAGATCTCAGCTGTTCAGGAAAAAGAGGGTGCAGATGACACAAAATCATCTAGCTTTGTAAAGCTGTCAAGAAGACTCAGAGTTATATCTGGTTTCATCTCAAATGCAGAGTCATCAAAGCCGGAGGATATGATATTTGAGGTTATACCTGTTTTACCACCGGAGCTCAGACCAATAGTTCAGCTTGAAGGAGGAAGAATAGCAAGAAGTGATCTTAATGAATTCTATAGAATGATAATTCAGAGAAACATTCGCCTTGGCAAGATAAAGAAACTTCTTGAGATAGGTATTGGAGTTCCGGACTCAGTTATAGAAAATGAAATAAGACTCCTTCAAAATGCTGTTGATTCTCTGATAGATTCATCAAAGACAAAGAAGCAAGCTACATCAAGAACAGGAATGACTCTTCGATCTCTGGCAGATATAATAAAGGGTAAGTATGGTAGATTCAGACAAAACCTTTTGGGAAAGAGAACTGATTTTTCAGCCAGAAGTGTGATAGTGGTTGGACCAGATCTCAAGCTTCATCAGATAGCTGTTCCGAAGGAGATAGCCCTTGAACTTTTCAAACCTTTTATACTCTGGTGGTTGATAGACAAGAGAATAGTGACATCAGTTAAGGAAGCCAGAAAACTTTTTGACGAGAAAAAATATATAGCCTTAAGCGGTAAAGATGATGAATATGCGAAGTATTTATTTCAGGCTTTGGAAGATGTCATAAAAGAAAAGTTAATTCTTGCGAACAGAGCTCCAACGCTCCATAGAATGAATGTTCAAGCATTTGAGGTTGTGCTAACCGAAGGAAAGGCTATAAGGCTTCATCCACTTGTATGTACCGCTTATAATGCAGATTTTGATGGAGACCAGATGGGTTTATTCCTTCCGCTTTCAATACATTCTCAGACAGAAGCCCGTGTTCTTATGCTTTCAACTCACCAGATACTCTCTCCTGCTCACGGAGGTCCAATTGTATATCCGACACAAGATCAGGTTATGGGGATATTCTGGATGACAGTTGATTTTCCAGGTAAAAAGGGAGAAGGGAAGCTTTTCTCATCGGCAAGAGAGGTTTTTATGGCTTATGTTAATGGGGAAGTTGATCTACAATCAAGGATAAAATGTCTCATAACTTGCCAATGTTCAAAATGTCAAGGAAAAGAGAAAATATACAGTACCACACCCGGAAGAGTTATTTTTTATCACGACATACTACCGAAGAAGCTGTGTTTTGAACTCGTAAACAAACCTCTTGGAAAGAAAGAAATAATAGAGCTTATCTCGGTCTCTCGTATGGAAGCAGGCGAGAAGGATACGGTTATTCTGCTCGATAGAATGAAAGACATGGGTTTTGAAATGCTGACAAGATCTGGTTTTACTCTTGGAATACACCACTTCAAGATACCTGCAAAGAAAGAACAGCTTATAAAAGAGGCATCCGAAATAGTCAAGAGTATAGAAGAGAAGTATGCAAGGAGGTTGATAACATGGGGTGAAAGATATAACAGGATAACGCAAATTTGGCTTGAGTACACAGAAAGGATAGGAAAAGCTGTTCGTGAAGAGCTTTCTTATGAGGATTATGATGTGAATGGAAAGACAGAGAGATGGTATTCAAAGAACCCAGCTTTCCTTATGGTGCACTCTGGATCAAGGGGTTCGTATGAGCAGATGAAACAGATAAATGGAGTCAGAGGAATAGTTGCAAAGCCAACAGGTGAGCTTATAGAGTTCCCAATTCTTTCTAATCTCAGAGAAGGTCTCTCTCCACTTGAATACTTTATATCCACGCACGGAGGTAGAAAAGGTCTGGCGGATACAGCTTTGAAAACTGCAAAAGCTGGATATCTTACAAGAAAATTGGTGGATGCTGCACAAGATGTGATCGTAAAGCAGGAGGATTGTGGAACAAAAAAATCAATAGAGATGAAAGCTCTTGCGCACGGAGGAGAAATTCTGAGATCGCTCTGGCAAAGGATATTTGGAAGAACAGCAGCAGAAGATATAACTTCCCCAGAAACCGGAGAGATTATAGTAAAGAAGGGAGAGATTATAGATAAAAATAAAGCTAAGCTTATTGAGGAACTCGGAAGAGAGTCTGTAAGGATCAGAAGTCCGCTTACCTGCGATCTTGAGGATGGAGTATGTCAGAAATGCTATGGATGGGACCTTTCGATGTGGCAACCTGTGACAATAGGAGAAGCTGTGGGAATAATAGCTGCGGAATCAATAGGAGAACCGGGAACACAGCTTACGATGAGAACGTTCCACTACGGTGGGATTGGTGCAATATCTGAGCGAGGAGATATAATTGTATCCCATGACGGAATTGTAAAATTCGAGGGCGTCAAATATGTTGAAATAAAGATATCAAAAGATGAGATGGAGAAAATAAACGTAGATAAATCTGATTTGATAGAAGGTTCAAAGATTCTCAGGGTAATATCAAGAGCTGGATACTTGAACATAGTTTCAGAGAAAGGAAGAACTCTTGAAAGATATGAATTGAAATACGGAGCTGCAATTTTGAGGAGAGAGGGGGATAAGGTCAAAGCAGGCCAGAAGGTTGCAGTTTGGAATCCATATGCTAACATAATACTTACACACGCCTCAGGTATAGTTAGATTTCAAGATATAGTTCCAGGCGTGACAGTTATAGAGAAGACAGAGGAGACTACTGGAAAGATAGTAAGAACAATAATAGAGCCAATAGCGGCATCTGTAAGTCTGAGACCATCTATAGTTGTTGAGAAAGAAGATAAAACAAGGGTGGTATATCCGTTGCCGGTTAGAGCAACAATATCAGTTGAAGAAGGTGAGTATGTGAGAGCTGGAGATGAGATAGCCCGAGTTGAGCTGGGGTATGCTAAAACGAAAGACATAACAACAGGACTACCGAAAGCAGAGGAGTTTTTTGAAGCAAGAACACCGAAAGATACAGCAGTTGTTTCAGAGATAACAGGGAGGGTTGTGAAGATAGAGTATCTTAAAGGAGGAAAGAAGAAGGTAGTTATAAAACCTGAGGGTAGAGGGGCAACCAAGCTTCCGGAGAAAGAATACACAGTTCCGAAAAACAGGCACGTTATAGTGGTTCAGGGAGATATAGTTCAGGCGGGAGAAGCTATAACAGATGGGACACCAGATCCAAAATCTTTGCTGAGAATAAGAGGAGTGGATTATGCTTCAATGTTTCTACTGAATGAGATACAGAGGATATACTCTTCACAAGGAATAGATATAAACGATAAGCATTTTGAGATAATAATAAGGCAGATGACCAGAAGGGTAAGGATAAAGGACCCGGGAGATACGAGCTTTGTGACAGGGGAGATAGTAGATAGATTTGTTTTGAAGAGGATAAACGATGAGCTGATAGCTCAAGGCAAAAGACCTGCAGCATACGAGTACATAATCTTGGGAGTAACGAGAGCGGCATTATATTCAGACTCATGGATAGCTGCTGCATCCTTTCAGGAGACTCCAAAGGTACTTGTTATGTCTGCAATAGAAGGGAAGATAGATTATTTCAAAGGGATAAAGGAAAACATAATAGTTGGTAAGCTGATACCATCTGGTACAACTTTCCCGCGGTATAGGAATACATCTATAGAGATACAGAAAACAGAACCAACAGAGGAAATAATAGAGGAAGAAATAAATAAAGAATACTGAGTAATAAGGAAAGCTGAAGGATTTGGAAATAAATAAAGATCGACTGTTGAAGTTCTTCAAGCAAGCTGTAAAATATGGGATTGTGGGGGTCTCCGGTATTATCACTAATCTTTCTGTATTTTCTCTTTTAGTTTATATATTAGGTGTTTGGTATATTGTTGCAGGTTTGATTGCTGGATGGTTTTCTTTAACTCAAAATTTCATTCTCCACAGAAAATTTTCATTTGTTGATCAAGCAAAGTTTAGACTAAGATCACCTGAGGCTATGAAAAGATATTTCAGATTTTTCTTGCTTTCGGTTTTCAACGCTCCGGTTTTCTCATCTGTTCTATATTCCCTCGTTGAATTTTTGAGAATAGAGAAAGTTATAGCTCAATTTATAACTTCCGTTTCTCTTGGATTTATAAATTTTCTTATAGCAAGAAAGTTCATTTTCTACTGATGTTTTAACAGTTAGTTTGATATATATTCAAAGTTACTAAAATTGATGGTTTTGAGTTTGAAGACGGAAGAATTTTAAATTAAGGTTTCTAATTTCCTTTTACTCTTCTTTTATTTTTATACCAAGTTCATCGAGTTGTTTTTTGTAGACATCAGATGGAGCATTTGTAAGAAGACAGCTACCACTTTGTGTTTTGGGGAATGGTATAACTTCTCTTATGTTATCTTCTCCAAACATAATTGCAACCAATCTATCTAATCCAAGAGCTATTCCTCCGTGTGGTGGAGCACCATATTTTAGTGCTTCAAGAAACCAACCGAATCTTTCCTGAACTTCCCAATCAGATAACTTCAATATTCTGAATATTTTGTTTTGTAATTCTGAATTATGTATTCTTATTGAACCTCCTCCGATTTCTTCTCCGTTCAGAACTATATCGTATGCCCTTGCTCTGACCTTCTCTGGATTTGTTTCAAGTATTTCAAGGTCTTCCTCTTTTGGGCTGGTAAATGGATGGTGTTCTGATACATATCTGTTTTCCGTTTCATCCCAAGAAAACAGAGGAAATTCTACAACCCAAACGAAGGCGAATTTTGTATCACTTCTGTAGAGGTTCATTTCCTTTGCTATATATTTTATAAGTTTTGCTGAAACATCCCTTGCTCTTTCTTCTCTGTCAGATATGGCGAACACTATACCATTTCCGTCACACAGTTTTGATATTTCTAAATTTTCCTTGTCATCAATATGTTTTATCACTGGGCTTGATATGATTTTGTTCTGTTTTATAACAAACCACATCAGACCGCCTGCTCCCATACTTTTTGCTAATGATTCAAGATTGACAAGCTTTGACTTTGGTATTTCTATATCTCTGATAGAAAATCCAAGAACTTTGCCTCTTCTTTCAAGATTTTTTCTGATAAAGTCAAGTTTTGAATTACTGAAAATTTCTGAGATATCTTTAACTTCTATTGGAATTCTTGTGTCAGGTTTGTCTGTTCCATATCTTCTTATGCTTTCGGAGTATTTGATTCGTGGAAAAGGTATGGAAACCTCTATGTCAAGAACCTTTTTGAAAGCATGTTTTAGAACTCTTTCTGTAAGAGATATTATATCTTCTTCTGTGACAAATGACATCTCTATGTCTACCTGTGTGAATTCAGGTTGTCTATCTGCTCTCAGGTCTTCATCTCTGAAACATCTGACTATTTGGAAGTATCTTTCAAATCCAGAGATTTGTAATATCTGTTTGAAGAGCTGTGGAGATTGTGGAAGTGCGTAAAACTTTCCTAACTGTAATCTTGAAGGAACCAAGAAATCTCGCGCTCCTTCAGGTGTGCTTTTTGTCAGATATGGTGTTTCTATTTCAACAAATCCCTCTTCCCACATTTTTTCTCTTATAGATTTTGAAACAAGGTGCCGTCCGATTATATTCCTTCTCATTTTTTCTCTTCTGAGGTCTATGTATCTGTATTTCAACCTTATCTCTTCGGATACTTCTTTTCTTTCTGTTGGCAGAAATGGAGGGAGTTCTGATTTTGAAAGAACTTTCAGAGATTTTGCTATTACTTCAACATTTCCTGTTTTTATTTTTGGATTTTCTGTCCCTTCCGGTCTTCTTCTGACTTCTCCTTCAATTTGAACTGTGCTCCATTCTGTTATTTCTTCAGTTGCTCCGTCATCTGCTCTGAATATTACTTGTATCTCTCCAGTGATATCAACCAGATCTATAAATTTAACCCCACCATGATCTCTTATAGATTCAATCCATCCTGCTAGCTTTACACTTTTTCCTATATCATCTGCTGTTATCTGACCGCACCCTTTGGATTTGTATGATGTTTTCAATTCTGCGAAATCAAACATAGCTTTGAATTTATAGAACTTTTTGTAGCAATATGAAAGCTTCTGATTCTTTCTGATATATATTTTTTGCAAGTTCAGATATTTTGTTTTTCTGATCCTGATCTATGCTTGCTCCTTCTTTCAATTTTTCTGAAATTTCTTTGAAGATGTATGCAAGTTCTCTCCATGTGTTTGCTGAATCAAATATCATTTCAGAGACTTTTTGTATGTTCTTTTTGGTTCTTCCTGTGAATTTTTGCGCTGCATCTTTAAGGAAGTCGGAGAACATATATCTGAAAGAGCCTCCACCTGTTCCTCTTCTTTCTATAACTTGATAAGCGAATCTGAAAACCCACCAAGAATCTTTGAGATCAAACCAATTTTTTACGTCTTCACTGAAAGTTCTGAGTCCTCCAAGTCCCATAAAAGGAGTATCTAGCTGAGCCATTCTTGTATGTACTTTGTTCAGAGCTTTTAGTATATTTTCTCTTTCAAATTTAACTTTGAACTCCTCAACAGGCATTATATAATTTTCAAGCGGAAACAGTGGTATGCTTACTTCAGCTGGATTCATAGCTGCCGAAAGTTCTTCTTCCGTTGCAATCTGTGGTTCATCAAAAGAACTATCTGAAACGATGAATTTGGTTGTTCCGTTTTTATCATCTTCAATGTATCCGAAGATAACAATTTCATGTCCTGGGAAGTGAATTCTACCTTTGCCATAGTAGCTGAGGTAATAAAGATCTGTTCTGGCAAGAACTGGTATGTTGTTTTCTATGAATTCTTTGATTTTTTGTTTCGGAAATTTTTCATGTGATTCCCATTTTTTTTCCAGATCTATATCGTCGAAGAAATCCTCTACAAGTGTAGGATTCCTTCCTCCAATACTTTTTGGAGCTGCACCGAATGTTCCATAGAAGAAAAGCATTCCAGCAGCAAGCCCAAATATGTTATGCTCTTGGTGAGGATTCCCATAGAATTTCGAAACATTCCAAACAGATGTTGACCCGCAGTTTTTACCACTGCTGTGCTTGAATCCTTTGATTTCTCTCCTTATCTCCATTTTTTGTTCTATTTTTTCGTTTTGGCTCTTTCACGTTTATAGTTCTTGTCTCGCAACATTCTAACTACCTGTGATTTCTGATTTTCTCACTTCTTGTGATTTTTTCGCTTCTTCTATTTGTTGATCCTTCTTTGTTTCAATTTTTTCTTCTGTGTTTTCCTTTTCCTTTGATGTTTTTTGAGAATCATCTTCTTTCATAGTTTTCCTGAACTCTTTGAGTGCTTGTCCAATACCTCTTGCAAGTTCTGGAATTTTTCTCGCACCAAAGAGCAAAGATACTATGAGCAAAATAATTATAAGCTCTTGTATTCCAATACCGCCAATCATGCTCCTTCCTCCATAATTCAAAATTTGTTCAGTAGAATTCTTTATTTTCTATTTTTCAGCAAATTTGAAATATTGTTCAATTTTTCGAGAGCATATCAAACCCTCTTGAGTTAATCTGAGATGCATTTTTAATATCATTTGGTCTCAAAACCTTTCAATTACTTCTGAAAATTTCTGCACATCGTCTTCTGTATGAGATATAGATACGAACCAAGCTTCAAAGGGTGACGGAGGAATAAGTATTCCGTTCTTCAATAGAAAAGAAAATAATCTCTTGAACATCTTTGTATCTGATTTTTTTGCCTCTTCAAAGTTTTTGGGACTTTTCTCTGTAAAGAATACAGAAAGCATTCCCGTTTCAGCATTTATTGAAATACTTATTCCTTTTCTTACAGACCAGTTTTTGAGAACATCGAAAAACATCTTCGTTATTTGTCTGAGCTTCTTGTAGAAACCATTTTCATATTCAGCTATAGTTTTCAAAGTTGATATTCCACCGGTAAGAGATATGGGGTTAGCAGAGAAGGTTCCTGCTTGGTAAACCTGACCAGATGGAGCAAGCATCTCCATGATCTTTCGTTCAGATCTTACGATACCTATTGGGAAACCACCTCCTACAACTTTTCCGAATGTTGTTATATCTGGCTTACGAGTTTTTATTTCAATCTCTCTTTCACCATCTGAATCAAATATGATAGGTTTTATCTTTCCAGAATTGCTTATTCCTCCCCATCCGGTTCTGAATCCAGTTATAACTTCGTCAAATATAACAACAGCGGAGTTCTTCTCACATAGGTCAAATATTGTTTTCAGAAATTTTTCTTCTGGTATTATAACTCCCATGTTTCCGGGGAGTGGTTCAAGTATCACACCAGCTATCTCATATTTTTTGAAGGCTTCTTCTAACTGATCTGAGTTAAAGTCAAGTGTTATGGTGCAGGATGTGAATTCTTCAGGAACTCCAGCGCTTGAAGGTATGCTGAGTGTAGCCATACCAGATCCAGCCGATGTGAGAAACTGATCTGAGTGTCCATGAAAACAACCGGAAAATTTTATTATGTATTTTTTCTTTGTGTATGCTCTTGCAAGCCTCACAGCAGTCATAGTGGCTTCTGTTCCAGAATTCATAACACGAAACAGAGATTCGGGAAATATTTTTTTGAGTATCTCGCAGAATTCTATTTCTTTTGTGTGGTTCAGTCCATATGATGTTCCGTTTTCAAGAGATTTTGAAACTTCTCTGACTACGAACGTATGAGCATGTCCGAGTATTATGGCTCCCCAAGAGAGTACAAAATCTAATATTTCATCTCCGTCAACTGTTTTTATCTTTGAACCTTTCGCGGAATCAACATAAATCGGCGGATTTTCTACATATACAAAAGATCTCACGGGGGAGTTGACTCCGCCGGGCATAAGATCTGTTGCCTTTCTTGCAAGTTCTTGCGATGTGATTACTCTCCCCATTATCTTCAATTTATAGAAATACACCTCCGATCTTAAAGATACAAAAATTTTTGTCTCTCCGTAAAAATCAAAGAGACTTTTCATTAACTTAAATGAGGAAGGATGATTGATAAATATCTGAACAAAGTAATCTGTGGAGATGTTCTGACGATTCTGAGAAATCTGCCAGATAATATAGTTGATGTTAGTGTTACTTCTCCGCCTTATAACAAAGGAGAGAATAAAAAGGGTTGGCTTGTTGCAAATGTTAAGTACAGCGGGGTATCAGATAGATTACCAGAAGATGTATATCAGCAAAATCAGATAGATGTTCTGAATGAGCTTTTCAGAGTAACTAAGCCCGGAGGTTCTCTTTTCTACAATCACAAATTGAGATGGGAAAGGGGACAACTTCTGCATCCTATGGATTGGTTGCGAAAAACAAGGTGGGTCATCAGACAGGAGATCATATGGGATAGAATGATTGCAGCAAATATAAGAGGATGGCGTTTCTGGCAGGTTGAGGAAAGAATATACTGGCTTTATAAACCTAATGGTAAGAGTTTGATAGGAGATGAGTTGAAGCCGAAGCACGCTTTGCTGACATCTATATGGCGTTTCCCACCTGAAAGAAATAATCCGCATCCCGCTCCATTTCCGCTGGAACTACCGGTCAGATGTATCTATTCGGTAATGGATGATAAAAAGGAAGGATTAGTGATTGACCCATATTGTGGGAGCGGAACAACACTCGTTGCTGCAAAGATTCTCGGTCATAACTACATAGGCATAGATATATCTGAAGAGTACTGCAGGCTTGCAGAGGAAAGAATAAAAAATTACGAAGATGAAATAAGATTTGCGGAAGAAGAAATAGCAAAGCATGTTGTATCTAAAACTTTCAAACAAAGAAAGGAAGCCGGTGAGTTTACCGGAAAATATAGTAAATTGAACAGAGATAAACCAGAAAAATTACATCTTTTTAGAACTTCTGAAATAAAGCAAGGATGATTTTGCAATGGATGTTTGGATAGATTTTTTGACTTATCTGTAAACATTTCTCAGAAAATTTCTCATACCTATTTTTGAAACCGAACAAATATAAAAATATTTTATGAAAATAATCTTATTATGACTAATGGAAAAAAGAAAAAGGTCGTACTAGTTCTCGGTGCTCAATGGGGGGATGAAGGAAAAGGAAAAATAGTTGATGTTCTTTCTCGATTCTTTGACTATTCTGTTAGGTTTCAGGGTGGACCGAACGCCGGTCATACTGTTGTTTTTGATGGAAGAAAAGTTGTACTTCATACAATACCATCTGGAATACTTCAACCAAATTGTTCCGCAGTTATATCAAACGGGGTTCTCGTTGATCCGGATGTTTTTAGAAGAGAGCTTGAAACACTTGAAAAATCCGGCGTTGATTTTAGGGGAAGAATATTTATTTCTCCCTTATGCCACATAATACTTGATTTTCATAAACTTCTTGATTCAATAATAGATAAAAGATCTAATATAGGAACAACGAAAATGGGAATTGGTCCTTCTGTTGAGTTCAAGGTCATGAGAAAAGGAATAAGGATAAAAGATATATTTTCAAACTCTTTGAGAGATAAACTCAAAGATGTTCTTGATTATGCAAAGACTTTATGCAAAGCTCTTGATGACATATCTGATTTTGAGCATTATTTCGATATCAACAGAGTTGAGAAAAAACTAAACGAGTTTGGAGAAGTAATTCATGACTTTGTTTTTGAAACAGATATTCTTTTGAAAAGATCAATCAATGAAGGTAAGAGAATTTTGCTTGAAGGAGCTCAGGGGATATTGCTTGATATAGACTTTGGAAGCTATCCTTTTGTCACATCTACGAATACAACTCCCGGAGGTGCTCTCACCGGAACTGGTCTTGGACCGAAAGATATTGACCTTATACTTGGCGTATCAAAAGTTTATACAACGAGAGTAGGTGGTGGATTTTTTCCGTCTGAAATAAACGATCCGGAGCTATCTCAGAAGCTGAGAGAAATAGGACAAGAATATGGTGCTACAACTGGGAGACCAAGAAGAGTCGGTTGGCTTGATTTCCCAATGCTCAGATATGCGATAAGAGTTGGTAGTATTGACCTTTTAGCTCTAACAAAAATAGACACCCTTGAAAAATTTGGAAGATCTCTATATGTGGAGGAGTATCTAATAGATGGTAAAAAATTCACAGAGTTTTCTCCTCTTATTGATGTTCAAAATATCAAAACCGTTCTGAAAGAGTTCAGAACATCTGATATAAAAAACATTGTAGAGGATCTTACTGGAGTAAAAACCGTAATAAGGTCTTATGGACCTGAAAGGGAAAACATTAAATTTGATGAAGAGTTTTATTCATTTCTTGTTTCATAACATTTGTTCAATTTCGTTATTTTCTTTATTTTTTTATTTTTCCTTGTTATTTTCTCATGACTCTTTAGCATTTTCTTGTAACTTTGATGTTTATGTATCGGGAAGAAAGATAAATTGCAACAGCAATCAATTTGAAAGACAGATCTGTGAGATAATTAAAAGTTGTCCATCTTTTCATCAGCTGGATAGAATATTGAGGTCGCTATATCAATCACAGATAATATCTGATTTTTATTTACAAAATTCTGGAGAATCAACATATGTCAATATTGTTCCAATCATAAGCTTCACAGAAGTTCAAATCAGTGGGAATATTCCGCTGGAAATCTATAGAAGGTTTGAGGAGTTACTGAAAACAAAGAGATTTAGGAAAGTTGAGGAGGTCAAAAATCTGTGCGAAGATATGATGATGCAGGAGGGTGTAGTTAATCCAGTTTGCTCGGTTAGTATTCAAAATACTAAAGTTTTTGTTGAAATATCTGGATCGGTGAGTTTTATTGATGATATAAAATTATCTTTGGATGATAAATCTATTGAAAATGAAATCTATGCAGTTTTGTTAGATTTCAAATCAAAAAGATTTTTTCCGGCTCAGGTTCAGCAGATTAGAAAATCAGTTTTGATATTGCTCAGGGATTATGGATATCTGAATCCTCAGGTAGATATATCATTCAATTCAGGAACTCTATATTGCAACGTGAAGGTGGGTAGAAAATATGTGCTTTTTATACAGATTGATGGAGTAGAAGAGTTAATAGATATATCGGAAGATCAAATCAGAGAAGAGATAATAAACAACTTTTCTGGAAACTTTTCTCAGTATTCTGTCAAATTATTTATTGAAAATTTTCTCAAAACACATAAAATACACCATCCACAGGTTTATGTTTCGGAGGTAGAAATTGATGAGCAGATTTCAAATGTAAAGGTTGTTATCAAGCTTCCGAAAATGTTTTACCTTGATGAATTCAGAATAGATGGACTCAAAGCTTTGGATGAAGATGATATAAAGTATTACATAGGTGCAAAAGAGAGAAATATTATAACAGTATTCTATCCAAAATACGGATTGTATCAGGAAGATCAAATAGACGCTTTTGTTTTGAGAATTAAGGAGTTTGCAAGATTGAAGGGATTCTTTGATTTTAAGATAAAGGATTTTAAAAAAGATGTTTCTGGAGACAGTTTGAAGATAAAAGTTTCGGTTGAGGAAGGAGAAAGAGCGATAATAGATAACTTCTATATATACAATTTCCCTCAGAAGGTGAGTGATGATATAGAACTTCCAGAAACCCCAGTTTTCTATGACAAAGATTTCATTAACGAATTAAGAAGTGAGCTTGAAAAATTACTGAGAGATTATGGTTTTGAAGATTTTGATATAGTAGTTTACGAAAATTGGAGAACCAAAAAACTTGTTGATGTTACCTTTGTTTATACTGGGGATAAAAGTGAAAACCTCGTTTGGTATATATTTGCAAACTCAAGAACAGATACAAGGCTTGTTAAAGATATAAGTGAGGTTGAAGTAGGAGACAAGCTGAGAAATAGCATTGTTGAATCGGTTTATGATAATCTGAGCGGTACAAGATATTTTGATTACATAGATGTAAAACCGTATACAATATCTGCGGATTATGTTCCTCAGAATTCTGTTTCTCCCAGAAGGTATTCTATTTTGGTGATTAATTTACAAGAGGGTAAATTAAACGAATTTGAGGTTTCAGGTGGAATATCTTCTGTTGAAGGAGTTAGAGGCTCTTTTGAATTTACAAGGAGAAACATATTTTATTGGGGACTTGATTTTTCTGCTGGTATTCGTTCTTCATACTGGGTATTTCCATTTGGGAGAGAGATGGGTCTTACCTTTCTTGGTTTCCATTCGGAGTTTGTAAGAAGAAAGCTTGTGGAGAAATTTGATGTATCTTTGTCTTTTTCACCAAAGTATGAAAGTACTTTCTTATATAATATACAGAAACCGCTTGTTTTGTCTCTTAATATCTCTCGCGATGTTAGTTTTTTTAGAATAATGAATTCTTTTTCATTTGAATTAAGAGAGCTGACATCTTGGCCTGGTTTTTCTATTATACCGGAATCGAAAAGTTTGAGAAATTTATTCTTTGTTTCTCAAGGAATTTCCTTCAAAAAATCTGGGTTTTCTGGTATTCTGAGAAACGATGTTTTTCTTTCACAGAAGATTTCAGATAAAATAGAGCTTTCATCAGAGTTTTATGATCTAAGAGAATTTTGGGGCATTGGAGCTGTTTTTTCCATTGGTAGAATATTTGTTTCGGATATATTTTATGTTCCGTTGGAACACAGGTTTTTTCTTGGTGGATTCAGAGGTCCAAGAGGATATAGGGAGATGTCAGTATATTCAGATATTGTTCCGGAGCTCAGAAACAAATCTTCAAACAAGGTTCTAATTATGACTGAAATTTTCTCACCAAAACTTTATTTTCTCAGATCTTATGTTTTTTTTGATGTTGGCTCTGTGTTCTACGATTCGCAAAATCCCTTTTTCTACAAGGGTGTTGGACCGGGAGTTTTTATGGATACTCCTTTTGGATCGTTCCGCTTTGAGCTGGGATATGGTATAGATCGTAAGATATTTATGATACATTTCTCTTTTGGTCTCAATAGATTCACATTGTGAGACTCTTGTGTTTATTATCTACCAGGAATTTTTCAGGATTATAAATATTTTCCAAAAGCATCCGAGGTATAATATGGAGTATCACTTGACATTTGGTGATCACGAAAAGGATTTCTTTGGAAGATTATTTTGGGAATCTAATAAAAATCTAGCAAGCATAAAATCTAAAATAAGTTATGACCTGAGATATGGCTGATGGAGCATAATTTATTTATTTGAATTTAGGTTTTACAAAAATGCTCAATTTTTAATATAGTGGGAGCATTTATATAAGAGTTTTTTATGCAGTTGAATATAAAAATAGGTGGTATGACCTGTGCTGGATGTGTCTCTTCAATAGAAAACTCAGTAAGAAAAATAAAGGGAGTGAAAGATATAAGAGTT
Organism: Candidatus Calescibacterium sp.; assembly: GCA_025060505.1. Classification (GTDB taxonomy): domain Bacteria; phylum Calescibacteriota; class Calescibacteriia; order Calescibacteriales; family Calescibacteriaceae; genus DRWZ01. The sequence continues at coordinate 38,565 of JANXBU010000001.1, forward strand.
GATCTTGAAGAGCAGAAAGCTACTGTTATATACGATGGGGGAGCCGATGTTATTAAAGATATCGTTTCTACAATATCAAGGAAGGGTTATTATGTTGTACCAGAAAAGTTGATCATTTTCACTGACTTGGTAAGTTCTGACATCAAAAAAGAAATAGAGAAAATTGAGGGAGTTATCTCTGTTCAAACATTTATTGACGAAATTGATATATCGTATATATCACAGAATCCAGAAAAGATAATGAGGGAAGTTCAGAAACTTGGTGTAAGAGTACTTAGATATGTAAAGGGTGGAGATAAAGATCTTCAAAGTGATTTGGATGTAAAGGCTCTAAGAAGAGATTTCCTTATTTCTCTTCCACCTGCTATTTACTTTTTGGTAAGAATGTTTTTTCATCATTTGGATTATCTGAAGTATATTGATTTTTTGGTTTGCTCATCTATAATTCCTTTGGCTTATAGTAGATTTGCGAGAGGTTTTTTCAAGAAGCTAATTAATTTCAGCTCAGATATGAATGTGCTTGTTTCTCTTGGAGTTTTCTCAGCTTACATTTTCAGTGTTGTTGAAACTTTTTTCCCCGAGTTTCTCCCGGGAAATTTTCTTTTCTATGAGAGCTCAGCAATTATAACTTCTGTTGTTCTTCTTGGGAGATACATAGAAATGTCTGTTAGGAAGAAAGGATATGGTGTTCTGAGAAAGATAATTGAGATGGAGCCGCAGTTAGCAATAGTTTTGGAAGACGGAAAAGAGGTGCAAAAGAGCATATCTGAGCTCAGGCATGGTGATCGAGTTGTAGTCAGAGAAGGTGTTAGAGTTCCAGCAGACGGAAATATTATAAGGGGAAGGATGAAGATAGATGAATCTCACATTACAGGAGAAATTCAGCCGGTGGTAAAAACTCATAATGAAAGAGTATTTTGTGGTTCTCTTGTTCTTGAAGGGTGGGGTTTGATTGAAGTTGAGAATATAGGGGATGACACAATTTTGAGAAAAATGATAAGAGCGATTAAGGAATCTCGCTTTAAGAAAACATCTTTTGAAAGATTATCAGATAAAATCTCAGCCTTCTTTGTTCCTTCTGTTATTCTTATTTCTCTTGTATCTTTTGTTTTCTGGATTTTTTATGTTCCTGATTTTGCTTTTGCCCTTGAAAGATCTATCTCTGTTCTTGTTGTAGCTTGTCCTTGTGCTCTTGGTCTTGCTACTCCGACTGCCTTGCTTTCAGCCGTTGTAAAATCTGCAGGTTTGAATATAGTTGTTAGAAATGCAAGTGCTTTTGAGTTGATACCAATGATCAAAAATATTGCCTTCGATAAAACCGGAACTCTTACAGAGGGAAAGTTGAGAATAAAAGATGTTGTCATATACGATGAATCTTACAATTTGAAGAGTTTCATTGAGCTTGTAGCAAGTGCTGAATCAGTTTCAGATCACAAGATAGCACAAGCTTTGGTCGATTACTCAGCAGAGCTTGGATGCAATATAAAGCCCCCAGAATCTTTCTTTTCTCTTAAAGGAAAAGGAATATGGGCAAAAGTTGAAAATATTGAGGTAATAATCGGAAATGAGAAGATTCTCAAAGATTTTGGTCTTGAAGTCCCAGATGTAAAGTTCCAAAATGGATATTCTCGTATATATGTTTTTTTTCAGAGAAAGTTTGCAGGTGTTATCGCTGTTGAGGAGAAAATAAATCAGCTCTCATATGAGGTTGTAGATTTTTTAAGGAAGAATGGCAAAGATATATATCTGATAACGGGAGATAGCTTGGGTGCTGCGCATAAAGTTGCGGTGAATTTGGGAATAGATAAAGTTTTTGCTGGAGTTTTACCAGATGAAAAGGTCAAAATCATATCTGAAATAAAAAAGAAAGGTTATACTGCGATGGTTGGCGATGGAATAAATGATGCGCCTGCTCTGTCTTCCGCTGATGTTGGTATTGCTGTAAATTCTGCTTCTGAAATATCAAAAATAAGCTCAGATGTGGTTGTTCCTTCTCTGAAACTCCTGCCTGTGTTGTTTCGTTTGTCAAGTTACGTTGTGAAAACTATCAAAATGAACTTATTTTGGGCTTTTCTATACAATCTTATTCTTATCCCAATTGCTGCCGGAGTTCTTTACAAGTTTGGGATATTTATAAATCCAATGCTTTCTGCATTAGCTATGTCTTTGAGTTCTATTTTCGTTGTTGTCAATTCGCTGACTGTTTTGTCAAAAAGGTTTGGAAATTTGAAGAGCAGTGTATAATCTTTTCTTTTATTTCTTTTCTCTTTCAAGGATCATTGATATATATTTTTCGATATCTTTTGCCAGGTCTATATCTTTTTGTGTTACAGCATTTTCAGAGTGAGTTTTGAGTTTAATTAGGATTTTTTTGTATCCGAATTCTATATCTGGATGGTGAAAGTGTGCTTCTGATAATCCAGCTATAAGGTTCAGAATCATCATTGTTTCCTTGAAATTTTTTGTAGATATTTCTCTTTTTATGTATTTTGACTCTTTGTCGTATAGCCAGCTTTTAATCTCATTTTTCAGTATATCCTGTATTTTTTCGTCGCTTAGCATCATCGCTATTATAGCATTTTTCTAAAGCTTCTGAAAAACTTCAGAAAATCTGTTTCTGTATCTTTTTGGATTTTGTTTTTCTCAGTATCTTGATTTTGTTTTTGGTATATTTTGTTTCTGGTATTTAGATTTTATGCATGTAGAAATTTTTCTGAGCTTGCAAAAAAGTAATCTTATTTGATTTATTTTTACAGCTTTCTTATGAAGGTTGAATATGATTTGTCATTATTTTCTGAATATGATATTTGGCTTTTTAGAGAGGGGTCACACACTCGGCTTTATGATAAATTTGGAGCGCATATTGTAGAAGATGGAGTATATTTTGCTGTTTGGGCACCTTCTGCAAGTTATGTTTCAGTTATAGGAGATTTCAATCACTGGGATAAATGGGCGCATCCGCTGAAAAAAAGAGATGGGGGTATCTGGGACGGATTTATAAGGGGCATAAAAGAAGGAACAAAGTATAAGTTTTACGTGGAAAAAATATCAACAGGATACTCACAAGATAAGGCTGATCCTTTTGGTTTTTTCTTTGAGGTTCCCCCAAAAACAGCTTCTATAGTTTGGAACATAGATTTTCCGTGGTCTGACTATGAATGGATTTCAAAAAGAAAAGAAATTCAGGGACATCAAAAACCTATATCAATTTATGAAGTTCATATCGGTTCTTGGAGGAGGGTACCGGAGGAGGATAGAAGGTATCTCAATTACAGAGAGCTCGCTCACTACCTTGCAGATTATGTAAAAGAGATGGGCTTTACTCATGTTGAGTTTCTTCCTGTTATGGAACATCCTTTCTATGGTTCATGGGGCTATCAAACAACAGGATATTTTGCACCTACATCTCGTTATGGTACTCCACAAGATTTTGCCTATCTGATAAATTATCTCCACAACAATGGTATCGGTGTTATTCTTGATTGGGTTCCTTCGCATTTTCCTACAGACGGTCATGCTCTTGCTTTTTTTGATGGAACACACCTTTATGAGTATGAAGATCCAAGAAAAAGATGGCATCCTGATTGGGCGAGTTTCATTTTTGATTACTCAAAAGGAGAGGTTCGCTCTTTTCTTCTGAGTTCGGCGCATTTCTGGTTCGAGAAATATCATATTGATGGTATAAGAGTAGATGCTGTTGCTTCTATGCTATATCTTGATTATTCAAGAGGGGATGGTCAGTGGACTCCGAACATACATGGAGGTAAGGAAAACCTTGAAGCCATAGACTTTCTGAAAAAACTAAATGAAACTTTATATTTTAGCTTTGAGGGTATTCATACAGTAGCTGAGGAATCTACTGCTTGGCCTATGGTTTCAAGACCAACTTATGTTGGCGGACTCGGATTTGGTATGAAATGGAATATGGGTTGGATGCACGATACTCTTTTTTTCTTCTCAAAAGATCCAGTTCACAGAAAGTATCATATGAACTCAATTACATTTAGTATATGGTATGCTTTTTATGAAAATTTTGTCCTGCCGCTTTCTCATGACGAAGTGGTTCACGGTAAAGGTTCTCTCATATCTAAAATGCCCGGGGATATTTGGCAAAAATTTGCTAATCTCAGACTTCTATATGGATATATGTGGACTCATCCGGGAAAGAAACTTCTTTTTATGGGAGGAGAGTTTGCACAATGGAAAGAGTGGGATCACAACCATAGCTTAGATTGGCATCTTATTCAGTATCGGGAGCACGAAGGAATCAGAAAGTGGATAAAAGATCTAAACAAGGTTTACAGGGAACACAGAGCTTTATATGAAACAGATTTTTACTCAGATGGTTTTGAATGGGTTGATTTTTCCGACGCGGATCAAACTGTGATAAGTTATCTCAGAAAGAGCAAAGATGAAAAGGAGATCATTCTTGTAGTTTGCAACTTCACACCAGTTCCAAGATATAAATATAGAGTAGGTGTTCCGAGGGATGGTTTCTGGAAAGAAATTCTCAATTCTGATTCACACTACTATGGTGGTTCAGGTATGGGGAATTTGGGAGGAGTAAATGCTGAGAACATAGCTTATCATGGAAGAGAATATTCGGTATCTATAACCTTGCCACCACTTGCAATAGTCGTTTTCAGACATACTTCTTGATGGATGATGTAACCGGTCAAAATTTTAACAAAATCTTGAAAGAATTTTTATAATTTCAAGTATGATTGCAAAGTCAAGAATAATAATTTTTCTTGTACTTGGCTTTACTCTTTCTTACTGCGGAACCGATCCAGAGAAATTGAAAGAGGAGGAGAAGAAATTAGAACTCTCTCCGGTTCAGAAGGTTGAGATTGCAAAAAGGTATTTGGAAATAGGTCTGGTATCAGATGCAAAAAATCTATTCGTTGATGCTCTTCCATTACTGGCAAAAGATGATTGTAAAGATGAAGACTGGGGAAAAAGCTGTCTTTATTGCGATGCATTATACGGAAAATTTCTTGCAGATTTTTACGGAGTTTTGGGAACACTTGGTCAACTCCTTGAGCAATTGCAGGAGGAAGAACAAGAGGGAGCTCCCGTGTCTCCAAGAGAAAAACAAAAGTCGGAAAATTTGCTCTCGGATGCTACCGAAACCATTTTAAAAACAATTATTCAAAAGCTTGATTCACAGAGACAAGATCTTTCAAAAATAATTCAGGAAAATTGCCAGTTCCAGAGTTCTGCTAAAACCTCTTTGAAGATTCTTTCTCTTGAAATTTTTATACCAGCTAAAGCTGAGGAAGATAAAGAATTTATTTATTCTCCGCTATTTGCTCAGATGAATTACGCTGTTTTATCTCTTATTGTTGGAGTTGTTGATATTCTTTACTCACAAAACTTTTCAATTTCCGCTAAGGAAACTTTTGACTTTCTGAAAAAACTTTTGAAACTTTCCGAAGAAGGTAAGCCAACGCTAGAAATCCTGAATTATGTAGGGGATTTTTTTGTGAAAAATCCAGAGCTTTTAACTCAGAATAACCAAAGAGTTCAGATGTGGTCAAAATCTGCAAAGGATCTCTCGGATTCTCTTTCTAATATATCTCAGGTTCTTACAAAGATTGAAAACGGATGCAAAAACAATGAGACAAACGAGGCTACTTTCACTATGTTGAATAGTATTGTTGGTTCGGTTGTCTCTTCTGCTTTACCAGCAGCCTCTGGCAGTTTGGGAGATCTATGCGGTTTGTTGAGTTTGATTAGAAGTATTTCCGGCAATCCAAATATTGTTCAGGAAATCTCGGGTACTCTTTCAAGATGGGCACGTGGGTTTTCGGGAGAGTTGGGATGTCAGTTTGAGGAAATTGATCAGGGTGGTGTCATTGTCAAAAGGATAAAAAGATTGCCAGCTGATGATGGATGCATTAGATTCCCAGATGATATAACTCGACCAATTGGCGGGGTCGTAGGAAGTGCTATATCTAACCTTATTCCAGTCTATTTTGTTGTGAGACCTGCTGACTTATTCTCTGTACCGAATGAACAGAGCCCGAAAAATCTAAGAGCGATTTTACCATTGGTTAAAAGGGAAGGAGATATATTTATTTTTGCTATTCAGAATGAGCCAAGAGCAAATCCATTTGAAGGACTTGAACTCTACACAATAGAGAGAGGAGCACCAGAAAAAATTCAAGAGAACGTTTCTTTCCCGAAATCTTGTATAGCTTCTGGGAAGATTTTTATACCTTTTGCTGATCCAACTTTGTTTAATTCTATATATTTTTATGCAGAGTGTTCCGCAGATCAAACTCTTAATCTCGGTAGTAAGGATTATTTCCAGCTTCCAAAAGATCGCAGAGCAGGAATTTACGCTATAAATAAATTAACATCGCCTTTGCTATCAAGTTTGATTGACTAATACACATATCTTTTCGGATGATTTTTTTAAGAAGTCCTGCGAAGATAAATCTTTGTCTTTTTGTTCTCGGGAAGAGACCAGACGGCTATCATGATATATTTTCCATTGTCCAAACTGTAGATCTGTGCGACATTATAGAGATATACGAATCAAATAGAAATCAAGTTGAGTTTCACAGTGCTTGGGATATTCCTCAAGATAATACAGTTTTGAAAACTATTCAGTATGTTTCTGATGTCACTCATAAGTTTTATAGAGTAAAGGTTATAAAAAATATACCGCCCGGAGCAGGTTTAGGTGGAGCTTCATCAAACGCGGGTGTAATCATAAGGGAGCTTCTTGGAAATACAGATCGGAATGCTATTTTGATTGCCGAAAAAATCGGATCAGATGTACCGTTGTTCTTGAGGCAAACTCCATCTGTTATCTCTGGAAGGGGAGAAAATGTTCAAGAAATAAAAATAGAGAAGATCGATTCTGTATTTTTCGTTATTGTGTTTCCACAAATAACATCTGTAACACGAGATGTGTATGCTGAATTTGATCGGATTTATATTGAGAATAAAGATTTGCAGAATAGAAGCTTGGAAAAGATTGAACATTTGCAAAAACTTATACTGAAAGAAGGTTATATAAGATGGGATGATTTTATTGAGTTTCTCGGATCAAATGATCTTGAAGTCCCATTTCTTAAACTATATCCAAAAGGTTTGGAGATAAAAGAGTATCTTTTGAAGTTCGGAAATTTTTATCTCACGGGCTCGGGTTCATCTTTTTTTGCTCTGTTTTTTGATCAGGATGAAGCTTTGAAGATCTATAATAAATTAAAAGAAAGATTTCATTTCTCTTGGCTTGTCCGGAAATTCTGAACAAAATTTTGCTCATTACCGAACCAATCAAAAATCTGGATTTTTTAAAAATGTTTTCTCAAAAGATACTATAACATAAAGCTGATGAAAAAAGGTGTAATCTATCTTGAAGATGGAACATATCTTTTTGGCAGATCTTTTGGAGCAGATGGAATAAAGGTAGGAGAAATAATATTCAATACAGGTATGACAGGGTACCAAGAGATACTCACTGATCCATCTTACAAGGAGCAGATTGTAGTTATGACTTATCCACACATCGGGAACTATGGTGTAAATCTAGAAGATGATGAGTCGGTGAAAGTATGGCTTGAAGGCTTTGTTATAAAAGAACTTGAAGAAATTCCTTCCAATTGGAGATCAAAAATGACTCTTTCTGAATTTCTTGAGAAGAACGGAGTTGTAGGACTTGAGGGTGTTGATACGAGATTTCTCACGAGAAAAATAAGAGAGAAGGGAACTATGAAAGCTGTTTTGCTTTCTGACGAAAAGCAAGCAGACCTTCAAACTTTGAAAAAAATTTTGGCTGAATATCCTGGTCTTGAGGGAAGGGATATTGTAAAGTATGTTACATGTAGGGAACCGTACCTTTGGTCGGAAGGTTTATGGAAACACAGTTCTGTTATTTATGAGTCAAGAAGGATCAAACCAGACAAAAAAATAATAGTTTACGACTTTGGAGTTAAAAGAAATATTCTGAGGAATCTTGCTGAAATATTTGGAGAGGTTCAAGTTGTTCCTGCTTACACACCAGCAGAAGATGTTTTAGGTAAAAATCCGGACGGAGTTGTTCTTTCAAATGGGCCGGGAGACCCTGCACCTTTGCTATCTATACAGAACAATGTGAAGAAAATGATCGGCAAAGTTCCGGTATTGGCTATATGTTTGGGACATCAGATCTTGGGTCTTTCTCTTGGAGCAAAAACATATAAACTCAAATTTGGACATCACGGTATAAATCATCCTGTAAAAAACATACATAGGGCTTCTATTGAGATAACATCTCAAAATCACGGTTTTGCGGTTGATCCAAATACATTTCCAGAAGATATAAAGCAATATATAGTTTTGACTCACAAATCTCTGAACGATGGAACTTTTGAGGGTTTCAAATCAGATAAACTTAATTTTATATGTGTTCAGTATCATCCTGAGGCTGGGCCAGGCCCTTCGGATTCTTCATACATATTTGACGAGTTTGCTAAAATGATTATGGAAAGAAAAATATAGTCTCAGATGTTTCATCTATTGAACGGATTTTTTCTGTATATTTGAATTCTGTTTCTGGTCATGGAATTTTTTCTCAAAATCTTGTATTATTTTTCTTATCTTCGGGCTGATTTCAACATTATAGACTTCATCTTTTGTTGGCGGAGATAGATCTTTGAGTTTTTCCGGAAGTTTTTCAAAATCCCTCAGAAACATTTCTCTGCAAGATTGTATATATTTTGGTTTGTTATCTTTTATGATTTTATATTCTTCGGATATTTTTCCATTGCTGAATACTTTTTTTAATAAGTTTTCGCTTGACCCTGAGTCGTATTCTGTTATATCAACATCTTCATCTTGTAGTGCAACAATATCTTTGAACATCTTTCCATTCTTGTATATTCTTATAACTTTTTTTCTTCCGGGTAAATTATGTTTGCCTTCCGAAAGTTTCATTTTAGGTTTTCCGTCATATTCTACTAGTTTGTATGCACAATCAAGGTAGGGCTGGTCTGCTGAGACTGTCAGTTCAGTTCCCACTCCAAATCCTCCAACTCCTTCTGTATTTTTCAGGATCTCTTGAATTTTGTATTCATTTATTCCACCACTTATGAATATTGAAACATCATGCATATTGTTCTCATCAAGAATTTTTCTCATTTTCTTTACTTCATCTATAAGATCTCCGCTATCTATTCTCAAAGCTGTGATCTTGACTCCTTCTTTCCCAAGCTCTTTTATAACTTCGATTGCATTTTTTGTTCCGACTTCTATGTCGTATGTGTCGATGAGTAGTACTGTTTTCTTGTAGAGTTTTGCAAATCTTCTGAAAGCTTCTTTTTCATCATCGTGTATCATAACAAATGAATGAGCCATAGTTCCGAAAACCGGGATTGAATATTTTTCTCCGACAGAAAGTAAAGATGTTCCGGAGAATCCGGTAATATAGCTGGACCGAGCAGCTATTTCGGCAGATTGTGTGGAATGAGCTCTTCTGGCTCCAAAATCAACAAGTATCTTTCCATCTGATACACAAAAACACCTTGCAGCTTTTGTTGCTGAAAGTATTGGAAACTGAATTAGATTTATAACGAGTGTTTCTACTAATTGTGCTTCGGGAAGTGGAGCGGAAACTTCTACAACGGGTTCGTTAGGGAAAATTATTCGTCCTTCATCTACGGAATAAATATCACCAGTAAATTTGAATCCACGAAGGTAATCTAAAAACTCTTTTTTGAAAAGACCAAGGCTTTTGAGGTATTCTATATCTTCGTCTGAGAAAGATATATTCTCAATAGCTTCAATTAAATACTCCAGACCGCAGAAGACATAAAATCTTCTTGGAACATTTTCTCTGAATCTTATGTGAAAATCAAAGACTGCATTTCTGTTTTCTCCTTCAAAAAAATAGCTCTGCATCATTGTGAGTTCATAAAGATCTATGAAGAGATTGATCCTGTTTCCCATTTTCTATAATTATATCATCTGTGTGTTTTTTGTTGAAAAGTTCTGATGTTTGCTACTGTTTATGAATTTTATGTTTCCGAATATGTGTTTCAGATACTTGTATAATATCTGGTTGGTTTATCTTCTCATTTCAATGGGTATATATTTTCTTTCTTTTTCTCCAGAGTAAATTATTCTTGGTCTATATATTCTGTTATCTTTGAGTTGTTCAAGAATATGTGAAACCCAACCAATAATTCTTCCTGTGGCAAATATAGGTGTGAACATAGGTATATCGATTCCGAGATAATACATAACTATTCCTGAGTAGAAATCAACGTTAGGATATATTCTCTTTTCTTTTAGTTTTTCTATCATTATTTTTTCTATTTTGTTTCCGATTTCAATCCATCTTCCAACTCTTTCGTCTTTTTTGGCTATTTGTTCTGCTAGTCTTTTGAAAATTGCTGCTCTTGGATCATAGTTTTTATAAACTCTGTGTCCAAATCCGGGAATTTTTTCCTTGTTTTTCAGCTTTTTTTCAACAAACTTTTCTATTTCTGTTTCCGTTCCTATTTCTTCTATAAGCATTCTCATGACTTGCTCATTTGCTCCGCCATGTAACGATCCTTTTAAGCTTCCTATTGCAGCGGAGACAGCTGAGTATATATCTGTGAGGGATGATATAACTACTCTTGCAGAAAATGTTGAAGCATTTATTTCGTGTTCTGCGTGTATTACAAGGACAATATCAAATATTCTTTCTTCTTCTTGTGAAGGTATTTTTCCGCTATGCATCCAAAGCCAGTTTGCAGCACAAGATAGGTCTGGTTTCGGTCTTATTGGCTTCTCTCCTCTCAACGCTCTTCCTATTGCAGCTGTTATTGTGTGAATTCGTGAGATAAGCTTCAGGGCTTTACGATAATTTGCTTCTTCAGTATTTATCTCCGTCTCCTCATCATACACAGGAAGTGTGTCAACTGCTAATCTCAAAACTGTCATAGGGTGGACAGGATATTTTGCTGTTCTTTCTATTATCTCGTATGTCAGGTCTGGAACTTCTCTGTAACTGTAAAGTTCAGACTTAAAATTTTCAAGTTCATCTTTCAGAGGAAGTCTATCATGCAAAAGTAGAAAGCATACTTCTTCATAATTTGATTTCTCTGCTAACTCCTCGATTGATATTCCCGAGTATGCTAAATATCCTCTTTCTCCGTCTATGTAGCTTTTCTTTGATTCTCCAATTATTATCCCTTCGAGTCCTTTTGAATATTTACCATCTTGTTTGTTATCGTGGGAGTCCATAATAATACTTTTTAGATGTTGTGAAGATTTTTGTTTTTCTCTGAAATTTATCAAACATAGCTTTGCATTTATTCAAATATCTCTTTCATTAAGATTTAGCCTTCGTGAGACTTAAACTATATCATATGAAGATATTTCATAAGGTTTTTTTAGGTATGATCTTTTCGGCAGTGTTGCCTCTTTCTATATCTGGTTGGTGGACGATCAAGCTTGTTAGAAATGAAAATACGCAGAGAATAAATCTTCTCCTTTCTTCCTCTGCCCAAAATCTATCGGATGCTATATATAGGTATGTTATTGCAAATGTTAATTCGGTTAAAGCAAGCATCAAAGATGTTTCTCCAGATAATGAGGATGTGCTCAGGAACATTCTTGATTCTTTTGACAATATTAATTTTATAAGCGTTAATGGGATATCTGTTGGTACAACACCTCGTTCTATAAACGAGTATGGAGATGGGATATTTCTTGAGAAAGATTCTATATTGTTTTCTTCCGATAAACTAAGGATTTCTCTTTCTATTGAACCAATACTCAAAATTATATACTCTTTCTCAATTGGGAAAACAGGAACAGCTCATCTTGATAGAGTAAAAGCAGATGAACCGATTTCTAAGATTTTGGAATTTGAGAAGGATGGAAGGAGATATATTTCTTCTTACAACAGGATTCGGGATTCAGATTTTGCGGTTTTTGTTTCAATTGAAAAGAATGAAGTTGATAAAATTTGGCAAAATATACTTTACCAGATTATTTTTTGGATAGCTGTTGGTGTTGTTTTGGCATTTGTTTCTGCGTTTTTTATTTCAAGTGGTATAGTAACTCCTCTGAAAAAAATTTCAGAAGTTGCAATTGATTATGCGAAGCTCAATTTTTCGAAAAAGTTGTTTTACGAAGGAAAAGATGAGATTAAAGATGTGACAAGAGCTTTTTCCGTTATGTCTGATGAGATACAAAAGGCTTGGGAGGAAATAAAGATGTGGAATCAGGAGCTTGAAAGGAGAGTAGAGGAAAGAACCTTACAGTTGAAAAAGACACACGATAATTTGCTTGTAGCGGAGAAAATAGCTGCTGTTGGAACTCTTGGAGCAGGAGTTGCACATGAAATAAATAATCCTCTTGCAGCTTCTCTTGGTTTTGTTCAAATACTCAAAAGGAAAATACAAGACGAGCAACTCAAAAAATACTTTGAAAGTATATTTAATAATCTCAACAGAGTCAGAGTAATAGTCGAAAAACTACGAAATTTCTCAGAAATTCAAATGAAGGCGAACTATAAGCAGATAAATATAAACGAGATTATACGAAAAGTTGTGGAAGATATGCAAGATTTTATTCAAGAAAAAGGAAAAGATATAAAACTTAACTTGCAGCAAGTTCCAGATATATATTCTGACGATGAACATTTTGGATCTGCTATATACGAACTATTGAGAAATGCCGTTTTCGCATCAGATAAAACGATCGAGATCAGAAGTTATAAAAGTGAAAATAATGTTGTTGTTGAGATAGAAGATGATGGCAAGGAAGGTATACCACAAGAAATTATCAATAGAATTTTTGAGCCATTTTTCACTTTGAAAAAATGGGATGGAATTGGTCTTGGACTTACAATAGCCAGAACAATAGTTCAAAACATAAGAGGAAATATTGAAGTTGTATCTTCCCCGGGAAAAACTGTCTTTAAGGTATTGATTGATATTGATAAAAACAGAGAATTGGGAGAATTTCTCAGAGAAGAAGTTAGCAAAATTAGAACACATCTGGTCTGAGTATGATTGTTGAAGTTAAAGTTGATAGAAAAAGGTATGTATTTTTGTTGTTAGTTATTATTGTAACTGTTGCTTTATCTGGGAGAATGTATAGCTACCTTTTCCCAGTGCAACCAAATATAGTTTCTGTTTTCGGTGAAGTTGAAATATTTGTAAATGGAGTTTGGATACCTCTGAAAGCTGGTATGGATATATCTAATGCAACCTTGAGAATAAAGGGAGAAGGAGAGATAAGGCTTGCTGACAGAGTAATAAGAGCTCAAGGCGGAGAAGTGGAGTTTATTTTCTCAGAAAAGGGTAATTTAGAAGTTCAGAAAGGAACTGTTTTGTTAGGTTCTATTTCTGAAAATAAAGAGTCGTTTCAGAGATTCAGTCCAGTTGAGCAGATCAACACAGCAGTAACGGAAAAATCAGAACAGATGAAAGAAAAAACAGAAAGAGATATAAATGATGAAAAAATGAGCGAAACAGTAAGAAAGCCAGAGGAGCTAAAACCGGAAGAGCTATCCTCTTTACCCAAGAATATTACAGAAGTGAATATGGCGGATATAAAAGGTGAAAAATTATATAGAATTACAAATTTTTTTATACAAGGAGCAATTGATGAAAGGGAGATTAAACTCCTAAATAAAAGGACAGCACTTGTTGAAGTCTATACCGAGAATATAAAAAAGATAAAAATCAACGGGATAGAATATTTTTCAGACAGAGGAAAATTTGAAATAAATTTTAAATTCAAGGAAGGAGAGAACAAAATAGACATAGTAGGACTTGATGATTCCGGAAATATAGTGGATAGAAAATCTGCTGTTGTGCTTGTTGATACAAAACCACCGACTGTTAAGATACAAAAAAGTTTAAAATTTGATTCAGAATGATATTTGTTCTTTTTATCTTACTTTACATAAATATTCAAACGAATTACGAAAATATTCAAACAAGTAATGATAAATATGATGTTCTTATTACTCAGAAAAATTTCGTTTGTTGGGAGAATGATTTTGCTTATGCCTTTTGTTTGAAGAATGGTTTTAATTTCCCATGTAGTGATTTTAGTGCTGATGTACCTTATGAAACTTTTTCACGTGGTATTTTAAAAATTTATCCTTTAAGATTAACTCCTCCTCCAAGCTCAATAAATTTTAGTTTTAAAGATATAGATGGTACCGAGATAAGGAAAGAGATAAATATAAATTACTACTGTTTCTATGAAATAAAACCACATATTGTTGAAATAAAGGAGCAGGATGATGGAACTTTAAAAATTACATCCCGGTTCCATATTGATTATACACATGTTAAGCAGATAAAGGCCGAAAGTATGTATGGCAAAGTTATTACATCTTCTTTTGAAAATGAAGTTTTTTCAATAATATATAAGAGAAGGTTCAATTATCCATATAGAGATGTTATATTCTTAAATTTTGTTGGTGATGTGAATTTCTTGTCTTATATTTATTTTCCTGTTCATTCTTTTGTTCAAGTACCTGGAGAGACAGAACCTTTTAGCAAGATAAGAGCTAAAACTAAATATGCTAGTTCTAGTACTTCTGCTGGACCAGATGGAAAATTCATTATAGATGTAAAAATATTTCCGGGAGATAAATACATAAATATTGACATTATAGATAAATTTGGAAACAAAACATCAGAGAGAATAAAATTAGATTACTCTGATAAGACAACAGATTTTATTGAAGATATATACCTTGGAGATAAGGTAGTTATTTTCACGAATAGAAAGGCTCAGGAGGAACAATTTACAAAAATTTCAGACCATATTTATTTTTTTTCTCTTCAAAAACCTGGGATACTCTCTCTTACTTTTGGGGACAGAAAATATATTCTTTCGAAGAGAAACTTTCCGGCTTTTTTATCGGTGTATTCAGACTTTAATCAGAGGGAAATATTTGCGGATGGAACATCGGTTATAAACTTTCTTGTAAAAATCACAGATATATACATGAATGAAGTAGACTGGACTGTAAATGTTGAATATAAATACGATGAAAAATACATAGAGTTTGAGAGAGAAAGGAATAAATTTTATTTTCTTCTCAAAAAGAAGTCAGGTGATAAGTTGAATATTTCTTTCTACTATGAATTTCTAAGATATGATTTAGAATTATTAGTTCTTCCTGGGCTACCGGACAAAATAGTAATATTTCCAGATAAAAGTTATGTATATGGTGACGGCAAAGATAAAATAAAGATTTTGGTATCTTTGCAAGATAGGGTTGGCAATATTGTTCCTTCAGACATAGATGTAAGCACTGATTTTGGAAATATATATAGGATTAGTAAAGAAAGTGGAGAGTTAGAGGTTTTCTATTCTGCTGATTCAAAAATTGATGTCAAACCAAGGATTTTGTTCAAATATGGAAATATTGAGCAAGAGTTCAGTCCATATGTCTTTGCCAAGAGACAATTTTTTGAGTTATCTCCTGCCATTGGAGTTTTGAATAATTTTGGAAAGTTGTTAATTCCAACACCTGTACTGCGTATATCATATGCGCGTTTGATTTCTGGAAGATATTTTTTTTCAAGTATATTTTTGGGTTATTTCTATTCAAAGATTCAGGACGTTTCTTTTAATACTGTATATTCCATTTTAGATTTATCTTTAAACCTTATGTGGGATATGAGATTTGGAGCAAATGTGATCTTTTTTTCTCGTCTTGCAAAGTTTGGTGATATATCCGAAGATATTATAGGAATTGCTCCGGGAGTGAATTTGGGATACTCAACAAGATTAAGTAAATTAAATTTTTTCTTTGATGTTCTCTTATTCTTTCCGGAAGCTTATCAGAAGGGACAATTTATTACAGTTGAGGGTAGTTTTGAAAGATTATTATTCATTATAGGTTATGTTTTTGAATTGTAGTTTTTATAAAGGTTGGTAGTAAATCTTTAAAAACCGTCAGAAAAGTTATAAAAATATTAAATTTCTTGTAAGAGTGAAGAAAATAAAAGTCGCTATTCTTGGAATTAAATTTCTCAAGCAAATAAAAGAAGTTATAAGCAATTTCTATGAATTTGAGTTACATCTTCTGAAAGCAGATAATCTGGATCATCTTTCTTCTGATAATTATTATGACATAATTTTTGTTGATTTATCTGGAAATAATATTGAAGATATCGTAGAAAAACTCAAGGAAATTTTTAAGCATATTCCAGTGGTAGTAATATCAGATATAAAAGATTCAAAACGTGTCTATGAATACATAAGTTCTGGGTTGAGGGACTGGATTACTTATGATGAAATATACAAAATTCCAGCCCTGATACACAGGGAGATACTATGGGCAAAAGAAAAGAAAGTTCATAATCTGAACATGAAGTATATGAGAGAGTCCAACCAGATAACTGGGCTCCCGAATTTTGAGGGTATTTCAAGAAAAATTGAGGAGATGTTTAGGGGTAATGATATGTTTGCTTTTTTGCTTATGGAGATAAAATCTGGGGCGAGAAGAGGATTCGGTGATATTGGCAAAAGGGAGTTTGTATCTAAGGTTGCTGATATAATTCTATCAAAGTTGAAACCACAGGATATTTTGTCTCACATAGAAGAAGATAAATTTGCGTTGATAACAAAAGATATAATATCTATTCCAGAAATGATTAATGATATTCATGAGACAATAAATTCAAATTTTTTAATGAAGATTGATTTCCACGCTGGTGTTAGTGTGTTCCCTTATGATGCTACTGAATTATCAGGACTTCTGAGGTTCTCTCAGGCGGCTTTGATAAAGTCAAAAGAAAGTGGCAAAATCTTGAGTTTCTATAGTATAAGTATTTCGGAAGAAATAAAAAGGCTAGATTTAATTGTCGAAAATCTGAAAAATATAAAGAGTAGGGATATAGGTGAAATTTTTTCGCTTCGCTATCAACCTATTTTTAATTTGAAAAATGGATCAGTATTCGCCTACGAGGTTCTTCTTAGACCAAAGACTTTTGACGGTAAGGTTTTCAGCATTCCAGAAATATTAAGAACTGCTATGGAACTAAATGTCTTATATTACATTGAAGAGTGGGTTTTATATGAATCTTTTAGAAAAGCAAAGATTTTGGAAGAAAAGGGTTTGAAGGTATCTGTAAATGTATCTCCTGAATATATATCTTCTCGAAATATATACAAGACAATCAGAGATATAGCTGACTCAGTTCATGCTAATTTTCAATCTATAATCCTTGAATTAACAGAAGATGCTTTGGTTGATGAGACTAAAAAAGATGAATTTGACATGATCAGAGATGATGGTATGTCTATAACTATTGATGATTTCGGAACAAAATATAACTCTTTGAGATATCTTAGATGGATTCCGGCTGATATAATAAAGATAGATTATGAGCTTATCAAAGATGTTCCAAGATCACAGCAGGATAAAGCACTGATTTCTGCTATTATAAATTTCTCACACGATATAGGTAAGGTTGTGATAGCTGAAGGAGTTGAAAGAGAAGATCAGCTTGCTTTTCTCAGAAGTTCGGGGTGCGATTTTGCTCAAGGTTTTCTGCTTGGGAAGCCAATTTTATGGGAAGATGCGTTTGAAGTTAAGAGTCTTAAAATATAGGTATAAGCAAATTGAAGTGCGTATGAAGATGAAGAAGAACGATATGGCAAAGCTACTTGGTACCGGTATCATGGTTCCATCTATAATACATGACATAAGAGGTTATCTTTCTGTTATCAAAGCACATGCTCAGATAGGATTAAAAGAGACAAGTGAAGAAAAAGCAAAAGAAAGATTCGTAAAAATTATATCAAAACTTGAATCAATTGAGGAATTGATAGAGGTTTTTAGAAAATTTTATAGAGAGGGCAAAGTTGTTAGAACCGAGATAGATTTTTACAGTATTCTTGATGAAGTTTTAAGTGTATTATCTCAAAAATTGAAAGGAAGTATAAATCTTGTAAAGGATGTTGAGAATTTTAAATTAAGAGCTAACAAAATAATGTTTAGACAGGTGCTTGTGAATCTTCTTTCAAATGCGATTGAGGCTGTTGCGAGCTCGGATGAAAAAACTGTTGGGATAGCTTCAAGAAAAATCGGTAAGAAAGCTTATATATGGATATTTGATACAGGTTGTGGGATTCCGAGAAGGTATAAATCAAAACTTTTTTCTCATTCTTTTACGACAAAAAAGGATGGAACCGGATTGGGTCTTATAATAACAAAAAACATGGTAGATGCTCACGGCTGGAAAATAAAAATTATAGAAAATCCAGGTGTCATACAGAGAAAGCTTAATTTGAACTCAAATATAAAAACAGCTTTTGAGATAGAAATTTCTGACGGAGTTGCTTTATGAACGAAAAGATACTTATTGTGGATGATGAAAAGGATGTAGCAGACGTCCTCAAAGAGATCTGTGAACTTGAGGGATATACAACAGACTATGCAAAAACAGGGGAGGAGGGTCTCTCAAAATTGGAGAAGGATCCTGATATAAAGGTTGTTCTACTTGACAAGAACCTTCCGGGTATTTCTGGACTTGAATTTATAAAAAGAGCAAAAAATCACTTAAAACATTATGCTCAGATTGTTCTTATTACTGGATATCCCTCGGCAGAGGCTTTCAGAGAAGCTATAAAATCTGGAGCATATACCTGTATGGCTAAACCTTTTAACATTGATGAAGTTATAAGAATTGTAAGAGATGCAATTAAACACTATGAAAGAGCAAAGCAGCTCAAGCAAGCTGTTGCAAGAGATGAATCTCAAGCATTGAAAGAATCTCTTGATAGACTTAAAAAAGTTTGAGTATTTATGTTTTGAATTTATTGTAAAATATTTTTGAATGTTTATCTTATCCATACATACACGTCAGTTCTCTTAATCCCATTTGAGAATAAGCTAATGATTTACTTTTATGATTAATTTTTATCTGATTTTGTTATGCCCAATCGGGGGATACTATCGCTTATTTGTGTTTTATCTATTGCTTTATTACAAACTTGTAAATCAAAAAATATTACACCGAAGATAAAATTTATTAGCCCAGAGTTTGTTTGGACAGGTGAAGATACCCTTGTTCAAATCTACGGTCAAAATCTGATTCACTCCGTTTTAGTAGAAACCGAAGAGAAGAGTATAAAGAGGTTCTCTCCTTTTTTATTTTTGGGAGATATGGATTTTACAAATAACGTAAAACATTTTTCGGAGGAGAGAATTGATTTTGTAATTCCGAAAGGAATAAAGCCGGGGGAATATAAGGTTGAGGTTAAGCTTGCTAATGGTAATAGTGATTCTGCAAAACTTGTTGTGACAAGATTACCGAGACCTCGTATAGATAGGATAGCTCCTGATAATATATCTAATCAATCTGTTTCATTTGTATATATCTACGGCAGTAATTTTGAGGAAATAGAGGAAATTATTCTTATATCAGATGATGGAATACAATTTGTGTTGAAGAATTTCCAATATTCTTCTACTGGAATACTGTTTTCTTTACCGGAGGGTTTTGAACCTGGAAGGTTCAAAGTTGTTTTGAAAAATTCTGAAGGTGTTACATCTCAAGAAAATGTATATCTGAAAATCTCTGGAGGTGTCAAAGAAAATATTAAAACTAGATTTGAGATAGATCCAGAGACAGGAGATATAAGATTCGTATTTGAAACAACATCTGTTTACTCCGATCAAGTTTCGCAGCCGGATTATTCAAATCAGATTTCACAGAGAAGGAAGGTTATTATCGAATTTGATATTGTTGTATCTGAAAATATTGTTGGTTCTTGGAATCTAAGTTTGAAAATATGTAATGATGTATATTATGAGGATACTGATTCAGATGGATATGGGAATCCCAATAGTATCATATACTCATGTAAGAAACCTCGTGGATATGTAGAAAATTCAGAAGACTGTGATGATTTGAATACAGTTGTGAATCCAAAAACTCGCTGGTATAAAGATAAAGATTCAGATGGTTACACAGATGGAATAACTTTTGTTGGTTGTATTGGAGAATCGGGTTTTGTCTTGAATGTAATTGGAGTTGATTGTGATGATGGTAGAAAAGATATAAATCCGGGAGCTCGTGAGATCTGCAACGGAAAAGATGAAAATTGTAATTCTCTGATAGATGAAGATGTTTTGCTGACATTTTATCGTGACTCTGATTCAGATGGATATGGGGACCGGAATTTTTATGTTCAAGCTTGCTCAAAACCAGATGGATATGTTTCTGATGATTCAGATTGCAACGATAGCGATCTACTAATAAATCCAAACACAATTTGGTATAAGGATTATGATAACGACTTTTTTTCTGATGGTCTTACAGTTGTTCAATGCACAGCTCCGAACGGATACAAAATTCGAAGCGGTATTCTTTCAGTTTCCGGTGACTGCGAAGATAATGATCCAAGGATAAATCCGTCAACTGTATGGTATAAAGATAAAGATGGAGATCTTTATTCTGATGGGACTACAATAATTCAATGTCAAAGACCATCTGGATATAGTTTACTATCTGAACTGTTGTCTGTATCTGGCGACTGCGATGATTTGGATTACACTAAAAGTCCGAACACCAGATGGTATAAGGATATAGATAACGATATGTACTCAGATGGTGTTAGTAAAAATCAGTGTCAGAGACCTTCTGGATATAAATCTCATTTAGAGCTTGTTTCAATTTCAGGAGACTGTGATGATAGTAACTATTTGGTGAATCCAGGTACAAGATGGTATAAAGATCAAGACTCTGATGGATACTATCCAGCGGGTGGTTCTCAGATCTCATGCCAAGATCCATATCCTGAAAATTCCACATATTTTGCTTTACATCCGGGAGATTGCGATGATAGTATAGCGAGTGTGAATCCGGGGGCGTCATTGAATTGTAATGATGTATTGGATAATGATTGTTCGGGTTATGTAGAGAGGTGGGCGTATACAGATATGGATGGGGATAGATATGCACCGAATAGTTTATCAATTTGCACTGATGAAGTGTTTCCTGGTATGATAACAGTGGGGAGTGAGTTGGGATTGAATGATTGTGATGATAGTGTTGGGAGTATATATCCGGGGGCGTCATTGAATTGTAATGATGTATTGGATAATGATTGTTCGGGTTATGTAGAGAGATGGGCGTATACAGATATGGATGGTGATAGATATGCACCGGGTGGAGTATCGGCGTGTGTAGATGTGGTGATTTATCCTGGTATGATAACAGTGGGGAGTGAGTTGGGATTGAATGATTGTAATGATAGTGTTGGGAGTATATATCCGGGGGCGCCATTGAATTGTGATAATGGTATGGATAATGATTGTAGTGGAGTTGTAGATCAGTGGGGGTATGTGGATGCAGATGGGGATAGATATGCACCGAGTAGTGTATCAAGTTGTATGAATGTAGTGTTTCCGGGAAGTATAACGGTTGGGAGTGAGTTGGGAGTAAATGATTGTGATGATAGTAATGCTTCTGTAAACCCAAATACGATATGGTATAAAGATGCAGATCATGACAATTATTATCCAACGGGTGGGAGTCAGGCTAGTTGTTTAAATCCGTTCTCAGAATATGCTACATATGTTGTAATTCAATCTGGTGATTGTAATGATGATGATGGAGAGATCAATCCAGGAGCTTCTGAGATATGTAATGGTGTTGATGATAACTGTAATGGCTTGACGGATGAAGGATTAGCAATGTGTGGTTTGCCTGTTTGTCCTACTTTGATAACTGCCACATCATTCTTTGGTTCTTCTACCGGTGATATAAGTTTATTAATCCAATGGAACGATCTTTCATCAAATGAGACCAATTTTGTTCTCCAAAAAAGTAAATCTTCAACTTTTTCTTATTCTGTGACTTATGTTCTGCCTGCAAATACTTCTAGTAAAATTATTCAATTTCAGGAGCCTCTAACTGTATTTTGGTTCCGTGTTTGGGCTGTAAATTCAACTGGTCAGTGTTCTCCCGCAACTTTAACTAGTGTTTATACTCCCCCTGGACTACTCTGGTCATTCCCATTAACCGGTATCGCTCGGGACTGGAATAACATATACATAAGTCCAAAATCTTTTGATCTTGACCTGAATGGTAAAAAAGAAATAATAGTTTCAGATAACTCAGGAAGAATATATGCAATATCAACAACACATTATAACCTTGAAGTATCCTCTTTTGCACTATGGTCAGTTCACTATAACGACACAAGGTTCGCTACACCAGCTATAGCTATTTTTTCCGGAAGTCCAACTATAGTTATTCCCAGAAATCCTCCGGGACCAGGAAGGGATATACTTATCTTATCTGGTTCTGGGTATGAGATAAAGACGATAAATGAGAATAATCTGATCCCATATCCTCCCATAGTAACAGATATAAACGGAGATGCCAGACCTGATTTCATTGTAGCAACTGATAACAACAGGATAAAAGCTTATGACTTTTCAGGTTCTCTGATATTTGATATGAATCTGGGTCAGGGTGTCTTTTCACCATCTTTATTTGTATTCAGGGGAAGCACTACTACATATGTATTTGGAACCCATAATAATCAGATTTTGGGATATGCAGCTACAAGATTGCTCTTCAACTACAATATTGGTTCTAATGTGCTTCACTATGTTTCCACAGGAGACTTCAACATAGATGGAATCCCTGAAGCTGTGTTTGTTGCAAACGATCAGAAGCTGAGAGTTGTAAGACTTGTTAAAAATCCAATTTTAAAATTCAATTCTGGATTGAACGTAAGATCTAAACCAGCCTTTGGAGATTTCAACTCAGACGGTATAACAGATGTTGTATTTGTAGCCCAGAACAGAATATTTTTCGTAAATGGTAAAGATGAAACTCTAATTAATCAATGTCTTCTTAATGTAAATTCGTTCTCATCACCTGTGTTGATTCCAGGAACAAATAGAGTTATTGTTGGAAGAGATTTTTCTGTCCTAGATCCAGAATTGGTATCTTTGAATCTAAACTGTAGTACTAACTGGTCTTTCAATTCATTAAATAGTATAAGAACTACTCCTTTGGTTTTTAATGTCGATGGAGATGGGGTATTGGAGGTTATTGTAGGAAGTAGAGGAATGATATCTGGTAGTCTGATCATACTTGACATTAATGGAAACTCTGAAGCCGAAATTACAGATACTTTGCTTATGGGACCAGTTCAGTCATCACCCGCTGTGGATGATATAGATAATAATGGAGTTTATGAGATAATATTTGGAACAGATAGCGGGCAAATTTATGTTGTGTCATGCTTATCAAATTGTTCTTCTTCTGCAACGATTAGATTTAAGGCTACTACATCATGGGGTAGAATAAGAACTACTCCACTCATATATGACCTCAACGGAGATAACATCAAAGATATAGTTCTGGCAGGAGATGAGGAACGTATATTTGCTATTTCTGGAACATCTGTAATCCACAATCAGCTTTATATTATCTGGAGTATAGCTCTCGCTGGTGTTGGTGTCTCATATGATGCAAACGGTTTTCCTTCTTCTCCAACAGTTGTTGTAAAATCAGGTATACCTTATATAGCGGTAGGATCTGATACTAATAACATTTATGTGATAGATGGTAGAAATGGTTCTGTTGTAAGATCTTTGAATGTTGGTGGCAAAGTTTTTTCCTCACCAGCTACATTAGATTACAATAATGATGGCGTCGCGGATTTAGCTTTCGGTTCAGATAACAATAGTATTTATGTTCTTTCCGGAACTGATTTCTCAACTTTTCTTTTTTCATATCAAACGGGAGGAAATATTCGTTCATCTCCTGCGATCTTTGATGTTGATGGAGATGGGTTCCTGGATATAGGAATAGGTTCAGATGATAACAATATCTATGTTCTAAACGGTATTTCTCATTTTGTCTGTGAGTCTCCTGTTTTAACAAATGTTTCTACAACTTCGCCTCAGATTTCTGTTTATGGCAACAAGGCACTTCTTTACACGCCATCAAATCACTATGTTGTAAGCTTGACGAACTGTTCTGTTATATACTCTGGAAATTGGGGACACAGTGCTCCTCGCAATTCTCTCTCTGTGTTCTATAAAGATAATACAACATATTTTGTTTTCAGCTCGGGTGGTAGAATAGTGGTATCGTATGAAGATTTTAGCCCGGTGTATCCGTTCCCGTTTACTCACTCTTCACTTACTATGTCATCTCCTCTAATAGACGATATAGATGGTGATGGAACACTGGAAGCTGTTTTTATAGGAAGTGATGCATCATCAAGCAGGGTCTTTGCTTATAGAATCACCAACTCTTTCTCATCTTTGCATTGGAAAGAATTTTCTCATGATAGGCATAACTCTTCTTTATACAGATACATACCTCCTTCTATGCTTGCACCTCATCTTAAATTCTATGATAATCGGGTTATAGATACAATATCGCAATTGGTCGAACAAGTCAGTGAGCCAAAATACGGTGAAGTTGGATGTAGTTATACTAATTCATATCTGATGCTGGTGTTGATTATCTATGCTGTTGTTTTGTTGCTCATCAGGAGAGCAAAGTGAATCTATCTCCAAAAACGTGTTTTTCTACCACATATCTTGTAAAAGGTAAGCTTGCTGTGAAAGCTGGTGAGACAGCATTTAGTATATGAACAGATTTACTATCTCCTTCTACAACAAAATCATATACAAATTCGTATGTTCTTAAATTCACAAGCTGTGCTCTTATTCCGGATTTTCCGTATTTTTTAAATATGGTCTTGTCGTAGCTTATAACCAATTTTTCTGCTTCACTCAAGATGTATGATCTTGAGTATTTTTTGATCTCATCGATTACAGTTCTCCTGAAATCTTTGTTCTTAATCAGACAAGATAAATAATTTTTCGTTGTTTCGTAAATCTCTTTTAGTTTGAGATTGCTAAGCCTCTTGTAGTTTTCTTTCCAGAATGAAGGAGTGGCTGTTGGACCAATCTTTATCCTACCATCAACTCCAACTGTAAAATGAACTCCAAGAAAAGGATTTCTCATATTTGGAACGGGATATATGTTCCTTTTAATAAAGCTACATTCTTTTTCTGTTTCAAGATACAATCCTTTGAATGGAACAATCACGTAGTTTTCTGAAAATCCGAAGTCTTTTGCTATTTTGTCCGCATAGAGTCCGGCTGAATTTATGAGCTTTTCATACTCTATTAAATTTTCTCCAACTAGCACCGAGTTGCTATCAAGTTTTTTTCTATAGGGAGCTGAAAATGGAAAATCAACTCCGAGCTGTTCTAGATCTTGTCTTATTGATTTCAAGATTTCTAATGGGTCTACTGTTGAGTTTTTGGGACTCCACAGAGCATACTTTAAAGTCCTTGCATTAGATTCTATTTCTTTCAGTTCCTTTTCATCCACAATGTATGTTTCGACTCCGTTTTTATCTCCTCTTCTTTTGAGCTCAAACAATATTTCTATCTCCTCTTCTGATTTTGCAACGACAACTTTTCCACATTTATTTATCTTCAAGTTCCTCTGTTCGCAATATCTTGTAAGCTATTCGTTACCTTCCTTTGTGAATTTTGCTTTCAGAGAATCCGGGGAATAGTAGAATCCAGCGTGAAGAACTCCACTGTTCCTTCCACTTGCGTGAAATCCTACATCCGGTTCCTTATCTATTATCAAAATCCTTGATTTTGGTTTGATATTTTTTATGTTCCAAGCAGTTGTTAGCCCTATTATTCCACTTCCAATTATCAGAAAATCTGTTTCTTTTTTGTTAGCAAACTTCATTGATTTTCCGAGAAAAATTTTGAGGTATTCAGTTTACTTTACCATCACTTTTTACAAATAGGTAGAGATCTTCTTTTGACATTTCGGTTGCTTCTTTTGGTCCGTATTTTACAAACACTATTATTCTTGCGAGTTCTTCATCTATAACTTTTTCATTGAAAGAAGAAAGTATGCTTTTCAAATTTTTTATTTCATCGTTTATTTTGCTTATTATGTTCATTCTTTCTTGCTGTTTTGCAGATCCCTGTTGTTTTGCCCATTCAGACTTCAAAGTTGGATCTATGTTCTCAAATCTTGATAGCATAACCCTGTAAAGAGCTTTCAATACTGCTTGATTGTCCTGAATCAGTTCCCTTACAAACTGGTTCAAAGAAAGGTTAAGTTCTTTTGAAGCAAAATATATTGCACCTGCCCTTGAAAATCCTATACCCTGAACTGCTGATACGATAGAGAATTCCGGATTTATTCCATAAGATAAGCTCTGCCCAATTCTTATTATGTCGTACAGGGAAAACTCAGCAAGCCCATAGAATTTAAGTTGAGAAAGCAGTTTAACGAGTTGTAGCGCATCTGGTCTCATATAAAACTGAGCTGGTGGATATCTGAAATACCACCACAACTCTCCGCTCATCCAGAGTTCAAGAATACTTTCTGTTTCAAAAGCTTTATTTATTTTGTTTTCAAGCGAAGTTCTCAGATGTTCTGGAAGAATGTCTAGAAAACCTCTCGTTAGATCTCTAAAAAACAAAAGAGGTCTTATTATATATGCTATTGATTCGATTCTTTTTTCTGGGGTAATTGAATAAAATCTTCTTTTGAAGTCTCTGTATGCAGATGGGGGAATAAATGAGGTACCAAGTATCCTACCAAGAGGTGTTATCTTTCCATCTTTTATACATCCGGAGTCTTCAAGTAAATCCAGTATTTTACTGATCTCAACAGGAAAGGACGTCTTCATATATCCTAAAATTCTTTTTATTTGACTTATTCCTTCTTCTCTGTTTTTCAGTTCAATGTTGTTTGATATTATTATACCCAGAACTATTAAGCTCATGGCATCAACATCTGTTATTCTTCTTTCTCCTTCATCTCCTTCTACCAATTTTTCGAGTGATGTTCTTGTGTCAGGGGAGTTGATAAAGTTATCTAGCTCTTTCATAAGAACTTTTTCTCCTGATAAAGGCACTATTCGTGATATTCCTCTTTCTGAGATTCCAAACCTCCCGACTCTTCCTTCCATCTGCAATATTGTAGATATGTCGGGCAAAGTTTTTGACATCCAGTTCCTTACTATTATAAAAGATTCGTCGGCTGGAAGATTTACTCCATAAGCCATAGTTTGTGTTGAAACCAGGAATCTGAGTTTGTTGTTTCTGAAATGATTTTCTATCTCTGTTCTTTCTTCAATGGGTATATCTGCATTGTGAAAAGCTGCAAGTGATTCTTCTGGATGAGCTGATCTTTTCTTTTCGAATGGAACAGACTCATTCAGAACAGGTATTCCGAGCTTATCCATTTCTTCTATTATTTTCCATCCAAGAGCCTTTTTGTAAACGAATATTATTACTTTTGGGCTTGTTGCTGCATGAACGACAACATTTGCTATTCTTTGAGCAGTATCTCCTTTTATCTTACCACCAAATATTTTTTTTTCAAGTTCTGAAAGGGGTTCGATTCTTCTCTCAAGCGGAACTGGTCTCCAATCTGAGTAAAACAATTTTGCTCGTAGCCATTTTGCATACTCCTCGGCTGCTGCTTTCGGAATAGTTGCAGAAAGAGATAAAATAGATTTGCCATTGAGCAGTGAATGAGCTATAAGTTCCTCAAGAAATATACCACGCGACCCACCAAACATGACAAAATGAACCTCATCAATACATATGGCTTGTGCTTCTGAAAACCAAGTGCTCCCAGACCTTATAGATGCCAGACAACTTTCGTATGTCGCAACAACATATTCTGTTTTCGGGGGGCTAAACTCAAATTTGTCTCCTGTTCTTATTGATACATTCTCTCTTCCGAAAATTTTTGAAAATTCATTGTATTTTTCTTCACACAAAGCTTTTGTTGGAGAAAGATAGATTTTCCTACCTCTGAACCTTGAGAAGAATATGTGTATTAATCCAGTTTTTCCAGCAGATGTTGGTGCTACGCATAAAACAGAATTATCTTTCTTCTCATCCCAAAAATAAAAGAATGCTGTCTGAAGCGGGTTCAGATATTCGTAAGGTATATTGTCCCCGACTACTTTCACCTCCGGACATTCTTTTATTACCTTGCTATGTTTCCTTCCTTCAACAACATATATCGTTGAATAACCGCCAGATTTTGTGAAGTATGATTCGGCTGAAACTATTATGTATTCATTTGATCTCATCACGAAAAGAAAACGAAAACTATTTCCGAATTTAGTAAAAAGTAAAACATTATTTAAAAAATAAGATAAAAATTGGGATAAAATTTATTAGTCATTTGTCTTGATGGATGAGCTGATATGTCTCAGAAAGCAAAGGTTATAACTGTTTTTTCTGAAAAGGGTGGAGTTGGAAAAACAACTCTAACAACTAATCTTTCAGTAAGCTTTGCCAAAAGGGGGTACAAAGTTCTGGTAATTGATATGGATCCGCAGGGTCATGTTGGAAAGCTTTTCGGTGTTGAGCCAATAAAGCAGAATATATTAAGTTTCCTGATAAAAGGAGAAATTTCCGATAGCATCATAAAAAAAACGAGAGTTCAGAATCTCTGGGTTGTTCCATCTGATTGGTCCTTGGCGGATTTTACTGTAAATGTAGCAAGGGATCCAGCAAGACACCTGAAACTAAGAAAAGCAATCGATAATCTGAAAGATAAATTTGATATAATATTTATAGACCCGCCTCCCTCTCTGGAACTTATAACTCTGAATATCTTGCTCGCTTCTGATGGTGTTATCATACCGGTAGCTCTTACATATCTCGGACTCGCGGGAGTTGCTGCTACATTGAATATAATCATTCAGACTAAAAAATCTTTTAAGTATTCGCCCGGAATAATCGCAATTGTTCCGAATATGTATGATGATTCTCCCTATAGCAAGGAACTTCTTGAAAAGCTTAAATCAAGTTTGGGAAAAGCTGTCTCCAAAACCGTTATATCAAAAGATCCAGAAATTGACAAAGCTCAAAGTTTTTCAGCTACCGTTATTGAAATCTCTCCAGACTCACAATCAACCAAAAATATTGAAAAGCTCACAGATGAAATTATTCTCAAACTTGGGTTGTAATTCCTGAACATAATCCTGTGTTTGCGATATTGTAAAGACGTCTGATTTTTCAAGATAACTCATCAGATAATCATCAATCATTGGATTTCTTTCAATTTTTCAAGTAAGAATTTTTTATGAAGTATCTTTATAAGTTCTGAAACTTCATCTATTGATACTTTTGCTATCTCAACGAGTTTTTCAGCATCAACTTTACCTATCATCTTTGAGTTGAATTCCTGAAACTCTAATTCAACCAGCTTCTTACAAACATCTATGTAATTTTTTAGGAACTTAACCGAAAAGCCGTTCTTCTCATTTAACCCTATATCTCTTAGTCTTGAAATTATTTCGAGTATCTCTTCCCTGAAAAGCGAGTTTCTTTTATCAATAATACCTATTTTTTCAAGCTCTCTTACTGTTTCTATGGGTAGTATTGGTTCTTCCTTTTGTTTTCCTTGTTTTGAGTTGTATTCTTCAAGAATTCTTGAATCTATTTTGATGAGTGTGTTTTTAACATCTTCAATGCTCTTTGAGTTTTTGAGAATCCTTTTTATTTCTTTTATAGGAAGATACCTTTTCTGTAATTTTTTTATAAATTTTATTCTTTCCACAGTATCTGGCGGATAGTAAGCCATTTGTTTTGATACTTTTACTGGCCTTGGTAGGAGTTTCTGATTTACATAGAAATGTATCAGAGACTTTTGTACACCAGCAAGTTTGCTTACTTCTCTTATTGGAATGTACCCCTTTTCTTTAAGCTTTCTGACTTTTTCTTTCTTTTTTCGCTCTTGAACTGTTGTGGTCTTTGACATTTTTCAAAGTATATAGTGTAAATATATACTTTTTGTTTTTTCACGATTTTTTTTGTAAGACTCATTAAAATGGAATTATGCCAAATTTGGTTGAGCTTCTGGAGAATAAAGCGAAGAAATTTCCAGATATTCGCGTTGAAGTTTATGGAGTTGAATCAATGACTTTCTCTGAATGGAGCAAAAAATCGTCTCAGCTTGCGAATTTACTTTTAAAAAATGGAATAAAGAAAGGAGATAGGGTTGCCTTAATGCTATCTAACAGAGACGGTATATTCTACAAAATATCTTACTTCGGTGTTGTGAAAACAGGAGCACTGCCAGTTCCAATAAATGTAAAACTCCCAAAAGATGGAATTGAATTCATTGTAAAAAACTCAGAAGCAAAAGCAATAATATACGGAGATGAGTTTGCTGATGTTGTGAGATCATTAGATATTTCAATGAAATTTTCTCGTTACAATTTAGAGTCCTATCTTGCTCAAATGCCAGAGACAATTCCGGATGTAAAAATAAGCGATGATGATTACCTCGATATAATCTATACATCTGGAACAACCGGGTTCCCAAAGGGGGTAATATCAACTCACGGAAATCTTTTTGTAAGACAAGATTCAGCTTACGAGGGTTTATATTCTGGACGAACTTTTCTACATTCTGTTCCACTCTTTACATTCGCAGGTTCCCACGCGATGATGCTTATTCCACTGAGATACTCGCTGAACGCTGTTATATTACCAAAATTTGATCCAAAAGAATTCTATGAGGTTATGAAAAGGGAAGATGTAGTTATGGTCTATGCTGTTCCTTTTCATCTGCTTTCTGTTATGAAGAATGAGGAATTTTGGACTACAAAACTTGACCACATAAAGCTTATTATGTTTGGAACTGCTCCGATGCCACCATGGGCTGTGAAAAAATTGGCTGAGCATCTGCCAGGAACTTGGATTATGAACCTCTATGGTGCAACAGAGGCGGGTATGGCCGGTTGTTTTCTTCCTCCTGGAATGGCAGCATTGAAACCAGAATCGGTCGGAATACCTTTACCACCAACAGAAGTGAAAATCTGTGATGAAAACGGAAATGAAGTTCCAAGAGGTCAAGTCGGAGAGATTCTTATGAGAATTTCCGGTGTAAAACCACGGGAGTATTTCAAAGATCAAGAATCTACAAGAAAAACTTGGACTCAGGACGGATGGACAAAAACCGGAGATATAGGATATATGGATCAAGATGGATACATATACATAGTTGATAGAAAAAAGGATATTATAATAAGGGGAGGATTTAATATTTCATCAGCAAAAGTTGAAGGAGTTATTATGTCTCATCCTGATGTCCTTGAATGTGCGGTTGTTCCAGTTCCACATCCTCTTCTTGGAGAGGATCTTTTTGCCTTTGTTGTGCCAAGGAGAGAAGTTGGGAAGGAAGAGATTATCTCTTTCCTTAAAAATAAACTCGCCGAAAACGAAATTCCAAGATACTATGAATTTGTAAGTGAGCTACCAAGAAATGCAACGGGTAAAATACTTAAATATGAGCTGAAACAAATTGCAAGGCAAATTTACCAAGAGCAGAGAAAAAGGGAAGGAAAGGAGGTATAAAGCATGGTTGACTTTACTTTAACAAAAGAAGATAAAAAGCTTCTTGAAATGATAAGGTTTCTGGGCGAAAAATATATGAGACCACTTGGAATTGAATACGATAAAAAAGGCGAGCCCATACCTCCAGATCACGAGTTTTTCAAGTTCCTTGCTCAAATTGGTTATCAGGAAAGAGTTGCTGGAATGGGTAGAGAGCTTGAAGATTCTGGAAAGACAGGAGGAGAGAGAACATCTGCAAGACGAGCAGTTCTAATAGGCGAAGAAACTTCTTACTGGGATAGAGGAGTAGCTGTTGCTTTGCCGGGTCCTGGACTTGCTGGACCTCCTCTTTCAATTCTTGGAACTCCCGAACAGAAAGAAAAGTATCTTTCCATATTCAAGGATAGAGAGAATCCTCATTGGGGAGCTTTTGCTATGACAGAACCCGGAGCTGGCTCAGATGTTGCCCGAATAAAAACAAGATGCGTTAAGAAAAATGGAAAATGGATAATTAACGGTCAGAAAGCTTTCTGTTCAAATGCAGATAGGGCGGATTTCATCGTTGTCTGGGCAACAGTTGATCCAAAAATCGGAAGAGCCGGACACAGAGCCTTTGTAGTTGAGAAAGGAACACCCGGACTCATTCTGACAAAAATAGAAAAAAAGATGGGACTCTCTGCTTACTCTTCATGTTCCCTTACTCTTGAAGATTGTGAGGTTCCTGAGGAAAACCTTTTGGGTGGTGAGAAAGTGTATGAAGAAAAGACGGGCTTCAAATCCGCAATGAAATCGTTTAATGCCACGCGTCCCACTATTGCTGCTATGGCAATTGGAATAGCACGAGCTGCATACGATTGGGTACAAGATTTCATCAAACAAAACTACATTATTTCAAGACCTATCCCAAGATACCAGAAGATAAATGAAAATATAGCAAAAGTAAGAAGGTATATAGAGGTAGGAAGGATGCTTTGCTGGAAAGCTGCTTGGATGGCGGACAAAGGTATGGAAAACATAGTTGAAGCTTCTCAGGCGAAAGCTTTCTGTCCAGCGGTGGCTCAGGAAGCAGTTTCTCTTTGCCTAGATGTCATGCAAGATGCCGGTATCCAGAACGATAACTATGTCGAAAAACTTTATAGGGACGTCAAAGCACTTGATATAGTAGAAGGAACCGGTCAGATTCAAAGAGTAATAATAGCTCGTAGATTGTTCGGACTCCCAAGCGAGGATTCCTGATTTGACACAGACACCTGCAAAGCAAACATCAACAAGCTTCTTGAAGCTCAAACGAGAAGAGTGTAATATCTAAAAGTTTATATGTTCCGAAGATAGTCTTCTATTCTCTTTCTGAAATCCGCTTCTTCAAATCTCTTCAGAAATCTTTCAATTTCCCCAAGAATCTGATCCGATCTCTTTTTATGATTCTCTATCTGATTCTTCACTAAATTTGGATTTGTGCTCTGAGGTGTTCTTTTCAATCTCAGAGATTCTTCAATGGTTATATCTTTGATTTTCTCACCTTTTTTGAGTTTTTCTCCGACAAGTTTGTGAGCTTCTCTATATGTGATTTTTTTATCTTGGACAATTTTTTCTGCCAGATCAGTTGCTAGTGTGTAGTTATGTATATTGCCTTCGGTTGCTTTCATATTCAAAAATACCTCTGGTATTATCTCGCAGACTTCGAATATTTCATGCAGAGCTGAAAACAAAATTCTCTTGTCTTCTTGTAAATCTTTTGAATAACCAGATATTAACCCCTTTTCAAGCATCAACATTGAGTTGAGGTACCCTGTGAGTTTAGGAAATTTTGACCTTGTAACTTCAAGAGTATCTGGATTTTTCTTCTGTGGCATCATAGATGAGCCTGTGCATAGCTTATCTGAAAGTTCAACGAATCCGAAATTTTCGGAAGAAAGAAGTATCAGGTCATCTGCTATCTTTGAGAAAAGTTCCGAAAGAATTGCGAAGTTGAAAATGAGTTCTGTGATGTTGTCTCTTCTTCCTGTTGAGTCAATGCTGTTTTGTGATATCTTTGAGAATCCGAGCATCTGAGCCATGAATTCAACATCAAGTGGTACTCCTGTTCCGGCTCCGGCACCGCTTCCAAGGTGGCAAACATCAAACCTTTCAAGGCAATCTGATATTCTTTCCAGACATCTTATGAAACCTTCATGATAAGAAAGAACAAGATGAGAAAAGAGTATTGGCTGAGCTTGCCTTGTGTGTGTGAAAAGAGGAACTACTTTACCAAAATTTTTCTCTGCAGATGAAATGACCGAATCTGAAATCTTTTTGAACATATCTTTTAGGTTTAGGAATTTTCTCAAAATCCAAAGATTCGTTGAAGATATAACTTCTTCGTTTCTTGATCTTCCAAGCCGAAGATTGAATCCAACATCTTCTCCAACAAACTTTGAAATGAAAAATTCTATTGCAGAGTGGACATCTTCAAATTCGTCTTTTTGTGCTTCCTGTATAGATTTGATAACCTTCTGTTTTGATTCAAATATTTTTACAATAGCATCTTTTTCCAAAATTCCCAATTTGTTGAGCGCAACAGCATGCGTTAGTGTTATATCGAAATTTTCTGAGCATATTATCCAGTCAAAATGGAAAGAATCTATAAACCTTTTTATATTTTCACTCTTTTCTGTTTCGGAAAAAACTCCTCCCCACAGATATTTTTCCATATTGAGAAAATAGTTTTACATCTCAAACGATTGAGAATTCTGAAAAAACATACAGAATATGAGGATGGATAAAATAAATACAAAAGTCATGATAACCGTTGGAACTGCCAGAGAACTTTTTCCTGAGGAGGTTAGAGTTGCTATAACTCCCGCTTCTGCGGAGTTTCTTCTGAAAAAAGGTTTCAAGGTTGTTGTTCAAAGTGGTTGTGGTATTGCATCCGGAATAAAAGATCAAGATTATCAATCAAAGGGTGTTGAAGTTGTTCAGAGAAGAGAAGAGGTTTTTGATAAAGCAGATTTTATTCTTTATGTAAGAGGTCCGGGTTCTTCAAGAGAAGTTGAGGAAAGCGACCTTAAACTTCTGAGAGAGGGCAAATCACTGATTGGATTTCTTGAGCCTCTGGCTTTTCCGGAGGTTTCAAAGAAGTTGGCTGAAATGAAAGTGAACGCTTTCTCTGTTGAGCTTATTCCAAGAATTTCAAGAGCGCAGAGTATGGATGCTTTGTCTATGATGGCAACTGTTGCAGGATACAGAGCTGTTATAGAAGCTGCAAAACTATCAGACAAAATGTTCCCAATGCTGATGACATCTGCGGGAACAACAAAGCCAGCCAAAGTTTTTGTAATAGGTGCTGGTGTAGCTGGTCTTCAAGCTATGGCTATGTCAAAAAAGCTCGGAGCTATTGTTGAAGGATATGATATAAGACCGGAAACAAAAGAACAAGTTCAGAGTGTTGGAGCAAAGTTCGTTGAACTTGGACTTGAAACAGAAGAGACACGTGCTGAGGGTGGTTATGCGAAAGCTATGGGAGAAGAATTTTACAGAAAGCAAAGAGAGCTTATGAAAAAACACGTATCTGAGGCCGATGTAGTTATAACTACTGCTCAGGTTCCGGGTAAAAGAGCTCCGGTTCTTATTACGAAGGATATGGTAGAGTCAATGCGTCCTTCTTCTGTTATAATCGATATTGCAGCTGAAAAGGGTGGAAACTGCGAACTTACTCAAGCAGGAAAAGTAGTAGATTACAACGGAGTTAAAATATTTGGTGTTGTAAATCCAGGTAGTGCTTATCCTACCCACTCTTCTTATCTTTATTCAATGTGTCTTGCTAACTTTCTTGCCTTATTCATTACAAAGGATGGGAAATTTGTTGTAAATTTTGAGGATGAAATAATAAGAGATAGTGCTGTTTGTTATGATGGAAAGATTGTGAGTCCGATGGTTAGGAAAATTCTCGATGGTTCTGCAAAATAGATTTTGAAAACCTTTTCTAAAACTCTGGAAAACAGATGTTTTTTAATGTATCGTTTCATGCTTTAATCCCTATGCTTCCGAAAACGATAGAACCTTAAAAAAACAAAGTTTTATTTCCGATTTCAAAAAAAGAAAGATTAAATTTTAATGTGGAGGATTGAAAAATGGGAAGGCCAGATTTAACAAGTATATTAGGACTTATACTAATTTTCGGAGCAGTTTTTGGGGGAATAATGATTGAAGCTCATGGAATTCAGGATCTTTTGATATTCTTCTGGGGAAAGGGTGTATGGGCTGCTTGGTTTATAGTTATAGGTGGAACGCTTGCTGCTACCTTCACTGCTTTTACTGGAACTCAAGTTTCGGCTGTTGTAGGTATAACAAAAAGCTTTCTATTTGAGAAAAAACACAGTAACACAAAGCTTATTGAAGATTTTGTTGAGTATGCGAGAAGAATGAGAAGAGAAGGAGTTAAATCAATTGAAGCGGTTATAGATGAGGTTGAGCATCCTTACATGAAAAGAGCTCTCAGAGCCATAGCAGATGGACTTGATCCGGAAGCGGTTGCGAGAATTCTTGATGCGGAGCTCGATGTTATGTCTGAAAGACATCTTGTTGGTCAGAAAATGTATGACTTTGCGGCTATGTGCGCTCCATCTTTCGGATTAATCGGTGCTGTTTCTGGTCTGATCAGAACTCTTATAAACCTTGAAGATCCATCGAAAGTTGGTCCGGGTGTTGCGCTGGCTTTTGTTGCTACATTCTATGGAATTCTTGTTTCTTATGGATTTTTTACTCCAATAAAGAATAAGCTTGAAATGAAGCACTCGGAGGAGGTTATAACTCTTTCAATGATAAGAGAAGGAGCTTTAGCTTTGGCAAAAGGAGAAACACATATAGTCGTTGAAGAAAAGCTCAAAGGTTATCTTACAAGGAAGGAAAGGGAGCTTTATGAGGCAAAAGCTGCTGCATAAGATTTAGAACAAAGCAACAACAAATATGTTAGGTAAAAAACAGCATGGAGGGGGTGGGGGAGAGCAAGCACCGCGTTGGGCCATAATATGGCTTGACATGATGAACTCACTCCTTGCTCTGTTCATTGCAATGTTTGCATACAGTGAACCAAAGAGAATGAAAATAGTCGCAGTTGTTACATCTTTACGAGAAACTCTCGGAGTTCTTGAAGGAGAACCTTTTCCGGAGAAAAAATTAGAAGTTCTACTTTCAACGCCAGGGCTCGGTCCTATGCCGGGAAAACCAACT
The DNA here is from genome assembly GCA_025060505.1 of Candidatus Calescibacterium sp. Classification (GTDB taxonomy): domain Bacteria; phylum Calescibacteriota; class Calescibacteriia; order Calescibacteriales; family Calescibacteriaceae; genus DRWZ01. Next base: position 75,130 of record JANXBU010000001.1, read on the forward strand.
GGCTATCTTATGAGTGCGATAGAGGAAATAAAAAAAGAAGTTGAAACTGGAGCAGAGCAGAGGGGACTACTTTTCAGAGTTTATGGAACAGAGGAAGGTCCAGTTGTATCTTTACCTTCTGATCTACTTTTTGATCCAGCTTCTGCTGAGCTCTCTGAGAAGGGAAAGAAAGCCATAAGAATTCTTGCAAAATATCTTGCTGCCATTCAGGCTGATATATTAGTTGAAGGACACACAGATGATATTCCGGTGAAATCTCCGATTTATAAATCGAACTGGGAACTGTCCGCAGCAAGAGCAGCAGAGGTTGTCAGAGTTCTTGAAGAAGGAGGTGTTCCGCATCAGAGACTTTCCATAATAGGATACGCAGATACAAAACCGATTGTTCCAAATATATCACCAGAAAACAGACAGAAAAACAGAAGGGTGGAGATAAAACTCAAAAATATACCATACTGATATTTTCTCTTCTTAGATTCTGAATTTATTTCTTGTTTGCTTTAAACTCCCTAATAAGTTCTCCTGGGTTGCTCGACTTCATAAGAGTTTCTCCTATAAGGAATCTTGTGATACCAACATTAACTAGTGTATCGATATCTTTTTTTGATTTTATTCCGCTTTCAGATACAACAATTTTTCCATCAAGCTTATTTCTGAATTTTTCAAAGAGTTCAATACCTTTTTTTAAGTCAACTTCAAGAGTATGTAAGTTTCTATTATTTATTCCTATGATTTTTGCAGATGTTTTTACTGCTTTGTTTCCGCCTTCATCCGAGAAGAACTCAAGCAAAGGTTCCATTCCAAGATTTCTTCCATATTCTATCATTTGTTCTATATCTTCATAGCTTTCAAAGCATTCTGATATGAGAAGGTATGAATCGGCACCGATTATGTAAGATTCATAGATTTCGTCTTTATCCAGAATGAAATCCTTTCTCAGCACAGGAATTTTGACTATTTCTGAAACTGATTTTAGATCTTCAATATCTCCTCCAAAGTATTCTTTTTCTGTAAGAACAGATATTGCGTCGGCTCCTCCTTCTTCATATTCCTTAGCACATGAAACTGCATCTTTTAATTTTATGATACCTGCACTTGGCGATGCTCTTTTTACCTCTGCTATTATACAAATGCTATCTTTTTCTAAAGCCTCCGTAAAACTTATCGGTTTAAGTTTTCTTTTGACTTCAAAAAGCTCTCTCTTAACTATGTTTTTCTTTTTCTTGATCTCTATGTAATTTAGAAGAAAACTCACGGGGAATTATTTATTATACTCTAAGATTTTTGGAACACGAAAAAATCATAATTTAAATTTTTCTAAATTCTGGTCTAATTTGTTTCATAATTATTAATTTTTGAAGAAAGGAGGTAGAGCTATGAATAAAAAAACAATTCTTGCCGTTTCTGTCTTTGTTTCCTTGGCTTTTGCTTCAAAGGCTTTCCCTTGCGGTGGCGCTAAGAATGAACATAAGGCAAAAGAATCTTTGTTCTCTCCAGCCGTTGCAATAGCTTCTGATGTAGAAGAAAAAACAATAAAAGTATCTGGTATGACTTGTTCGAAGTGTTCAAAAGCAGTTGAGAAAGCAGTTAAGAAAGTTGATGGCGTTATCGATGCAAAAGCAGACCACAAAGCCGGTATATGCAAAGTAAAAATGAAAGCAGGAACAGACGTTCAGAAGATTCTGATAGCAATAAAGGATGCCGGATACGAACCTGCTGAAAACTAAAAAATAAAAAAGTTTTCCTTGGATCTGAGGATTCGTTTCCTGATTCTAGGATTCACTTCTCCTGACCTAACTTGATCCATCCTACATCCTCTCATGGCCGGAGAATATCTCAAAAAGAATCTAGAGCACCTGTTAGCTCCATCCGCTCTGCTTTAACCATGAAATTTGTCTTGCATCTGCTCCAAACCGAATAAACTCTACCCAAAGAGTATCTTGTGTTTGATATAATTCATTTCTAGTTTTTTAGTCTGAAACGAGATCTTTTATAGTAGTTTTCTTGAATTCTTGTAAGACCTTTTTCTTTTCCTCTTTCCAGAATTCATGAAGGGGGCAATCTGAAAAGTCTGAGCACTTTGCTTTACCTATCAAACATTTATCTTTTATTATATCTTCATCAAATATCTGGACTACATCGTAGAGCGTGATTTTTTCTGGTGGTATAGCTAAGCAAACTCCACCTTTTGGTCCCTTCTGAGCCGATATTAACTCCTTTTTAGATAATGTAACCGCTATTTTTGAAAGAAAGTTCTGCGGTACTCCTATTTCCTCAGCTATGTGGTGAACAAAGAAAAGGCTATCATTATTATTCCCTTTCTGGTATTTTTTAGCTAACCACACAAGCATCTGTATTGCATACCCTGTTGACTTGCTGAGCATATATCTAATTTAATGACTAGAAAACTTTTCGAAAAAAGTTGAAAAATATTTTGATTTTGGAAAAAGTATCATAAGCTTTATCTTCTTTGCTAAGCATCTTTCTGTTGTGAGAAAACCTCATATATTTTACCTTGTATTTTTTTTAATTTAAGGAAGAGAAGGAGTAGTTCTGATTTTGAGTTTAGAACATCTATCTTTGCATTTTCGAATTGTAATTCATAGTCAAGAAGATCAACCGATGTGATTCGCCCTCTTTCAAAGAATTCTTGGGCTGATTCAAGTGATCTTTGGGCGAACTCTAATCTTTTTTGAGCTACTTTTATTTTTTCCTTTGTTATTTCATATTCTTTGAATATATTTTCCAAATCTTTCTGTTTTCTTAGTTTCGCATCTTCCAGTTGATACATTGCAGATATTTTTCTTTTTTCTGCAGATAAATATGAGAACAAGGACCCTCCGAAGTCTATATTTAGTGATATACCAACAGATAGAGAAGGTATGTTTCTTTGTTCTATGAAAGTTCCGTAAGTGTTAAGTAATGAAAAACCCAAACTTAGCTGAGGAAAAAGTTTTCCTCTTTCAAATTTTGCCTGGTTATCAAGTTGTTCTACTGTATTCTCAAGAGACAAAATATCGGGTGTTTTTAGTGCCTCAGATTTTATTTCTGTTTTTGATTTCTCGATAGCTTCCTCTGGTTTGAGTGTTTCTATTAAATCTTCTATTTTCTGAACTGGTAATATGTTTTCTTCATTTATCAAAAGAAGTGAAGAGAATATTGCTAATGTGTTATGTATTTGCAGATCCAAGTTCCTGATCTGTAATTCTGCTTCATACACAGAAGTTTCTATTCTCAGAAGGTCTGTTCTAGATATTATTCCTGACTCAAATAGTCTCTGAGCAGTTTCGTATCTCTTTTTTACTCTATCATAGTTTTCCTGGGCTAGTTCTCTTGCGTTTGTTAGATTAGATATAGAGATATATAAGTTTGCTGTTGTGAACAGGACTTCGTTTTTAGTGTTTTCGTATGACCATTTCTGGCTTCTATAAGCTGAAATTACAGCTTGGCGTGCATACCATACTGAAAAATCTATTGGAAATGCCTGAACTAATGATAGAACAAGTTGACTTTGCTCTTTCCTACCAACTTCTCTCTTCTGACCCGGAAGTATTTCTATTTCGGGTAATTTGAATTGCCTTGAATAGTTAAAGTTTATATTAGCTCTTGGAAGGAGATATGATATGGAAGACTTTGCAAGATCTTCTGCTGCTTTTACTGTGTACTCAAGTGATTCCAAAGAAAGGTTTTTTTCAAGAACTCTTTCTATAGCCTCTTTAAGAGTTATTGATATGAGAAAAATCGATGTTATCAGCATAGTCTTTGACAAATTATCAATTTACAGATATATGTTAAGAAAATCAAAATGCTATGTTAGAGTAAAAGATTACCGGTGTCAAGAATACCAATGTTATTCTCAATGTATCTCTTGTGATTCTGGTATCTGTTGTGAAAAACTTTTATCGGAAATTTTTTAAATAAAACATTAGAAAATTTGAAAAATTAGAATTCCGAAACTTTTAGTAATACATTACAAAGAACGGAGGTTGATAAACCATGCCAAACGGATGTGATTTTATGTCTCAGATAGTAAGTAAAGATATATTTACACCAGAGGATCTTAACGAAGAGCAGAAGATGCTCGCGCAGACAGTAGAGAAATTCATGAAGGAAGAGGTTCTCGCCAGAGAACAAGAAATAGAAGAAGGGAATCATGAGGTCGTTAAAGATCTCCTTAAGAAAGCTGGGGAGCTCGGGTTCTTTGCGATAGAAGTTCCTCAGGAATATGGTGGGCTTGGGCTTGACAAAATCTCTGCGCTTGTTGTCAATGAGATGATGATGTACAATACATCTTTTGCTGTTTCATCAGAGGCACATATAACAATTGGGAGCCATCCTATAATATTTTTTGGAAACGAAGCACAGAAAAGAAAATATTTGCCAGATCTGGCCTATGCGAAAAAAATTGCAGCTTATGCTCTAACGGAACCTCAGGCAGGTTCAGATGCTCTTAACGCAAAAACAACCGCTACCCCTCTTAATGGTGGAGAATACTTTGTTCTGAACGGAACTAAACAGTTTATCACAAACGCAGGTTTTGCAGATATTTTTGTGGTTTTTGCAAAGGTCAACGGAAAAGATTTCACAGCATTCATAGTTGAAAGAGAGTTCGGGGTAAAAACAGGAAAAGAAGAGAAGAAAATGGGGCAGAAGGGCTCTTCCACTCGTCAGCTCATTTTGGAAGATGTAAAAGTTCCAAAGGAAAACATACTTGGAGAGATAGGTAAAGGACACAAAGTTGCTCTCAATACATTGAATCTTGGTAGGATGAGATTGGGTGGCTCTGCTGGTGGAGGTGGAAAGATTCTTACAAAAATAGCGCTTGACTATGCAAAAGATAGGAAACAGTTTGGCAAACCTATTATATCTTTCCCACTCATAAAGTGGAAGATAGCAAATATGGCATCAAAGACTTTTGCTATACAGAGTTCATCTTACAGAATCACAAATCTTATAGATCAGAAGTGGCTCGGCGAGAAAGTAGATGAGTGGCAGGCGTTCGAAGAGTTTGCAGTTGAAGCTACAATTCTTAAAGTCGGAGGATCAGAATTTCTATGGCATATAGTAGATGAGGCGGTACAGATTCACGGTGGATATGGATACCTGAGAGAATACAAGGTCGAGAATGCTTACAGAGATGAAAGAGTAAACAGAATATATGAAGGTACAAACGAGATAAACCGTCTGAACATACCAGAAATGATATTGAGAAGGGCAATGCGCGGAAGAATAGACTTTTTCGGCTGGGTTCAGAGGGCTCAAAAGAATTTGGATTCTCCGGATGAAATAAAAAAGCAGATTGCAGAATATTCGGCAAAGGAGGAACTCTTCGCTCTGGAAATAGCAAAAGCTCTGCTACTTACAGAGAGTCAGAAGGTATTCTCAAAATTCGGTGAGGAGATACAAAATGAACAAGAAATTCTTGCCGCATTCTCAGATATACTTATTGGTATTTTCCTCGGTGAGTCTGCAATAGCAAGAGCAACAAAACACAAAGATAAACCATATGGTAGATACTATGAAAACATGGCCCGCTTTGTTGTCCATACATACTGGCCAAAGATTGTTCAGTCTTTTGAAATCATGCTACTGAGAGCAGGTCTACGCTTGGAACTTGCTGAGAAATTATACAGAACTCTCCCGCGAATAGATGTTGTAGAACTCTCCCGCGAGATAGCCGATACTACTGCTGAGGTTCTTTGATTTAGAAACTTGCAGAAAAATACAGAAATTTAAAAATAGGCAAAGGGAGAACAATAAAGTGTAGAGTAGTGCTACTCATTTTCATAGTCTATCTTTTAATTAACCAGAACTTACCACTTACTCAACAATCATTCCACTGCTGTTTGGCCAACAAAGAACAACAAAATCCTCATTACTCGGAATTCCCTGGAATTTCTTATCAGTATGAACCTTCTGTATCAGATGAGATAAAATATAACGGTGTGAAGTTCTACGAGTTTCCTCTGATTCTTTTTGGTTCAGTATTAGGTGCTGCCTTCGGATTTGTGAAGACATATTTCAGTTCGCTAGATTTTTACGGCTCATTGCTTCAAAATTCGGATATAAAAGATAAATCCTCTGAGAGAGTTTTCAAAATTCCAGAATCATTTTCAATTTTTACAGCTTGGCTTGTTGGTCTCTCCACAGGTTCAACTGCTGGAGCTTATTTCACATATGACTTTGTTTTGAAGAAAGAAAAAAAGAGCATATTTGTGCCTTTGATTTCTTCGTTTGTTGGCTCTGCTGCTGGTATTGTTGGATGGACTGCTATCCGACCACAAAGGTTCAGCAAAACAACCCAAAATATCATAGCTTATTCTTTATTGATGCTTCCACCAACTCTATGCTCAATCTCTTTACTCTTTTGAAATATGAACAACCAAATCAAAAAACGCTTCTGAGTATTATTGATTTTCCTATGAATATTCTTATTTTATATCTTAGAAAATTTTATGTTTAGAAATAATTAGATTTTTGTCTAAAAATAATCTGCTTTTGAATATTTCTTTATGACTTTTAGTTCCCAGTTGATTGACTGTTCTAAAAGCTCATAGACTGATTTTTTGTCGCTATGAACTTCTTTGTAAATTCTGATTATTTTTTCTTGTAGATCTTCTATATTTTCTCTATAGTCTTTCAGCATTTTTTTGTCCTTGAAAAGTTTTTGGTGTAGCGTTATTGATATCCACCATAGTGAGCTATCTTTTTTCCCAGATGGTAAAAAGATCTCAGAGTAAGGAACTTGTGTTCCGAATACAAAAGGTTTGAATACAGAAATACAAGGATGGGGAGTTCCAGTAGCCCATATTACAATATTTCCATCGTTATGTACAAGACATATTACAGAATTAGCTGTTTGAGATGGACAGAAAATACCATAGTGCATACATACAGACCTTGTTCCAAATCCGTGAATCTTCAGGATTTCTATACAATCCTTCAAGGATATTTTCTTTCCATTATCAACTTTTCTTTGAATCTCTTTGATTATTTTTTCTCTTCTTTGCTTACCTCCAGCTAAAAAGGAATATATTTTTCTTTCGTATTTTTTTGGACAACTGAGTGTTCCATTTGAATCTCCACAAATTATCATTTTATTTGAAATAGAGAAAAAATCATCTTTTATTTCCCTGAAGGCATAATTTCTTCCAACTGTTTCAACATAAAATACTTTATCTGTATCAAGAATCAGGAAGCTATTGTGGTACCTGAAATCTTTATCGTATGCTGAATTAGCGTCTTGTCCATATCTTTCAATTAGTTCTATTATGTTCTGTAAAGATTCTTCTGCGCTTCCGGAAATCTCGGCTGAGAATCTTAGAGTATCCATTCCCAGAAGTCCATTGTTTCCTTTTATTTTGATTTTGGTGAAAAGAGCTTCATTGCCAATACATACTCCGGCAGAGTTTATTGCGAACTCTCCTCCCCACATCCAAAATGGTTTACCAATAAAAACTGAGTACTTTCTATCTTTACCTTTTATTTTTATGTATGTTGCTTTTATTGTATCGCTACGTTTTTCCGGAGGTAGAAGCATTATTGCTTGGCTCTCTCCGTATGGTCTATCTGAATTTTTACAGAATATGTTTGAACCGTCTTCCGATATTTTTGAAGAGATATAGAATGTATCACACACATTAAATATAGCTCACAATTAAGCGAAAATCCAGAAAACTTGTAATCGCTGAATATATCTTATAAAATTAGATGGGAATTCTTTTCAAAGAGAACAAAAGGAACTTCTGCATAATAGCTCATGTTGATCATGGTAAATCAACTTTGTCTGATAGAATTCTTGAGATAACTGGTGCGGTTGATAGAAAAAAATTACAGGAGCAGTTTTTAGATAATCTCCCTGTTGAAAGAGAAAGAGGTATAACCGTAAGGTCTCAAACTGCTTATGCTCAATACACTTATGATGGACAAACTTATAATTTGAACCTCATTGATACACCTGGGCACGCTGATTTTCATTATGAAGTTTCAAGAGCTATGACCGCATGTGAGGGCGCAGTTCTTCTGGTTGATGCAACGCAGGGTGTTCAGGCTCAAACCTTATCTTATTCAAAGCTTGCTCTTGAAAGAGGACTTGAGATAATAGTTGCTATAAATAAAATAGATCTTCCGTTTGCGGATCCTGAGGGAACAAAGACTCAGATTGAAGAAATTTTGGGAATAAAATCAGATCCTATTTTTGTGAGTGGGAAGACAGGTTTCGGAGTTCCAGAACTTCTGAACAAAATAATAGAGAGAATTCCACCTCCTATGTACGAAGAAGGAGCTCCTACATCGGCTCTCATTTTTGATTCTTGGTATGATAACTACTGGGGAGTTATTGCTCTAATAAGAATTTTCAACGGAAAAATTAAAAAAGGAGATAAAGTCAAAATTTTTTCATCTGGTAAAAACTATGTTGTGCATAGACTGGGTTTTGTCATAGGTGGAATAACGATGGAAAGAGATGTTTTGGAGGAGGGCGATGTTGGATTTATAATTCTTGGAACAAAAGATATATCTGAAGTCAGAGTTGGAGATACTATCACATCTGCTCAGAATCCAGCTCATGCACCTATTCCGGGTTTCAGAGAAATAAAACCCGTTGTGTTTGCATCATTTTATCCTGTTGATCCAGATGAATATGAGAAGCTCAAAGAATCGCTTATGAAACTCAAACTCAACGATTATTCAATTTCTGTGGAGTATGAAAGTTCTCCTGCCCTTGGCGCCGGATTCAGAATAGGTTTTTCCGGAACACTTCATATGGAAATAGTGTCTCAAAGATTGAAAGATGAGTTCAATGTAGATGTTGTTATGACATTTCCTCAGGTTGCTTACAGAGTTGTAAAAATAGATGGTCAAGAAATAGAAGTTAAAAGTCCAGCTGAGTTTCCATCACCAGAAAAGATAGAATCAATAAAGGAACCATATGCTCTTGTTACAATACACACAAAGCCAGAATTCGTTGGAGATATATTTAAAGTTTGTGAAGAAAGGAGAGGCAGGCAGATTGATTTTAGAATATCATCTGGTATTGCTGTTATAAAATATCTTATGCCGATTGCTGAGATTATATTTGGATTCAATGATGAAATAAAGTCTGTATCTAAGGGATATGCTTCTTGGGACTACGAGTTCCACTCCTGGGAAGAAAGCGATGTTGTCAAACTTGAGACATACATAAATTACAAAAAAGTAGACGAACTTTCTACAATAACTGTGAGAGAAAAAGCACAAAGGAGATCAAGAGAAATCGCAATGAAACTTAGGGAGCTAATACCAAGACAGATATTCGAGGTGGTAATACAGGTGGGAGTTGGTTCAAAGATATTTGCAAGAGAAAGTGTAAAACCTTACAGAAAGGACGTTACAGCAAAATGCTACGGTGGAGATGTTACGAGAAAAATGAAGCTGCTTGAAAAACAAAAAGAAGGGAAGAAAAGATTAAAAATGATAGGAAATGTTGAGATTCCACCGAATGCTTTCGTTGAAGTTTTCAGAGTAGATAGATCATCAAAAAGACAAGACTAATTTTTTAGATTGATGATATTTTTGGACCTCATAAAACCCCACATTTTCATTCTTTACATTTTCATTCTTTCAATTGGTTTTTCTAATGCATGCATTACTGCTACAACTTCGGAAAACTGCGAAAAGGTTTATTATAAGGATTTCGATAGAGATAGATTTTCGGACGGTATAACTTCTTGTTCTCAGGATCCTGGTTTTTATTCAGAAGAAGAACTCATCTCAACTTTCGGTGATTGTGATGATACAAACAATATGGTTTATCCAGATTCACCCACACAATCTTGTCCCATTCCTCAACAGAGCAGATGATTTATGAATGGAAAAGTATTAGGGCAATTTTATGAAATTTTGAAGCAATTTTTCCGCAAATCGAAGATCTGTTTTTTGAAATTGGAAAAAATTCTGAAAAACTAAACTAAAATGAAAATTTTCCGATTAAGATACAGGGGTAAAGTTTATTTTTTACACATATATGGTGATTATACGATACCGCATTACCTTTCACCCGCATGGTACCACATTGAGTACCATTGGATTCAATATGAAATATATACCCGCAATCAGTATGTACTCTTTGGAAAATCTTTTGTAGGTATCAGATAGTATATTATTAGTAGTTATTAGTAGAATTATACAGAACGGGGATATCCGAGACGGGGTAAAAATATTTTCTTGAATCCAACGGGGAACACATTTGTTTAGATGATATCTTTGAACAAAATTAAAATAAAAGGAGGTAAAAACTATGCAAAGGGTTAGTTTATACGATGACGAACCATATAGAATAACCTTAAAGAAAATTGTCGGTAAAGATGGAATATACTACTGTGATCAAAGGAAAGTCGGAAGAGCTTTGAAGGAATACTTTCGTGAATCTATTGAGGAAACGATCTATAATATCATCAACGGGGAGAAGTATTTCTCTTTTAGTTTTAACAAAGATTACTCGCATAATAATCTGATCCTTAAAGCGAGACATGGTATTTCAGTTTTCAAACTAGATCTTCTTAAAGCTGCGGATTTCAGCTGGGATATCAATGAGCTTTTCGATAAGTTTCAGTCTGCCGTTAATTTTTTTGAGAAAAAGCTGGTCTATCGTAAAGGTACTTTGGGGCTTCGCTTTTATATTCCTGAAAAAATTGATATGGTTGAATTTAATTATGATATATATTTCTCGCTTTCATTTGCTAGCGAGAACGCATGTCTTACGCGTAGTAATAGAAGCTGGTATGTAAGATTTGTAAATCTCTGTATTACAGAGGGAGTAAATGTAGACAAGCTGGTTCAGGAAATTGATAAAGTAATTTCTCCGGAAATAAGTAAGTTGTATCAGGCCGTTGAGCTTTTTCTTGAAAGTTTTAAAGCATCATAAATTGTTCGGATGATTCGTGACATAAGGTTATGAATGAGTTGTTTGAAATAAATATATTTGCTGTGATTTTTCTGCTTGTAATCATTGGTCTTATGACAAATTACATTTTGTTTGGAATAACTCTATCTGCAGTGGTTTTGACTGTTCCTTGGATTTTCATATCGTATAGCTTAGATCTTCAGTGGTATTGGTATCTTTTTCCAATCGGTCTTTCGCTTGCATCTGTTTTGGTGTTTTGGGCTGGTCCTGTGTTGACATTTCATCTTATATTTGAACTCGCTTTCAGAAACAAATTGTCTTCACTTCTCAGAACAATCATTCCATATGCCATAGTATCGTATGTGTATTCTCGTGGAGAAATGATAGGCATTTTTATCTCATCGCTTTTCTGGCATATTGTTTCTTCCATTTTGATCTCCATTTTTGTAGCAGCTGTTTTATCTGAGCATATCACAGGTGGCAAGCTGGCCTTGATTTTCTTTGTTGTTCTTATTTTTCTTCTCGTTGTTGGATACTCCACAAATGTAAGGGTATTTACTCTGCTTGTGATGGATCTGATGAAAAAGAAATAAAATTTCCGCAATAAACAAAGGAGGAGATAGAGATGGAGCAGAGCCTTGGAATTGAAAAGCAGTTTGAAGAATTTCTGCGGAAGCTCAGTGACCCGGTGGTTTTGGTCTTTGTTTTGGCAGCTTTTGTAGTTCTGTTTTCCAACTACTTTGTAATACTTGTTGATTACTTGTCTTTGAGGTTTCTTGTAATCTGGATTCCAATTGTTATTTTGCTCAAACTCAAGTGGTATTTTGTTTTTGTTCCCATTGCTCTGAAGCTTGTTAAAGTTATCTGGACATTGCCGATATTTGTTCTAAAAGACCGTAGAAAAATTGCTATCTTCTGGCATGTCATTGTATCTTTTGGAGCTTTTCTGATCACGCTTCGTATTACTCCATCATATTTGGCTTCAGGATTGTTTCTTCTTTGTTCTTTGGTTCTTGGATACTGGGCTAACGTTACTATCTTTGAAACAGCTTCAAAATGGACTTATCTTGAAGAATCAGGTCAGAAATCGAATCAATCTGGGGTGCAAAATCATCAGATACAGAAGGTAAATTTGTAAAAGGAGGTCGGGTCTATGGACTCAGAGGAAAAATGGATACCGAAATTCAGAAGAAAACTTACGGTATCGCAGGTTGAAGAACTGATGGAACATAGAGAATATAGATTTATGCAATATTTCAGCTGTTTTATAGATGATAGCGATTATGTAAAGTTTATAGAAGAGGGGATAGATCCGAGATATCTGAAAGATTTCAAAAAGTATGTAGAAATGATTCGTAAGATCAAAAACATAGCACAGAAGGTACTCTCTTCTTACGGTATAGAAAAGATATTGTATATGGATATTTCATATTATTCGGTAGATTCTATAATATTTATTTACAAAAACAAGATTATTGAGATAGTTCTATGTATTAATTCTGAGGATATAGAAATAGATCTTGAAGATAGAATAGAAGAAGAGCTGATACGCGTAGGCATTATATCTGAAGAGAGAGCGGATACTTGAAATTTATCATACCTGAAAAAAATAAAAGGAGGTCAATCGTATGCTTGAGGATGTAAAGAATGATTTAGAGGAGCTAGAAAGGTTGATTTCAGAGAGCTCTGAGCTATACATAGCTGAAACAGATGCTGAGAAAGAAAGGTATGGTTCTGGCAAAATTGATACACAGATCTACATCTTGGATATAGAATCAATACCTTTTGTTCATCTGAGATATTCTGATAATCTTCTGTTGGGTTTGGTTAAGCATTCGCGGTACAGATATGTCACTTTGAGCTTCACCATAATAGAATATGAATACACAGGAGGTGGTTGGTATAGTTGGAAACATATTCTTGTTGTTTCCTCCGGGCCATTTATGCTATGGAGAGAGTATGAGAAGGTAAAAGAGTACGATAGAGAGAAAGAAGAAAAAAGAAAAGGTTCGATAGTTTTTTCAGAATGGATATGCAAAAGTGATCTGAGAGACAAAATACAAAGATACGAGAACTTCAGTTTTATTGAGAAAGAGTGATTTTTGTAGTTTTTGGGTTAAAGTTAGTTTAACTCATCGGTGGTTTTTTAGTTTTATGTTTCTTGATATTCCTGTTTCTGAAGTTCAGATATTTAACTTTTATGAAAAGTCCCTGTAGCTCAGAAGGAAGAGCACGGTCCTCCTAAGTCCGGGGTCGCGGGTTCAAATCCCGCCAGGGACACCAAATTTTCACATTTGCCCAAAAATATAGCTAAAATAGGTAGGTTTCGCCTTATACTTCACAAAGCCAACTTCTATATCGTTGAGTTGGAAAAAAACTATTGGCATCAGGAAGTACTCGGTCTTGAGTTTAGACCTTCTGTAAGATGGGAGATGAAAATAACTTTGACTCATATTGTTTTGTTTTTCCTTACATTCCTTACAACAACCGCTGCTGGAGCAATGATGCAAGGTTACTCACCGATTTCCCGTGATCTTATAAAAGGTGTTGTTTTTTCTGCTCCTTTACTATTTATTCTTGTTGCTCACGAAATGGGACACATTTTTGCTCTTTGGAAATATGGGATAAGAAGTTCGTTTCCTTATTTCATACCTGCTCCAAATATAATAGGAACTTTTGGTGCAATTATGGTTCTTCGTGAACGAATTGCTGAGTCTTCAAAAATACTCAAAGTTGGTGCAGCTGGTCCCATAGCTGGGTTTATTGCCGCTATACCTGTAGCGATCATAGGTTTGAAAATCTCATCTGTTGTAGCTCCTGATCAGGCGAGCGGAGAGGGGATGATAAAATTGGGTTCTCCTTTGATATTCTCAATTATGGAAAAGCTGTTTGCGGAAGGCAAGGAAGGAGAGATATTACTTCACCCAGTTGCTTTTGCTGGTTGGATTGGTTTTTTTGTCACATCTATGAATCTCATACCTGTCGGTCAGACAGATGGAGGACATATAGTTTTCTCACTATTTCCTTCTTTACATAGACTCTTATCTTTTGTTGTTTCTTTTGTTCTTCTTGTCATAGGTTTTCTTTTCTGGTATGGATGGATAATTTGGGGAGTTCTGACTCTTCTTCTTGGAATCAGAGCAAGTCCATATATTCCGCAAAGAGATATTGGCTCAAAGGAAAAATTTATAGCATTTTTATCTCTTTTGATTTTTGTTTTATCTTTTATTCTTGTCCCAATTCAAGTCTGAGCGAGTGGAGGTGAAGTATTTTGCCAGATGTTTTAATTTCTGCTCAGAACATATCTAAGAAGTTCAGAATAGGAAGGAGTGAAATATATGTTATATCATCTTTGAATCTTGATATATTTTATGATGATTTTGTTGTGATTTTGGGACAATCTGGTGTAGGAAAGTCTACGCTTCTGAGAATTCTTGGGGGAATAGAAAAACCATCAGAGGGTATGGTATTTTACAAAGGTAAAGATATAAATATTGTCAAGCCAAAGATAGGTTTTATCTTTCAGAACTTTTCTTTACTACCGTGGTTTACGGTTCTTCAAAATGTTCTTTTAGCTGTGAATTCATCTTTGGATGAGCAGCAGAGATTGAAAAAAGCTCTTTACATTTTAGATATGCTCGGTCTTGATGGTTTTGAAAATGCTTTTCCATCAGAACTTTCAGGTGGTATGAAGCAGAGAGTTGGTATAGCCAGAGCTATAGCTTCCGATCCTGAGATAATTTTTATGGATGAGCCATTTTCAAATCTTGATATACTTACAGCGGAAGCTCTGAGAAGGGATTTTATAGATATGGTCTCAGCAAAGAAGATAAGCTCGGGTGCTATAGTCATGGTTACTCACAGCATAGAAGAAGCTCTTGCTATGGGTAAAAGGATCGTAATTTTAGGCAAAGGTGGAAGAATAATAGAAGATATAAAGATGCCAATTCCATATCCAAGAAATATAAAGAATATGCAGGAGATGGTTGACAAAATTCATACCCTTTTATCTCAGAGTATAGAAGAAGTTGTAGTAGGGAAGAAGAAGACTAGATATATAAGGCTTCCGGATGTTTCTCCAAACAGTATGATAGGTTTTCTTGATATACTATGTGATATGGTTTTAGAGCAAGATAAAATAAATATATTTGAGGTTTCACAAAAGCTTCTTTTAGATGTTGACGACCTTTATCCAGTTCTTGAGGCTTGCCAGATATTAGGTTTCATAGATGTCAAGGAGGGAGACATATTCTTGATGGATATTGGAAGAGATTTTGCTAAATCTGATCCCGTAAAGCAGAAGGAGATATTTGCAAGGGCACTTATTGAAAATGTTTATCTTGCGAAGGAAATATATACTGTTCTAAAAATGAAGAAGGAAAAGCGTATGAAGATAGATTTTTTTATAGATATAATGAAAGAACATTTTTCAAAATCCGAGGTTTCAAGGCAAATAAATATCATACTTATGTGGGGCAGGTTTGCAGAAATATTTGAGTACGATGAAAAATCCGCTGAGGTTTATATTTCTGAAACAGTTTCATAATAGCTCTGTTCCGAGTGTTTTTGAATTTTCGGATACGTCGGAACTTTATTATTTAAGAAACTTGATCTATCTTTTTTCATATCTATCAAATGCCTGTATTATCCTTGAAACTACGGGGTGTCTAACTACATCTGCTGCATCCAGATGAACGAAATCAATACCTTCAATTCCACTCAGTATTTTCTCGAGCTCTACCAGTCCAGATTTCTGTATATCAACTTGTGTTAAGTCTGCTGTGAGAACCATTTTTGATCCTATTCCCATTCTGGTCAAGGTCATCTTAGCTTGCTCGTATGTAAGGTTTTGTGCTTCATCTACTATTATGAAAGAGTCTGATATAGTTCTTCCTCTCATGAACGCAATGGGAGTTATCTCTATTACTCCTCTTGTCATAAGTTTTGTAAATTCTCTATAATCAAGTATGTCGTACAAGCAGTCATATATAGGGCGCATAAATGGATCTACTTTTTCGAGAATTCCTCCTGGAAGATATCCTATTTTTTCTCCTGCTTCAACCGCTGGACGGGTTAGAACTATTTTTGCAACCTGCCCAGATTTCAGATATCTTACGGCAACAGCTATTGCCAGATACGTTTTTCCCGTTCCAGCAGGACCAAACGAGAATATAATTTCGTTTTTATACATAGAGTCAACATATTTGCGCTGGTTCTCGGTCCTTGGATAAATTTTTTTTCCCCTGTAAGTTACTATTATTGGTTCTTCGTTCGTTTTTCTCTCTCCTTTATCTTCTGATCCGTCTTTCTTTCTTGAAACTTCAATTATTTTTCTCTCTACATCACTTTTTGATATCGCGAAACCCTCGCTTATTTCTCTGTATAATTCATTTATAGCTATTTCCGCTAAATTTACTCTCTCGTCATCGCCTTTCAGGAATATCTTACCACCGCGAGAGCTGATAGATATGTCAAGCATACGACCTATGCTTTTTAGATTCTCTTCATATTCTCCTATGAGTATCTTGTATGTGTTTATATCTTCAAATTCCAGTTCCTTTATTTTTGCCATCTATTTTGATTTACAAAAAAAGGATATAGATTTTCATTTAAAATAAGAATAAGTTGTAAAGAGAGTTGAATTTCCAAAATCAATTTTTAATTTTCAAAGATAAAGCTTGGAGATGATTTTTGTTCAAATATCTCTTTCATCTCGTTTGATTTGAATGGAAAATTTTTGAAATTTAAAGTCTTAGTTAAACTAATTGATATGAAAACCATAAAAATTCAGAAGGATCAAATTCTTTACTCTCAGGGAGATGAAGTCAGCTCAGTTTTTGTAGTAAAAAAGGGTAAAATTAGGCTGTATATATTGGCAGAAGATGGAAGAGATGTATCCTTAGATATTGTTGGAGAGAATGAAGTTTTTGGAGTTTTAGGGAAGATTTCCGATGAGTTCGCTCAAGCGTTTGAGGATTCAGAGCTTATAGGGATACAACAAAGTGAGTTTGATACCTTGAGCAAGAAGACATTGCTCTGGATTCTCAGAGAGATTTCAAAGAGAAATGAGATCTGCAAAATGAGGATGAAACAGATCCTTCTGATGCCACTTGAACAGAGACTTTTTCATACCGCAGATTATCTGGCAAGCAAAGTAGGTAGAAGGGAAAATGGTAGAGTTACTATTGATTTGTCTCAAGAAGAGTTTGCCTCGTTTTGCGGAGCTTCTCGTGAATGTGTTTCAAAAGTTCTTAGCAAAATGAAAGATATCGGGATTGTAAAGACAAACAGAAGAAAAATAGTGTTATACATCACAAAAATGGATCGTTTTTATGATTATAGTAATTTGAAGGAGGTGAAATAGATTGGCAAGAGTAATTATTCATAAGGAAAAGAGACCCGTTGAGGTAAAGGTAGGAGATAAAAGTGTTTGGATCTGCCGTTGTGGGCTGACTACGAATCCACCATACTGTTCAGGCAAGCACAAGGAAATACAAGCTGAGGAGGATGACAAGCTCTTTTTGTATGAGGAAGGCAAGAGGTATGAAGTAGAAATTGTAAAAAAGTAAATTTGAGGTTAAGAAAAACAAAGGAGGTATAAATACATGGAAGCAATAAAAAATATAGGTTTTCTGGTTGGAAGGATTATAGTGGGTGTTTACTACAGCATGGCAGGTATTGAACATTTCACTGGGCTTCAAGGAATGGCTCAGTATGCTGCATCAAAAGGAGTTCCTCTTCCGGAACTCGCTGTTCTTTTTACTGGTGTTTTGCTTCTCGTTGGAGGACTTTCTGTTCTCACAGGATTATTCCCTATTGTCGGAATAGGTTCCCTTGTTGTTTTCTTCTTGCCTGTTACCATTATAATGCATGATTTCTGGAATATTCAAGATCCACAGATGAAAATGATACAGACAATCCAATTTATGAAGAACATGGGGCTTATGGGTTCTGCTATGATATTTTTAGCAATTCCTGAACCATGGAAATTTTCGTTAAGTAAAAAGAAATAGAATTTCATCAGCAATAGAAACAAAGATAAATTGTGTAAGCTCTGTTGCATATTTGCTGTGCTATAAATTCTCACTTCACATTGTTTTTCAAATCTTATGTAGACGAATCACATTTAACATTTCTTATTTGGATGAGATTCATTTTTACAACGGAATAGTACAGTTTTATTCCATAATTTTCGTATAGAATTTTCTTAAAGCTTTTTTGTCTTGAAGGTGTAGATATCAGATTTGTGTTTCTCCATAAGAAAACACTATAATTTATCTGTTAATTGCTATAAAATGAAAACAGATTCTAGGGAATGATTTCATTCAACAGGCCGACATACACTGGAAATGAAGATAAATACGTTGTTGAATCTATAAGAAATTCAGGAATTTCTAGCGATGGCAAGTTTGTTGTGATGTGTCAGGAATGGTTTGAGAAGAATCTTCCATGTTTGAGGGCTTTTCTTACCCCATCTTGTACTGCTGCTCTTGAGATGTGCGCTATGTTAATTAACATTAGGGAAGGGGATGAAGTCATAATGCCGTCTTTTACTTCTTCAAGTACGGCAAATGCATTTGTTCTGCGCGGTGCAAAAATTGTATTTGTAGATATTCGTCCCGATACAATGAACATTGACGAGACGCTTGTGGAATCTGCAATTACAGAAAAAACAAAGGCAATAGTAGTTGTTCATTATGCAGGGGTGAGCTGTGAGATGAAGGCTATAATGGATATAGCCAATAAATATAATCTGTTTGTTATAGAAGATGCTGCTCACGCGATGATGAGTAAGTATGACGGAAAATCTCTTGGAACAATAGGACATCTTGGCTGTTATAGTTTCCATGAAACAAAAAACTATACAAGTGCGGGAGAAGGTGGGCTTCTTATAATAAACGATGAGAGATTTGTTGAAAGGTCAGAAATCATAAGACAGAAGGGAACAAATAGGAGCAATTTTTTCAAGGGACTTACAGATAAATATTTCTGGGTTGATATTGGAGGTAGCTACACAATGAGCAATGTGAGTGCAGCTTATCTTTGGGGGCAACTCGAGCTAGCAGATATGATAAATCAAAGTAGGCTGATTAACTGGAACTTATATTATCAGCAACTTGAAAGTTTGCAGAAAGAGGGAAAGATAAATTTACCGTATATCCCACCAAAATGCATACATAACGGACATATATTTTACATTAAGTTGAGAGATTCAAAACAAAGAGCTGAGCTTATTGAATATATGAAGAATCACAAAGTTTTAACTGCCTTCCATTATGTCCCACTTCATTCATCTCCGGCTGGAAAAAAATTCGGAAGGTTTGTAGGTGAAGATAGATTCACAACAAAGGAAAGTGAAAGGTTGTTAAGACTTCCTATGTTCTTCGGTCTAACTCAGAACGAAATTATAATGATCACGGAACTGGTTAGAAAATTTTTCCATCAATGATTTTTTAGTATAGAACTTTTGAAATTTATCTGTTTTTATTTTTTCCAAAGTTTAAAATTTCATTTATGGTTAAAGCTTTGATTGTTTTTTTACTTTTATTTCTCTGCTCGTGTGGCAAGAAGGACGAAAAATCTGAGCAGATACCTCAAAATGTTAGTAAAGAGGAGATAGGTGGAACTGGATATAATGCTAGAATATTTATAGATAAAAATGGTCTGCCGTATGTGGAATCAGAAAAATTGGAAGACGGAATATTTGCAACAGGATATATTACTGCAAAAATGAGATATGCTCAGATTGATATACTGAGAGTTGTATCAAATGGTTTTGTTTCATCTATTCTTGATGTTAAAGAGGCAAACACTGTTGACGCTCTTACCATAAGAACCATATTGAGTTTGAAAGATGGAAAACTTGTAAATCAAGCACAATGGGATCTGCTCAGACAAAATGATCCGAGTACAGCAAAGCTTCTTCAAGCTTTTGCTGACGGAATTAATCTGTATATAAAGCGACTTGAAGAGGGAAATGAAGAATTACCTCCAGAATATGAAACTCCTGTACTATCCTCGAGAAATCCTCAGAAAAACAAAGGAAAGTTCTATATAACTCCTGCTGAAATTTTGGCAATAGCAAGGTTTGAGGAATGGTATCTTACTGGTGAGGGTGATCTTGCTTTCTCAATTATAAAATCTAGAATAAGAGACAAAGTTTCGGAAAGCGCGTATAAAGTTTTTTCAGAGATAACTACTGCAAGGGCTGGTGTAAATATATTCACTTTGCCAGCTCCTCTTTTCAATTCCGATTTGGGAAAAATTTATTCCTTGTCGCTTATACCTTTTCACCTTGAAATGTTCAGTGGAGCAAGATGGGGAAGTAATAATTTTGTTGTTTCTCCAAAAATTGCCCAAAAACCGCTTGTTGCAAATGATCCCCACCTACCTCTGCTCAATCCTCCTCTATGGTTTCCAATAAGGGCTAAAGCTGGGGGAATTTATCTTGAGGGATTCTCACTCGTTGGAATTCCGGGTATACTTAGCGGAACGAACGGCTCTGTGGCTTGGGCGGTTACAAATGCGGGTTTTGACTCACTTGACCTATATCTTGAAAAAGTTAAAAAGAACAATAACTGTCCCTCGGGCTTTTCTTTTGTTCACAATCAATCTGACGATTCAGATGACCATTGTGTTGAATTCGTAGAACATTCAATAGGTAGTAAATCGAAACCAAAAGTTAGATTTTATTATTGTAAGACTCACGGTGTTATTCTCGGTAAGAAGAATGAAGTTCTTTATGGTGATATTCCCGTTGAGCCTGTTTTAGAAGATGGGCAAGAATATATATCATTCAGATGGAATGGTCAGGAGGTTTCAGCAGAAGTATTTTATTTTCTCAAGATCCTTGAAGCAAAATCTGTTGACGAGTTTATGAAAGCAATTACTGGCTTTCAGGTTGCTACAATAAACTTTGTTTTTGCAGATCTTAAGGGAGATATAGGATATGGAACTTTTTCTCTGCTCCCAGACAGGAAGTGGGATCTACATAAGTATCCTTCAGTGGAAATTCTTCCAACAGATGGTTGCTGTGATTGGAAATCTTGGGTAGATATAGAAAAATATCCTCGTACGAAAAATCCAGAGAAAGGTTTCATAGTGACTGCAAACAATGATCTTCCGGGATATACAGCAGATGGAGATCCTTTTAACGATCCAGTTTATCTTTTCTGGTCATATGATCCGGGATACAGGATTGCGGAGATGACCTATATGATTGAACAGAAGGCCCGGCAAACTAGCAATAAGTTTTATATCAATGAGGCTAAAGAGGTAATGGAAGATACCATTTCATATTGGACTCGTGGAGTCTTCCCAAAAATAATAACCTATATCACAAAGAATGAATCAGGATATAATGATATTCAGAAGTCTGCTCTTTCAGTTCTGAAATCATGGGATCTAACATGTAAATCTGGATTTAAGCTTGATGATCCGGCAGAGCTATCATTTTCTGAGTTTTCTGAAAAATCTATCAGAATAAATTCATCAGGTTGCACGATATGGTGGGTTTTTGTTACAAGGTTAATAATGAACACTTTTTCGGACGAGTTTCAATATTATCTTCAAACAAAACCTTATCCTTTCTTGGAAGATTATTTTATAAAGAATCTCTATTTCTATTTCGTTTATGGGAGAGCTGATTCTGATTTCTTTGATGATATAACTACGCCTGTTAAGGAAACCGCTGAAGATGTTATTTTTGTAAGCTATAAACAAGCTATAAATTATCTTTCTGATAACTTTGGTAAGAATCCAGAGAATTGGCTCTGGGGTAAACTGAACAAGATGAAGCTATATCATCCAACATCGCAAGCTGGAATTTCTCTTTTTGATATCGGTCCTTTTCCAATAGATCTTGGACCTTTTTCTCCGGCAGTTGCTTGGATATCTCTCGTTACAGATGATCCAAAGGAATCTTTCATAAACACCGGAGGTCCATCTCTAAGGTCAATAGCTATTCCAGAAGGAGATAAATTCAAAATCTTATTTGCTTTTCCTGGCGGTGCTGCTGGATTTGGTTGGTCGGGCGGAGAGAAAACTCTCAGAAAACCGGATATGGAGAATAACTTCAATGATCTTATTTCTACATATTTTGGAGCTGAATATATAAGTTTTGAAGAAGATAAATCAAAGCATAAAAAAGTTATACTTATTCTCCCGTGAAAGTTTGCATTATTGGGCTTGGTCAAATAGGAGGTTCACTTGCACTAGCTCTTAGGAAGAACAAAAAATTTGTCTATGGCATTTCAAGAAATAAAGATACTATTGACTATGCTGTTAGCAAAGGAATCATAAGTGATGGAAGCTCTGATATAAATCTCAAAAATTTTGATAAAGAAAATTTTGATATAATCTTTCTTGCAGTTCATCTTGGACTTTATGAACACTACATAAAAAAACTCAAAGGATTTGGAGGTATACTTTCTGATGTGGGAAGTGTAAAAAGAGTTTTTTACAGACTTTCAAAACAAAATGGTTTTAGATTTGTTGGTTGCCATCCTATTGCTGGAACTCAAATGAGCGGTATAGAATCTGCTGACTCAAACCTTTTTCTTGATAAATATTGTATAATCTCTGGTTGGTCCGATGAAAATTCAAAGGATGTTATTTCAAATCTATGGAAGGAAGTTGGTGCAAAAATATCTTTTATGTCTCCGAAGAATCATGATAAGTTTGTTTCTGCTATCTCACATCTCCCGCACATAATTGCTTTTTCTATTGTGAATTCAACATATAGTATCAGGAAAAATAACTCTGGAATTTTTGGAGGAAGCTTTAAAGATATAATCAGAGTTGCGGAAAGTCCAGCTGAAATGTGGGCAGATATTTTTTTATATAATTCAGATTTTGTTGTTAAGCAAACTGAAAAACAATTAGCAGAGATGAAGAAGTTAATTCATATGATAAAAAATAAACAAAGAAATAAAATATTAAAATATATACTGAAAACCAAGCAGAAGATTTAATTGTATTTATTGATTTGATGAATAAGATACTCAAAAGAAAATACATTGGATTGCGTATAACTTATCTTTGCATCTTTGTTTTGTTGTTTTGGCACTGTGGCAAGACGCAGGTGGCTAAAACAGGTGCAGGCGAAGAATTTAATTTTACTTTCTTCTATACAGAAGGTATTTCTAATGTGAATTGTTTTTCAGCTCAAGTTATAGAGATAAAGGAAGGAAATAATCCAACCCCTGTGTTTTCAGGTTTTTTCAAGACCAAGATAGGCGAGGAGAAATCTGTAAAGATTCAATCAATCAAAGTTATGAGTTCATCTGATGGAAAAATGATAGAAGAAGGAAGCGGAACAGTAGAAATATTTCAAGATAAAATAAGTATATCTGTATCTACACCTTTTCCACCACAAAGATTCTCTTATTTTGAAATAAGAGGTTTTAGACTTGATGCTGAACAAAGTTGTGAAGAAGTTTATGATTTATTTTTTAGTTCCGGAGTTTATGAACGGATATATGCCATAGGTAGAACTCTCATCATAGATCCAAAACAGGAAAGAAAAACAGTAGGTATTCTTACCCTAGTTGGAACTTCTGATACATTCCAAACTAATATTACGACAACGAGAGCTTTTCCTATGGTTGTTGAATTTTTCAGAGACGATAAAACTAAATTTAGAAAGTTTTTGCTATGTGGTGGAATTGATGAAAGATCAAAGAGTGTTCTTAGAACATGTGATATTCTTGATGAAGAAAGTATGACTCTGCAACAGGGGCCTATTATGAATTTTCCTCGCGTATTTGGATCTATTGCTAGATCTTTTGATGGAAAAATTGTGGTTTCTGGAGGTCTTGAGAGGAATGCTCGTATTGTTCCGTTTTTTGAAACTTATGATCCAGAGAATGGTATCTTTCTGAAAATAAAAAGAGTAATACCACGGTTTTCTCATTTCCTTTTCTCAACAGAAAATAATGTAGGGATTCTTGGTGGTGTTAATTCTGAAGGAAGTTGGGAAAAGCAAATAGAAGTTTTACCTTATTCGCAAAGTGATGAGACGAAATCTATAAGGCTACTTTATTTTCTTGAGGATTCTGGAAAATTTGGTTCCTGCTTCGCAGAAGATCAGGCTAATGTTTATATAACTGGAGGTATAAATTCTGCTCCACGCATTATAATCCTAAAAAAAGAAAGAATAGATGTTGGAACATTGGAATTGAAACTTAACAAAATAACATCTGCAAAGCTCATATACTCAAATTCTATAACTACGCTGACAAGATACGGAAAAGTCTCGTTCCCATCTTCTATAAGGTCTCTTTCCGAATCTGAAATAAAGTTTGGAAACTGTAAGATGGTGAGCTTTGAAAATCTGCTCATTATTGCAACAAGTTATGGAGAGATATATTTTGTAGCTCTCTCAAAAGATGATATAATAGATGCTTTTCCAGATGATCCAAGTGTGGATATCTTAGGTGTGAAGATTCCTCCATCTAGTGACGATTTTCCTAACTCCGTTCGTAAATCAAAAAAAGGTTTCTCTTTTGAAAAAGTCTCGGAAGACAGAGCTGTTCTCTTTGGTGGATATGACTATGTTAGTTTTTTGGATACGAACGTAAAAGCTATCGTTCCATCTGATGAGGTTTTGCTGATTTCAAAAAGCAAAGAAATTTTCAGATACAAGACAAAGTTTTACAGAAAAGGAGCTTTCTCTTTTCTTTTTGGTGATGAGTTTTTAATTATCGTTGGAGGTAATCCAGACGGAAGGGCAGAGGTTATTTTTGTGGGCAAGTTGGAGTATCCAGAAAAAATAGACAAGGGAATAATTTCAGGGCAAGAAGAGCAGAAGGATGAGGAGGAAGGGAAAAAATGAGAATTGATTTACAGAAAAAAAATTCTGTAATGATTTTACTCTTTTGCATAATATCTTTGTTTGTCCTTAGCTGTAAAGGCTCGTCATCTTCAACATCTTCTGGTAGTTCTTTTTGGATTTTGGATTTTTATCCAAAAGATAAGTCAAGTCTTTCTCCGTCAGATATTGAAATATATGTAGTTGTTGATTTCAATCCGGTCTCAGAAAACATAAAGTTTTCGGTTTGGAAAGAAGGAGAACCAGTTGCTGGAAGAATTCTCACTGAGAAGCAGTCTAAATCATATAGGATAAAATACGAACTTATAGAAAGAGGTGAAGGAACTTATTTGGTGTACTTCAACTACGGCGATAGAGCTACCTTCTGGACATTTTTTGCCGAAACAACAAGAATAATCCCGAATTTTGATAAGTTCTCGGTTCCAAGGGATGGATACAAAAATTTCCCATACGGAAGTTCAATAATTATATCTGAAGAAAATTTGCTTAATTTCTGGACAATAGATGATGAGACTGTTGTTCTGAAAAAGAAATTTCTTTTTGAAAGTTTTGATGTATCTTATGATATATCTTTCGTTCCGAATTCAATACTTGTGAATATTTTAGATTACGAATCTTCAAAGAATTATCAACTTGACGTTACTGGTGTGATATTTCTTGAAGGGAATCCGGAATTCGCTCATACCAAACTTAATTTCAGAAGTGTTGATACTTCAAGACCTTTTGTAAAAACCTGCTCACCAGATTTTTGTATCAGACAAGGCTCTTGCTCTCAGATAGACTCTTTAAGCTCTTTTGACATTATTTTTGGAGATGACGAGGAGATAGATCCAATATCTGTTTCAGAGAATTTCATTGTTGAGCTTAATGGATCAAGGGTTATTTTTGGAGAAATTTGGTCTGTTTATGAAACACAAAGTCTTGTTTCAAAGAATCCAGCTGGAACTGCTAAACTATATGTCTTCCCGAATAGAATATATTTTGATTTCGGAAGTCAAGTTGATAACTCAAATATTTCTATATATATTCTTCCGAAGCTCTCAGATACATCTGGGAACTCAATAGACAGTTTCTTTTCTTGGTGCATAAATGTTCTTTAATTTTTCTCAAATCTTTCATTTTTGATTTTTTGCTGACTTGAAAATTTCGGATAAATTTCAATCTGTATTGAACATCTAATGAGTATGAACCTGAAACCTGACATACATCTTTATAAAAAAGCAATAGAAATATCAGAGCTTATAAAAAAGAAGGAATTGTCTGTTAGAGATGTTGTCAATTATTTTTTACAGAAGATTTATCAGAAAGATGGTAGTATAAAAGCATTTCTGTATATTTGCGAAAAAGAGTTAGACGAGCAGATAGAACAAATTCAGAAAGGAGTCAACAATGGTGATTTCGGAAATTCTTATCTTGTGGGAGTTCCGATAGCGGTCAAAGATATTATCGCTACAAAAGGTATAAGAACAACCTGTGCTTCAAGAATTCTTGAAAACTGGATCCCCCCATACGATGCAACGGTTATAAGAAAAATAAAAGAATTAGGTATCCCAATTATAGGAAAAACGAATCTTGATGAATTTGCTATGGGATCTTCAACTGAGAATTCAGCTTTTTTCCCGACAAGAAATCCCTATGATCTGAGTCGTGTTCCCGGCGGTTCATCTGGGGGATCTGCTGCTGCTGTTGGGAGTGGGCAAGTTCTCATATCTCTTGGAACAGATACTGGTGGTTCAATAAGACAACCAGCATCTTTCTGCGGTATAGTTGGTTTGTGTCCAACATACGGAAGGGTTTCAAGATTTGGACTTGTTGCTTTTGCTTCTTCTTTGGATAGGATAGGTCCGATGACTCTTTACACAGAAGATTGTGCGGCGCTGCTTTATCATATTGCAGGGTACGACAAATACGACTCTACAAGCTCTTCTGTTCCTGTTCCAAATTACCTTGAAGAAATAAGAAAGATGTGGAGCGATGTTGAATCTGGTAAGAAAGTGAATTTTGTTGCTGGACTTCCCAAAGAGTTTTTCGTTGATGAAGTTGATACAAGAATCAAAGATGTTATATACTCTTCGGTAAGAAAGCTTGAAGAAATTGGATTCAGGATCGAAGAAATATCACTGCCAACTGTAAAGTATGCTGTGCCTATATACTATATCATAGCTCCTGCTGAGGCATCTTCAAATCTTGCGAGATACGATGGTGTAAAGTATGGTCTGCGTTCTGCGGAAGCGGACAATGTTTTTTCTATGTACAAAAAAACCAGAACACAGGGGTTTGGAGATGAGGTCAAAAGAAGAATAGTTCTTGGAACATTTGTTCTTTCATCTGGATACTACGATGCTTACTATCTGAAAGCACAGAAGGCTATCACTTTGCTCAAGCAAGATTTTCAGAAGGCTTTTGAAAAAGTTGATTTCATACTCGGACCAGTTTCTCCGGAATTACCATTCAAGTTGGGAGAAAAATCTCAGGATCCAATAAAAATGTATCTTTCAGATATATTTACTATCCCTTCAAGTCTGGCTGGACTTCCTGGTATATCAACTTGTGTTGGATTTGTTCCTGAAGATGGAGCGAAACTTCCGGTAGGACTTCAAACCATTGGGAAACCTTTTGACGAAACAGGAATTCTTTTTGTTTCACTATGTTTGGAAAAAATTATTCCAAGGTAATCTTTTGATTATTTTATCACTTTCGGTATATATATAAAACTCGCACAAAAAACACAAATTTTTACAAGAGATATTATAATAATTAACTGATGTTTTTATTTAAACACACACACACACACACACACACACACACGCACAGCTGGGTAAGTCTGCCCGGTCGATTAAAAGCGACAAAGGAGGTGTGAGGCAATGAAATTAACTTATCTATTTTTGTTTTATCTTTTTTATTTTTGTCAGCATATCTTCTTTTCGCTCAGGACAAACAAGTTCCATTCCCAGATAACTGGGAAAAATTAAATCTGGTTGAAGAGGGTGAGATAACAAAAGGCAATCCACTTTATGCTATCGTCCCCGGTCTTCATAGAACATACTTGAACGATGTAGCTTATGAGCACTTCAAGAAATATATAAAGGACTACAAGGCAGGGAAAGAAGCTCCTTCATTTCCGGAGGGTTCTTTGATTGTCTTTGTGAACTTTGAAGATAAAAAGGGTCAAAAGCCAAGACTCATTTTAGTTATGCGCAAAGATAAAGGGTATAATCAAGCTGGAGGTTGGGGATGGGAAGGCTTCAAAGCAGATAGATCAAGAATAGCAAGAGAACCAGATAAAGACTGTGCCAACTGCCACTATAAAGGTGCAAAAGATTGGGATGGTGCCTTCTTTACTCACTATAAAGAGTGAAAACTGTGGATAATCAAAAACAATGCTTACTTTCAGATCAAAAATATATCTAACGCTTGCTATATCTTATGTAGGCGTTCTTGTATTATTCATTGCATCTTTCATATACTTTGAAAGAAATAAGATTATTCAGAGTCATACGACATTTCTGGATGCTGTCTCTTTAGTTTTACAAGCTCCTATGCAATTTGAATCTGTTGAGGGAACGCAGGATGTTATGGCGACAACTCTTGGACAGAACGAAAATTTTCTCTGGGCTAATGTATTCAATAAAGAAGGAAAATTGTTTTTAAAATATCCAGAAGATGCAGGTGTTTATGATGGAAAGCTTTCTGATGAAAATTTTTATGAATTTCGAGGTATTCACAAGATATTCTTTCATAGAACAATCTGGAGCTCTGATGGTTCTGAGATATTAGGGCACCTGGTGGTTTGTTTTGGGGTGCCAGTTTTAAAAATTCTGAACAAAATTCTCATTTTTACTCTTATTTCTTCTTTTTTAGTTGCTTTTGCTTTTCTCATAGCAAGGAATTTCTTGAAAGACGGGTTGAGTAGTATTCAAAATTTGCAAAAAGGTTTTTCAGATTTGGGAAGTGGAAATATTAGGCAGATTGATGTAAAGTCTTCTGATGAATTTGGTAAAATAGCTGAAATATGGAATGGTGTTGCATCTAAGATTAGGGAAGTTATAAAGTCTATCATTGATATTTCCGGTGAAGTTTCAGGTCAGGGAGAGAATCTATCTAGTTCTTCTGAGCAGATTTTTCAGTATATATCAAAAGTTTCGGCTGACCTATCTTCTGTATCAAATGCTGTTGAAGAATTTTCTTCTGTTATAAATGAATCTGCAAAAAGATCCATTGATGTTTCTCAGAAATCAGATGAGATGTTCCGTTTTTCTGTCAGTGCAAGGGATGAGGTTGAGAAAGTAAGACTTTTGGTAGAGGATTTTTCAAAGAAACTTGGAGTTATTGTTGATTTTTCCAATTCTCTGAGAGATTATTTAGAAAGAATATCATCCGTGACAGATACCATAGAAGATATAGCTGATCAGACCAATCTTCTCGCTTTGAATGCGTCAATAGAAGCCGCTCGCGCGGGGGAGCAAGGTAAGGGTTTCTCAGTAGTTGCAGGAGAGATAAGAAAACTTGCAGAAAAAACACTTCAGGAATCAAAGGGCATAAAAGACTTGATTTCAAAAATTATGTCAACGTGGAGTAATCTTGAAAAATATATTCTGGATATTGACAAAGTTTTCAAAGAACTTTTGTTTCGTTTCAAAAGCTTTTCAGATACATATGCTCTGGTGATACAGAGAACGAAGGAACAGAAAGATATGATTACTAATCTTTCTTCATCTTTTGAAGAGCAATCGGAAACCGTAAAGGAACTTTCAAAGAATGTTATGAGAATTACAGGTGCTATGGAACAAATAAAATATCTTGGAAAAGAACTCACAAGATTATCTCAAAAACTCAAAGATATATCCGGTACATTGAAAGAACTTATTTCATTTTTTAAAGTTTAGTTTGCATTTGAGATATAATACTAGAATTATTTAACTCACAAAGGAAGCTGATACGAGTAGTAAATCTTTATATCTTTTTCTTTTGCATATTTTTCAATCTCTTCGGTTGTTGTATAAGTGACTATAATGAATAACTTGGGTCCTGGAAAGAGTTCATTGAATATTTTTCTTCTGTTTATGAATTTATCAACATCCTTTTTCTTCAATTGAGATTTAGCTTCGCCTATTATCCATATATCCTGATTGTCTTTTGTACCCCTTCCAAGAATATTTATTTCGATTCTTCCTCCTTTGTATGGCATGTTTTTTCTAATCAAACGGGAAGTAACTTTTATACCGAAGTCCTCTTCAAGGAGTTTTGGGAGTCCAAAGTATGAACGGTCTTCAAGAATGTATCCAACAGTGTGAGATACATTCCCAAGTTCTTTGCGAGTTTTTTTGTGTTCTTCTGTAAGCTCACGTAGTGCTTTGTCGGTTCTTTTTTGAGCTTCAGCGAGTTCATTTACTCTCTGTTCAGTTCTTTTTTGGGCTTCAGCGAGTTCATTTACTCTCTGTTCAGTTCTTTTTTGGGCTTCAGCGAGTTCTTCAACCTTTTTAGCAAGGATTTCAACTCTTTGTTCAGTTCTTTTTTGGGCTTCAGCGAGTTCATTTACTCTCTGTTCAGTTCTTTTTTGGGCTTCAGCGAGTTCTTTTATATCTTTTGAAATTTCTGCTACAATTGCTTTAAGTTCATTGAAATCACTAGCTTTAACAAGTTCGTTCAGCAGATTGACTAAATCTTCTAACGCTTTAGCTTGCTCAGGAGTAAACACTTCCTTGATCTGCTGCAATAATTTTTCTACCTTTGTCATTTTATTTTTAAAAGATACATTAATTATTTGTTGCATATTTTTGACGATCTGTGATTTTTTTCAAAAGGATTTTGTGATCTCTTTATTTAACGAGAATGGGCTTGTATAGGTAAAGAGAGATAACGGTTTTATGATATCTTTTTCTCCCTTGCGGTTAATTTAGCTTCAATTTTTTGTTATTTTACAAGTATCAGGACTCCTTGTGAAAGAATTTCAGAAGGTTCATACAAGGAGGTGTAGTATGATTCAGACATAGCATGTTTTTTATTTTACTTCTATTTCAAGTGGTATCGGATTTGTAATACACCATACTGCAGGACACCTTTCTCTGGCAATTCTTTTGATCTCTTCTATTTGCTCTTTTGTGTGATCAGATTCCACTTGAACTCTCATTATTATTTTTTCAACAACTGGTTCGTCAGATAATCCCATAGGTCTTTTGAGATTGATGTTGTTTTCGGCAGTTATTGAAAGAGATTTTATATTTAATCCTTTTTCGTAAGCTACTGTTGCGAATGTAGCAAGAAAACAAGAAGCCATTCCAAAAAGACAATATTGAAGAGGGTTTGGAGCAATACCTTTTCCTCCCATAAATGGAGCACTATCGCACACTAGTTTCGTTTTTGTTCCGTTAGGTATTTCAACTTCTGCGAACATCTGGGGTTGATTTTCATCCATATTCCAGTTTACTTGAACCTTCATCTGTCTTCTAAGTAAAGATGGGTCGGATTTTGAATCATCAAGGAACTTTTTTATCCCGTTGATATTTATGTTCTTCATACTGTAAAGTATTCTGAAAATGGTAAAACTTTAGAAAAAAATTAGGAAAATTAGAGATTATTTTTGAGGGAGGTACTTTACTATGAGAGTGAAATTTGTGGTTCCGCGTAGGCACAGAAGAAAAAAAATAAAGAAGTTAGCAAAAGGTTATTATGGTGCTCAATCAAGAGCTACGAAAATTGCTACACAGTATGTTATAAGGGCTCTTTCTCATTCTTATAGAGGAAGAAAAAAGAAGAAAAGAGATTTTAGAAAGTTATGGATAGAGAGAATCAACGCTGCTGCAAGACAGAATGGTATAAACTATTCAAGGCTCATGTTCGCTCTCAAAAAGATGGGGGTTCAGATCAACAGAAAAATGTTGGCTGAGCTTGCTTTCTCTGATCCACTAGCTTTCGAAAGTCTCTGTAAAGAAGCAAAAAGCTTTATTGCAAATCCTTAAGCTGAGATTTTTGTCAAAGAATTTTAAAATAAATTTTTTTAGATCTTCTTGATTTGAATCAAGGTGTTTCAAGATAAAATAAGGTGTGGAATCGTTGGGCTTGGATTTGCAGGAACCATACATATAGAGAAGCTTTCACTTATCAAGGGTGTTGAAATAACAGATATATGTGATCTTGATAGAGATAAAATTGAATCCGCAAAAGATTTGATCTTGAAGTTATCTGGGAAAAAAGTTCGCACTCACCGTAGTTATGAAGAGCTTCTGCAAAGCGATATAGATGCCGTTTTTGTTGCAACCCCTGCCAAGACTCATTACGAGATAGTGAAATCGGCTATACAACAAAGGAAACATGTTTTTGTTGAAAAACCTCTTGTGACAAGCTATGAACATGGAAAAGAGATAAACGATTTGGCAGAAAAAAAAGGTGTTATGGTTCAAGTTGGTCATGTTGAAAGATTTAACAGTGCATATACATTTGCAAAACAATATATCAAATTCCCCGGATATATAAGAGCAGAGCGGCTAAGTCAGTTCCCCGGAAGAGGAACAGACATAGATGTTATATTTGATATAATGATACATGATATAGATGCGATTGTTGGATTTCTAAAAGATGTTAAAATAGATTTTGTAGAAAGTATGGGGGTTCCAGTTATAACAGATAAGATAGATATTGCTACCGCAAGAATAAAGTTTTCTTCCGGAAGTCTTGCTGAACTTACATCCTCTCGCGTTTCTTACAGAAAGTTCAGAAAAATGAGAATATTTCAGCCCGGAATCTATATCTCAATAGATTTTCTTGAAAGAAAAACTGAAATGTACAGAAGAATAAAAAACAATGGAAAATTTGAAATAGAAGCACAAATAAAGACATTTGAAGACTCAGATCCAATGAGATCTGAAATAGAAGCTTTTGTGTCAAGTCTTAGAAACGGTGTTAAATCTGAAATTCCTCCTTCGGAGGCTCTTAAATCTGTTTTAATCGCTGAAAAAATAAGAGAGTCTATTTTCTTTATGCAAGAAAATTCTATTGGCTAGATCCAGATTATTCTTGTTTTACGCATTAAAATAAATATATGAAAAACGTGTTTGAAGATATTTCTTTTTTCCCATATCTTTTTGGCAGCTTGAGATATTTTCTTGATCAGAGTCAATCAAGCTTTCTTAGTTTTCTTCATACTCTTTTCCTTTTTTCAACAAAACCTTTTCCTGAAGCTTCTCTCAAAACTGCTCTCAAAGTTATCAGAAAAAGAGGATATAAAGATGCGGTAATCTGGGCGGGAGGAAAAAGAACATATTATGACATTTTTGAAAGAACCTTGATTCTAGCAGACTCACTCCTTGAAATGGGAGTTGTTCCGAACGACAGACTTTCATTTATGTCAATAAACATACCCCAATCTCCGGAGATATGGCAGGTATGCAGCTTGCTCGGATTATCTTTCATACCAGTCAACTGGAGGCTCAAAGCACAGGAGATAAAATATATAGTTGAGCATTCAAGAACGAATATTCTTATATACAACAAAGAACATCAAGATGAAATCAACAAAGCACAATTGAATTTAAAAATAGCAATTACAATAGATGATAGTTTTGATAATACCTATGAGAAAATTATCTACGAAGGTAGAAAGAAAATTGGTGTTTCTGAGAATGAAGATATTGAAAAGAGAATAGAGAAGATATCAGAAATTATTTCGAAGAAGTTGGTTTCAGTATTTAGACAAAAAAATATCAAAAGAAAGAAAGATGATGATTCCGGAATAATAGTTTATACATCAGGAACTACTGGTAAGCCTAAGGGTGCTCACAGAAGAGCTGAACCTGCTGTTGCTATACTTCTTGTTGCATCTGCTGCCAGAGAACTGGGATTGACGAGAGATAATGTGCATCTTGTTGTTTCTCCTCTTTATCACAGTGCTCCTTTCTTTTTTGCACAGCTTACTTTGGCTCTTGGAGGAACTTTGGTTGTTCTTCCAAGATTTCGTGTAGAGCAGTTTTTTGAGTATGCTCACAGATATAAAACCACATCAACTTTTATTGTTCCTTATATGCTTTATGAAATACTTGAAAACTATGATAATCTCTCTAAAACTTACGATATATCTTCCGTAACACATTTCATATGCGGTGCAGCTCCGCTGAGTCCTCAGAAAAA
This sequence comes from Candidatus Calescibacterium sp., assembly GCA_025060505.1. Taxonomy (GTDB): domain Bacteria; phylum Calescibacteriota; class Calescibacteriia; order Calescibacteriales; family Calescibacteriaceae; genus DRWZ01. The sequence continues at coordinate 108,966 of JANXBU010000001.1, forward strand.
AAGAGAGTTTATCAATAAGATAGGCTATAGACTGTATGAATTTTACGGCTCAACGGAAACAAGTATAAATTCTGTATTGAGACCATATGACATAGAAACAAAAGCAGAGAGTGTGGGAAGAGTTGTTCCATTCTGTCGTATAAAAATAGTAGATGATGAGGGTAAAGAATGTCCGACGAACAAAGAAGGATTGATTTACGTGAAATCTCCATTTATGATGCGTGGATATTATAGAGATAAATCTGCAACAGATGAAATAAGTTATAAAGGATACATAACTGCAGGTGATGTTGGTAAATTAGACGAAGATGGGTTTCTTTATATACTTGATAGAAAAAAAGATATGATAATAAGTGCTGGTGTGAATATATATCCAGCTGAAATTGAACATGAGTTGATTCAGCATCCTTCTGTTAAAATGTGCGCTGTTGTTGGTGTTCCAGATGAAAAGTGGGGTGAAAAAGTCAAAGCTTTCGTTGTTCTAAAGGACGGACACAGAATAGATCCAAAGGATCTTGAGATGTTTCTGAGAGAAAGAATAGCCGGATACAAAATCCCAAAGGAGTGGGAATTTATTGATTCTATTCCTATGACACCATCGGGCAAAATTATCAAGAGAGAACTTGTCAAGAGATAATTTTTCTTCGTGATCAAAGAAAGAGCATATTATTCATTAAAGAATCCAAAGATATAAAAATTTAGAAAGATATTGCTCTGTTGCAAACATCAGGTACTATTTCTGAAAAGATTGATCCCAAAAATCTCTGTAAAACAGAGTTTCATAACTACGAACAGGCAGAGATTGTGATTGAAAATCATTACATTTTAATTTTTTGGAGAATTCTTCTGTTCTGAAAGAAGATGGTTCTTTTTTATTTGGATGGATTTTTTGTTTTTTTATTTGTTTTTGAGAGAAAAGACCTGGGGACGACCTACTTTCCCACGCCCGTGCGGACGCAGTATCATCGGCCCTGGGGAGGTTCCCGGTCCTATTCGGAATGGGAAGGCGGTTTTCATCCCCGGTATTGTCCCCAGATAAACTTTAATATGCTCACTCTTGTGCAAACATATAAAATTTTCAGAAAAATTTGTAAAAAATATTTGATTGAATTACATAAATACAACTTGATGATGGAGGTACAATTATGGATATTGTTTATCCAGAAGGAACAAAAATAGATGAAACAGTTCCAGAAAATGTTAGGCATCTTTATCAGAGGTTTTACATCGGACCAATAAACAGAGGTTTTGGGCACACCCTTGGTAATTCTCTCAGAAGGGTTCTTCTGAGCTCAATGGAAGGCTATGCTATAATTGCATTGAAAATAGATGGTGTCCCTCATGAATTTTCTACTATAGAAGGTGTAAGGGATGATGTTGCTTTACTTATATTACATCTGAAAAAAGTCAGACTCAAAATAAAGGGGAATAAGAGTCTTGTCAGAGCAGAAATAAAGGTAGATAATAGCAAATCACAAACATCATACATTATAAAGGCTTCAGATATTCAGGGACCTGTTGAAGTTATAAATCCAGATCAGTATATAACAGAGCTTATGCCGAAATACAAATTTAATTGTGAGATCTTTGTTGCAAAAGGCAGAGGATACATTCCTGCTGAAAGAATAGGTTCTATTTTCGAACTTCCAGCTGGAGCTATCCCAATTGATGCTATTTTTAATCCAATTGTTAAGGTAAACTATGAAGTTAGAAAGACACTTTACAAAGATAGGGTAGATTATGATGAGCTCGTGCTAGATATTTGGTCAGATGGAACTATCACTCCGCAGGAAGCTTACGAAGAATCTATAGAAATTTTGACTGATTATCTTGAAGGACTGAAGAACTATATAGAGCGTGCGGAGTACGAGATGCACAAAAGAGAGATTAAAGTCTCAACTCTTGAAGAATTTCTTTCAAGGAATGTTGAAGAACTTAATTTGCCAAGAAAAGCTGCTGATATTCTCCTATCATATAACATCAAGACTGTTAGAGAACTTGTTAAGATGACAGATAAGGAACTTCTTTCTTTCCCAAGTCTTGGAAGAAGATCTCTGAGAGAAATAAGAGAAGTTCTGAACAGAGCAGGGTTGCGTCTTGGCATGACAGATGAAGATATTCAACAGTTAATTGAAGCAGAGAAGAAGAGAATAAAATAAAGGAGATCTGAACATGAGACACAGACTAAAAGGAAGAAAACTCAAAAGACCCACACCACACCGCCTTTTACTTCTCAGAACCCTTGCCAATGATCTCATAAAGTATGAAAAGATTGAAACAACAACTGCAAAAGCGAAAGAGTTGAAAAGATATATAGAACGGGTAATAAATATAGCAAAGAACTATGATCCTCAAAATACAAACTCAATTTCGTCTATGAACTCGGCTCGCAGGGTCTTTTCTCTACTCGGAGATAAAAGTACTACAAAAAAAATTCTCACAGAACTTGCGCAAAGATATAAAGGTGTCAACGGTGGTTTTGTAAGAGTCATCAAAACCGGTAATAGAAGAGGTGATAACGCGGAAACATCTGTTATTTCTTTTGTGTAAAATATCGTTTCTCAGGCAAATACTATAAATACCTAATACTTGAGAACAGGACTGCTCATATAATCACAAAAGACACAACATATGACTATATTATTCTATTAGGAGGTATGCAGGTCTATGCCGAGTAAAAAGTGTCCAGATTGCAATGGAACTGGAAGGTGTAAACACTGTAAGGGAACAGGAAGAACTTTTTCTGGAAGAAGGTGCGAGTGGTGTTTAAAATCTGGCGTTTATGGTACCAAAGATCAAGGTAGTGGAGTGTGCTCAAAATGTCAGGGTAAGGGAGAGGTTTATTACTACTTTTACTTGTGCTATTTTGCTTTGTAAAGTCTGATTGAGCAAAAATGATTGAGCGAATGTTTGAAAACTAGCAAGAGATGTTGCAAATGTAATCTCAAAAAAAGTACTGAAAATATGCTAATTTGTCTGATTATAGCTTCAAAGTATTGACTATCAAGAACTTTTAAGACCTTAGTCTATCGTTATCAAGTTTTACTTTATGTTTATAGCTCAATGCTTAGAGACTTATTGGGAAATTTTTTGGACATAGCAAAAATATACATAAGATGTAGTTGTATGGGCACGACAAAGCAGGTGTGAGAAGATAATTTATAATTCCAAAACAGCAATATGTTTTTAGTCAGTTGAATTGAAAGCTGTGAAAATTTTAAGAATCAATGTAATTTCTTATGATTTCAAGAAGGTAATGTCTTTCTGTTAAAATTTTTTCTCAGGTTTTTTGAAAAGAGCATAAAATCTTTCAACTGATTAGATTTTATTCTTTCTTTCTATGGGAGCTGATAAGAATATGTATCATAGTGTGGAATATGATCGAATTCAGGTTTCGGAATCTGTTTTGAAGTTGGTTTCAGATACGATAAAGGTTCTAGCAATAGATATGGTTGAGCGAGCAAAATCTGGTCATCCAGGAGCTCCGATGGGACTCAGTGATATAGCTTCTGTTCTCTGGTGCAAGTTCATAAAAGTCAATCCAGAAAAGCCAAATTGGTACAACAGAGATAGATTTATTCTTTCTGCTGGACACGCTAGTGCGCTTCTGTACTCAGTCTTACATCTTGCTGGATTCAACATAACAAAGCAAGATCTTATGAATTTCAGGCAGTGGAAGAGCAAAACTCCCGGACATCCAGAATACGATCCGGAGATAGGTATAGAGACTACAACGGGACCTCTTGGGCAGGGCTTTGCTGTTGGTGTTGGAATGGCTATCGCGAAGAGAATACTCACAGAGATATTCAACAAAAATGGCTTTGAACTTATCAATCATTACATCTACGGAATTGTAAGCGATGGGGATCTTATGGAAGGTATTTCTTACGAATCTTCATCTATTGCGGGGCATCTTGGACTCAGCGAGATTATCTACATTTATGATTCAAACAGGGTTACAATAGATGGTTCAACAGATTTAACATTTTCTGACGATGTAAGAAAAAGATTCGAAAGTTCGGGTTGGTATGTTCTTGAAATAGACGGACACGATTTCAAGGAGATTGAACAAGCTGTTGAGGAAGCGAGAAATCAGAAAGAAAAACCATCTTTGATAATTGCTCACACAAAAATAGGGAAGGATAGCCCAACAAAAGAAGGAACAAGTAAGTGTCACGGAGCTCCGCTAGGTGAGGAGGAAGTTAAAGCAGTCAAACAAAAACTCGGTTGGACTCTTGAAGAGTTTGAAGTTCCACAAGTTGTAAAAGATTTTTTTGCTTCCAGAAGAGAATATTGGAAGAATGAATATCAAAAATGGGAAATGGAGTTTGGTCGCTTCTGTGAGAAATATCCTACTTTGGCTGAAAAATGGAGTCTTTTCTTCTCTAAATCTATTCCTTCGGATCTTGAAAACTATTTTCCAAAATATGAAGCTGGGAAGAAAGTAGCTACAAGAATTGCATCTGAGGAAGTTTTGCAAATTTTGGCAGAGAAAGTTCAGAATCTTGTTGGAGGTTCGGCTGACCTCGCTGAGTCAGTCAAAACCATAATGAAAAAATACGGCTTTGTATCAAAAAGCAATTTTGCTGCAAGAAACATTCACTTTGGTGTTCGTGAGCATGCGATGGGCGGAATTCTGAATGGTATAGCTCTTTACGGAGGACTCATTCCCTACGGTGGAACATTTCTTGTTTTTTCAGACTACATGAGACCAGCAATTAGAATCGCTTGCTTAATGAAAGCAAAGGTTATCTATCTTTTTTCCCACGACAGTGTTTTCCTCGGAGAAGATGGACCAACTCATCAGCCAGTAGAACATCTTGCATCTTTAAGAGCTATTCCAAATTTGGTTGTTATCAGACCCGCTGATGCAAATGAGGTACCTTATGCTTGGAAAATCGCACTTGATCAGAAAAGACCAGTCGCTATAATTCTCACAAGACAGGAAGTTGAAGTTATAGATAGAAAAAAATATGCAGATGCATCCTTAGTGAAAAAAGGCGGATATGTTGTTGCGAAGAGTTCGCAGAAACCAGATGTCATAATTTTATCATCTGGTTCAGAAGTTTCTGTTTCTATCAAAGTTCATGAGGAGCTTCTGAAAAACAATGTGGCTTCATGGGTTGTAAATTTAGCTTCATGGGAGATATTTGATGAACAAGATGAAAAATACAAGGAATCAGTTATTCCTACGGGTGTAAGGAACAGAGTTGTTATTGAAGCAGGAAGCTCTTTCGGATGGGCCAAGTACGCTGGACCGGATGCTTTATATATAACTATCGAAGAATTCGGTCACTCTGCACCATATAAGGTTATTCAAGAAAAAATGGGATTCACGGTTGAAAAGATTACTCAAAAAGTATTAAGTCATATTTCTTCAAGAAGGCAAGCAACTTGAAAATACAAGAGAAAAATAAGTAAGAATATTTTTCTGAAAAAATCTGAAAATTGCATATCTAACCTCTGAAAATAATCATTTATAAAAAGAATATGGTAAAAGCTTTCGGGAGGATAAAGGAAGTATGAAAGGCATCCCATTTGCAATTTTTTTAGGTCTCATAACAATTGGACTTCCAATTCTCTATATATCTGTCTCTCATCCAAGATATAAAAAATCAATAGTTGATTACGACTTAGTTGATATTGAGAGTAAATATCGTCAAGAGAAAGTTCAGAATCTGAAAAATAAGATTGCAGAAATTGTTGGTGAAAATGGTAAGGTGCTGGTTTCTTTGGACAGACTACTTAATCCTCTTCCAATGGAGGAGAACAATAGAATTCTTGATGAAGTTGCTTCAGAATTGCCGAAGGATCTTTTAGACAGCTTGAAAGATTCCATAGAAGAGTTGAGAATGAAGTGGGAACCAGATTCAAAAAAAGTTCAGATAGGAAAGGAATACTACAAAAACTACTGTATGACATGCCACGGAATGTATGGAGATTCTTTGCCTGTTACTCCTGAAGGTCTAAAAGCAGATTTGGGTTATCCTATGTATGCAAGAGATTTCACTGGTAAATATCACAGAGAAGGCAAAGTTGTTTTTAAATATGCATCTTCATTTTTAGGCGAAATGGCTCCTGATGAAGAGCTAAAAAGAATAATAAGAGAGGGACTCCCCGGAACACCAATGCCGGGTTATCCGTACTTTACAGATGCAGAGCTTGATTATATTATTGAATATATAAAATCTCTGAATCCACGTTGGAAATTTTATAAGGCAGAAGTAAGAAATTATCCACAACCTCCACAGGATCTCTACTCAGAAGAAAGAATACAAAGAGGCAGGGAGGCGTTTCAGTCTGTTTGTATAGCCTGCCACAGGAATCCTGAAGCTGGTGAGGAGCCACTTGAGCAACCACTCGCATGGTATGAGTTCAGTGAAGACGGAGCGATTTTGAAGGACGGAGAAAATCCAAAATTTCAGGCTGTAAAAGCAAGATACTTTGGTAAAGAACCGTTGAGAAGGCCAAATCCATCTGAAATTTTTGTTGTTATTCAGGAGGGTATAGCTGGCTCCACTATGACGCCATGGAAACATCTTGGAGATGAAAAAATATGGGATATTGTTTCGTATATAATTTATTTACAACAGAAAGGAGGTGTTGACGGAAATGCTTCCCGCTGATATATCTGCTTACGGATACCTCGTTGACAGAGTAATAAATATTTCAATTGGAGGTATTATAATAGTTGGAGTTATTTCTTTTGCAATACTCATCTATATGCTCATAGCCTTCAGTAAGTCAAAAAATCCTCATCCTCTCTCGGAAGTTCCACCATTGCTCAAGAAAGTAGTTCTTATTGATTATGTTATGATAATATTTGACATTCTTCTACTTGTTATAAGTTCTTATGCCTGGTTCTTCTTTTTTATCAGACCTACGGACAAGATAAAAAAGGAAATTGTTCAGAAGGGTGAAGATTATATTGAGGTGCGTGTTATTGGAAGGCAGTACTTTTGGACATTCCATTATCCAGGAAAAGATGGGAGATTTGGAACAGCAGATGACTTTAAACTCGGAAATCTTATGATTGTTCCACAGGATACAAATGTTTTTGTAGAAATTGAATCCAAAGATGTATTACACTCCTTTTTCATACCATCTGCTCGTATGAAGTATGATGCTATCCCCGGAAGAAAAACACACCTGTGGTTCAAGTTAGTTGAGGCTGGTGAGTACGAAATAGTTTGTGCTGAACTATGTGGAGCTATGCACTATAATATGAAAGCTGTTTTGAGAGTTGTGCCAAAAAATGAATTCAAAAATTGGCTGGAGCAACCATACAATTTTGCGGAACGGAAAAATTTAATACAAGAGGTTAAAATGAGATAAAATATGGAGGTGTTTTTGTATGGAACACCATGAGGAGAGCTTCATAACAAAGTATATATTTTCAAAAGATCACAAAACAATAGGTAAGCAGTACCTTATCACAGGTATCGTTATGGCTATTTTCGGTGGGGTTTTGGCTGGACTTTTTAGAATCAATCTCGCCGAGCCTGGATTCCTGACACACGAGCAATACAACGCTCTTGTAACATATCACGGAGCTATTATGTTTTTCTGGGTTGCTATGCCTATACTTCTTGGAGGTTTTGGGAATATACTTATACCTCTTATGATAGGAGCTCGTGATATGGCATTTCCAACACTCAATATGATTTCATACTGGACATTTTTCCTATCAACAGTGATTCTTGTTCTTTCTATGTTTGTTCCGGGAGGAGGATTTGCAGGGGGATGGACTATATATCCTCCACTTTCTGCAAACCCGCAGTCCTTTATGGGGGCACAGCTTGGAACTGTTCTCTTTCTATTGGCTATTGCTCTTGAGTTTGCTTCAATGCTTATGGGAGGTGTAAATTTTGTCACAACCATTTTCGTAATGAGAGCCAAAGGTCTGAGCTTTATGAGACTTCCGATTTTTATATGGATGCAGCTTGTTGCTTCTGCTCTTTTCCTTTTTTCTGTTACACCGCTTATCGCAGGAGCAATAATGCTTCTTATGGATATTTTACTCGGAACTCACTTTTTCAGGGTTGAAGCTCAAAAGGTAGGAGATCCGGTTTTGTGGCAACATCTATTCTGGTTCTTTGGACACCCAGAGGTTTACGTTATACTTTTCCCTGCATTGGGAATTTTGTATGAGATATTCACAACTTATGCACGCAGACCTGTTTTCAGCTACAAGACTGTCGTATATTCTACAATAGTTGCAGGGGTGCTGAGCTTTGTTGTGTGGGCGCATCATCAATTTGTTGCCGGAATAAACCCAATATCTGCTATGGCTTTCTCAGTAACAACAATTTTAATATCTATACCTTTCTCTATGCAGCTTGTGGTTCTGGGGCTAACTCTTGCAGGAGGGTCAATAAGATTTACGCCGGCTTTCCTTTTTGGTGTTTCAGCTTTTGCTATGTTCATAATAGGAGGTCTTACAGGACTTCCGCTCGGTGCAGTTGCTGCAGATGTATATTTCCATGATACATATTTCGTTGTTGCACATTTTCATTACACTGTTTTCACGATAGCAGTTTTGAGTACAATAGCTGGTGTTTATCATTGGTTCCCAAAGATGTTTGGTAAAAGGATCAATGATACATTCGGAAAAATTCATGCTATACTAACTCTGATTTTCTACAACGGTTTTGCTTTTCCTGCATTCTTCTTAGGTATGGCAGGACACCCAAGAAGATATTACACTGCACTTGAGCTCGGATATCTCCAGAAATACCAGTGGGTTCATGAAATTATGACAATATCAGCTCTACTTCTAATTATAACTCAGGTCGTCTTCCTTTTTGTGTTCTTCTATACTATATTTGCAGGGAAGGAAGAAAAGGAGCCAAATCCTTGGAAATCCACAACTTTGGAGTGGCTTACTCCATCTCCTCCACCTCATCTGAACTGGGGAAATTTTGCCCCGATAGTTGAAAACGAACCATACGAATACGCTAAAAACGGTAAAGATCAGGACTACATACCTCAGGGAAGATTAGTCAAAATTAAACAAAAGGAACCATCTGCTCATCACTGAAAAAAGGAGGTTCATATTTATGGCATCTATGCAGAGGGTAGAGGAAATAGAAAAGGAAGAATATGAGAGGTTTGATGTTCCTTTTCAGCGTCTTGGTTTTTGGGTGTTTCTTTCAGGAGAAATAATAATTCTTGGAGGACTCGTAGCAGCTGGTATTCTTTTTAGGCTAAGCTATCCGGGTTGGTTTGAAAGTTCTACATATACTAATGTTGTTATATCATCTATAAATACATTTGTTCTTCTTACTGGGAGTCTTACAGCTGTTCTGGCTCACAAGTACGCGGTAGATGGAAATTGGGGTAAAGTTCAGCTATTTTTAGGACTAACTGCTCTGGCTGGACTTACTTTCGTCGGATTGAAATTTATAGAATATTCAAAAGAAATTGCTCTTGGATTTGTTCCATCTAAGAATGTATTTTGGATGTTCTACTACGGTCTTACAGGTCTCCACGGGGCACACGTTCTTGCCGGAACCTTGATAATAATCGGTGTAATGCTCTATATCAGAAAGAAGAAGTTGGTCGAAGCTGTTGAGAATGCTGGACTATACTGGCACTTTGTTGATATAGTTTGGTTATACATATTCCCACTTTTTTATCTCACATGAAAGGAGGAGTTTTTATGAAAAGTCAAGTACACAGCAACGCAGAACACAAGGCTGAGCACAAACACCCACCTTATGTTGGCATATACTTTGTTCTTCTCTTGCTCACGGCTGCTTCAATTCTTATATCTATGATTATTCATAAAGAGGCTGCTCCACCTTTCGTCTTTACAATAAGTACTGTAAAAGGATTACTCATCGCCCTTTTCTATATGCATCTCAAATATGAGGGAAGATATATAATAGCTCTTGCTTTGATACCACTGATTATATTTGCTCTTATACTCTTTATCTTTATGCCAGACATTATTCCATATCAGAAAATGTAATTCTTGAATACCCTTTTGAATAAATCTTCGTAACCTTATGTAAACATTGTGACCCTACTCGGTGTATACCTCTGGAGGATTCTGGTTGTACTTTACCTTCGATCTACTGACCATTTCAAATAACTTTGAAACCATTTCGGAAAAAATTTTTTTGTTCTTTGAAACCAAATTTTCTTTCTCATCCGGTAAGTAGAATAACTCAAATCTATCTTTTGCTTTATTTTGTTCATAGTTGTAGTGGATAAGTTTCCATTTTCCATCTATAATCGTAAATATTCTCTTCCATTTTTCTTCTTCTTTGCACTGCCATCCGCACGGAGATGTTGATGCAAAAATTATACTCGATCTTTTCTTAATTCTGAAATCTTTATAATCAAACTTTATATCAACTATTTCTGAGTCTGTATCAAAATCTTGTTTTATTTCAAGTATTCCAAAGAGTATGGGCATAATGTCTATTTGTGATACTGGATCTCGAACATATTTTTTTTTGATTCCGGGGACTCTTACAATCAATGGTATTTTCAGGACCTCATTGTATAGATTACCATCAAGAGATGTTGAGGCATGCCCAATCCATCCATGTTCAAAAAGTTCTTCTCCGTGATCTGAAGTGATAACTATTATGGTCTTCTCCCAAAGACCGAGCTCTTTCATTTTGTTTATTATATGCTCTATTTCATCATCTTGTTTTTTTATGTTTGCTTCATACAAGATCTCAACAAATTTTTTATCTTCGTCCGAAAGGTCAAGAGTATCTCTTCCTTTGACTATCATCTTTTTTTCTCTTATTGGTTTGAGTTTCTCAAGGTTGGCTGTAGTACCTTCGGAGAAATCAGTTATGTAGTTATCTGGTGGATTATATGGCAGATGGGTAGTTCTTAGGTGATACCATACGAAAAATCGTTCGTTTTTAACTTTCTCAAGGAATTCTATAATGGTTCCTTGGGTTGGATAGAATCCAAGATTTCCGATTGTATCTCCACTTGCATGCTGACCATAAGTTCTCCAGCCTTTTTCTGATAGTGATTCCACAGGAGTTTTTATATTTCTGTTGAGAACAAATCCTCTTACCTCTATGCCGTGAGTTGTTGGATGAAGAGATGAAAATATGGAAACGAGTGAGGTTGAGGTCCATGCAGCCGAAGCATAAGCATTTGTAAATACAAGTGCTTCATCGCATATTTTGTCAATGTTTGGACTTGTTTTTTTTCTGAAACCGTAGCATGAAAGCTTGTCTGGTCTGAGACTATCTATTGTTAGGAATAGCATATTGTACTCTGTTTTTTTTGATGCGGAGGTACTAATTCCAATGAGTGTGAGAATGAAAAATAGAGCAGTTGGGAAAAATGTTATTTTTGTTCCTTGATTGATTAATCTAAATGGACCCCGTTTGTTGTAAGTTTTTCTAGAAAATAGTCTCACAATCAAATGTAATATTTATTTTTTAGTATGGAAATTAACTGAAATCGCTTCAGAAAAGTACGTTTAGCGTTCCGGATATTATTGGTAGTGTTCCTTCAATGGAGGTCTGAGTATCTGAGAATTCTTTTTTGGAGAGCATCTGTATTCCACCAGAGAGTATAAACTCTATTTCTCCCTTTACTATTCCGGGAGATTTGAATCTTGTTCCAAGTCCTCCAGATATAGTGAGTCTGTCGGAATCTACAAAGAGGGTTCCGTTTTGAGATTTTAGTGGAGATGGGAATAGACTTACACCAGCTCCAGCTAGTATATCTGCTTCTCCTATAATATCATATATGTCTGTTGAAAGCCCACCTTTTATTACAATTACATCTTGAAATTCTGGGGTGCTATGTGATGGTAGAATCCCTCTGATCTCTTCCGGGGAGACCTCTTGTATTTTAAGTAGAGGTAATTTCAGATCAGTGAATTTGTACTGAAGAATATCGGCTCCTACACTTATTTTTAATGATGAAGATTTTATACCTCCTCCTATTCCTCCTCCAAAATATGTTGGTGTGTAGTGTTCAATTAGGCTTGCAACAAGCTTCAGAGCTGTTTCTCCTGCAATATTTACATTTACTTCTGTTGGAATCTCGGTTTGAACAGGTGTTCTTATAACTGCTCCAAATCTTAGGAAAAATGTTTCTTGATCCAACTCAAATGCTACTCCACCTAAAAATCCGTTCAGAAGTTTAAGAAATCCATCAATTCCAAGAAGATCTCTATCTGGTGAAAGGTTCGCGTCAACGAATATATTTAGCCTTGCGAGAGCGTGAACTCCTCCACCTATATAAATTCTGATATTATCCAATGGTATTCTTCCGGAGAGCCCGATATAGGTTGAGAGTCTTGTATTTCTGTTACCGTACATCGGTGTTGAGGGTATTTTGGTGTCGCTTGTTCCAACTCTCACAGCTCTTCCGGTAGCAGGTAGGGCTGCCGAAACACCAAGCGATATGTTATCAAGAACATTTGATTTTTCAAATATGAAAGAAAGATCAGAAAGTCTTAGTGATGCTCCTAAATGAAGAAGTGATACGTTTTCAAGCGGATTACCTATTTTTTCGAGTTTCTGATTTTGTAATGAAACATCAACATTCTGGGATGCAAAAATATATCCAATTCCAAGTTTGTTCTTAGAAGATATCAGAGCTGGGTTGAGATAAGTGGATTCATATCCTTCCGATAGAGCTATTCCAGTGCATCCGATTGATCTTGCCAGAGGTCCGGAGCAGTAAAAATCAAAGGGATCAGCATAGGTGCCGTATGCAAACGCTAAGCTTAATATTAACACTATTTTTATACTTCTCATAACGAAAAATTATAAAAATTTTTTTGTTTTTTTGTTGTAAAATGTTCAATAGTTTTTTCTTCTGTGGATTTTAAGTAAATTTCTCTTGTTCTATCGTAAAAATTTATCAAAAATTGTTAGGTTTTGAACAGAGCAGCTGCCAAAGTCTAATTTATAGCGTGCAAATTTGTAGTATTATTTGTATATGTTCAAAAATGCTGTAGATGATAGTACTTTGAGACGCATCATAAACGATTTTCAAAAAAGAGCTCGGGAAAATTTCAGAAAAGTTGCTGTACTTATGGGAGGTGAGTCGGAAGAGAGAGAAATTTCCTTGAAATCCGGAAAGGCTGTTTCAGAAGCTCTTAAGAAAAAAGGATACAATGTTACGGAACTGATCTTCCCATCTTCAAGTTTATCATCTTCATCGGATTTCATCTCTGAAATATCTAAGGTGGACGCAGTTTTTGTTGCTTTGCACGGAAAACTTGGAGAAGATGGAACAGTACAGGGACTGTTTGAATTTACTAAAATCAATTACACTTCGCCAGATTCTGTTGTTTCTTCATTTTTTATGGATAAAGCTATGACAAAGCTCATACAGTATCTGAATCACCCAAAATCCTTTGTTGTCAACAAATTTGATGAAATTGATTTTGTATTTGACAAAATAAAGGAATTCTCATTCCCAGTTGTTGTAAAACCATCTTTTTCTGGATCATCTTTCGGTATTTCTGTGGTTTCAAAAATCGAAGAGATAAAATCAGCCTTAGATAGAGCTTTTGAGTACTCATCACGAGCTATTATTGAGGATTTCCTAGACGGACCAGAAATAACGGTGGCAGTATTCCAAAGAAAGGCTCTGGGTGTTATGGAGATTCTTCCAAAGGAGGATGTCATATTCTCATTTGATGCAAAATACAGAGGTTCTACTGAGTATATTATTCCACCACGTTCTGTTCCGGAAGAGGCTTGCGAATATGCACTATATATTTCGCAAAAGATATGCGATGATTTTTTAGTTGACGGTGCTGTTCGTGTGGACTTCAAAATGAAACAAGGTAAAGTTTTTTTCCTTGAACTTAATACTATACCAGGTATGACCGAAAGATCACTTTTGCCAAAGATAGCAAAATGGAGAGGTATAGAATTTGATGATCTAGTTGAGGCAATTCTTGGAACTGCGTCTGTTAAAATCTATAGAAGATAATATCTTTTATATTCTTTGTACCCCTGAGAGAAATCATATTTTTTGTTCTCAAAGATTCTTGTGTTAGACACTTTGCCAAAATATCTTGTATCAGGATAATAAAGATATGCGTAAAGAGTTTTAGAAGTAATTATCAATTTTGTTATCTCAATTTCTCGGAGGAGCAATTACCATAATATACTGTTGTGGAGACATTGGAAAGTAAAATAATAAGCGGGATTGAAAGAATTTCAGAATCTATAAGAGTTGGATTTATAAGGCAAGGTTTGAGTTTAGCTCTTTCTCCGACTCAGGTAAGGCTTGTAAATTTTATTTCTCAAAGGGGGCCAGTTTCACAGGCTCAAATAGCTATGGAGCTCGGACTTGATAAAACAACTATAAGTAAATCTATAAAATCTCTCTTGAAGAAAAAGATTGTGAAAATTCAGAGAGATGATAAAGATCATAGGTTGAAGAAAGTTTCTTTGATAAAGGATATAAATAATGTTTATTTGGAATCTGTTTTTCAGGCTCTGAAAGAATCCATTGAAAACTTGAATCGTAAGGAAAGAGAACTCGTGTATCTTTTTATTTACAATACCATTTTAGCCTTATTCAGAAATGGGATAATAAGTTATCAAAGGATGTGTACAAATTGCTCGTATGGAAGTTGGAAAGGAAAGAAATTTTACTGTAGCTTTTTGAAAAAATTTCTTAATGTATCTGATTTTATGATTAATTGTCCTGATTTTTCACCTAAGTAAGACTATTCACATCTTATTTTTTAATCTTATCTTTTCTCCTTGTTTTTTCAAAAAATCAATTGATATTAGAATTAACACAATCAGGATTTAAAGCACTATAATTTCTATATATGAGATCTTTATGGTTTAAATCCAGACTTCTTTTTATTTTATCCATATTTGTTTTTTCCTTGTCGCACAAGCTTTATTCTCAGGTTTCACAAGATGAGGAATTATTCTTGGCAAAGTACAGATCTGCTGAGGAGTTGCTTCAAAACAATCAGCTTGTTGATGCTTATATAGCTTTTTCCACTGCCTACGATTATGCTCTTGATGATTCATCAAGAAGTAGAATAAAAGTCATAATGGGAGATATACTTTTCAGATGGGGGGATACACAAGCTGCGGAATTTGTTTATAGGGAAGCATATATTTTGGACAAAAAAAACAAAGAAGCTCTCAGGAAACTGATAATATCAAAAGCAGAAAATCTGTCTGGTGATTTTTATGAGTTTCTTAAACTTTTACCTAAGGAGGAAATTGATTCTGAAATAAACTACTATCACGGAAAATATATTCTGAAGAAAGAGAAGAAGCCCAGAGAGGCTTGCGATATTTTTGATTCTGTTAGAAGAGAATCTGATTATTTTCCTAAGGCTTCTTATATGTGTGGTGCAGCTATGTTGATCTTGGGTGATAGAGATGAAGCAATGAGAAGATTTCAAAATGCGTATTCTTTTTCCAAAGAAGGAGATAAACTAAAAGAATTCTCTCAGGTAGCAATAGCAAGAATATACTCTGATGTAGGGAGATTCCAAGACGCGCTACCTTACTATCTCAGTATAACAAAGGATTCTCCATTGTTCTACGAGGCAAAATATGAGACATGTTGGATCCTTTTTTCACTTGAAAGGTATAATGAAGTTTCCGATTGTATTGAATATTTCAAAGGTGTAAAGAAATCTTATTTCACAAAGAGACTCGAGATCCTTGAAGCTTTCCTTTATATGAATGTTGATCTCGTTAGAGCTTTTCTCATATTTACCGCTATCTCAGATTATTCTGAGATGTTTCTTTCAAAAATTATTGAAACTCAGAATATGGATCCACGCTTCTGGAAGAGAGATTCAATAAAGTATTTTTCTTCAATTGAACCCGATATAAAGTCTTGGTTAGATTTCTTCCCGGAATACAAAATGTATAAGGATAGGAAAGAGTATATATTGAGTTTGAAAAAAGAAATCGACGAGGCTCTTGTTCAAATTGAGAGGTTGAAAAGTGTTTCTGTTATAGTTGCAGATAGAACAATAAAAAGATATTTCGAATCTCTGTACAATATTCAGTCAAAGATTCATAACATTTTGTCTTCATTTGTTATGAGATCTGCACAACCAGATGAACGGCACTTGGTATTGAGCCTTTTTTCTGTTTTTGAAGAACTTAAAAATATAGACTTCAAAACTCGTGAAATGGCGGCCATTGCTTCACTGAACATACACAAGGTCGCATCAGAAAAAGAATTTAAAAACTGGGAGAAAAAATACAATGTTTATAACGAATCTCTGAAATCTGTTATGTCTGAGTTAGATAGGGTTGTTGATTTCCAGAAGAAGAATTCTGAGTATATAACAAAGATGGTCAAAATTCTTTCATCAAAGTATGATGGTGTAAATCCTGTTTTATCTGACTTTATTTCTCTTTACGGTGAATCAAATAATTTGTTCATTGATTACTCTAATTTATGGAAAGAGATAATATATACGGTTATAAAGTATGTTGAGGTTCAAGAGAAAAAGCTCAAGGGGGCAAGATCTGTTCTGGATAATTTCCTGGATTACCTTGAGACTTTTGAGGGGTCGTTTATGAGATATATCTTTCTTTTCCTGGTAAGAAACGAAGTTCTGAAGACCTACGCTCTGGCTCGCTATGGATTCATTGAAACAGCTTGGGTTATGAAAGAAAGAGAATCAGATATACTAGATAAATTACATATACTGAGACTTGAAGAGGAAAACAATCTGAGAGATAAATTTTCAAGTTTTTCGGAAGAAATAAAATCAATAAGTATAAAGGAAGTTCAGGGTAAGGGTGATAGTTCATTTGAATTGGAATCTTCAAAGGCTCTAAACTACATAGATGAGGTAGATAAAATGATGTCAGAATCGCTCAAAATGATGCTCAAGGTAGGTGCAACTACCTGGAAGGAACCAGAAAAAACAATTCAGGAACTTATAGAAGAAAAAGAAAGGGAAAAGAGGAAGATTTTGGAAAAATTTGAGGGTTTCGGTAAATAGCTATGAGGTGGAAAATAAAGAGAATAGGTTTGGCTATAAATACTTTTTCGTTTTGGCTTATTTCTTTTTCTCTTTCCTCTTATCTATATGCTCAGAATACAAATATGCTAACATCACCTGTAAGCTCAAAGAGAGTTACAAACCCTTATGAAAGACTTTCAGCTGGAATAAGAAACTATATATCTGTCTATGCTTTTGAACCTGCTGACTTTATTACGAGGAAAATGGAGTACGATGTTATTCAGATTTTTGTTCAGAGATTTGACAAGATGAAATCAATAATGCAAGAGATTTTGGAGTCAAAGTTATTTTCAGAAACTGTTCGTATTTCTTCATTTTTTTCAGACAAAATGAAACCGTTTGCAGAGCTTGAAGATATGAGAAGAGCTGAACTTCTAACTGCTCTTCAGAACTACCTGAAAACTTTCCCGGACTCCCCTTTAACTCCATACGCTATTTTAAGGTATGCAGAGCTTCTTTATGAAAAGTTAAGCTACGAGTATATAGTAAATTACGAAAAAGCTATGCTTGAGGGAAGTCCGGTACCACAGAAGGATTTTTCATCTGTTATAAAAATATATGAAGATTTCTTGAAAAAATATCCGAACTTTCCAAGAAGAGATGCTGTCTTGTATCTGGCTGGATATGTTCTTGAAGAGATGGGTGAATCTATGGAGGCTGTTGAAAAGTATTTTGAACCGCTTGCGAAAATAAGAATATCTCAGTTCGCACCAGAAGCAGCAATGCGAGCAGGGGAGTTCTGGTTTAATGCGGGAGACCTTGATAGGGCAGAAGAGTTCTACATAGTTGTTCTTGACTTTCCAAAGCATCCACTTTATTCAAAAGCTCTTTTCAAGCTAGCATGGACATACTACCGTAAGGGTGATTACGAACTTGCTATAGATTACTTTTCTGAAGCTATAAATATGAGTGGGGAAGAAGAGAAAAAAACTGGCGTTGTTCAAGAAGCTGTTGATTATCTCATTGCATCTATTGTTGAAATAGGTGGTTTCAACAAGGTGAATAAAGATCTCCAAGATAAAGCTGTTTCCGCTGTTCAGAGAGCCTACGGACTGGAACCGGAAGGAGTTATGCAGATGATACTTGAAACCGAAGGTAGGACATATTTTGATCAGGGTAAATATCAGGAAGCAATAATTTCTTTCAAATCTGTGGTTGATAAATTCTATACTCATCCTCGCTCTGTGATTTCTGCATTCGGTATTTATGATTCTTTGAAAAAACTTGGAGATATAGAGGGGGCCTCTGATTGGATAGTCAAAGTTTCTCAAAGATGGGGACCAAAGTCTCAATGGGCACAGCTCAATCCTCAAGAGTACGCGAAGAATAAAGATAAAATAGAGAACCAGCTTCTTGAAGTCTCTCGATACTTTCACGCTAAAGGGAATTTAGACAAAGCTCTTGAGTCTTATATGTTGTTCCTTGATCTGTTTCCTTCAAGTGAATTTTCCGCAGAGGTTCAATTTCTGACAGCAGAGCTATATTTCTCAAAAAATGATTATGTAAATGCTTACAAGTATTACAAAGCTAATGTTGAAAACACGGTTGTAAGACAAAACAAATTTCTCATAGATTCAGCTTGGAATATGGTTCTTTCAGCTGACAAAGCCATTCAGGCCGGTATAAAAGAAGCTCCTGAGCTACTCAAAGAAGCATCTTTTATGTACGAAAGACTGTTTCCTATGGATAGAAGAGTTCCTATTGCTCTTTATAAAGCAGCTCAAGTGCTTGGAAGAGAAGGTAAATCACAAGATGCGCTCGCTATACTTGAAAAGTTGGTTGAAAGGTATCCGGGTTCCGAGGTTGTTGCAGATTCCATGTTGGAAATCATAAAGGTTTATCTTGATATGGGAGAACTTGAAAAAGTTTTCCTATTCTCGCTTTCAGCTAGAAAAAGAAGAGATATTTTGAAGGAGCAAGATATAGCCTATGTAAATGATCTTGGATCAAAAGCTTTGTTTAAAATAGCCAAGAGATATGAAGAGCAGAAAAACTATAAGGAAGCTGTTTCAAAATATCTTGAACTTATAAGTCTCTTCCCTCAATCTGATCTTGTGGATGATTGTCTCTACAACATAATAATGATAAAGAATGAAGAAAAGGTTTACAATGACGTTGTTACCTTATCTAAGCTTTTTATAGATAGTTTTCCGAAATCTGATTTTCTCTTTGATGTTATTTATGTTAGGGCAATAGCCTTAGCAAATTTGTTTTACTTTGAGGATGCAATATCTACATACAAGGATATAATATCTCGCCTTGAGATTAAGAAGAAAGAGAAAACGCTTTCTGATATAGATAAAGATATATACAAGAGTTCCATAAGAGCTCTGATGAATATACATGCAGGTCTTGGGAGATTTGATGAAGCTTCTCAGTGGGTTTTGAAATATTATCAAGAATTTGGTGCTGAAGAACAGAATCCAGAATCATATATAATTTTAGCTGCGGACTACTACAGCAATGCGGGAAACTACAAGAGAATGGTAGAGCTTCTTGAAGAATTTATAAATAGAACAAGACAGAAAACAAAAAGAAAATATACTCCAGAGATAATTCAGGCAATCCATAGAATAGCGAGGGTATATAAGATGGATCTTGATAAATCTAAGGATAAATCTGCTCTTTTGAAGAAATATGAGGAACTATTATCTGAGATAATAAAGGGAGGAAAGGAGGTTCCAGATAAAACTCTGATAGTAAATGCTTATTCGGAGGCTCTGTTTTATTTTGCTCAGAAAACTTTTGAGGAGTACAAAAAAATACGATTTGAAAAAAGAGATAACAAAAAGCAACTTCAAGATAAGCTTAAAAAGAAAGGAGATATGGCAAAGAAGGTAGAGGCAGAGATGATGGAGATAGCAAAGCTTAGAGACCCATATTGGTCTTTCGCCGCGCTTTACTATGCAGGTGAAACATACAGAGAGTTTGCCAACATGTTTATTGAAGCTCCAATACCAGCAGAAATAGAAGCAATTAGAGACCCAGAAGAGAGGGAGATGTATATTGCCGTGTATAGAGAAGAGCTTGAAAAACAGGCTTTTCCTCTTGAAGATAGTGCTCTCAAATTATTTTCTTCTTCAATAGAAAGAATAAAGGAGCTTGGAGTTAGAAATGAATGGACAGCAGCTATATTCAAGGCTCTAAAAGCGATAGACCCTCTCGCACCAGTTGAAGTAGAAGATGATAGAACAGCTGATTTGGATATTGTTGTCTCTATGAGTTCAGATAAAATACCACCTATAAAGGAAGAAAGAAAAAGTATGATAGCTGTTGCAGCAGATCAAAATATAAACATTTTGAATTTGGTTCAGTTTGACCCTCTGAAAGATTACCTCACTTCTGTTATTGTGAGAGATGTTTTTACTCCTTCTTTTTCTTACTATTCTTCTGATCAAAGATTTCAATTTATAAATCCGAATTTCTGATTTTATATTGTTTTTGAGAAATTTGTGATGGAAGATTTTAAAATTTTAATAGTGAAAACAGTAGTAAAAACATTTGTAATAAACTTCTTTCTAGTATTACTTTTATCGTGTTCCTCTAAAAGAGTTGAAAATTCTATAGTTCAGAGTTCAATTCAGATACAAAATTCCTCACAGAAAGGTTCGTTGTTGAGTAAGGATGTTAAGAATAGTAGTAAGGCTAAAATAGATGTCTATGAAATAGAAAATAGGTATCACGATAAGACTACTTCTTTTTCTCTCAGGAACGGATGGCAGGTGGAAATTTTTGAACCACAAATTCTTGATTCATATACCTTTGAAGAACAAGAAGAAGATAAAGAAATATATGAGATCGATAAGGTCTTTTCTGATATATTGACGCAAGATAATTTTCCGGATCTTCTTACTAAATTTAGAGATTGGTTCGTAGATGGATACGGAAGGTATAATATACCAGTGGAGATAAACCAGTATGTTGAATACTATATTTATCTTTTCACTGAGACAAAGTTCAGGCAACACTATGAGAAGTGGCTTTCAAGGTACTTTTTGTATTCTGGAATTATAAGAAAGATTCTTGTTTCCTACGGCATGCCGGATGACTTGGTTTTTGTCGCGATGGCAGAATCTGGTTTTTCTAACAGAGCTGTTTCTCCTATGGGAGCGGTTGGTCCGTGGCAATTTATATATGGCACCGGTGTGAGGTACGGACTTAGAATAGATGAGTGGATTGATGAAAGAAGAGATATTATTCTTTCTACCATAGCTGCTATTAACTATTTGAAGGATCTGTATGATATGTTTGGAGATTGGTATTTAGCTTGGGCTGCATACAATGCTGGAGAAAGAAGGATAGAAAAAGCGATAAAAAGAGTCAGAAGTAAAAACTTCTGGGATCTCCTGAAAAAAAGAGCTATACCAAGAGAGACTGCTGGATATGTTCCAAAAATAATAGCACTTTCCATAATAACTAAGAATCTCGAAAAGTTCGGATTTAAGAAAGAAGATTATTATCAAACGCCAATAGAAATGGAGCAAGTTGTAGTTCCTTTTCAAATTGATATATTCTCAATCGCTCGACTTTGTAATTGCTCGGTTGAAGATGTCTATAATATGAATCCTCATCTGAAACATCCGGTCACTCCTCCTTATGAGACGAGATTAAATGTTCCAAAAGGAAGTGCAAAATCTCTTCAAGAGAAGATCAACTTCATATCAGAGAATTTTATAACAGAGTATAACAAATATTACAACCTTGGATTCTATCCAGTTGCAAATGAGGTTTTTTCAAAAAAAGTTATCGCAGGTGTTTTGCATATAAAAACGAAAAAGGAAATACACAATACTTTGCTTGATGATTTCTTTGATGTATCAGATGAATTTGATGATTCAGAATTCATCGCGCCAGCTGATGAAACCATCAAAATTCCTATTGAGGTTTATGTAAGAGAGTTTATAACTTACAGAATTAAAAAGAAAGATAGTATTTTTAAGATTTCAAGTAGATTTGGTGTTAAGGTTCAAGATATTTTAAAGATGAATAACCTTGCTAGTATCAAATCTATAAAACCAGGGATGGTTATAAAGATTCCTACCTCCTCTGTTGCTTATAGGAGAGATGATACAAAGAGAAACAATCCTGTACAAAAAGTTAGTACTCGTAGGACACCCGGGAGCAAAAATAATTCTATGGTTGTTCATGTAGTTAAGAGGGGAGAAACTTTATCTCACATATCAAAAAAGTATGGAGTAGATGAGCAGAGAATAAAAAAGGTAAATAGAATGAAGAGTTCAAAGCTTTATCAGGGGCAGAAAATATATATTCCGGTAAGAGCTCTGTAATATAACAAAAATAACAAAATTTGTCAATCCATTTGAAACTACGGATTAGTTTTCAGGATACAACGCAAGAACATAACAATAAATTTTTTACTTTTTAAACAGAAAAATATGCAATATTCATTTTTATTAATATGCAATATTCATTTTTATTTATGTGATACAAGTTATGCGTCCTCCTATGAAAGTTTTGTCAGCCAATGGTGATATTCTTGAAGTTTGTCATCCATCCGGTGGATGTTATGTTTGTAAAAGTGGTTTTTTCGGATATTATGATAAGTCTAACAAAAGATCTTTCTTTGATTTCACATTTCTCAAAGAGCATCAGGGGCCACCGGGATATGCGCACGGAGGTTATATAGCTTTGTTTTTAGATGAGGTTATGAGCTTTGCAACTTATGATTATTTCCCCGCTCTTTTAGGAAAAATGGAGATTTATTATAAAAAGTCGGTTCCTCTTGGAAATAAAGTCTTGTTTGAAGCAAAGCTTGTAAAGGTTGAAAGAAAAAAAATCATTGTTGAGGGTTCAATAACATATAATCGAGAAACTCTTGTAAAATCCAGTGGTATTTATGTGAGAATTTGATCAATTACCAGATTTGTACTACATTTAAATTCTCTGACTAAATTTCCAAGAATGAAAGAGCTGCTCAAAGTTGAGAAATTGACAATATCATTTGCAGATAGGAAGGTTGTTGAAGATGTTAGTTTTTCTGTTTATGAAGGAGAAATTCTTGGAATAGTTGGTGAGTCTGGATCTGGTAAGACCATTACATCTCTTTCTGTTATCAGAATGACTCCTGAAAGTGCAAAGGTTGAGGGTTCAGTAATTTTTAACGGAAAGGAAATAATGAAGCTCCCGGAGGAAGAAATAAGAAAAATAAGGGGTAAAGAAATATCTCTTATTACTCAAAATCCTCACTCTGCGTTTAACCCTGTTTTTAAAGTCGGTTATCAAGTTGTAGAGCCTGTGCTAATACACTATGGTGTATCACCAAAACAAGCAAAGAAACAAGCTATGGAGGTTTTTGTAAAACTCGGTATATCTGAACCGGAAATTAGACTAAACAGTTATCCGCACGAGCTTTCCGGTGGTATGAAGCAGAGGGCAGTAATATCTATAGCTATATTAACCGGTTCAAAGTTAATAATAGCAGATGAACCAACAACTGCTCTTGATCCAACAATAGCTTCACAGATACTGAAACTTCTCAGGAACCTTGTTGAAGAAACCAAGAAATCTATTATTTTTATATCACATGATATATCTGCTGTTGGATGGATATCTGACAGAATAGCTGTGATGTATGGAGGATGGATAGTTGAAATCGGTAAGTCAAAAGATATTTTAAATAAACCTTTTCACCCATATACTAAAGCACTAATAGAGGCAATACCGGGTAGAAAAATTAAACCAAAACCTATTCCTGGTTCCCCTCTTGATATAAACTGGAAGGGTTGTAGGTTTGCTAAAAGGTGTGAATTCGCAAGAACAGATTGCTTCGAAAAAAACATAGATGTGAAAACATTCGATTCAAGATCTGTAAGATGTCTTTATCCGCTAATCCAATGAAGTTTTTAAACAGTAAGATCTGTTTTGCTAACTAACTATTTTAAAATAAATAATATATGAAGGAAAAGATTCCAAAATCAGTTATTATTATATGGCTGATAACTGCTATAGCTATATTCTTGTCTGTAATTTCTCTGATTGGTGTTATAATATCCAGGAGTGAAAAAATCAAAAAAAATATGCTTGAAAAAATTCGTGAATATGGATTTTATATTCAAGATTTTTCTTTTGATCTTTTCCCTGCTTCCGATGGGTTTTATGCTTATCTTAAATCTGTAACATCAGATAATTTCAGTTTTGATTCTCTGACTTTTTCTCCAAGAAAAATATCGGTGGAAAATCTGAGAATAGGTTTTTTATCCTGTACTTATTGTGAATTGTTTCCGGGGATCAGAACATTTCTGAAAGCAAGAGAACTTAGCATATTAATAAAATCAGAAAGGGGAGGCAAAATTGATCTTACACCTGTTTGTAAGGTAAAGAGTTTATCAAGATATAAATTTTTAACTTCTTTCATTCCTCTTTCTTTGGTTTTTGATTTTTATGAATCATCAATTTATGTAGACGATGTTCACATTTTATTCAGAAAAGGTAGAAGTGAGGTATCTTTGAGAAATCTCAATGTAATTTCTGATTATTCCTTGGATGTTGGAGAAAATAGGGTTACAGGGAATATTCAACTTACATTTGATCCGATTTTTCTCCAAGGAATTGGGGAACTTAGATTAGGCTCACCTGTTGATGCATCAGGAAGATACAATATCTCTTTTTGCGATGGATCTCAACTGGATATAGCTTATTCGTTAGATTTTAAGACAGACCTGAATTTTCTTTCCGAGAAAATAGGAAACAAAATATCCTCTGATTCAACTTTTTCTGTATTCGGAAATTTTTCAATACTTGAGAATGGAGATATCAAGACCTCGGGAGATCTGAGAGGCAATTTGAAGAATCTGAGTTTTTCTGATCAGAATTTTGGAAATTTTATTCTTGACTTCTCATTTAACTACGATTCGGATGGTTTGAAGTTTTCTGGAAGAACTCAATCTGAGTATATATCGGAACTTCTTGTTGAAGGAATTTATAGTAATTCAAAATCAAAAGGTAATCAGTGGAATATAAATTTTACGGGGAAATTTGATCTTGGTAATATACCTTTCGTTGATAGGATATACGGAAAAATATTTGCAAGTGGTAATTTATCTTTACCAAAGATAAATTTGAAATCAAATTTGAATATATCTAATTTCTCCTATGATACAATAAGGTTTAACTCAGCACAGGGAAATATTAGGTGGTCTGGTCGTAATAATATAGATTTTGTTTTCAATATAAACAACATTGGAGCTAATGTTAATTGGAAGGGAAAATTTGATGCAAATAAAATCAGGTTGAAATCACAGGCTTCATTTTTAGGATCCTCTCTCATGAATTTGCTCGGTATTCTTAATGTAAGCTTACCAATAGATGGAACTGCGGATGGAAATATTTCTATTGATCTTCTTAAAGATAATGTTATTGTTTTGGGAAATGTTGTATCTTACAGAAATTTTGCTTTTGGTGAAAAAATAGCTTGTGTATCTTCCGATATCTTTGCCAATGTTAATCTGAAAAACGGAGAAATTTCTGTTTCTGTGAAGGGAGTTGGGGCAGAGAGAGAATCTTTTTGTGCTTCAAAATTACCTCAATCATATGATAATTCTATGGTTTATTTTGACTTATCTCTTGATAGTGAGACTTTTGGAATTTCTATATCTGGTATATATGATCTTTCTTATTTTGATATGTTGAATATACCTCTTAGGGGTAAGGCAAAGTTTGATGGTTTGGTATCTGGTAATTTGAAAGGAAAAACAAATATCAACGGTCAAATCGGCCTGGAGTCAAGTGATGTTGAATTTGTTCAATATCCTATAAGTTCCTCTTGTATATATGGTAAGATTTTAATTTCAGATGAAGCTGTTCGATTTGAAGGAGAATCTTGCGAGGGGTTCAGTATCTCTTCGTCTTATTCGCTTAATAAATCAGACCTTTTTGTCTCGATTTCAAAAGGAGAAACATTTGTGAACATAATGAATGGCGACATTTCTGGTAAAGGTAGGCTAGAGGATATATCAAAAGTTATCAGAAATCTTGGGGATAATATCGGACAATTCGATTTCAGTTATAATCTGGAAAGAAAAGACGGTAGGGTTCTTGTAAAATCTCAAAGATTCTCGTTAGAAAATCTTACATTTGAGAACTTAGATTTCTCTGGAGATATAAAGGATAATACGATGTCTTTTTCTGTATCTGGTCTTTATTCCGGAGATAAGTTTTGGGGCTCAGGCAATTACAGTATAGCTTCAGGAAAGATTCATTCAAATTTCTACCTCCAGAATTTTGCTGGTATTCCTTTAGATGGGAGTTTGTTGGTTTCTGGTTCTATAGATAAACCGTACATTTCTGGAAACTTCAGAGTTAAGAACATTGAGCTATCAGATGATAAAATAGAGATCTTGTTTGAAAGGGAGCAGGGAGGAAGAGTTGATGAAGAGGTTGTTCAGAAAGAAAGAACCACCGGAACTTTGAACATAAAAATCGATCTACAAGAGATAATATACAGGGGACCTTTTATGAATCTGAATCTTGATGGAGTGCTTTATGTTGTAGGTAATCTTGATGATCCTACAATATTTGGTATCTTTGATATAAAAGATGGAACTTTCAGTTTGGCGGATACTGAATTTTCAAAAATAAGAGGCGTAGCATTTTTAAGAGGGAAAAGCATATTCGTTAATATTTCTGCTTCAACAGATGTGATAACATTTGAAGGAGATAAATATCTTGTTCAGTTGAGAATGATCGGGGATCTGAAATCTCCAAAGGTTTATTTGTTTTCTACGCCTCAGGTTTCGCAAGCAGATATAGTTTGTATTCTTGCTATGTACAGGAGATGTGATTCCCTTGATGAGTTCAACAAGATAATGTCATCTTTAATTTATAGAAACTTCTCACTCATTTCAAGAAGTATCCTTGAAAGTATTGGTGCCGGAACTGATTTGAAAGTTATAATTTCTCCAACAGATATAGGTTTATCAAGAAAAATCGGACAGTTTGATATAATAGTGATGCAGAACATATTTGAAGATGTCAGAAGGTTTATAGCTTCCAGAACTTTTGGGGAAAACTATCAATTCATATTTTCTTGGGACAGTAAAAGATATGGTTACTCTATGCTCGGTGATATAGGAAATGTTGGGGTCGACGTCAAAACAAAGAGAAGATTTTAGGTATTTTGATCAGATTTTTGATTCATCTAAGCTTAATTTTTAATTAAAAATATAATAATAAAGCGCAAAAACTAAAATTTATTCTTAATGATCAGTATACCTGAATACAAAGGTCTCAAGGAACCACCAAAAGGAAAGAATTACCTTTATTTTGAAGACAGTCTGTACCTCAAGCAACACGAGGATAATCCTGTTATGTGGTATCCTTGGTGTAAAGAGGCATTCGAAAAAGCGAAAAACGAGAATAAACTTATACTTGTATCAATTGGATATTCAACTTGTCACTGGTGTCATGTGATGGAAAGAGAAAGTTTTTCCGATGAACAGATTGCTCATTTGCTTAATGAATCTTTTGTGGCAATAAAAATAGATAGAGAAGAGCATCCTGATCTTGATAAAATATTCATGCGTATATGTGAGATAACTGTCAAGAACTGTGGTTGGCCGCTTAATGTTATACTTACTCCAGACGGTCTCCCTATTTTTGTTGCGACTTATATACCTCCTGAGACAAGAAGAGGAATGATTGGTATGAAAGAGCTTATACCAAGATTGAGAGAAATATGGTTGAATGATAAACAAAGATGTATATCTGTTGGAAATAATATTATATCAGCTCTTAACGAGATAGAAAAGGAGCTAACAAAGGTAAGAACAGATATTCAGATCTCACCAGATATAATCTCGCACGCTTTTGAACATATTAAAAATTCATTTGATTTTGAATTTGGTGGTTTTGGTGAAAATATGAAGTTTCCCAATCCTTCTGTTTTGTATTTCCTTCTGAGATTCTACTCAAGAACAAAAGACAAGGAAGCTTTTTACATGATAGAAAAAACTTTAGATGAAATGAGGTATGGTGGAATTTATGATCATATAGCAGGTGGATTTCACAGGTATACTGTTGAAAGAACTTGGACTATTCCGCACTTTGAAAAGATGCTTTATGACAACGCTCAGCTTATTGAAATCTACTCAGAAGCTTATCAGCTTACAAAAAAGGATATCTACAAGCAGACAGTTTATCAAACATTTGAATTTCTACTTGAAAATTTTCTTGATCAGAAAACCGGACTTTTTTATTCAGCACAAGATGCTGAAAGTGAAGGTGAGGAAGGGAAGTTCTATCTCTGGCGATACGATGAGATAAAAGAAGTTCTCGGAGAAAATACAGATATTTTCACAAGGTATTTCGGAGTTTCTCCGTATGGGAATACACAGATTTTTGGAAATGAGAATATATTGAGGGTTTCTGTTAGCGAGGAAAGTATTTCAAAGTTATATCGAATTCCTATTGAAGAGGTTAGAAAAATAATAAGCAATTCATTGGAGCGTCTGAAAGCTGCGAGACAAAAAAGAATTCATCCACATATAGACAAGAAAATTCTTGTAGATATAAATTCTCTTGTAATAAAGGCGCTTTCAAAATCTGCATTTATTTTTGATGAAAATAAATTCCTGAATGTAGCCAAAAGAAACGCTGATTTTCTTTTGGATTATTTCAATAAAAACGGAATTTTGCCACACGTTATATACGAAAATGGCAATGTTGTAAAAGGTTTGCTTGATGATTTTTCGTTTTTCTCCGAGGCGCTCTTAGAGTTATTTTCAACATCTCAGGAAGTAAAGTATCTCAAAAAAGCAAAAGAAATCATTGATCTAATGATTGAAGAATTTTATGATTATGAAAATGGTGGTTTCTTCACTCAACCAAAAAATTCGGACTTTGTTTTTATTAAACAGAAAGATTCATTTGATTCATCCATTCCATCTGGTAATTCTTCTGCTTTGTTTGCAATCTTCAAGATATACAGAATAACAGGTGAAAAGAAATATCTTGATATAGTAGAAAAAACAATTCAGATATTTGCAGGTTCTATTCTTTCATCTCCCATATTTCACTCTTATTTTCTTTCTGTTATAGATTTTCAGATAGGTCAAACATACGATTTTGTTATATCAGCAAAAGATCAAAGTAAAATAAAGAGATTTTTAGATGTGCTCAGAAATTTATTTGTACCTCAGAAAATTACTATTGTTTTATCCGATAACAACAAAAATGAACTTGCAGAGATTTCTGAGTTTTATGCAAAACTTCCTGTTTATGATGCTGTTAAGGTATTTATTTGTTCAGAGGGTGTTTGTAAGGTTCCAATTGATGATCCAGACCAATTAAATGACTTTCTCAGAGATCAGAAAAACCTCGGTTATCGAGTTTCGAATTTGAATAATATTTTATCGGAGTAGCTTTTCCAGATGATACAAATTTTTCATTTTTGCCTTGCTTGATTCAAGTTGATGATCTTCCTGAATATTTTTTATATCAGATATTTGAAACGAAATATTTCATTTTCTATTTTCGGTTTTTTGGCTGAACACTTTGAGCTGAACACATCGCAAAAACCTAAAATTTTGTAATTGCTTTTGTATGTTATTATACTTATATTATTTATGCAAAGCAATAAAAAAGATTACTATGAGATTTTAGGAGTTCCGAAGAATGCTACACAGGAGGAGATAAAAAAAGCTTTCTGGGAGCTTGCGAAAAAATGGCATCCAGATAGGGTTCCGCCCGAAAAGAAAAAGGAGGCGGAGGAGAAATTCAAGGAAATAAACGAAGCTTATCAGGTTCTTTCAGATCCAGAGAAAAGAAAAATATATGATATGTACGGAACAGATGGTTTGCGTGGCGGAGGATTTTCAGACTTCACTCAAACATATTCTGGTAGCTTTGAAGATTTTGTCAAACAGGTTTTCGGAGAAGACGTTTTCGGAATCTCAGACATATTTGGTGACATTTTCGGTTTTGGAGCAAAGTCAAAGAAAAAAGGCTCAAAACGTGTATTTTATGAAGAAGAAAAATCCAGAGTACTTTTAGAAGTTCCACTCAAAGATATTTACATAGGAAAGGATATCGAGAGAGAAATCACACTTGAAGTTAGAAACGAATGTAAGAAATGTGGTGGAACTGGCCTTATAGAGGGTGAAACATGTAAGAAATGCGGAGGACGTGGAATGATTGGCTTTTCAAAGGGCTTCTTCACATTCAGTCAGACATGTCCAGATTGCAAAGGTTACGGAAAGAAAATGCTAACATGTCAGAAATGCTCCGGTAGAGGTTTCGATTCAAAATATGAGACAATAAAGATTAAGATTCCAAAGGGTGTAAGAGATGGAGATGTTATACACCACTCAGATGCAGATTTCATTGTCAGAATAATACCTCATCCGAACTTCAAGATTCAGGGAGATGATATAATTTCGGAGATCACAGTTGATACTCTGACAGCAACTGTTGGTGGAGAAATTCCATTCATTTTACCAGATGATTCTGAAATAAAGGTTAAAGTTCCTGAGGAAACAGACTCGGGTATACTTCTTACTTTAAGAGATCTCGGAATGCCCAGAAAGGATGGTAGGAGAGGAACGCTTTACCTGCGTGTCAAAATTGTATCAACAAGATCTCTCACACGCGAAGAAAAAGAGGTTATAAAATCTATAATCGGAGCGAAAAGAGAAAGAACAGAAGCAAGAAAATATCATTAAATCTGATGGAGCGCACTCTTTCCCACATTATTAAAGGAATACCTGCCAAAATTTACGGAAAAGATAGAAAAATCTTGGGACTCTTTTACGATTCAAGAAAGTTTGAACCAAGATTTGCCTACATAGCTTTGAAGGGGAACAAGACCGATGGACACAAATACATAAAAGAACTCTATTTCAAAGGTTGTGAGGTGTTTTTCATTCAGGATCAGAATTACATAAACAATTCTTGGGATGCTTCTTTTGTTCTCGTTGATGATACAAGAAAATACATGGGAAAAATCGCCAGAAACTTTTGGGGCGTACAGAAGGCAAAAGTTCTGGGTGTGACCGGGACAAAAGGAAAATCTTCTACTGCTAAAATATTGTCATCATCTCTTGTTTTTTCTGGGAAAAGGTGTGGAGTAATAGGCTCCGTTTGGTGGAAACTGACTACTCCTGAGGTAGTAGATACTTTTTCCATAATCAATAACTCATATTTTGATTATGTGGTTATGGAGGTTACATCTATTGGTGTAATTCAGAACAGAGTCGATGATATTGATTTTGAACTCGGTATATTCTTGGGTTTAGGGCACGACCATCTTGATTTTCACAAGACAATGGAAAATTATTTCCTTGCAAAATTTTCATTCATTGAAAAAGTAAAGTCTTTTGCTGTGATATACTTAGATGAATGGGGACAAATTGCAGAAGAAAAGCTGAAGGGAAAGAAAACTGTTTATTCTTTTGATGATCAATCTGTCAAAGATTACAAGGTTGTTTTTGAAGATGGTAAGGTTAGATCTTTTTTTGATTTGAGTTGGAGAGGTGAGAGATTATCTTTTCATTCTTCTTTCATAGGATTTTTCAACTGGATAAATTTTCTTTCATCATACATAGTTTTGAGAGAGTTAGGATTCAGCCCATACGAAATAAAGGATTTTTTTGAAGAGGTTGTTCCACCTGCAGGAAGAATGGAGGTTGTAAATACAAAACCGTATGTTTTTGTAGATTATGCTCATACTCCGGAGTCTCTTGAATCATCTTTGAAAGAATGTGTTGAGCTGAAAAGATTTCTTGGTCGTGGAAGGGTTATTGTGGTTTTCGGTTGCGGTGGAGATAGAGACAAAGAAAAAAGACCAAAAATGGGCAACATAGCATACAAGATGGCAGACATAGTTATTATAACATCAGACAATCCAAGAAGCGAAGATCCAAAGAAGATAGCTTACGATATTATTTCGGGTATATATGGGTTTCATACACAACCTGAGATTGTAAATACAAAAGATATTGATATGACCAACACTAATTCAAAACTTATTTTAGAACTTGATAGGAAGAATGCTATTTTCAAAGCTATGTCTATTGCTAATGAAGATGATATAATACTGATCGCCGGAAAGGGACATGAAAACTATCAGATAATAGGAGATAAAGTTATTAATTTTTCCGATAAGATCGTAGTGCAGGAGTTTCTTTCAAGCAAATCCATAATTTGGCATCAGACCTAAATTCTATCATATTTCTGATTTTTTATAAAATTAAGCTATACAACTAACATGGAACTTGTGAAAAATTTCCTGAATACTTTTGTTTCATTTTTGATCAGAAGGTTATCATTTTTTCTTGTAGATCTTTACATTGCTGTGAAGAGAATCTACGGGACTGATAAAGCTTTGAATATTTTTATACCAGTAATGGATTTTATTGGAAAGAAAAGAGCACCCATAATGGCAAGGCTTGGAAAAGTAAAGCTACAAGATATGTCATCTCTTGGAAAGATACAGGATATGGAGGACATGATATTTGGAGTCTTTGGTACATGGGAGAAGGCTGAAAAAGACGAGGCTATCAAAGTGGAGATGTTTTGTCCTTTTGCACAGAAGCTCAAAGGACATTCGGAGTTCTGTCATGTCTTGGTTAAAAGATTTGAGGAAAGTACATTCAGGAGTCTCAATCCTTCGTATTCTCTTGAGATAAAAGGAAAACTCCTTTCTGAGCACAATGGAACAGGTTGTATTTTCATTCACAAACTAAAATAAGTCTTGAAGTATAAGTTTCTTGAAAGATATTTTTCCGAAACCTTTTTCTACTAAAATCAGAAAGAATGTTCTATATTCCAAAGGAGTTTGACCAAAAGGTTGAAGAAATTCTCGAAGATATAAGAAATAAGAATAACATAATTTATTCTTCCATAAGCTATGCATACAAAAGTGGTGGAAAAAGAATAAGGCCTATTTTTTGCTTTCTCTGTTATGAAACAATAAAAAATTCACAGGATAATTTTCAAGATATAGTTTTAAGTTCCGTATGTGTTGAATTTCTACACACTGCGTCTCTTATGTTAGATGATGTTGTTGATGCATCAGATATGAGAAGAGGGAAACCATCTGTTAATGCTGTTTTTGGAAACAAGGTGGCAGTAATATCTGGCTCTTATCTTATCGGTATGATCTCAAAGCTTATTTCAGACATTGGGAACATAAATCTGATAAAAAAATTTTCGGAAACATCAAGTCTTATGGCAGAAGGTGAGGCTCTTGAATTCAATATAATGATACAAACTTCTTATGATCTTTCAAAAGATTTTGTATTCAAAAATTACTTTGATGTTATCAATAAAAAGACAGCTTCATTATTTTCTCTGAGTTCCTCCATACCTCCGATTCTCTATAAAAAGGAAGATGAATATGTGCAGGTTTTCTCTAAGCTTGGTTTTCTTGTTGGTAGTGCCTTCCAAATAAAAGATGACATTATTGATTTTAAACCTTCAGATAAGACTGGAAAACCTTCAATGAAAGATTTGAAGGAGGGTAAGCTAACTTTACCTGTTATACTTTCAGAGAATTACGAAAAGATTATAGAATATGTAGGAGCATACAAAGATGATTCAGATATTCCTGATGAAATTGTTGAAAGAATACATAATCTTGTTGTTTCCGGTGATGGATTGAAAAGAGCTGAAAGCTATTTACAAAATCTATCCTCTCAAATATATGATTTTGTAGATTCTAATACTGTTCTCAGATCAAGAAAGAGAGAATTTTACGATTTTGTTTCTTTTGTAGTGTATAGGCAGTTTTAGTTTTCTAAATGAACCAATACTTTTTTTGAAACTACTTTATTCCATTTTTGAATTTTGCATTCCAGTCTTCGAGAAATTTTTTCAGTCCAATATCTGTTAGTGGATGTTTGAAAAGTTGCCAGAATATTTTTGGAGGTACTGTAGCTACATCTGCTCCTGCCTTTGCGACTTCTGCAAAATGAACAGGGTGTCTTATAGATGCTGCAAGAACCTTAGATGAAAATTTATAGTTCTCTTTTATTTTCACTATATCAGATATTAGGTTTATACCATTCTGAGATATATCATCTAATCTTCCGATGAACGGGGATATATATTCTGCACCTGCTTTCATTGCCAGCAAGGCTTGGGATGGGGAGAAGATAAGCGTTACATTAACTTTGATTCCTTGCTTAGCGAGTTCATAGGTTGCAGATATACCATCTTCTGTGAGTGGAATTTTTACAACTATGTAGGGAGAAATTTCCGCAATAGACTTACCTTGTACAATCATCTCTTCTTTCTTTGTAGCGGTCACTTCAACACTTACAGGACCTTTTACAATTTCCGCTATCTTTTTAACATGTTCTATTGGATCATTTGCATCCTGAGACAATAAAGAAGGATTTGTTGTTACTCCATCTACAATACCTGTTTCACACGCTCTTTTTATTTCTTCTATGTTTGCAGTGTCTAAAAATATCTTCATTTCTTTGTATAATTCTACAAACACTCCAAAAAAATACAAATTACTAAAATTTTTTGGCTTAGTGTAATGAAATTTCAGCTGATTATAATTTTTCGTATATGATCGCCGCCTTATTTTTTATAACTTTGACCGGATATGAAATAATGAAGCGGGTCGACTCTATTTCTGTTCCAAAGACATCTCAAAGTTCTGTTAGAATGATAATAAAGAAGGAGGGAGAAACCCGAGAAAGAAAACTTGTTATATATACTAAGGAAGAAGGAAACAAAAGATTAAGTGCGACAAAGTTTTTGGAACCAGCAGATGTAAGGGGAACAGCTTTTCTTCAAATATCTTCCGATGGAAACACTCAACAGTTCCTTTATCTTTCCTCCTTGAAAAAAACAAGGAGAATAGCTGGTGGACAGAAGAAGACATCTTTTATGGGAAGCGAAATAACCTATGAAGATCTTGAAAGAAAAAATCCAGATGATTACGAACACAAACTTCTCAAAGAAGATGAAGAATTGTATGTTGTTGAGTCGGTTCCCAAAAAAGGAATTGAATCTCAGTACTCAAAAGCCATTTCATACATAAGAAAATCCGATTTCTTCGTAATAAAAACAGAACTATTCTCATCAGATGGAAAAGTTGTAAAAATAATTGAGAATGTTCCAGGAAATGTAGAAAAATATCTTGTTCCTCTGAAAACAAAGGTCAGAAATATTCAAAATGGAAACGAGACAGAAATGATAGTGGACGAGATGAAAGTGGATATACCGGTTGAAAGTAAATACTTCTCGGAATCTTTACTCGGGACATGGTGAGATTTTGATTGAATGAATTTTTAAAACATTTTTTGTTTGAGTGAATTAGAACATTGTGCATACAAAATGAAAAATTCACATTTGAAAAACCTCTTTCATTCTTTGATATTTATCTTTTCTTTTTTCTTTTTTCTTATTCCATGTAGTTTTGCGGATGGCCTCTATTCTTTGACAAGGTTCTATAGAGATTTCAAGAAGGAAGACAGTTTTGAAGATATTTTTGAGATAAAGCAGAGGTTCTTTATTGAGCAGAGATATAACATCACAGAAGAGTCTTTTTTCTTTAATTTCTCTGGGAAAATTGATTTGGATTATTTTCAGGGAGGATTTAACAGGTTTTCTTATTCGGTATATCTTTATGAGTTTTATTTTGGTATGTCTTTTGGAAATTTTAACTTATCTGCTGGTAGAAAGATTGTGACATGGGGTATTGTAGATGGTTCTCCACTTGACGTTGTAAACAGGCCTGATTTCTCAGAAGGACTTTTTAATGAACCAAGATTTCTCAAAACTCCTTCTATAGTAACTCAGCTTATCGGTTTTTCTGGAAGTAGTTCTATTGATTTCGTCTACGAGCCTTTTTTTACTCCTCCTAATTTTGCTGATATAGGAGGAGATTGGGCTATTCTGAACTGGTCATCTCTGAACTCATCTTTTGAAGGCGATAGATCAAATCCTCAGCTCAAAAATATCTTGAATGGCTTGGTTTCACCAATAGTCAGATCATATCCTAAAGAGATTACAGAAATGCTTCTTAGTTTCGGAGCCGGTTTTCAGTTCAAAACTTCTTTTGAAAATTTAAATTTTGCTTTTGTTTCATATACAGCAAGCAGTATATTTCCAATTCCGTTTTTTGAGCAAACTTTTATTGACTACTTTGAAAGAAGTCCTCAGACTTTTTCTGAAAAGTTTAATATATCTGCTCTTGAGATAGTTGAGCCAGCATCTCGTGGAGAGCCTTTCATAAGATTGGAACCAAGAAGATATTATCTTTTGGGAGGTGGTTGGTCTTATGATATCGATGGATATTTGCTTAAAAATGATTTAGCATTCTATCTTCTGAATGATCTTCCTGATGAGAATCTTAAAGTCAGAGAATTTAATATCATGTCTTGGGCTGTTGATCTTGAAAGAGAAATTATTCCGAACTTTTTTGTAATCCCAAGCTTCAGAGGAATTTTGAAACTTTCGCCCGCAAATGACATAATAGTTGTTGAAAATGGAGTTTTTCTCCCATCCTTTTCCGCAAGATATGAATTCTTCATAGGCAATAGTTCAATTAGTCTTCTTGGAAATTTGGTTTTAGATGTTCCTTTTGATTTAGATATAAGGAGTTATTTTTCGGTTGTTTCTTTTGGCTGGAAACCTGTTGATACAATTGAGCTATCTATCTTGTCTTATATTTTTGGAGGAGATCAAATTTCTCTTTTTGGTTTTTTTGAGAATAATTCAGCTCTATCTCTTTGGATCAGGCTATATTTTTAGAGTTCTATTTTTAGAGCATAAAATAATTTGAATATCTGTAAAACTCTTCAATAAAAAAGTTAAAATTTTATAACTGCTGAATCGTCCTTTATAATATTTTGGGTGATAATAATGATTCTTTATAGTCTGTTTCGCTTTTTGTTAGGATTTTTTCTTATGTCAGTTTTTTTCTATTCTAACTTTTTGTCTTTGGTTTTCTTGGCTTATTCTCAAAATGAAACAAAATATACAAAAAAGTCAATAACATATTTGAGAATGGTTTTTCCCGATTCTGCAAAAAGATTTTCAGATGGTGTTGATTTTTTGACCGGTTTCAATCTTTTTTCATATCTGGAGAAAAATATTAGAGAAGCTGTTGAGATGCAAAGATTTGATTATAATCCAGTAAATGTTTCAGGGAATGTTGATTTAAAAACGCTCTCAAAACTTGTCAAGCAGTATGTAGATGAAGTAAAAGTGGATAGAGCAAAAGCAGAGGCGAAGATGGATTGGCGATTCAAAGATCTTGTAATAACAGCGGAAGACATAAAAAAGATTGCAGAATCTGCTTACATATACTATCCTGAAATAAGGAGTTTTTCGGTGTCAATAGCCTTCTTACCAAGAAGGGATGGGGAAATCGATAAGTTTATATCTGTTAATATAGCTTTGGTTGTTCATTACTGGCGTGTTGATTTTGATACAGGGGAGCCTATAAAAGTTGCTGAGATTTCAGTTGATCACGGAGAATCGGTAAAGGTAGGCAGAATAGACTTGGTTCCTCTACCTTTTCCTTTTTCTCTGATTTCTCCATCGGTTGAGGTTCCGGAGACTTCTCTTCAAGCATTTTTGAGATGCTCGGAGCAGGTTATATATTGGCTTGCTCGTAAAGTGAATAGAGAAACAAGAAAGATTCCTGATTTCTCTTTATTTGCTCCGGTCGAATCGGTTTCTTTCGGTTCAGCGTTCGCTCCGCTCACAAAAAAAGATGGGGTTTATCTTGATTCCGATTTTGAAGTTCTTGAAGAATTTGAATATCTAAAGAATGGAGAAAAACAGAAAAGTAAGAAAAGGGTAGGGTGGGTTCGAGCAAGAGATATCGCCGACGGAAATGAGAAATTGTCTTCATCTTTCCAGATACTTAGCGGTTCAGCTGAGATCGGACAGATAGTATCAGAATATCCACTTTTGGGAATAGGATTATCTCCTTTTGGGATCTACATTCCTGAGAAAAGTGCTATTGGTTTTTCATTGCTTGCAAATATAAGCTTGCCAAGAGCTTTTTCTTTGAACCTATCTGAATTTTATCTCTTTGGAGGTCCTGAGATAGTCGTTCCGAAAGACTGGGTTGAGCTGAACGCTCTGGTGGGGTTTAGGAAGAAATTTTATATAAGATCAGTTGGCATAAATCCAGAATTTGCTTTTACATTTACGAGATTGTTTACAGAAGTTCAACAGGGAGCTCAGACATACAGCGCTTACGCAAATTCAATAGGAATAAAACCTGCTCTTGGACTTGAATGGTTTTTTAGTCCAAGATTCTCTTTATATCTTATTAGCGGATATAGACTCTCTTCATTGGTGGATACAGTATATTATGAAATTGGAGATTTATTATTTTCTGGACAGAAAGAATATAATCCATCTGCTTTCTTTATTTCGGGAGGATTTGATATAACTATATGGTAGATTTTTTATTTCATTTGATTTCTAAGAAATGATTTTTTTCAAACCTATATTTGTTTGTTAGGAATATGCTATTGGTTCCAATTATAGTCTTCTATTTGGCTGTTGTTTTCTTCAAGATATTCTGGGGAATAACTGGTAAAAACTTAAGTCTTCTGGCTGACGGACTTGATTCAGTCAAGAATGTAGTGACTTTAGTAATAGCTTTTTTTTTCTCAAGAATTTCAAGGAAAGGAGTTGACGAAACACATCATTTTGGACATACAAAATATGATTCCTTAGGAGCTGTTGTTATATCTATTTTTCAGATATTTGTTTCTGGAATTACTATGACAGTGGTATTCTTTAAATTTGGTCAAATTCCGGAGGAAAAATCTGTTGATCATTCTTTCTTTTCTTTTATACTTATGTTTTTTGTGGTCTTTGGAGTTTATTTTGCTTCAAAAAGATACCGATCAGAATCTATTCGCGCTGAATTCTGGCATGAATTTTCAGATCTTATTCAGACAGGATTTGTTTTGATCTCAACATATATTTCTGTAAATTATTTCCCCCTGGTTAATTCAATTTTCGCATTGTTTGTATCTTTGTTTCTGCTTTGCAGCGGTATCAGGACTTTTCTGCGTGTGGAAAAGTTCATTATGGATTGGGCTCCGCCTCCTTCGGTTATTTCAGCTGTAAAGGAAATAGTTTCAAAGCATAAAAATGTTCTTCTGAGAGAGAACAGGCTTTCTATATCCGCAGAAAACAAAGTTAGAGTGGAACTCACAATACAACTTGAAGGAAATATATTTCTTCAAGAAGCTCACAACATATCTCACATTATTGAAAAGGACATAAAAGATAAATTAAAAGATATCGGATTTGAGGTCGAAAATATAGTCATACACGTTGAACCATCCGGTGCTCATATAGTTAATTGATACTTTGATTTTATAAAAAGGATCTAATTTTCATTTTGTTGCGATTGCAAAATTTGTCTTCATCTTGAATCCCGGAATCTTAATATTTTGATTTTTTAAAATTACCTTTGATTATGTTTTTGATCTTTTTTATTATTCTTTTCATTGCCCTATCGTCTTGTGCAAAGAAGATACAGGGTGCCGGAAGTGCATCTATTGCTCCTTCTGTGAGTGAAGTTTTGCTGACTTTTCAACCAGAGGTTCAGGTTTTAGGGGAAACTCAGGAACAAGATAGAGAAGAGAAAATAGAAGACAAAAGGGGATTGCGTATCGGAATAGGAGTTTCCAACCTTCGACCTTACCTCGTTGGTGTCTATGTTTCAGAAGAATCTGCTTTTGGACTTGGACTCGGAGGAATTCTTTTTTCTGGATTTCAAAAATCCTATGATGTCTTAACGGGAGATCTTTCCTTCCTGACTAGATGGCTCAAAGGCAAGAATTCTTTTCTGGGACTAGGTATAGGAGTAGGTGGTAGTATAGCTCAGGATGAAAATTGGTCAAGACCGGGTAAGAAAACTAATCTTCTTGAAGCTCACTTTTATGGACAATTGCACCTTGGGGTAAGACCTCCGGGATCAGGTATTGGTGTAGCTCTGAATTTCAAAATAGGTGGATTTTATATAGCGTCTCCGGTTTTTGTTGATATATCACAGGAACTCAAACAGCAAACTGGAAGCGAGTATATCAGAGAAAGAGATAACATCAGAGGTTTATCTTTTACTCCATCCTTTGGAATCAACTGGAGTATGGTGGATGGTAAAGTTCTTTCGTATCTTGGTTTTGCTCTCCCTCTTACAACCTTCCTTATATTTGAACCAGATTTTCATCCATATATCCCATCACTCAATTTTATTATGGTTTTCTGAAAAGCAAGGGATCTGAAAAGCAAGAGATTTGAGAATGATTATTTCTGAAAAAGAAAATGATATCAGGAACAAGCTATGGACACTTGCGACAAACACTACAATCATCGGATAAGTTTGAAGTTCCCCTTGTGTGACATAAATCACTCGTTTCCCAGCAATTACCACATCCATACCAAGGATGGCTGGGAGGGCAACCAGTTGGGATACATGTTGAACTACTTCCTCCATCATCTTCACTTATGCACTGTAAATTTGGATCGCAAGGATCACTTGAGGAACATTTTGAACCAACTGAGCAGTAAATACATTTTCCTGCATTCGGATTATTACTCAGTATAACATCTTCTTTACAATATCCGCATAATATATATCCACTTTTTTCCTCACAAATATTTTCTTTACCACAGTTTATGAGTATTATGAAGGTAAGAATTATAATTTTCCCGAAAGTATCGTAGAGCAAAGAGAAATTTTTCCTTTTGCTTACTTTGGGCTCAGGCAAATTAAATACCCCCTTTTGTAATTTGACAATTTAAGATCCTTAATTCGAATTTTTCTATTCTCTAAAAGTTTTGTATTGCTCTTTAATTTGTTCAGTTTTGTTTCATCAGATACCAATACCTATTCCAAAATACATTCTAAAAGGTGCTTTGAGAGGATCTTGAAAACCCCGAGATACAAGTATCTGGAACACCAAATTGTATCTGTAAAATATAGACGCATATGTTACTAGTCCTAAAGAAAGGCTACTGAAATATCTTCCTCTAAATATTTCATTGAGATTAACAGGCTTTTTGGTCTCATCAAATTGTCTGACAAATCTGAACAGATTGTATAATCCAGCAAAAGATATCCTGTGTAAAGCAGATGTTTGTGTTATATTCAGATAACCAGACCAAATATCAATCAGTGTTCCTGATGTCCACTCAAAGAAAGCATCTCCGAAGAAAACTTGCAGATAACCAAGATATGTATCTGCAAATTCATCTATTGAGCTTACATTGTTCAGAGTGTAACCAATTCTACCAATGCTAAATATAGAAAAGCTTTTTTCGAAACCAATTGGTAATACATATTGTGTTCCAAGAGAGAAAACGGAGTTAGCAGAAAAATAATTTTCAGATATTTCATCTAAGGTCTCAGCGAATTGTTCAAGTTTCACCTTTGCAGAGGTTTGGAATGATGAAATAATTAGTTCAGTTAGAATAGAGATAGATCCGATTGGTATTCTAAATGGTTGAACAAAACCTGTACCAAATATACCTCTGAAGGATGTTGCTGAATATGATTGCCCAAATGGTAAATATGTCAGACCACCTGTTTTCACTTCTTGTTTGTAATATTCTGCAGCAGGTGCCAGAAGTATGGAAAGGCTGCGTCCTCCCTGAACTCCGTAAATTATGGGGAACCTAAAAGGTAAAGCTCCGAATAATCTTGTTATAGTCCATCCTTCTGATGATAGATCAAGCTCCTGAATATTTGTAATAGGGGTTGCTCTATATCTTGAAAGACCAACTATGAGCGAGGGAATAAAGTATTCAAAATGGAACGAGTCTATTTGGCCTACTAATCCAAATGATCCCCTAAGCCCTAAAGATCCGCTGAATCCAATCTGAGTTCTTCCAAGAACATCAAAAGTGAATCCTTCAACAGATACTCCAAAGATATCAAGGGGAATAAAGAAATCTGTTGAAGATGATGTTAGAAGTGGAGTTAGTGTGAGACCAATAGATGGTATAAAAAGAGGTTTTGAAAGTTCAACAATTCCAACTTTTTCTCCAAACGATCCCCAAACGGTGTCTGTATCTGATTGCTGTTTTTCCGATATTTTGATATTTTCTTCAGATATATCCTGTTTTGATGTAAAGCCTTGATGGTTTTTGTTTATTGGATCAATTGATAAATCGTTGCTTCTGGAAATATCTGGAATTTGCGCTAATTTTTCTTCTCTATATCT
Organism: Candidatus Calescibacterium sp.; assembly: GCA_025060505.1. GTDB lineage: Bacteria > Calescibacteriota > Calescibacteriia > Calescibacteriales > Calescibacteriaceae > DRWZ01. Next base: position 151,119 of record JANXBU010000001.1, read on the forward strand.
TTCTCTGTCTCTTTTTTCTTCTTCTTTATCTTTATCTCTTTTTTCTTCCTCTTCTTTATCTCTCTGTTGCTCATTTATTTCCTCCCATGTTTCTTTTTTAGCTATGATTCTTTTTGGTCTGAAACCTTCTGTTTCGAATGATACATAAAGAAATTCTTCCTCTGAAACCGGATAAGGAAAGATGCAACCGGATATCTCTTCTGTTAACTTCCAAACCCTTCCGGAATCAATCTCCTTGACATAAATATTAAAAACGCCGTCTCTATCTGATGAGAAGGAGATCATATTTCTGTTGATGAAAACAGGATCTCTCGCTTCGGCTTTATCTTTTGTTATAAATTTAAGCTGAGATTCTGAATAAACAACATTATCATATTCAAGGGCAACAATATACTGATTTTTACCGTCAAAATAAGCTGCTACTATATAATCTCCGTCTGGTGAGAACTGTGGGAACATAAATTGTTTACCATTTTTGAAATTTGTAATTCTTCTTTCTTTACCGCTTTCAATGTCGTAGATGAAAAGATTTCTTGAATCGATTTCGTTTCTTGTAAAGACTATTTTCTTGCCGTCGGGAGAGAAAGATGGATATGCAGCTCTTTTTGCTACATCTTTTCTTTCTTTTATAACAATTTTCTTTTCGCCATCCTTTTCTTCTTCAACAATGTATCCAGTTGCCAGGTTAAGATAAACTTCTGGAAAAGAAGCGAGGAAGATAAATTTTTTTGTTGGTTTAGGATATGCTATAACTATCTGGGTTCCCTGAACTGAATAACTCTGAACGCCTCCGGCTATAACTTGAGGTTCTGAACCTCTGTAGAAAACTAAGTTTCTATCTTGTATGAGCAAGATCCCATCTTTATATGGTCTTGGTTGGTATACGAAATATACCTTGGGGGTGTATAGACCAACTCTTTTGTTTTTGACTTCAATTTTCTCTCCAAACTTTTTTTTCTGCTCGTATCTTTCTATAAATGGTGTATATTTTTGTTTGAGCCATTGCTTCCATTCTTCCTGAATTTCTTTGAAGTTCTTTCCCGTTGCTTTTTCAAAAGCTTTCTCGTATGAAAAATTGAAAAATCCAGATGAGTAATCCATAACCTTCAAGATTGCATCCCACCCGTATTTTTCTTTTATGAATGTCAGAAGAGAAAATCCATGGTTATATACTATTTCTCCTTCAAATCCAGCTTTATCTTCAAAGTTCCCAAGCTTCTCAAACGGGTATATTTTATCATGATAAAACAGGGTTCTTATAATCATTTCTCTGTATGAGTCAAGGGCATCGTATCCAAGCTCGGCAGTCACGAGTTGTGCTATTCCTTCTGTAAAGTAGGCTGGTTCTGAGTATGGTACCGTACCGAGGATGAAACCTCCAATCAGAGTTGATTTTTTCTCAACATTCCCAATTTTACATATTGGATCAAGAACACAGAAGATTCCACCAGATAAGTAAACAGATGGAACTGTATCTGGCATCTTTTTTATTTTTTTCAATGCAAGAATGTGAGTGAGTTCATGAACTAGAACATCTTCAAGCCAAGGATGTCTTCCTCTAAAAGGAATGAAATATATATCTGCAGTGAATACAAACACCTGATCAAATATCTCAAGAGCTAATCCGTTTCCAATATCATCAAAATCTCCCAAAACAATTTTTATTTTGTTAGGAGCTTTGAATCTCAGAAGGGAAGTCATTTTCGGATATATATTTTCTAGAAATTCAGCAGATCTTCTTGCAAAATCTTCTATTTCCTTGTGATAATATATAACGAAATGTTTAGTTTCTACTTTGTACCAGTCTTTTTGGAGATTTAAGTTCAGAAAACAGAAAACAAGAATTGTTGCATACATAAAGTATTATTTTTGAATACATATTTTTCTTTTGCTTTTTTTAAGGATACTTTTTTAGGGAATAGAAGAGGTGAAATCTACATGAAGAATAATGGAACTGTTTTATTTTTTGAAAAGGGCGAAATGAAGATAGGAGCTATCAAGAAAAAAGAGGGTAAATTTTTTCTGATCAGTACTCCAGATGGAGCGGAAAAAACAATATCAGAAATTCAAGTTTTTGGTATATTTGGTCAAGTAAATCTTCAGAAAGTAGAGGAATATAAAAAAGATATAGATCTTCAAACTCTTTGGGAAGTTGTAAGGAGTGTTCCGGATCTAAGACAAGTGAAAGAAGACGAGCTTATCTCAATACAAAATCCACATTTTTCTCAGGAAGAGTTGTTAGCAATAGTTATGAAATTGCATTCAAAAGAAAACATATATTTCAAGAATGTGGGTGAAGGTCTATGGGTACCGAGGGAAGAAAATGATGTCAAAAGCTTGTACCATAAGATGAAAGAAGAAAATGAGAAGAAACAGAAGATAAAAGAATTCAGAGATTGGATATTTCAGAACAAAATTATAGAATCTATAAAAGTTGTCTCCAACACTGATATAAGTTCGTTTTTTACAGGGAAGAACATAACCTTTGAAGGAGAGATCAATCAAACTGCTCTGGAGTTTTTGCGAAAGCTCAGAAAGTTTTTTATTAATGGAAGTGAAGAAGATATTGTTAAGGAAGCTTTCGGAGGAATAATAGAATTGAAAAGAACAGATATTTTCAAACTTCTTGTGTTTTTCAAAGTTATTAATCCATACGAAAATTTTTTCATCGAAAAGTTTAACATAAATTTTTCGGACTGTAAATTAAACGTGGATTCAATTATTGAGGATTACCAAAAACAAAGACACAGAAGAAAGATTGTGGAAGATTTAACCTACTCCATAGATGTTGAGGGAACAGAAATAAGAGATGACGCAATATCTGAACCAAAATTTCTTGACAACGAGACAGAGATACTCGTTCATATTGCAGATACAAGTTTGCTTGATAGAGAAGATATTATATCAGAAGTTTTGAAAAGGGGAAAAACTATATATTTTCCAGAAGGCAAGAAAGATATGCTTCCTGAAAAAGCTGTAAAGAAGTTATCTCTTGATGCTGGTGTTCCAAAACCTGCAATCACTTTTAGAATAAAATTTTCAACTGACAAAAAGATAAAAATAAATGAGGTAGAAATATTTAAATCAGAGATATTTGTTCGAGGAAATTATGAATTTTCTGATGATGTTCAGATTCTTCAAAATATAAAGAACCTTGGTGTAAATATACACAATTTGAGAATTCTGAATATGGGAGGTGTTGATCTTATATCTGATGATTTTCTTATTCTGGTTGATGATAAAGGAAATTTTATAACAGAAAGATGGAAGGTCAACGATATGAGAATAGCTGTTGCTGAGATCTCTATGCTTTGCTCACATGCTATTGCTTGGTTCTGTGCAAAAAAATCTATACCTATCTTTTTTAGAAGGTCGAAGATAGATCAAAATATAAAAGATGAGATTCACAGATTCAATAATGAATCATACAAATCAGGACTTCCAAGATTCTATATGATATGGAAGAATATAAGAGCATCAAGATATATAGAGACAACTGTTGAACCATCAGGAGCTGAGTCACTGGGATATGACCTTTATGCTTGGGGAACATCTCCTTTACGCAGAGGTTGGGATTTTGTAAACATACTCCAAATAGGTCGCTTTCTTGAAGGAGAAAAATTGTTTTCAGAAGATGATCTGATCAAAATGAAGGAAAAATTAGATATCTCAATAAGTAATGTTGAATCAGCAGAAGACAGAAGATATAAATATATTCTTTCAGTATATCTTATGAGAGAGTTCTCAGATAAGATCGTGGAAGCAACAGTTGTTGAGAGAAATAGGGAGACAATATACTGGGTAGAGGATATCCTTACATTCCTGAAAGGAAAGTCTCCAAAAAAGGCAGATATTCTACAAAATGTCAAAGTAATTTTGAAATCAGATCCCTTGAATCTAAAAATTGTACCAGTGCCAGTTGAATAATATTGACTTTGATCCATTTTTCGCTTTTTTCGTATATACTCAAATTTTTCCTAAAAGGCAATACTATACAGAGAATGGATGAAAAGATTTTGAATATTGTTAAAACGATTTTATTATTTTTCTTAACAGCTGTGGCGGAAATAGTTGGATGTTTTCTTCCATATCTTTGGTTGAAAAAACAAGGTTCTGCTCTGCTTCTTATTCCTGCTAGTGTGAGTTTATGTATATTTGTTTTTTTACTTTCGTTGCATCCAGTTGAGAGCGGTAGAGTTTACGCTGCGTACGGTGGAATTTACATAATAACAGCTATGTTATGGTTGATTTTGGTAGATCGATCAAGACCGACTCCGTTTGACATAATTGGTGCTCTGATAATTCTTCTTGGAAGTGCTCTGATGGTTGCCGGATGGAGATCAAAATAAATTTTCTCTAACATTGGTTTTCTTTCATTTTTGTAATAAATTATTCCGTATGCAGAGTGAAGATAGTATCAAACAAGTCAGCATAGTATATGATGATTATTTTTTAGAGCACAAGCCATTTTACTCGCATCCAGAAAATCCGGCAAGACTACATTCAATTGTCAATTTCCTTGAGATAAACGGTCTATGGCGTAGGCTGAAACATCTACCAATAGATGTAGATAAGGAAGAAACACTGGAACTTTTACGACTTGTTCACTCAGAACATCATATTGAACTTGTAGAAGGAACAGCCGGTAGTTACGGAAACATAGATGCAGATACATACTATTGTCCGGAAACTCACTCAGTAGCTCTACAGGCTGCGTCTGCTGCCGTGAGGGCTGTATCTGCTGTTATGTACGGACATACAAATAAGGTTTTCGTTTTGGCAAGACCCCCTGGACACCACGCTACATTTTCAGAAGCTATGGGTTTCTGTTTCTACAACAATGCAGCTGTTGCTGCAGAAAAGGCAAAAAAGATGGGTGCGGAAAATATTATTATCGTTGACTATGATATTCATCACGGCAACGGAACTCAGGAAATATTCTACCAAAGAGATGATGTTCTTTACTTCTCTACTCATAGATACCCATTCTATCCTGGAACCGGAAGATTTGACGAAATAGGTGAAGGAAAAGGTAAAGGGTTTACCATAAATGTTCCACTCCCTTCATCTCTTGGAGATGGCGAGTACGCAAAGATATATGAAGAAATATACACTCCAATTGCTCAGAAATTCTCTCCAGATTTAGTCATAGTCTCTGCTGGATTTGATGCTCATTACAAAGACCCTCTCGGAGATATGAGATTAACAGAGGAAGGATTTGCTTATATATCAGATATTATAATTAGAGCTACTCCAAAAGCAAAAGGCTTTATATTCATTCTCGAAGGTGGATATAACTTGGAAGGTTTATCTGAAAGCGTGAAGGAAGTAATCCTTACTATGGCTGGATTGAAAAAACCAGAAAGGGCGAGGATTACCAATAACATAGACAGAATAATGTTCGAATCACAAAGATATTTCAGAGATTGGTTGACAAACTAGAATTTTGAGATATATCTAATTTATATCTTCCCATTCTTTTCCATTGTATATGCAAGTCGTTATACCACCTGTGGGAGAAAGAACTGAAAAAGCAAGGAAATCTTTATCACAAGAAACATATAAAGTCCCAGAAAGATCTTTCAGACCTCTTGATGAGAATTTGAAGTTGGTTTTTATCTGCGGAGTTCCGGCGATGTTAGAGCAAGCTCTCTTTGAAGTTGCTGGTGCCGATATTTTGAAATCAAATCTATACTTTTTTTCAAATTTGTTGCTCATAATTTTTATCTCTTCATTCTGGAAATGTATGGTTGACTCGCCATATTTTACTGCTATGCTCTTGGCTTCAAGAAATGCTGAACTGATGTAAGCTGATAAAGATTTAGTATTGCAGTTTTTTGGTTTCAAAAAAGAAAATATGGTCAAACCTATTGATATATATATCAGTATCTTTAAGGAAAGATACCACATCTGAGTCTAATCTGAATCTATATCATTTTCTCATAAACTTTGAGGTACTCTTGTACCATTCGTTCCGCTGAAAAATCAAGTTTCATAACTTTACTTGTAAGTTTTTTTAGTTTGGCTTTGTTATCATAAAGTTCAACCGCTCTTTTTAATGCGCATAAAAACTCTTGTTTTGTTGGATTTTCAAAAACTATACCATATCCGTCTTCTTCCTGAATATCTTTAACCGTATCTGCAAGTCCTCCTGTTTTTCTAACAACTGGGATACACCCATATCTCATCCCTATGATTTGAGAAATCCCACAAGGTTCAAAGAGAGATGGAACAAGAATGAAATCTGCAGCGGCATAAAATTTTCTCGCAAGAGTTTCTCTAAACCTTGTTTCTACTTTCACATTATCGTATATCGATGAAAGAGAACTTATTTTATGCTGGTATTCTCCCATTCCTAAGAAAAGAAAATTGGCTTTCAAACTAAATACTTCCTTGTGATATTCTGTAAAAAAATGCATGCCTTTTTGGTGAGTTAGTCTGCTTATTACACAAAATAGTGGTTTCTTCGCATCAAAACCATATTCCTTTGCAAGCTTTGTTTTGTTTTTTGATCTTTTTGCAAGTGTTTTTTCAGAGTATGTTTGGGGTATTTCTTTGTCATTTGTTGGATCCCATACTTTGTAGTCTATGCCATTTAGTATGCCTTTTATTTTCCATTCGTATTTTCTAATCAAACCTTCAAGTCCATAGCCGTAATCATAAGTTTTTATTTCCTCAGCATATGTTGGACTTACAACGAAGATCTGATCACTGAAAACTATTCCAGCTTTTATTATGTTCACAAGTCCCCAAAACTCAAGAGCTTCCATGTTGAAAAGATATGATGGAAGTCCAAGTTCTTGCATAACGTTTTTTGGGTAAAGACCTTGGTAGGCAAAATTATGTATTGTGAAAGCAAATTTCTTATCTATTCTAAATATCTCTTTTGAAATGAGTGGTACAAGTGAGGTGATCCAGTCGTTTGTGTGAATTATATCAAAATCAATTATTTTTTCTTTCAGCGACTTCGCTACTGCCCAGCAGAATGCCCCAAATCTTATATGATTATCATCGTATGAACCACCCGGCGGACCATATATGAAGTCCCTACCGAATAGTTCTTCATTCTCAAAGAAAATGCAGTTGTTCCCTTGATATATTGAAAATTCAAAAGCTCTTCCATTCATTTCAACTTTTAATTTTTTGCCAGTGTCTTTTATCTCTATTCCTTCTATTTTTTCATCACTTATTTCAAGTCCTGAATCACCTTCAAAATTCTTGCCAAGAACATATTTTTCTTTAATGTGCTTGTAAAATGGAATTATACCATAACATTCTACTCCTTTATTTTTAAGTTGGTTAACCAAAGTGAAAACATAGTCTCCTAATCCACCTGTTTTTGCATAGGGATACATCTCAGATGAAACTATTGCTATTTTCATAAAGACCTAATAAAATATAAATGTAAGATTTATACTGGAATAAAAACCAGGTTTTATTCTATCTATATAGGGAAATCTTATTATGGCATAATCTGGATGATCAAGTTTTAGGAAGGATCTTTCGTAAAGTACGAATGAAAAATGTAATGATAAATTAAGCCACTCTCTTATTATTTTTTCTCCAAAGATATCTTTTTTGGTTTTAAACTTTCCTGCCAAGGTTAATTCACTTTTTATAACATCCCAGGAAGAGCCTGGTACTCTATAGAGGCTCGTTCTCTGATCTTCTGGGAATCCATGGATAAATGATGAGAACAATCCAAATGCAAAGTTGTGAGAGATATCTGAGGAGGTTTGGAAGAAATTTTTCAAAGTTGTTGTGATTCCAATAGACCCAAGAGCTACATCTCCGGGTGATATTATCTGTCCGAAAAATGGATAAGACATCCGAAAAATATATCCTCCAGAAGATAAGACTGCAATGTTGAGGTTTTCTGTTTCAAAGGGTATTTTCAGTAGAGTATAAATTGGAAAATCAAGACCAAAAGAAGATTGATTTATTCTTTGGAAGGTAGCTATCTGCTCATCTGGCTCACCTGCTAATGGTATAAGTGCTCCGAACGATCCGTAGAGTTCTGGATTTTTAGTGAATCTGAAAATCAGGTTTATATTTATGTCTCCGAATCCAAATCCACTTACGTTGTTGAAATCTCTGCTTCTGAGAAAAACTCCAAGATTTGTAAATATAGAATCGGAAAAGAAATACTCTCCTCCAATATATACATCAAAGTCACTTACTTTTATTTGAGCTTGACCCTCATCTGATGATTGAGTTATGATGTTGTACGCATAGTTTATTATTTTTGGAGTTGTTATGTAAGAAGTTTTGTCGAATGTAGGTTGTTTTATAGGTAGTTTTTTACCCCAGAAAGAGAAAGCGAATCCAGAATTTATAAAAAATAAATCTTTCTTGAACTCCGTTGAGAAAAGAACATTTTTGCTCGGAAATATATAAGGATAATCTGTTGTTGCGAAGATGCTTTCTTTCGGAATGATGAAAAACGTCAAAAGAATGATTATTATGACATTTGTTTTTCTCATTTTTATGGCGGAGAGGGTGGGATTTGAACCCACGCGGGGACGGGAGCCCCCAACGGATTTCAAGTCCGTCCTGTTCGTCCACTCCAGCACCTCTCCATAATAAAAAATCTTAAAACTATAAAATCTAAAAATAAAATTTAAAGTAAATTTCAGGATGAAGGATCAAGCAGAAAAGCTCAGAGAGATCATGCGTAAGAAAGTTTTCGCTGTTGCATCAGGTAAGGGAGGTGTTGGAAAAACAACTGTTTCTGTGAATCTTTCTGTTGAACTCTCAAGACTTGGCAAAAAAGTTTTGTTGATAGATGGAGATATATCTTTGGCTAACGCAGATATTATTTTGGGAGTATCTCCAAAAAAGCATATAGGACACTATATTCAGGGAAATTCCTCAATAGATGAAATTATCGAAAGGGTTGATACAAATTTGTATTTTGTCCCCGGAGCAAGCGGGGTCGCTAAGCTTACCAACCTTACAGAAAACAGCCTGAAGAAAATCAAAGATATTCTTTCTTATTTTCAAGCAGATGTAACAATAATCGATCTACCAGCAGGTATTGGTAAAAATGCTATATCTCTTGGAATGATAGCTGACATAATTATAGTTGTTGTGACACCAGATCCTGTTTCTGTTACAGATTGCTACTCATTTATAAAGGTTCTAACAAAGTCCGGGTTTGAAGGAAAAATCTATGTTATCGTTAACATGGTGAGAAATCAAAGAGAAAAAGATGTAACATTCAATACGCTAAACAAAGTTTCTCAAAAATATTTGGGAATCTATATTGATCTTCTGGGGCATATAAGTTATGATGAATCTGTAAAGGAATCCTTTTGCCTTCAAAAACCATATGTAAAAACTTTTCCGAGATCAAAGGCTGCGTCGGATATAAAAGATATTGCAAATAAAATGCTCCAAATTGCTTAGTTTCAATTGACTATTTTTAGTTGGCTCATGGAAATTTCCCAAAGCTTAGATCTTGAATATTACTTAGATTAAGCATTGAAGTATTCTACTATTTTGAAGTTTTGGTATTCAAGAAATCTTCTTTTGAATATTTTTTCTGTTATGTTTGCGACGACGTTCTGAATTATTCTCTTGATAGGTCTTGCTTTTATTTTTGGTTCAAATTCCCATCTGTTTTTGCTGATGAATTCATTCATTAATTCAGGATGTTTTCCGTTGAATATTTTGAGTCCTTCTGTTTGCGTGAATATATCTTTAACATCTACATCTTGGTTGTGTCTTATTTTTATTGCTCTTTGTATTTTTTTCCTTGCATAGTCATAAGGTAGCATCCAGCCGTAGTGATGTATGTAAGCCGGTAGAACTGCCACAGGGATTTTCTTTCCCTTTATTCTGAAGCCTTGGGCATCCCCCCATGATGAAATATGTGGATGATTCTTTACCACTCTTATTTCCCATCTGTACCAAGGAGCACTATCGTGGTAGTAACGCGGAGAACCGTAAAAGTGTCTGTATCTTAGAACCAAGCCTAAAATTTTTTGTGAATTCTCATACTTCTTCATTGCAGATTTTATTATTTCATAGCTTTCTGGAATTAAGACCTCATCAGCTTGTATGTATACTCTCCATATTCCCTGACAGTTTCTCAGAGCTAAATCTGTGTAAAATCTGAAATATTCGTTACCACACAGATTATCATATTTTTCAACTTCTATAATCTTTATTTTTTTGTCTTGAATTTCCATTATTCTTTTGAGAGTATCGTCGGAACCTCTTACGACAACTGCGATGAATTCATCTACTATTGGTAAAACTGACAGTATACTCTCTACAAATGGATAACCAATCTCTGATACGTTATGAAAAAAAGAGAATCCGGAAATCATAACTATTAAAAAATTTGAATGATTCTCAGTTTTGTAAATAAAGAATTAGAAAAATGTCTATAAATTTTTGGCTTGCTTTTGATTTGAAATTGGGCATACTGTTTGTAAATGTGAAAAAATGGATTTTCAGTAAGTAATATGTGGTTAATCTCTCTGATTTTGTGATTATTATAATTGTTTATTTGTTTATTTATTAAGCAATTCAAGCAAGTATAGTTAATGAATCAACATACGATAAGGGTTCTTAATATATACCATCCGGGCAGAGGAGGTCTTGAAAAACTATCATATCTGCTGAGTTTTGAGCTCAGGAAGCACTTTGATGTTCAATCAATTTCGGCAGATAATTCTTTATTTGAAATTTGGAAATATGTGAATCAGAGTGATGTTGTCTTGATCCACAGAGGAAAGATTCTTTATAAGTTATTGCCTTTTATTCTGTTGAGAAAACCGAAATTCATTTTCATACATCACTTTATGGCGAAGGCAAAAAAGAAGGATCCATATCATAGGTTTATTTATTCCAGAGTTTCTGCAATCATAGCTCTCAGCAAAAGAATAGCCGAGCAGATAAAAGAAAACTGGCAAGTTGACGCTAGTAAAGTTTTTGTATTATATCCCGGAATAGATATAGAAAAATTTTTCAGATCAGAAAATCAGAGAGTTCAGGTAAGGCGAAAATACAGCATAGCAGACAAAGAAATAGTGTTAGGAACAGTTGGGAGAATATGTCAGGAAAAGAATCAGAAACTTCTTTTGGAATCTGTTAAGCTCTCTGGTAAGGATTTCACCTGCTTTATAGTTGGCCCAGTTCAGGAGAATAAATACCTTGAAAGTCTGAAGGTTACTTCGGAAAAATTACATATAAGAACAATCTTCGTTCCAGAATTTGTAGATAATGTTGGAAGTATATTTAACGCCATAGATTTTCTCGTTATAACATCAAAGAATGAACCGTTTGGTCTGGTTGGACTTGAATCAATGGCTTGTTCAACGCCAGTTTTGGCTCCAGATAACTCCGGAATAGCTGAAGTAATATCAGATAATGAGGATTCATTTATTTACCATAACAATAGTGCCAAATCACTTAGCAGTATCATCAGGAATCTAGCTGAGAGTTCGCAAGTGGATATTCTCAGTATGTCAAAAAAAGCGAGGGAGAAAGTGGAGAAGAACTTTACATTGAGTAAGTATGCTGAAAAATTAAAAGATATTATTTATGGTGTTCTGCGATGATCTTTTTGATTTAGATTTTGTAAATCTCTATGTTGAGAGTGTATGTGTTTTTCAGAAGGCTTTGCAAAGATGGAAGGGGGATTTTCTATGATTGCAAGGTGGCGAGATTTTTCAGCTTATGAGAAATACATCTCCATTTTGATCTATTTCGATTGGTAATTTCTTAATAGGAGCTGGTGCCGGCATGGAGACATTTTTTCCTGTTTTTATATCAAATTCTGCTCCGTGCCACATACAGATTATCTTTTCACCTTCTATCTCGTAGTTTTCTGAAATTGGCATATCTTGGTGAGAGCACCGGTCTTCATAGACATAAATTTTACCTCCTAATTTTATTACCAGATAATACTCCCCATCTAAGCTTATTCCTTTTGCTGAATTATCTTGTATGTCTTTTACATTCAGAAGGAATTTTTTGTTTCCCATAGATCGCAAAATGTTAGTAAATTTTTTTTTCGTTTTTGAAAATTTCCGAATAGTATCCTTTTGAGTAGTAAAAATCCATATATAGTTTTATAAAGGGTAGAGCAATTCTCAGAACATTTTTATATTCCTTTGGAAAGAATTGGTTTTCAGATGCTTTGCTAAGTATTCTTTGAGTTTCAGTTATGTATAAAGCAAAGAAAAAAATTAAACTGATTGGAGATACAGCTGATATAAGAATTTTTGGAAGGATTAACTCTCTTCTTACAAGTCTTTTTATGTATCTTTTTTCATATTTTTTTGTTAATGTTGCAAAGCTTTTGCCTCTGCGTATAAACCATTTCTTTATTTCACTCAGGGTCTTTCTGGGTTCTGTAAAAACATAAGCGTCTGGATTATAAAGAAATCTTGCATCTGGAAATTTCTTTTTTATCCTTATAGATAAGTCTGAATCTTCCGCTCCGAAAACGAGATTTTCATCAAACATTCCTGTTTCAGTGATGAGTTTTTTCACAATAGCAAGGTTTGAGGTTGAAAAAGAATCAATATATGATCTTCCTTGAGCCATAAGTTTGAATCCTCCAGCTGGAAATCCAAGAACTCCCTGTGATAGTATCAAAATATTTTTCAGGTAAGTTGATAGTTTTTCTTTGGTGTTTCCATCTGTGTTGATTGTTTTCGGTATCACGCTTCCAAGTACTGCATCAGCTTCTTTTTTAAGAATAGGTTCTGTAATTTTTTTTATCCAACTTTTTGGTATATCCATGCCGTCGTCTATGAACACAAGAATGTTATATTCAGATTCTTTTACTCCTATGTTTCTTTGTATTGAAAAGCCACCCTTTTTTATTCTTATATATTTTATTTCAAGATTTTTACATGCGTGTGTTAAGTCTTTTTCATTCGTTTTCTCCGAACTATCTGCTTCAACAATTACATATTGAACTTTTTTCAAATCAGAGTTTTCAACGCTTTCAATGACTCCGAAAAACGTTTTCAGAAGCTTTTCTCTTGAATTACTTATTGTTATTACAGAGATCATTTTTTAGTTCTTAATATATTTTTTTGATTTATTTACCATAACTTCAATTTACTCACATCTTCAATTTGGCCGATAAAAAAATCTAAAAAAAGAGTTTTTCATTCATTTTGTAAATAGAATAAAAATAGGGTGGGTCAGTAGCTCAGTTGGCAGAGCGGTGGACTCTTAATCCACAGGTCGCGGGTTCAACTCCCGCCTGACCTACATACAATATATGAAAGTAGCGATCAACGGTTTTGGTAGAATAGGAAGACTGTTTTTTAGGATAGCCTTTGACAAAAATATTGACATAGTTGCCATAAACGATGTTGTAAAACCAGAAGTTTGTGCTCATCTCTTGAAGTATGACTCTACATTTGGAAGGTATAAAAGAAAGGTCACACATACTGATAGTTCTATAGTTGTTGATGGAAAGGAAATAAGGGTGTTCAGTGAGACAGATCCTTCAAAGCTACCTTGGAAAGATTTGAAAGTTGATGTTGTTATTGAATCCACGGGTAAATTTACAGAAAGGGAAAAAGCCGAGCTTCATATAAAATCTGGTGCTAAAAAGGTCATAATAACTGCTCCTGCAAAAAAACCCGACGTAACAATAGTTCTTGGAACAAATGAGGATCTATACGATCCGGCAAAACACAACATAATTTCAAATGCTTCCTGCACCACTAACTGTTTTGCTATGCTTGTCAAAGTTCTTCACGAAAAATTCAAAATAGTGAAAGGTGAGCTCACGACTATTCACTCCTATACAAATGATCAGAGAGTAATAGATGCTCCACATAAAGATTTGAGGAGAGCAAGATCTGCGGCAATGAACATAATTCCAACATCTACGGGAGCTGCCAAGGCAATATATGAGATATTCCCAGATCTGAAAGGAAAACTAACAGCTCTTGCAATCAGAGTTCCAACTCCAGATGTTTCCGTATGCGATTTCAGCTGCATTGTGGAAAAATCTACAACAAAAGAAGAGGTCAATGCAGCATTTAAAGAGTATGCAGAAGGAAAATTAAAGAGATATTTGTACTACACCGAAGATGAGATAGTTTCATCAGATGTAATAGCAACTGAGTATTCAGCTGTATTTGATGCAAAATTGACAGACGTTGTTGACGGTAATTTTGTGAAAGTCTTTGGTTGGTATGACAACGAATATGGTTATGCAGTCAGGGTTGTAGATCTGGTCAATTTCATAGCAGAAAGAGGGTAGGCGATATAGGTAATCCAACATATATACAAATGCGAAGCTGAATTTTTTGTACATTTGAAACTCTGGAACTCTAAAAATCAAAAAGCTGGAAATAGTATTCAAATTCGGAAGAAATAAATTCGGATTGTTTGATTATCCTTTCTTATTAGTAGGTAGAAAATCTGCTATCTTTGATTTTTTACTACTTCCTGATGTGCATTTGCATCCCTCTGTGTTTAAATTGTTCCCGCATTTCTGGCATATTCCCTTGCATTCTTCTGAACATAAATTGTATGGTGGGATTATTGATTCTCCAAGAGAAATTATATATTGATAAAAGTCAAATTCATCTCCTTCGTAAAAATCATCATCGAGATCTTCAAATTTGAGTTCAATTTCTTCTTCTCTTGGGAGAGTATATGAAGGTTTGAGATATATATTTATGGATTCAGATACGTTAAGGTGAAACTCTTCCAAACATCTTATACATTCTACTAATTTATCTACAAATATATTACCTGTAATTTCAACAATATCATTTTTTCTTGTTATTTCACCGTCAAAGATCACTTTTATTTTTTCTCCGGAGAAGATTTTTGAAACTCTTATACCTTTTTCGGTAAGTTGCCTTATCTTTACAGGACCTCTGAACAGATCCTCTTGTGTTCTGATCTGCATGGCTGCATATCTTATTAAACCTAAATTCCAAGTGAAAGAAAGATGGATTTTCAGAATCTATGAGAAATACCACCGAATATAGCACTTTGACCAAACGAGTGAAGTTCAACGGTGATATAAGTTTCTGGATTAAGATGATAATCTCCTCCAACAAATACAAAAAATCTGGCGTTTGTTCTTGCTCTCAAGTTTTCTCCACTTTCAAGTTTAATGTAGAAATCTCTGTATCCTCCTCCTACATATACCAGGGAGTGGGCTACTTTGAAGCTCATATTTGGTGCTATCTGCCAGAATATAGCATTTGGAAATCTTTTCCTTTCCGTATTCTTCAAGAAAGGAAGAATTTCGGTGTTTCCATCAATGTTTATGTTCGCACTCCTTTTCTTATCAAGCAAAGAAGTTTTTAAACCAATTCCAAACTGGTTTAATGTGGGTATGGGATCAATAGGAGAGAAGGTTTTTATTCCAGAAAATCCATACAGTAATATTTTATCTGATGGAGAATACCCGAATTTTACAGACATTGATAAAGAAGATATCGGAGTTTTTTTGTATATATTTGTTTCAAACATAGAAAAATTCAAAAATCCGCCAATTTCAAAGCTATTTGGATCCGGAGTTATAACTCCGCCACCAGCTAAGAAGCCCAAAAGTAGAATGGGTAAAATCATACAAAGATAATTATAAAAATTTGCTCTGATACAAACACGAGTGCTTCTTGAAATGAACCAGTTTTTATATAAAATTAGACGATCTTGTGGAGGTAAATAAATCCTTGCAATGATAAGAGCGGGCGTTAAATCTCAGCAAGATTGAAGTGAAGTTTTTTGTATTTGTGAATTTGTGTGTTCCGGTTTTCTCTTGAAAAATAGGTTCCATTGAGTGTAGCTTTTCATTATACTATCTTCAATGAATTTTGTCATTTCATCGTCTCTGTGTATCTTTTTTATTTTCAGAATGAAATTTTTATTATCTCTTACACAAGCTATACCAAAAATACTTAGTCCAAATCTCTTAGATAGTCTGATTGGTAGGTCAGATATGTAGAATATCTCTCCAAACATTTCTGCTGGCTTAGAATTTGGTACGGGTCTATCTACAAGAACAACAAATATTTTTCCAGCTGGATTTAACATATAGCTTACAAATTTTTTGAAGCGAGGTTCTGTGATGATTCCTATGTTTCTCCTTGTTATATTGAAGAAAAGCTTTTGATATTTTGATTTCAGATCTTCAACCAGAGCGAAGACTTTTATTCCATTTTGTACAAAAATTTTTGCACCGAACTCCGGGATACCGATGTGAGCAGATACACATATGGCTCCTTTCTCCATTGATTCTATGATGAGCTCTTGTAGTCTATCATTGCTCTCTGGGTTTATTTTTATCTTATTTCTTATCAGAGGATATAAAAAAAGATAAAGGTGATATAATACATGGTTCTTGAATACTTCGTTTATTTCATCTTTTGTGGGGTTTCTTTTGAGAACTACTTTTAGATTTTCCTTACATATTTCACTTCTGTTTATTCCATATATTTTTGTTCTTTTGGAGAATAACGATATTATACTTGAGAGTGATTCAAGAAGTATCACATTTTCATTTTTCCGAAATCTTCTTCCGATACTATTTCAAGTAGTGCTTCCTCTTTCTTTTCTGCTACTGCAGCTGGAATTCCTTTGAGAAACTCAGAACTTCTGGTTTTGTCGAAAACGAGTTCGTCTACATATATTTCACTATCGAGTCTCAAAGCAAGCGCAAGTGCATCAGATGGCCGAGAATCAATTTGATATTCTTTGCCGTTGTGTTCTACATAGAGTATTGCATAGTATGTTGAGCTTTTGAGATCGCATACTTCTATTTTTTTAAGTTTCATACCAATAGTATTGAATATGTTTTTCATAAGATCATGTGTCAGAGGACGCTCAAATTTAATTTTTTCCAGTTCCATCATTATTGCATTTGCTTCGTTTATACCTATCCATATAGGTAGGAATCTTTCTCCGTTTTCTTCTTTTAGTATAACTGCTGGTGTTTGTGTTACCTGATCTACTATTACTGTGGCAACTACCATTTTTATTTTATTGTGCAATTTTGTTTCTTCCTTCGCCTTATGTTCTGTTAGGTTGGCCTCCTCCTTCTGATTATTATCTGATTTTTTTCTGGGCATAGCTTTACCTCCTTTGTTATATTTTAATCTATTTTTTATCTCTTTGGAAGATTTGAAACAAGTTTACCTTATTTCTTTCTGTGAATTATTTTGATTTCCCCTTGCAGAGTAAAAACTTCAATTTCCTGTCCTTGTTTCTATGAGTTGTTTTGATCATATTTGTGTGTGATTGTTTCTACACCAGCGTATTTTTACTGTAGAAATAAGAGTTTATCAACTCTGAAAAGATATTGAATAAATATAATGAATTACATGGAATGAATGGAAAGATGGGAGGGTTGCAAGGTTCAAGCTTTAGATTTTTCTTGAACCCTGCAACAGATTATTACTATTGGCCTTTCAGATCAATATCTACATCAATCTGTAGTGTCCATATCCATCCCTTTGGGGCTCCTGCGGCTACTTTATCGAAGAAAAATACAGGTCCGGTAAGTAGCCCAATTGCTGGAGTAAAGAAGATTGCTAAACCTCCTCCGCCACCACCTATTACATTCTCACCTGTCATTACATCTGCGAGGAAAATTATTTTGTCTATCAGAGGAACATCTATTGGGTATGAAAGCCAACCCAACATTATTCCAAATTGATTTGTTTCTCCATCTGAACTTACAAAAAGATTTTTGTTTAACCCAAAATATGCTCCTACATTTATACTTCCAAGATATTTCAGAGCTCCCCAGTCCTCAAGCATGGTTTTCCCGACTACAAAATGCAGTATATTGTAGTCATTCACATCTTTCTCAAAACCTAAGTTGAATATACCAAATGACCAACCAGGTTGTCCTTTAAATAAAACATCTTCAGGTGTTCCGATCTTGGCATTAAGCAAAAGAGGAGCTTGAGATGGGAATAAAAGATCAAAACCTACTTCCAGCTGAAGTTCATTTATCGGAAGTGCTCCTATGGTTAGTCCTGTTATGATAGGATAACTGTAATCATCTAAAAAATATGTATCATAAGTTATATGAAGAACTCCAAAAGGTTGCATATATGGTGTGCAGGTAGTCCACAAAACAGTAGAAGGTGTTGCGTAAACGTTCTTGGCAGATGATAATATAATACCTATCATGTACATGATTCCGATGTATTTTGATTTGCTTCTAAACCTTTCTACCTTTATTTTCATGGTTTATTACCTCCTTTTCAGATAAATATGAAAATTCTGTTCCATACACCGGCGTTCTTATTTATTCTTTCAGATAAGTGTTTTCAATTCTTTTTCTTTCGTTGTTTTTCATTTCTGTGTGTTGGTAAACATTTTTGTTTATTTTTTTGTGAATGTGAATTGCTTGATTCGATCTTTAAATTTTGCAGAGATCTTCGGGTACAATAAATCAGAGATTACCAGATACTAGACAAGTGTAAAAGTTTATTTTCCTTTTTTTCGTAAGAACTTTGCAGGATCAAGAAAGTCAATCGTTATTCCGAAGACATATATACATAATGAAAAGATTCGTATTTTTCAATGTTTCTTCTGTTCTTCTTTGTTTTCTTGTTTTTATTGCTTTTCATTTATTTCAACATAGGTCATACAAAGTTAGAGCAAAAATAATGGTTGAGCCAGATATTCTGTTTGATCACATCAATTGTTCCGAGAATCTTCTTGCAGAAGCTCAAAGTATGTATCAGTTTATATCTAGTGAAATCATTAAGAATTCAAGAATAGTTTGTAAAAGATCATCAAAGGTAATACTTGTTGAGTCTTTTCTTAACGATAAACATGAATCCGAAAAAATTGTTGATGTTATTTCATCTTTGATTGTTCAAACTTTAAAAGAAAAATCAAAAAGTATCTGTACAAATCGAAATATAAATGTTTCTAATGAAGAGCTGAGGAAAATTTATTTGGAGTCATATCTTTCAGAGCTTCACAGAATCAGAGAAAAGTTGGTTGATATAGAAAGCAAGATTTTGAATCTGGAAAGCTTTGTTAGAGATTTTGATAAGGAAGGATTCAATATTCCACCAATAGATGAAATAAAAGATATATTTGAATCATACAAATCACTTGAAATCAGAAAGATAGAGCTGTTAAGTCAATATACTGAAAAAAGTCCGCAGATAAATGTACTGGACGAGCAGATAAGATTTGTTTCTCGCTCCATTAAAAAGAAGATATTATATGAGATTAGGTCTCTGAAAAATAAGAGAGAGCTTCTTTTAGCTGAAGAAAAAAGAATCAGACAAGATTTGGAGAGAAATTACATTGACCAGTATAGAGAGATTTCGGATGGTTATACCTTCAGGAGTTCTTGTTCTCCGTTTTTCTACATAGAAAAATCGGTTATTCCTGAATTTTCTCAGGCGAGCTTCTGAATAATTATACTATAAACCTTTGATGAGGAGAGAGTTTTCCGCAGGCGGTATTGTCTACAAAGACGGGAAGGTTCTTATGATAAAGGTCAAAACCCTCTCCGGAAAATATGTATGGACCTTTCCAAAAGGACATATAGAAAAAGGTGAGAAAAAGGAAGAAGCTGCAATCAGAGAAGTGGAAGAGGAAACCGGAGTTAGATCCGAGATAAAAAAAGATCTCGGAAGTTTTACATACTACTTTAAAGATAAAGACGGCGTATTGGTTAAGAAGACTGTATTTTGGTACCTTATGGAACCTCTTTTTCAGGCTGAATTGAAAACTCCCGGCGAAGTTCTCGAAGTAAAATGGATTGATATAAAAGAGGCAGAAAAAATTATATCTTATGATTCAGATAGAACGATCATTGGTAAAATCTCGCGGGAGTTTTCAATCTGACTTCTTTGACGAACTTCCGCAAACTTCTATATTTTCTCTCTGATGATTATAATAAAGTGAATGACAAAGGAGGAATTTGCGTATGGTTCAGCAATCTTTTGAACATTTTAAGAAGGTTCCAGCTTTATCAGATTATCCGAAGCAATTTTCAACTAAGGATGGAAGAGCTGTAATTGTTAGACCAATGGTAAAAGATGATGCGGATAAACTTTTCGAATTTTTTTCTGGACTTGAAAAAGAAGACAAACTATTTCTGAGAGATGATGTAAGCAGACCAGAGGTAACACGAAGATGGGCAGAAAATCTAAACTATGATGTTGTATTGCCTCTGCTTGGAATATATGAAGACAGAATCATTGCAGATGGAACTCTGCATTCTTCTAATTACTTTTGGACAAGACATGTAGCAGAAATAAGAATAGTTGTAGCCAAAGAATTTAGAAATACAGGTCTTGCAAAGAAAATAGTTTCGGAGTTGTTTTTCTACGCTCTCAAAAGGGGTTTCAAAAAAATAGTAGCGCAGGTTCCATTCTACCAACTCAACACAATAAGAATATTTGAATCTCTTGGTTTTGAGAAGGAAGCTATACTGAAAAAACATATCATGGTTCAAGGTAAAGGATATTTTGATCTTCTTATTATGTCTGTATTTTCAGATAGCGCAATGCATAACATAAGAAAAATTTCTTAATTATGTGGCGAAAGGTAGCTTTGAATGTTTGGAGTAAACCCCGGGATCCAACAATATATGGTATATTTGAAGTATCAGCTTCTCATATAATAGATTACATAAGAGCAAAGAGGGAGAAGGAAGGCGAAAAGATAACCGTTACTCACTTTGTTGGAAAAGTTGTTGCTCAAACTCTTGCGGAACACAAAGATTACAACCTTATAATCAAGAGAGGAGAAATAGTTAAGAGAAAAACTATAGATATATTTTTTCAGATAGAGTTTGGTGAAGGAGAGCTTGCAGGTGCAAAATTGAAAGAAGTTGATAGAAAGTCTCTTTCTGCCATAGCAAAAGAGCTCAGGGAAAAAGCACATAAGATAAAAAAATTTCAAAATGATCCATCTATTAATATGATAAAGATCTTTTCAAAGCTCCCGTCATTTGTTCTTAAACCTGTTCTGCGTTTATCTGAATTCTTATCTTACGAGCTTGGTATATCTATTGGTGGACTTGACCAGGATCCGTTTGGCTCAGCCATGGTAACTAACATAGGTTCGTTTGGACTCGATTTTGGTCTCGCTCCCCTTTTCCCACTTTCAAGAACTCCGATAGTTATAACACTTGGATTGATTAAAGAGAAGCCCTATGTGCTCAATGGAGAACTTACTGTGGCTCCTGTTTTATCTATGGGGGTTGCAATAGATCATAGGTACTACGACGGATACCATATAGCTGTGCTTGCAAGAACCTTCAAAGAACTAATTGAAAATCCGGATCCAAACTGGTGAAGGATCAAAAAGATCGTATAGGCCGTTGTTATATCTCTGAGACTTTTTATTGAATATTTTTGGTATTCTACTATCATTATTCTGCTGTGTCCAATTATTTAATAGGATAATATTGACCATATAGAGCGGAGCTGGAAAGATTATAACAAAGACTTAGTATTTGAGTAGCGTGAAGTTTGAGAACATACGGAAGGAGCTAACCAAGTTATGATAACGAGCATGTTTTTAAGTGGTGGTGTGGGTATGTTGGTGAGTTGAGTTGATGTTATGGTTATGTAAGTGGGTTATAGGGGTGTGTGGGTGTGTTGGAGGATATTGAATCCTTTATTGGACACAGCATCATTATTCACTCAGATGACAAAAAATTCATTCTAAGACTTTTTTGTAGTTCTCGGTTGTTAAAATATTCAATTTGATTACAATGAAGCTAATAGGAGAAATTCTGCAAGACTTGGGAGTTCCAAAAGAAAAAGTGGATGAAGCTCTAAGAATTCAGGAAGAAAAACCAAACTATGGAAGGCTTGGGGAAATACTCATAAAAATGGGAGTTATAAACCATGTTATCCTTGCAAAAGCTCTTTCTGCGCAGTTTGGAATTGAATTAAAAGAAAAAATCAACAAAGAAGAAGTTTTAGATGAGGTAACGAAAATTTTCCCTCCTTATATACTTAAAGATTCCGGATTTATAGTGTTAAAGGAACCAAATTCTGAATATGTTTCTATTGTTCTTAGTGATCCAGAGAAATCTTATCTTATCTCAGACTTGCAGAAGAAGTTTAAAAAGGTGCTCAAATTATTCATCGCGCCCTCTGATGAGATAGAAAGAGTTATAAATGAAATTTATGGATTCGGTGATACAATGGAAGTATCCAGAGAAGTTGAAAAAGCTGAAGAAATATTTTCATCAGACGAAATAATAGAAACGACACGAGATATTCTTGAGGAAAAAGGGGAAGCACCAATAATAAGGTTTGTCAACGCTTTGTTTTTTCAGGCAGTTAAGCGAAGAGCATCTGATATACACATAGAACCAGCTGAAACTGAAACGGTAGTTAGAATGAGAATAGATGGAGTTTTGCATGAGGTAATAAGAGTTAATAAAGTCCTTCACGAACCAATCGTTTCAAGAGTAAAAGTTATATCAAGGCTAGACATAGCAGAAAAAAGACTTCCTCAGGACGGAAAAATAAAACTTAAAGTTGCGGGAAAAGATATAGATGTAAGAGTTTCGACATTACCTACTGTCTTTGGAGAAAGAGTTTCTCTGAGAATTCTAGATAGAACGGCAACCATACTGAAAATAGAAGAGCTTGGAATGGAAGAAGATATTATCCAGAAGATCAAGAACCTTGTAAAAAGAACATATGGTATGATTCTTATAACGGGACCAACAGGTTCAGGAAAAACAACAACGCTTTATGCATGTCTTTCTGAAATAAATTCTCGTGAGATAAACATAATCACCATAGAAGATCCAATAGAGTATCAGCTCAAAGGAATAAACCAGATTCAGGTCAATCCTAAGGTTGGTCTGACTTTTGCGGCAGGCTTAAGATCTATTTTGAGACAAGACCCGGATGTAGTTATGGTTGGAGAGATCAGAGATGGAGAGACGGCTTCAATTGCTATACATGCTGCACTTACAGGACATCTTGTTCTTTCTACATTACATACTAATGACGCTCCAAGTGCTATTACAAGGCTTATTGATATGGAAATTGAACCGTATCTTATATCCTCTGCTGTTTTTGCTACTTTGGCTCAAAGACTTGTAAGAAAGATATGTGAAAAATGCAAGAAAAAATATAAACCAGACACTATGGAACTTGAAGTTCTATCTATTCCATCTGGAGAACTAGATTTCGCCTTTAGGGGAACAGGATGCGACGAATGTTTCGGAACTGGATACAAAGGCAGAATTGGTATATTTGAACTTTTTGTCATAGATGATGAAATAAGAGAACTCATAAATCAAAAATCAGATTCTGTTAAATTGAAAAATGCCGCTATATCTAAGGGTATGAGAACATTACGTGAAGATGGTATACTCAAAATAAAAAAAGGTATAACAACAATTCAAGAGGTAGCAAGGGTGATACAGGAAAGTTAACCTCTATTATACAAGAAAGTTGATCTCTCATTTTGTTCTTCTCTGCTATATTGTAGAATTTTTTTTGTGTTGTTATTGAAATCTATCAGTTTTTACATGATTGTACATTTGCAATAGAGCAATTTTATTTTGATTTTTTGATGGAGATTTATTGTAGAGTTTTGTGTTGTATTTTTCTTGGAAGAAGGTTTGTGGCAGAGCAATTTAATTCTATGTTTTTTCTTCAAAGTTTATCCCGGTGGCCATCTCATCTGTCTTCCCCCAAGCATGTGTAGATGCAGATGATAAACCGTCTGACCACCATGCGGGTTTGTGTTTATAATTATTCTGAACCCCTTTTCATCTATATTCATATCTTTTGCTATCTTCTTGCATGTATTTACTATGTTCATTAGTATATCTTTATCTTCTTCGTTTATATCTATAAAAGTCGGAATATGTTTTTTAGGGATAACAAGTATATGTACAGGAGCTTGTGGGTTTATATCATGAAAGGCTAAAACACTATCATCTTCGTATACTTTCTTTGTGCTTACTTCTCCCCTTACTATCTTGCAGAATATACAAGGTGTGTTTTGCATTTTCAAAAATCTTAACATCATCTCAACAAATTTCCAGAAAAACCGGTTTTTACCGAAGATGGTTATGAAAAATTTTCTGAACCAAGGTTTATGTATAAATTTTTCAATCATATAAAAAGATCAATTAAACATCAATTAATGTTTCTGAAAATATTTTTTGATTTTCTGGAATAGAAAAATTCATATCAAATGAAAGTTCTTGTGACTGGTGCAACAGGATTTGTTGGACAGAATTTGGTTTCCGAGCTTCTGAAAAGGGGATATTCTGTTTCAGTTATTGTCAGATCAAGAAAAAAGCTACTCCTTTCGGAGGATGTTGAAATTATAGATGGAGATATAACTGATCCAAAAACTTTTAATCCAAAAATTCTGAATGGAGTCGATGTTGTATTTCATGTTGCGGGTCTTGTTTCTTCTTTTAGTAAACAGGAATATATGCGCGTGAATTTCTGGGGAACAAAAAGTTTTGTTGAAATGATAATTGACTCCGGGTACAAGCCAAAATTTATCTATACATCATCCATAGCTGCCGTGGGACCAGCAAAAGATCACAATTCTGTAATAACAGAAGAAGATATACCTCATCCTGTTGACTACTATGGTGAATCAAAGAGAAAAGCCGAAGAGTTCCTTATTCTCATGAAGAACAAGATTAATTCTGTTATTCTGAGACCGACTGCCATATACGGTTATTTAGATAAAGCCTTGCTTCCTTTCTTTGAGTTGTCTTCTAAGTTTTTATTCCCGGTCATTTCTGGATCTGTTATGTCTCTTATTCATATTTCAGATGTTGTAAATGCTCATATTCTCGCTGCTGAAAAGGAAACCGAATCTGCCGACATATTCAACCTATCGGATGGTTATAGATATACTATGGCTGAAGTGTTTGAGATGATAAACCAAATATCTACAGAGCAATTTTCAAGAAAGTTGAGAAAGATCGTAATTCCAAGAGAACTTCTTGTTTTTATATCTTATATTATGAGGTTGATTCCACCTCGTATCGGAGATTCAATGAAATTAATATCACCTGATATTCTACTCAGAATATCTCAGAAAAACTGGTATTGCACATATGAAAAAGCTGAAAAAAAACTTGGATTTAAACCATCTTATGTAGCAAAAGAAGGATTGAGACAAGCTCTGCTTTGGTATTGGAAGAAAAGTCCTTTTGTATAATATGATCAAAGTATCTTTAGTTGGACTTGGCTACTGGGGACCGAATCTTCTGAGAAATTTTTACAACCATAAGGATATATCCGTTGTTTCAATATGTGATTTAGATGAGGCTAAGGTAAAAAAATATCTTTCAATATATCCAAAAATTCAGTATGGTTCAACCAGCTTTGAAGATGTTCTGAAAGATCAATCTGAACTTGTTGTTATTGCAACTCCTCCCGAACTTCACTATGAGCAAGCGAAAAAATCTCTTATAGCAGGAAAGAATATTCTTGTTGCAAAACCTTTTACTACTGACTCAAAAGGCGCAGAAGAACTAATTCAAATCGCAAATCAGAGAGGGTTAAGAATCTTTGTTGATCATACATTCGTTTTTCATCCTGTTGTGAACAAAATAAGAGAAATAATACAGCGCGGAGAGATAGGAAAACCAGTGTACTTTGATAGTGAAAGAATAAAAGGAATTTATCAAAAAAATGTAGATGTTATATGGGATTTAGCAGTACATGATTTTTCTATATTGCTTCATTTAGGTTTTGAAATCAGAATAGAGGATGTTATTTCAAAAACTCTGTATGGAAGAGATAGAAGGGATATGGCTCACATATCTTTTTGCGGTAAAGATGGTATGATAGGACACATTTATGTGAATTGGTTCTCTCCTTTGAAGATAAGGAAAATATTGATTGGCGGGGAAAAAGGACTTATATTCTGGGATGACGTTCACCCATTTGAGAAGCTCAAGATATTTTATTATGATGATTCAAAACCTCAGGATTTTGAAAACCCTTTTTTCCCAACATATATCTCAGGTGATGTTAGAATTGTTAAGGTTGAAAACAGGGAAACTCTCTCAATAGAAGTCGAGAATATAATAAGCTCTCTCAAGGGCGGGGAGAAATTTCCATCTGACGGGATATTTGGTCTTGAGGTTGTAAAATTACTTGAACAGTGCGATGTTTTAGCGAGAGCTTAGATTTAGTATTTTTTTGATTCTTTATACATTCTCTTTTAGATTTAACACGGTAGCGAAAATCCAAATTGATAAAGCAAAATGAGAAAAAAAATTAATCAGTGAGTAATTATGAAAGTAATAGGAGTAAATAATGAGAACAATTGCTATAATACCTGTTTTTAACGAAGAGAAAGCTATACAAAAAATAGTTGGAAATTTTCAGAAGAACATTGTAGATCAGATATTGTTTGTGGATGATGGATCAACAGACTCTTCTTCAAAACAGATAAAAGATATAGTTGATTCTGAACTCGGAACAGACTTAAACATCAAGTGCATAACTCATCAATATAATATGGGGGTCGGAGCTGCTATAAGAACAGGGATAAATTACGCTTTAGATAATCACTACGATGTAGTTGTTGTGATGGCTGGAAACGGAAAAGATGACCCGCGTGAAATACCTAAGCTTTTGCATCCGATATTTTATGAAGGATACGATTATGTTCAAGGTTCAAGATTTCTTGAAGGTGGAAGATGGGATAATCTTCCTCTGGCTCGTTATATTGGTATAAAGATGTACTCATATACTTGGACAATTCTTACGGGTAAAAAAATAACAGATGTTTCAAATGGTTTCAGAGCTTACAGAACATCTCTTTTTTCAGATAAAAGGATAAACATATGGCAAGAATGGCTTTCAAGATACGAACTTGAGTTTTACATACATTATAAGGTTCTCACTCTTGGTTACAAATTCAAAGAGGTTCCAGTGTCAAAAATATACCCTGTGAGTGGCAAATACACTAAAATAAGACCGATTATTGACTGGTGGAAAATTTTGAGACCTCTGATATACTTGAAATTGAGAATTAAAGATTAGTTACCTAAGAGAACTTTGATTCTGGTTGATATATCTTATGCTTTTTATTTTGGTATATTTAATGCAGTGATTTTTCTCAGTTTTTAATTTTATTGTGTATGTTTATAGATTTTTCTTTATGGAGCATGACAGATTCTTTCATAAACTATCTCTTGTGGAGAGTGATGAAGTAGGTGAGGGAACGCGTATTTGGGCATTCACTCATGTTCTCAAGGGTTCGAAAATAGGAAGGTTCTGCAATATAGGAGAACACTGCTACATTGAATCTGGAGTCGTTATAGGTGACTACTGTACCATAAAAAATGGTATATGTTTATGGGAAGGTATAACTCTTGAAGAACACGTTTTTCTGGGACCTTGCGCAGTTTTTACAAACGATAAGTATCCGAGGAGCAGAAACAAAGATTGGGAGCTAAAAAGAACGCTTATCAGGAGATATGCTACGGTTGGTGCGGGAGCTGTTGTTTTGTGCGGAATTGAAATTGGAAGGTTTTCTTTAATAGGTGCTGGTGCAGTTGTTACTAAATCTGTGCCAGATTTTGCTATTGTATATGGAAATCCAGCGAGAATCAAAGGGTATGCATGTGCCTGCGGGAGAGTCTTATTGAATATACAAAAAATAAAAAGAAATAATGGGAAAAAAATAGATGTAAGGTGCAAATTTTGCGGACGAATTTACAGGTACAGGAGTAAAACACTCGAGTGGATTGGTGGGGAAAAATTACCCTGATTTTTTCGTATAGAAGAAAAGATGATGTAAATGAAAATTAAATTCGTACAAAACTAAATTCTTCTCTCGTTTGTCCCCAGAGTTTTTTGTCGGAAATAAATCCGCCACCTATAATTTTTTCATTCTCATAAAATACACAAGCTTGCCCCGGAACTACTGGACCGTATTCTTCATGGAACTCTACATAAGTTCTCTTACCGTTAGAAATTATTCTTCCCGAACTTCCCTGATGGCTGTATCTTACTTTTATAATACATTCTATTCCGTTTTTCGCTCGTTCTTCAATATCTTTATTCGCAAATGTGAGGTTCTCAACACAGAAATTTTTTGTGAGCAACCTGTGCTTTTCTCCAACTACTATTTCGTTTTTATCTTTATTTATGTCAATAACATACATGGGTTTTCCGAGTCTGACGCCAAGTCCCCTTCTTTGTCCAACTGTGAGAAAATAGTATCCACTGTGATGCCCGACAACATTACCTTTTTCATCTTTTATTTTTCCGATCCTCTCGTCAAGACCAAATCCTTTGAGAACATCTTTTATTTCTTTTCCTTCTGTAAAGCATATATCTTGGCTGTCTTTTTTATCTGCGACCGGTAGATTCAATTCTTCGGCTATTTTTCTTACTTGTGATTTCAGAAGCTTTCCAACAGGGAATATTATTTTCTTCAATTTTTCAGATGTTAAACCGAAGAGAAAATAAGATTGATCTTTTTGATGATCCGGAGCCTTAGATACATAATAATTCCCATTTTCTTTGATTTTTACTGCATAGTGCCCCGTTGCTATGTAGTCAGCGGAAATTTCTTCAGCTTTTTTCAACAATATATCAAACTTGATATAGTTATTACAATGAACACAAGGTATTGGTGTTCTTGCATTTCTGTATTCTGATATAAAGTTTTCTATGACAAATTTTCTGAATTCTTCTCTCATATCGAGTATATAGAATGGTATTCTTATTTTTCTTGCAACTCTTTCTGCATCTGATAGATCGTATATTGTGCAACAGGTTCTGCCGTGCGATTTTGCTTTTGTATCATACAGAAGGAGGCTTACACCTACAACATCGAATCCCATCTGCTTGAGGAGTACAGCGGATACAGAGGAATCAACACCCCCACTCATTGCAACTATTACTCTCTTCATATTCTGATATATTATCAAGAAAGAGCTTTCTTTTTGTTTTCTTTGAAATTTTGGATGTTTTCAGGGGTTTTTTGTTTTGAATGAAATAGAAATACGATGGAGTATTTTTTGATCTGTTATTTATCTATTTGATTATGTTTGGATTGTCAAATAAATTTTCGTAAATTATATACCATATGGTTGGTAGTTTTTACATTTAAGCTGTATCAACAGAAGGGAGGTGAAGATTATGGTTTTGTTTCCTTCACAGCAGTGGATAGATGAGCTGATTAAAATAGCTCTTGGAAATAATGAGTTAAGAGAGGTTGGCAAAACATGGACATATGGAGGAGTTATTACAGTTCTTGAGCCAGATGATAAGTTTGATGGGAGAGTTTGTTCGTACTTCTATATTGATAAGGGAGATATAAAAGAAGCTCAAATAATAAAAAGTGAAGAGGAAAGACAGTCAGCATTCACGATATATGCGAGGTATTCAACTTGGAAAAGCATAGTGAAGGGTGAATCAGATCCGATTCAGGAGTTTATGAAAGGAACAATAAAAGTGAAAGGAAATATAGGGCTACTTATGCAGTATGCTCCAATGATACAGAAGTTTGTAGGACTATTGAGAATGGTTCCAACGAAGTTTGCTGACGAGATGCAGGAGAAATAATTAGGAAGAATATCTCTGCCTAAATTGTTTTGTCTCGCATCTGTTCTGAAAACCGGAACTTTTGATCTATAGAGAAACTGATGTTTGCAGCAGAGTAAAGACGGATAACTTTCTTTTTCCAAACTTTGTTTAAGAACTACAGTGTTCTCTGGAATTGCAAATCATGGAATAATTACCGAGATGAGAATCTTTTTGAAATATAATTATGAAGGGTAAAACAGGAAATATCTCAAAAACTTCTTTTTACGACATATAAAGCACTATTGTGATTGTAGTTATGATAATTTCTATTCCAAAGGTAAAGATTTCTCATTATACGGATTTGGAAAACATAACGGGTGCAACGATTTTTATTTTTGATGAACCACTTTTGTGTGCTGCCGATAAAAGGGGTGGAGCTCAGACTACAAGACAGACTGATGCCTTGTTTCCGCCACACATATCTTTGGGAATAGATGCTCTTGTTTTAAGTGGAGGTAGTGCTTTTGGTTTGAATTCTGCAGCACCAGTTATGCAGTTTTTAAGAGAGCAGGGTATAGGTTTTGGAATAGGAAATGTAAGAGTTCCAAGAGTTCCAACAGCTTGTATATTTGATCTTCTTATAGGAAATCCTGTTCCACCTGAACCAGAAAAGATATATAAATCTTGTAGTTCTGCGGATTATTGGTTCTCTGAACAGGATTTTGGGAGCGTTGGAGCTGGAACCGGTGCAACTTGCGGTAAGATATTTGGAGTAAAATATTCAACAAAGGCTGGAATTGGCTTTGCTTGGTCTTCCATAAAAGATGAACAAGGATACGACGTCAGGAACTTTGTTTTTGCAGTTGTAAATGCTTTTGGAAATATCTCGGATAATGGAAAAATAGTAGCAGGAGCGAGAAAAGATGGAGGATTCTTTGATTTTGTTGAAGAGGGAGAGTTTCATCCGCCACAATATCCGCAAGACTACTTTTCATCAACTGTACTTTTGGTTGGTTTTACCGAAGGGACGTTTGGTCTATCTGAGCTTGCTATACTTTCTCAAGCTATGAACTCTGCTTTGGCAAGCTGTGTAAAACCAGCTCACACACCTTTTGATGGAGATATAGCTTTTGCTATCTCTTGTGCCACAAAAAAAGCAAATATATTTGATGTGTTTGGAGAATTCTACCGTCTCACCAAAAAAGCTGTGTTGGACTCTATAAAGAAAGCAAAATCTCTTGGCGGAATACCGAATTATTCTGGACTTATGTAATTGACAAAGAACAAAATCAATTTAAAAAATCTGTTGAGGTATTTTTCCTAACAGGTGTTCGGAAATTTGATAAGAGTTTCTTTTTCTTATTTCATAACCTCTCTATATGTTTCAAGAATTTGCTGCGCTGCATTTTTCCAAGAGAAGAATTTAGCTCTTTCAAGTCCTTTTTCTGAAAGTTTCTGCTGTAAGCTCGGCGAACTGATTATTTTCTCCATTTTTTCTATCATTTCATCAACAGAAGATGGATCACATTTTTCAGCTGCTTCATCTCCAATCTCATCTTGTGCTGTACCGCGAGATGTAAGAACTGGGCATCCACACGCCATTGCTTCTACAACCGGGAGTCCGAATCCTCCGTAAGTTGCTGGGAAGAAAAGCATATCTGAAATATTGTATAAATCGCACAACTGTTCTTTACTCACATATCCGATGTTTATTATATTGTTTTTATGTGTTTGTATATATTCAGATATATCTTTCCCGACAAATATTGCTTTTACACCTTTATACTTTTGAGTAATGTTTGTTATGGTGAACAAAATATTTCTGATATTTCTTTGTGTATCATCTGTGATTACGCATAAAATGAATCTATCTCCTCCGTATTTGCTTTTAAATTCTTTTTTCTTTTCTGAAACATAGTTTTGATCTTTTTTTGTGAATATATCAGATACACCGTTGTATATAACCTTTATCTTTTTTTCTGGAATTCCAAGCTCCTCAACTATTAATCTTTTTGAAAAGTTAGATATTGTAATTACCAGATCTGCAAGGTTACACATTTTCTTTAATTTCTTTTTTCTTCCGTGTGTATCGTGTAATGTCAAGATGTATTTTTTAGCAATTATTCCAAAACATAATCTATTTGCAAGACCATGATATATATCAAATTTGTTTGGACTGAATGCTAACGGTAGAAAATCTCCACCTATACTAAGAGATAAAAGTTTTTCAATTTTAACATTTACATCTAATTTATGGATGCTTTTCCATCGAGAAGTTCTGACACCTACAAAATATTGGTTTGTTGGATCTGCAAGATAAATATTCTTTACTATCTCATACGAATATGTGCTCAGTCCCATTTTGAGATCTTCAAATATAGATGTCCCGTCAAAAAGTATTTTCATCTTTGTTTGTTCTTTTTTCTATTGACTCCTAGAGATGATTATCTGCTTTTTTCCATCTTTGCTTTGCTCTTTATATATAACAACTTCTTTTCCACTTTGATCATATACTTTTGGAATGGGTTTTTTTTCCGTTTCAGATTTAGGTTTTAGTGGTGTTATGTTCTTTATAAATATTGTAGCGAAGGTTCCGGGCTTCAGAGAAAACGAAAGTTCTATTTTTTTCATTCCGCTGTGGTGTTCATCTTCTTGTATTTTCCATTGAACTTCGTCTGGTCTTTCCCAAGCATTTCTTATGCTTTTTGCAAAGTTTATTCTGCTATCTCCAGTATCAAACATAGAAAGAGAAACTTTTTCTTCTTTGAGAATATCTTCATATATTTCTTTGACTTCCGGAGGTATCTGAGCATCTTTATGAGGCAGAGGTATTTTTACATTCTTTATAAGTGATACATGTGATATATCTGGTTTATATGGGAAGACGAAATTACCAACAAAATACGGAAAAAAATAGTGATGATGGAATCTTTTTTTTACAAGTTCTGCGAGTATCTTGTTGAATATGTAATTCTGATATACTTCAAGGTAAAGGCGAGCAAGACGAGCTTCTATTCTGAAAAAGGCGCTTCTGAAATCGTTTGGTCTGCGCACAAGGTATCTTAGGACTTCTATGTCATTTTTTTCCTGAGCTTCAACAAGGCACTCAGACCATCTTCCCCATTTTTCTCTCATTATTTTCTTGAATTTTTTTACCCGGCTTCTATCGCTATCAGATAGAGCTTGGAAATGAATCTTCAGGGCTCCCTCCCAGTCTTTCATAAGCACACGTTTGCCTATAAAGTCAATTATTTCTGGTTCATTCATTTTTTCATCCGCAAAGTGTCTGGCAGATCCAAATCTCTGCTCATCAAAGTAGTTAGGAAATCCAAGAGATGATACTAACTTTATATTTTCTTCATATTCCTTCATTTCATCTGGATGAATGTCTCTTAATGTTATGTTGAATAGGTTTCTCAAAATGTTTCTTGAAGATAGAGTTTCATTTGTGTTTCCAACAATTTCTCCCTCCCAGTTTTCACCTTCTATTCTTCTTGGAAGTTTTTCTTTCTTCTCAACCGCTATGTACTGCTTAGCAACTGCGTATTTATCTTTTAGACCACAGGAGTAAACAGATGTTCTTGGAATTTTGAACCTTCTTGCAATCTCATTCATAACAGATAGAGTATCTACCATCTGCTTTTTAACGAGGTAGACTGTAAACCTTCCGTCTCTTGTTATTGTTCCTTCTTTCAGTATTTCCTCAACTACAAAATCCTCGGGTTTGTATTTTACTTTCATAATGTTTTGGAGATTTTTTGCCTTAAGATTACATCAGTAAAACAATGGGATTAAAATATCAAAAACTCAAAATTTTGATTCAAATTCCTTGATAAATTAGTTTTACTCCTGAAAATTTCGCTTCTGAGAATTTTACTCCTGAACTTTCACAACTCCGAGTATCCTTATTTTTATCTTCGGGTCTATTTCTTGGTAAGATAAGACTGGAATCATTGGGAAGTAGTTTTCAATAAGTTTCTTTACAAATCTTCTTGACTGCGATGAAGTTATGAGTACAGGTTGTGTTTTGTATTTCGTGAATTTTGGAACAATTTCTCCGATTGAATTAAGGATTTTCTGAACAAACTGTGGGGGAATTTTCATTCTTATGGCTCCCTGTGTTTCCTCTATTCCTTGAAGAATTTTTTCCTCTGTTGTGGGTTCAAGAGACATTCCAAGTATCTCACTATTATTATATGAATATATTTTCGTAATGAGTCTCCAGAGAGATTGTCTTACATATTCTGTCAGAACATCCGGATCTTTTATTGTTCCTCCCCAGTCTCCAATAGCTTCAAGAATTGTTATTGTGTCTTTTATAGGTATTCCCTCTTTGAGTAAATTTTGAAGAACTCTGTGTATCACAGAAAGTGAGACCAAGTTTGTTACATCTTCAACGAGTTTCGGATAGTTTTTTTTCGCTATATCAAGGATTTTTTGTGTGTCTTGTCTTGTGAGTATCTCGTGAGCGTTTCTTCTTACTATTTCGGAAAAATGAGTAATTATGACTGATGGAACGTCAACTACTGTGTATCCCTTTGCAACTGCTTCCTGCTTTTTGGTCTCATCTATCCAAACAGTCTCAACTCCAAATACAGGATCTTTTGCGGGTGTTCCCTCTATATCTGGTTTTTCAACTCCAATAACAAGATATTTTTCTGGAAAGACTTCCCCTCTTACAATCTCTACACCTTTGAGTATTATGGAATACTCGTTTGGTTTCAAGGAAAGATTATCTCTTATGTGTACCGGAGGTAGAATTATTCCAAGTTCGTCTGCAATAGTTCTTCTCAGACCTTTTATTCTTCTTATAACTTCTCCACCTTGTGTTTCATCTACATAGGGTATGAGTGCATATCCAACCTCAAGACCAAGAATATCTGGTTGCAGTATCGCTTCTATTTGCTTTTCTTCCGCCTCCGGTGATTCCACAGCTTGCTGAGTTTGGGTAGGTTGTGTTATTATTTTTTCTTCCTCCTCCTTTTTTCTCATGCTTTTTACTGAGTAATACATAAGACCGCCAGCTAGCAGAAGGAATAGCGGAGTTGCAAGATTCATAAAGAGTAATCCAATAAGTCCCAAAACCAAAGCGGAGGCAAAGACTGCCTTTGGATAAGATATAAACTGCTTTGTTATGTCTCTTGCAAAATCAGATTGAGCTGATGAACGAGATATAATCACACCTGCTGAAGTTGATATTATCAGTGCTGGTATCTGAGCTACAAGTCCATCTCCAACAGTTAGCTTTGTATAAGTCGAAAGTGCATCGACAATAGATATTCCTTTTTGGACTACACCTATAAATATTCCACCGATGATATTCACGAGCAGAATTATTATTGATGCGACAGCTTCTCCTCTTATGAATTTTGATGCTCCATCCATTGCTCCGTAAAAATCAGCTTCTCTTGTAAGCCTTGATCTTCTTTCTTTTGCTTCCTCGACCGTTATAAGCCCGGCGTTCAGATCCGCATCTATTGAAAGCTGTTTGCCGGGGAGTGAATCGAGAGTAAATCTTGCGGCTACTTCTGCTATTCTTCCAGCTCCGCGGGTTATGACCACAAGGTTTATTATTGTCAGAACTATAAATATAATCAGACCAATTGCGAAATTTCCCCCCATGACAACATTACCGAAGAACTCAATTATCAAGGATACCATTCCGGTTTCTGTTACGAACTCATGTCCATGTGCAAGTATTCTTCTTGTTGTTGCCACATTCAAGGATAGTCTGTATAGCGTTACTATAAGAAGAACTGTTGGAAAAGAAAAAAATTCAAGGGGTTCTCTTATATATAGTGAAACAAATAGAATCATCACAGCGAATGCAAAGCTCAAAATTATAAGCAGGTCTATGAATAGAGCGGGAAGAGGAATTATGACTATAATTATTATCAGAAAAGCTCCAATAGCTATGAGAAAGTCCAAATTTCTTCTCATCTATATGAATTTTAAAAACAAGAAACTAAAACCTTTTTATTTCAAGTTTCAAGGTATCCTTTTACAATAACATAAATTACCTGTTCCGCCAAAATCATACATCAGATCTTGAAACCTGAAATTTTTATCTGGAAGATTTGATGTTTGCAAGTGCAAGAAGTCATAGATTATCTCGTTTTGCAAGAATCAGGAAATATTCCATGTTTTATTTTTTCCTTCCCTTCTTTGTATTAAGATGGAATTTCCCGTTGATCTTGAATTTGAAAAATTTATTCTCATCTGATTTAAGTAGCTCTAAAATTTCTGAGAAGGAGACTATATCACCTCTTTTTTTGTTTAGTTTTGATGCAAATGTTTTAACATTTGAACTATCTTTTGCAATTCCATATATTATGAAGCTGAAAATCAGAGAGTTTTCATCTTGTGGATATATTTCAATTTTATCTATCTGTATGCTGTTGCTAACTGAGTTCGATAGCAAAACAAAAAATTCGTATATTGATTCATTCTGAATTTTTGAGACCTCCCACAGATTCAGAAACTCTTTATATCTTTGGTACTCTTCTTTGATGTTTTGAATGTTTTTCTTCTGAGATTCGAATTCTATTTTTGTCTTGAGTTCTTCTATATCTTTTTCATATCTTCTGTTTGTTATGCTCAGAGATATAAATAGTACAACAGAAACAGATAAGATTACAGCAAATATTTTTGCATATTTTTTCCCCCTTTTTGTTTTGAGAATCTGAGCTATTCCTTTGTATCTTTCCATCGCCATGATACCGAAACTTTTTTCTTTGAAATTTTTATTTGTTCTTCTGACACTTTTTCTGAGTCTATGAAGCAATCAAGTATTTTTGGGCATCTCAGA
Source organism: Candidatus Calescibacterium sp. (assembly GCA_025060505.1). Classification (GTDB taxonomy): domain Bacteria; phylum Calescibacteriota; class Calescibacteriia; order Calescibacteriales; family Calescibacteriaceae; genus DRWZ01. The sequence continues at coordinate 187,413 of JANXBU010000001.1, forward strand.
ACAAAGTAATCTCCTTCATATTCGAATGTAAGTTCATTTTGGAGGTACTTTATATTTTTAATTTCTCCTTTCAGGAATTCTGGATAGGGTCTTATAACTGGGACAAAATTAGATAGAGGATTTCCGAAATCATCAATGATTGCAAGATCGTATTTGCTTGACTTGTCATAAGACCACACAGCGGAACCGACGAAATTTGAATCAAAAATATCTATTTGTTCTTTTACTTTTTCATAAGCCTCTGGATCTTCCCAAGCAACTCCATATTCACCAACCAACATAGGAACTTCATACTTCAAGGAATGTTCAAGATGCTTGTTGAATATTGAAAGAGTATCTGTTTGTGATTGACTACCTAAGAAGGCGGATATTGGATATATGTGCGGAGCATAGACAAGATTATTACCATCTGGTTTTTGGAGATAGAATGGATAACCAAAGTCAGATAAAGGATGGGTTTCATAAAAGATTAGCTTTTGCGTATATTTTCTGGTTATTTTTATCACTTTGTTATAAAATTCTCTGAGCTTTTCGTTCTCCCACTTTTCTGTATCATTCCATTCGTATCCCGGCCAAGGTTCGTTTATTATTTCAAATCCTATTACACCTTTTTCATTGTGTAGTTGCTGAACGACATATTCAAACATGTTGATGTATGCTGTTTGAACTCCGTTTTTGTCGTTCCAGAATGATTCAAATTGGCATGATACAGATTCATCGAGGTAGTTTAGCATCCAGGGGTCAAGATCCTTGAAAGGGGGACATTCTGGATCTCGCGCCCACTCCGGTGGTCCATCTCCCTCATTTGAGTGAGTTGCATGGAAACCGTATATATCCTGATGTAAATCTATCAGTACATAAATTCCAAGACCGTCTACCCATCTTAATATCTCTCTTATCTTTTCTATGTAGTTTTTATCGTATTTGCCTCTTTCTGGTTCAACGGCTGACCAGAAAAGTGTGAGTCTTATGAAATTCAATCCAAATTTTCTTAATCTTTCTATGTCTTCTCTTTGAACCCAAGGTATTATCGTTCTTTTAGCTGTGTGAGCTATATTTACTCCACGGAGCAGAATTTTTTCTTCTCCTTTGTATATGTATATTTTGTTCTGCCAAAATTTTTCAGATTCTATCTTATTTTTCCCATTGCAGTAAAATAACGTAAAAAAGAGAACTGATAAAGGATACAATCTTTTCATAATTCGATAATTAATTATTTTATTCTCTTGCAATCATAAAGATTGTTGAATCAAATTATGTGTATTTCTTATGTTTTATCTTTTGTGAAACTTTGTTTTGTACTTGAGCTTATTCCAGAGAATAGAGATAAGAACTCAAGAGGAATAACAAACTTTGTTGATTGAGAAATTCCTAAAGTTTTCAAGGCTTCAAGATACTGCAACGACATAGTTTTATCATCAATTGATCTTGCTACTTGAAAAATTTTTTCCAAAGCAGTTGAGTATCCCTCAGCTTTAAGTATTTGAGAAAGTTTTTCTCCTTCCGCTTTTAGTATCTGAGCTTCTTTTTCCCCCTCAGCTGAAAGGATTTTAGATATTTTTTCTCCTTCTGCTTTTAGAATTTCCGATTGTTTTATTCCCTCAGCCTCGGTTACCATTGCTCTTCTTGTTCTTTCTGCTGCCATCTGTTTTGTCATTGAATCTTGAACCTCCCGAGGAGGTAAGATTTCTCTTATTTCCACTGCTGTTACTTTGACTCCCCATCTTTGGGTAACCTCATCAAGTTTTGATTGGAGCTTCAGATTTATCTCTTCCCTTTTTGAAAGCACGTCATCTAAAATAATATCTCCAACTACTGCGCGCAGGGTAGTTGTTGCAAGACCCCTTGTTGCATATTCAAAATTTTCAACATTTACAACAGAAGGAACTGCATCTAATATTTTCAGATAGATCAAGAAATCTATTAGGATTGGAGCATTATCTTTTGTTATACATGTCTGTTGCGGGATTTCAAGGACAAATTCTCTAAGGTCTACTTTTACAGCCTTGTCTATAATTGGAATTATAATCACAATTCCAGGACCCTTCGGTTTACGAAGAACTCTCCCAAGTCTGAAAATAACGACTCTTTGGAATTCCGGAACCACTCTCACAGATAGAACCAAAAAGATAATAACAAAAACCGCAACCCCTAGCAACCACCACATATATATTATTTTTCGTAAAAAGAGAGAACAATTTTCAATCTATTTACTGTTTTACAGCTTTTATCTTGAGCAAGAAGTTTTTCAGTTTTGGCCCAAATTCCTATGTACAATTTATCTTAAAAATTTCTTTTTTTGTCTCTTAAAAGGGACGATTTTTTAAAGATTTCAGCTCAATCGAAGTTTCTCTGTAAAGATTTAATATTTTTGTTTTATGAATTTTTTATTTGTATGAATCTTTTATTAGACTGGTTAAATTATGTCTAACAAAGAAAAGATTGATTTTTCAGGTGGTCTTATTCCAACTGTTGTTGTCGATAGTTTGACTGGAAAGCTTCTTATGCTTGCTTTTTCTTCTCCCGAATCTTTGAAACTAACATTTCAAACTGGTTTTGCTCATTTCTTTTCAAGAAAAAGACAGAAGATATGGAAAAAAGGAGAGGAGAGTGGTAACACATTAAAAATTGAAAAAGTTTTTATTGACTGCGATAACGATTCTATTATTTTTATAGCTGAACCATCTGGTCCGACTTGCCATACAGGAGAGCCTTCATGTTTTTTCAGAAAGGTTTTAAGTTTCGGTGATGATCAGTATATAGAACTCAAGAAGGAAGACCTTTTTTCAAATGTAATTTTTGAATTGCAAGATATTTTGAGGGATCGCAAGAAAAATCCAAAGATTGGTAGCTACACGTCTGAACTTTTCTCATCAGGTTTGATTAAATTAACTGCTAAAATTATGGAGGAGGCTCAGGAGCTTTGTGATTCTGCTGTGAGAGGTGTAAGGGGTTCCGGTAAAGATTCTGTTGTTTGGGAAGCATCTGACCTTATATATCATTTCTTAGCGCTTTTGGTTTTCTTAGATGTTCCATTTGAAGATGTTCTGAAAGAACTTAAGAGAAGAAGAGGGGGAAAATGAAGAATTATTACTCTATTACAAGTATAGAGTTGAATTTATGGTTTTGTTCAATAATTTTTTCAATGCAGCTAACAAAAAAGTCTGTAAAAAACCATTCTTGATAAAGTGTAATAAAATAAAAGATTCTGGAGGTATTTATTTATGCTCAGAATTGAGGCAGAGATTAGACAAAAATTGGGAAAAGAGGATGCGAAAAAGATAAGAAAACAAGGTTATGTAACAGGTATAATTTATGCTAGAGGAAAAGTTTATGAGCAGTTAAAACTAAAGTTAGCAGACCTCAACAGCATATTGAAAAATCAAAACGATGTATTTGAAATAAAAGTTTCAAACAAAGTATATAAGGTTAAGCTCAAAGGTGTCCAGATTCATCCCGTAACAGATAAACCTCTTCATTTTGATTTCTACGCTCTGGAGGAACCATATTCTGAAAATTAATTCGGTAGAAAATGAGATCAGATTTTTATTGCTGAAACTCAAAAAACATTACCGGAGATGTTAAAATAAAACCTATGAGTGTAGAGAAGGAAAAAAAGTCAGCAAAGGCTGAGCAGAAGACAGAACAGAATGAAGAACAACTTATAGATCCAGAACTTCTTGAGATTCTGGCTTGTCCAAAATGTAAAGGGGATATTTTCCTTGATAAGAAAAGAAAGGGGCTTGTGTGCAACAACTGCCGTCTTCTATATAAGATAGAGGATGGAATTCCAATAATGCTTATAGACGAAGCAATTCAAATCTGAGATACTCTTATTTTGCAGATTCTGAAACCTGGGTGTTTTGTAAATTCTTCTTCTTATTGGAAAACTTAAAGATTCAATTAAATTTTATTCACTTCTGGTTTTCTCTTTAATATTTTTCTCGTTATTGAATACAGTGCAGGTATGAAAATGAGTGTAAGAAATGTTGATATTATCATACCTCCGATTGACGGGATAGCAAAGTTTTTTCCACCAACGAGAGACTCGCTTTCGGTAAATATTGATGGAGTAAGACCAAGAATTGTTGTGAATGATGTCATAAGGACAGGTCTTAGTCTTGAACCTGCTCCTTCTATTAAAGCTTCATACCAAGGTAATCCTTCTTCTTCCTCCTTCTTCTCAACCACATCAAGTAGAACTATTCCATTGTTCACAACTATTCCGGAAAGAAGGAATATAGATATAGCAGTAAGGACTGAAAACGGGGTTCCGGTTATAAACAGGGCTATAAATGCTCCGGTTACTGCAAGAGGGATAGTAAAAAGTATTATGAACGGTATGGTGAAGGACTTGAGTATCACAACCATAGCTGAGTACACCAAAAATACACCAAGCAATATAGCTATTATTGCATAGGAGAATGTCTGTCTTGTTTCTCTTACACCTCCTCCAAACTCAACGTCCATATCTGGGAATTTTTCATTTATGAAATCTTTTATTTTTTGCGCATCTGTGAAGGATGAACCGGTTGTATCTGCCGATATTCTTCCAACTCTTATTCCATTTATTCTTTCTATTTCAGATGGTGTCAAGCCGAATTTTATTTGAGCTATATCAGATAGGAATGTAAATCCATCTCTCTGAAATGAAAATGGAGGTTTTACAGGAGTTCTTTTGAAGTTCTCAATTGATATATCTCTTCCCTCTTTTGTTCTGAGTAATATTGTTATATCTTCTCCGTACCTTGTGAATGTTCCTGCGCTAACACCAGTGATAAGTGTTGTGAGAAAATCACCAAGGTAGGCTGGTGTTATGTTTAGAGATTTTCCAGCTTCCCAAACCCTTACCTGTAGTTCCGGTACAGGTTTTGATTGTTCAACATCTGCAAGGAGTACAAAATCTAATTTTTCCAGCTCATCTGTTATCTTTTCAAGTCGCTCCAAAAATGCAACGTAGTCTTGATCTGCGAGTTCTGAGTAAAGTTTCAGTTCTATACTTCTTGATTGTCCAAATATAAAAAGGTTCACGGGATTTGCCGGTATTATTCTGAAATCTTCTATGTCCGGTTTTGACGATAGTATTTCGGAAATTATGTTGTAGGCTGTGAAGTAAGGGAAATAGTCTTTAAGTCTTACACCAAGAAGTATAAGGTTATCTGCTTCTGTGAATCTTTGAGCTCTCCCAAATGATCTACCGAAAGTTGATTCACCGTATCTGAAAAACATATAGTCTATGTTTTCTTTCCCAATCTTCTGTATTATTTCCTCTTTCACTTGATAGGCTATGTTCTCTGCCCATTTCCAATTAGCATTTTTTGGAAGATATACAAAAATTCTCATATCTGGAATGCTCTTGACTGGTATCAGCTCTTTTTTGATCCTCGGAAATGATACGATTGGAATAATCAAAAATGCTACGACTACGGGGAGGAAATATATGGGCTTTTGTGAGATGAATCTCAGTATTTTCTTATATGTGCTTTCCAAACCGAATACTTCTTCCGCTGATTTTAACTTGTTCGATTCATCTTTTAGAAATTTTGAAGATATTGCGGGAATAAGTGTTGAAGCAATGAAGAGGGATATTATTGACGATATTCCTATGATCAGAGCAAAATCAATAAATAGTCTGAAGGCAAGTCCTTTTATAAAAACTATTGGGAGAAAAACAATAAAGTTTGTTATTGTTGACCCAAGAAGGGCGGTAAAAACATATTCTGTACCTTCAATTGAGGAGATTTTTAGTCTTTTCCCTTCTATTTGGTTTTTCCTTTTTATACTTTCAAGAACAACTATTGAGTTATCTATGACTATACCAGAGGAAGCTATTATTGCAGATAGTGAAATTATGTTAAGTCCTATACCAAGGAAATACATAGCGAGCAACGAGAATATCAATGAAACTGGAATAGAAACAAAAAGAATAAATGCCTCTTTTATTCTTCTTATGAATATGAATGTTACAATTCCCACTGCGATAACTGCATAAAAAACTGTTGTTCTGAGTTCGTCTATTGTTTTTTGGATTGATTCTGAGAAATCAAGAAGAACTCTAATTCTTATGTCTGCAGGGAGTCTTTCGGAAACTTTTTCAAGAGCCGATCTTACATTGTTGCTCACCTCAATTATGTTTGCTCCAGGTCTTTTTCTCACAAGAAAAAGGAGTATGTTCTCGAGCTTTTCACCATCGTAAAGTAGAGAAGCAGATGATTCATCTTTACCAGAGAGTTCAACTTCAGCTATGTCTCTTATTCTTATCGGAAGACCATTTACAACGGATACTACTACATTTTCAACATCTGCTATGTTTGTAAATCTTCCCTTAACAGTTGTTATGAAAGAGTTTCTACCAAGATTTATTTTTCCAGCTGAGAAATCACCGTTGTACTGTGAAAGAGCTTGTCTGACTTCTTGAATCCCGATACCATAATTTTTCATTTTTTCAACATCAAGCCAGATATTTAGACTTCTCTGGGCATCTGCGAGTATCAGGATTCCTCCAACACCAGGGAGATTAGAGATGTATGTGGATATTATATCGTCTGTTATTCTATAAAGAGAATCTCTATCTCTATTCCCAGTTATACCGAGGAACAAAACAGGGAAAGCAGACGAAGAAAATCTTAGTGTAGATACATTGATATTCAATCCAAGCGCTGTGAAGTTTCTTTTAACAAATTCTAATCTCTCATTTATCCTTTGAACCGCGAAGTCAAGATTTTCTCCTATTTTAAATCTAACCTGAATAACTGCAACTCCCTGCTCACATATTGATTGTATTTCTTCTACACCCTCAACTGATTTTATAACCTCCTCAATAGGTTTTACTGCGATCTGCTCAATTTGTTCTGGAGAAGCGTTTTCCAAACTAATAGCAACCGAAACAAAAGGTGGTTCAATTGGGGGCAGGAGATCAACAGGAATTAGCCGAGAAGCATATATTCCCAATACGACAAATGATACGTAAATTATTGTTGTTCCGGGAATGTTATTTACAGCTCCTTTTATTAATCTCATATCTTCATAACTTAAATATCCTGACTTCCGCGTTCTTAGTATTCAGTATTTTTCTGATCAATCTTCTGTACGGTAGAAAATTTATTTTGCTTTGTTGAGACAGTTGAGATAAAAATCTTCTTCAAAACTAAGGAACTGATTGACTTGAACTTCACCTGTTTTCTTGTAATTCTAACCGAGTCAAATGAGTTTATGAACTATATGTATTCAGAATACATCCGAAATTAAATTTGAATACTTGGTCAAAATTCAGAAAATAATAAAATCAAAGATTTGATTTAGTAAATACATAGAAGAATAAAATAACACAGAGGAGGTTTTTTGTATGGGACAGAAAATGAGAGAGCTTGTTGAGGAACTCCACAAGATAAGATCAGAAGTAAAGCAAATGGGGGGTGCTGAAAAAGTAAAACAACAACATGAAAGGGGGAAATTGACAGTCAGAGAACGGCTTGACATTCTTTTTGATAAAGATTCATTTTTGCTTGAAACTGGAATTCTTGGAACAGAACCTGGACCTGAAAGAACACCAGCAGATGGAGTTGTCACAGGTTTTGGCAAAGTAGATGGAAGATGGATTGGAGTTATAGCTTACGACTATACTGTCAAGGGTGGTTCTATGGGGTTCGTTAATGAGATCAAATGCACAAGAATTCGAGAGCTTTGTCTCAGATGGAAGATTCCACTGGTTTGGCTTATAGATTCTGGAGGAGCGAGAATCTCTGCACAGACTGCAACCGCGATGGGCGGAGGTCTGGCTGGTGAAGCTATCGCTTACTTTGCAAACTCAGGTTGGCTTTTCAAAGAAGAATCAATTATGTCTGGTGTCATACCACTTGTTTGCGCGCAGATGGGACCCGGTTATGCTGGAACTGCTTATATACCGGGACTTGCAGACGTCGTATTTATGGTCAAAGGAAAAAGTTTCATGGGGCTGGGCGGTCCATCTCTTGTCAAAATGGTTACCGGTGAAACAATAGATGAAGAAAATTTAGGAGGATCAAAAATACATACTGAAATATCGGGTTGTGCCGATAACGAATACCCTGATGACCCATCTTGTCTGAAAGCGGTTAGAGAATACCTTTCTTTCATGCCATCTTCAAATGAAGAAAAACCACCAAGAAAAAAATATGATGGAGATCCACTTGCACTGCTTGATGACAAAATCCTTGATGTCCTACCAGATAATCCGAAGCAAGCTTATGATATGCACAGAATAATCAGTCTCATTCTTGACAATGGAGAGTTCTTCGAAATAAAACCAAAGTGGGCAAGAAACATAATTGTTGGATTCGGAAGAATCGGAGGATATGTTGTTGGAATAGTCGCTAACAATCCGATGTTCTACGGTGGAGTTTTAGATGTAAATGCTTCCGACAAAGCTGCAAGGTTTATATGGCTATGTGATGCTTTCAATATACCATTGGTATTTCTCGCAGATGTTCCCGGTTTTATGGTTTCGTCTAAAACAGAAAAAGAAGGGCTTATAAGACACGGTGCGAAAATGATCCATGCAGTTGCTGAAGCTACCGTTCCAAAATTCACAGTTATTGTAAGAAAAGCTTATGGAGCAGGATACTACGCTATGTGCGGGAAGTCTTTTGATCCAGATATAATAGTCGCTTGGCCAACTGGTGAAATATCTGTGATGGGACCAGAAGGAATGGTTTCAATATTCGCAAAGAAACAACTCGAAAGTATGACCCCTGATGAAGCAAGAGAGTTTACAGCTCAGATGGCTGAATCCATAAGACCATACATAGATATAAAAAAGCCAGCAGGATGGGGTTTCATAGATGATGTTATTGACCCAAGAGAAACCAGAAGAGTTCTGTATCTTGCTCTTGAACTTACAGAAAATAAAAAGGTTCTCAGAGAAAGAAGAAAGCACGGAGTTTACCCTGTCTGATTACCTTATAAATCAGAATTCTGCTTCCATATATTGAAATCAAATATCTTTAGTAATCTGAGAGGTGAATGAAAGAAGTATTAGAAAAATGAATACAAAATGGGATACAGAAAGAAATAAGAAAGGTATAAAAAAAGATTGAAAGAAACGCTGATTTCGGATATAAAATTCAAGTTTTAAAATATTTTGGTAGAATATCTTCATCTAATCAAAAAGAAAATGATGCGAATTGATGATGCAAATGGTCTTAGGCTCATGAGAAAGGAGTTGCTGAAAGCAAGAACATTCAAATAGTTTGAGAAAAATCAAGTCTAAAAACCACGGTAGCAAAATTAAACCATTATATAATCTTTGACAAAAACATAGACATATAATATTTAATATACTGCATTCCAGTTATGTTGAACTTGGAGACGGCCTTTTACACATTGTCGTTGATGCGTGTCAGAGGTGTTGGCTCAATTATAGGTAAAAGACTTGTCGATTTCTTCTCATCAGCCAAAGAGGTCTTCATGGCAGATAGGGTAAAAATTGAACAAGTTGCTGGTAGATTCGTTTCTGAAAACATAAAAAAATTTGATAAATGGAGTTCTGTTGAAGAATCACTGAAGCTTTCTCTAAAGCTTGGACATAAGTTCGTTTGCTATGAAGAAAAAGATAAGTATCCGGAACTCCTTTTGAAAATACCAGATCCTCCTTTGTGTTTGTTTTTTAAAGGAAATCTTGAGCCCAATGTTCTTTCTGTTGCGGTGGTTGGAACGAGAAGACCATCTTCGTATGGAGTTGAAGTAACACGAATTTTTACAAAAGCTCTCTCTTCAATTGGTATATGTATAACATCTGGGTTGGCTTTAGGACTCGATACCATCGCTCACAAAACTTGTGTGGAGGTTTCAGGAAAAACCTATGCTGTTTTGGGCTCTTCTCTTGAAAATATATTTCCATACGAAAATAAAAATCTCACAGATGCGATACTCAAAAAGAACGGAGCCATCTTGAGCGAATTTCCTCCCGGAACTTTACCATCTGTTGAAAACTTCCCAAGAAGAAACAGAATAATAGCTGGAATATCAAAAGCTGTCTTGGTTGTTGAGGCTCCAGAAAAATCCGGTGCTCTTATAACCGCACAGATTGCCTCAGAATACGGTAGAGATGTTTTCGCAGTCCCCGGAAACATATTCTCTAAAACATCAAAGGGAACAAACAAACTTATAAAAGATGGGGCACTTGTTGCAGAAACACCAGACGACGTTATCTCACGCATAATACCAACTCTGTCTGTTAAACAAAATCCCCAACAGATTGGACTTATTTCTCCATATGTCAACATAATAAAGAAATCCGATATGTCAAAGGAGGAAGAAATCATACTAAGTAATCTTGATACAGAAAAAGCTCTTCACATTGACGATATAATAAAAAGAACATCTCTACCACCACAAGATGTTATATCTACTTTAATATCACTTGAAATAAAAGGTATGGTCATAGAACAAACAACAGGATATTACCGTAAACCTGAACCTTCTTGATAGACTATAAAATCATACGATTTCTTGACGAAACAAGTTCAAAAATTTTCTGCAACAAAAAGATCCAAAGAGAAAACAGATGGTTCAAAATTATACACAAAAATTGAATTGATGTTTTATTTTCTTTCTTGATTTTTCTTAAATTAAATCCGAATGAAAAAGTTTGTTATCGCTACGGTTATACCAAAACTTTCAGACCCACGGAACTATCTGGAATCTTTTGAAGAATTCAAAGAGCTTATAAAAAATCTCGGGGGACAAATAGTGGGAGAGGTGATACAAAAGAGAGAAAATCCAGATAGCACATACTTTTTGGGAAAGGGTAAGGTTGAGGAGATAATGAGCACATACGATTTTGATGTTTTAGCAATTGACTCAATTTTGAACCCAAGTCAAATATCAAATCTACGAGAAAAAACGAAAAAAGAAGTTATGGATAGGGAATATGTCATTATAAAAATATTTGAGAGTAGAGCTACAACTTATGAAGGAAAACTTCAGGTAAAGCTTGCGGAACTTAGGTATCATATTGCAAGGCTTGCAGGTATGGGAAAAGAGATGTCTCAGCTTGGAGGAATGCTTGGAACCAGAGGTCCCGGTGAAACAAAAACAGAGGAGTTAAGACGACACATCATGCGTCAAATAAGAGACATAGAAAAAGAACTTCAAGAAATAAGAAGAACTCGGGAAATTCACAGAATAAGAAGAAAAAAACTTGGATTCTTCACTGTCTCTATTGTAGGATACACAAATGTCGGAAAATCAACTCTTCTTAGAACTCTTACATCAGAAGACGTCGAAGCTAAAAACCAGCTCTTCACAACGCTTGAAACAAGGGTCGGTTTCCTCAAAGATGCAAAAAACATACTCATATCAGATACAGTTGGTTTTATAAGAAACATACCGCACAAGCTCATAGAGGCGTTTAAGTCCACGCTTGAAGAGGTCAAATTTTCTGATGCGATTCTTATAGTTCTTGATATAAGTTCTGACTATGCAATGCAGTTTAGTACCGTGATGTCTGTTCTTGAAGAAATAGGAGTTGAGGAGACAAAACCAAAAATAATAGTTTTCAACAAAATTGACCTGGTTTCAGAAGAACAGATACAAAGAGCTTCCGAGCAATTCCCATCTGCAATCTTTATTTCTGCTATCAAGGGTGTAGGAATAGATCAACTAAAATATGCAATACAGGAACTTTCATTATTTAAGAGGGAAAAGGGATCATTTTTATAAGATGAATTTCTTAAAATTCGTAAAAGATAGTGCTCTCATATTTTCCTTGTTCTTATTTTTATTTGTACTTTGTCTTGGAAGTGCTTTTGCACAATCACAGGCAAAGAAATTAATTTTCCCGGATGAAATAGAAACATTTGAATTCAGTCTGACTTTCCCACTTGATTTTCCTTCTCAAAGAGTTTTATCAAATGTATCAAGAATTGTAATAGATAGAGCTTTGGATCTTATTGGGGTGAAAACAGAAAGAAACATCAATCCAGATGAATTTATTCAAAGAGTATCTATAAAAAGAAGGGAACCAAAACCAGAGGGAGTTCAGTATACCTTTGTTTCATCCATCAACATCAGAAAACTTCTTTTCTTTGTTGCTACTGGAGAGAAGACTTACTCAGTTAATCTTTCAAACTGCTCCTTTATTGCTCCAATAATAACAAGAGCTCTGATTGAGTACGCAGTTCAAGCTGATATAACTTGCTACATAACTTACATAGAAGAAAAATCTGGAATCTCTACCTTGAAAATAGATATTTCTGGAAGCGTAGGAAAATTGAAAACTCCACTGAGATTTAGGAAGGAATACTATTTCTTTTCTATATTCCCATACGATGTTATATACAATGATATACTAATCGCAGTTGATAACCTGGTTAAAAGGAAGATCTTCAAAATAATAGAATATAGTTTTGAAACAAAATCATCTGATAAAGTCCTTCAACTTATTAATGCTCTTTCAGGAAAAGCATATTTTTACTCGGTTATCCCTTTTGAGATAAGCAAAAAAGGTGAGCTTTACAAAATAAAATTGTATCTCTTGTGTTTTGATATAATTCCAGATAATCTTATTCAGGAGTTGATTGTTACTGAGTCTCAAAAAATAGGTGTTTCTTTAATACAGGAGCAAAGTAGCCTAATACAGCAACAAATTTTTTGATTAAAAAAGTTCTAAATATAAATTTTTGAGATTAATTCTTTTGTTTTGTGTGGAGTTGAAATGCTTACAACATAGAAAATATGATTGAGCTTATAAAAGATCTTTTGAACATAAGAGAAGAAAAAATACTTTACCGTAAAGATACTCCATACAACAACATAGTTGTTATAGATGATGGGAAAAAAATAAAGCTTATTCTTGACTCAACCTACAATCTTCATTCTGTTTTGGTCAGAGGAAGTCTTTTCACTGGCTCATACTGGGATGTCTGTGCTCTTCTGGCTCTTTTGATGTGCGCTAATATAAAAAATAGCAGTATTATTATCTTAGGATTTGGAGGTGGTAGTGTTTCAAGAATTATCAAACACATTTTCCCAAATATAAAAGTTGTAGGTGTCGATATAGATAAACATGTTCTTTTTGTTGCAAAACAATTCTTCAATTCTTCGGCTGATTTGCTTGTTGTATCTGAATTCTCTTCGTTTCTGGAAACTGTCAAGAGAAAGTTTTCTGTAATATTTATAGATGTTTTTCAGAAGGCAACGGTTCCATATAGTCTTTTTGAAGAACATATTTGGGAGCTTATTTTCCAGAAAACTAATTATGGCTTTATTGTAAATACTATTTCAACAATACAATCAGAAGATATAGTGGATGCTTCAAAGAAATTTTTCCCGAAAGTTAAAGTATTAAAGAGTCCAGAATCTTCTAACTACATCGTATTTGGAATAAAATCAGCAGAAGTAAATATAATGAATATTTTGGAACAAAACTTTCTTTATGTTCGAAAAACATTGGAGAATAAATTTGAAAAATCTCAAATCTTAAATAATGAAATTACAGATATTTTGGCAACTCTCGACTACATTTTTGAGAGCATTAAATATTTATGATGAATTATTTTGAAGAGATAGCAAAAGAAGAAAAGAAATCGGAGTTCATGATCCAAGGCGAGGTAATGCATAAAAGCACTTCCTTTGAACCTTCTGTGAAGCTTGATATTATAAACTTCAATTTCTATTACGGCGAGAAGCATATGCTCAAAAACATAAACTTGAAGATATACGAAAAACAAGTTACCGCAATAATGGGACCTTCCGGTTGTGGGAAGACAACTTTGTTAAGATGTTTCAACAGAATGCACGACCTTTACCACGGCAACAGATATGAAGGTAGCGTAATTTTCTATCCAGATGGCATAAACATAGTAGATAAAAGAATTGACCCAGTTTTTGTTAGAATGAAGTTCGGTATGGTCTTTCAAAAACCAAACCCGTTCCCAAAATCTATATTTGAGAATGTGGCTTATGGTCTTCGAGTCAAAGGCATAAAAGATAAAGATGTTCTGTACGATAGAGTGGAATGGGCTTTAAGAATCTCTGCTCTATGGGATGAAGTAAAAGATAGATTGAATGAAAATGCCTATACCCTTTCCGGAGGTCAGCAACAGAGACTATGTATAGCAAGAGCTATTGCACCGGAACCAGAGGTTCTTCTACTCGATGAACCTACTTCCGCTCTTGACCCAATTTCAACTGCTAAAATAGAAGAATTAATAAACGAACTGAAAAGGTATGTCAGTATAATAATTGTTACACACAACCCACCACAAGCAGCAAGAATTTCAGACTATGTTATCTTTATGTATTTTGGAGAAGTTATAGAATACGATAGAACTCAGAAAGTCTTTGTAAATCCAACACATAAGCTCACAGAAAGATTTATATCTGGTGCATTCTGAGTTTGTCTTGTTTATTTACATAACAATAAAAAACAAGTTTTTTACGATAATTCATTAATAACTTACTAAAATCTTTATCACAGATAAGTATGGAGAAAACTCAAAAGATCAGAGAATACCTTGATATATCACCGTTCAATCCAGTTGTATATGAATCTGAATCGTCGAGCAAAATTTTGGTGATTATTCAGAGGCTTTCAAGAATAATCAGAAAACTCATATGGGATAAAGTAAAGGACTACGGTCTCACTGCAACACAGGGAGAAATCCTTATGCATATATTGTTTAACTCAGAGGAAAGAAGAAAAGTAAGTGTTATATCTGAGGAATTTGGAATATCAAAGCCGACCGTCTCCAGAGCTATAAACATAATAATAGATAAAGGTTTTATTGAAAAAAGAGTTGATGAAAACGAAAGGCGCTCCCATATCTTATCACTAACTCCAAAGGGGCTTGAGATTGCAGCAAAGATTTCCCTTTTTGGTAATGTTCTAGCTGATATTATTAGAGTTGAGTTTAACGAGCAGGAAAGAAGAAAAGTCCTTATTGCTCTCTTGAACCTTACTGAAAAACTCGTAGAAAATGGAATATCTCACGAGTTTCCATCGTGCATATTCTGTAGATACTTTGAAGCAGAGGGTGAAAGCTTTTGGTGTGATAAACTACAGATGGTCATTATTCCAGAAACCATAAGGTTGAACTGTGATATATTTCAATCCAGAGAAAAAAAGAAAAAACCAAAAAGAGCAAGAAGAGAATAGAAAATCTTTATATATTCACCTTTTCAAAACTTGAGATATCTCCGGAAGAAACAAAAACTGCAAAAAACTAAACTTTGCAAATCCATCTTAAACCAGATTTGTGCATAACTCAGCTCCAAAAACATTAGGAGAATCTATAAAATCAAGGATAGAACATCTCATAAAAGATAAATTTAAGATTCACGAGCAGGTTCCGAACCCTGAGTTTCCGAAGAATCTTGACTACGGAGAACTATTTACAGATATTGCTTTCAAATTAGCTCCATTACTAAAAATGCCTCCGAATAAGATTGCTCAGGAGATATCTACTGAGCTTCAGGATTTCGGAGCCGAGGTCAAAGGAGGTTTCATAAACTTCAAGATTCCAGTTTCAAAATCTCTTGAGTTCTTAGGGATAGAAAAGCTTGATCTTCTTTCGGGTAAAAAGATTCTCTGCGAGTATGTTTCTGCCAATCCAACGGGTCCGCTTCACATAGGACACGGTAGAATCGCTGCGGTTGGGGACTCAATTTCAAGAATACTCAAATTTTGTGGAGCAGATGTTGTAAGGGAATTTTACATAAATGACGCTGGAGAACAAATAGAGAAAATTGGACTGGCGATCTTGGGAAAATCGCAAGAATACAAAGGAGAATATACAGAAAGTGTAAAAAGAAAAATACAAGAGATGAACTTGTCTGATTCAGAAAGTATAGGCTTTGCCGCGAGCCGAATTATACTTGAAGATATAAAAAAAACACTGGCAAGGTTCGGACTTGAATTTGACTCTTGGGTCTCAGAAAAAGAGATCTCATCCAAATACTCAAAAAAGGCGATGGAACTTATGGAGAAATACTTATACTATCAGGAAGGTGCTCTTTTTCTAAGAACTACCATGTTTGGAGATGACAAAGATAGAGTGGTTATAAAATCAGATGGAAAACCAACATACTTTGGGAATGATTGTGCATATCATCTTTTCAAAGTTGAACGAAATTTTGACGAACTCGTTCAGGTCTGGGGAGCTGATCATCACGGATACATAAACAGAATACAAGCTGTTTTGAATATCTTCGGATTCAAAAATAAATTTGTTGTTAAACTCGTTCAGATGGTAAACCTTCTGAAAGATGGAAAACCATTCCAGATGTCAAAAAGAGAGGGAACTTTTGTTTCCCTTGATGAGCTTATAGATGAGGTCGGAGCAGATGCTGTAAGATTCATCTATCTTACAAGAACTGCTGACTCACATCTTGATTTTGACATAGATCTTGCAAAGAAGCAGAGTCTAGAAAATCCGGTCTACTACGTTCAGTACGCTCATGCAAGAACATCTTCTCTCTTCAGAGAAGCAAAAAATAAAAACCTTTATGATGGATATGAGAATTGGAAACAGGAAAATTGGAAAAAACAAAACAGTAGGCTCAAGACATCGGAAAGAGAAAGAAAATTGATAGCTCTCTCATCTGTGCTATATGATATAATCTCGGTTTCAGCAAAAATGTATGAACCAAGTACTATAACAACTTTTCTTATGTCATTGGCAAGAGAATTTCATTCGTACTACCAGAAAGAACGAATACTCGTTGATGATATAGATACAAGATTTTCAAGATTGCTCACATGTGAAATCGTTCAGAAAGCTATAAGAACTGGTCTCGATCTCCTTGGAGTAAGAGCCCCAGATAAGATGTAATTTTGTTTTTGATCAGTTCGGTTGATTATGTCTGATTTATTCTATTGTTCTACTTTGATTTACTAATAATACAACAGATATGTATGATAGGTGTTGAATTTCACAACTCAGATGACGCTTTAGAAGTTTATTCAGAAGATGCTTCAAGATGGTATAAAGTTAAACCCAAAGGTGTTTTCTTCCCGAAGAATACGGAAGAAGTTCTAAAAGTTGTTCGTTTTTGCTATCAGAGAGGTATTTCTCTAACTCCGAGGGGTGGCGGGAGTGGACTTACAGGTGGAGCAGTCCCTTCAAAAGATGGTTTCGTCATCTCTCTTGAAAAAATGCGAAATTTTCGCTTTGAGGATGGTCTTGTTTTTTCTGAGTCTGGAGTTATCTCCGGACAAATTGAGCGTAAAATAAATCTGCTTGGATACACATTGCCAGCTCAACCATCAAGTCTGAATTTTTCTACAATCGGAGGAAATGTCGCAACAAACTCAGCTGGCCTGAGATCTATAAAGTACGGCTCAATAAAAGATTATGTTGTTGAAACAGAGGTCGTCCTACCAACAGGAGAACTGGAAAATTTCAAAGAAATGGATTCAGCCATTTTTGTTGGTTCCGAAGGTATTTTGGGAATAATAACTCGTGTTGTTCTCAAAGTAGTTAAAAAGAAAAAAAGATTCAGCTATACTATATTTGTCAATTCCGAGAAAGATATTTTTGAAATTTTTGATACTTTGAAAATTTTCAATCCTTCTGCATTTGAGGTCTTGGATGATTTGGCTTCGTATGTTGCCTTTGGTATAAAACGTTTCTCTGTTATAGCTGAATTTGAGGAAGATTATAAGGGAATTTTTGAAGATGTTTCCAAAAAAGTTGATTTGATGGTGAAAGGTATGGGTTTGCAGGTTCTTGAGATTCAAGATGTTTGGGAGAGGAGAAAGAGGCTCGGGCCTGCTCTATCTAAAATGAAACCTTTCAAGATAAATGAAGATATAGTTATTCCAATTTCATCCTTTGTTGAATACTTTGATTTTGTGAGGGATTTGAGAGATAAGATAGATTGTATTGTTTTTGGACATTTCGGAGTTGGAATTCTTCACACAAACATTATGTTCGGTGGAGGTGAACAAAAAACAGCTTTTGATGTTAAAGAAAAAATCTTTGATTTCGTTATAAATTCCGGAGGTTCAATAACTGGTGAACATGGTACAGGAATAGATAAGCTGAGATTTATAGAAAAGGAACTCGGGGAAGATTCTACTGACTTTATTCTGTCTTTAAAGAAAAAGATGGATCCAAAAAACATTCTCAATCCGGGAAAAATACCTCTTCGTTCAGGAGGTTGTATAGATACAATTCCAAGATTTCAGAAAGTTTTGAATTAAGTAAAATATTTTTTATTTTCCTTATAATTATTTTTATAGAATATTTTATCCTTTTGATTGTTTTGATCTTTATTCAACTGTTTCATAAGGAGGATATTTTATATGGCAAGAAAAATAGAACTTAAGATAAAGGAGACCCCAGCTGAACCGATTAAAATATCTCTCAAATCGATTTGTGAGGAAAGAGATGTAAAAAAAGAAAAGATTGTAGAATACCTTAAAGACATACTCAAAACAGTTGCTACCGAAATAAAGGGAAAGGGAAATTACGAGGTTTATTATGATGATAAAAACGATACATTTAGACTTATGAGAAGAAAAGTAGTTGTATCTGAGCTGACTGATCCAGAAAATGAGATACATATAGATGAAGCACTTAAAGTGGATCCATCGGCAGAGGTAGGAGATGAGGCTCTTGAAGAGATACCTTTTGAATCCTTAGGAAGAAGAGGAGCTGCAAGAGCCAAGTTCCTGCTTGAGAAACTTATATCGGAAGGAACAGAAGAAACCATCTTTGAAGAATACTCAAAGAAAAAGGGAATGCTTATAACAGGTATAGTTAAGAAAATAGAATTTGATAGGATAACAAGAAAGAAAGTTATATATGTCGACCTTGGAAGGAACCATGTCGGAATACTTCTCCCAGAAGAAACTCTTCCTCATGATTCAGCTAAATTGAGAGAAGGAGACAGTGTTAAAGCTGTTATAAAAGATGTTAGAAAAAGAGAACATGGTAGAGCTTTTAGGACAGAAATAATACTTTCAAGAACAGACAACAAATTTCTTGAAGAGATAGTAAAGAAGAATGTCACAGAGGTTGAGCAGGGTATAATAAAAATAAGAGCTATTGCAAGAAAGCCGGGAAGTAGATCAAAAATAATGGTTTATTCAGATGATCCAAGTGTTGATCCTGTTGGAACTTGTGTGGGTGTGAAGGGTATAAGAATCAAAAATATAGTCCAAGAACTTGGGGGTGAGAGAGTTGATATAATACCTTGGGACGCAGATACTCAGAAGCTTGTCATGAATGCTCTTGGTGTCAACAAGGTTACAGCTATGTTTTTAACGAAAGTTGATTCCCAAAGAGAAGCAATAGTTGTTGTTCCAGATGATATTTTAGCTCTGGCAGTTGGAAGGGGAGGGATAAATGTCAAACTTGCTTCCGAGCTTCTTGGTATAAGAATAAGGGTAAGAAGTGAATCTGAGAGAGAGAGAATAAAAGAGATGCTTCCGGACTTTTTCCAAAAGATTGGAATTACAGACAAACAAGCACAAATAATGTGGGATAGTGGTATAAAAACAATAGAAGATATAGCTTTAGGAACTTACGAGAGACTTGTAAATGTTCCCGGTCTTACGGAGCAGGAAGCCAAAAGAATCTGGCAGGAAGCAAGAAAATTGTACTTTGAAAAATTGCGTGAGGAAAAGCCAAGAACAGAAGAAAAAATAGAAGAAAACTTTATAAAAGAAGAATCAGAAAAATTTGAGCATCAATAAGGTTCATATTTCATATTAGATGGATAAAGGAAACAATACGATAAATAATAAGGGAAGCAACTACATGAATATTATGCCTAAAAATTTGTTTTTTTTGTTTTTTGAATGAAAGATAGATATAATTAAATTTGGCACCACCTGAGGAGATTTCCAAACTTTGGTTTTATTTTTTCTGTCTTCTTCAAGCCATGCCGAGGAAAAAAAAGTTAGAGGAAAAAGAGACAACTGAAGAGAGTAAGAATATAAAGGGAACTAAAAGGAAAAAGAAAGATGATTCTGAGAAAAGTTCTGAACAAGTTGAAAGCTTATCTGATGAATCAGGTATTCAAACCGTGAATGTAGAAAATACAGATGAGTTTTCTTCATCCAATGAGAAGAGGGAAGAAACAATGATTGAAAAAGATTATGTATCTGAGTATGAAAAGCTTGCTTTCAATAAACCAATGGAACAATCTGTTGAAAATATAGAACAACAGGACTATTCTGAAACTTCAAAATATACTGATGATATAAATCAAGATTACGCTGAACAATCATTTGAGGTCAAAGAAGTTCAGCCGCTTGGTGAGACATTACCTGAACCAGAAGTTGAGGAAGAAGAAGAGATAGAAAAACCTAAGGAGAAACCTGTAAGAAAGAAACCAATTCCAAGCAGACTAAATGAGATTATAGAGCGAGAAAATGGGGAAGAAAGCTATATTCTTCTGAACAAGGTAAGTTCTAAAACGATTTCTGAACTTATAAAATTAGCATACGATCTTGAGATACAGAATCCCGCATCTTTGAGAAGGCAAGAGCTTATAACCGAGATAATGACCAGTTCATATAGCAACTATGGCATAAGGCTCTATGCAGAAGGAATCTTTCAGCAGATAGAATCTGGTGTTGGTTTCCTGCGCCTTGCTCATAATAACTATCTTCAATCATCAGACGATGTTTTTGTCTCAAAACAGCTCATAAAAAAATATGGTCTGAGAAGCGGAGACGTTGTTCTCGGTGAAATAAGACCACCAGAAGATGAAAACAAGGGTAAATATTTTTCCCTCCAATCTATAAAAAATATAAATTTTTCTGAACCTTGGAAGTCAAAAGAAAGAACTCTTTTTGAAAACCTTATTCCATATTATCCTACAAAGAAGTTCAACTTAGATATTCAGTTCAACGGAGACATTTCTTGCAGAGTTGTAGATATAATTGCTCCCATAGGTAAGGGACAAAGAGGACTTATCGTTTCGCCGCCCAGAGCAGGTAAAACTATGCTCATGCAGAATTTAGCAAAGGCAATTCTTACAAATCACCCGGAGGTAATAATGATAGTTCTCCTTATAGATGAACGTCCCGAGGAGGTCACAGATTGGAAAAAGAACATACTCAGTAGCTTCAAAGATAGAAATATAGAGGTTGTTGCTGCTACATTTGATGAGAAGCCAGAAATACACATAAAAGTTGCAGATATAACACTTGCCAAAGCCAAAAGGTTAGTTGAATACAAATATGACGTTGTGGTGTTTCTTGATTCGATTACTCGTCTCACGAGAGCGTATAACCAGTATATACCATCATCTGGAAAGGTCCTAACAGGTGGTATAGATTCTGCTGCTTTGCAATTTCCTAAAAAGTTTTTCGGGGCAGCAAGAGCAATCGAAGGCGGAGGCTCGCTCACAATAATTGCAACATGTCTTATTGACACAGGTTCAAGAATGGATGAAGTTATATTTGAAGAATTCAAAGGAACAGGAAATATGGAAATCTACCTTGATAGAAGAATATCAGAAAAAAGAATATTCCCAGCAATAGATGTTCATAGGTCAGGAACAAGAAAGGAAGAGCTACTCATTCATCCTGATAACCTTCCAAAAATATGGCTGCTTAGAAAAGTACTACAACCTATGAGCACGATTGATGCGATGGAGCTTCTTCATGAAAAGATCTTTCAGACCAAAAGCAACAATGAATTCTTCCAGATTCTGATCTCCGGTAGCTAATATCTTTTTTTATTCTTTTTATTGATGAACAGCTCTGGTGATAATTTTTATATTGTATGCTATTGATTGTTATTTAATAACATGATTTGAGCTCAAAATTTTATCTCGCCTGTTAGTGTATTTAGAACATATACCTCTGTAAATATCTTTTCAACGAAAACATCGTTTGATTTGTTGTGTTCAATTTTGTCAAATACCTGAAAACTCCAAGCTAGTGCCCAAACATTTGATTTTTCTCGTTTTCTCTCCGAAAGTGCTTTATCGTAGTAGCCTTTTCCATATCCTACTCTGAAACCTCTTTTATCAAAAAGGAGTCCGGGAACCAAGAAGAGTTCTATGTTTTTTATGTCCACAGATTCATCTGATTTCGGTTCTGGAATACCGAATTTTCCTTCTTTTAGCTCTCCTTTGTAAAGAAAAAATTCTATATTGCTCTCTGAAACTACTTTTGGAAGAAAAATATTCTTATTTTTTTGCTCCAAGATCAAAGATGTGTCAGGTTCTCCCTTTGATCCTACGAAACAGGCTATATTCTTACTTCTCTTAAATTCATCAGAGTTTATTACCTTGCTCTGTATTTTGTATGAGCTGAACTTTACAAACTCATCTGAAAGACTTTTTCTTATTGATGTTATAAATTTTCTTGCTGAATCAAGATTTTGAAAAGGAAATTCCTGAAATCTCATTTCTAAATCACCTTACTTAGTTCCTGCATCTTTTTCTTAATTTCCCGTTATTCTGGTTTTATATTTCTCTCAATTTTATAATTCTACACTCTACAATTTTTCTGCAATTTCAATATCTTATTTCGAAGTTTTTGAACTCTCCCTTGAAGTCTTCTAATTTGTATTCTACTTTTTCCACTAATGCACCAGCGGGGCCTATTTTTGACCACTCGAGAAGTGAATTCAGTTTATCTTCTTCACCTTCAGCTACAATTTCAACCTCTCCGGTTGGGAGGTTCTTTACATATCCGTTCACCCCGAGTTTCCTTGCCTGGTAGACCGTGCTTGCTCTGAATCCAACACCCTGGACTAATCCATATACCTTTATGTAGATTCTTCTTTTCATTCTTGTTGTTCTGTTTTGTTTGTTATTATTTTGTTCTTTCTTCTTTCAGATGAGAATTTTTCAGATGTTCCTGCTGATATGATCTCATATAAAACAGCTTTGGGTTTAGATGGTCTTAGTATCCTTCCTAATCTTTGTATAAATTCTCTTGCGCTTGAGGAGCCAGAAACTATTATTGCACAGGAAGCATCTGGAACATCAACTCCTTCATCAAGAACGTGAGCGGAAACTATTGCAGGGAATACTCCTGATGAAAAACCTTGAATGTATTTCTTCCTTTCTTCGTTGGGTATTTCGGAGGTAATACACGGTATAAAAAAAGCCTCAGATATTTTGTATGCCATGCTTTGAGAATCTGTGAATATTATAGTTTTATCTTCTTTGTGTTTTTGAAGTAATTCTCTTACTATTTCTATCTTCTCATCAGAATTTTTTGATATGTCTTTGGCAATCCTGTGTGCAATTAGAGCTTCTCTTGCTTCCTGTGAATATGATGAAGCTTTTATGAGATCAAATATAGTAGATTTGTTGCTTGGATCAAGCCCGCGCTTCACGCAGAAATTCACATATTTTCTCATAAGTTCTCTGTATTTTTGGTAGTTTTCTTGATTCATTCTGACCTTTATTTGTTTTATATCCCATTGAGCTATGAAATCCCTGACGTCATGAAATTCAATTCTGTAAAAATCTCCTACGAATTCTTTTATGAGTTCATGAAGATTATCTTCTCTTTCAACGGTGGCGGTCAATCCCATTCTGTATGGAGCGACAGAAAGCAGAGCTATTTTTCTGTAGTTTTCGGAAGGTAAATGATGGACTTCGTCAAATATTATCAATTCGAATTTGTTTCCTAAAAATTCAGCAGATATTGAAGCAGAATCATATGTTGTAATAGTTATTGGTGAAAGATTTTTCTTTCGCCCGCTCCACTCACCCACATCCTCCGAGAACTCCTTGATTTTTTCTATCCACTGATCTACAAGAGAAAGAGTTGGAACCACACACAGTGTAGACTTTGCAAGAGAACATATAGCTTTTATACCAACGAGAGTTTTACCAGTTCCCGTGGGCATGATGATTACACCGCGTTTTTTCTCCGACCATTTTTTGTATGCATCATCTTGGTACTTTCGAAGAGTTGGTTCTTTTCTTATCTTCGGAGGTTGGGTTAATTCTATACCCTTTATTTCGTTAAATATCTCTGGTTTCTTCAGTATAACTTCTGACGGATAAAATACGAAATTTTCTCTGAATTTTTTATGATTTATGTGTTTTATGTATTCTAGAAATTTTTCATCTTCCGAGACCCATATTAGTCCATTTTTGTAAGCTATCATTAGAGTCTTTTATTTCAGTGTACAATTTTTTTTATTTCGTCTTCTGTTCTCTTTGACATCAATTCAACTTCTTTCAATACTTTCCTTACAGTTGTTGATATCCAAGATATAACCTGAACACAGAATACTAGTACTGATGTTATCCAATATGTAATAATGAATAATGAAATTCCCAAAGCAAAATTTAATATGGGGTTTCCGAGAAATTTCTTTGAAATATATATTGCTAAAACGCAGGCTGCTACACTGGTGAGCAAAATTATATATCTTGAAAAGAGCATAAAGAAGTTCATCATATAAAAGCTATCTTGCATAGCTTCAAGATCTATTCTTGTTCTTTTCTCTTTGAACAATTCTCTGATCGTTATCATAGATGAGTAGAACGGGTAGATGAGAAACGATATTATCATGTTTATCAATTGCATATTTTCAAATTTAGTCTGAAATAAGCTTCGTTTAAATTTTACTATTTTTATTCAGAGTTGTTGAATTCAGAGTTGGATATGAAATAGTATGTATCGGGATTCGTGAAATAGTATATATCTGAGCTTTTGCAGGAAAGCTAAAATTTTCTGAAAATTGAATAACAATGCCTATAGAGTATTAAAGTTTAAAACCGAATCTTACCTTTATAAAAACTTTTACAGAAATTCTTTTCATTTTTTAAGAAAGGAGGTTTTAAACCATGGCAGGAAAATCTGGAATAAAAATAAAACCATTAAGGGATAAAGTTGTTGTCAAGAGGCTTGAGGAAATAGAGGAAAAGACACCGGGAGGAATAATCATCCCAGATACTGCGAAGGAAAAACCACAGATGGGAGAGGTTGTTGCTGTTGGTAAAGGTAAAGTACTTCAAGATGGAAAAGTTATTCCCCCAGATGTTAGTGTTGGTGACAAAGTTCTTTTTGCTCGCTACGCTGGAACAGAGATAAAGATAGATGGTCAGGAATATCTAATTATGTCTGAGGATGAAATTCTTGGTATAGTTGAAAAATAAATAGAAAGGAGGTGAAACAAAATGGCAGCAAAAGAAATACTTTTTGATATAGAAGCAAGAGAAAAAATACAAAGAGGCGTCGACAAAATAGCAAACGCGGTCAAATCAACACTGGGACCCGGAGGAAGAAATGTTATACTTGAAAAAACCTTCGGGGCACCAGTTGTAACCAGAGACGGTGTTACCGTAGCAAAAGAAATAGAGCTTGAAGATAAGTTCGAAAATCTTGGTGCCCAGCTCGTCAGAGAAGTGTGTTCAAAAACCAACGATGCTGCTGGTGATGGAACAACTACATCTGCTGTTCTTGCTCAAGCCATATTCAACAAAGGGATAAAGCTTATAGCCGCAGGTGTTAATCCTGTTAGCTTGAGAAATGGTATAAACAAGGCTGTAAAAAAGGTAGTTGAAGAACTCAAAAAGATGAAAAAAGATATAAAGAGTAGAGATGAAGTAGAGAGTGTCGCTAAAATAGCTTCTAATCAAGATGAAGAAATAGGAAAGATAGTTGCAGATGCAATAGAAAAGGTTGGGAAGGAAGGAGTCGTTACTATAGAAGAAGCAAAGGGAACCGAAACTACATGGGAAGCAGTTGAGGGTATGCAGTTTGACAGAGGCTACCTATCTCCTTACTTCGTGACAGATCCAGAGAGAATGGAAGCTGTTTTGGAAGATGCTTACATTCTTATATATGAGAAAAAGATATCTTCTGTCAAAGATCTTGTTCCACTTCTTGAGCAGGTTGTAAGAGAAGGGAAACCTCTTCTTATAATAGCAGAAGATGTAGAAGGCGAAGCTCTTGCTACTCTCGTTGTCAACAAAATAAGAGGGGTTCTCAAGTGTTGTGCTGTGAAGGCTCCAGGATTTGGAGAAAGAAGAAAGGCGATGATGGAAGATATTGCTATACTCACAGGTGGAAGATTCATTGCTGAAGAACTCGGTATTAAGCTTGAAAGCGTTCAGATAAAGGATCTTGGTAGAGCAAAGAAGGTAATAGTTGATAAAGAACACACTACAATAATAGGTGGAGCTGGAAATAAATCTGAAATAGAAGGTAGAATATCTCAAATAAAGAGAGCTATTCAAGAAACAACATCTGACTATGATAGAGAAAAGCTTCAGGAAAGATTAGCTAAAATGGCAGGTGGAGTTGCTGTAATATATGTTGGTGCTCCAACTGAACCAGCAATGAAAGAGAAGAAAATGCGAGTTGAGGATGCTGTAAATGCTACAAAAGCAGCTGTTGAAGAGGGAATAGTTCCGGGTGGTGGAGTCTCTCTTCTGAAGGCTTCTATAGCTCTTGAGGAGATGATAAAGTCTGAGATGAACGATGATGAGAAACTAGGAGTAAAGATCGTTAAGGAAGCGCTTGAAGAACCAGTGAAATGGATCGCAAGGAATGCCGGATACGAAGGCTCTGTTGTGGTTGAGAAAATAAAGGCAGAACTCAAATCAAAGCAATACTTTGGTTTTGATGCTCTTCGCGGAGTTTTTGTAGATGATATGGTTAAAGCTGGAATAATAGATCCTCTGAAAGTAGAAAGAATAGCACTTGAAAATGCTGCTTCTGTTGCCGGTCTGCTACTGACAACCGAGGCTCTCGTGGCTGAAAAACCAAAGAAAGAGGAAAAATTCCCTACAACACCTCCTCCTGAAATATGAAAGCAACCAAGGCAGAGGGGGGAAATCCCCCCCTCATATCTGTTATACTAGCCGGAGGAGGAGGTAAAAGACTCTTCCCAATATCAACACAGGATAATCCAAAATATCTTCTGAAAATAGGTTCTGAAAAAACTCTTCTTGAAGAAACTATAGGAAGAGCTCAAAATGTCTCAAAAAAGCTACAAAAGAAAACAAAAATAATTGTTGTATGTAATTCAAAGCAGGTCTCATCGGTAAGAAAAAATCTTAAAGGGGAAGATATAGACATCATTCCTGAACCCGAGGCCAAAAATACTGCTCCGGCAATATGTCTTTCCGCTCTTGAAGTAATGAAAAAAATTGGCGGAGATGCTGTTATGTTGGTTATGCCCTCTGATCATAAAATTGAAAAAATAGAAAGATTTATTGAAGCTGTGAATATTGGATACAAATCCGCAATTGACGGAAACATCGTGACGTTTGGAGTTAAACCCACTTATCCGGAAACAGGATATGGATACATAGAAATTTCTGAACAATTACAAGATGGAGTCCATAAGATCAGGAGATTTACAGAAAAACCAAGCTATGATAAAGCAAAAATTTTTGTTGAAAGCGGAGGATTCTTATGGAACAGTGGGATTTTTATGTTCAAAGCAGAAACGATAATAGAGGAGCTGAAAAAATATACAGATATTCCAGAAATCATGCTTTCGTATGATCTGAAAAAAGCATATAGGCTTGTACCAAATATATCTATTGACTATGCAGTGTGCGAGAAGTCAGATAAGATAGTATGTATTCCAACTGATTTTACATGGTCAGATATAGGTTCTTTCAGGTCTATAAAACAATTTCTTGAATCAGATAGCAGAGGAAATGCCGGCCAAGCCCAGTTTTTTGATTCAGATGAATGTCTTTATATATCTGATGGCAAGAACAAAAAGAGAAAGAAGGTTATCTTCTTTGGACTCAAAAGGATAGCGGTTGCGGAGGGAGAGAATTATATCTTGATTCTTCCACTTGAAAGGGATCAAGAAGTAAAAGATATTTGCGATAAGGTTTCATAATCAGGAATCTTTCACTCCTTCTTACGATTTTGAATTTGATTTATCTTCAATACAAGCTGACTATATTTTGTCAATTGTATGCAGAATATAACAGGAACGAGTGATATATTTGGTGAAGCATTGGAAAAATTCGTTTTTGTTGAAAACACTGCAAGAGATTACTTTTCTTCTCTTGGATTTGAAGAAATCAGAACCCCTATCATAGAATATCAAGAAGTTTTTACTAAGTCCCTTGGTGATGTTTCAGATATAGTTATGCATCAGATGTATTCGTTTGAAGATAAAGATGGGAGCCAAGTTGTACTTCGGCCAGAGGGAACTGCACCTGCGGTTAGATTCTACATAAAAAACTTACAGTATTCAAAACCCCGAAGCAAAATATTCTACATAGGTCCAATGTTCAGAAGAGAAAAACCTCAGAAGGGAAGATACAGACAATTTCACCAAATAGGTTGTGAAATTTTCGGATTCGGGTCAGGAGAATCAGATTCTTATCTGATATATATTGCAGATAGCTTTTTGAAGAAGCTAGGTGTTGAATCTATTGCTCTTGTTAATTCTATTGGATGTAGGGTTTGTAGACCAAGATATATAGAGCAACTGAGAGAATACACTTATAGCAAGGATCTATGTCCAGACTGTGTTCGCCGGCGTGAGAAGAATCCTCTGCGAGTTCTTGATTGTAAGATTGATGCAGAAAAATTAAACGATGCTCCAGCAATATCTGATTACTGGTGTGAAGATTGCAAATATAATTTTGATAAAGTATGCAAATATCTTTCGGATTTCTCTGTAAAATTCAGGCATGAAACAAAGCTTGTCAGGGGGCTTGACTACTATACTGGGCTCGTTTTTGAGTTCTATCACAAAGATGATATGAAATCTGCAATTTTGGCAGGTGGAAGGTATGATTTTCTGGTTGAGTTTATGGGGGGTAAGCCTACTCCGGCTTGCGGATTTGCTATGGGAATCGAAAGGTTAATTAATTTTATTCAGATGCCTAGTAGAGCACCTAGAGGCGGTGTTTTTATAGCCTATACCGAAGATACGAGGGAATTTGCTTTTTGGCTTTTCAGATCAATGAAAGAATCAAAAGATCTATTAAGACAAAAAAAAGTTATAGATGAAAAATATGTAAGAATTGTCGAAGAGTTTACCAAAGGGAGATTAGAGATAAACCTTGATCCTTCAAGAGGTCTCAAATCTCAATTTCGGCAGGCTGATAGTGAAGGATATAAATTCATTTTTATAATCGGAATGGAGGAAGTATCAGGTAAATTCATATCAGTAAGAGACCTTGAAAAATCGGAGCAATTTCAGATCTCATTACAAGATTTCAGAACATTTCTTCAGTAGTTTAATCGGAGTAAAAGCTCACTTATAAAATATTGAAAAAGCATTTTTTATTAAAACAAATTCTTAACTTTTAAGGAGAATTAGTTTCAGGAATATGAATAACTTTCAAGATATTTCCTTGGAACTAATTCTGAAAGCATAAAGTAATAAGGAGGAAGAAACATAATGAGAATTAAAGGTAAAGTAAAGTGGTTTAACTCAAAGAAAGGGTTCGGTTTTATAACTAAGGAAGATGGTTCAGGGGATGTTTTTGTCCACTGGACAGATATAAAGTCAGAGGGCTTTAAAACCTTGAACGAAGGAGAGGAGGTCGAGTTTGAGGAGCAGTCAGATCAAAAGGGAACCAAAGCGATAAATGTAGTAAGACTGACAAAAGTTCCTTCAAAGCAACCTCAACAAAGACCATCTGCCGGTGGTAGAAAACCAATGAAGCAGAGTAGAAAGTTTGAAAGAAGATGATCTTGTAGGTACAGCATTTCAATTAATCTGTTTCAATTAACCTACTGTGTTGTTTTTGTCCTGCAATAATCCAATTAATTCAGCTAAAATTCGAATATGAACATAACTCTGAATAAGTTATCTTCTACTTCGTCAGCAAATTCTGAATTCGCTATGTACTGAATTTGTCCAGAAAACAATCCTATTCTGTATATGAGAGCAAGATTATAAGATGCTGTATCACTATTATCAGCTGTTGATTTATCGTAAAAAAGTCCTCTGTAATTCTGGATTGTCTTTACACCAGTCAAGAGCCTGAGCTCAAGATTCAGGGGCAGCATTATATTGAGTCTTGCATAGTTAGCGAAGTGAAAATATGAGCCAACAGTATCTCTGTCTCCGGTCGCGTAAGATCTTAAGATTCCAGCAGATAACGATAGTCTTCTGAATATTTCTTCTTTTCCAAGAAAACCATACGGAAAAGCCACATCAAAAGCTCCCATTACATAGTTATATTTTCCCTTATACTGATTCCAGTATGCAGATAGATACAATATGAATTTATCTGTTCCAAGAGTTAGCCTATCTCCTATTGCAAACTTATCAATTGATGAGCCTATGTTTGGAAGGTAAACCTTAGTTTGGTCTTCACGAGGAGCATTCACTACATATACTTCATTAGCTATGATAAACCTACCCGTTCTGAAAAATGTATAAGAAACATCTATTCCAAGTTCGGACCAAACTACTGGTAGAAATTTTTGGTCGAAACCAGTTAGCCCACCGTATGATTTGTGAAAAAGTGGATCTGGACCGAATGGAACCAGCAATTTACCAAATTTTATAGAGAGGTTATCTATATTTGCTCCAAACTCATAGAAATATCTTTCTATTATTTCTGCTGTCAGAAAGAATTTTTGCTCTTTATTTCTCCATGTTAAGAAAACAAAATGATGATAGTTTCTAAAATAAGCTTTTCCTTCAAAAGGATTCAATTTAAAATCTCTCAGCTCAAAAGAAAAGTCAAATTTCCCGTTTATTTTCAATCCTTTTATTTCGAGTCCGTTTTCGGTTATCGAATGAGAAATTGAAGGTGTTATGGCGTGAGCAATTACTACAAGTGATTTTACGATCAATGAATTAATGAACAAATTAATGAGGTAACTTGTTATTCGTATTTTTTCTTTTGTTGCTGGGCTTTTCATTATTCCAGGTGGCAAGTCTCACATTCAACATCATCTATATGCCAAGCTACAGATCCGTTGTGGCATTCTCCGCAGTACTTACCACTATCAAAATCTTTATGAGTATATGTATCTCTACCGTATGAAAATATAGAAGGATGACATCTGAAACACGCGAACATTCTTTGATGTATAAGGTGTGGAAATATAGATAGAGGTTCTTCATCTTCAATGTTTGGAGCACGGTCTAATTTCAAAAATGCGGATGTTGTAAGAGCCTGAGATTTTACGACAAAAAATATACCAAAAATTCCAAAAATG
Organism: Candidatus Calescibacterium sp.; assembly: GCA_025060505.1. Lineage (GTDB taxonomy): Bacteria > Calescibacteriota > Calescibacteriia > Calescibacteriales > Calescibacteriaceae > DRWZ01. The sequence goes on from JANXBU010000001.1 coordinate 218,491, forward strand.
AATATAATTATTTTTCTTTTAAGAATCACTTTAATTTACTTTATGTTGATAAATAAAACATCTTATTTTAACCAATTGTTCTTGAATCTTTTGTTTCTACTTATTGACAGATTTCATAAACTCATATACTATCTCGGCTACTTTTTCCCAGTTTTTTTCTCCAACAACCCAATGAGCGTTATCTTTAAGCTCTTCATAAATTGCGTTTTTGTATTTCTTAGATGTTTTTATAACTATGCTTTTGGGAGTTATCTTATCCTTTTTTGCTCCTACAAACATGACTGGAACTGAGACAGCTGAAAAATTTACTTCTGTTGCCTTTGTTTTATCCAAAGCCCACAGTCCTATTTCAAAAAGTGCCTTACCAGATTCATAGCAGAAATTCGGATATATTCTTTTACTTTCGTTCTCATCAAGATTATTTAGTATAGAATACCTGAATCTTTTATAAGATAGCTTAAAAGGTTTTTTCCACCAGTTTGGTTTTATCATAACCGGCAAGAAAGTCCATATTTGAGATAATGAAAGTGCAAAAATTCCTCTAGGAGGAGCAGGGGTAAGAAAAACTCCAGCTTTTCCATAACCTTCTGAAACAAGTATTTGGGCAATAAGTCCCCCCATAGAGTGTCCGACCACAAAAGGCATCTTCTCTTCTTCTTTGTATATTTTCTCTATTTGTACCTTGAGATCTGAAACATAATCTTTTATGCTTGTTGCTCCGAGTTCTGCAACTGGTTGAGCTCCCTTTGAGTGATGGCGGAGGTTTGGAATATAACACTTTACACCCTTGCTTTCAAAGAAATTTTTGTAGTTTTCCCAATACCATGCTCCACCCATCATTCCGTGTATGAAAACAACTTTCATACCTAAAATTTTCCTTCTGATTAAAGATATCTGATAAATTTCAAAAGAATATACTTTTTCATTTCTTTTTTTATTCTATTTATTAACTTTTAATTTATGAAAATTCTCGTTGCAGATAATAATAAGACAATAACACGTATCATCAAGACCGCTCTTGATGAAGAAGGATATTCAGTTGAGGTAGCTAACTCAAAAGAAGATGCTTTGCGTCTTGTTAATGAAATAGAAGATATAGATGCTGTTCTTATAGATACAAAGTTTGATTCAGATAAAGATGGATACTATGCTGCCAAGCAGATAAAGTCAATGAAAAATGTTCATGTTGTTATGCTAGTTAATGCTCTTGAGAAACCAGATCTGAACTTGATGGAAGAAATTGGAGCTACATCTTATCTTACAAAACCAATTGATTCAAGAAAGCTCATTCAGATAATATCTGAAATAGAAAATTCAATAAAATCTCAAAAAAGTCATGAAAAAGTTGAGCAAGTCAAAGTCGAAGATATAAATATTGAGAATGTCAAAAAGAAACAAAAGAAAAGTAAAAAAGTTGAAACAGAGACAAGGGAAGAAATTCAGTTGAAGGAAGAATCTTTGGTGGAACAAGATATTCAGCAAGCGGAACAAGATACTCAGCAAATAGATTCTTCCGATGAAGAAAAAAGCGTTATATCTTACGACTGGACTTTAGAGCAGAGAGACAGGATTACAGATGAATTATCTTTGCTTCTTTCTTCTGTACGTGAAATATTTGAAAACATAAAATCAATTGAAAAGGAAGCGCGGGATTATGTAAAAGAAATATCCGCAATTATTCCGGAGCTCAGAAATAAAGTGCAAAATATCCCAGATCCAGATAAAATAGTGCTTCAGGTAGTTAGGCAGGTTTCAGATGAAGTTCAAAAGAAGATTTTAAATCAAATAGTTGAAAAAATATATTCCGATATAAAAGAAGAGATGAAAAACCTTTTAGGTAAAGAATTTGACAGATTAAAAAATTCAATTTTATCTCAAGCGAAAGAAAATTTGATTCCATATATTGAGGGAGAAATTATGGAAAAGGTCTTAACGAAGGTTAGAGCAGTCTTGTTTGATAAACTTTATGATTCTGTTTATCAATCCGTTAAAGATGAAATTAACCCGATCTTGGATAAGTTTCGCAGAGAATTGAGAGAAGTATGGCAGAGTATTGATGAGATAACCGAAGAAAATTTAGCAAGAACAAAAACTATGGGCGAAAAGCTTGAAAGAGAAAAATATGAAGATCAAAGATTTGTCGTTGAGGAGAGAAAAACTCATCAACCTGATTTACCAGTTGAAGATAAGCCAAAAGAGCAATTTTTGGAGGGAAATTCTGATTTTATTTCTATTGAAGATCTGTGAATTAAAGAGATTTTTGGATTTAAATTATTTTGTTTCACTTTTAAATTATTTTGTTTCATTCAAGAAGATAGATCTTGGTAGGTTAGATTATGGAAGAGCGTTTAAAGGAAAATATCAGAAAGATTGTTTACGATAGGATAACTACTCTTAGGCATGAGGATAAGTTTTTACCGGAGTTTATTAAATTTTTTCAGGAGAGATTTGGAGATTCTCTCATAGCTGTTATATTTTATGGCTCCCGTCTCTTTGATCCTGTAAAAAATGACGGACTTTATGATTTTTATGTTATAGTAGACTTTTATGAAAAGGTTCACAGCTCAATATGGCATATACTTCTGAATAGAATCCTTCCACCTTCTGTTTATATGGCTGAAGTTTCGGTAGACGATCAGAGAGTGGGAGCGAAATATAATATTATTTCCTTTCAAGATTTCATAAAGTATATTGTAGATCCTCCGGAAATATACATAGTTGGAAGATTTTCAAAGGCAGTTTACATTGCTTATGCAAGAGATGAATATATCAAATGGAAAATATCTGATCTTATAAGAAAGGCTATGTATTTTTGTCTGGTGTATACTATACCTATGCTTGATGATCTGGAGAAATTCGACCTGGAAAGATTGATTTTTGAGATTTTATCTCTGAGCTATAAGGGAGAGGTGAGAATAGAAGATCCTAATAAATTATCGAATTTGCTTGAAGCGGATAAAGACTTTTATTTCAATGTTTATGTTCCGATGTTTTTGGATTATGTTAAGCAGAATGAAGGAATAATATTTGAGATTGACAGGAGTGAAGATGTGTTTAAGAAAACTTGGGCGGTAGTAGGAGACCCTATTCCATCAAAGCAGGAGGTTATAAATTTTCTAAAGGTGTCAGCTAGGAGAGGGGTTTTGCGCTGGCCAAAGGGACTCATAACATTCAGAGGCTATAGAGAATATCTTGAAAGAAAAGTCAAAAAATCTGGCGAGGATGTGGAACTCAGTGAGATTGATAAGAGATATCCTCTGATTTTTGGATGGAGACATGTGATAAAGCTTCTTAGAGAAGGAAAGCTCAAATCGGGTATACAGAGAGAAATAGAGACTAAGCAAATCAGACAGAAAGGAGAGATCTGATTCCTGCTTTCTAGCAAATGCATTCATTTCTTTCTAATCTGAATTTTTTGAAAAATTCAAATTTTTTCGGTTGGTTTATATGATTGAATATGTTCCTTTGTAGGGAAGCCCGTGAGAATCGGGCGCGGCCCCAGCCGCCGTAACCCGAATCTTCTCCATCTGCTTCCACTGAGCAGTGGGGTGAGAACAAAAGCTTGCTGCTTGGGAAGGGAGCAGAATAAAATGGAGCAGTAGGTCGCAGAGCGACCGAGGGGAGCCGGAAGACCTTAAAGGAACAAAAAAACTGGGAGGTGAAAAACATGTCAAAAAAACTTCTTGTAAGATTCAAGACATACATAAAGGAAATATCGGCAACTCCTCTTCCTTTTGTTTTGTTGCTCTCATCTTTTTCATTTCTTAGCTCATGTGCCAAAGAAGATGATAACAAAGCGAAAACTGAATTCAAACCACCAGAGAAAATAGTCCTTGGTGGAGAAGCTCTCGGGAAAATAGCTCTTATTAAAAACGGAAAAATTCATAAAATACAGACAATTCAGGGAGCTGTTTTCCATCAAGTTATGTTCTCAAAAGATGGAAAATATATCTTCGCAGCAGCTTCTAATCACAACAAAGTCTATGTGTTTGACGGAGAAAACCTAGATCTCGTAAAAGAGATACCAGTTGGAGAGCATCCATCACACATGGATTTAGATGACTCTGGAGAAATATTAGCAGTTAACAACGAAGATAGCGGAAGCGTATCTTTTATATCTGTCTCAAAGCTCGAAGAAGTGAACAGAGTTTCTGGATTGTCAATCCCTCACTTTCCAAGGTATTATAATGGATTTTGGTTTATATCGAACTTCGGTGCTCCGAAAATATCTGTAATAAATAAAGATAAAATAGAATTTGAACTGACCGATCCGAAGCTTCCAGAGTGCGCCGAGGGTGAAGAATGTGCGTTCTTTGATGTATCAATAAGAAAAGATATAGGACAAGGCCTTGCTTCACATACACAAACAGGATATATTGTGGACTTTGATGCAAAAAATATAAAGATAAATAAGATCATAACGAACCAGCATCCAAAAATTTCTTCTATTTACACCAGAGACAATATGGAAGCCTTCAAAACAATGATTTCTCCTTTTGATTCAGTTGGTTGGACTGTATTCAGGGGCGGAGTAGTGTTATATGATTTCGTTGCAAGAGATGTATATTCTGTATGGAAGTATCAGGAAGAATTTTCATCTCAGTTCGGTATAGAATATCCCGGGAAAATATTCGTTCTTCTTCAGGATAAGAACAAAATAGCAATTCTCAACAGGTTTGGAGCTCTTGAGAAGATTGTGAACCTTGACGGAATTCCAGGAGAAGGTATATACTACAATAACTATGTATATGTTTTTGTTATAAAGAAAGGTTCTACCGACATTATAGCGCTTGATGGAGATGGGAATGTTCACAAAATTGCCGAAACAGATTTTGAGCCAGCGGAAGGAATTCATATACCCGGAGCCTATCCGCATTGTCATTGAAAAAACTTGTTAAATATTAAAACTTTGTTTCATTTATCCAAAATAAGGTAAGGAGGTAAATGTAATGAGTACAATTATGAAAGAAGGAAGGAAAATCTTAAAAGAGCTTGGTTTGCCCATTCTACCAACAACATCTGTTGGAAGTCTTCCGAAACCTGATTATATAAAGGAAGCAAGAAGAGAGAAAATGACCAAAAAGGAACTTAGAGAACTTGAAGACAAAGCAACCGAATACTGGATAAGGTTCCAAGAAGATATAGACATTGATGTTATTGTTGATGGAGAAATATACAGAGGAGATATGGTAACTTATTTTGCTGAGAATCTCGATGGATTTAAGATGAGCGGACTTGTAAGATCTTACGGCAACAGGTATTATATAAAGCCAAGAATAGTTGGAAAAATAAAGTGGAAGAAACCAATAACTGTTGAGAGGTGGAAGTTCGCTCAATCTCTTACCAGAAGACCCGTGAAAGGTATGCTTACAGGTCCTTATACCATGATGGATTGGTCTTTTGATGAATATTACGGAAGTAGAGAAAAAGTTTGCATAGCATTTGCAAAAGAGCTCAGGAAAGAAGTGGAAGCTCTTGTTGAAGCTGGGGCAAGAATAATTCAGATAGATGAACCGGCTATATCCACTCGTCCTTATGAATTCAAGATAGCAAAAGAGGGACTTGATATTATGACAGATGGAATAAAAGGAGTATATTTTATATCTCATATATGCTACGGAGCTTTTGAGTTTGTATACCCTCAAATCTTGAAATTACCGATTCATAATCTTGATCTTGAAATGTCAAATTCTGAACTTGATCTTGTTGATCTATTTAAGAAACACAAGTTCACAAAAGATATATCTTTTGGTGTTGTTGATTCTCATTCACATATTGCAGAGGATGTTGAGACGATAAAAAAGAGAATAAGAAAAGCTCTTGATGTTCTCTCTCCTGATCAGGTATGGGTTGATCCAGATTGCGGACTCAAAACCAGAGCAGAAAATGAAGCTAAAGAAAAACTAAAGAATATGGTTGAAGCAACAAAACAAATAAGAAAAGAAATAAGCCAATCGTTTTCCCAACCATCTTTATCTGCTTGATTCTATGTTATTGGAGCTGATCTTATCTGAGTTAGCACTTATAGAAAAAACTGCTGCTAGCATAACAACAAGTTCCGAAAGCTACGCAAAAACTTTGCCTCAGATAGTTATGAATTAGTATAACTGCTTTATAAAAAAATGTATCACAGTTATAATGAGAACTACCGGAAATTGCTGAAAATTTTTAGCGGTTTTGTTATCTGAATTTTCTGGCAGAACAGATAATAAATTTCTTGTGCATCCGAGAATCGTAGAAATTCTCTGTCAGGGTTATTATTAAAAACTATTATTATTAAAAATCTTTGGAAGATCTTTGCGAAAAAATTCAGTTTGGTTAGTAAGAATATATAAAGAGTTTCAAAAGATCCATGATGTTTTCTCTATTCTTCTTGAAAAAGCAACTAAAAATTCAGAACCTCTTGCAGTTGTTAGCAGTCTTACAATTGTCTGATCTCAAGAAAAAGTATATCGCTCGGAAAATCTACGAAGAAGGTAAACACAGTTACGAACAAGACATTACTGCTGTTTTGCAATTGCAAAGTTCTTGTCATTTTTGGATTAGATAATTTTTATTCGCAGAGAAATTTATGTTTGCAACAAAAGTATTACATTTTTATTCTACTGACTCAAGCTACTCAAAAGGTTTCCTATTACAGATTGTATAGACGTGTTCAGAGCACAGTTTCCAGCTTCTCTTGAATCAAAATACGATTTTGGAGCGCTTGAAATATCTACACCGCAGTTCTGAAGAAAGGATCTTGTGGTTTCACTTCTAGCAATACCTTGACCCTTTATAAGAATCAATCCTCCGAATGATGGATCTTGGAAAAGTATGTAAGGAAAATCTGATTGAATCTCGTCTGGATTTAGGAACCAGCTAAGATTACTCCAGCCTTGACTTATTTCTAGCTTTATAGAAGATAGTGTAACCATATTTTCAAAGTGCTTTATATCTTGTTTTGGCTGTGTACAGCTTAATCCAAAGTACTCAGTTCTTGCCTGTTTATAGTTCGTTATTGAATCATCATATAGTTTGGCGCCACAGTCCCACTCTATTATAAGATTGTTTTTAAAATCTGCAATCGCAAGGTTCGTTGTCCATGCCGGAAACCATTCTCTGTAATTTGTCTTTGGTGTTCCACCAGAGCTTTCTCCAGATAGATTTTTGAACATTGTTCCTATGTCAAAGTAGAATATATCCCCCAAAACACCTGATATAAGTCCAGAAACTGTTCCGGGTGTGAAGAGCTGAGAATCAAGAACACGTCTTACCAATACAGCTTGATCTTTGCCTATTACGTTTATGGCAACCTCAATCACTGGATCAAAAATCCCAGATTTAACAGCTGCAACAAGAGATGTGACTACTATTATAATGAGATCTTGTGTTGAAATATTTGGTTGTGTTCCTTCTAGATTTTTCCTTACTTTTTCGACTGCTGATGAAAAGACTTTAACATCTGCTTCTTTCAGAATAGCGACTTCCTTTTCATCTCCGTTTAGCTTATATCTTATGTTGTATGTTTCTTCCGCGGGGCTATAATATATTATTGCTTTTTGTGAATCAACATTCTTTTCCTTTACATAGTCTATGAATTTCTGTATTTTTGCTATTGACTCTAATATCTGAGCTCTTGCTCTCTTTACCTCCAAAGTTGAAGCTACTGTGAATGCCCTTGTGTTGTTTATAAGCAAGAAAGAAAATATTCTCCCTGCATGGAGTAGTATATCTTCTGTTATGGATACACTGGAAACATAACTTGGTATCCTCATTATACCTCCTGTTAGATCTATGTTCACTGAAAAAAGCATTCTGAAAATTGAATCAAGCAGATTCAGTCCAGATTCGAAGAAGTAAACAGTTCCAAGATCGTGCTCACCTCCAAAATCAATGGTGTAGTTTAGAACAACAAGCTGTATCTTTACTGGCAAAGATTTGATATTTACTCTGAAGTCTTTTTTAGAAGTTTCAACTTCTGCTTGTATTTCTCTGAGTATTTTTATACCTGTTTCCATTCTTTTGAGGAAGATGCTATCCATAGCAGAGCAGAGTGTTTGAGCTATTCCAGATATTCCAGAACATCCATATGGAAGAGCCATATCTTCTTGTTTCTCTTGTATTCTCTGCTCAAAATCTACTTGCTCAAATTCTTGGAACTGATGGAGCTTAGGTGATTGCGGGAGAGCGTTGATAATTTCAATTACAGATTGTGTATCAAAATCTCCACCTATTATTATTCCGGCGAGCGTGTTGAAAAACTTAATAAGTTGATGAAATAACAGAAACGAGTCGGACAAAAAGAAAACATATTTTTCCTCAACTGTGGCTGTTTTATTTGCAATTTTCTGAGATAAAGTTTTTTTTGCGTTTTTGTAAGATTGTATTATTTCTTCTACGGTATCTGTTTGCGGATCTATTTTGTTTAGTGTATCAATTGCTTGTTGTAATTCTGGAGATATTTGTTGATTCTGTGTTTTTTCTTCATCCTTACCACAGGTCGGAAGAGAGAAAAAAGTGAGCACAGAAATAATCAACCACTTTGCTGTACCTGATTTACATATAGTATTTTTTATCTGTTTTTTTTCCATAACTGTATCCTCCCACCTTTTTATATATTATAATAATTGGTGATGAGAATAATTTCGGTTAAAATATGAAAATTCACTTGACTTTGCATAGTTAACGAAGCAGCCAAAATAAATAAACCCGAAAGAATCCTCACTTGGTTTTCCCTCAACAGATATTTCACCTCCTTCTGCTAAACCTATGCAAAAATCATGCCAGTATATATCAGTATGTATACTAGGATACTCAGATAACATTATAAAGGTGATACTCAGATATTATAAAGGTATGGATAATAAAGTATCCAGAAAGTGGATATTGGAGTATCCGAAATCACGGTGATGGAAGAGCTTTTTATTCCTTTTTTGTGGATATCAGATTAATTCAAATATACTCTTAAATTTCTCTCTGATTTCTTTTGGAGTCCAATCTCCAGTTTTTTTTGTGATACCTTCATTGGCGACTATATGATAAGTAAACAGTTTTGTTCCATAAATCACAATAAGAGCTCCGTTTATTTCTTTTGAGATGTCAGACAAAAGAAATGCTGTTACTGGGGCAATATGTCTTGGATGAAACATATCTATATTCTCGGTGAATATAGGTAAGTTTTTGGTAAGCCTTGTTTTCGCAGTTGGAGCAATGAGATTAGCTCTTATACCATATTTAGCAAATTCGATAGCCCATGTTTTTGTCAAACCTATCAGACCGGCTTTTGATGCAGCAAAATTGCTTTGACCCCAGTTTCCCAAAATTCCTGCAACAGATGTCATATTTATTATACTTCCTCCTCTTTCCATCATGTGTTTCAAGCATTCTTTCCCTATTATGAAAGCACCTATTAGATTGACCTCGATAACTTTTCTGAAATCTTCAAGAGACATATCTGTTGTGAAGTTATCTTTAACATTTCCAGCACAGTTTACAAGACCGTCTATTCTTCCAAAATTATCCAAAGCAGTCTTCACTATGTTCCGAGCTCCCTGTTCAGATGTTATTGAATCATAATTTGCAACCGCTTCCCCGCCTGCCAGCCTTATTTTTTCGACAACAGTATCCGCAACCGTTGGATCTTTTCCTTCACCTTCTATATTTGAGCCTGGATCGCTTACAACAACTTTTGCTCCAAGCGAGGAGATGTAATAGCATATCTCAGAGCCTATTCCACCGCCTCCACCAGTCACTATTATAACTTTCCCATCAAGAATCTTTCCGTTCAGCATAAATTAAATTTTAACTCTCAAACCAGATCTTATTATGAAATCCCAATTTTTGTAGTGTTTCGGAACCTTTACTTTCAATATGTTTTCATTTTCTTCAACAACCAAACCAAGGAAATCCGTTTGCTTGTTCTTGAAAAAGCCAATTAATTCTGTTCCTTCTGATTGAGGATAGAAATCTAAATTGATTATTTTCGTGTTCTCGGATTTCAAGATCTCAATTTCATCAGTTTCGGAAAAATACATCTGGAATCTTTTCCTTCTTATTTCCTCTCTCTCTTCCTTCGTTATTGATCTCGTATACTGTGAAGATGGGATCTCAAAAACCTGAAAATATCCGGAAATAACATTTTTGATTTTGTCAATATAGATCAAGTTTTCAGATTTCTCTGATCTTATGATCACAACTTTTGTTGGATTGAAAATCAGACACTTTGCAAATTTCAGAAAAACTGCTCTGTCTTCTCCTACATATCCTGATGTATCAAGAATCATCAGGTTCGGCCTTCTTCTAACCATTTCCCTTGTGAATATGCTAAGAGATAAGAGTATCAGGTTTTCGGCTCCTCTTGGTGAGAATCTTCCTATAAAGAATTTCATAAATTTGTTTTTATGCTTTGCTGAAACAGTCGATGGTAGGAAAAGATTCTGCTGGCCGGGGTCAAAATCAAATATAGCTGTATTTTTAAATTTGTTCTTCAAAAAGTTGCAGAAAGTTGTCTTACCAGAATCTATGTCTCCTATTAGAATTATTCTTTCATTCCGTGTGAGTTTTTCAGAAAATTTTTGCCACTCTGGAACAATATTTATTCCCCTAGCTTTTGTTATGCTTTCATATTCCATATTTATCAGATTATCTCAATTTGATTGAAAAATTTCTTAAACATCAAATTGTTATGAACGGAAGCTTCGAAGCTACAATAGGACTTGAAATCCATGTTCAGCTGAATACGAAGACAAAACTCTTTTGTTCCTGCTTACGAGAAACAAATAATCTCCCGAATATAAATATATGTCCAATATGTGTAGGTCTTCCCGGAGTTCTACCTAAACCAAATAAAAGGGCAATAATTCTTGCTGTAAAATCTTCCTTGCTGTTGAATATGAAAATAAGTAGAGAAAGCTTTTTTGAAAGGAAAAATTACTTTTACCCAGACCTCCCGAAGAACTATCAGATATCTCAATACAGAATACCTCTTGCAGAGAATGGACACCTTGAACTAAGAAACGGAAAGAAGATAGGTATACAGAGATTACACCTTGAAGAAGACGCTGGTAAGATGATTCATTCTGAGGGAGGAAGTTATGTAGATTTCTCCCGAAGTGGTATTCCGCTTTGTGAGATAGTGACAAAGCCGGATATTTCAAGCCCAGATGAAGCATATGAATTTCTTGCAAGACTACACAGAGTTCTGACTTGGTGTGATATTACCGAAGGAAATATGGAGGAAGGTCATATCAGATGTGATGTGAATGTATCTGTTAGACCAAAGGGATCAGAGAAACTCGGAACAAAAGTCGAGATAAAAAATGTCAATTCATTCAGATTCATAAAGGAAGCACTTGAATATGAAATTGCAAGGCAAATAGAGAAAATCAGAAACGGTGAGTCTATAAGACAGGAGACAAGAGGATATGATCCGACCACAAAAAAGACCTTTATTATGAGAGAGAAAGAATTTGCTCACGATTACAGATATTTTCCGGAACCAGATCTTCTTCCGATAATTATAGATGATTACTTGATAGAAGAAGTCAGGAGAGAGATACCTGAGCTTCCAGATAGCAAGAAAAAAAGATTTGAGGAAGAATATAAACTTTCTGAATATTCATCGGAAATACTTACATCGCAAAGGATTCTATCAGAACTTTTTGAGGATTTGGGAAACAAATTTGATGACAAAAAGCTTGTTGCAAATTTTATTTTGGAGGAGATTCTGCGTTCTGTAAATGAAGGTCTGTGTGATCTGAAAAGAGATTACATCAAGATCAGAGAATCCGCTGAAGAGATCCTTCTGAGTCAAACAAAAGGAGAGCTAACAAGAAACCTTGCTAAGGAAGCGTTCAGAGAGGTAATTGAAGGCAAAGCAGATATTCACTCTGCTATAAACAAAAGAAAGATCAAAACTGAATCTTCTGAAATAGAACAAGCTGTTGAGAAGGTTCTTCAAAACAATCCAAAAGAGGTTCAGAGATACAAGGGGGGAGAAAAGAAACTTTTAGGATTCTTCATAGGTGAGGTTGTTAAAATTATAAAAGCCGATCCGAAACTAATAAGGGAGATTATTCAAAGAAAGCTTGGCTGAATATCATTTACGCTCTCATTTTTTAAGGTTGCTAGTTTTAAATTTAACCTGATAGCTCAAACGACTATCTATCTACCAGAATACAGCGGTTCGGCATTTAGGGGAGCTTTTGGAAATGTACTTTATAAAACGCTGTGTATCAACAAAAGTGCAGAAACCTGTGATGAATGCATACTTAATCAAAGATGCGTTTACACGTATATTTTCAACCCAATTGCATCAAATTTTCCTGGAGTAAAAGATATACCTCAACCTTTTGTTATTGAACCTCCAATGGAAGGCTCAAAAGAATATAAACCTTCAAGAAATTGAACTCGGTCTTATTATAATTGGTGATGCGATAAGATTTCTACCTTATTTTATTTTTGTTTTCAGCGAGGTTGGAAAAGTTGGTGTAGGAAAGGGTAGAGGGAATTACGAACTTCAAAAAGTTTTCTTGATAAAAGATGGTCAGAATGAAACCATATATACAAAAAATAATGGCATTGTAAAAAACATCGATAAACTATCTTTTGAATTCTCCTATAAACATGAGGATACCGATAGAGTCACTTTGCATTTCCTGTCTCCCGTTAGAATGAAGTGTGAAGGAAAGCTAGTTTTTGAGCCAGAGTTTCATCACTTAGTTCGTTCTTTACTTCGCAGAATATATCTTCTTTCTCTTTTCTGGCACAATTTAGAGCTTAAATTAAATTTTTCGGATCTGATTCGAAAATCTGAGAAAGTTGTGGTCAGAGATATGGATATAAAGTGGTTTGATTGGACAAGATTTTCATCAAGACAAAATACAAAAATGAAGCTTGGTGGTTTTGTTGGCAAAATAACATACGAGGGAAAACTTACGGAATTTATGCCTTTTCTGAGGCTTGGGGAGCTTATACATATTGGGAAAAATTGCTCTTTCGGTCTTGGCAAATATAAGATCGTTTAGCTTTTCAGTTTAATTTTCTTGGTTTTTTAATTTGGTTTAAGGATTTCAATTAGTTAGGATTTCAATCAATGAGATTTATTCAATTTGTCAGATGACCTTTCCGAGAGATATTATTTTTCCCTCAACAAGCTCTTTGCCCATAGCTTGTCTCGTTAGAACAGGAATCTTTTTGGCTGGAAAATATTTATAGTTAATTTTTCCATCTGTTTCATAAGTTATTGCAACAGTATCTTCTTCTGAGTTGATAAATATGGCATCAACAACTGGAAGTGCTTTTTCCGGAACAAGCGTTATTCCAACTCCACCTTTTGTTTGAACTTTTAATTCAGAAGATTTTATCATTTTAACATATTTCTCAGTTGCGCAAACGAGAAAATTATCTTCTTTTGTTTTCGCAACGGCCAGAAGAACTTCATCTTTAACATCTCCTCTTGAGAGCTCTATTCCTTTTGATACCCTTGCTGTAATATCAGAGGCCTGAACACCAAGTATCATACCCCCTTTCGTTACAAAGAATATTTGATCTTCTTCTGAACATTCAACTGCATCTTTTATTTCATCTCCTTCTTCTAATTCAAATATAACTTCGCCCCTTGCTGTGAGATCATATACTTCGCTTAATCTGAATTTCTTAGTAAAACCCATTTTCGTTAGAAATACCAGATATTTCTCTTCATAAGCGGGACACACATATATTATCTCTTCATCTTTTGAGGTTCTAACAAGTGATTTGACTGGCATTCCCTTTTCTGTCCAACTTTTTATCTTTTCAAGACGAACCCTGTACACCTTACCAAGATTTGAGACACAAGCGAGATCTCCGGATGAGATAAAACTGCTTCTTACAGGAAGTCTCGGTGTTCTTTCGGTCTTTGCAAACGTGTTTATATAAAGGTCATAGGTTACAATTATTTTGTATTCCTGTGCTACCTCTTCTTTTACAGGTGGTTTATCTGTTATTTCTGTTCTTCTCTGATCTCCGTATTGTTTTTTGATTTCTTCAAATTCCTGTTTTATAATACCTTTGAGTTTTTCTTCGCTTTTGAGAATTTCTTTGAGCTCTTTGACTTCTTTTAATGTTTTTTCATATTCTTTTTTTATTTCTTCTGCATCAAGTTTTGAGAGTCTTCCAAGCTTCAGGTCAAGTATAGCCTGAGCTTGAATATCTGTCAGGTCAAATCTTTTGATGAGTTTCTCCTTCGCCTCGCTCTGATTTTCAGATTTTCTGATCAAAGCTATTACCTCATCTATTGCAGAAAGAGCCTTCATATATCCTTCAAGTATGTGGAGATGTTTCTCTGCCTTCTCAAGCCTGAATTTTGTTCTTTTGAGGACTATATCTTTTCTGAATTCAATGAAACGTTCAAGTAGTGTTCGTAGATTCACAGATATTGGCTGTATTCCATCTACAACCAGCATGTTGATAAAGAAGTTTGATTTCAGACCTGTTTTATCGTAAAGTTGTCCAATTATTGGCTCTATTTCAAATCCTTCTTTGACTTCAACAACGACCCTTATTCCGCGTCTGTCGGATTCATCGGCTACTCTTACTATTCCATCTATTACTTTCTCATTTGAAAGTTCTGCAATTTTTTCAACTATCTTTGATTTGTTTTCCTGATATGGAACCTCATAAAAGACTATAACTTTTCTTCCTTTGTCACCTTTTTCTATTTTATATCTGGAATATATTGTTATCTGTCCCTTTCCCTCTTCGTATATTTGTCTGATATCTCCAACGACAATTCCTCCGGTTGGAAAATCCGGACCTTTTATTATTTTCATAATTTCGTCAACTGAACATTTAGGTTTATCGAGCATGTATATTAGTGCATCCATGATTTCTGTAATGTTATGAGGTGGAATAGAGGTACTCATTCCAACGGCTATTCCGGAGCTTCCATTTACAAGCAAATTTGGGAATCTTGTTGGAAGATATTTGGGTTCTTCAAGGGTTTCATCATAATTTGGTGAGAAATCAACAGTTCCTTCTTCGATATCTTTGAGAAGTTCTTCCGATATCTTTGTCAAACGAGCCTCGGTGTATCTCATTGCTGCTGGCTCATCCCCATCAATGGAACCAAAATTTCCCTGACCATCTATCAATGGGTAGCGCATTACAAAGTCCTGAGCCATACGAACAAGTGCATCATAAACGGGTTTGTCCCCATGAGGATGGTACTTTCCTATACAGCTACCAACAATTTTTGCACTTTTTCTATGCTGGGAGTTCGATTTGATGTTCTCCTCCCACATAGTCCATATAATTCTTCTCTGAACCGGTTTTAGTCCATCGCGAATATCTGGAATTGCTCTACCTATTATAACACTTAACGAATAACTCAGATAAGATGAAACAAGTTCGTCTTCTATTTTTACCTTGTATATTCCCATAACTTATCTTATATTCATCACTGAAAAAATTTATTGATTTTCAACTTGTGGCTTGGGTTGATCAAATGAGTCCGCATCTCTGAATGATACAACAATTGTTATTTCTCCCTTTATACTTCCTTTTTGTTCTTTCCTTCTGATAAGTTCTTCCATCACATCAGTTATCTTTCCCCTTATGAACTCTTCAAACATTTTCGTCATCTCCCGTGCTAAAAATACTTGTGATTGTTCTCCAAACACATCAGCAATATCTTGTAGAGTAGAGATTACCCTATGTGGAGATTCGTAGATAACTAGAATCGGGGAGAAAGGAAGTAATTCCATTCCTCTTTTTATTTTCATAAGGAAGTTTTTTCTGCCTTTCTTTGGTATGAATCCAAGGAAGATAAATCTTGAGGTATCAAAACCGCAAACAGATAAAGCAGTTGTTACAGCGGAAACACCCGGAATTGGAACAACATTTACACCTTTTTCAGCACAAATTTTAACTATTCTTGAACCCGGATCTGAGATTGCAGGTGTTCCAGCAGATACTACAAGAACTCCATCTGTGTTTTTAAGTTCTTCTAAAACAGTTTCAGGTAGGTTTTCTTCTTTTGATATTGTAAGAATTTTCTTTGGTTTTGCACCCAGATAATTCAGGAGTTTCATTGCATATTCTCTCTGCTCGCATATAAATATTTGAGATTTCATAATTATTTCCTTTGCTCTTTCCGTTATATCTTTTAGGTTCCCAATCGGAGTCCCAACAACAAAAAGTGCCATAACCAGAATATAAAACTTACAGAATCAGAAATTAAATAAAAAGATGCTGATTACTTTATTTTGATGAGAAGGCTCATCATTGTAAGTGATTTACATCTTGGGGCAGGAAGAGCTTCAAAAGCGGGAATTAATTATAGAGAAGATTTCGTTTATGATTCCGATTTCTATGAATTTCTAAAATATTGGTCAAAAGATGCCGGAAATTATGAACTTGAACTTGTTCTCAATGGAGATATTATAGACATAATCAAGTCTGTATACAGAGATGGAAAGGTTTACAAAAAAGACACAATAGAGTTTTTAAACAACTGCGTTGACGCTCACAAGGTTTTTTTCAGTGCCCTGAAAGAATTTGAATATGAAGGAGGTAAAATAACTTACATTATTGGCAATCACGATCATGCTATGGCTTCTCCCGAATTACAAGCTTTTCTCTATGAAAAAACAGGAATATCTATGAGGTTTGTTAAGAGAGAATATTTTACAGATGGAATATGGATAGAGCATGGGCACAAATATGAAGCAATAAATAGAGTAGATACAGAAACTGTATGGATAAAAGATGAGAAAGGAAACGAAATTCTGAACATGCCATGGGGTTCAAGGTTTGTTGTTGAAGTCATAGATAAAATCTCCTTCAAAAAACCATATCTTGATAGATGGAGACCTCTTGGTAAATCGGTAAAGTGGGGACTGATATTTGAGACAAGGATAACTCTCTACGCTATATTCAGAACAATTTTATTCATTCTGAGAAACAGAAGATTTTATGATCCGATAATGAGGAGGAAATTTAAAGTCCCACTGAGATCTGTTATGGATGCTATGGGGCACAAAATCGTAAACAGATCTGCTGATGTAATTTTGAGAAGGCCGGAGATAAAAACCGCAATTATGGGACATACACACAAAGGTATGGTTGTTAGACGCGGAAACAAAACTTATATAAACACAGGAACATGGATACCTTATGTATCTCTTGATACACCGCAAATAGGTCTTGTAGAAAAAAAGACCTTCTGTATAGTTGAAACAGGAAAAGATAAACAGCCATTCAGTGGACTTTTTGTTTGGTATGGAATAAAGAAAGTATTTGACGAAGTTAAAGAATATATGGAAATTCCTCCTGATTAGTTCAGATAGGAAAGTATATACATATAGGGAATTGCACATAAATAACAAAATTTGAAAAATCAACCTTTAGATAACTTGAAAAATCAACCTTTATACACTAACCTTTATTTGAAGTGCAATTAGATGAAGGATATTATAGATACACT
This sequence comes from Candidatus Calescibacterium sp., assembly GCA_025060505.1. Classification (GTDB taxonomy): domain Bacteria; phylum Calescibacteriota; class Calescibacteriia; order Calescibacteriales; family Calescibacteriaceae; genus DRWZ01. Next base: position 235,937 of record JANXBU010000001.1, read on the forward strand.
TAAGAAAGTTCGAGATAGGATACAGAACTATCAAGAAGAATTGCAGAACAACGAGATGCTTACACGTTATGTTCTTATTGATCCTGTTTTGAGAGCTCTTGGATGGGATACCGAAGAATCAAATAAAGTTGTTCCAGAAATTAATGTATTTCAAGGTCGTCCTGATTACTCACTTATCTGTGATCAAAAAATATTGGTAATGATAGAAGCGAAAGCTCTAGGAACCGATATAGATAAGTTCAATGAAGCTGGATTCAAATATTGCTGGCATAATAAAGTTCCTTTTGGTAATTACTGATTAGAGATATCTGGGAGTTACAAGACCTATCTGAAATGTGCGGAAAGATAGTTTTCCGCATTCAGATTAGTAAGGATAATCTGGGAAGCGTTGCCGGAAAACTTTTGGCAATTTGGAAAGATGCAATGCCGAACATAGAACCTGCACCAGATTCTATTATTTATCGCAGTAATCTAACATCCTTAATTCCCAAACAGAAACGAGCATTAACTCTTTCAGATTTGAGAAATATGAACTTTACACGCAAAAAATTAAGAGCAATATTACACCTGGGGAATTATAAAATTATCATTAGGAAATGGAAAGAATTACTTGTTTATGTTGCTAGGTTTGGATTATAAGATTTAAAAGACAAGAAAAAATTACAACTTGGTAAGATTATAAAAGATAAAAATAAGAAAAGAGATATGGGAAATCCAGTGAGTTTAGATGGAAAATGGTTCGTGGAGACAAATTATAATGCAAACAATTGCGTTAGAAATGCCGTAACTATTCTGGAAAAAGCAGGCATTAGTTCATATGTAGAACGCTACAGTGTGAGTAAAAAACTCGTTAAAATCGAGTTTAGGATGTAACAGTATTGTAAGATTTCGTAGGATCATCGATCCCATTTCAATCAGGTTTCATTGCTGGAAAGAGTATAACTTCTTTTATTGAACTTGCACCAGTGAGTGTCATTATCAATCTATCTATTCCTATTCCTTCACCGGCGGTCGGAGGCATACCATATTCAAGCGCTTTTACAAAGTCCCAATCCATATCTTCAAGAAGTTCTCTTGTTTTTCTTACTTTCATTTGTTCTTCAAATCTCTTTCTCTGGTCTATTGGATCATTTAACTCAGAAAATCCGTTCGCTACCTCCATACCGAAGATGTACAGCTCAAATCTTTCTGTGTAGTCCTGGTCGTCTGATTTGCGTTTTGCAAGCGGTGATGTTGAAACAGGAAAATCAACAACAAATGTGGGCTCATCAAGTGAATCAGCTATCTTCTCTTCAAAATACTCCAAAACTATTTCCCCCCAATCTTCGGAGTCTGTCTCCATCTTGCCTTTTATTTTTTCCTTCAGGAGTTTAAGATCCTTTAGTTCCTCCTTAGATATGCCAAGAGATTCAGCTACCTTCTCGGGGATACTTATTCTTTTCAAAGGTAAAGAAAAATTCACTACCTTTTCTCCGAGTTTCAAAATTGGTTCCCCGTTTATTGTTTTGCATAGATTATAAAGCAGTTCCTCTGTAAGTTTCATAAGATCTTCATAGTTCGCATAAGACTGATAAAGCTCAAGCATTGTGAATTCCGGATTATGGTATGAAGTTATTCCCTCGTTTCTGAAATTTTTCCCTATTTCAAATACTCTGTCAAAACCTCCTACAATCAATCTTTTCAAATAGAGTTCTGGTGCAATTCTCAGAAAAAGGTTCATTTCAAGCTCGTTATGGTAGGTTTTAAAAGGTTTGGCAAGAGCTCCCGATGGAACTGGTTGAAGGTAAGGGGTTTCGACTTCAACAAATCCTCTTTCGCTCAAAAAATTTCTTATGAAATTGATGATCTTACTTCGCCTTGTAAATATGTCCTTTACCTCTGGATTCATTATAAGATCGAGGTATCTGTATCTATATCTTGTTTCTACATCTCTTAAACCATGCCATTTCTCCGGAAGAGGATGGAGACATTTTGCAAGAATTTTGAGAGATCTTACGTATATGGTTATCTCTCCCTTTTTTGTTCTAAAAATACTCCCTTCAACTCCAACTATATCTCCGGAGTCCACATATTTTTTAAAGAATTCAAGAAGCTCAGGATTTTGTTTCTTTTCTAAAAAACACTGGATCTTCTCTGTATGATCCTGTATATGAAAGAAAACAGAACCTCCAAAATCTCTTATTGTTATTAACCTTCCCGACACTTTGATTGAGGTATCTATGTGTTCTCCAACTTGAATTTTTTGATATTTATCTTTTACTTCCTTTGCATTTGTGTTTGGAGTATAAAAGTTTTTGTATGGATCCGAACCAGCTTCTACGAGATCTCTCAGCTTTTTCGATCGTATACTGTATTCATCTGACATAATCTCAAATAGATAAACACTCGAAAAATGATTTTCTGAATTCTGAAAATAATGGGGCAGATCTAGATTACTGTGGAAGCTTTAATTTTTCCCAAAATCTGGGAATATGTAAATCTTCAAATGCTTTGCTATGGGTTCTATCTTAACTAGTAATGATATAAAGATATGCATCAGATTCGAGAGATTCTCGGTGCTTTTTTCTCTTATCTGCTGAGTTAGAGTATCAAATAATTATTCCGAAATAGAGATCAAAACAGTGTATAAATGAATGGAGATATAGCTGTACTTGATCCAAGGAATATAAGAAAACCTAAAATAATCAAAACAAATACGAACGGAATGAGCAAAAGCTTTTTACGTTTCAATACAAAGCCTATGAATTCTTTTACAAAGCTGATCATATATATATAGAAAATATTTTTTTCTTCTTGATTTTTCTGATTTTCAAATTAAAAAATAACTGCTAAATTGCAAAAGCAAAAAATTCCAAAGTAAATTCAGAGATATGCGAAAAAGCAGATATGAGGTGTTTTTAGATAAAGAAAAAAAGGCTCTTGAGGCAGGTGGCAAAGAGAGAATACAAAAGCAACATGAAGAAGGGAAACTGACCGCGAGAGAAAGGTTGCTTCTCCTTTTTGATGAAGGAACTTTTGAAGAAATAGACAGATTTGCTGAACATAGAATATCAGAATTCGGTATGGAAAAAAGGAAGTATTTAGGAGATGGTGTTATAGTAGGATATGGTAAGATCGACGGAAGGCTCGTTTATGCTTTCTCCCAAGATTTTACAGTATTCGGAGGAGCTTTAGGTGAAACGTTTGCTAAGAAGGTATGTAAGATCTTTGATATGGCTGCTAAGACCGGCTCCCCGATAATTGGTCTGAACGACTCCGGAGGTGCAAGAATACAAGAAGGAGTTCTTTCACTTGGTGGCTATGGTGATATATTCCTTAGAAATGTCAGATACTCTGGTGTTATACCTCAAATTTCTGCTATCATGGGACCATGTGCGGGAGGTGCGGTTTATTCTCCAGCAGTAACAGACTTTATATTCATGGTAAAAAAAACGAGCTACATGTTCATAACTGGACCTGATGTCATAAAGGCAGTTACATACGAGGATGTTACAAAAGAGGAACTTGGGGGAGGTATGGTTCATATGGAAAAGTCTGGTGTTGCGCATTTTCTGGCCGAGAACGATGAAGACTGTATAGAGAAGATAAGAAAACTTATGAGCTATATTCCTAGAAATTATCTTGAAGACCCTCCGTTTATTCAGACAGAAGATCCACCGGAGAGATACACAGAGGAGCTCAGAACAATTATACCAGAAGAACCTAACTTGGCCTTTGATGTTAGAGATGTTATAAATGTGGTAGTTGATTCAGGAACGTTCTTTGAAGTACAGTCTGGATATGCTCAGAACATTGTAGTTGGTTTTGCAAGGCTTGCGGGAAAAGTTGTAGGTGTAGTTGGGAACAATCCAGCTCATCTTGCTGGATGTCTGGATATTAACGCATCTGAGAAAGCTGCCCGTTTTGTTAGATTCTGTGATTGCTTCAACATACCTATTATAACATTTGTTGATGTCCCAGGGTTCCTCCCTGGAACTGCTCAAGAATACAACGGTATAATAAGAAGGGGAGCTAAACTTCTGTATGCCTATGCAGAAGCAACAGTTCCAAAAATAACACTCATAATGAGAAAAGCTTATGGCGGAGCTTATGTCGTGATGGGCTCAAGACACCTTTTCGCTGATTGTGTATTTGCTCTACCGCAGGCAGAAATAGCCGTTATGGGACCAGAGGGAGCTGTCAACATAATTTTCAGAAAAGAAATAGAATCCGCACCAAATCCCGATGAAGTCAGAAACAGATTCATTGAAGAGTACAAAGAAAAGTTTGCAAATCCATGGAAAGCTGCTGCGCTTGGATTCATAGATGATGTGATAAAACCAGAAGAAGTAAGAAAGAAAATAGTTAGAGCTCTTGATTCATTTGAAGATAAGGTTGAAAAACTTCCATCAAAAAAGCACGGAAATATACCACTGTGAGAATTTCTGTATGAAAAAATTAGCAGTAATTTTCCCGGGTCAAGGTAGTCAGTATGTTGGGATGGGTAAAGAATCTTTACATAGTGAAAGATTCGTTAGCTTTCTCAAAAGAGCGGATGATGTTTTAGGTTTTGAACTTTCAAAGATTATGTTTGAAGGTCCGGAGAATATACTCACTTTGACCGAAAATGCTCAGCCAGCTATATTTGTGATGAGCTACGCTATATTTCAAATTATTTCTGATTCTCTTCAAAAAGATTCAGAACTAATTTTGGGAGGACACAGCTTAGGAGAATATACTGCTGTATCTTGCGCTGGGGCAATATCTTTTGAAGATTGCGTAAAACTGGTGAGATTGAGAGGCAAATTTATGCAGGAGGCGGTACCAGAGGGCGAGGGTAGTATGAGCGCTGTTATACTTCCAAAAGAGAAAGTAGAAGAGGAAGTCAAAAAATTCGAAAATCTATGGATTGCAAATGTGAACTCACAAGATCAGGTGGTTGTATCTGGAAAAAAGGAAAGTGTCGAAAAATTCTCTGAATACATCAGAAAAAATTTCAGAGCAAGGGTTGTTCCACTAAAAGTATCCGCTCCTTTTCATTCTCCACTTATGGCTCCTGCTCGTGAGAAACTGAAAGAAGCTTTCAATAAAGTTAATATCGGACAAATGAAATTCAAAATTCTATCTGCTCATACAGTTCAGTATTACTCAAAAGAAACTGTGGAAAAGACATTATTAGATGGAATTGTATCTGAGGTAAATTTTCTTGGTTTCATCAAAAAACTCTACGAAGATGGAGTAAGAGATTTTGTAGAAGTCGGTCCGGGCAAAGTTCTCTCTTCATTGGTCAAAAGAATACTACATGAATTTGATGATGTAAGAATATCCACCGTAAACGCTGTCGATTGATAGAATGAAATTTGACTTGAAAACTCTTCAAATGTTTTCCGAATTACGTTCTGACATAAGATCTCTTTCTTGAAACAAAGTCAAGTATAAGGAATTTGCCAAGTTTCTCCGGAGTTGTGAAAAATGCTCTCCCTTTATTTATTCTCACCACTTCTTCAACGAATTTCTCTACTTGTGGATTTTCTTCTATCATAAAAACATTTATTCTTATGTTCTCTTTGGTAGCTTCATGAACTTCTTTGAGAGTTTCTCTCATCGCATTTGGAGAGCATCCCATAACAGGCCATTCTACAAAGACTCTGTTTCCAATGCAATATGCTGTTGGTTGTCCATCTGTTACAATTATTATCTGTTTATCCTCGGCAGAAGACTTTTTAAGGAGTTTTCTCGCTAATCTTATTGCATCTTGCATGTTAGTGAAGGGATCGTTCATGTTTAGCTCAACAGAAAGTAGTTCATGAGGTTTTATCTCCATAGCAACTGTGAAGAATGCAATTATGTATAAAGTATCATTCGGAAAGAATGAGCTTGTAAGTGAGTGGAGTGCAATAGCAACTCTCTTGGCACAATCAAATTTATTCCCCCAAGACATAGACCATGAAGTATCTATTAGTAGGGCTGTGCTTGTTCTTCCAAAATGTCTTGATTTATAAATTTCAAAATCTTCACGATCAACATTAACTTCACCCGTTACTGTATTATATCTACCAGAGATTATAGCGTTTTTTAAGGTTGAGAAAATATCTATATTTGTATTCTCACCAAATTCCCATTTCTTCTTATCTTCGTAATCCAATTCATAGTTTCCTGATCTCTTTGTCCTATGCATTCCAGCGACTTTACTCTTTATATCAGAAAAGATATCCTGAAGTATTTTGTATCCTATTTTTCTTACTGCTCTTGGTGTCATCTGAATTGCGTTGCCCTGAACTACAAAGTATCCTGATTCCTTCAATATCTCTAATATCTTCTGTAGGGTAGAGAAGTCTGTTTCTATATCTTCCCCAAGTATTTCCCTTATGGTCTCCGGATTTATATCCTGAATTGCCCCATCTTTTAGTTTGTTTTCTATATCCTCTATTTTTTCGAATCTCTCAACAAGTTCCATTGCTTCTTTCATACCAAGAGGGTTTCCCTCGTTGAACCCGTACGGATGTTTCTTCAAAAACTCCGATAATCTTTCTATGTTTTGAATCTGATTCATAAGGTTTTCAAACATCTGTTTAGCATCCTGAGATAAGAAATCTTTTTCGTCTCTATATTTCTTCAGAGTATTTAGATCTTTTTTGAAACCACTTGGTATCTTTGAAAGAATTTCAGATCTCTGTTGCATATCAGATAAAGATCTCTCATATAATTCTTGCGCTTCTTGCGATGTTTTATCACCTTGATTTCTTATTGTTTGTTTCATTTTCGAGATTATTTCCTCCATCTCTTTATCTTTAACTTTCGTAGTGACGGATGTTTCTCTCTCATAAGTTCCAGAGATATTCTTTCTCATCTCTTCAAGTTTTTTTCTCCTCAGCTGTCTCATTATATCTTGCGTCCCCATTATTGATTTAGAACCCAAGTTGAAACCATATTTCATCATATTTTCTATTTGGTTTGCTGGGTTACCACATTTCATTACATTTTCCATTAGTTTTGATAACTCCTCCGAAAACTGAAGAGACTCTGTGAAACTATTTTGACTCCATTTTTTATATATAGATACAGGCATCTTTATATAAATTATGAATTAAGATGTGTATTTGTATTTATATCAAGAATAATTTGTTAAAACTCAGTTCTATGAACTTTGTGATTCCATAGGGTAGGTTATTATTGCATAATTGCTGCGGAGAAAATACAAATCAGAAAAGAAAGTAAATTCTAAAAATTATATACTTCTCACATAGGGACTTGAAGAGAATTGATACTTACCGGATATAACTTCTTTTGATATACGGTTGTATATAAAAAGTCCTTCAAGGAAAAATTCAAGATAAGATGCAAGAAATTCTGGTTCTTTTCTGTTACCTATTCTTTGAGAAAGTTCATACAGGTCAGGGATTTTTTCAAAAACTGCTTTGTATTCAGCAGATGGTTTCATATCAGAAACTTCAAATCTGAAGTCTTCTCTGAATAGTGCAATAAGAGATTCAAACTCATGCACTTTGTAGAATTCATCAAAGACAGTTTTGACTGCTTTTTTGAAGAGCCTTTCAAGAACATCGTATTCTGATTTCTCCATCATAGTTTCAAGCTCAACCTTTCCTATTGAAGTGTATACTATGTATGTCAGATCAGATATTCTAGGGACAGCATATTTTTCTTTAAGTATGTATGCTCTTTTGTAGGCACTTGCTAGAGCTATATCATAGTTTGATATAGTCATTCTAACAGAGACTCCAGAATGCTGACTTATTTCCTCTGATCTTCTTCCCTGCATTGTGAATTCTGATACAATACTGCTTATGAATGCTGGAACTTCTATTTTTATACCGTCCTGAACTTTTCTCATAAGAGATTCCTGCTCTGATATTTTTATTTCTATATCTCTTGATCTTGGATAGTGAGTTTTGATCATTGAGTTGAATCTATCTTTCAGAGGTGTGACTATCTTCCCTCTTGCAGTGTAATCTTCCGGATTTGCTGTGGCAACGACAAGAAGGTCAAGCGGAAGACGAATCTTATATCCACGAATCTGAATATCTCTTTCCTCCATAATGTTGAAGAGTGCAACCTGAACACGCTCGGGAAGATCTGGGAGCTCATTTATAGCAAATATTCCTCTGTTTGTTCTTGGAATTAATCCGTAGTGTATTACCTCCGGATCAGAAAGAAATTTTCCACGGGCGACCTTTATTGGATCTATATCTCCTATAAGATCTGCTACTGTTGTATCAGGAGTTGCAAGTTTTTCGCCAAATCTCTCATCTCTTGGAACCCAGTATATTGGTGTATCATCTCCCATCTCCTGAACAATTCTTTTGCATCTTGCACATATTGGATTAAATGGATTATCGTTTATCTCGCAGTCTGAGATTGCAGGAACATACTCATCAAGAAGATTCACAAGAGACCTTATTATTCTTGATTTACCTTGCCCCCTTTCTCCAAGCAAGATTATATCGTGCCCTGCAACAAGGGCATTTATGAGTTGAGGAATAACTGTTTCCTCATAACCCCACATCTCAGGAAAGATCTTTTCACCTTTTTCCAGTTTTTCAAGAAGATTTTTTCTGATCTCTTCTTTTACGCTTAGAACTTTGTATTTTGATTTTTTGAGTTCGCCTAATGTCTTTACATTCTTTATCAATGAGTTTCCTTTCATTTTCTTATTATTTTAAGAATTTCTTCTGAGATGATAATAAAAAAACAGCATAATATTTCTACAAATTTTTTTCGCCACTTTACCATTTTCTACGAATTTCAAGATTTTTCTTTCACTTTGCTACTTATTACTTTACTATTTTCGGTATCGCAAGAAATATTTCAGATATAAAATCTCTGAATTCCGAAAACAGAAAACCTCCTATAAGTGCTCCCAAAGCTATAACAGATATTATCTTTGGCACAAAAGCAAGTGTTGCCTCCTGTATATTTGTTAATGTTTGAAGAAACGATATTACAAGTCCAACAACTAAACTCAATATCAGAAACGGAAAAGATAGTATCACAAGTATCTCAAGAGATCTTCTTACTATATCAGATATTGCTACTGTATCCATCAGAGGAAGATTTCACTAAGTATTTCCTTTATATCTATTACCACAATTGGTATTTCATCTTTTCTGAATATTCCACGAGCATATCTTGTTCCGGAGAATTTTACAGATGTTATTGGTTCAAGTTCATCAACATAGTAAGTGAAAACTTCATTCACATCATCAACAAGAACTCCTATTTGATTTCCGCCTTCACTTTCTATAACCAAAATCTTGCTTTTCCTGTTTATTCCTATATCCTCCATATTGAAGAATCTTCTCAAAGATAAGACCGGAATTATTCTGCCTCTTAAGTTCATTATGCCAAGAACGTTGTAGTGAGCATTTGGAACAGGTGTTATCTTCCCAGACCTTACAACTTCTCTTATATTTTCAACATCCACACCATAAAATTCATTTCCAAGAGTAAAGTTCAGAAGGTATGATGCTTTTTTAGTTTCACCCTTTTTGGATGTTTTTTTAGTTTCTTCTTCTCTTTTTGGAGTTTCTTGTCTTTCTTGTTTTTTTGACTCTGGTGGGACAACCGGTGGGGGAGCTTGGTATGGATAAAAAACAGGAGGATACGGATACTGCTGGACAACCTGAGGAGTTATGACTGGAACTTGCTGTTGTGGAATTTGCTGCGGCTGTTGCGGTTCAACAGGCTCATTTTCAGGAAGCTTCCATATACTTTCGGAAAAAACATTTTCACTTATTTCTTCAAGAGGATTCTTACCAAATATTCCCATACCTGAAATTTAAATTTCAAAGATAACTTTTTATAAAATTCAACTAATAAGGTATGGTATTTTCAAAACATCTATTACAGGAACTATTTCCTTTCTGCCATCTGATCCTATTTCTTCTATGATAGCAGATATACCTCTTATTTTTATCATCTCCTCATCGAAGTTTTTCATAACTGAGTCTTTTATATCAAGTATCTCCTCAACAATAAGCCCGACCTCTGTGTTTTTGCCCTCACCCTCAAGTATAAGAACAAGGAATCTGTTATCTTTGATCTCTGTTTTCTCACCTCCAACAATCTCATCTATGCTTACAATTGGTATCTCTTTACCCCCAACAGAAATTACCTTTCTTCCCTGAATTCTTTTTGTTAGTTCCACTGGATTTTCTGTGTAGAAAACATCAGATCTTATAACAGAGGAGAGCGGAATAGCGTATTTTTTACCTTTCCAAAGGAATATGACAACTTCAACTATTATTTTCGCAGTAGGAATTTTTACAGTAAATGAAGTTCCCTCACCCATCTCTGAACTTATTTCTACTTTACCTTTTAGGCTCTCTATTTCTTTTTTAACTTCATCAAGCCCAGCACCTCTTCCTGCACTCTTATCTGCTGCATCTTTGGTGGAGAACCCCGGAAGAAACAATATTTCGTATATTTTCTCCTTAATCCAGCTACCATCTGGCTTTTTGAATTCATCTTCTGTATTTCCAAATCTCTTACCAATTTCTGGAAAGTTCTTGACCCAATCTAAATACTTCCTTATGATTTTTTCTGGATCTATTCCTTTCCCATCATCAACTATTTGTATTATTGTATATCCCCCTTTCTTCTCTGCTATGAGTTTTATCTTACCTTTTGGTGATTTTCCAACTCTAATTCTTTCTTCCGGATTTTCTATTCCGTGAGCAACAGCATTTCTTGCTATATGAAGAAGAGAATTTCTTATTTTTCTGGCGATTTCCGCGTCAATTTCTATGTTTCCCCATTTCTGTTCAATCTCCACAAGTTTTCCTGTCTGTGTAGCTGCTGTTTCAATATCTCTAACTATACCCTTCAAAATCTCAGATATCGGAACCATTCTTACTTCAAGTATTATGTCTTGAAGTTCCTTCATTCTTCTTGTTATTTCGTCTAGACTATCTCTTATTCTCTGATCAGACTCAACTATTTTCGATGTTTCAATAACTCGCGTCAAAGATGATTGAAGTGCGTTTTTCGCCGTCACCATGTCTCCTATTATGTTCATTATTCTTTCAACATCTTCTATTCCAACCCGAAGAGATAGTTTTTGAGCTTGAACTTTTGAGGCAACCGCTGTTTTTTTCTCTCTCCAAATCTCATAGGTTTTTGCTATGTTTTGAAGAAGATTTATGTCAAAGTTCTCTCTTGTCGGAACTATTATGAAATTGAAAACTATATGTTCTCCTTCAACATTTGAAAATATAGACACTATTTCAAAACCTTGCTTTTTTATGTTTTCCATAGTCTGTTTTGCTCCAAGATCAAAATCTTCATCCATAGAGAATTTTACAAAAGACAAAAGAACTGTTTTTCCTTCATCTGCTAATTTTTTTATCTGCATCATCTCGTGATCATCAAAGGACTCTATTATTTTCCTGAGGTTGTTATCTGGATTTTTTAGTATGATCTCTTCTCTAAATTTGCTGATTTGTGGCTTGATGTTCATTTTTTCATTTTCGGCTTTCTGAATCTTATCCTTCTGGAATGCATCCAAAGTTTTTCTGCTTGATTTTTCATCTTCCGATATATCTAGAACGCTTGAATCTATATCAACTATATCATCCCTTGATTCTCTTGTAGCTGAAAGAATCTCTATACTTTCTTTTACTTTCGTAAGTATTGAAGATGTATCAAAAACAAGCTTTTCAGATATAGAAAATTTCCCATCTCTAATCCCTACAAAAGCATCTTCTAATTTGTGAAATATATCTCCTATTTTCGTATAACCAACGCTATATGAATTACCTTTTAGGGTGTGAAACTTTCTTATAATATCGTTTATTAAATCAGGATCATAATCCGGTAAAACTTCTTTAAGACGATCGAGGTCATCAAGAAGCGTGTCAAGAAGTTCTTCGGCTTCATTAAAGTATATACGTAGTAGGTCTTCCGTTGCAACCATACGGTTATAATTTAATCGGAGATTTGATGTGCAAATTTCAATCAAGAAATCTTACGGGGTACCAATTTTTTATCTCATATATTTTTCCATTATATTTTTCACAGCTTTTGTAAAATTATAACTTATAAATATGACACGGGCTGAAGAAAAAGAAGGTATTATAACAGAGCAGCAAATAGAAGAATTAGCTAATAAAATCTCAGAAGGTATAAAGCAGAAGGAAGAATCAGGAAAAAAAGATAGATCCGTCAAAGTAGATACTAAAACTGGGTTACTTGTACGCATAACCAGAAACCAAGAACAATCTAAATTTTATATTTCCATAGTTCCCAAAGGCGGACATCCAGTATATAACAAAATCATATTCGATTCATCTGAAAAAATCAGAGAATTTTTGAATGACCTTAAAAATTTCATAAAGGAAAGAGAAGATGTTATCCTTGCAATAGATAAATTAAATGAGAGAACAGAAAAGAAATCTGAAACTACAGTATAGGCAAAGGGAAACGATGTATTACAAACATCAAACACTGTAATCTCTATGAATATTTCTAAATATGAGATTTTTTAAAATTTCCATTGTATGATAAAATTCTTCTTCTCAATAATAATATTATCCCTTGCAGTTCTTATACTTTCCAGAGTTATAAATGTCAAATACTCTGATGGAGGAATTTGTCTTTCTCTGAAAGATAGTATAAAAGAAAGCTTTTCTGTTGAAAATAAGAACGAAGATTATAAAAGGAAACCAAGAACAATAAAAGATGAATTAGATCAACATAAAGGAAACAAATTTAATAGAGAAATTATACAAGGCGATTCTGAAGCAGAGAAAACAAAACAGAGGCCGGAAAGTAAAATAGATTTAGAACCGAAAAAATCAGAAAGTTCCGAGAATGAACCGAAGAAACCAGAGAAAGAAAATTCTTCCAAAGCAGGAAAATCTGAAAAAATAAATAAACAAAATTCAGAAGATCCTATCGAGGAGATAATAAAGAAAAACTTTTGATCAAATTTCTGTTCTTTGTAAATTTTCTTCAATATTATATACTTCAAATCTCTTGTGAAAAAAGATATACAGTTTATATTCTTTGACTTTGACGGAACAATAGCAGATACAGAGGAAATACATTTCAGAGCATTCAAGAAAACTCTTGAAAAATACGGTGTAAGTATAACGTGGCAGGAATATATTGAGAAATATTTAGCATATACAGATGAAGACTTTTTCAGAGTGATCTCTAATGAAAAAAATCTGAACTTTGATATAAAATCAATGCGTTCAGATAAGGAGGAAAACTTCCAAGAATTTATACAAAACATAAAGCTATTTCCGGGGATTGAGGAAACACTCAGATTTTTAAAGCAGAAAAATTATAAATTCTCTATAGTCTCTGGAGCTCTTAGGAAGGAGATAGAGTCTATTCTTAAAAAATACGGAATTTTGGATTTGTTTGAATTTATAGTTGCTGCTGATGACTATGATGAAGGAAAACCGTCCTCCAGACCATTTGAGATTGCTATTGAACGAGCTAAAAATATGGGATACGATCTGAGAAATGAGCTTTGTGTATCTTTTGAAGATTCCCCTTATGGTATAATTGCTGCAAAAAAAGCAGGACTTTTTTCTGTTGGAGTATCGAATTATTACCCAAAAGAGAAGCTTTTTGAAGCAGGGGCGGATATTGTTATAAATTCTTTCTTAGATCCACAAGACATTGAGGAAAAGATAAAAAACGCTCTTGAATCAAGAATCGTTGATGGAGAAAGAGTTCTTCTCGTATCACAAAAAAGGAACAAAACCTTTCTCATAACAGCAAATAAAAAAGACAGTTTGCATACACATCTTGGTGTTGTAAAATGTGCGGATATAGTTGGAAATTATTACGGTAAAAAGGTATATTCATCAAAGGGAGAGGCTTTTTTTATTCTTCAACCAACTCTTGAAGATAAGATAAAGAAAATAGAAAGAAAGAGTGCTGTTATATACCCAAAAGATAGCTCGTTTATGATATTTATATCTGGAATATCTTCCGGTAGCAGAGTCATAGAAAGCGGATGCGGATCCGGTGGACTCACTTTATCTCTCGCTCACTTTGTAAAACCGACCGGCAGAATTTTCATTTATGAAATAAGGGATGACTTTATGGAAGTAACTCAGAAAAACCTGAAACAGTATGGACTTTTAGATTATGTTTCCTTTAAGAAAAAAGATGTGTATAAGGAGGGATTTGATGAAAAAAATGTTGATGCAGTTTTTTTGGACCTACCAGAACCCTGGCATTGCGTTAAGTTTGCCTGGGAGTCTTTGAAGCCATCTGGAGTTTTGCTATCTATCTCACCAACTGTAAACCAAACGGAAATAATGTGTGAAGTTATGAGATCTAACGGTTTTATTTTGGTTGATACCTTTGAGATACTTCTGAGAAGATTTTTAGCAAGGGAGGGAAAATCGCGTCCATACGAAAACATGATAGGTCATACAGCATACATATCTGTTGGAAGAAAAGTGGAAAAGTGATTGTGCTTGTATTGCAATCAGGAACAAACTTTTTGAACCTTGTAATAAAGGTGTAGTAAATTGTCAAAAATATCTTGTGAAGTTTTTTTCTGATAAAGTTCTGGTTGTTTCAAAAAAGTTTGTGAATGAAAACGATGTTCTGGTATGTTTTATGAGCAAGAATTTTGGAGTCTTCTGGGCTGTTGCAAAGAATGGAAGAAAAAGCAAGAAAAGATTTGTAAATACTTTTGAGCAACCATGTATTATTCAAGGATATTTCAGAGGAGATATAAGAGGTGGAAGAAAAATAATAATAGAAAGAGCCGAAATTTTAGAGAACTTTGAAGAAATAAAATCAGATTTTATAAAACTTCTTTGTTCTTGGTTCATTCTTAGTTTATCAAAGGATTTATCTGTGATGGGGGAAATTTATGATGTCATTATAGATGCTCTATATAAACTCAGAAATATGAACCATTATGAAACATTTAAGAATCTTATATCATATTCAAAAGATATTATTGTGAAAGAAGGATTTCAGTGGGATGTTGATCTTTCGGAAATCGATTTCCACACAGCAAAAAAGCTGATTAGAGAAAAAATAATAGAGATATATGGAAACCAACCTAAATTTCTATTCATTTTAGATGAGATTGAGAAATATATCTTTGATCTTGGAAAGGATTTTTTATTCCCCGGTGACTGGAATGAAGGGAAGAACGCAGAAAAAATCTCACTGAATAGAAGTTCAGAAAACAAAAAAGATGATATAGTTGTTCCTTGGTAAGATATGAGATGTCTTATTACAGGTGCAAATGGATTCGTCGGATCAAATCTAATAAGGGTATTGGCACAAAATGGGTACAAACCGGTAGCGTTTGTGAGAAAAGGTAGTAATATGGATAATCTGAAAGACATGGAAGTTGAGATAAGATATGGCGATCTTCTTTCCCCAAGTAGTGTAGAAGATGCAATGAATGGTTGCGAGGTGGTTTTTCATGTTGGAGCGATATATTCATTTTGGGAGCGTGATACATCTGTTTTTTATCAGGTCAATGTTGGAAGTACATTGAATATTTTGGATATAGCCAAGAGAAAAGGAGTAAGCAGAGTGGTCTATACCAGCACAACCGGAGCCATTGGTCTTTCTAAGAACCAAAATCCGCTTGATGAAACTGCTATTTTCAATCCACCGCCATGGTATTACGATGCGTGGAACTTAAAGGATCACTATGCGAGAAGCAAAATACTTGCTCAAAGAGAAGTTATTGAAAAAATCAAAAGAGATAACATAGATGTTGTGATAGTTTGTCCATCGGCTCCAATTGGTTGGGGCGACTATAAACCGACACCAACAGGACTTCTCATTTTGAAGTTTCTCAACAGAGAAATTCCGTTTTATGCAGATGTTGGTTTTTCATTCGTAAATGTAAAAGATGTAGCACATGGTCATATCTTGGCCTTGGAGAAGGGTAGGAGAGGGGAGATATATATCTTGGGCGGACACAACATTATGCTTTCTCAGTTCTTCTCTGTAATTTCTGAGATAACTGGGCTAAGAAAACCTATAAATCTTGGTAGAAGTGTTCCGGGGGTATTGGGATATGTGGTTGGTTTTATTCTTGAGCTTTGGGCAAAATTCAGTGGAAATCCACCTCTTATAACCCGTGCTCAGGCGCGAGCTTCTTTTCTGAATCTTTTTTACTCATCAGAAAAAGCCAAAAAGGAACTTGGATACCAGATAACACCAATTGAAGATGCAATAAAGGACTCTATAAAGTACTTTCTTGATCGTGGCAAAGTAAAGAAGAGAATAGCAAAAAAGTTGCAGGGCAGAGTGTAGTTGATTCTGTCATACATTTACGAATTCTCCTAACAGGTTTTCACCATCCACCTTCTCTATTTTTATGTATTCAAACGACCTTGAAAATCCATTTTGTCCCGAATTTTTTTGTCTTTGCCATATTTTTACAGTTCCATCTATTTCTGGAGCCTGAAAATACGCTCTGTATGTATTTTCAGATTCGTAGATGCATTTGAAGATTTTCCCTATTTTCTCGCTTTGTTTCCGTTTAAAGATCTCGTTCCACAGTTTCATAAGCTCTTTTTTTCTTTCTTTTACTGTTTTTTTTGGAACTTGGTTTTGTTCCCACATTTTGTAAGATGGTGTCCCTTTTTCTGGTGAGAACTCAAAAACTCCGAGCCAATCAAATTTGAATTCTTCAACAAATTTCATAAGCTTTTGGAACTTCTCGTCGGTCTCTCCCGGAAATCCGACTATAAGCTCTGTTCTTATTGCCATTTCTGGAATTTTCGTTCTGATATTTTCTAGGATTTCGTATGCGAGTTTTTCTCTCGTAGCTCTTGCCATATTTGCCAGAATCTGATCATCTATATGTTGAAACGGCATCTCTATATATCTTACTATTTTTGGATTCTGTGAAATGTAGTTAATAAGACTGATTGAGAACCTATCCGGATATATGTAAAAAAGCCGAATCCATTCAATCCCTTCAATCTCGGAAATTTTATCAAGGAGTCTGAATATATCTTCTCTTTTACCACCTTTATCAACATTCCACATAGTTGTATCCTGAGATATTATTACGAGTTCCTTTACACCGGCCTCGGCAAGATAATTAGCCTCTTCCAGTATCTGTTTTTCTCCAAGAGATTGAAGTGGGCCCCTTATTTTCGGTATTGAACAGAAGGTGCAGAGTCTGGAACAACCTTCTGAAATTTTCAGGTATGCTGAAAACCTTGATAAGGTGTTTATTCTTTTTATTCTCTGGATTTCAATGTTTTTTTTGATTTCACTGTTTTGTTTTGTTTTTCTTAATCTCTTTTTGAATATATTTTCTGTTATTTCCAGAGTTTCTTCAATGGTTCCAGCAACATAGTCATAAGGTAGATTTACATTTTCAAGCCCAACTCTTTTTGGATAGCATCCCATAACTATAAGCTTACCTTCTGATTGATTCCGAAGTTTTCTGACATAGTATTCGGTCATTTTTCTTGCAGAATCTATAAAGCCACAGGTATTCACTATAACAACATCAGAATTCTGTGGATCTGTTGAGGGTGATAGGCCAAGCTTCATAAGTTCAAGAGATAGCTTCTCAGAATCAACGAGATTTTTCGGACATCCAAGGTTGAGCAGAAAAAATTTAGCTTTTGCCATGATCAAAGTAATCTTTTTAGTTTCCCAAATACATTTTTTCTGTATTTGTAGAAAAAAGGTTAATTGATTTAGATTTGTAGGTTGATTTGAAAAATACCTTAGGATTTCTTTTGTTAGTGTATCGGTTGATGTGAAAGGATCAGTCGTTGAGTTCTAAAATTCTATAACTTGCATACTAAGATGCTATGACTTGCATATATATCTTTACTTTACATAATGTCCCTTATCGGAATTTAAATTATTATTCTCCCCTATCTCAAACGGCTCTGGCAGATCCCCAATTGTTACAAACTTTTTCTGATATGTGATTTTTCCAAACTTTTTTGATAAGCTATTGGAAAATGAATATAGAAAAAGTTTTTCTTGACGCAGATACTCCCATATCTTTGTTTCTTAGGTTAAAGTATGAAGGTCTGAATCCTATTTTCCTTCTTGAAAGTGCTGAGGAAATTGAAAAATGGGGAAGATATTCGTTTTTGGGATTCGGAACTCCTTCAAAATCTTTAAAGTTCTCTCTTGATGAAGTACAAGATATTGAAAATCCGAAAACAAGAATTCAGCAGGGACAAAAAGTAGTAGATAACATGAACAAGATTCTGAAGGAAATATATAAAGAATACAATGAAGTAATAGAGATTGTTAAAAGTAGGTTCGGAATAAAGAGAATTCCTTTTGGACTAGTTGGTTATATAAGTTATGACTGTTTTTCAATCTTTGACAGAGTTGATACATTTTCTGGAAAGGAAAAACTCGGAGTTCCAGATATATATTTGACTTTCACTCCAAATCTTCTGATATTTGATAATCTAACAAAGGACGTTATACTCATAAGCAAGGAAATAAACGCAAGGGATATCGAAACCATTACATCAAAAGGTGTACCAACATCAATCAAAAGGTGCCGTATAAAAGAAATAAAAAATCTTGTTGAGAAGAAAGAATTTGAAGATATTGTAAAGGAAGCTATTCGAAGAATTTACAGAGGTGATGTTATACAGGTTGTACTTTCAAGGGCAAAGGAGATAGAAGGTGATGTTGATTTATTTTCTCTTTACCGAGCTATGAGAATACTAAACCCATCACCATATATGTATTTTTTAGATTTCGGAGATATAAAGATAAGCGGAACATCCCCGGAGGTTCTTGTGAGAGTTGAAAATAAAATAGTTGAGACAAGACCAATTGCTGGAACGAGAAAAAGGGGTGAAACACCGGAGGAAGATGAGAATATAAGCAGAGAACTTCTTGAAGATGAAAAAGAGCTCGCGGAGCATCTTATGCTTGTAGATCTTGCAAGAAATGATCTTGGAAGAGTGTGTATATCGGGAAAAGTCAGAGTGAGAAGATTTGGTTATATAGAGAAATATTCAAGAGTTATGCATATTGTATCCGATGTCGTCGGCGAGACAGATAAAGAAGCTATAGATGTTCTGAAAGCTTGTTTTCCAGCTGGAACAGTAGCAGGAGCACCGAAAATAGAAGCAGCAGAAATAATACACGACCTTGAAACAAAAAGGCGTGGACCTTACGCAGGAGCAATCGGATATTTCTCCGCAGATGGAAACATGGATAGCGCAATACTTATAAGAACAGCTTTCTCGTATAACAATAAAATCACAGTTCAAGCTGGTGCCGGAATAGTCTATTATTCAGTTCCGGAAAAAGAATTTTATGAAACCGAATACAAGATGCAGTCTATATTTGATGCCATGAAAAAAATATCGGTGGATTGATCTGGTGATCATTTGTTATTGAAAACTATCTGATCTTCGTAGTCCCAAGTTATGATTTTTGAGCTTGCACAATTTAAGATTTCCATGGCTCTTGCGATGTTTCTGATTTTTTTCTGCTCTACCCTATCATATGTTACTTCTATGATCTCACTGATATAATTGCCTTCTTTAACGATGAAATCTATTTCTGAGTCGTTGATTTTCAGGTAAAATACTTCTTCAAACGGTCTTTTGTTTTTGCGTCTCATAAGTTCTATGAAAACACAATTTTCCATAAGTTTTCCTATATCCTCGCTGAATTTCAGAATAGAAGAGATACCTCCGTCAACGATGTATACTTTCTTTGGCCAACTTCTTCTTTGATAAAAGCTTTTTGAAAATCTGTCAATAAAAAATACTGCAAGTGTATCTTGTAGCTTCTCAACATATTCATAAATCGTCGTATCAGAGAATCCAATATTGGTTCTCAGATAATTTTTTATCTTGTTTATACTCACCTCCTTTGAGAAATTCTGAAAGAAATATTCAAAGAGAAATTTTCCAAAATCTATGCTTCTTATCTTATGCCTTTCGACAAAGTCGTGAAGAAATATCTCGTCAAAATAGCTCCTTATCAACCTTTGTTTCTCTTCACTGAAGATTACTTCTGGATATCCTGATTCTGTGAGATAAGTTTTCAGCAGACCTAATATTTTACCGGTCTCCTCCATTGTATAGTGATCTTTTATCTCAAAATTTTTTGCAATCAAAAACTCTCTGAAACTGAAGGGAAAAAGAAAATAGCTTATAGTTCTTCCCCTGAGCTCTGTTGCGAGCTCTCTTCCAAGAAGTTTTGAAGAAGACCCAGTGATGAATATCTTGTACCCTCTTTCAAGAAGAGATCGAAGAAGTCTTTGCCAATCCTCTACAACTTGAACCTCATCTAAAAGAAGTGTTCTTGGAGAGAAACCTTTTACCTCAACAAAGATCTTTATGACTTCAAAGAATTCTTCTGGTTTCATTTTTCTGAATACTATATCCTCAAAGTTTATATATACCACGTCCCTGTATTTTCTCTCAAGGAGGTATATCAAGAGTGTAGTTTTTCCAGCTTTCCTCGACCCTATTATTGAAACTATTCCGTTTTCAAACTCCTTTTTTCTATTTCTCTTTCTATTCCTCTGAACTTTCTTTCCATTAGAAAAAAATCTCTGACAAGTTCTTTTACTATCATTACGATATAATTTTTATTATAAATTTATATCATAGCAATAAAATTTTTATGAATACCTCTGTTGATAGAAATAATTTAATTTAATATTTATTTAAATATACTTAAAAATTTAATTATATGATCTATTCTATGGAAGACACTCTACCCTAGTTGTTTGGCCATCCCTGTTTCTCCATGTCCACCTGCTTGGACATAGGAAATTGCACTTTCCTTTCTCATAGAACTTATCTTCATATTCGAGAATTAGCTTTTCATCCCCGGAAGTTATCATTATTTCACCTGATATAAAATCACAGGAATCTTTTGGTGTTTTGACAGAGAATGATACTTCAAACCAACTCCTTGTATCTTTCCCATAAATTGTAAAGACCTGCCCCGTGGTAGATATATTCTTGTCATCTATTGCATATATTAATTTTTCAACTGAATAGGATCTTTCACATGAGAATATATAGTTAAAACCAGAAACACGGGCAAAGCAAAAATTATTCCTGTAATCTGTAAGATAGGTGAATATTGTGCTTGTATTCCCCTGCTGCATTTCCAAGTAAGAAAATTCATGCTCAAAGTTTATTGGAAATTCCTGTTTTCTATTCTCACCTATAAATGAGTTTCCCTTAATATTTATCTTTCTGTTGATGGAGTTTCTCCCAGAATTTCTTTGTGATACGAAAGAAACACTTCCACTATAAAATACTCTTTCATCCGTTAGTACCCCGCGAAAATACCAATCTTTAAAATCAAGGTTATATGACAGTAAAAAATCTTTCCCAGAAAACACAAAAGAGTCTTTGAAGATTACTCTTCCTGAAAAATCAAAAACATCGTTGAAGCACTCTCCAATAATCTGTATTTCGCGGTTCATTGTATTATCCTTCTGATCGTTCAATTTACACTCCATTTTTGGACAAGTGAAGCTAGAACAATATTCTGGAACAACCCATATATTTTCAATTTGAAAAAAGGAATATATGTCTTGAATTGAGTAGCTTTGAGTAAGGTTTTCTGGAAAATAATCATACGAAATTGCGAAAATATCAGATATTATATTTGGAAAATCTCTTAGTATAAATCTGACTTTTGTAGAAGACACAAGATTTATCTCTGGCTGCGAGTATTCTTTTCCTTCTCTTATAATTTTTTGCTCAAGTGTTTCTATGTTCTTTCCAGATTTACAAGAAAACAAGAAAAACAGAGTAATTAGAACCTTTTTTATCTCTTTATCTATCTTTTTGCTCTTCATCATTAAGCGAACAAACTAAAAAACATCATCTTAAAAACGAGCCAAAGATTTTCTCGATTCTCGTAAAAATTATTGCAATAGCTTTGTTTAAAAGAAAAACATCTGGTTCCACAAATAAATTTGACTCATAAACAAATAGATTTCCAGCAAATGTCGGATCTTTGTAGTAAGCATACAGAATTCCTATGTTCTGAAAAAGAAATTTTTCATCAAGTGAAATAAAGTCATCTTGAATAGACGAAATTGTTTTTCCATCATATGAATTTACTCCGTTGTATCTTTTAAATCTCTCACCTGAAAGGCATACATAGCAGTAATCTTTGTTCGGAAAAACATCTGATTGGGTTCCGGATTTTCCTATTTCGCTTTCTATAAGTAAAACTGGTTTGGTTGTAGAATCTTCAATCTCTATATCAGCAACAACCTCTGGTAGAAAATCTCTCAGGGGCTTTCTGGAATCTAAGAATCCCCCTATGTTGAAAGAGATGAATTCTGGGAAGATGTTCTCCCCTACCCTATCTCTCAGAGCATTTATTAGAATGTCTGGAATAATCTTATCAAACTCTCCAAGATTTATTGGAACGTTATTTTCCACAATATTCCCAAGATCAAAGAAGAATCTTGATATTCTCTTGAAATAATCCTCACCTAAAAATGGTAGTATTCCAAGAAAATTTGACAGAGATATGAACCAGTGAGATGAATCAGACGGTTCAACTTTTAATATGCCAACATAGAACCTATCAGATGTTGATAATCTTCCATCCTCATCTTCATCTCTAACAGCAAAAACGTCTGAGTTATCTGAGATATTCAATATTGCTTCTTCTATATACTTTGAAAAATATCTTGAAGATTTTGTGAGATCAATCTTAACGCCATCTAATATTTCCGGTCTTTTGAAATTCAGGATGTTTGGATTTTCAACATAAACTAATCCAGCAATATCTCTGATCAAACCAACTGGATCAACCGCCTGGTTTATACTAAAAATGACCGTATATTTTTGCAGAAGTTTTTGTAGATTATTTGTCACTTGAAGATTTATGTCGTGAGAAAAAATATAAAAAAGAATAGATTTTGTAAGATTGATTATACTCATGAAGAACAGAGGAAATTCTGGACCGAATTTTTTACCGATCCTTGCTTTTATACTATATACTCCAAGATAAAGTGGAACTCCTTTTTCGGAAGTAAAAATACATGAGTTTTCAAGGATATAATTTCCTAATCTTTCTAATTTATCAAGTCTTGCAACAATTGGTTCTATATAGTTTTCATAATAAAAATTGAAATCCGGATTTTTTGTATTGATTTCTTCTAGTTCCTTGAATTTTTTCATTTTTGGAGCTTCTGAGGAAATATCAATTGCTGGAATAATAGATATTGCTGAATCTTGAGCATTTATAAGAGAGCTTAAAATATCAAAACTTATCGCTAAGAACTTTCCATATTCTGTTTGACAGTTTATATCACCAGCTTTTGAGAATTCAAGATACGCATGCTTGAAGTGTCCATTCTCCAGAAACTCCATAGCTTTTTTGATGTGGTCATATTTTGGTTCAGGTCTGGAATCATATGGAGTAAGAATATTTTTTTTTACAAGAAAATCGTATATCTTTTCCTTTGTGATTTTTGTGAATTTGTTTTCCGGAAATACATCAAAAGCGTGAACCCCGTCTTCCACAACAAAGAGCTCCACATCTTTTCCATACTCTTTGAGCTTTCTATAAAATTTCAGAGCGTGTTCAATAGGAATGAAGTCCGATGTTCCGTGTATGATGAGAGTAGGAAAATAAGCATTTTGAGCGTAAAAAATTGGAGATATTTCTTGAAGGTCGTTTTCTTCAAGCAGAAGAAGGCTCCGGATAGTTTTTCCGAAAAATTCTGTGAAATCGTAAACTCCATAGAAGGGAATAGAAGCTGAGATTTTTATTTTCCCATTTAATTTCTTACTCCACGGGCAGTCAGAAATATCAATATCTTCTTTTAGAGATACAAGAGATGTGAGATGTCCCCCAGCACTTCCTCCGAATATTATTATTTTATCTCCTATTCCATATTCTTTTCCTTTAGTTTGAGTCCAAACAATCGCACACTTTGATTCTTTTGCTTGTTGCATTATGTTTTTTGCTTTTGGTATCAGTGTATACTCTATATCAAAAACAGCTATGCCATTGCAAGCCAGGAATTCACCCCACCATTTTGCCATAGGAGTTCTTCTTGAACCGCCGCGCCAACCTCCACCATGAATGTGGACAGCTACCGGAAAATTAGTTCTGTCTGATGGAAGATACAAATCTCCAACTAGATCCCCAAAATACGGGACATCTCTTATAAGAACGAATTCACCCCCTGTATAACTCTCTCCCATTTCATCTGAACATGGTAAGATATTTTTCGGAAAAAGGTCTTTTGGATACTTAGATGATTCTGGAGAATTTTCTTCCCCACATGAAATCAAGACAAAATTCAATAAAGCTAAAAGGATTAATTTTTTTATCATAATCTAAATTTTACTTATGAATATCGTAAAGATAGATAGTCCGAAAAATTCGAGAATAAAACTCTTTTCAAAACTAAAAGAAAGAAAATGGAGAAAAAAAACGGGTTTATTTATAGTTGAGGGAGAAAGAGAAATAAACAGAGCATTGCAATCTAATCTTGTTCCGGAGATAATAATGGTTGAAGAAAGTTTAGGAGATAAAGTTAAGGCATATGAACTCAAAGCATTAGAAATCAAAGTTAAAGATTTCTTAATCATATCTCAAAGGTGTTCTGAGGAAATTTCAATGCGTGAAAAATCTCCGGGTATATTTGCTGTCTTTAAGTATCCAGAGAGCAGAGATATAAGCTCCGCAGTGATAAGAAAAGATAGTATATGTCTGTGTCTGATTGGGGTTGAGAAGCCGGGAAATATAGGAGCAATATTGAGAACAGTTGATGCTTTCGGTGTGGATATAGTATTGCTTTCAAAAAATACTGATGTTTTTAATCCTCATATAATAAGAAACTCTGCTGGAACTGTCTTTAACATAAACATATATCAGGTGAGTGAAGATGAGGCTGCTGATTTCATGACAAAATTTTATATAATTTCTGCTGATCCTAATGCAAAAGATGTAATTTGGAATGTTAAAATACGATTCCCGGTTTGCGTAGTTCTTGGATCAGAAGACAGAGGTGTTCATCAAAAGTTTCTGAACATATCTGATACGAAGGTGAAAATTCCCATGTTCGGAATAGCAGATAGCCTGAATGTATCTGTCGCGGCGGGAATCATAATTTATGAGATTGTCAGAAGCAAATTTAATCAAAGCAAGAACATGCCATAGCCAAAGTAAATTCGTTTCGCTTCGATAAAGAGAAATATCTTGGGAATGTTTTTTTAGCATTGCTTCTTTTATGATGAAAAAATTTACGTAACAATATTATGAAAGAATTTACGTGTAAGAATGAGTAAAATAAATAGTCAAAGTTTTGGTTCCTAAGTATAAGAAATTAGACTGGGAGAACTCCGCTTCCGGGATACCAAAGATCAAAGTCCGACTCGTAATCTGGCAGTCTTTCCTCTGCTACAATATCTTTGATCTTGAAGAAATCCATACCCTTTCTCTGGTTTCTAAGATTGTTGGAAATAAACTCAAGAATATAAGGGTTTTCTATTACGAGCTTAGTGAGGCTTGTGAGTTGTTCGAATTTTTTTGCAATTAGCCCGAGCCCTGATTCTTTTATGTACTCCTGATTACCTTCCTCCTGTCCGGGTAGGCTTCTATAATATATTGCAGGAGTTTTTGTGTAAATAAGCTCAGAAACAGTAACGCCTCCGGCCTTTGTGATACAGAAATCACAGGCAAAAACAAGGTTATGTATGTCCTCTACAAAGCTAAATAGCTTGAAATCGAGGTTCTTATATCTTTTTAGCCTGTCAAAAAGCACGTTATATCTTCTTTTGTCTTTTCCAACAACTATTAAAAAGTAGAGGCTTTCTCTAAATTTATTTATGTATGCTATCGTATCTCCCATGGGTAATATACTATTTGCTCCGAGATTCATCAGAACAACAAGTTTATCTGTTCTTATATCAAGCTTTCTTCTTATTCTTTCTTTATCTATCTCTTTCCAAAAACCTTTCCTAAGAGGAATACCGGTGACTATATAATTTGTAGAATCGAAAAACTTCAGTGAGTAATCAGATGGAAGAAAGTAAAGATCTACTTCATCGTAAAGCCAGAATGGATGCACCCAGAAATCTGTTATACATACAAAAAGCTTGGTATTAGGTTGTTCTTTTTTGTATTTTATACCGTATGTGGTTGCATATGGATTTGTAGAAATTATCACATCTGGCTCAAAGCTTCGTATATTTTCATATAGTTTCTTGTTTATAGTATATTTGAAAAATGTTTTTAGCATCTTCCTTCTTGATAGGGAATTGTGATATATAGCTCTCCATAGAGCAGGAATGTATCTCCATACGAGGATATGGAGCTTGGCTAATGTTTTTTCCGCAGAGGTTCCATCTTCTACTGTGTCAAGAAGTAGAACTTGGTTTTCATCTTCAAGTAACTGTTTAATGGATTTTGCCGCTATAAGATGACCCATTCCATAGTTAGAGCTTATTACCAGTACCCTTTTTTGAAGCATATACTGAGGTACCAAAGTACCTCAAGGTAATTATAAAAATTATTATATAATTACTCAATTTACAGAATTTTTTCTTTGTGGCTTTATGATTTTTGTTGATGTCTGATACATTAATCTTCTAGAAGGATCACATTTCTTAAGAATCACCAGAATAAATTCTATATCCATCAGGTACATCAAAGAATATCTCAAAATTACAAATGCAGAAAAAGAAGTATAACAAATTATTCCGTATGAACGACTTTTCAATAAACCCATTTGCCAACAGGAGAAAAGTAGCAGGAATATTCAATTCTATTGCGAGCTTTTATGAACCTATGAACAAGATTATGTCATTTGGTCTTGATGGTATATGGAGAGATAAAGCCAAAGGATATGCTTATGGCACAACGCTTGATGTTGCTTGTGGAACAGGTGAAATGACCTCAAGATTTTCATGCTCACATAATGTACACAAGGTAATAGGAACGGACATAAGCATAAAGATGATGAAGTGGGGCATGAAGAACAAAAAATTCTGCAAAGATGTCAATTTTGTTCTTTCTGCTGTTGAGTTTCTTCCTTTTAAAAGCGAAGCATTTGATTGTGTGTCTATTTCCTTTGCAATAAGAAATTTTGAAGATAGAATAAAAGCAATAGATGAAATCAGAAGAGTTCTAAAGAAAGGAGGTAGATTTATAATTCTTGATACTCTGCGACCAAGGATGAACCCAGTCCTATATTTCTTCTATAAGTTATATCTACTTAGAGTTATACCATTTTTCATCGGATTACTTACGGGGGACAGAAATTCGTATTTATATATGAGTCAGAGTATCTTGAATTTCTATTCAGTAGATGAGTTTTCCAAAATACTCAAACAAAAGGGTTTTGAAATAGAAAAAATAGATAGCATAACTTTTGGTGTAGTTAATCTTATTGTATCAAGAAAGGTTTAATTGTTATGCCAAAAAATTCTTTATAACAAAAATGGCATTACTCATAAGCTTTTTATGAAGTTTTTAAATTGTAGAAATTTTTCCATCTCCTCCTTGCTTACTGTCCTTGCTAAAAAAGAATGAGATTTTCTCTCTTCTTCATATATTCTTCCACCATACACAACTTGAACACGGGTTGGGAAAAAGAATTCAAAGTTATCTGGATTGAACTTTGGATCTCCAGAGGAAACAAGAGTTTGGACAACTTCAAAAAGATTTTTTGGTATGGAAAATTTTTCTCCTACAAACAAGCCCGAAAGAGCATAAATTATTGCCTTCACATCAGGAACAATTGGAATTGGAAAATGATTCAAAACATTTTTCAAGACCTTGTTGGTGAATCCAACGTTATGTTTGATTTCAGTCTTTCCGTATAACCTCATAAGCTCTGATTTACTAAATATGTAATATGATCTTGGATTAAAATCATCTTCGCTCATCAAAGCGACTATAAACGCAAGAGGTGTTGAGAATTGTAGTGGAATCCTATTTGAAAGATCATCTGGTATATATTTTAGAGAGATTTGGTCAAGGATATAATTTATTATTGAATATTCTATTTTTATCTTATCTACTTTCTCTATATCAAAAAAACCATTCTCCATTTCTATTTGTTCTCTTATAGAAACAGCACACTCTATCTGAGGAATTACATAGGCACAAGCTGGATATTTCTTTATCATTAATGTTCTTGTAAGAAAAAAAGACGGAGAAAAAATCCTACGAATATTCTTATCTATACTTTTGTAAGAAGAATAAGAAAATAGTTTTAAAAATCCATTTTCTGATTCTCTGTTGTCACCAAGTTCAAACATAGATGAAATCATACCAAGAACAATTGGGAAAGCAGATGAGAAAATTTTTGTCTTACCTCCCATAAAACCTTCATAAGTTAGGAAGTTTGGGTTTGACATATAATACGAAACTCTCTTTGGGATATTTGAAATATCTCCTGTGATGTACTCTGTTATCACAGCAGAGATTATACCGTGTATGTAGCTCATCATCTGACCGTTGAGAGGTCCCAGAATACATAGAGCTCCTACTCTACCCCCCACCTCATTCCCAATTAAAACAGCTTTCATGAGCTTTTCTGGATCTTTTGTAAGTGAATGAGAAACAAAAACAGAAGAGTGTCCTGTGTGTCCTGCAAAAAGGTAGTCATCCCAATCGTAGAAGATTGAAGCTGAGGAATTCAGAAAAGCTGAAATAACATTTTCACTAAATCCAACTTTCTTTGCCTTTTCATAGGTCTCTTGATAATTTATGGATTTCTTACCGATTTCAGCAGAAAGGAAAAGGTTTTTTATCTGAAAATCAAGAATAAACTTTACATCATCTGGAATACTTATTCTGTTGAGTTCAAAAACAAGGTCTCTTATGACCTCTCCTATCACAAATATAAATTTGTTAAGATAGTCATAAATTTACAAGCAAACGGTAATTTTTCCTGAAAAACTCATAAATGAAATGAGACAAAAAATCACTATATGACTTTTCAGGGTATTTTCCCTGTTTTATTCATTCAGCTAACATAACAAAAGATGAAACATTACATTTTGTACTTTTACCATTTTTTTCTGTATTGACTTTTCATAAGCTTACTTAAACCTATAACTTTGTAGGAAAACTGTTTTACGGTAGATTTTTTTCCTTCAACAAGAAGTGTAAGTATTTTGCACCTTGAAACAAGAGCTTTAATGTTTTTATTTGAAATATTCCCTAAACCGTCCGTTACTAGAATAACCTTATCAAATCTGTTTTTCAATATATGTTCTGCTACACAGTCAAAGTCTGTTCCAAGAGTTGTCATGAATTTTCTTTCAGACAAATCTTTTTTTGTTATTGGAAATACCTGTGTGCTAAACCCATATATAGGAAAAGCTATCCAATCCCTTATTGATTCAAGAAGGTAGAATAAAGCAGGCAGATGGGAATAGAATGAGCCGGACACATCCATATAGACCCTGAATGATCTGCCTTCGTCGAATAAATAGTTCGATGAATATATAACGGGTGGAATATCTGTTGAAAGGAAGACAAAATCTTTTCTTCCATGGTATGGAAGAACCCCTACACCCCTTTGGCATATGTCTTCAATTTTCCCATATTCTTCTATTGATATTTCCTTGATCAATTCAACTAGTTTTTGTTTTATTGTTGCTAATCCTCGAGCAGAGTTGGTTATATCATTTCCTGATATTTTACAAATCCTTGATTCTATGTTTTCAGAAACATATTTGATAACATGCTCT
The DNA here is from genome assembly GCA_025060505.1 of Candidatus Calescibacterium sp. Lineage (GTDB taxonomy): Bacteria > Calescibacteriota > Calescibacteriia > Calescibacteriales > Calescibacteriaceae > DRWZ01. The sequence goes on from JANXBU010000001.1 coordinate 265,597, forward strand.
AATATCTCTTTGTCAATCTGACTTGCTTCTACTAGCTCTTCTATAATGGTTAGATCCCCTGGATTATGCTGCTGGATATGTTTTAGAATTCTTTCAAGATTTATATTGTTTGATTTTATCATTTCCTGCAATTCTCTGCATTTTTCGTTTTTTTCATCAGACCACTCAGACGGAGGAAGAAATAATGAAGCTGGACAGAGAATCTTTCCTTCTTCATTCCTGTTCTTTCTGTAAATATCAGTTACATTCAGATTTTTGGCTGTGTCTCCAAATTCTCTGTATATGATCTGATTTATGATTATGTCTTCTGCTAAGTTCGTTACATATCTGCCATATCTTGAATCGTATACTGGAGATTCAGTAGTGTGGCCGAGAATATAGTGCAAAATCTCATGTGACAGCAGAAAAAGGATATCTTCTTTTGTTTTGATATATACACTGTAGAACTTGGGTGAGAATTCAATAGTTACCTTTGAACTTAAGGGACTTAAGTAACTTCCCCTTATGAATATTCTTGCAGTTTGTATATCGCTATTTTCTACTATCTCTATTGAATCGCGGTATGCTACATCTAGTATGGCTCCAAAGAAAATGTGTTTGCGGTAGCTTTTGTATAGCTCTTGAATTATTTCTTTTTTTATAACGGCCATTTTGGTTTGCAAATTAAAAAGTATCCACATGAGTTTTTGAACAAAGATATGTACTCATTTTGTGGATTTTCTGTCCGAACCGATGGATCAAACACCTCACCGTGAAGAAAAGATGCAAATCTTTTAAGCTGACCAGGTCTGAGTTCCAATATGTTTATTGGTTCCGAAGTGAACAGAAAAGTTTTGACAACAAAAACATCATTCAGAAAATCTGGTAGATCTAATTCTTCGGAATCTTCTACTACTTTCGGTGAGAAAGCTCTCACCGCATATAAGGCTTCGTATGGAGGAAATGGAAGAAAGTGTACAAAACTTATCTGTGAGATATACTTATTCCTGGTTGCAAAACTATAGCTCCCCGAAGAATAAGCAGAAACACCATATAGTTTAAGAGCATTTATTATATAGTTCGGTAATTCCTTTGGAGATTTGGCTAATCTGATATAAACCATTTCGGATTTTTGATTATATCCAGAATAGTAAAAAATAACGTGTGAACTTTCATTATAGTGACTCTTATTGATCCTACCGCACAAAACAGGTTGAACATTTGAACCTTTGATATCCCATCCATAAAAAATGATCAATTCCGTTCTTGGACAAGCATACACATTTTTACCAATTTTTACAAAGTTAACGTAATATGGATCGATATGAAATTCAACAAATGGTGATCGGAAGCGGTGAATCCTATCATCTTTGTTCACAAGGTGCTCTCGGATGAATTCATTTATTACTTCTTCGCTTCGGCAAATTAATATACCCTTTATAAGTTTTTCGCCTATTCTAAAATTCTCCAGGTTTTTTTCAAGATCATCAAAAGAACATATACCAAGCTCTATTGCTTTGGAGATCGGTACATTGATGTTGACAGGGCTCGCTAAAAGTATTTCTTGTTCTCCTATTTTATCTGCATATACTATTTTTAGGAGCTTCATAATTTTTGTCCTGACTCTAATGTATTAATTGGCAGAGGGTCCTTTTCTTAGTTTTATTATTTCATCCAAGGTATGAAATATCTTTTTGAAATCCGAATATCCGATTGATTCTTCAAAAAATGATACCAAAGATGCAGCCACAATCTGTGATTTTGGAACCATTTGAACATCTTGATTCTCATTCAAGCCTTCAATAAAGAGTTCTACTATATGTTCATATTTTGAGAAATTGAATATATTTCTATGGAAGTCAAAGAACCTCTTTTTCATTTCTTGAGATCTATCAAAATCTATCTTGTATAACTTTTCAATAAGATAGTATTTCCTTGAGTAGTCTGATTCTCTAATTATTGATGATTCAAGTCTTGAAAGAGCCACATGATCCATGATTATTTTCTCTCTTCTTGATCCTACCTGGTCAGATATTTTATCTAATGCATCCAAAATTATGTAATCTATAAAATCTTTTTCAAATGTTTCATAAACCACGGAAAATGGAAGAAGATATGGTGTAGTAGATAGGATTATTTCATATATTTTCTGTTCTGAGAGTTCTCCCTTTGCATCCATTATTGAGAGTATAGAAAGCAGTCCTCTTTTGATCATCCCAGCTCTTCTTCCATCTAATCTTAACTCATTTGCTTTATCTCTGATAACTTGTTCAAGAGCAATTATAAAATCATCTAAAGTTTCATTAAATCTTTCCGAGATTCCAAGATAAGACTTTTTAGCCTCTTCAAGAAGTTTGTTAATTTTGATATCCTCATATATCTGTTTATATCCAATATTTTTCTGGAGCATCACAGCATCGCTTTCTGTAATGTTCGAGATAACATTTTTTTTGTCCTCCTTACTAAGATCCTCAAACTCCGGAACCCAGACTATATATGAAAACCTGCCGGCAAGAGCTGGATCAAGGGTTCTAGCTCCGGGATAGTTAGGCGGATTCATAGCTGCAAAGATATACTTGATGCTTTCGAGTTTCTTCCCCATAATTCTTCTTGATCGTATGATTTCAAGCCATTTATTCTGCATCTGGTAGTTTGCTCTTGAAATCTCATCAATAAGAACAAACTCTTTATCTGATATAGATATATCTGTGGATACATATTCAATTCTATCCTCTTTTAGACTGAAGGGATTAGGAAATCCCAAAACATCCTCGAACAGAGCCTTTGAAGCATCATAAGCTATGAATTTAAGACCAAGAGCTTTTGCTAACCTTTCGCATAGAAGAGTTTTAGCTGTTCCGTGTGTCCCGACAAGAAGAACCGGATCTCCGGTCAGCAATCCTGCAAGTATTATATCCTCTATCCTATCATATCCATAGATACCTAAAGATCTGAATAAGCTGTTATTCATAATATATAAGATAATCCTAAAGATCTGAATTTGTGATCCAATTTCTGATTTATTCTACCAGGAAAATCTATTACATGAATACCCAGAATTAGTTAAAACTCTATTTTTGAAAACTCTCTCAGCATGTTTCTTGCAGAGAGAGAAATCCTCCAATCTCTTCCCAGAATCTCCATACCAAGCAGCATATTTTCATCATATTTCAAGTCTATCTCGAATTTTTTTGAGAAAGCTTTCTCAAGTTTCTCCCTCAGTGAATTGATTTGCTCATCACTGAGTTTTTCAGCTGAAACTATAACAACAGTTTCTATACCTTGATCTTTCTGGTAATACATATAAAATGCATTTATTATATCATCTATCAGGTTGAATCTTTTTTTGGTCAAGAGAATTTTTAGAAAGTTTGTGGTTATATCAAGGAATCCAAATTTTTTTGATATGGAATCTATAAAATCAATTTTATCCTTTTTCGAGGTAAGAGGTGCAAGAATAAATCCTCGAACATTCTCATCTTTGAATATACTCTGTATCTTTTTTATATCTTCAAGTATTTTGTTTATGTTTCCCGTTTCCTTTGCGGCAAGTAGCAGGGATTTTGCGTATCTTTGAGCAATCATATTAGTTTTTACTCTCCTTTCCAATCTGCTCTATTGAATTTAAAATCTTTGAGAAAAACTTCTTTGAATCCTGATCGGACTTTTTTAATCTTATATACTCTTCTGCAAGTTTTAGAGCGTACTCAAGAGTATGCTTTCTGATCTCTTTCTTTGCATCTTCTACTTTTGTCTTTATAATGTTTTCTGTTTCTTCGATCTTCTTTTTTTCGAATTCTTGGGCAGATTTGATTATTTTTTCCGACTCCGCTTCTGCAAGTTTATTTATATCTTCTTCAATTCTTTTGATTTCCTCATTGGCTTTCTCTCTTTTTAATTTTGCTTCATCATATTTTCTTTTTGCTGATTCTAATTCTGATTTTGACCTTTGTAATTCAGAAAGCATTGCTTCTGACTTCTGTTCGAGGGATTTTTTCATCTTTGGAAAAAGAAATTTATATATAAGAAAGATGTATATTGCAAAGTTTATCGATGTAAAAATAAGAGTGGATACAAAACTGTGATGTCCTTCCATACTCAAACCTCCCTTTCAAGTATTTTCCTCAAAATATCTTTTGAGAGAGCAGATGCGATTTCTGGAATCTTGTTCAACATCTTTTCCTTTTCTTTTTCTATATCTGAAACTATCTCTGATATCTTCTTTTCGGAATATTCTATTGCTCCTTGGATGATTTTGTTTGCTTTTTCCGTAGCTTCACTTACCTTCTTCTTGTAATCTTCCAAAGCTTTTTCTCTGGCTGATTCAATAATTTTTCTCGTTTCATCTTCAAGTTTTTGAGCTTCGCGGATATATTGAGAAGCTTCTTGCATATTTGCTTTTATAGCATCCTCGTACTTGAAAGCTTCCTTAGAGATTGAAAGGTAAATGAGTCTGTACGATACAAAGAAAGCAATTATGAAAATCAGAAAGCTTAGTACAAACGTTAAGTTTATATCAAACATACTTCAATCATTACAGGTTAAATATTTCAATATCAAAAAATCAGAATTTTATATTTCTTAAATGTTTTGTTTCTTAGTTTTTTACAGGAAAGCAAAATATCATCTAATTTGTCATAAATTATGCAAATGTAAGTTATTAACTTATACAGAGCAATGAATATTCTGGTTTTTATTTTACTTTTTGATGTCGGTTTAGGTATTATGCTTGGTGAGCCAACAGGAATAAATATAAAATCATGGTTCAGACCAAATGATCAGGCACTACACTCTGGTTTATCTTGGTCAATTATTCAAGAGTCTGTTTTTGTCTTTGCGGATTGGAATAAAACATTACATAAGCTGAACCTAAAAGATGTTAAACTAAAATTTTATCCCGGTGTTGGATTATTTGTGGGTATTACTGAGAAAGATACATCACTTGGATTAAGAGTTCCACTCGGTGTAGATTCATTTTTGAGGATTCCAATAAACATATCTTTTGAACTATCCCCTTCCCTTTCTCTTATACCAGATACAAAATTTAAACTTTCTGGATTCTTAGCAATAAGGTATGTTTTTGAACAGATAGATATTATGTAGGTCAGCAATATGTTACGCTTACCTTACCTAATGTATTATCATATCAATCTTTGTTCTATCAGATCTTGACCACCACACCTAAACCGAAGGGAAATATAACCTGATTTTTGTACCCTTTCCTACATTAGATTCAACCAGTATTTTTCCGTTATGTATCTCAACTATTTTTTTTACAACAGTCATACCAAGTCCTGTTCCATGTGGTTTTGTTGTATAAAACGGTATAAAAATTTTTTGCAGTTTATCTTCTGGAATACCACATCCAGTATCTTCAAACTCACAAACGATATTTCCTGATTCATCGTAAGTTCTAACATTTATTTTCTTCTGCGGAGACATCTCAAGGCTTTCTATACTGTTGAAAATAATGTTTGAGAAGCATCTTTTGAGTAAGAAATCATCTCCTTGAATGAACAACTTATCTGAATTGTAAGATCTGACAACCTCAAAATCATACTGGAAAATTTCCTTTGTTTCGAGTATCTCTTTTATAGTATCCTCTATTATAGCTTCAATATTTATTTTCTTCTTCGACTCAATTTTACTCCCCCTTACAAATATACTCGTATTTGATATTATAGATTCAATCCTGTCAAAAATTGACTTTATTATTTTCAGGTCTCTACTGTTTTGGTTTGCATCTTCAAGCAGAGATAAAACTTTTGACCTCAGCGCAAAGATTGGGTTTTTTATCTCATGAGTTATGAAGGAAGCCATATCAACCATTCCTCTGAACCTTTCTTCAACCAGTAAATCTTGTATCAGATCCTTTAACTTCTGAGTGGATATTTTTAAACCAAGAATATCACCAGATATTTCAATCTTAATCCCTTCCTGTGATTCATCTGTGTAAATTTGTATATCTTTCAATTTGTATGTTTTGATCTTTTTGTGTGTTTCTATCTTTTGATTGGATTCCTTCTTAAGATCATAAGATTTTTTCATCAAATAAAATTTTATTTATTCTTTTGATCCGTTTTGCTATTTGCATTTCTCAAATATTCATATGCTCTTCAATAGCAACTGCAAGTGTCATACCGGCTTGAGATGAAGGAGATCTTCCTTTCTGCTTTTCAACCAAAAGCTTACCATTTTTAGCACAAAACAATGCAGAAGCTTCTGAAACCGACGGTATCCCGAGATATTTTTTCGCTTGTGCAGATGGATTTTTTACTTCTATTTTGGAGAGATCTTCTTTCTTGACAAAGATAACCTCTGCCCCAATTCTGCTTTTTAAAATTTCGGAGAAAGCCAAAAATTCTTGATCTTCTTTCTTAACATCAACGGTAGAAACTGTTTTTATTGAATCCATTGAAATACCAAATTTCTCAAAAGTATCTTTGAGAAATTCATAAAGCTCATGAGCTTTTACTCCTTTATCAAAACCAATACCAACATGAAGAACAGGAGGTCTGTAAATCACAACAGGTATTTTGAATGCATCTTTTTTGATTTCTCTATGAGAAATAAAAAGGCAAGCTGAGAAATTTTCCTGCTCCTGAACGAAGTCCTCAAACTTTGTAAAGTACTTGAAGTTTTTTGGAACAGAAAAAAATTTTTCACCGGATTCCTGAACTATTGCTACACCTTCATCGTTGACTACTGACGAAGATACTTTAACAAGTGTATCATGATCTGCAAAAACTTTCCATCCAAATTCTCTACCGAATATATCAACTGGTATTGTTCCAAGAGAATCAGAAGCTGTGGTTATAACGGGAGTTGCTGAAAGAACTCTTGCAACTTCTCTACAAAGCTCGTTAGCTCCTCCAACGTGTCCGGAAAGAACACTTATAACAAACTTTCCCGTTTCATCTATGCACAAAACTGCTGGATCTTCTTCTTTGCTCTTGAGTTTTGGTGATATAAGCCTAACAAGAGCTCCAAGAGACATAACACATATAATCGCATCATAGCTATGGAATATTTCAAGAAGAAGCTCTTTTATGTTTTTGAAGAAAACCACATTGTTTAAATCAGTTTCCCCTGAGAACTTCTCTGGTACAAACACTGAAACTTTGTCAAATTCAAGTTTTTTTGCAAGAGAAGATATAATTCTGGTTCCCCCCCGAGTCACCGAAACAAGCGCGATACCCTTGCTCAGAATCTTTCTTAGGGTTTCTCTTTTCTTTTGCTCTATTAATTCTGATAGATTGTCCATCTTTTCAATATTAGATGAAGAGACTAGATTTGAATTTTGTCAAAAATTCATTTTGCTAAAAATTAAGGTGATATCTATAGTTATTGGTCATCTATTAGATTATTGCTTTCATCAGAATGATTGTTTTTATTTTTTACTCTTCTTACCATTTGTGCGTATTGCTGTGAATAAACAAAAGATCTGTTTCCGTAGGCTTGAAAAGCTTTTGATACTATAAAAAGCGCATGTGAATTGATGCCCTGCTCTTTTATCTTAGACGATATATCAGATATGGTTCCTTGTATTATTTTCTGGTCTTCCCAACTTACTTTGTAGCAAACGGCACAGGGAAATTCCGGAGGAAATCCAGCTGAAAGAAGGTCTTGAACAATTTTGTCTATTAATGCAGCTGATAAAAAGAATATAATTGTCGGCTTTTGTTTCATAAATTCCCTTATATCTTCAGGTACGGGAGTTTTTCCAGGGTAGCGGGTTATGACGATACTTTGGGTTATCTCTGGTATTGTGTATTCCATCTTTAGAGCAGAAGCAGCTGCTATGAATGATGAAACTCCTGGAATTATCTCAAAATCAATACCCTCTTTTTCAAGAAGTTCAAAATACTCCTTTGTAGAACCAAAAATACAAGGATCTCCATCATGAACTCTTGCAACTACCTTCCCATCATTATACTTTTTTTTCATTATATCAACTATCTCATCAACAGACAAACCATGAGAGTCTATTTTTTCAGCTTTTGGAAACATATCAAGAATTTTTCGGTTTATGAGCGAGCCTGTGTATATTATTATATCAGCTGAGCTCATAACTTTGTGAGCTTTTATAGTCATAAGTTCGGGGTCTCCGGGACCAATTCCGACAAAGTATATCTTTCCCTTCTGATTCATACATCAATTATGTGTAAAAATCAGATAAAACCTAAATTTTTCACTTTCTTTGATGTTTAAATTAAAATGTTGAGCTTATGTTTGAGAGCATAGTTGAAGGATTTCTGAAGCAAGATAAACTTTCTCTTGCAAAAGCCATAAGTTTTGTTGAGAGAAATCCAGAAAGAGCACATGAGCTTATGACAGTTCTTTCAGAAAAGACAAAGAAAAATCTTCTTGAAGATAACTCACACATAATAGGAATAACAGGACCACCGGGGGTCGGCAAAAGTACAATAATATCTCAGATAATACAGAATATAAATTGCGGGGTTATTCTCTGTGATCCCTCATCTCAAGAAGGTGGAGGAGCCATCTTAGGAGATAGGATAAGAATGGCCGGGGTTCAGGCAAAAGAAAAAGTCTTCATAAGGAGCCTGGGAACAAGAGGAGAACTTGGTGGAGTATCTTTAAACACAGGAGATATAATAAACTTGTATGTGTTTTTTGGAATGGAAAAAATCATAGTAGAAACGGTTGGAGTTGGACAAATAGAAACAGAAATATACAAGATCTCAGATACTGTAATTCTCATAGTATCTCCCGAAAGCGGTGACGAAATACAATTTATGAAAAGTGGAATTTACGAGGTGGCAGATATAATAGTGATAAACAAAGCAGATAGACCACTTGCAGACAAGATATACAACGAAATAAAAACAGCAAGAGATCTTGGCAAAATGGTTCTTTCTAACATGAACAGAAAGCAGGAATGGGAAATACCAATCATAAAAACAGTAGCAAAAAGTGGAGAAGGTATTGATGAACTTCTCAAACAAATAGAAAATCACAGAGAATTTTTAAAATCCAAGAAGATACTTGTTGAAAAAAGGAAAAAAAGGCTGGAAAGAGATTTTCTGAGCTCTATATCAAGAGAAATATTAGCAAGAATAAAAAATAGTAGGATCTATGATGAAAGAAAAAAGGAGATCTTTGATGGCAAAAGAGATCCTTACTCAGCAGCAAAAAGTTTGGTTCAAGAAATAATAAAAAATGGTACCTGGTAAAATTCAAGTTTATTGTTTATCTTCTGGTTCCTATTCCTCTTCCAGAAACGAGAAATCCAGAGAAAGAAATTTTTTGATTATATCTTCATTTATAATACCTATGTATCTGCCTACAAACTTTCCGTTATAGAAAAACAGGGACTCTGGGAGTCCGTAAGGAGAATATATTCCATCTCCGAGTATATCTTCTATCAGGAAGATTGGGTAGTTTATATTGTATCCATCAGATAGAAAATTCAGTATATTTTTTCTTGTATCATCTGCTATTGAAATTATTGCTACCTCGTATTTTGAGTTAGCCTTTATCAGATCCGGTATTTCTTTCTTGCACGGATTACAATTTGTTGACCAGAAATTAACTATGATATATATTGATTCCGTTGGGAAGATATTGTTGATTGGTTTGTATTTTCCGGAAAATATTCTCCTGTAAATCTCTGATGAATTTGAAATTAAGGCTTTTCTTGATTTTATCAGTTCCTCGTCTACATCTGGTTCAGATTTGACAAATTTCATAAGCCTTTCTTCAAAGGAGCTAAAATCAAAGAAAGAGATTGAGATCGCATTCAATTTGTTAAAAGAAAAAACTATTCCAAAAGCTATGAGTAAAACTCCTGATACAAATTCAACTGATCTTAAAAATTTTTTGAACTTATATGAGAATTCAAGAAACTTAGATATAAATATTGAAGACAACAAGAACGGAATTCCTATACCCAGAGAGAAGACAAAGAGCAAAAAAGCTCCATACACTACTTCATAAGATGAAGCTATAACAAGAATTCCAGCAAGAATTGGACCGATACACGGGGTCCATCCAACAGCAAAGAAGGTACCAAAAATTAAAGGGAATACGTATTTTGGTAAAGATATTTTTGAGACATCAACCCTTCTTTCCTTTAGGAAACCAGGAATTCTCAGAACTCCAATGAGATTTAATCCTAAGATAATAAGTAGTATTCCTGAGAGAAGCATTATCTCATTTTTGTAGGCTTTCAGAATTTTTCCCAAGAAGGCAGCAGATGCACCAAGTATAGAGAATGTTATAGAAAAACCAAGAATGAAGAAAACAGAATAAAATAGAACTGAATGCGAAAAGTTTTTATCTTTTATGTCTCTTAACGAAACTCCAGTGATAAGAGATATATAAGCTGGTATAAGAGGAAAGAAGCAAGGTGAGAAAAAAGAAAGCAACCCCCCTATAAAAGAAACAAATACTTCAATCATACATAATTATTTCAAATTTATTCATCCAGAAAAAGACAAGTAAATTTTGCAGTTTTGAATGATAGGTTTTGGAAAAATCAATGAAATCTGAAAAAGATGCTGCTAGAATCTTGAAGATTACATAATTACAGATATGGCTTATATTGGAGAAAAAGCACCAGAGTTCAGTGTCTCGGACATATATGGTAAGCTGGTAAGGCTTTCTGTAGGAAAGAAAAAAGTTCTCGGGTTCTTAAGATACATAGGATGTCCATACTGTCAAAGAGACATTATGAAAATGCTTTCAAAATCGAAAAACTTTGAAAAAGCAGATGTAATACTTATTTCACATAGTACAGCAGATGTTCTGAAAAAATACCTTGAGAAACTCAGAGATTTTCCATTTATTATGGTATCCGATCCTCAAAAAACAATATATAAAAGATATGGGGTCGAAGACGGAAGTCCTCTGGACTTCGTTAACCCAGCAGCAATCGTTGAATCTGTAAAAACAATTCCATCTTTAAAGGATTACAAGATTGTTCCAGGAGGTATAGATAAAAACTACTTCACAAGGCCTGCATTCTTTGTAATAGATGAAAACAATGTAATAATATACAAATATCAAACAAAACATGTTGCAGATTCGTTTGATATAGACGAGATTATCGCAAAGCTTTGATGTTTTGCTGAAATCATAAAACAATACTTTTTATAGACTTTACTATATATCCAGAAGACACCAGACTTTTGTCACAGATCAAGAACATAATGGTAAATCACACAGGTATTTTTCTTGAACCGAGTTCTGTATCTTGTAGATATATTCCAATTTCCATAATTTTTCTCCTGATCTCGTCTGCTTCCTGGAATCTTTTCTCCTTTCTGAGTTCATTCCTTTTCTCTATGAGGCTGCATATTTCTTCATAGTTGTATCCCTTTTGCTCGCATCTTCTTCTGATCTCATCTTCTATGAAACTCGTTCTACCTAAAACCTGGATCCTGCCAAAAACTCCCAGAATATCTGAAGCTACATTCAAAAACTTCAAAAATTTCAAGAACGTGTATTTTGAGCCTTCCCTAATAGCTTTATCATACTCAGAAAATATGATGGAGATAGCTTCAGGTGTATTCATATCTTCTTCCAGAGCTTTCTCAAAATTTGAAACAGCAGATTCATCTGGTTCTACTTTGTTAATCTCTTCATGATTTATTTTGAGTTTATCCACAAGGAATTCTATGTTGTAATAGAAATTCACGAGAGTTTTTTCTTCTTTTTTTATATCCTCTATTCCTGAGATCTCAATATTGCTCCTGTAATGTGATTTTATAATAAAGAGTTTTAGGACTTCTGGATGAAACATATTGAGTATTTGTGGTACAGTTATTATGTTTCCAAGAGATTTTGACATTTTCTCTCCTCCTATAAAAAGATGACCGGCATGCAACCAGTATCTTACAAAAGTTTTTTGAGTGGCGGACTCAGACTGTGCGATTTCATTTTCGTGGTGAGGAAAGATAAGGTCTTGTCCACCGCCATGAATATCAAATGTTTCACCTAAATACTTCATACTCATAGCAGAACATTCAATGTGCCATCCGGGTCTTCCTTCTCCCCATGGAGACTTCCAAGATGGTTCGTAATCATACTTTTTCTGCTTCCAAAGAGCAAAATCAAGTGGATTTCTCTTCTTCTCTGAGACTTCCACTCTTGCTCCAGCAAGCATATCATCTTTGCTCATACCAGAAAGTTTGCCATAATCTTTGAATTTATCAACTTCAAAATAAACATCTCCATCTGAAACGTAAGCGTATCCATTTCTGATGATCTTTTGTATGAGTTCTATTATTTCCTGAATGTTCTCTGTTACTCTTGGCTCAAAATCTGGTTTAGCAAGTTCAAAATGTGATATATCTTCATAGAAAAGTTTTATGTAAGTTTCTGCGATCTCCTGAGCTGTTTTTCCTTCTTGCAGAGCTCTGTTGATTATTTTGTCGTCAACATCTGTGAAGTTTCTAACAAAGGTTACCTTATACCCTTTGTACTTGAAGTATCTTACAAGTATGTCAAATGGAATAAAACTTCTGATATGTCCTATATGCATTCTGTCATAAACTGTAAGTCCGCACAGATAGATTCCGACCTCCTTTTCTCGCAGTGGAACAAATTCTTCTATTTTTCTGGTTAATGTGTTTTTGAGTTTCATTTTAGACTTCTTGTAGTCTTATGCTTCCATCTGGCTCAACATAAAATTTCTTCGCATCTATCCATAGCCCCTCAAGGTCATAAAATCTTCTTGATTCTCTATCAAATATATGGAGAATTATATCTCCAAAATCTACTACATTCCAACCCGCATTTGCTCTGAACTCAATGTTTCTTATGTTCATACTTTTCAAGCTTTTTGATAATTTCTTGAATTCATATACTACTGCTTCAGTTTGAGTAGAACTGCCAGATTCACATATTACAAAAAAGTCCGCAATATGATTGAATTTCCTAAGATCTATTACCACAATGTTTTCACATTTTTTATCAAGAACAGTGTCTATTATTCTTTTGAGCTTCTGAGATATTTTTATTTTTTTGTCTTTAATTTGTTGTTGGATATCCTCTTGTGCTCTACTTAACTTTTTGTTTGATCTACCAGATCTAACTTTCATTCTAAGATTATTACCTAAATTAAAAATCAGAATAATGCGATATATATTCTACAAGTATTTATAATTTTTTCGTTTGCTTTGCATTATTATGATATTTTTTATTTTTATGTATGTTTTACAGATCTGAAATCAAAAAAATCAAAACTGTTATTTTCTCCTTATCTTTTATACTATCACTTTATCTTCCTTGTCAATTATTTGGTGATATCCCAATATCTGAGCCTCCAAAGATAATTTTTTATCCTAAGAAAACAGGAAAAGATAAGGCGTTAATAAAAGGAGAAACTTGCAGTGGATGCGAGGTATTCGTGAAGGTAGAAGATAGAACATTTTCTCAGAAGGCAGATGAAAAGGGATTTTTTGATATTGAAGTTCAGATTGAAAAGAATAAAGAAAACAAGATAAGTATATATGCTCAAAGAGCGAAGAGAACTTCTCCACCAACTCAAATAACGATAAATCAATATGAAATTCTGCCACCTGAACCTAATTCTCCTCCAAAAGTAGATATTGATTCAATACCGAGATATACAAATGATTCTGGGGTGTTTGTATTCGGTAGAGCAAAACCGAGATCAAAAGTGGTTATACAAGGTGGATCAGCAAAAGCTGAGGGTTTTTCTGATGAAAATGGGTTTTTTGATATTCTTGTTTTCCTGAGGTTTGATAGTCTGAACGAGCTTGACGTGTATTATGAAGATGAACAGGGTTTTATTTCACCTAAAACTACATTTGAAATATACCAGATAACAAAAGCTCCCCCTACTCCCAAGGTTCAAAAAATTCCGGAATATACAAATCAGGAGAAGATAAAGATAAAAGGAAGAGCTGTTCCGGGGTTCAGGGTTGTGGCAGAACTTCCAACTGGCAGCAGAATAGAATATAAAGCAGACGATGAAAACGGGAACTTTGAAGCTGAGGTATCTTTAATACCGAATTCAGAAAACAAAATATCTTTGTATACAGTCGATTTTGCGGGAAACTTTTCCGCTCCTGAAAGGATAGTTCTATACCAAGATAACATACCACCAAACCCACCAGAGATAATACTCTATCCATCACAGGCTTATCAAGATAGGATAAATGTCTTAGGTAAGGGGGAACCGGAGACAAAAGTATTTGCTCAAATATTAGAGAAAGACTACGACGTTGGAAATGTTGATAAGGTCGGTAATTTTATAGCAGATGTTCCAATACTTAAGTTCAAAAGGCAAGTTAGAAGAAACTATGTAAATATTTATCTGAAAGATAAGGCTGGGAATAACTCATCCCCTGCACTGATAGTTGTAGATGCTCTTCCAGACATAAAGCAGACGAACATAAGTATAAATGCAGGATTGCACTCTTTTTTGGGAATAACTTCAAGAGAATTTTTTGATGATCTCGGGAAAGCTCCTTCTGATTTCGCAGGTCTATCTGCTGAAATAAGATATGTAAGGATATTTCAGAGGAGAAGTGGTCCAGCTATGAGCATAGTAGGAGGATTCACAACTTCATTCCCGCGAGAAATTGATATCCCTCAGCTACAAGATCCATCTGTTAAGATCATAGGAAATGTAGATGAGGTATCAAAAATAAATCTTTCAACTATGTACATCACATTGAACATGGGAATAGCTCTGTTCTTTGAAGACTTTGATATAATTCCAGCAGTAGGCATAGGTGGACTCGGATTGATAAAAAGTGGTCCAGTTTTGGAAAACGGAACAATCTTGAGAGAAGATAGATTATTTCTAAGTTATGTACTGAGAACAGACTTCACCATAAGGTATTCGCTGTTAGAGAATCTGAGTGTATATGGAAACACATCTTTTTCGTTTTCTCCTGTAAGCAATCTCAATGAAAGAGGGAGCTCTATGGATGCTGGAGGACTGATACTTGGGATCGGTATGAGCTTTGGATTCTAAATGTTTATATGTTGATCAAGTAAATATTACAATTTTTGTTCTATCTCCACCCAGGGATTTTTTGAAACAATTTTTGTATCATACTGAATCTTATCTGCTGCGAGTTTTAGAGCATGCATAGCATCTTTTTCTGAAACTCCATCAAGCTCAAAAAGTATTGTTCCCGCTTTTACCCTAGCTTCGTATCCTACAACATCTCCCTTTCCTCCTCCCATTCTTGTTTCAGCTGGTTTTTTTGTCACAGGTCTGTGTGGAAATATTCTAACCCAAAGTTTTGCTGAGGAAGGTAGAGCTCTGATTATTGTCAATCTGCAAGCTTCTATTTGTCTTGCAGAAATTCTTGCTGGCTCCAAAACTTTTAGCCCCCATTTACCAAATGCTATCGTGTATCCATTCGAAGCTTTTCCTCTTGTTCTTCCCTTCCTGTATTTTCTGTACTTGAGCTTTTTTGGTTGCAAAAGAGACATAAGCTACATAGTAAATTTAGATAAACCCAAATAGAAAATTTTCAAAAAATTTCTCAGAGCTTATTATATCTCAAGGTTTTATTACTGATAAAGTTTTATCACTGGTATGGAAGATAATTAGGATCCTGAATTATAATTCCTTATTTATTTTCTTTATTTTCACTTAAAATCTATTCCTATTCTTTGAAGCGTCATTTTAGATAGAGCGTTTATAGTTGGTTGGCTCAGGCTTTTACCGAACATCTCTTTGTATTTTTCAGATTTTTGAAGTTCTGCACCTTTCCCTCCTGTTCCGTATATACTATCCATATAAGCTACTATAAGTATCATCCTCTTGTAAGGATCAGCGCGTAGAAAGAAATCTCTGTTCACTCCAACTGTTTCTGATATCTCATTTGCTATGTTATCTGGAATAGATGAGAAAGCAGAATATATTTCATCAAGCGATTTTTGTGCCAAACCAAGCTTCTTGAGAGATTGCGGATTTATTGTATAGAGCATCAAGTTTGCCTCATTATAAAGTCTTTTTGCAGATTTGTCATCTGGATACTTGGCTATGTAGTCAGATATTGTTCTTTTCGCAACAGCATAATTACCTTGTGTCATCAGAAACCTTATATATTCGTTGAAATTTCTTGACCGTGTTTGATCCTTTGAATTATCATAAGCTTTCTTATACATTTCTTCTGCAACTTTCTCATAACCTTTTCTCTTTTCGTAGATTTTTGCCAACTTTATGTACGCTTGGTCGTTATCCGGAGAGAATCTAACAGATTTTTCAAGTGCAGAGGATATTTGGCTTTCGTCTTCCCCTAAACTTTCAAGTAAAAGGGAGTATTTATACCATGTATCTCCATTCTTCGCAAAGGCTGTATCAAGAGTAAACAATTTCTCATAGTACTCCTTTGCTTTTCTCAAATCCGATTTATTTTCAGAGTTTGAATATATCTGTGCAAGGAGCAGAATAGCTTCGTCTTCGTATGGATCTATTCTTATTGCTTCTTCAAGTGTTTTTTTAGCTTCTTCTAACCTTCGTAGATTGTAGTATATTTCTCCTACAAGTGTTTGATACATAGCGAGTTTCTTTTGTAGTTCTCTATCGTATTTTATTTCTGGTAGGTTGTTTACTATATCCACAGCTCTTCTTGCCGGTTCCGAAGCTTGCTCCCATTTCATTATCATCTTCAAGGCATAAGCTCTTTTGTAGAAAATTGAATGAGAAGCATTTTCTCCCGCTAAATCTATTGCTCTTCTGTATGATTCGTCCGCGGCTTCAAAAAGATTCATTTTTATGTATGTATCTCCTAATTTCTCATATGTTTGATAATTCTCGTTGTATTCAAGAGATTTTCTATACATATCCTTTGCATCTTCGTATCTCTTTTCCTCAAAATATATATCTCCAATAGCAACATAGGAATCAGAGAAATCTGGTTTTATTCTGATCGACTCCCTGAATTTATCTAATGCTCTTGTATTCTGTCCTTTTTTAACAAAAGCAACTCCTTCATCGTAAAGAGTGTAAGCATCACAAGTTTGTATCATTCTTTTTGAGTCCGTTATGATTTTCTCTGGGAGACAGAAGTAATCCTTTATTCTATCAAGATAAGGTCTATCGGAACAATTCCTGTTTTTTATCTTAGAAAAAGCATCGTTTGCTTTCGTTCTTATTTTATCAACAAAAGCATCGTATATATCCTTTACATCCGCTAGAGCTATTTCTCTTATCTCTGGCTGTAATTTATTTATATCTTGACTCACATTTATATATACCGAACAGAATTGTTTCTCATCCGCTTTCAACAACCTCTCTCTGAACTCTACATAATTTTTTATAGAATCTGAAACACTGGGGACAACTGTGAAATTTACATTGCATATGTAATCATAACCATCTTTATCAACATCGCCTTCTCTACAATATTTGAGTTTCTCTAAACTCTCAAATTTATCTGAGAATATATCTTTTGAAAATACTATGAACTTTTGTGAATCTACTTTTATACTGATGCTTTGAGATAAATCTTCAACAGTAAAATCCAACCGTGTAGATATTCTACCATCGGTTATGTTTGATTTTGCTGTTTTTTTCTCTAAGGTTTTCCCATCTTCATCCTTTCTTTCCGCATAGGTGTTTACCGGAACTTTTGATATTATGGGAGTTATCCTTCTGTACTCTTCTTCTGGAACATCTTGGGGACGCTGTATTTGACCCTCAATGTTAAAGACTACTTTCTTCGGCCCCCCGCACTGATAAACAAACCCCAAAAGCATTAAAAAGAGCAAGCTTCTGCATAAAGCTATATTTTTGCTTCTCATATATTTACCTCCTATTATTTTATCTTATAACTCTTTGTTTATTTTTGTTTTTTACTTTGAAATATTTGGCTGAACATCTAACAAGAAAATTGTTGATTATTTACCTTGTTTTTATTTTCAATATCTTAATTTAGTCTATATGTCATATAAACAGAAGCATCAGATAAAAGTACTGCCAAATCATGTAGCGATAATAATGGATGGTAATGGGCGCTGGGCTAAAAAAAGAAATCTCCCAAGAATAGAAGGTCATAGGATGGGAGCAAAATCAGTCGATGAAGTGGTTCAGACTTCAAGAGAATTAGGAATAAAATATCTTACCTTATACTCCTTCTCAAAAGATAACTGGAAAAGACCGAAAGAAGAAGTAGAAGCTCTTATGCAACTACTAAAAGAATATCTCGTAAAAGAAAGAAAGAGAATGAAAGAGAACGGTATAAGGTTTGGAGTAATTGGGAATATAGAAGATTTTACACAAGATGTAATCGCAGAGATTCAGAATACCATAGAATTTACAGCAGATTGCAAAGATATGGTTTTGTGTCTTGCATTGAGTTATTCTGGAAGGGATGAGATAGTAGGTGTTGTAAGAAAGATCGCAAAAATGGTAGAAGAAAATAAAATCAAACAAGAGCAAATAGATAGGAAATTTTTAAGTAGTTTCTTTACCTTACCCGATGTTGATTTACTCATAAGGACATCTGGTGAGATGCGGGTTTCAGACTTTCTTCTATGGCAAATTGCTTACGCAGAGATATATATAACTAAAAAACTCTGGCCAGATTTCAGAGGGAAAGATCTGATTAAAGCCATACTATGGTTTCAAAGCAGAGAGAGAAGATTTGGAATGACCTCAGAGCAACTCAAAGAGCAAAATCTGTGAAGTTTTGCTTTTATTATTCTTTTAACTCCTTTTTAGCAAAATTCTCAAACTCCTCCCAGAGCTTCGGATTATACATTCTAACAGGATAAAGTAGTTTCTTTCGCCTTAAAATGAATTCATTCGTTTTAGGAATACCACCAATCTCCGTTATAACTTTTTCTATTTTTTTAAGACACATAATACCGTTGCAGAGGTTATCGCAAGCCCAAGTTCTTCTTGCAATATCGTCTAATGTGAAAGCCATTTCCTCTTTCACAGCCCACTTGATTTCTCCTTCAAAAACATTTGCGCACCTACAAACAAGATCTCCAAAGCCATATTTTTTGATGAGCTCTTTTGACCTATCTCCATACTTCTTTACGAGAAAGTAGGCAATGTTGTCCGGGACAAGGTACTCTGTCGAGATTTCGTCCACGAGTCTTGATGTAAATCTTTCAAAGTTTCTTCCTCTTTCATCTTTCTTTGCACTATCTGCTCCGGGTAGTTGAACATAAGCTGTCCTACTCTTTTTGTTCACCCCGAGTTTTTTACAAACATAATCAGAAACTATTTCACTGAGTAATCTGAAACTCGCAAGCTTTCCGCCGGAAACATTTATGAACCCGTCTATATCTTCTATTTCAAATTCTCTTGTTATTTTATCTTCATTTTTGCCGTAGACATAGGGAGTTGGTCTTAATCCAACCTTTGTTGAAAATGGTTTCAGATCTCTTATTTTTGGAATGAACCTCTCCGCTGAATGCAGAAGATATTCAACTTCATCTCTCAATATGTCTACATCATCTGGGTCTCCGAAAAAGTCATCGTCGGTTGTTCCAAGAATTGTTCTATCTTCAAGTGGAACAAAGAGTAAGTATCTTCCATCAATGGCGAGAAAGCTCAGAACTGTGTTCAGAACCTTCCCAGGGAAAACTATATGAATCCCTTTTGTCGGTCTGAGTCTATTTCTTTTTTTATCTGGAAAATCCTTTGAAGAAAATACATTCCTTACAACTTTATCAATCCACGGACCCGATGAGTTCACAAGCAATTTTGATTTGATCTTGATCTCCGAATTGTTAAGTTTATTCTGAGCAATTACTTCTATGAGATCCCCACTCTTTCTTGCTGAGATGACTTCTGTATGATTATATATCTGAGCTCCGTTCTCACTTGCGGATATTGCATTGACTAAAGCCATTCTCTGGGGATCAACAGCATACTCTTCAATAAGTATTCCGCCTGTTTTTACAAGAACCTCTCCTCCTGTTATCTGTAAAACCTCGTCTGGAGAGAGTCTAATGTGCTTTATCGAATATCTTTTCTTTGAAAAGAAATCATAAACATCCATATATATGTCAAAAAGATTGAGCATTGTCTTTGAGTTTTGAAGTAGCAAAAAAGGTCTTCTTGATAGCATATATGGTAGAATTTCTGTCAGAACACCTGCTTCTTTTGAAGATTTTTCAGTAACTCCTATGTCGTTTATTATGTATCTTGCTCCACCGTGAACCATACTTGAAGAAGACCAAGTTGTCGCCCATCCAAAATCATTCTTCTCAAAGAGAATACATTTTATACCTCTCAAAGATAAATCTCTCGCTATACCTACACCATTTATTCCACCACCTATAATAGCAACATCATATAGAATTTCTCCCATATTAAAGTTTTAATATTTTGAAGGCAAAATCAAAAGATGAAATAATCAAATTTTAACGCAACTGGACTTTTCATTAATTTCTTGCCTCGTAAAATCTTTGAAAATTTGATTCAGAATAATTCTTCCTCTTGCTCTAATTCATTTCCGTTTATTTCGAGCTCAGTTTCTGTACTTATGTTTTCCTCTTCAATCCCTAAATCTGAGATACTTTTCCTTGGTATAAGCTTTATAGATTTTGCTACTATGTTTGATACTCTGTAGATTTTGTTATCAGATTGAAAAGATGATGTTCTCAGTCTTCCCTCTACAAAAACTCTATCTCCTTTTTTCAGCTTGGCGCAGAATTCGGCGAGTTTGCCGAAGCTTAAAACAGTATGCCACTCCGTTATTTTATCTGCTGTTCCATTTGTTCTTATATATTCCGTTGTAGCTAGCCTAAAAATAGCCATCATAGTCCCATCTTTTGTGAATTTTATCTCTGGATCTTTCCCCAAATTCCCAAGCAAAAATACTTTGTTTATCACGACAAGTATACAAAAGATTACAACAAATCAAAAAATATATTAAATATTCAAAGTAAAAGTTTATACTATTTTTTATCTTATTTTTTTCTATCCTACTGCGCTGAATGTTTGCTGTTTCTACTCCTTTTTGCCTTAAAAGATTCCCAAGCTTTAATGAAAGTCGCCTCCGAGCTCATTTCTGGGAAGAAATTAAGTTCTTCGTAAGCCTTTGTTATATCAAGCGTCCAAGGATATTTGAAAAAATCTATCGCTGCAAATGGTGTTAGTGGATCAAGTATCTTAGCCTTTACCATAATCTGGTACATTGGTTTATGTAAAGAAGATGGTATATAAATTATAGGTTTTTTCATTATCTCTGCTCCTCTTTTCATAGTTACAACACCATCTCCAGAAAAGTTATATATCCCAGATGCTTTCTTCTCTATCATAACCCATATAGCTCTTGCAACATCTGTTTCGTATATGTACTGGAATGGAACATTTTTATGAAATATACCAACAACAGGAGGATTGAAGAACCCCTGAGATATAAAATTGTTGACGTTTTCTCCAAATACAATCGCAGGTCTGGCTATACAGACCTTTATATCTGGGTTCTCCTTTGCAAAAATTTGAGTCATTCTATCTTGGACAGCTTTATCTTCGGAATACCAAAATCCAAAATTCAGATCGCCTCTCAAGGGATGATCTTCTTTCATAAAAAGTGGATTATCTGGATGCGCTCCATAAGTTGAAGCTGATGTAAGAACTATAATCTGTTTCGCTCCAACATTCTTTGCAGATTTCAGGATGTTTCTTGTTCCATCTATATTTACTCTCCTTGCATACTCCCTATCTTTTGGTGGATTCAGAACAAAAGCCATATGAACAACCACGTCTGAACCTTTCATAAACTCCTCAACATCTGGAGAATTCACATCCATAATCTTGAAATCCACCGAGTTTTTAAGCTGTTGAGGAAGATCCTTTACATCTATTCCCCTTATCTCGTAGCCCTTCTTTTTTCTCTCATTTAGTATCTTTACAAATGTTTGACCTATGTATCCAGATATACCGGTTACAAATATTCTCATAAGCAAAAAATATATCCCAATCTTATTTCTTGAGCATTTTTCTTAAATTTTTAATGATGAGTTTCAGTATATTTGAAAACGAAGAGCAAGCTTTAAAAAAACTCGCAGAAAAAATTGGTATACTACGAGATATTGAATTTGCTCAAAAAGATCGGAACTATCAGCTAAAAGCACTTGAAAATATACTCAAAAAAATATCGGCTATTCCATATGAAAATATAACAAAACATATAAATAGAAAATTAATCTCTCCACACGATATAATTTATGGATTTGAAAAATGGGGAACAGGAGCTACGTGCTTCCCGCTCGTTTATCTTCTCAAAAGAATACTTGATTTCTGTCATATTGAGTCTCGTATAATTCTTGCAGATAGAACCTACGCTCAAAGATCTCACACACTCGTTTTAGTTCAAATAAAAGATAAAACATATATAGCAGACATAGGATTTTTGGTTTTCTCTCCTATTGAGGTCTCGGAAAAATCAGTTATCGCCAGTCTTCCACAAGGAGATATCCTTTTTTCATTATCTGGAAACACCCTGGAAGCATATACAGTATTTAGAAACGGCCATAAAAAATTCAGATACAAAGCTTATATTGATAAAGTAGATAAAGATGATTTCATCTCCGCTTGGGAAGAAAGCTACAACTTGGAGATGATGAACCATGTTATTGTTTCAAAACTAGTAGGTAAAAATATCATTTACATAAGAGATAATTTTGTACATTTTATAGAAGATGGTGTCTCAAAAAACCTAAAGATGCAGAAGGAAGAAGTTTTGAAATTAGTAGAAAGTATAGGTATAGATAAGAAGTTATTTTCAGATGTATGGCAGTACCTTCTGAACCCAAACCAGTAAAGTTGTTCTTTGCAATACTATTTTCAGATAATGAAAAGCTAAAGAGAGCTGAACTTATGCTCTCAGAAAAATTCGGAGAGATAGATTTCAGGAGCCAGGTTTTTGATTTTTCAGAAACAGATTATTACAACGAAGAGATGGGAGAAAATATAAAAAGAATATTCATATCAATTTCAAAACCAATTTCACCAGACAAAATACTTACCGCAAAGAAGGAATCAGCAGAAATAGAAAAAATGTTGAGTGTAGAAGGTAAGAGAAAGGTGAATATAGATCCAGGATATATAGATCTTAACAAAGTAGTTCTTGCAACATTCAAGGGGGGTGGATGCAAAGTCTATATCGGAGAAGGTGTTTGGATAGATATAATGCTTAGATATGAAAAAGGAAAATTCCAAAGCTTTCCATGGACATTTCCAGATTTTGCCAAAAGTAAATACTCAGAAGTCCTTCTTTCAATAAGAAAAATATACAAACAACAAATATCTCTGATTTGAAAGATTATGGATAGAAAGTAAAATTCTTTATGATGAGAGATATACTGTACACCACTATATCTTTGATCTTTATCTTTATAATACCAGAAGTTTCATATTCAAAGATTAATGATGTTGTGGTTTTTGAATACGGAGAATTTTTAAGGTTTGCATTTGAGTTTTCAGATAAAGTTGATATATCCTTTTCCGCAAATAGAAACAGTGTAAATGTGATTTTTTCAAAGGATATAGGATACGGCAGAAGAAAAGCAAAATCATACGAAATTTCTTGGAAAGGCGAAAAACTGCTTTTAGATTTCATCTCGGAATTCTCTTATGTTAGATACTTTATCATTCCTTTTCCATATAAGCTCATAATAGATGTTGGGTTTTCCAAAAGAGATGTTGATGATATAATCCTGCGACAGGAAGATAAATCAAAGGAAGATAGAAAAAAAGTCTTGATAATCGATGCTGGACACGGAGGAAGGGATCCGGGAACTACTTGGGGGAACCTGAGAGAAAAGGACATAACATTGAAATTATCAAAAATGTTGTATGAAAGATTTGAGAATGATGAAAATTTTGAAGTTATATTAACGAGGAAAGATGATCGTTTCATCGAGCTTGAAGAAAGAAGTGCAATAGCAAACGCATCAGAATGCGATGCATTTATTTCAATTCATGTAAACTCTACACAGAGTAGAAGGTCCCCATCCGGCTTTGAACTTTTTTATTTTTCTCAGAACTTTTCAAAATACGCTATGCGAATTGCTCAAAAGGAAAATGGTGTAAAAATCGATAAGAACTCCAAAATAATCTTTGATATATATTCCGAAATCAGAGAAAGTGAAAGCTACAAACTTGCAAAATCTATATCAAAAAGAATAAAAAATATAAAAAAGGTCAGAACATTGGAAGGAGCACCACTATATGTTCTTGCTGGAACATTCTGTCCATCAATCCTTGTAGAAATAGGATTTATAGATAACCCTATTGATAGAGCAGATATCTTATCATATAGTTTCCTGAGAAATTTGTCAGATGAGATATACAATGGAATCGTTGATTTTTTTGAAAATTAATTCTCCAACACAAATGGTTATTTTTTGAACATACTTAAATCTTTTAAAATTTTTATTGTAATTTATCTCTATAATTTAACAGTGAAATATTGAAAATAATAACTGTATATATTCCTGCAGATGTACTCCATTAATCAGAATAAGTTCCAGTATATTATGTAATTGGATTGACCTATTGCTACTTAATCAATATGAGGATAAAGAATCCAATTAAAAAAGCTAGCGAAAAAATATTAGGATCAGATAAGGAACTAGAAAAAAATGCTGAAGGGAAAAAAATCCATCAAGAAGAAATCAAGGAATATGATAAACAAGTAGATAAAGAGATTTACGACGAATTTAGAAAGTTGCTCTTAAAACTTCCTTCAATAGGAGGAACAATCTTAAACATATTAGCAGAAAAAGGTGTTAATCTGCCAAAAATGTTTGTTCAGATGACATCAACAGTCATAAGAGAGGAAATAAAAAATTTTTTGAGCTCAATAGATGTAGTTGGGCTTGTGAAAAAGGTTCTCCTTGATACTGCTGTGGAATTACGTATAGAGGTTGCTTTCAAAGATAAAAGTCAGGAAGGGAAAATAGAAAGAAAAATTATGAAAAGGGAATTGAAAATAAAAAAGAAAAAGTAAACCATTCATTCAAAGAATTGTTCTCAATGTAGAATTAGTTCTAAATTTGTACAAGTTAAAAATCCTTAAAAAATTACTATATTAAAATCATATGGGTAGAACAAAAAGAAAGCTTCAAATCTCAGACGAAAAACTCAAATATATTATTATTGAAAAACTCCCAAAACTTCTTGAAAAAGAACCATCCTTGAAAGAGTATATATACAAAGTCTTTACACAAAAGTTTGCAGATAAAGAAGGTACAGAACAAGAAATCAAAACAATGTTTGAAGAGTTAAAACTTCTCAGGATTGACTCTGAAAAAAGGTTTGAGGAGACGACCAAGAGAAATGCTGAGCTAAGTGAAGAACTCAAAAAACTCAGGATTGACTCTGAAAAAAGGTTTGAAGAGACGACCAAGAGAAATGCTGAGCTAAGTGAAGAACTCAAAAAACTCAGGATTGACTCTGAAAAAAGGTTTGAAGAGCACAGTAAGATACTGCAGGAACAAAACAAAAGAATTGAAGAATTAAATCTAGAGCTAAAAAAGCATAGGGAGCAAAGTGAAAAGAGGTTTGAAGAACACAGTAAGGTTATCCAAGAAATGCTTAGAGAGATAAAGTATCTTCATAGGAAGTATGACGTGGATATTGGAGCAATTGGTTCAAGGTGGGGAATAAAAGCAGAGTCATCTTTCAGAAACGCTATCAAGGGAATTTTGGAAGAGGATTTTCCAGTGAAGGTAGAAAGATACATAGCTTTTGACGATTCTGGAGATGTTTTTGGAAAGCCTCAGCAGGTAGAGCTCGATATAATATTGAAGGACGGGAAAACCATTCTTGGTGAAATAAAGTCTTCAATAAGCATCGGAGATGTATCTGCATTGAAAAGAAAAATTGATTTCTATGAAAATAAAGAAGGGAAAAAAGTAGATAGAGTCATAATAATCTCACCTATGGTAGATAAAAAAGCTCTTGAACTTGCAAAAGAGTTTGGATTCAAGGTATATACCCATCCAGCAGACATAGATGAAATTGAATGAAAGTAATATTACTAGAGAAAAAATACAGAATATACTTTTACATCTTCTCAAACAAGAGTATAAAGAACTCTGGGGCATTACAGAAGAAAAGCATATATCTCATATCGTAAAGATTCACTCAGAAATAGGTCAAGACCTAACTGGCAATATAAATAGGCTATCTTCTGAAATAGGAGATATAAGCAACAAAAGAATACTTGATTTTGGATGTGGTTGGGGGAATTTCCTTCTATATTGTTTAATCAACAGATATAATGCTCTGGGTGTAGATATATCAAGAACAAGATTTAGATTTTTCAGCTCCGTGATAGACATGCTCGAACTACCGAGAGAACTGAAATCAAGATACATAATCTACGATGGTAAAACTCTACCTTTCAAAGAAGAAATTTTCGATATAGTCTTAGCCAACCAGGTTCTAGAACATGTAGAAAACATAGAAAATTCAATCAGAGAGATAAACAGAGTTTTGAAAAGATCAGGTTTTTTGTATGTACGATCTCCAGACTACTCAAGAAGTTTTTTTGAACCGCACTATAAATTGGTCTGGTTTCCTGGACTCAAAGGCAAATTTGCAAAAACGTACATAAGATTTTTCAGAAAACCAACGAAGGGACTAAATCACATAAACTTCATAAGCAAAGGAAAACTCATCAATCTTCTCAATGAAAACGGATTTGAAATCTTAGCCGATATGGAAAGGAAAATTATTCTTGATGGAAGAAAAGAAAAAATAAGAGAAAAGGTAAAATTTTTACCGGAAAGTGCAATTCAAGTGTTGAACAAAGCATACGAAGTTTTCAGGCAAGTCAGAATGATTGGGAAGCAAGAAAACCAAATAGATATAATAGCGCGTAAGATCTGAATCTTATCTATTCGAGATCTAAACTTTTGGCAGATCAAAATCTGAAACTTTCCCATATTCCCATAAAAACTTGGAGGAATATACAAAGTATATCCCAATGGAAAAGGATGCAGGAACAATTTTCTTTGATCTTGACGGAACGCTCGCGGATACATCTGAGGATATATACGAATCTCTAAATAAAACACTTGAAAAATTTCAAATAGATCAAGTACCTTTTGATGTAGTGGTTGATTTCATAGGGGATGGCGTGAGACCTCTTATAAGAAAGATATTGGATTATCTCAAAAGAACAAACGAAGAGGAAGAGATAGTCGGAGATTTCATAAGAAATTACAGAATAGGAATATCTAAGAAAACCTATATATATCCAGAAGTGATTGATCTTATCTACTCTCTCAAGAGTCTCAGAATTAAAGTAATCTTACTCACAAACAAGATCGAAAGTCTGACTATAAAGTTACTTTCAGAACTGTGTATTCTGAATATTTTTGATGGAATTGTATCTGGGGACACCTTCGATGTGAAAAAACCATCAGCTGGACTACTTGATAGAATAAAATCAAGGTATGAGATAAATTATCCCATTTTTGTTATTGGTGATGGGCTCAACGATCTTCTGTTCGCAGAAAATACCGGTGCTATCTTCTTTCTTTCGAAGTGGGGATTCCCAACAAAGAAAGCTGAGGAATACATAAAACAAAACCAAATAAAAAACAATATCTACATTACATCAGAACCGAGTGAAGTAATCCAAATAGTCAAAAATATAATTAAAAAAGATAGATCCTCATGTTTCAGATAAAAATTAGATTTCCGAACATTTCTCAATCAATATCAAAAAAGCAAGAAACTTCAGAATTGACACGAACATAAAATTTCAAAAAATGTAAAAACGCTAAAAATATCTTATATTTTAGGATATGGATATAAGAGAAATAATATCAAAAGGCACCAAAGAATCAATAAAGCTCTATGGAGATTCCTGCACTGAAATCTTCTACGAATTTCTGAAGCAGAGAAAATTCAAGACAACAAAGTGTAAAGTATGTGGTACAGTTGAATTCCCACCAAGAAAATTCTGCACAAGGTGCTATTCAGAAGATATGGAATGGATAGATATACCATCAACAGGAAAAGTTTTTGCCTTTACAACACAAAAAAGAGCCATAAGATTTGTTGAACCAGATATTATAGGATTTGTTGAGATTGAAGGTGTTGGCAGGATACTAACAAAAATAGAAGGAACTGATATCAAAATAGGAGACACAGTTCATCTTGATTTTGTAGAATCGGACGGAATAACTTTGCACAAGTTTGTAAAGAATTAAAAAGGGGGGTAAAAAGTATGTCAAAATATATCTGGTTTTTCGGCGTAGGCAAAACAGAAGGCGGCAAGGAATTATCAAATATTCTTGGGAACAAAGGAGCACAGCTCTGTGAGATGGCAAAAACCGGAATACCTGTTCCGCCTGGATTTATCATTTCCACAGAGGCTTGCAGGGAATATATGAAACATGGCCAATCTTTTCTCAAAAAGATAGAAAGAGATATAGAAAACTCCTTAAAAAGATTAGCAGAAAGCCTCAAAAAAATAAGGGGGAGTGATTTTCCATTACTCGTTTCAGTAAGATCTGGTGCACCAGTCTCTATGCCGGGTATGATGGACACAATACTGAACGTAGGAATGAACAAACAGGCATTTGAGTTTTTGAAGAATATTGACGAAAGATTTGCATACGATACTTTGAGAAGATTCATACAAATGTTTTCTACAATAGCTTTAAGATTGGAGAAGGAAATTTTCGAGAAGGAATTTGAAAAATGGAAAAAATCATACGAGCTTTTCAGAGAGGGAAAATTTTCATCTGTTGAGCAGGCATACTATAATCTTCAGAACTTAGATGGGAAAGCCAAAATACAAGATAGAGAAATTCCAGCGGAGGTGCTAAAACTAGTTGTTGAAAAATATCAAGAAATAATTCGTGAAAAAGGAGTTACCATTCCTGAAAACATCCTTGACCAGGTAATAATAGCCTCTGAAGCGGTATTCAGATCGTGGAACGGAGAAAGAGCTGTAACATACAGAAAGATCCATGGCCTACCAGATGATATTGGAACTGCTGTAAACATAGTAGCTATGGTTTTTGGAAATATGGGAGATAATTCAGGAACAGGTGTTCTCTTTACAAGGAACCCAAATACTGGAGAAAGAACTATTTGGGGAAATTTTCTTCCAAATGCTCAAGGTGAAGATGTTGTTGCAGGTATAAGGACTCCACATGCTATAAACGAGAGTTCAAAAAGTCAAGCAAATTCTCATCTACCTACTTTACAGGAACTGATGCCAAAATCATATAGAGAAATAGAAAAAATATCAAGAGATCTTGAGTACCACTACAAAGAGATGCAGGACATAGAATTCACTATTGAGAATGGAAAAGTTTGGATACTACAAACAAGAAATGGAAAAAGAACAGCGAGAGCAAACATAAAAATAATTCATGACTTTATAAAGGAGAAAATCATAAGTGAAAGCGAAGGAATAATGAGAGTAAATCCAAAGAGCATGTTTGAGTTGCTATTTCCAGTTATAGATGAAGATAAGCTCAAAAAACATCCAATAGCAAAGGGTTTGGCAGCATCTCCGGGAGCCGTTTCCGGTAAGATAGTTCTTTTTTCCAAAGAAGCGGAGAAACTTTCAAAACAGGAGCAAGATGTAATACTTGTGAGGCATGAAACTTCTCCTGAAGACATAGCTGGAATAGCGAGTGCCAAGGGAATCCTTACTGCTCGCGGAGGTGAAACATCACACGCTGCTGTTGTAGCAAGAGCTATGGGAAAACCAGCTGTTGTTGGAGCAGAAGAAATAATTGTGGATTATGAAACAAGATGTATCAAAGTTGGAGAAAACATTATAAGAGAAGGAGAGATAATAACAATAGACGGAAACACCGGCAGAGTGTTTCTTGGAGAGGTACCAATAAAAACTTCCGATCTATCTCAGGAAGCTATAAACATATTGAAGATGGCAGACAAAATCAGAACTCTCAAAATAAGAGCTAATGCTGATACGCCGAAAGATGCAAAGACAGCCAGAGATTTTGGAGCAGAAGGCATAGGCTTGCTTAGAACTGAGCATATGTTCTTTGACGAAGAAAGAATACCAGTTATGCGAAAGATGATAATATATGCACAAAAGTACAAGGAATCTTATGAGGAACTTCTGAAAATATTTGAAGAAATAACTCAAAACGGGTTCCCAGAAGGAGCTAAAATATTATCAGTCCTAAAACATATGAGAATAATCCCGAGCTTCCAAAGGGGTAAAACATACTCAAATGTATTTTCTGAAATAGAAAATCTATCAATAAACGAAGTTAATATAGCTTTCAAAAAATTCAGAGAAACAAGGGAAATCTATTTTGGTTCTCTGTCAAAAATAAAAGAATGGATAAAAGGAGATTTCAAAGAAATCTTCTCTGTAATGGAAGGTTATCCAGTCACTGTAAGATTAATAGATCCGCCACTTCACGAATTTTTACCAAAGAATGAAGAAGAAATCATATCAACAGCAGAGAAAACAAACACTCCAGTTGAAGAAGTAAGAAGCTATGTTGAAAAACTGAAAGAACAAAACCCTATGCTCGGACACAGAGGAATAAGAGTCGGAATATCATATCCAGAAATATACTGCATGCAAATAGAAGCAATAGCAGAAGCAGCAGTGGAACTTATCAAAAAAGGCAAAAAGATAATCCCGGAAGTTATGTTTCCAAATGTTATCGATCCAGAGGAAATAAAGTATTTTCGAAATGTATTTGACATTATTGTTAAAGATATAGAGAAATCGGAATCAATAAAACTACCGATTTCAATAGGTACCATGATAGAGTTTCCAAGAGCTTGTATACTTGCTGACCAGATTGCAAAATATGTAGATTTCTTCTCTTTTGGAACAAATGATCTGACCCAAACTGTTCTTGGAATATCAAGAGATGATTCAGGAAAATTCAT
This sequence comes from Candidatus Calescibacterium sp., assembly GCA_025060505.1. Classification (GTDB taxonomy): domain Bacteria; phylum Calescibacteriota; class Calescibacteriia; order Calescibacteriales; family Calescibacteriaceae; genus DRWZ01. Next base: position 296,414 of record JANXBU010000001.1, read on the forward strand.
GCCAGATTATCTCAAACTTATTTTACCTTACAACCCATTTACAAATCTTGATGTGGCCGGAGTTGGGGAGTTCATAAAAATAGCAGTTGAACGAGGTAAAAAGCAAAAGCCGAACTTAAAGATCGGGGTCTGTGGAGAACACGGAGGAGATCCAGATTCAATATCATTTTTCAACTCTATGAAGTTCAACTATGTAAGTGCATCACCTTACAGGGTTCTCTCCGCAAGAATATCGGCAGCACAATCTGTTATAAAGCAAGGGAAGATAAAAAGTCTAACAAAAAAAGAAAAAACTGCAAAGAAGACTAAAAAACATAAAAGAGCAAAGGATCAGAAACAAGCGAGTAATAAAAAAATCAGATAAAATCAAATAATCTGATTACCTCAAGAGTGAAATACATCTTCTGCACGATATTCTTACACGATATTTCAAAATTGTTTTTTCTGAAAAATTCTGTTATTCGATATGATTGTTAAGCAAAGCAAACAAATAAAAAAATAAAGCAGAAATTCAATCGTTTAGTCAAAAAATAAGTAAAATATTAGGAATAAGGAGGAACAATATATGAAAGAAAAAAGAATAACGATTCCTTTGATACCTTTAAGGGATCTCGTAGCGTTTCCACACATAGTTATGCCTCTTATAGTTGGGCGACCAAAATCTTTAAAATCACTTGAAGAAGCCTTGTTATCAGACGAAAAACTGATATTCCTTCCAACTCAGAAAAATTCAAAAGTGAATGATCCAAAAGAACAAGATATATACGCAATTGGAACTATATGCAAAATAAAGGGACACCAAAAAATGCCAAATGATAACAGCAAAATTGTCGTTGAAGGACTTAAAAGAGGGAAACTCATTTCTTTTATAGATAAAGGAGAAATGTATTTAGGTGAAATTGAAGTTCTTGAAGATACGAACGCTGACCTTCCAGAAAACAAAAATCTTGTTAAAGATGTAATAGATTTATTCAAAAGTTTAAGCAAGCATCTGAATATTTCTCCTGAGTACACAGATGTTCTATATAGCATAAAAGATCCTGGTGAGGTCACAGATGTTATAGCAGCACAACTTTCAATTCCTGTTGAGAAAAAACAAAGCATACTGGAAGAAACAGATGTAAACAAAAGACTGAAACAGATAAAAACAATATTGGAAACAGAACTTGAAAATATAACATCTGAAAGAAAATCCAGAAGTAAAGGGAGAATAAGAACCGAAAGCAGTGGCATTTTTGGACAAGGAAGCTTTGAACAGGATGAATGGAGAGAAGAAATAGAAGCTCTTGAAAGAAAGGCAGAGGAAAAGGATTTACCGGAGAAAGTCAAAGAAGTTGTACTGAAAGAGGTAAGAAAGCTCAAGCTGATGACACCGCTCGCAGCCGAAGCTACAGTTGTTAGAAACTATGTTGATTGGCTACTTTCTTTACCATGGACCGAAAGAAGTGAAGAGAAATTAGATCTGAAAGAAGCAAAAAAGGTTCTCGATGAAGATCACTGGGGACTTGAAAAAGTTAAGGAAAGAATAATTGAGTTTTTGGCTGTCAGAAAACTCGCTGGTCCATCAAAAGCACCAATTTTGTGTCTTGTTGGACCACCCGGGGTTGGAAAGACATCCTTAGGTAGATCGATAGCAAAATCAACAAATAGGAAATTCGTCAGGCTTTCTCTTGGAGGTGTAAGAGATGAAGCAGAAATAAGAGGACATAGAAGAACATACATAGGAGCACTCCCGGGAAGAATTATTCAGATGATGAAGAAAGCTGGAACAAAAAACCCAGTATTCCTTCTTGATGAAATAGACAAACTTTGTGCAGACTTCAGAGGAGATCCAGCAGCTGCTCTACTCGAGGTTCTTGATCCGGAACAGAATCATTCTTTCCTTGACCACTATATTGACATAGAATATGATCTTTCCGAGGTCTTTTTCATTTGCACCGCGAATACCACTTACACAATACCCCCTGCCCTTTTAGATAGAATGGAGGTTATCAGAATCCCCGGATACACTGAGCAAGAGAAATATGAAATAGCAAAGAGATTCATAATTCCAAAGCAGGAGAAGAATTCCGGATTGAAGGAAGGGACATGTGATTTTTCAAAAGATGCTACGATGAAGATAATAAGAGAATACACAAGAGAAGCCGGTGTGAGAAATCTCGAAAGAGAAATAGGAAATGTTATAAGAAAAATAGCAAAAAAGATAGTTGAAGAAGGAATAGATCTTGAATCAAACCCGAAGTTCAAAGTGACTCCTAAGGATATTTTGAAATTCCTTGGTCCACCTAAATTCAAACCTTCTGATGTTGATACAAAAGCGCTTGTGGGAATAGCCAGAGGTCTTGCTTGGACAGAGTTTGGCGGAGATGTTCTTATGATTGAGGTCTCAATAATACCCGGTTCAGGTAGGCTCACAATAACTGGAAAACTCGGAGATGTAATGCAAGAATCTGTAAAAGCAGCTATAACATATGTTAGATCTAGATCGAAAGAACTTGGAATAGATCCTGAATTCTACTCAAAGACAGATATACACGTTCACGTACCAGAGGGAGCTGTTCCGAAAGACGGTCCATCTGCTGGTATCACAATAGCTACTGCAATTGTTTCAGCTCTTACGAAGATACCCGTTAGACCAGACGTTTCTATGACAGGAGAAATAACGTTGAGGGGGAGAATTCTACCCATTGGAGGGGTTAAAGAAAAGCTACTTGCAGCACACAGATACAACATAAAAACTGTGCTGGTACCAAAGGAGAATGAAAAAGACCTTGAAGATGTTCCAAAAGAAGTGTTGAAAACTTTGAACATAAAGATGGTAGAGCATATGGATGAGGTGATAGAGCTAGCACTTGAAGCTCCTGCTGAGAAGATATGGAAAGGTAAAGGAGTATCTATTGAAGAAGGTAGATCTCCTCATTGATTCTCAAAGGGAGCCATAAAAATTGAACGCTGTAAATGTTAAACTTTTCAAAATTTGCTTCTAGAACCTGTTAACTGATTAATTTGTCTTTCTGATTAATTTGTTCTCCAAGCCGAGGTGGCGGAATTGGTAGACGCGTCGTCTTGAGGGGGCGATGGGAGTTAATCCCGTGCGGGTTCAAGTCCCGCCCTCGGCACCAATATCAGTTACAAACATCAGATAATCTTTTTCAATACAATACATTGAATTCAAAAACAGCTACACACAATCTTGCAATCGCAACAAAGCACTTTAAAGACCAAGCTGCTCAGAAGCTATTTCTGAAAATAAAACTGTTTCAAAAAACACAAAAATCATCAAAAAATATTATGATTAAAATTAGTTGGCAATACCAACTAATATAAAGGAGGTAAAAGCAATATGAAAACATCAGGATATAACTTGAAAAATAGCTTGTCAGCAAAGGCAGCTTCATTCGCTCTTATCGTCTCTGTTCTAGCTGTATACAAAATAAGTACAGCTGAAAGACAATATTTTCCAACCGATTATAGAAAATGGCACCATGCCAAAACGATGATTCTGGAAGAAGGACATCCACTGTACGAAGCTTTTGGAGGGATTCACCATGTATATGCCAATGACAAAGCCTACAAATCAATAAATAAAGGTGCTGGAAGAAAATTTGAGGATGGCTCCGTTCTTGTTTTTGATCTGCTTGATGTGAGGAAGGAAGGAAACGCTGTTATTGAGGGAAAAAGAAAAGTTCTAGCATATATGAGAAAAAACTCAAAAGATAAGAGTCTAGAAAAAACGGGTGGATGGGAATATAAAGCCTTTGGAGGAGGAGATCCAAAAAATCAGATTGTAAACGATCCAGTAGCACAATGCCACAACTGTCATATGCAAGTTAAAGATAATGATTTCGTGTTCACCGAGTGGAGAGAATAAATACAATTTGCTTTTTGCATAGCCGTAATCCTAAAAAGAAAAGCAAAATCTCTTATTTAGAGAAAGTTCTATGCTCTAGAGAGAATTTTATGTTTGATACAAAGGATTAACCGTCTGTAAAAACTTTGTATCACATCATCTTCGTATCACATCATCTTCTTATTAATAAAACACATCTTATAGGAAAAACTCCATTATGTATAAAGAGCTGCGTATATACAAAAATAGCAGGCAGTTCATATACTACTGTATCAATCCTGATTGTATGATTTTTTGAAACATAGCTTATAAAATCCTAAAAGGGAGGTTCAAGGATATGTATAGAATAGAAAAAGATACATTAGGAGAGGTCAAAGTTCCTGAGGAAAGCTACTGGGGAGCTCAAACACAAAGAGCAATTGAAAACTTTCCCATCAGCGGATGGACAATACCATACGAAATGATAAAATCAATAGCAGCAATAAAACTTGGAGCTGCGAAGGCAAACTATGAACTTGGTCTTATAGATGAGAAAATAAAAAATGCAATATGTCAAGCAGCAGAAGAAATATATAGTGGAAAGATGAAAGATAACTTTCCTATTGATGTTTTCCAAACAGGTTCAGGAACATCAACAAATATGAATGTAAACGAAGTAATAGCAAACAGAGCAAACGAAATTCTTGGATTTGGGAAAGGTAAAAAATTTCCGGTTCATCCAAACGACCATGTAAATAAATGTCAATCTTCAAACGATGTTATACCCTCCTCCATAAGTGTATCAGCTGTTTTACTTATTAAAAATGAACTCATACCATCAATGAAAGAACTATCTGATATACTATCAGACAAACAGAAAGAATTTAAGAATGTAGTCAAAATAGGAAGAACTCATCTTATGGATGCAACACCCGTGACGCTCGGACAAGAATTCTCCGGATATAAGGAACAGGTCTTACACTCAATTGAATTAGTTCAGAGTTATATTCCAAGACTTTCTGAAATAGCCCTTGGTGGAACAGCTGTTGGAACAGGAATAAATGCACATCCAAATTTTCCTAAGCTTGCCATAAAGTACATATCAGAATTTGTTGGACATGATTTCAAAGAAACGAGAAACCATTTCTTTTCACAGGCTACACAAGATAACATTGTTGCCCTATCAGGAATTATCAGAACCTATGCGGTCGCATTGTTCAAGATTGCAAATGATTTAAGATGGATGTCCTCCGGTCCAAGATGTGGTCTTGCAGAAATAGAACTACCATCACTTCAACCCGGCTCCTCAATAATGCCCGGAAAAGTAAACCCAGTTATACCAGAATCAACAATGATGGTCTGCGCACATGTTATAGGATCAGATACATCAATAGTCATAGGTGGTATGAACGGAAATTTTGAACTTAACACATTTTTGCCAATAATAGGTTATCACATAGTAAACTCAATAAAAATTCTATCGTCAGCAACAAGAAACTTAGCCACCAAATGCATAGCTGGAATAAAGCCGAACACTCAAAAAATGGCGGAGCTTCTGGAGTGGTCAATGTCTCTGGTTACTCCTCTTGCACTGAAAATTGGATACGATAAAGCAGCTGAGTTAGCTAAAAGATCGGTCCTTGAAGGAAAAACGGTAAGACAACTTGTCAAGGAACTGAAAATACTTCCAGATGATGATATAGATAAAGTACTGGATCCAAAATCTATGCTTGAGCCAAATGCTGAAATAGTTGGAAGCGGAGGTGGATAATCAAAAAACTATAACTTTAAAATAATTTCTATAAATTAAAATTCAGCTATGCTGAAACTCTTTTGTGTTGGAGTTGGACCTGGTGATCCAAAGCTTCTCACCATAAAAGGAAAGGAAATAATTGAGTCATCCGATGTCGTATTTGCTCCAATCAAATCTGTTCACTCTGAAAGTTTTGCACTTGAGATTGTAAGGAAAATTATAGATCTTGATAACAAAGTTGTGGTTAAACTAATCTTCCCTATGACGACCAAAGAAGATAGACTTATACCATATTGGAACAAAGCATATGATGAAATAAGAAAGAATGTTCTTGAAGGAAAAAACTGTGTCTTTCTTGTAGAAGGAGATCCGCTGATATACTCAACATTCAATAGCATACTGAAGATTATAAATGAAAAAAAGGAGTTTGAAGTTGAAATAATTCCCGGAATATCTTCCTTTCAGATTATGTCTTCCCGTATTAAGATTCCAGTTGTAGACGGCGATGAGGTTTTGGTTATAGCTCCGGCATCTTATACAGAAAGTTCTGGATGCAGAACAGCAAAACTGCGCGAAGACTTCCCAAAGATTTTAGAGATAGCTAATACAGTTTTCATTATGAAAGCCGGGAGAGTCATAAATGATATAATCCAAAATAAAAATGGATTTGATGGATTCTTCGGAGAGTTGTGTGGAACAGAATCCGAGTTCATCACAGAGATTAATCCAGAGCTACAAAACAGAGCAAATCACTATTTTTCAACAGTTCTATTAAAGAAGAAAGGTTAATTGAAAAATTCATCATCTAACATATCATATCAAATTCAAAATTTTAGAATTCTGGTAAATATAGAAAAACAGGTCATTTCTTTGAAATTTAAAATTGTATATTTGCCAAATCATCTTTGTCTTATCTTAAAAGAGACAAGAACTACATCTGTTTCAAGGTCTATATCTTCATCTTTTCTGAGAGGAATTCTTATTGAGAAATCCTGAAATCTACCCTGTATATCTATTATCTCTGTATATATGACATCTCTCTCTTTCAGTTTTCCCTCTAATCCAGTCGCCATAACATAAGGGGGACTGACGGAAAAAGAATAAAAATAGTTATCTGGAACATTTCCAACTATATCTGGTAAAACACGCAGGTATTTAGAATACATTCTTTGAAATTCAACATTTATAATTTTTGGCGAAACCGATGAAACCGAACAGAAGGGAATAGACTTTACAAGTTCAGATGTATCTATGTTTAACAGAAAAATAACACTTCTGATAAGATTGGACGTTACATCAACCTGTACATCCACAGTCCTATCATTTTTTAATATGCCCATTAGTATATGGGAGCAGCTGTATCTAACAGAGAAATTCAAATTCTTTTGAACTGGATGAAAACCTTGTGGCAAATTCACAAGCTCCACTTTATATAACAAATCATAGTCAAATCTTATTACGAAAACAGAGTAAATTACTGATAAAGATGCAAAAAGTAGAGCAACAATATTCGCAAATATTTTCCTCTTCATAATTATGCTCTTACATATTATGAAATAATACTCTTAGTTAAGTAAAATCTAATAAATTCATATATTCGTACTTAGTTTAGCAACTCAAATATCCTGACTTATCTGTGTTTGTTATTTTGTATCCGGAACTGTTTTTCTTGCTATCCTTCACTCTATTCAGACCATATATCCTCTTGAATCTGATATTCTTCATATTCCATAAATTCCTCATCTGTGAAGTAATCTTCATCTGTGAAATAATTCTCTGTTTCATCAAACATTTGCTCAAACATAAAATCATACTCATATAATGGATCCTCAAAAAGTTGAATTTCATTCTGATATATAAATATATCTAGAGGATCGAAATTGTCCTGAATTCCTCTCTCTATCTGACTCTTGTAGTAATTTTTCTTTTTTGGATTTTCAATCCTCAATTCGTTTCTCCAATCTATTTGTATAAATGTTACCACCAAAAGCAAAATTGTTGTGAGGAAAAAATACTTTACGACATTCGCAATTGTTTTAAATAAAATAGTTTTTAATTTGAGTATAGGTTCGTCAATCATATTCCTCGATGAATATATATTTATTCATTAATTTTAATTTTTTAAAATTTCTATATGAAGTTCTTGTATTTTGTTCAGATCTCTGTTTTCGTACTGATTTTCCCGAAACCTTCAGATTCTTTGAATATAACCTTAGACAAAGATGGGAGAAGATATGAGATAGATATAGAGAAATATATTGAAGGAGTAGTTTCTGGAGAAATACCAGAAAGTTGGCCAGACGAAACTATAAAGGCGCAAGCTGTTGTATCACGTTCGTATGCTCTATACATATATAACAATGAAAGAAAAATCATCAGAGGAGATACAAGGGATCAAGTCTGGAAGCAAAAGACATCTACAAGAATATCTAGGCTTGTCGGCGAAACACGCGGATGGGTTTTGTTATTTCAAGATGGCTCTATTGCACCGGGTTTCTTCCATTCAACGTGCGGTGGCACCACCGAAAATGCTTGGGAAATGTGGGGAGGAGACAGAAGACTTGATGAAATTGTGTCTGTCAGATGCACAAAATGTTATGAATCTCCTCTATTCTTCTGGAAAAAAAGAATAAAGATTGAGGAAATAAGAAAATACTCAAAAAAACAAGACGATCCATTGTATGATAAAATAATGGAAATTTCCGACATTCCAAAAAATAACTTGATATATATTGAAAAGTCTTCTTCCGGGAGAGCTATCAAATTTTTCTTTCTTGATACAATGAATATTTTGCATTACAGAGACATAAGGGATATTCTACCAAGTAATTTCTTTGAATATGAAATCTTCGGAGATACAATACAATTTTATGGTAGAGGTTGGGGACACGGTGTCGGGATGTGTCAATGGGGGGCTAAAAGACTTGCAGAGGAAGGATTCAACTGGAAAGATATTATAAGGTTTTATTTTCCAAAGCTACAATTGAAGAAAATCTACTAAACAAAGGTGCGGACCTATCTACTCTTTGAACTCTTTGAATTCTGGTATTTTTGAGAGTTCATCTATTGTAAGAATGAATCTTTGCGGAGAGAAGACTTCATAAACATCTGTCATCTGCAAAGCTCCCGTCGGGCAAGCTTCAACACAGTAGCCACAGAAGATACATTTAAGTATATCTATATTGAAAACTCTTGGATGCCTCACTTTTTCTGGATGTGGTTCTCCAACTATAAAGATTATATCTACTGGACATGCTGCTGCACAGAATTCGCAAGCAACACATTTTTCTATGTCAAGATAATGTCTTCCCCTGTAATTCTTTGGAAGTTCTTTCCTCTCTTCTGGATACCTTAAAGTTACCTTCTTTCCGAAAAGATGCTCTAATGTAACTTTGAAACCTCCACTAATACTCGCATAAGCTTTTTCAACAAAGCTTATTTTATCTCTTTCTACATTCTTTACCTTTGTTCCCTCCGGAATTATGATGTCCTCCATTTCTTTGGAAATTTAAGAATTTTTTTGAAGTCCATATCTTTACCAAGAATCTTTATGAGAAACAAGCTAATCTTTTTGAAAATGATTTGCACGAATAAAGTGGGTTCATTTAATTTTCAAATATAAAAATCTTCAAAAACGCAAAGTTTAAAAACAATTATTAAAGATTTTATATGGAAGCTTTAAAAGAAATTCCTTTATATATAACATTTGATGATATTCTTATCTTACCAAATTATTCAGAAATCCTACCTAGCGAGGTAAATCTTGAAACGAGGTTGACAAGAAATATAAAGCTCAATATTCCAATAATATCAGCAGCGATGGATACTGTAACAGAGAATGAGATGGCCATAGAGATATCAAAAGCAGGAGGGATTGGAATAATACACAGGAATCTTACATCGGATGAACAAGCAAAAGAGGTTGAGAAAGTTAAAAAATATCATTCGTGGATAATTACAAATCCGCTTTATGTTGAGGAGAACACAACAGTTGGTGAGGCTTTGAAGATAATGAGGCAACAGAATATATCAGGTCTTCCTGTTGTAAAGAACGGTTTCCTTGTGGGAATAGTTACTTCAAGAGATCTGAGATTTGAGAATGATACAGGCAAGAAAGTAAAAGAAGTTATGACTCCAAAAGAGAAGTTAATAGTTCTGAAAGAAGGTAATGTATCCCAGGAAGAGGCAAAAAGAAAAATGCATCAGTATAAAATAGAAAAACTTCCCGTTGTAGATGACGAATTTAGACTGAAAGGTCTTATCACTCTCAAAGACATAAGAAAAGATGAGGAGAATCCTATGGCTCTGAAAGATTCTCAGGGAAGATTAATTGTTGGAGCTGCTGTTGGGGTTGGAGAAAAAGAAATAGAAAGAGTTGAGAAACTTATAGAAGCTGGAGTTGATGTTATTGTTGTAGATTCTGCTCACGGACACTCCAAAGGTGTTATAGATATGGTAAAGAAGATAAAGGAAAAATTTGATATAGATGTTATAGGAGGAAATGTTGCAACTGCCGATGGAGCAAGAGCGATGGTTGAAGCAGGGGCAGATGCAATAAAGGTTGGAGTTGGAGCCGGTTCAATATGTACTACAAGAATTGTTACAGGTGTAGGAGTTCCTCAGGTAAGTGCTGTTATGGAGTGTTACTCTGTTGCAAAAAAATACAGTATACCAATAATATCTGATGGAGGAATTAGGTATCCAGGAGATATTGCAAAAGCTCTTTCTGTTGGTGCCGATTCTGTTATGCTTGGAAATATGCTCGCAGGAACAGATGAAGCTCCCGGAGAAAAAGTTATAAGAGATGGCAGACCATATAAAATATACAGAGGAATGGGCTCTGAAGATGCCATAAAGGAAGGTGTCCTCAAAGGTGTCAGATCAAGATACCTTGGTGGGAACGATATTCTACCTGAAGGTGTTGTTGGAGCCGTGCCTTACAAAGGTTCTGTAAGATACATAATATCAAACATCGTAAAAGCTATAAAAGCAAGCTTCGGATATGTTGGAGCAAAGGATATCAATGAATTCAAGAAAAAAGCAAAAATAATAAAGATAACAGAAGCTGGATATAAAGAATCACACGTCCACGATATTCAGATAATAAAAGATACATCAACAACAATATATTGAAGCTATATAAAAATTTAAATAAAAATGCAAGCGAGCGTATCATTCCAAATATTCCTGAAAAACCCAATAAACGAGGACATGTTTAGAATGATAAGCTCGGCTGGATTCAAGAGATGTGAGCTTTGGTCTATGGGAGAGCATGTAAATTACAGAGATAAAAAATTAAGAGAAAAAATAAAGATGTACTCAGAAAAATACAATGTCTTGTTAGATACAGCTCATCTTCCATTACATACAAATGATTTCAAAATCTCTCTTGGAGATAAAGAAATTGGAAAAAAATCTCTTGATGAACTCCTTTATGCAAGCGAATTTTTAGATACCTTAGATGTAAAAACTTATGTAATTCATGTGAGCGGAGACCTTGAAATATTCTACAAGAATTTTTCAAAACTATACTATAACTCGGAAAAAAATTTCGCCTTTGAAAATGATCCTATGGGTTTTCCTTTGACCAAAGATATTCCTAAAATTCTTGAAGACCTAAAAAGAGAACTTAGGGATTCAGAAAAAAGACTTGGAGCCTGTCTTGATATTGGCCACGCGAATATATGGGAAAAACCTCCGGAAAAAACTGTAATTGAACTTGGAAAGTCCATAATAGCAACCCACATTTCAGATAATGATGGAAAATATGACCTGCATGTCCCTCCCGGAGAAGGAAACATCAACTGGGATGAAGTTTTGAAAGCCTTCAAAACAATAGAGTACAAACATAACTTTACATTTGAAATATCCCCATCTTTTGAATATGAGCAGATACCCAAAGTATTGGAAAGATTAAAAAATTTCTGTGAGCAAAATAATATCTTGATATGATTCTGAAATGGAATGGTTGGGGATATGAAGGAGAAGGAATCTCTCCTGAAAGAGTCAAGAAGATGATGGATATTCTCTCTGGTTTTCTTGGTATATCCGAAAAAGATTATTTTGAACCCGTGAATTTAAATTACTTCAAACTTCCTGAGCCGAAAATCAATCTTGAAAATCTGAATCTAAATTTCTCAACCGAAAGATATGAAAGAGTTCTTCATTCTTCTGGGAGGAGTTATAAAAATCTTGTGAGATTGAAAAGAGGAAACATCAAAACTTTTCCGGATGCGGTAGTTTATCCGAGATCAAAAGAAGATATTATTCGTTTGCTTGAGTTCTGCGATATAAATAACATAGCTTGTATTCCTTTTGGGGGTGGAACCAGTGTAGTTGGCGGTGTTGATACATACGAAATAGAAAAACCTGTAATAACTATTGATATGAAAAAGATGGCAGATGTAGTTTCCGCTGATATGAAATCTAAAACGGCAAGGGTTATGGCAGGAATAAGGGGACCAGAACTTGAAGATAAACTTCGGAGATTTGGGCTCGCATCAAGGCATTACCCTCAATCATTTTATTTTTCTACCCTTGGAGGCTGGATAGCAGCAAGGTCAGCAGGTCATTTCTCATCAAGATATGGGAAGATAGAAGATATGGTTCAGAGTATTGAGGTGATAACTCCAAAAGGTATAATAAGTAATCATGATTTTCCATCCACAGCTTGTGGTCCAGATATACCGAGAATATTTACAGGTTCTGAGGGAATATTTGGAATAATAACAGAAGCGACTATAATCTGTCATCTTCCACCGGAAAAGAAGCTCTCAACATCTTTTGTTTTTCCGAGTTTTGAGCAAGCAGCTGAATGCTCAAGATACATAGTCCAGAAAGGAATATTTCCGCCACTGATGAGAATACTTGATGAAAGAGAATATATGCTTTCTTCAATTTTGTCTGGAGGAAAAATAGATAGCGGAAGCTTGTTCATAGTTGGCTTTGAAGCGGATCAGGAAAACCAAGATGTTGTTGAGTCTGAATTTCAATTTGTAAGAAAGATTTGTGAAAGATTCGGAGGAAAGGATGAAGGAAAGAAAAAATTTGAAGACTGGAAAAAGGAGTATTTTGAACAACCGTATCTCAGAGATGTTCTTATGGACTTCTGTGTAATTGTGGATACACTTGAGACTGCAACAAGTTGGTCTAACCTTATGAATCTTTATACAAAAGTCAAAGAAAGTATGGAAAAAGCTATTTTTTCAGAGAGCATAGGAGGAGTTTCTTGCAGGATAACCCATATTTATGAGTCCGGAGCGTCTTTGTATTTTACATTCTTTGCGAAGGGAAAACATGGATACGAAGAGGAGTTCTGGTGGAAAATAAAGAAAGCAGCTTCTGATGCTATATCTGAGAATGGCGGAACAATCTCACATCACCACGGGGTTGGACGCGACCATAAGATATGGGCTAAAAAAGAACTAAAAGAGTCTCTTACACTAATAAAATCTATCAAAAATTCTCTTGATCCAAAGAACATAATGAATCCCGGAAATTTAGTGGATTAAGAATGATTGAGGATCTAATTTAATGTGCAACCTATTCAAAAACACAAGCAGCAGATACTGGGAGATCATCAGATACTGTGAGATAAAGCCTATATAATAATTTTTTCTGTAATTCACTTTCTTGTAAAATTCATCTGGTGCTACCTTTTTTTCGATTACTTGACACTTGAGGATGCAGCCAGATCATTTACTTATATTCATTCTTTTCTATACTCAAAAGACATATACATATATCAACTAGACGTAAGTTATCACGGAGCTCTATTACCTTCAATTTTGTATTATCCTTTTCTGATAGTATTTGGCTTTGACGTAATGTCTTTCAGAATTGCCAATTCTTTTTTCTCTTCTTTTACTCTCTTCATTCTTATGATCCTCCTCAAAGACACGAAAAAAAAGTTATCTTGTTTTTACTTTTTACTTTTCCTCCTCTTTTCTTCCAGAGAAATACCATGCTAATTGGGAACTATGCATTCATACCTCTATTTACTATCTTGGTTATGGAGACAAGAGGTTTTTTAATGGGATTGTTTCTGGGGCTTTCAATACAAAATCATTTCCTATCTATATTTCTTGCAATTTTCTCAAGGCAACAAAAATTTGGAAGCTTTATCTTGGGACTTTTCTTCGGATCTATTCCAATGCTGATATTCAATCTGTTTAATTTTGTAAAATATGGTAGCATTCCCACAATAGAAGACTTGATGGTAAGACCAAAACTTACACCACCCAAAATATTTCCAGAAATTCTAAGATATGATATTCTGTTCGTCCCATTTTTAATCATCTTTCTCGCACAGGTAATAGCTAGCAAGAACATAAAAATAATATTCTCTGTGATTTTGCTTCTATTCATGCAAGAAGAGAGATATTTCATGTATGTTTGGAGTATACTTATATGGACAGTATCAAAAAATTTTTCAAATTCAAAGATCGGGAGACTTCCTCTACTCTCTATGTTTTACTTTGCTTCGAATGTCCCATCACCAAACATTGATTTAAGCTATACAATGTATCCTTATGGAAAAAGACATTTCTTCAGAGAAAATGATATTATTGAAAAGAATATATCGTGTGTTGAGAATTTCATAAGGAATACGGATATAATAGCAGGAGACATAGTTTCTACTAACTTTATAAAATTCTTTTATCCTTGGAAAAACATTTACTACTATATAGGATTCAGCTATGTTATTCCCATTGAGTTCAAACAAGATACAAAAAGCGTGGTTATCTTCAAATCCTCGGAATTCAGAGATATTCCCTGGGAAAGAATGTATGTTCTCCATTCAAGAAACAAAAATAAGCTCAAACAGATGCATAAATTAGTATATGGGAAGATCAAGTTCAGAGAAACTGGGTTAAAGAGTATATTCAAGGGTATATTTACTTCTTCTGGTTAGAGATATTCTGTCTAGATTATGCCAATAATTGTTATAGCATCAATTGGTTCTATTTACATCAGTTTACATCATATGTTTAAAACTTTCTGATTTGATTTAGGATATTTATTCTCAGAAATGTGATACTTTTATAAGTCATTTTTGTCATAAGAGAACTCAGATAAAATTTTTTAGCAAAGCATTTAAGTGGCTTTTATTCTCTATAAACATTCAAAATTTTTCTTATTATTTCTGATGTAGATATTCCTTGCACAAGTTTTACTCTTATGATCTTTCCACCTCTTTTTTTTACAATATCGGCTCCAACAATTGAACTCTCTTCCCAATCTTCTCCCTTTACAAGAACATCTGGCTGTATTTGAGAGATCAGGCTATATGGAGTATCTTCCGAAAATGGCACAACATAGTCGACAGCTTCGCAAGCTGCAACTACAACTTGCCTCATTTCCAATGGTATAATAGGTCTTCTGATTCCTTTGAGCCTTCTGACGGACTGATCTGTATTGATACCTACAAATAGAAAATCCGCGTTCTTTTTTGCCTCCAGAAATGTTTTCACATGTCCAGCATGCAATATATCAAAACACCCGTTAGTGAAAGCTATTTTTTTCCCCTCACTTCTTATTTTCTCAGAGATGATATAAGCTTTTTCAGGATCAACAATTTTGTCTTGCGGATCTCTCATGTTTTGTAGTGTTTTGTAATTCTTTCAAGTCTGGTTCCGAGCTCTGAAACAAGCTTCACCTTTGATAGAGAAAAAGTAACTATCTTGTTTATTTCATATATTATATTTCCAAGATCCCTTGTTTTGTTCTTAATATCTTCTATCTCAGAAAATTGAGATCTCGATTCATCTTTTATTCTGACCAGCTCACTTGTCAGTTTTGCTACTGTTGGTCCGGTCTTATTTATCTTATCTGACGTTATGTTTAGTTCCTCAGATATTCTAACAAGTACATTGTTCATTTCTCTTAATATTGGATCAGCATGATCTGAATTTCTTTTTGCTAAATCAAAAACCCGTATAACCCTTTGAGATAAATCTTGAATTCCAAATATCTTTGTATCTATACCAGCAAGGTTCTGAACAGATTTTTCCAAACTCGCTATAGAAGATGAGAACTTTGTCCTTACCTCTTCTACGATATTTTTGGATTTGTTTATTCCTGATGATATATTCTCTTTAGTATTTGATACATCTGTTATATTTTCCTCTATGTTAGTTTCAGAAATTCTGACAGCAGAGCTTATTTTTTGGTTTATGTTTTTCAGCTTATCCTTTATCTTTTTGATTTTATTTTCAGTGTCTTGCGAAAGTTTCTTTATTTCCTCTGCAACAACTCCAAACTCTTTTCCCCTTTGTCCTTTTTCGTGGGAGGCTATTATTGATGCGTTTATAGCGAGCATATTTGTATCATCTGTAAAATCAAGAAGTTCAAAAACTACCCCCATTATCTCTTCTATTTCTTTCTGAGCAGAGGAAAGAAGATCTGATAGATCGTTCTTTATCTTCCTTATATTTATTATACATGAGCTTATGTTATCAGATTCTGAAACAATCTGATATACACCTTCTCCCAGAACATCTAACAGAGCATAGATCTCTCGAGAGTTCTCTAATGTTTCTGAAATTATACGTTTTAGAGTTTCAATAGATTTTGAAAATTCATCTATTTGTGAGACAAGTATATCAATATGTCCGAGTTCTTCTGTACCCCTTTTTATATCGAGTATATCAGATATGACTTCATCTGATTTTTGAGGTAAATATTGGATGGTATCTCTTACATAAGATATAGAATTATCTATCTCGCTTATTTTTTGGAAAATAGATTCCATAGTTTCCACAATTGAGTCGATGTTCATTACTGTGTTGAATTCTCTGTTGTGTATTCCATCAACAAGCGCTTCTATCTCCAATATTTTTGAGTTCTGCTCCGCTGTGTTCAGATTAATCTTTTCCATGGTTTTGTATATATCTTGCGACATATCTGAAAGTTTTTTTGATACAATTTTTATATTGTGAATCTCATTTTTAAGTATCTCTATCATACGAGAGAAAGATTCTGCTATCTCCTGTATCTCATCCCCTGTTTCAACTTCAACTTTCTCTCTCAATTCTCCTTCTTTTGATATTTTCTCAGTCCTATCTTTGAGGTGAACTAGAGGTTTTATATTACTTCTGATCAGGTATGCCATAAGGATTGCGACGAAAATTGTAGCTACTCCTATAGTCAATCCAATAAGAGATATCCTTCTGAAAAAGTCTCTGTAAAAGTTTTGTAATGTTAGGACCAGCGCTGTGTATCCCTTTATTGTTTGTTCTCCGACTCCAATACCAAATCCTTCCTTCTCGCTTTTAACTGGATAAAGAAACATTATTATTTCTTCTCCGGTAGCTGTTTTTCTCTCTATGATCCTTCTGTCTGAAACACCATTTTCAGATACAATACCTGATATAAACCAAGATATATCCTCAGCAATCTTCTGATCCTTTGTTTTGAAGGCCAAAATCTCTCCCTTTCTGTTAATAGCAGATGCAAATATAACATCTTCATCTCTCATAAAGAGATTTATCGCTTCCGAAAGTAGAAATTTTTCCTCGGCCATGATTCCATAGGATATAGAAGAATGCTTGTTCAGAAAATCGGCAAGTTGAACTCCCTTATCAACAAGCTGCTTTTTGAATATATCACGAAAATTCACATAAACAAGACCGCTGAACATAAGTATCACAACAAGTATCGTTCCCACCGTCAAAGATATAAGTTTGAAACTCAAAGAAGCTGTATTCATACAATTTATTTTAAAAGTTTTAGCCGAATATTAATAATTTTTGAGAGCTTCTTTTATGATCCGGTAAATTAATGATCCAAGACCTTATATAAGAGTTTCTTTAAGTTCTATCTCAAGCTTAGGATAAATCTCAACGGCTTCCTGTACAAATTCCTCTATATCCTCAGGTTTTATCTTTGTTGTCTTAAATATTTCTTGATCTATTTCATATGAGAGTGTATCAATACCTGCTCCTATACCTGTTATTTGCGCTATCCTATCACCTACATGCACACAAACACAACTTTTGTAAAGATCACTATTTTTATCTTTTATTATACCAAGCTTATTGAATTTAGATACAACAAATTTTATATCTTCTGGAACCTTCCACATTTCAAGAATTATAAGCGTAAGCTCTGTGCTTGTAAAACCAATGACCTTTTTCTCAACTTTCTGGAAATCTTTTTCATACATAACTTCAGCTTTTATTCTATCAATATACTTTGACATCAGATAATCCATACTTATTTTTCCGAGGTTCCTCATAACGGCTGCGGTAAAAGATATCTCCTCCACGTTTGGGAAGAAATTCTTACTTACAGACTTTGCAACATAAGCTCCAATAAACGATTGCAAGCTTAACTCTCCCCTCTTTATTTTGAAATTTTTTAACTCCACATTATAGACATTTTTTGAGTAGGCAGATAAAAGTATTGATTCAATAGCTTTAAAACCTAAAAGAGATACAGCATGCTCCAATGAAGATATTCTGCGAGAAAAACCATATATTGGAGAGTTAGCTATTTTCAGAACATCAAGCGATATTATTGGATCTTTTGCTATCTCATCTGCTACATGTTTTGCAGACACCGCAGGATTTCTTATTTTTTCAAGAGCTTTCAATATAACACTTGATAATGGAGGAACTCTTTCTATAGCATTCCTTATTTCTTTGTCGGTTATCCTACTATCCATAGATTTATAATAATCACATTTTCACAAATTTATTTCCTTTTTTTATCTCCAATTATACAATCCTTAAAACAACTATTATGGAAGGAATATCAAAGGATGGAAATAAGATCCAGAATTATATAAGAGATAGGTTATTTGGGAAGTTAAAGTATTTGATATATGCATTTGCACTAACACTGGTTATATTTGGAGTTTTTATGTATGCAAGGACAATAGAAGACGAACACATATCTGGAGCCTTCGGTCTTTTTCCAGTTGCAGTTATTCTTATTATATTTTTCGGTTTGATTTTATTTGAGTTTGTCAGAGAGCAAAAAAATAAAAAATAATCGCTTAATCAAAATCGCAAAATATCGTTTTAGTTTCTCCAAAAGAACAGAATGAAGGTTTTGTATGCAGTTTCAAGGTTTATTTCTACAAAAGATTTGAGAATAATTATTGAATCCATATTCGCTATTCATTTTCAGAACTACTCTCCGTTTCTCCTTCTTCTTTGTTTTGTGTCTGTCCACCGCTTAGCTCTTCACTGATACCTTCTACCGCTTCATCTATATCTACATCTGAACCTATTTCATCTTGATATTCTTTTAGGGTTTTTCTCATCCAGCTTTTGATACTTTCTGGATTATTTACATCAACACTTCTTAAAGCATCTTCAACTGTACTTTCTATTCTTTCTTCATCTGATTTCAGACGAGCAAACCTTGATATTATCCTTTGCAATTGATCAGAATCGCATTTTTTACACGTCAATTTTTCTTCATCCCAAGAATATACCAGAAAGGTGTTTTTATATCCACAGCTTTTACATATATATTCATATATAGGCATAGCTTTTTCCCCCTTTATTTGAACAGATATTCAAAATCCTGAAAAAACATATTTTAAACATTTATTTATAAATAAATATTGCATATTCAAAAAAATGATTTAAAAGCCGAAAAAATGAGAATGCCCGAAGAAACCAACAGAAGATACAGAAAAAACAGAATCCCAGAGATATTAAATGTAGCTGCAAGGTTATTCAGAGAAAAGGGATTCAGCGCCACCTCCATACAAGATATAGCTCAGGAAATAGGCATAGAAAAAGGAGCAATATACTACTGGATAAAAAGTAAAGACGACATACTTTACCAACTTATAGAGAATGAAGGAGAAAGGTTTATTCAGAATGTATCTAAAATCATAGATGAAGAAATTTCTCCAGATAAAAAACTAGAAAAGTTCATGAAAAAACATATAGATGTACTTACAG
Organism: Candidatus Calescibacterium sp.; assembly: GCA_025060505.1. GTDB lineage: Bacteria > Calescibacteriota > Calescibacteriia > Calescibacteriales > Calescibacteriaceae > DRWZ01. The sequence continues at coordinate 315,918 of JANXBU010000001.1, forward strand.
AAAACGTTGATAAAGCTAGTGTTTTTTTCAATGAACACAGATCTCTACCGAAAAAATGGAAATCAAAGATAATACAATTCAGAGATAAATATGAATCTATTTTGAGAAAGATAATAGAAGAAGGACAAAAAGAGGGAAAAATAAGAAAAGATATCGATGCCAAGATAATTGGTTTTGCTATACTCGGGATGATAAATTGGGTGTTTCACTGGTTCTCAAAAAGCGGGAGATACTCTTCATCTGAAATAGGTGATGCCTTTTGGGAAATAATATACAGTGGCATCAAGAAACAAGATTAATTAAGATTAAGAATTAATCTATTTAAAATTTGTAACACTGTAATATCAAAAAGCTGTATTAAATCTTTTTGATTTCCCTATGGAATCTCTTAACAAATTCAAATTCCTCTTCAGTTGGTAGATTCCCCATTAAAGGATACATAACTTTATTAAGAATTCGATTTAATACAACAAGGTCTTCTAAAAATTCCTTTCTGCTTGATGAAATATTTGAAAGTAATTTTTTGAGAATATGCTCCAGTTCCTATCTAAGATATCTTTGAAATGTATGAAATTTGTATAACTGTATGGATGCTCTGCAGGATTTGAATCATTATTCTTAGCATCCTCACATTCTGATCTAACATTTTCAGGAACACCCCTGAACCACCAATCTTCTTCACCATACTCATCTACTAAAATATCTCTGATATATTCATGTAGTTTGAACCGAATCTCTATAATAAGTTCATATATATCTTTTAGCAAAAATGTTGGTTTCCTCAATTCAATATAGGTTTTGATATAGATTGGAGATACTCTTTTATCAAATTCTTTATAGATGTCAAACCAATATGTGGTACCTTTAGTATTAATGATCTGTTCGATTTCATCTCTTATATCTTTCTCGATGGAAAAAAGGATATCAGAATGTCTTATTTTACCCTCACCTACCTTAGTGTATAAATATGATACTACAGTTCCAAGGGAAACTCCCATCTTCTGCGATATTTCTTCGAGAGAATATCCGTTTTTAAAAAGCTCCTCCGCTTCTTCCCATATAATACGTTTTAAGAATTTTTCAGCGTAAAAACCCTATTTTGAAAATATATATTTTCCCAAAACCTTTTCTTATGTTTTATCTGTAAAACTTAAACGGAGGAGATTAATTATGGAGGAAGGAAAAAAGAAAAAGACATCGAGAAAGAAGAAATCCTCTGAAGCAGCGGAGGAAACAAAAACCACAAAGGAAACAGAAATCAAAGAAGAGCGAAGAACTCAAGAACCAACATCTTTATCAACAGCGAAAATGGAAGAATCAGGAAGATCTGAAATAAAAAGCAGCTTCTATGAATCAACCGTAGTAAAAGATGAACAAACCGAAACAGCCAGTCCTGGGTTCACCTCATTGATATCACAAAAAATAAAAGATGTAACAAATAAAGTGAATGCGCAGATAACCATGGCGAAAAATATGTATATGCTTTTTCAGGGTATGAAGCAGAGCTACGGCGGAGATACCAAGAAAGCCCTCTCTGTGCTGTTTGGTTTTGCAAAAGAAGAAGGAAAAAGAAGAATCGATAATCTCAAATCAAAAATAAAGAAAAAAATATTCGGAGAATTAGATTAAGTTTGAGCTGAATTCCTAAAATGAGAAACTAATATGGGAAGACTATTTTCCTCCGAATCTGTAACAGAAGGACATCCAGATAAGCTTTGCGATAAAATATCTGACGCTGTACTTGACGAATTTTTAAGGCAAGATAAGTATTCAAGGGTTGCTTGCGAAAGTCTTGCAAGCGGAAACATGGTTGTCGTTACAGGTGAAATAACATCGGATGGAAAAGTAGACTTTGACTCAATCGTTCGTAGAGTTATAAGAGATATTGGATACGAAGATCAAAAAAATTCAATAGATTGGCGAACTGCAGACATAAAAGTTTATATAAAGCAACAGTCAGAAGACATAGCCAGAGGTGTTATTCAGGAAGGTGAAATAGGTGCTGGAGATCAAGGTACAATGTTCGGGTATGCAGTTGATGAAACACCAGAACTTATGCCTATGACTATATCTTTTGCTCACAAGATAGTTAAGGAACTTACAAATGCAAGAAAAAGTGGCAAAGCTCCATTTTTGAGACCAGATGGAAAGAGTCAGGTAACCATAGAGTACGAAAACGGTAAACCAAAAAGAGTTCATACGGTTGTTGTCTCCACCCAGCATGCAGAAGACGCTAATATGAAGGATCTGAGAGAATTTGTTATTGAAGAAATAGTAAAAAAAATAATTCCAAACGAATTTTTGGTGAACACAAAATACTTCATAAATCCAACGGGAAGGTTCGTAATTGGTGGTCCTCTTGGGGATGCTGGTCTGACGGGAAGGAAAGTAATAGTAGATACATACGGAGGACACGCAAGGCACGGCGGAGGGGCTTTTTCCGGAAAAGATCCGACAAAGGTAGATAGATCTGCAAACTATATGGCAAGAAGAATTGCCAAAACCATAGTTGCTTCAAAAATAGCCAAAAAATGTGAAGTATGTCTCACATATGTTATAGGTGTTGCTGATCCAGTTCATCTGACAATAGATACTTTCGGAACATCTAAGGTTCCTGATGGAAAGATAGAAAAAGTCGCAACAGAGATATTTAAACTTAAGCCAAAAGACATAATAGAATTTCTTGACTTAAGAAAACCGATATACGAGAAAACGGCTGCTTATGGACATTTTGGAAGAGAGAATGAAGGCTTCAAATGGGAAGAGCTAAACCCAGCTGAAATAGAAATTTTCGCGTCTCTAAAACCAAAATACAAAAGGAAAGGAGTGTGAAAAATGGAGGAAATTCTGGAAGGCATAAAAATATTCTTTATAACAAGAAACGCAAAAATAACCGACTATGTAAAAGATTATTTCAAAGAAAAATTCATTAAGATAATTCCAAAGATACCAGAAGGAATAAGAGATAGCACTAGCGTGTACTTTATTCTAAAGAAAGAAGGTGAAAGTAAATCAATCGAACTTATATTGACAATAAAGAAAAGCCATCTTTCTCCAATATACACAGAGGAAGAAGGAGACGATCTCAGAGCTGTAATAGATAAAATAGTCTACGAGATAGAAAGACAGATGGATAAACTCAGAACTGAGTTCGAGAATATCATAAGAGATGCAATGAAAAGTAAAAGAGAAATACACACATTTGTAGAAGAAAGAGAAGAAAAAAGCGAACCCCAGGATGTGCAGATAGACACAGCAAAAATAAAAATAGAGAAACCTATGTCCATAGATGATGCAATAATTATACTTGAAGATCTTGAAAAGAAAAGAAGCGGTAGAAAAATACCAATTTATATATTCAATGATTTTGATGGTAAGGTAAAGGTTTTGTACAAACAAAGTGAAAAGAAATACGTTGTTTTTGAAATATCTTGATTCTCTCGTTTTTGAATCTTGATTTTAAATTAAAAGATGATTCCAAGATGTCTCACAATAGCAGGAAGTGACAGCGGAGGAGGAGCTGGAATACAGGCTGACCTTAAAACCTTCTCTGCTCACAGAGTCTATGGTATGACCGCAATTACTTCCATTACTGCACAGAATACTCAGGGAGTTTTTGGCGTAGTAGATATTCCGGGAGAATTTGTATACAAGCAAGTAAAGGTCATCGCAGAGGATATAGGAATTGATTCAGCTAAGACTGGAATGTTATCTAATGAGGATATTATAATTAGCGTAGCAAAGGCTGTTGTAGATTTTCGCATAGAAAAACTTGTCGTTGATCCGGTGATGTTCTCAAAAAGCGGGTTCCCACTTATAAAAGATGATGCAATAGCTGCACTTACAAAGGAGCTTGTGCCACTAAGTTTAGTTATAACACCAAATAAGCACGAAGCTGAGAAAATATCAGGAAATGAGATAAATTCTGAAAAAGATATGATAGATTGCGCAAGAGCAATCGGCTCATTGGGAGCAAAATGCATTGTCTTGAAAGGAGGACATATAAATCTCAAAGAAGATGAAGTTATAGACATCATATATTATCAAGGAAATTACATCAAATTATCCTATCCACGTGTAGAGACAAAAAACACACATGGAACAGGCTGTACATTTTCAGCTGCTATATGTGCTAATCTTGCAAAAGGTAAAGATGTAGTAGAATCTATAAAGTTAGCGAGAGCTTTTCTGCAGTTAAGCCTTGAAAATTCACTTAATATAGGAAAAGGCTTCGGTCCGCTCAATCATAATCTGACATAGGAAACATAGAAAATATATAGGAAACAAAAATAAACATTGAAAAAAACGGTTGTAGAAAAAAAGAAAATTGTTAATGATTTTTTTAAAATTTCCGAATATATAATTGTAAGTGAGGATATAAAGTCATGGCGGACGAAATCAAAATAAGAGGAACAGGGGGAACAACAAGGACGGAGTCAGTGTATAACAAAGGTTCCAAGAAAATAGAACAGCAGAAAGAAAGTATGTTTGGAACCACTGAAAAAGCAAAGATCTCCGAGGAAGCAAGAATACTCGGAGAGTTCGTACCAAAAGTTCTTTCTGCAATAGATAAAGAAAGACAAGTTGAACCAAAACCAGCAACAAACTCAGATATAGCTAAATCTCTTGCAGAGGAAATTATCAAAGCTGCACTTGCAAAAAAATTTATTGAATAGTAAAAAACTCTACTTACATACACTAAAACGGAAATAAATAATCTTTAAATTTTAGACCGAAAATAAACAATCTCTAAATTTTAGGCCAAGGCAAATTGATGGTTATTTTGAACTTTTCAAAAAGGCATAATGAAAGAATAAAAAACAATAGATGTATTCTCCGAATTTTGTCCCCAAAAAATTCCAGGATATAGTTCAAGAAATTCAAAACCTCCATCTTTTCAAAGAAGGTTGGAGAGGAAAAATTTACAGAGGAACGCTCGACAGTAGAGATATAATTATAAAAACTCCAAGGAATCCTGAACTACTGAAAAATATCAGAAAAGAAGCGGAAATATTGGAAAAGGTGAATTCCAAAGGCATAGGTCCGAAACTCATCAAATATGGAGAAGATTTTCTTATAGAGGAGTTTGTAGTAGGGATCCACCTGAAAGACATATTAAACAAGGGAGATTTTGCAGTATACGACCTATTTGAGAATATACTTAAACAAGCAAGAGAACTTGACAAATTAAACATATCAAAAGACGAGATGCACAGACCATATACGAACATCATAGTTTCAGGAGACCGCCCTACCCTACTTGACTTTGAATCATCTAAGATAACAAGCAATCCAAAAAATGTAACACAATTTTTTTCTTTCATTCTTTCTTATATGAAGTTTGAAATAAAAACTAAGGATATTGAGGCAGGAATAGAACTTATGAAAAGGTACAAATCAACGTATCATGAACAAGAATTTGAGAATTTGATAATTTTTTTCAGAGAAAAGAAAGAAAAAATCATAAAGAAGGTAAAATGAAATAGATGGCAGATCAGAGAAAAAGACGAGGAATGCGTCTTACCATAATTACAACGAAATTTGGAGATTCGGGAGAAACATATATATCTGGAGGTTTTGTTCTGAAAAAAAATCATCCACGAGTAAAGGCTTATGGAACCGTGGACGAACTTGCAAGCTTTGTTGGCTATACTATTTCTGTTATGAGAGAAGGCGATGAAAAAATGAGCGAGTTCACAGATATACTTGAGAAGATTCAGAATCACCTTTTTATATTAGGTGGAGATCTTGCAAGGCTACTGAAACCATCTGATGAGATAACAGAAACACATAGAAGAGTAACTGAAAAGATGGTCAACTGGGTAGAAGAATTAGAGAAAAAATATATCAAAGAACTTGAACCACTTGAAGATTTTATCCTTCCGGGAGGTAGCAAAGAAGCCTCGTTATTCCACATACTCAGAACAGTTTCAAGAAGATGTGAGAGAGAAATTGTAGAGCTATCTCAAATCGAGAAGGTAAATCCGAAATGTATAAAGTATATAAACAGATTATCTGATTTATTCTTCATATTAGCGAGGGTTATAAACAAGAGAAAAGGTGTAGGTGAAAAAATTGTAAACTGGGAACAGTAGTCAGATGCTAAGAAATCAGAATAGAGATTGAAGAAAGTTTAGTACTTGACCTGAAAAATTCCTAATGAATTTTTTGTCTCTATAAAAACTAAACTTATTATTAAAAAAGAGAATAAAAAACAAAGGAGAAATAATTGATGGATGATCTGAAATTCGGAATAGTTGGAGTTGGAAAGATGGGATACATAATATCAAAGTTGATTTCTCAGAAATTTCCTGTGCTTGTAAACGATATAGCCGGGGTTCCGGAAGATTTGAAAAAGTTTGAGGTAAACATTGATGAGTTGGCAGAAAAATCAGATGTGATATTTATAGCTGTGAAACCAAAGGATGTAATAGATGTTCTTTCTGATATAAATTCAGCTTTGGGGAAGAAGCTAATCGTATCTATTGCAGCTGGTATAAGATCTGATATTATAAGGAGGTTTGCTCGAAGATCGGCTCGTGTTATGCCAAATGTATGTGCTGAGCAGAAGGAAGGTATATTTGCAGTATACGCTGAATACGAAGAAGATGCCGAGCTTCTCAGACATGTTTTCCAAGACTACGGAAAAGTCTTCATAGTCAAATCAGACGAAGAAATAGATATATTCACAGCAACTGCTTCCTCTGGTCCAGGTTATATATCAGACATTTTTGAAAGCTTTGAAGATGCATTTGTGAGAGCAGGATTATCAAGAGAAAATGCAAGAGTTATCTCAGCTCAGATATTTCTTGGAACTGCCAAAATGATACTCAGCGGAAAAAGCCCATACGAAATAAGATCTGAAGTCATGACCCCGGCTGGAACAACTGCAGAGGGATTTGCAGAAATAGTCAATACGAAAACATTTATTCTGAAAGCGGTTGAAAAATCACTTGAAAAATGTAGGGAGATATCCAATTTATTTTTAGAGAAATTTAAAAAGTAAAAATAGAAAAAACGAAAGTAAAAATCTGATAATGATAGCAAAAATTCAAATAGCAAAAAACCATATGGAGAAGGTACTTTTGATATTGACAGCTCTCTCAATCTTTGTTCAAAATTGTAAAAGTTCTGAGAACACCAACGATAAGATAAAAAATCAAAGAAACTTCAAATTTTTTGCTCTCGCGGAATTTCTTCCTTATCAGGAATTCGAATTGATATATCCAGAGTTAAAGAAACTGGATATTGAAATGATTTTAGCAGTAAGAGAAGGAGAAATTGATTCAGAAAGTCTGAGAAGAATGAAATTCAGAGCATGGCCTGTCTTAAAAAAAGAAAAAGGCTACTGGCTCTCTGTATGGACTGCTGATGATTTTTACAAGCTGGTTGAAGAAGTCCTAAATAAAATAAACGTAGAATGGATATCTCTTGATTTTGAGCCAACATGGCAAATAACAACAAACCTTTCATTTTCTGGGAGCTTAAATCAGTTCGTTGCATCAATAACTCAGCTTAATCCAACAGACGAAATATACAACTCTGGTAAACAAAAAATTCAGGAAATTGTAGATTTAATTCATAGTAGAGGCAAAAAGGTAATGTGCGTGTTTCTACCGTTTATAGCAGACGATCTTTTAGATGGAGATCAAGATATTTCCAGAATCTTTGGGATCTATGTACCTCCGAATTGTGATGAATACTCTTTTATGTTATACACAACAATCATGAAAACATTTGGAGAAAAATATGGGTTCAAATTTGAGAGACCTGAATATTTTGTTTATGTATATAGCAAAGACATCTACAATATGTTTGGGGAAAAATCAGCAATTGATGTTGGACTTGTTGGAGAAGATCTCTTTGGTAATAAAGGATACAATTCACCTGAGGAGCTAAGGAAAGATATATCTGCTGGCCTTGCAGCTGGGATAAAGAATTTCCATGTCTGGGCTCTTGATAATATGAAAAAGGATGGCAAATGGGAAGTAAGTCAATGGCTCGATATAAGATATATTGAACCAGTAGAACCTCAAGAAGATGAAGCAGTACTGAGAATAAGGAACTTCTTCAAAGCTCTTGACTAATTATGAGGAATAATGTTCTGTATTCCGAATTTTTCAAAAGCTTAAAGGAAGATTTAATCATAAAAATTCAAGCCATCTCAAAGACGAAGGGCTACTTTTCAGACTTTTTTATTCTTAGACTCATTGCTCTTCTATGGCCAATTGGATACATATTTTGGATAACTTGCCTGATACTTTTTATTCCTTGGTCGCAGAAAATCTCAAAGTTTAAGGAAGAAGCTCTTCTCAATACAAAAGAAATAGTGCTCATCTCCACGGTTTTACTATTTCTAATCTTATCCGGTTCTAAAATTTTTCTCAAAAGAATATTCCTACCTGAATTAAAAACAGCTCTGATGATGAGAAATTTTATAGGCTCACTTCTGGTGATTTTAGCTATATCATATATAACTTACATAAAAATCAAAGAGAAGGATCTTGATTATATAAGAAAATCTAAGTATTATAGAGAATCTGAAATAATATCTGAGGTTGAAAACGAAATAACCCGCTATGATATGAATGCAGTTGTATACCCATACTTAAATTTTAAAACTCTGAAAAGGCTTGTAGATCCGTATAGATTGGAAATCTTTCCGCTAAGCATGCCTTCAAACTCCTATATATTGTATTGCTACGATGGTGAAGAATGGATATACTACAAATCAGACAAATTTGGCTTCAGAAACACTGATAATTCTATTTGGGAAAATAATAGAAAACATAAAATACTTATAGCAGGAGATAGCTTATCTCATGTCAATTGTTCATCTGAAAGCGTAGCCGATATTGTGAGAGAAAAACTAAGGAGCATTGAAATAGAGGTAAAAAATTTTGATGTAATAGATCTCACAGGTAGATCGGAAAACATAATCGTAACATTTATGAAAATCAAAGAATTTCTTTTAGAAAACACATCTTTTGTATTTCTACTACTCACCAGAAAAAGTTTCAACGATATACTTCAATATTGGGATAAAGAAATTGTACAAAAATATATAAAGGATTTAGGGAAAAAACAATATAGAAATGAGAAATCCAAACTAGATAGCATAGTAATTGATCGGCTATCGGAGATCAGAGAAAAAAATATTTTTGATTCTGTTTTCAATATATATGAACTAGTCTACTCACCTTGGGCTCTGTCAGAGCTCATAGAAAAAATAAAAAGAAAAAATGAGAGCACAAAATTGTCTGAAACCGAAATAGAAATAAGTAAATTCATTCTGAAGGCAATTGATAGCTTTGTCGAAAATTCTGGCAGCAAAACATTTTTTATGTTTATAGAGAAAGAAAACGAGCTAGAAGAAATCCGAATAAAAATTGATTCAGAGCATGCATATAGCATAGATACAAAGAAACTGCAAAGCAGCAGTCAAACCTACAATTACATAGCAGAAAAAATAAAAGAAATAATAAAAAATCAATCTGCGATAGATTAGAAAACAAAACAAAGAAGATCACAAAAAGATAGAAAGAGAACCTATATTAAAAAGATATGCTTGACAAGAAAACGATAAAAAAGTTAAGTATAATAGTGGTTTCAACAAGTATTTTTCTAACTAATTGTGGAACTGAACCATCACAGACAACACAACAGAGTACAGGAACACAAACAGATGGAACTCAGAGCGGAGGAACTCAGTCTGGAAATCAGGCAAATCAGGTGATTCCAACATATAATCAGGACATAAAACCGATATTTGATCAATTTTGTGTTTCCTGTCATAGATCAGGTGGTTCAGCATCTGCCTATCTGCTTGATACTTACCAGAATATAATGAATGGAAAAACAAATTGTGGTGCTGTTCCCGAAAAGAGATATATTGTTCCATCTAATGCAGATCAAAGTTATCTTTACAAGAAGATAATTGGTCAGGGCATATGCGGAGATAAGATGCCACCATCTGGTTCGTTATCACAGGACAGAATAGATTTGATAAAAAGATGGATAAACGCTGGAGCACCTGAGTCTTCTGCAGGTTTGGGAACTGGAGATTCCGGTAGCGGAACAGGTGGGGGGACAAGTGGAGGAACATCTGGTAGCGGAACCGGTGGCTCCGGTGGTGGAGGTTCAGGTGGGGGAAAAACTCCCCCAGCAGTATTTGGTCAATATATATACACTGTCTCGGAAGACGGAAAAATACTCAGATGGGAAAACGGTTCAGCGGAAGTAATATTTGACCTTGGAGAGAATGTGAGAATTGTATCTCCATCTATTGATAATCATGGAAACTTATATTTTTCTGCTTGGAATGGGTTTGTATATTCTGTGAATACTGATGGACAAGTACTATGGAAGATACATTTTGGCAAATGCGATGGCGTATCAATTCATAACGAGAAGATCGCATTTGGATGCTCAAATGGTGTATTCTATGAACTTTCCAAGGATGGAAAAATCCTGCATTCAATATTAGTAGGAGCTCCGATAGTTTCAGCTCCTTTGGTTCTTGAAGAAGGATCTTTTGTGTTTGGTTCAGATAATGGAAACGTATACAAAGTAAAGGATGGCAAAGTTCTTTCTACATTTAAAACAGAAGGACAAGTAAGAGAAACACCATCAATAGACAAAATTGGAAGAATATACTTTGGTTCATACGATAATTATGTTTACTCACTAAATTCAGATTTCAGCCTAAGATGGAAATATAAAACATCAGGAGGAATTTATTCTGGATGCTCAATCTGGGAAAGAAATGGCAAAACCGTATGTACAATAGGTTCAAAAGATGGATATACATACTCAATTGACGAAGATGGAGAAATTATTTGGAAGGCAAACACAGGAGAAGTTTCAACAGTTCCTCTGATCGGTAAAAAATACATATATGTTCTGAATGACCAAAATGTTCTACTTGCTATATCAAAAGATGGTCAAATTGTAAGCTCACACCAAATAGAAGAAACATACTACTCTTCTCCCGCGATCTTTTCTGGAAAAATCATTATTTCAACTGAACACGGGGAGGTTGTTGAATTTGATTTTCAGGATGAGATTCTTGATGGTTGGACGACCGCAAGAGGTAATCTTCGTAGAACCGGAGAATTAAAGTAGAAAACTAGCTTATGAAAGAAAAATCAAGAAATAGATAAACTCAACGCTCCAAAACTTCCTCTGAGAAATGAAAAAATTAGCACAAGCCAAAATCGTAGTTACGACAAAGCAAAAATAAACGCAAAAATCCAAATGAAACACTGAAAAATAAAATTCTAAAATATGAAAAAAGTCCATAATAAAAAATATCTATTCTCTCTTTGGCAAGCTCTATCATTTTTCATCTTACTTATATTTTCTCCTGATTACTCATTCGCTAGTGAAGCAAGAGAAATATATCTGAAATACAGATGCATAAAGTGTCATTCTATGAAATCGGAAAACATTGAACCATTAAAAGAAGAACTACTCAAAGGGAAAAAGATAATAGATCACTCAGGAGTTGGGCTTGAATATGACGCTGAGTGGCTGAAGAAATGGTTGCTCAAAGAGGTAGAGAAAGACGGGGAGAAGCACCGAGTAAAGTTCAAGGGCTCTCCACAGGAACTGGATACGCTTACAAGATGGCTTGTAGAAAAAAAGGAAAGAATCAATCCAGAAGAAATAAGGAAGTGGTATAGAGAAATAATAGGAAGACAATAAGATTTCGATACAATCCTAAATTAGGTATAATCAACAAAGATTTGCAGCTCATCAAATTAAAGTCCAGCACTTGTGTGGAAATTAGCATAGAAAGTATTTGCTCGCAACAATCTAATTATTCTGAAAATTTTGTTGTATTAATACGAAAGTCTAATTTCAAAGATTCTTAATTTCAATATGATGTTTCACTTGATCAGAGATTCTTTGATCAAAAAATCAAAAAGACTTTTTAATTTTTTCCTGTTTTCACTTGTAATTTTTTCATCTTGCAGTTTAGAAAACGGCAGAAAACCTGTATGTCATGTTCAGCTTTATACAGATGAAGTTGTCTTTTTTTCCTCTGAAAAAGAAATATCCTGCTTAAAAATAGATGGTAATGAACCTTGCGGTAAGAAAGAGATTTCTGTTCGACAAACTGACTTGAAAAACTTAGATCAACCAATAACATATAAAGTACACAACGTTAAAAATCAGGTGATATGTGAAGGAAAGTTCAAGATTCCCAAAGAAAGCATGAAATTTGCAGTAATAGCGGACACATCATATGGTTCTGGACCTCTTCCAAAATTGGTCAAAATAATGGTTGATTTTTCACCAGATATGGTTTTTCATGTAGGAGATTTTCAATACGATAATCGCAGAGATAGATGGAGCAAGTTATTTGAATACTTTGCCCCATTGCTATCTAACTCCTTCTTTTATCTTGCAGCTGGTAACCACGAATATGATAGTGAAAGAGACGCTGAGATTTTACGGAAATACTTTCCGCATGAAGGAAATTTTTTCTTTGAATGGAACGGTATAAGATTCTGGGGAATAAACACTTTCAAGAACGGATGGCAGAGCGATTTTCTAAGATTCGTAGATTTTATAGGTAATGACAAACCATTGATAATTTTCATTCACAAGCCGTTTGTTTCGCTGTCAAGATGGGAAGAGCTTGGAACAATGAACGAGCAAGTTTTAGAACATGTTCATGATAGAATGTCGCTTGTTTTTTCTGGACACGACCATCTATACGGTAGAGTCCACATGGTTTTCCCCCAAAAGACCGTTCAAAACATCGTCACTGGTGGAGGCGGTGCTCATATTTACGGATGTGCAAAGGCCAAATCAAGAGATTTCAAAATAGGGAAAATACCACCTTTCAAAGCAGAGGTTGAGAAATGCATAGAAGAATTTAACGTCACATTATGCGAAATAGATAAAACAAAGGTACAATGCAGAGCTGTATCTTCAGAAGGAACAGAAATTGATAACTTTTCTGTTGAACTCAGATAAAACACAATAATCTGAATTTTACAACATTAGCAAAATAAATCTCACAGATTTTTATCAATGATAACAACAATAAAGGTTGGCTCCGGAGTTCTTGATAATAACGGTAAGATTAACGATGCTGTATTTGAAACTGTAGCTGAAGAAATAGCTCAAAGGATACGGAAAAACGAGAAATTCATTATAGTTTCATCTGGAGCGTTGCTTATGGGTCTTATGAAATTAGGTCTAGCAAGAGCTCCGCGAGAAATAAAAAAAAGACAAGCAATATGTGCTATAGGTCAGCCAACTCTTATGAAGAAGTGGGATGAAGCTTTTTCAAAACACAACATAAAAGTTTCTCAAATCCTGATAACACATGAAGACATAGGAGTTCCAAAGAGAGCGAAAAACATAGAAGATACCATATCAGAAATCTTCAAAATAGGTGCTATACCAATAATTAATGAAAACGATACTGTTTCCACAGAGGAAATAAGGTTTGGAGACAATGATTTTCTTTCTGCATATATATCTGCCCTTGTTGGTGCAAAAAGACTCATAATTATAACAGACATAGATGGAGTAATTGATAAACATGGCAACATAATAAAAGAGATTCACACAGATGAAATAGAACAAATATGGGAAAGAATATCTCAAAAGAAGACAAAAAAGAAAGTTTCTTCCGGAGGAATAATATCAAAACTTACATCATCAAAAATAGCTTCTGAATTCGGGATAGAATGCTATATAATTAACGGGAGGAAGTTAGATAGCATAAAAAGTGCGATCAAAGGAGAGAACCCCGGAACCAAAATTTTCGGAAACAAAATATATAGTAGGAAAGAACTTTGGATTCTGAGAGTTATGAGAGGAAAAGGAAAAATATTTGTAGACAAAGGTGCTTATGATGCGCTTAGGAAAGGCAAAAGCCTGCTTCCAGCTGGAATAGTAGATGTCAAAGGAAATTTCTCCGCCGGAGATCTAGTTGAAGTCTATTACGAAAACAAACTTGTAGGTAAAGGCATATCAAACTACTTTTCATCTGAAGTAAATCTCATAAAAAATAGAAAAACTCATGAGATAGAAAATATACTTGGATACAAAAGATTTGATGAAATAATCCACAGAGACAACTTCGTAGAACAAGATAGGTAATCTGTGATAGAAAATAATCCCAAGAAAAATGATATACAGATAATTTTTACAATATTATCAACAAGTTGCTACAATATTATTTGGAGCATTTATGAAATATTGGATATCAATCGGCTCAAACATTGAGCCAAGATTGTGGTATATAAGAAAGGCTCTTGAAATTATATCTGAAATAGCGGAAATAAAAAAGGTATCATCAGTATATGAATCGGAATCTTTTGGTTTTGAATCCCATGATTTTCTGAATATATGTAGTTTGATAGAAACTGATCTGATGCCAGAAACTCTTGTTAGATTTTTCAAGAGAGTAGAAACAATGCTTGGGAGAGATCCAAAAACAACATACGCATCAAGATTTTTCTATGAACCAAGACCCGTTGACATAGATGTAATCTTCTGGGAACAAGGAACATACGAGAAAGGAGATATAGTTATCCCGCATCCACAATCTCACAGGAGAAAATTCGTTCTTATACCACTGATTGAAATGAGAGAAGATATAGTTCACCCTACCCTTATGAAAAGACTATCCGAGATACTTTCCGAAATTGAAGATGACTCATGGATAATAAAGGTGTTCTACGAAATTTAATCGGAGTCTATAAATTCAGTTCATATCTATTGCATTTGACCAAAATAATCCACTCAGTTCCCTAGATACATCGTGTAGGTTCTGTGTTTTACTGTTGAGAAAATTTTTCTTATTTTGAACCTTTTGTTTGTTCCTTTGGATGGTCTCTGATAAATTTTTCAATTCTAAGACAAACGAGTTCGGCGTGTTCAACAAGTCCGCCATGACTACCCTTTGGAAGTATTAATAGTTCAGAGTTTTTTATCTTTCTTGCGATTTTCAGCAGAACATGCAAAGGTGTAAATATATCACTTTCTCCTGCTATTACCAAAGTAGGAACATTTACTTTTTCGAGAATATCTTCAGCAGAATGTTTTTTAGCTTCTATAGCTATTCTCAAAAATAATGTGAAATCCATTTTTCTTAGGTTTTCAAAATATTCTGTAAAATCATCTATGTGAGCTAATACTGGGTTGAGGAAGAAGAGCTTTTCAGAAATAAGACCGACAGTTTTTCCAATTTTGAATGCAAACGAAGGAACCATAATAGAAGCCCATATTTTCTGAGCTCGATCTGGATTCATAAAAGCAAGACTTGCAACAATATCAAGAACCTTTTCAGTAATAGGCATATTCATGAAGAATTTAGCTGGATTCTCATATGGTCCCAAAGCTGGTATCAACCCCTTTACCATATCTGGATAATTTCTGTAAAATTCAAGTATGACCTGAACACCAAGAGAAAATCCACCGAAAATAGCGTATTTTATACCATTTGCATCGCATACAGCTTTCATATCATCTGCTAAGGCTTTTATTGAAACATCTTGTGATTTTGGGAACCCGCTCCTTCCGTGCCCTCTGTAATCCCACAGTATAACATCTGTTATGTTTGAGATATAGTCCTCAACATACCTCCAATATCTTATTGTTGTTCCGATACCATTACATAGCACAAGAGGCCAGAAATTCTCCATTCTTTTGACCGGATAAGTTCTTCTAAACCATATATCTGTTCCATCAAAAGATTTAGCGTAACCAGATACAACTTCTCTTTTTACTTTTCTTTCAGATCCAAAGAAGATGTTCCTCGGCTCTACAAATTCTTTTTTGAGCATAGTTGAAAGATAAATTTACACAGAACAAAAAGATATTTAAAAATATAAAAAATTTTGTGGCTGTTGTAGGATCAAGAAAAACTGCAAAAGAGAATCATCTTAAATGAACTTAATTATTTTACTAACCGCTCTATTTCAAACTTCTGATACAATTTTGAAGAAGTGTCAAAAATGGAATACGGAGCTATATGATTCAAAAAGAACGTGCCTAAGTAGATTTTCTATTCTGTGAGCAGGAGCATAAAAATCTTTTGAACATCTACCTTACAAAACTATGCTTTATGGTTTTAAAGAAGAATACAATCAACACCATCCTGCTCTTCTTTCTTCTGATGTTCTTTTTTCTTCTGATGTTCTTCTTTTCTTGCAAATGCCAAAATCCAATTAAAAATCTGTAAGAGAAACGCCCTTCTCATACAATAGATTTATTTATTCAAAGAAGCACAAAATAGGCGTTCTGAACATTTCTGCTCAACTCCTATTCATTTATCACTGAATTAAGAAATCAACTGAATTGAGAAATCAAATGGATGTTGTGAAGGAAAAAATAGGAGAACTTTCTGCTGTTATACACAAAGGTAAGGGAGCAGTTGTTTTAGCATTACACGGATTTGAATCATTCAAAGATAGCCCAAAATATGTTCTTATGGGTCAGGAATTTCAGAAAGCAGGGTACACCTTTATAAGGTTTGATTTTCGCGGGTGTGGGGAAAGCCCGGGTGATAAATATGACCTTGAAGGAAGAATAAAGGATGCTCTCTCTGTTTACGGTTATGCGAAGAAGATCTCCGACAAAATATTTTTCATCGGATCAAGTCTTGGTGGAACAATCGCTATACTGCTTGGAGAAAAAGCAAACGGAGTCGTAGCTTTGTGTCCTCCTATGACAGATATTGGGAAAATCAAAATGATTGAAGCTCTTGGAAAAAATCCTCCTCTTCTTATAATACACGGAAACAAAGATGAAACGGTTCAAATAGATGAAGGAAGAAGAATATTTGAACTTGCCAGAAATCCAAAGGAGTTTTTTGAAGTTGAAGGTGGAGATCACAGATTTTCAAATCCAGAACACCTGAAACTAGTTATACAAAAATGCGTTGAGTTCATAAAAAAAGTTGATGAAGGAAGAATTTAGTTTTAATATGACTGAAAAACGTTTTGTAGTAATCACAGGGAGACCTGGATCAGGTAAATCTACTCTGGTATCAAAGCTGGTAAGAAGGCTCGGTGAAATGGGATTTAAGGTTGCAGGAGTTATCACACCAGAGCTAAAAGATCAGAAAAGATATGGATTTGAGGTCGTCGGAATTTCATCGGGCAAAAGAAAAATCCTTGCTCTTGAAAAACAGAGATTCAATGAGCAAAGATTATATGGCGAACTTCTGAGAACTAAGCATACGCTTGGCAGATACATCGTTTTTCCAGAAAACTTTATAGAAGTTATTGAGATCGAGATGAAGAACCAAGCAGAGGTGTTTGTGATAGATGAAGTGGGTCCTATGGAAATTCCATCTGGGAATATAGAGAAAAGTTGGGTTGATATGGTGATAAGGTCTGATTTCGGAACTACAATTGCAACTGTGAAGAAAAACATGGCTCAATCTCTCAGAAAATTTGTCGGAAAAAACTTTTTTGTAGATATAGATGATTTTGGATTTGATTCGGCATACGGTGTTTTGTTAGAAATAACAACGGGAACCGATGCTTTTCTGTTTGATCTTGACGGTGTTATAATAGATTCTTCTGAGTTTCATATGAAAGCTTGGATGAAATACTTATCTGAGAAAGGTATAAATTTTTCGGAGCATGACTTCAAGATGACGTTCGGAAAAAGAAATGAAGAAATACTCAGAGAATATTTTCTAAACAAATCAGAGGAAGAGATCAAAAAGATGAGTTATGAGAAGGAAGAGATTTACAGAAAACTAGCCAGAGGCAAACTCAGACCAATAGAAGGATCAATTGAAATTCTCAAATTCCTGAAGGAAAAAGGATTCAGGTTAGCTTTAGTTTCATCTACCCCAAAAGAGAACATAGATTTTATCTTCAAAGAACTTGGACTTGAAGGTATTTTCGAAGCAGTGATTTCCGGATCTGATATAAAAGCAGGGAAGCCAAATCCTGAATGCTATCTTCTAGCTATAGATAGACTTAAAGTAAAACCTTCCAGATCTTATGTTGTTGAAGATTCGGAGCATGGACTTGAAGCAGGTATGAAAGCCGGTGCAAAATGCATAGGGATCACAACCACCCACAAATGCCTTAAAAACGCAGATATTGTGATACAAAACTTCAAAGAGCTCAAAGAGTTTATATCCAAAATTATTTCTTTGTCATAATTCCGAAAGCAGAATGAAATATCTTTGCTTGGCTTTACGGCAGATAATTTCCAGATGAGCTTAGAGAAAAATCCTTGACTGTATCTGGCTCTTTCACCTTATATGCTTCTCCCGAAGGTTTTATTAAGAATAGTCCTTGTCTTTTTGTGTATCAACACCTTTATACTCAAGCATAGATTCAAAAAATTCTTTCAGGTTATCTATCAGATCATTTATATCCTCAGCACGCACATATGAAGATACCAAAAGAATTTTCGTTTCTCCAACTATCATATACTCCAAATTCTTCCCATTTGATGAAGCTTTCGCTCTTTGATATATCCTCATTGATGAAGCTTTCGCTCTTTGATATATCCTCAAAACCCTCAAACCTTTTCTCCTAAAAAACTCAAAGCATAAGGGCTCAACGAGCACATCAACAAATCTTCCCCAACCATCTATCTGTCAAGCTTCTGACTGAATCTTTAGACTGTCTGAGCTCTACAGAAATCTACCTCAACTCTTCTAAAGTCTTTCTATTCTACTCTGAGTTTCTTCTATTCTCATCAGATAGATTGGAAATGGCTAACCTATTTTCTTCAGTCTTTGTATCGCTAAACTCTTTTGTTGAGCTATTGTTTTGTTCTCTCTTGCAAGCTCTTGCTGTTGTATGATCTGGAATCTCGTCTGATTTTTTCTTTGTTCTTTGTCTTTCCTTAACATAATTAAGACCTAAAAAAATTCTGTAAGAAGAAAATTAGAAATCAAATATGACTTATGAACGCCGGAAGATTTCCTGTCTTTTTAAGAACTTGATTTCAAGATACCCCGAAACTAATCAGATGTGAGTATTTCTTCCGGGAAGTCAACAAGATCTGTTGGTGCCCTGTACCCCCTTGATTTTACCTTTCCCTCAGAAAACCTTTCAATAAAGTAGCTCATAATTTTTGCTGTTGTTCTGTAAGGTCTCTTTGAATCAATAACGGTTCTATGAAGAACTTTATCTCCATCCAAAAGAAACGCTAGAGCAGATGCCGGAGATCTTGCTTCGTCTGGTTCTGGAAATCTGTCAAGAACTTTTTTAATCAAATCTGCAAAAATCTTGTATTTTGCCAAGTTTGAAAAAAGCTTCATAAGACCTATAAAATACTCTCTTTTTGTAGCGAACAGAATCTCAAAATCTATGTTTCTCTGTATCTCTCCAAGAGATAGGGGAACATTCAGAACATCTGAAGATGATATATTTGTTGCTAAGAAGTTTTTGTTTTTGAACTCAAATCTGAACCTTCTTTCAAATGGATTCACTATTTTTACAGTTCCCTTGTTCCAAAGCATCGCTCCGCGACCGATTATGTTTATTGATGATTGAAGTGTTCCGGGTGACATGTTGAATTCTGCAAGATAAACAAGATATATGGTTTTTCCTCTGACATTTTCTGCTCCAACTTCTCTGATAAGTTTCTTTACAGTAAGCTCTCCGGCAACGGTCTCCCACGCGACTCCGGATGACAAAAATATTGACCTTTCAAAAAATTTTCCTGAATACTGGTCTATTAGCTTTTTTGCCCAGAAAGACTCTCCTGAACAATCTATGTAATTTGCTTGATTGTTATATGCGAAATCCAAAACACCCTGACCAATATCTAAAAACGGACCTGCGGTATTTACCACGAGATTTATGCCATTCAGTCTCAAAGATGAGATTTTCTCCGTTGACACTGCGATATATTCTCTTGGCTTGTTTCCACTGATTTTGTTGAAGATTTCTTTGAGCTTCTCTTCATTTCTTCCAGATATAATGTAATCTACTTTTGTTTTTGACAGAAACTCAACAACCTGCTTACCAGTAAAACCGTAAGCTCCATATATAAAGACCATATTTTCCTTTTATAGGAAAATAAAATATGCATAACTTTTGCAGAATTATTGTATAAATACTTCTCTATTCTTACGGAAAATGAATAGAATACAATGAATAGAATACAATGAATAGAATACAATGAATAGAATACAATCACTATTTCTCTCATTTCGATCAAAACTTGTAAGAAAGAACTTAAATAATATCTTTCAAACATTCCCAAGCAAGATAATATGCAATAAGTACAAACTTATCAGAATTATTCCATCTAAATTCTCAATATCACTATAAAAATAAAAGATGAATCAGCTGATTTCTTTGCTTATACTTGGAGTTGCAACAATCATATACATAGTCAAAAAGATTCTAAGTCTTGTGTTCTTCCCAATTTACCTGATAATAAAATATCAAAAAAACAGGTTCAAGAAAAATTACATAAAAAAGTACGCTTCAAAAGGATTGGTTATTATAGATTTTGAAGAGTTTATGAAACAAAGATCAAATTTGTAGAGTTCTGACCTCAAATCCAGCTTTTGTAAGTTCAGATATTATATTGTTCAGGATCGAATTTATATCCTCAGATGTCATAGTTCTGTCTCCCTGATTTATCACAAGACGCGCTGTGATGCTTTTCCTTCCATCTTTTTCCCAAACATCGAAAACATACACATCTACAACATTTTCTGAGATGAAAAATATCTTTTTTATATCACTCCACCTTGTATCATCTTTTATGTAAAATGATATATCTCTTTCTATCAAGGGTAGTTCTGAGTGAAATCTTCCAAACTTCTCAGTGATTTGAGAAGCTATATTCAAATTTATCTTTCCGACAAAAATGTTATCTGGAATATCTTTAAAAGAACTCACAAAAATTTCTCCAACCTTGTTATCTTTTACAAACACATCCGAGCGTATTCCATTTGTTTCTTTCACATACTGATCTGAAAAATTTATATCGTATGGAATAATCACTTCAAAAACTTCCTTCAGATCAAAAACATCTGCTTTTTTATCTTTTGGAAAAGACCACTTCTGCGGAAACGAATATCCATAAATACCAAAAGCGAGTATCCAGTTTTCAGAAAAATCCTTCTCTATCTCAAATATTCGTATATTTTTCATCCCCTTCCTGATAGAATCAATTATAACTTCAAGGATTCTGTCATCAAGTCTGTCCGACACAAAAGCAAAGTCTTCGGATATCGGATTCTTTATGGCTATACCTTCATTTTTGGAAAACGGATATGTTTTGACCTCAATATATCCTATTGATGCCATCTTGTCTCTTATTTTCTCAACAAATTCTCTCATTTCAACAGAAGACTGATCTTCATCATACCGACCTGGAAATTTCGGAATAGTTCCAGAGATTTTATCGTATCCTAGTACCCTTATGACCTCCTCAACTATATCCTCCTTTATGTTCAGGTCTCCTCTCCAAATAGGAACTCTGCATATAATCTTTCCATCTCTTTCAGATGTCTTTATTCCAAGACGATCAAGTGTCGAAATTATATCTTTCCTTTGAAGCTCAACTCCGGTATATTGAGATAAAAATTCGAAAAGAAACTCAATGGTTTTGTTTTGGAACTCTGCATATTTTTCATATAGTCGGGCTCCAACAAATTCAAAGCCTTCTTTCTCAAGAATACTCTTTATTCTCTGCGCAGCCAAAATTATACCAGATGGATTTACTCTTCTTGAAAACCTGTAAGAAGACTCTGTGTCAACCCCAAGACGCTTTGAAGTTCTTCTTACATTTGCTGGTGTGAAAAATGCACTTTCAAGCAGAATTTTTGTTGTATGAGAAGAAACAGCTGTTTTCTCCCCTCCGATTACTCCCGCTATTGCTATTGGATAATTCGAATCTGCTATGACAAGGTCTTGATCTGAAAGCTCTCTTTCCTTGCCATCAAGACACAGGATCTTCTCTCCTTTTTTTGAGTTTCTTACCACAACCTTCTTTGGTTTTTCTCCCGAAATCTTATCAAAGTCAAAGGCATGTGTTGGCTGACCGACCTCAAACAGAATGTAGTTTGTAGCATCTACTATGGGATTTATAGGCCTTGAACCACACAGATATAACCTTGAAATAATGATTGGATCTGACGCGTTGTTTCTTAGTTTTCCAATAAAGAGACCACCAAAATATACCTTGCATACTTCCGAATTCTCAACAAGTATATCGAACTCATCTGTGGTTTTCGAAAGAAGTTCCTGATAGATTGAAGCCTCAGCTGACCAAATTCTCTCTGTTTCAAACTTGATACTTCTTCCCAAAACAGCAGACAGCTCAATTGATAGTCCGAGAACGGAAAGTAGATCACCTCGTTGTGGAGTTACCGATACATCAAGAACATAGTCTGGTAGTTTGAATATTTCTGATGCTTTTTTTCCGACCTCAACATAGTCTGGAATTTCAAGGAGTTTATCTTCTTCGCTCTCGGGAAAACCTATCTCGGCTGGGGAAAGAAGCATACCGTACGATGATATATCTTTGACTTTTTTGATACCTATCTCAACAAACTCATCACCTTTTTTGACCTTTGAATTTGGCGGACACCAAATAAACTTACCTTTTTTTATGTTTGAAGCTCCCGTGAGAACCTGATACTTAGATTGGCCATCGTATATGGTACAGACAGGGAGTCTTATCCCCTCTCTTTTGGAAACGTCTATAACCTCCACAACTCTATACTGATGAGCAAATTCTCCAACCTTCAATACAGACTCAACTTCTGTTCCAGAGAAAACAAGTTTCTCGGCGATCTGTGAATGAGAAAGATCGTGTATATCTACAAACTCTGCAATCCAGTTTAGTGGAACCTTCATATTCAAAGTTTCTCAAGTTCAATATCTGACATATTGTGTTTTTTATCCTTTGATTTGACAAAAATCTTTACTCTATCTCCAAGGTATATTCCAGTATTCTTTGACGGAACTATTACGTAAGTATCTGTTTGAGGAATTCTAAAAGCTATGAGAGCAAAATTTTGTTTAAAATCAGACATAAGTGGAACAGTGTAGTGAATAACTGTTTGAGAGAAAACTTTAGCATCATTTGAAATCTTGACTGCATCTGACTTTTCAATTTTTCTTCCACAGAAAGGACAGAAATCGGCAGGTGGATATATAACTTTTTTACAACCTTTGCATTTGTAAGCTTTCATATCTTTTGAGTCCAGCGATGAGAAAAAACGATCAGCTGCTTCTGTTGCGATTATTTCGTACTCAAGATCAAACTTTCTACCCTCTGAAGCTGAATGTTTCTTTTCTCCTTTCCTTTTATCCATCGTATTTAAACCTCCTCAATTAGAATAATTTTATTTAAATAAAATAGTAATTTTGATTTCATTCTTTCTTGCTCTTTTTTTCGTTAATAAGTTGAACAACACCAAAGTGGTCAAGAGATCTTATAGCAATTGAAAAAACCAATCCACCTCTTCTACCAGATTTTATATATTCATACAGATAGGCGAAGGAAATGAAAGGAGATGCTGGTGGAGAATTTGAAAAATAGGATCCACCAGAAGGGTTAATTTTCACATCTTTTTCAAGTCCAAGATTTTTCGAAAAAATAATATCTAAAACAGGATTTATAGAAGAGATCTCAACAGCATCTATATTTTGCTTGTCTATATTTTCCGAAAAGAAGCTTACAGCAGAAGATATTGAAGAGTATATATTCTGAGCATTTACTGTGACCTCGTCGGCATAACCTATTTTTACATCCTTAACTCTCGCTGAATATTTATTAGACAAAATACAAACTCCCGCTGAGTTTTTTAACTCTGGGAATTCAGATGGATCAAAACTCTTTTTTTTCAATTCTTTTTTATCAAGATAGTTATTTTTCATTGCGTTCTCGTAATACTGATACAGAACTTGATCTATTTCTTTTTTGTCCATCTTTTCCTTTGAGAGAAACTCTTTGACTATATTTTCTGTATCTGATACTATATCTGAAAATATTATATCTTTGAGTTCATCTATGTTTTTGAGATTTATCTGCATACCAGATACAACAAGTATTCTTGAAAAAATACCGGATTTTATAAGTTTGTATGCTCTTATAACTGCACCGAGTCCAGCACACTCATCGCAAGAGACTTCATAAACGACTTTGTGAGAACCAAAAGCTGTTGGTAAGACATATCTCATGAACTCTGGTATTCCGAAAAGTCCTCCCATAGAGTTTGATACAACATAGGCATCTATATCGTTATAAGATAGCTTCAGACGAGCCAGAAGGGAGTCTGCAAGTTCTCTAACAGTATATACTATATTTTTTTCTCTCTTCTTGGTGACTTTGGAGAGCGCTACACCTTCTACAAATACCTCATAATGCCTTTCTTGTAGTCTTACTCCTCCTACATATCTTTTTCTTATTGCCATGTTCTTGAGTTTCTATGTGTAAATGTATAGAAAATAATTTTTCACTGCACTGCTTCAACAAGCATAGAAAGTCCCATTCCACCACCAATACATATTGTTGCAAGACCTCTTTTGAGATTATTTCTTTTGAGATTCCATACCAAAGTTGTAAGTATTCTTGCGCCAGAAGCTCCAATTGGATGTCCAAGAGCAATTGCTCCACCTGTTATATTTACAACAGACCAGTTGAATCCAAGCTCTTTACCATCTGCTAGAACCTGTGATGCAAAAGCCTCATTTATTTCTATAAGGTCTATATCTGATATTTTGAGTCCAACTCTTTCGAGAAGTTTTCTGGTTGAGAAAATCGGTGCGAAGAATATCTCCTTCGGAGGAACAGCGGCCCCTTCCCAGTCGACTATTCTTGCGAGAGGTTTTTTTCCGTATTTTTCAACAGCTCTTTCAGACATAATAAGAAGAGCGGAAGCGCCATCGTTCAGAGAAGAAGCATTTCCAGCTGTGACTGTTCCATCTTTTTTGAAAGCAGGTTTAAGTTTGGCTAATTTTTCAATGGAAGAATCCGCACGAGGAGTTTCATCTTTATCGAGAACTGCTCCATTTTTAAGGTTTATCGGAACAATCTCACTATTGAACAGACCCTCAACAGACGCTCTCACAGCTTTTTGATGACTTTCATAAGCAAACTTATCTTGCTCTTCTCTTGATATGCCGGCTTTCTCTGCTGTATACTCTGCCAAGATACCCATATGAACATTTTCAAAAGCACACCAAAGACCATCATAAACCATATGATCTTTCAAGGTAACATCACCGAATTTCATTCCTCTTCTTGCATCTGCCGGAAGAATATATGGAGAATTAGACATTGACTCCATTCCTCCGGCAATTACCACATCGCCCTTTCCGCTTGAAATTTTTTCAGCTGCATGAATAACAGCTTTGAGCCCGGAACCACAGACCATATTTATTGTTTCGGCTGGAGCTTCTGGAGAGACACCTCCGAGTAACCCAGCTTGTCTTGCCGGGCCTTGCCCTACTCCCGCTTGAAGGACATTACCCATTATGACTTCCTGTACTTCATCTCCTTTCAAACCGTTTCTTTCAAGTAATTTTGATATAACCTTTGCTCCAAGCTCAGATGCCTTGAACTCGCTTAAACTACCCTGAAACTTGCCCATTGGAGTTCTTACTCCATCGACTATATATACTCTCTGCATAACTTTACCTCCTTTTTAATACCTTTTGTATAATACCTTTACTTTAATACTTTCTATATCAAAAAAAAACTCTTTTGCAGTTTCTTTATCACAAAAATGAAACGGATAATTATAAGTTATGATAATTACTTTAGCAAACTTTAAGATGAACAAGACCCTGTATGATAACAAGGTTTGGGCTGAAAAGTTTTGCGAGCTTCTATTCAAGGGCAGAAAACTTAGCTCAAAAGTTGGATGTGCTCCGTCATTTCCATACATAAAAACAATGAAAGATGTTCTCATTGGAACAGGAATATATGTAGGAGCTCAGAATATGTACTTTGAACCAAAGGGTGCTTTCACAGGTGAAGTTTCAATATCACAGCTCAAAGACCTAGGTATAGACTTTGTGATAATTGGGCACTCAGAAAGAAGGCATATATTTGGAGAGACCGATGAGCTTATAAAAAAGAAAGTTCATTCGGCTGCAAGCAATGGAATACTTCCGGTTTTGTGTGTTGGAGAAACCCTTGAACAAAGAAAATCTGGCAAAACTCTTGAAATCATAGAAAAGCAACTTGAAGCTCTTGAAGGTGCCAAAAACCATATTGTTATTGCATACGAACCCGTCTGGGCAATAGGAACAGGAATACCCGCCACAAAAGAACAAATAAAAGAAGTAGTTGACTTTATAAGGGAAAAATCAAAAAAATATATCAAAGATTTTTCTGTTCTATATGGAGGAAGCATAGACGAAAAAGTAGCAGAGGAAATATCAGATATATGTGATGGAGGACTTGTTGGTTCAGCTTCTCTTGATCCACAGAAATTCTACAAAATATGCTTGGCTTTTGATACTGTATGATTTCAAACAAAGTAGATCTGTTTGTAATTTGAGAAATTTGATGCTTCATGGAGCCGAACAAAAAGAAACAGTATGATAGCGTAAAATACACGAAACAATACATAGATGCAAAAGAAAAGGAGAAAATCATATACAAAGACACAGTAGATTTTGTAAAAAGAAATTTTTTCCCAAAAAGAAATTTTTTCCCAAAAGTTGTTCTTGACTGCGGATGTGGTTACGGACGATCTCTTGATACTTTTAAGATCAAGGCTCACAAAATTGTTGGAATTGATATCTCAAAGAAAGCTCTGGCAAAAACGAAAAATTATATAAAAGACAAAGTTTTTTTGATAAATGGAGATGTAGAAAATCTACCGTTTAAAGACAAATCTGTTGATCTGATTTTATCAATAGAAGTCATATCATATACAGATAACTTTAAGAAAGCTTTGATTGAGATGAAAAGAGTTCTTGCTGATAACGGAGCGATTGTAATTTCCGTTGAAAACAAATACGGTGGGATTTTATGTGATCCATACCTTGAAAAATCAGAGCTCAAAAAGGCAATAAAATATGCAAAAACAAGAAAAACAAGGTATTTCACAGAAGAAGAGATCACAAATATTCTTGAGGAGCTTGGATTTCGTATAGTTTTCAGAGACAAGATAGGATTCACATATTCTGGTATATTTCATAGATTTATGTTTAGCAAATGCGAAATCAGAAATATAGAAAGCATATGTAAGAAAGATAACATTTTATCAGAACTATCACGTGGTCTTTGTTTCGTATGCGTAAAAAACTGATATTTGTAAAAAACTTATATAACTCCTGCTTTATCGCAACCATTTCTTCAGAATGAATGGGAAAAAAAATTTTGTGATCTCCTGAGCAACCGCCTTTTAAATGGAGGTATAAAAATTCCATATTAAATACAACAGCGGGTGCAATACCTAAAATATAACTGAATGATCAGCATATCTGAAATATGCGATGAAATATTGAAGTATCATCCAGCTCCAAATATCTCTCTTGTAAAAAGAGCTTTTCTGTATGCTTCATATTACCACAAGAATCAGATGAGACTTTCTGGAGAACCTTATATAACGCATCCCCTATCTGTTGCTAAGATACTGACGGAACTGCGTGCTGATGATAAAACTATATCGTCTGGACTTTTGCACGATGTTGTTGAGGACACTGGCCAGTCTATTGAAAGAATATCAAAATTTTTTGGAGACGAGGTAGCATTTTTGGTAGATGGTGTCACAAAAATATCTAACCTGAATGTGAATCTTGACGCTGACGAAAAGCAAATAGAGAACCTGCGAAAGATGTTTGTTTTTATGGCAAGAGATGTTAGAGTTATTCTGATCAAGCTCGCAGATCGTCTTGACAACATAAGAACTTTATCATACCTTCCACCAGATAAGCAAAAAAGGATAGCCAACGAAACTATAAAAATATTCGCTCCAATTGCTCACAGGCTTGGTCTGTACAACATAAAAACAGAGCTGGAGGATTTATCTTTCTCAATACTTCAACCAGACACAGCAAAATATATAAAAGAGAAGCTTCAGGAAATCGTACCAAAAAGCCAGAAATTCATAGACGAATTCAAAGAAAAGATACAAGAAATACTCAAAAAAGAAGGAATCAGGAGATTCAAAATAGAAAGCAGAATAAAAGGAATATACAGTCTTTGGGAGAAAGTAGTTAATCAGGGGATAGATATAGAGAACATATACGATATAATTGGTTTCAGAATAATCGTTGATGATGTGGGTGATTGCTACAGATGTCTTGGAA
The DNA here is from genome assembly GCA_025060505.1 of Candidatus Calescibacterium sp. Classification (GTDB taxonomy): domain Bacteria; phylum Calescibacteriota; class Calescibacteriia; order Calescibacteriales; family Calescibacteriaceae; genus DRWZ01. The sequence continues at coordinate 344,159 of JANXBU010000001.1, forward strand.
TAATACACTCTCATTTCAAACCAATTCCGGGGAAGTTTAAGGACTACATAGCTATTCCGAAACCAAACGGATACAAATCTCTGCACACAAAAGTTATAATTCCGGGCGGATACAGAGTTGAGTTCCAGATAAGAACTTACAAAATGCATGAAGAAGCTGAACATGGAATTGCATCTCACTGGATTTACAAGGAAGGTAATCCAATATCTGATGCTGGTTTGAAGATATTTTCTTGGCTCAGAAGCATACTTGAAACATCAAGGGAATCACAATATTATGAAGTTAAAAATATAAGCGAGGATATATATCCACATGAAATATATGTTTTCACACCGAAGGGAGATGTGAAAATACTTCCAAAAGGTGCTACGGTTCTGGACTTTGCATATTCAATTCACACTGAACTTGGAGCAAGATGTGCCGGTGCAAAAGTGAATGGCAGGCTACAACCTATTGACTATATACTTAAAAGTGGAGATATTGTTGAGGTGATAACTTCAAAGAATCAGAAACCAAAGAGAAGCTGGCTTAACCTTGTTGTAACACAAAGAGCTAAATCTCGTATAAGGCAATTTGTAGTAAAAGAAGAAAAGATAGTCGCAAAGGAGATAGGAGAGGAAACAATCAAAAAGGAACTCAAGAAGTATAATCTTGATTTGCAAGAACTTATCAAAAGCGGGGTGCTTTCAAAAGTTGCATCACAAATGAAGATAAAGAGTCTTGAGGAACTTTACATAAGTATTGGTATGGGGAAGACAAGCATTGTATCTTTTATCAAAAATATAAGGAAACTAATTGAACCGAAAGAAGAGAAAATAGATACTCAACAAAAACAACAGATGCAGACAACAGAAGAACTTGTTGGAGACCTTAAAGGAGTGAAAACTCGTTTCGCTCTCTGCTGCTCACCAGTATACGGAGACGAAGCTGTTGGATATATAACAAAAGGATATGGTATAGTCATACACAGAAAAGACTGTCCGCAACTCCATAACTTATCACAAGAAAGAACCATAAAAATAAATCAAACTAATTTCCCAATTGAATCAATATACTTTGGAAGAATAAAGTTGTTTGTGGACTATCCAGAGATGATTTCCGAAATAATATCAAAACTCAACAAAAAGGGATACAGAGTCAAAGAAATCACCTCAAGAGAACACAACAGCAAATTTGAAATAGATTTAACAGTACTTGTGAGAAACAAAAAAGACATAGAAAGCATTATAAATGAACTTTCTGCACTTGAGAATACATTTGATGTAAGAAGAGTTTGATGTAAGAATAGTACAGATTCAGATTTACAAAAAAATACAAATCTCCATAAAACTTTAATCCTGATATTTTAAAATCTTCGCTATTTGATGACTAAATAAAGAATTTATGCTAAACAAGAAAATATATAGGGAGGAGATAATCTCACGAGAAAATAACAGATCTGATATAAGTGAAAATGCTTCAGAGGAATCTTTTGAAGGCAAAAAGATATTTGTAAGAACATTCGGGTGTCAGATGAACGAGAAAGATTCTGAAAGGATTATAGGAATGCTGAAAGGAGGCATTGCAGTCAACTCCCCGGAGGAAGCGGATATAATAATATTGAACACCTGTGCAGTAAGGGAAAAACCAGAACACAAGGTATATTCTGAGGCTGGTAAGTATTTGAAAATCAGGAAGCACAAGAAAAACTTGAAGGTTGGTGTCACCGGCTGTGTCGCTCAGCTCAAAGGCTCCGAGATAATCAAAAAGGTAGATGTTGATTTTGTTGTTGGTACAGCGGCTCTTTACAAGATACCAAACATAATAAAAGAAGTTCTTAAAGGTAAGGTTGTAGTTGATACATCTCTTGATGTGAATTTGAGCGATAGATTTGAGAGTCCCATACCATACGAGTTTTACAACGGCTCACGAGTAAAAGCTTATGTGACAATTCAGGAAGGATGCAACCAGTTTTGTACTTTCTGCGTTGTTCCTATGACAAGAGGGAGAGAAATAACACGTCCAGCTTCAGATATAATAAGGGAGATTGTTGAACTTGTATCAAGCGGAGTGAGGGAGGTGACACTGATAGGTCAGAACGTAAATGGGTACGGATGGAACACTCCCGGAGAAATAAGTTTTGCACAGCTTCTGAGACAAATAAACAAAATAGATGGACTTTACAGAATAAGATTTACAACATCTAATCCAAGATATATGAATGATGAGCTTATTGATGCTATGGCCGAGTGCGATAAAGTATGTGAGCATCTGCATCTTCCAGTTCAATCTGGTTCAAACAGAACACTCAAAAAAATGGGGAGAAGGCACACAATAGAAGAATACTATGAGATCTTAGAAAAACTCAGAAAAGCTATACCAAACTGCGCTATCACAACAGATATAATAGTTGGATTTCCGGGCGAAACAGATCAGGATTTTGAGGAAACTATGAATCTCATAAAGACAATAAGGTTTGATGATATCTTCTCGTTCAAATTCTCTCCACGCCCGGGAACAATAGCATCAAGAATGACTGATCAAATTCCGGAGGACATAAAATCTGAAAGACTCAGAATACTACAAGCAACACAGGATGAAATAACCAAACAAATAATGCAGAGCTACATAGGAAAGGTGGAAGAAATTCTGGTAGAAGGTCCCGCTGAGAGAAATCAGGAAACAGACTCAACAGGAAGAACCAGAACAAACAAAGTAGTGAACTTCAAAGGTAATCCCAAACCCGGCGAAATAGTCAAGATAAAGATAACAGAAGCATTTAGAAATTCATTAAGAGGAGAGATTGCAGAAAATGTTGTCTGAAAAAAATAAAGAAAATCAAAGAGGCAGACAAAACAGAGTGGTCTTTGTGTTTCATGGAAGTCCAACTAAAATATACAGAGAAGACTTTGAAAATCTTAAAGAGCATATAACAAAGATATCATCTAAATGGATAAAGGTTGATTTCTGTTTCATAGAACATCAGGAACCTTCTTTTTCAGATATTATAGAAGAGATTGACTCCGATGAATACACGAATCACGCGTTTATTGATCCAGTTTTTATTTTCAGAGCCGGGCATATGATACAGGATATAGAGCCAAAGGTGATGTCTACCAAGAACAGATACAAATTCTTCCTAAAACCTGCCCTTGCAGATAGAGAACCTTTTGCTGACTTATACTCCTGTTTTATAAAAAATTATATAGAGAAGAAATTCGGTGGAATAGATGAAAATTCAGCTTTTCTTTTCGTTGGTAGAGGGACATCTGACACTTACGCAGCTGGAGACCTTTATAAGTTCTCAAGAATACTGTGGGAGAAAATCGGTAAAAAGGGACATATGTTCGTTTCTTTTGCAGAAGTAAACAATCCATTACCACAAGAAGTTCTATCTACTATAAACTTAGAAAAATTTGATAATATATTTGTAGTTCCGATACTTATGTTTCGCGGATATGTTGAGAAAAAAATTGCACAGGAATGTAGAAATTCTATTGATGGGAAGACAAATATTGAAATAATACCACCGATTGCTTATGCTTATGCTGAAAACTTTGCAAAGTTTTTAATCAGACCTTATCTTTTTCCTTTCAAACATATTTATACAGATATCAAATAAGAATAATTCAACCATACTACCAAGACTCTGCACCATATTCTTCCAAATCCAATATAATCAAAAAGAATAACTCAACCCATTAATAATCTCGGTGTTCAATGGAGGAAACAAGAATTCATTTGAAGATCAGGTAAATGTTCTTACCACGGCAATAAGGCGGAGAATGATAGTCACCTGAAATAAGCTTTGAAAAATCATCTTCAATTTTTGCGAAGTTGATACTAAAAAGGAATTCTTTGTTTATTTTGCTTTTATCCTTCGGTAAGAAATCCGGTGGAATAGCACAGTAATTTTGTGTAATGCCACTGAGCCATTCCCTTGAACAAGACCATGCTTCGTTCATGTTTGAAAAATATGGAGAATCCGGGTCATCTTCTGTACCGCCCGGAATGATAAAGTGAATCTCTGTTCCTGTTGGTTTTGCTTCACATATATACTTTAGAGTTTGACCAATTGCACTCTGCTCGAAAGCAACGAACTCGTTGTTTGGCTCCGGTTTGCGAAAAGCGGGTTCAACAGAATAAATATCTTCTTTATTTTTTGGTTCAGGAAGAAATACAGTATTAATATCGGCAGCATAAACAAGCGTAGAACCACCGCTCTTTCTAAAATATCTCTTTCCTTTGTATGAAGCTTCAAAAAGCTCAGAACCACCGAAGTTTGCTATGTAATGAAATCTCTTTCCAGAAAAATCGCCAAAAACACAGTTTTGAAATTTACCTTCTTTACAGAGAAACCTCTGACAAACTCCATTTTCTTCCGAAACGCACAGACCAGCATAGTTTAAAAGATAATTTGCAGTTTCAGAAAGAGCTCTCAGGAATTCATTTTTCGGGCAAATATCTTCTCCCAAAATTATTTTTCTTATATCATCGGCAGAAACCTGCTCCGCGGTACATATTTGCCCTTTATTTCCAGATATAACCGGATATGACATTCTATAAATAACATTCGGATCTGAGCTGATAGAAAATAGAAGATATGCTATCTGAGCAATTGATAGATCATAAATTGATGATACCAATCCTTCAAATTTTGTTCCTTTCAGAACAGTTTGGAGTACATCCTTGACCCTATTTACTACGTATCCTCTTATGAAATTATCCCAACCAAAAAGAGCGAGAGAAAAGTAAAAGACCATTTCAAAGAACAATGGTTCCTGCAAGTTAGAATCTGAGTAGAAATTCCAATTCTTCATTTTTTTGTATATAAATTCCATAGCTTCTCTCAGAGTAGCAGGAACGGGATATGATCTTACATCATCCTCCCCTACCCACTTGAAGAATTGTTCGAGAAATGTTATAGCTGCTCCAGAAAGTGTATCATTTACAATCATCGCTGCCGTGACCTTATCTATGTATCCAGCGTTCTGCTGTATGAGTGAAGAAATTCTCCATCCTCTGAAACCTATATCAAAAACTGGACCGAGGTAAAATCTTTCGTTGAGTGGATTATTGTCAAAAGTCTGACCGACCAGATCATTATTTGCTGTTGCGATATAGCCCGATTGTGGATTTACCGTTCTTGGAATAAAGTCTGGCGGCACAACCCCTATCCAGAAGAGTTCAGAAGATGGCTGCGGAAGATATGGCTTTACACCGGCTGGTCTTATTGGAATCTCACCAGCAGGAAAGTATCCGATATTACCAGATGTATCAGCAACTATGAAATTTTGAATACCAGCTTGGAAGTATTTATAGTAAGTCATACTTGTAAAAACATCCTTGGCACGGGTTTGAAAATAAAAAGCTCCGACTTCACTTGTAGGCTTGTGTCCAGTCCATATCATTGCAATACCGACGTTTTCTTGGTTATAAGGGTATCTTATAATTTGTCTGAGAACTTCTGAAACAATATCTCCCAACCCCTCTGATACTCCTATTAAGAATTTCAGTATAGAATCGAACTCTCCCAGACCTCCATCATCAAGAACAAATCCAAGATTCGGTATCTGCAGAAATCTTATTTTCAGAGATTTTCTTTCCTGACCCTCATAATAGAATATTTCTTCTTCAACTGGAATAGCCTCAATCCATTTATTTCCAAACTTCACGTAATATTTTTCATCTCTTTTTTCTATGGGAACGAATACTATATCGATTGTATCTATGAGAGTTGCTGTGACACCCCAGCAGACCTTCTCGGAAGCCCCAACCAAAGCTATGGGAATACCAGGAAAAGTGAACCCCTTTATTGAATATTGAGGAGAATTGATTTGAAATGGGAAAAACACAGAAGGAGACCCAACAGAAAGATGAGGATCATTCTCTAAAATTGGATACCCAACTGAAGTCATTGTTGGAGAAACAACAAAATTATTTGAATTTAGGACTGGCGAAAAAAAGTTCTCACTAAGAAAATTTATGCGAGTTTTAGGAAAGTCCTCCACAATGCTTGTCTTTTCAACTTGTGATATAGAGAAAGTATTCTCAAACCCCTGACCAAAAATTAAATCTAGCAGCTTCATCGCGATATCTATCATTCCGCCACCAGAAAGCTCAAAAGATCTTTTTTTACCTATTGCTATAACCTCATAAGGAGAGAAATACTCTGGCAATATCTTCAAGAGTGAATATTGTGGAGGTATTCTTGCTTTTATTCCTCCAAATTCTCCACCATTTTTGGCATCGTCTATGTACTTGTTTATACCTTCCACAAAGAACTTTATTTTTTCAAATATGCCTATATCCTCAAATGATTTTTCAGAATCTTGTGATACTTTTTTGAATCCAAGCATTCTGTTCATTATGTCATCTGTAAGTTTTTCTGGAAATATTTCAGCAAGCCTTCCCGTTGCGTCTCTTCTACTTATGTCCATCTGAAACAGTCTGAAATGAGCTTGGATATATCCGAAAACAAAAAATGCATCTTTTTCATCTTGAGCAAAAATATGAGGCACTCCACATCTATCTATTATCACATGAACTGGTGCAGAAAGAGAATAGTTCTTAGATTCATTTTTACTGCATGACATAACAGTGGTGAAAACCAGAGCAAAACTTAGAATTTTTTTTATTTTCTCAGAGACCATGTCTTTTTCTTTTATTATTTTAATTATTTCATAAACTTGTTTTTGTGTGGAATTATGCTAAATCATCGTTAAGATGCTTCTATAGAAAAACATAGGAAAAATAATTTAAATTTCTCCTAAAAACCTAAAAAATTTAACAAATTTGAGCAAACAGGTATTAATGTAAAAGATACAGAACAAATATAAAAAAGGAGGAATAGCTATGAGAGAGGAAGTAAAGATACCTTACAGAAACATACCAGATCTTTTTATGTGGAGGGCAAAAGAGACACCGAACAAAATAGCATATACATATAAGTCTGGCGGTTCATGGAATTCAATAACATGGAGCGAGTTTTTTAACAGATCAAAGAATATAGCAAGTGGACTTATAGAGCTTGGTTTCAAAAGGGGAGAAAGAGCAGCGATATACTCCTATAACAGATTAGAATGGATTATTACAGATATAGGTATAATGCTTGCAGGTGGAGTTTCCATTCCAATATATCATTCTTTACCTTTCAATCAATCTTCATACATAATAAATGACTCCGATTCAGTTTTTGTATTTGCTGAGAATCCAGATATAATAAGAGAAATGAGCGAGAAGATGAAAGAAATTCCTCTTGTAAACAAAATAATATCCTACGATGAATCTGTAAAAGAGAATGGAAGCATAATGAAGTTTTCTACTTTGGAAAAAATAGGTAAGGATAACTTATCAAAGAATGAGAAGATTATAGAGCAGAACATAAATACAATCAAGCTTGATGACCTTGCAACAATAGTATATACATCTGGAACAACGGGAGTTCCAAAAGGAGTTATTCAACCACATATAAACCATCTTTCTACTGTTGAGATGCTTTATGATATTCGTGATATAGTTGGAGATGATACAGTTCTTTTGTTCTTGCCACTTGCACATTCTTTTGCTCGGGCAGTAGAGTTCGTTCATCCGAAATTTGGAGTCAACATGGCAATAGCTGAAAGTATTGATAAAGTTGTTGATAATTTAGCAGAAGTTAGTCCAACAGTTCTTCCTTCTGTTCCTCGTGTATTTGAGAAGGTTTATTCAAAGGTAAAATCCGAGGCACAGGCAAGTCCAATAAAAGCAAAAATATTCAACTGGGCTATAAAAGTCGGGAAACAGTACAATGATTTAAAGAAGAGCGGGGAAGCAATACCATTTGGTCTTTCCTTAAAACACAAGATAGCACACAAATTAGTTTTCTCAAAGCTTCACAAGAGGTTAGGAGGTAGAATTAGGTTTTTCATATCTGGTGGAGCTCCGCTTTCAAAAGAGATAGCAGAATTCTTCTGGGCATGCGGTCTTCTGATTCTTGAAGGATATGGTCTTACAGAAACAGCTCCGGCAATATCAATAAACACTACAAAAGAGTTCAAATTCGGAACCGTTGGGAAACCGCTCAAATGGGTTGAGGTCAAAATAGCAGAAGATGGAGAGATACTCGCAAGAGGTCCAAACATTATGAAAGGCTACTGGAAGAAACCAAAAGAAACAGAAGAAGTTCTTGAAAAAGATGGATGGTTCCACACCGGAGATATTGGGGAGTTCGATAAAGATGGTTTTCTGAAAATAACAGACAGGAAAAAAGAACTTATCAAGACATCTGGTGGAAAGTAT
>JANXBU010000020.1 GCA_025060505.1 Candidatus Calescibacterium sp.
AAAAGTAATAGCGAAGAAAATCCAAAAAGCAAAGACATTGAAGGATATTGACAAGATATTAAATTCAAATTAGTCAGTGTTCAATCAAATCAATAAATTGACCATTGATTTTTTGGACAATTTGGTTTTGCTGTAATCGTTGGATCTTATGAGCAAACTCTATATCATTGTGCTCAATTGTTTGCAAAAGATCGAAAATTTCAGAGAAAAGTAAACGTGATATCTTACAATCACAACAGATCTTTATTCAATTTGACCTGTTGTAAGTATTTGGTTACTTTATTATCGATATTGAAACATGCGAAACAGATATTTATGGTTTTAAAAGGGAGATAATAGTTGTTGATGAACTCTGGTGATTTAGAAAGTGATAGAGTTTATAGAGAAAGTTTTATGTAAAACTTTATCCGAAAGTTTGTTTATTTTTTAAAAATATAAGAGATCAAAGATTTGCCATTGAAATATTTGTGTTCGCTTCTGATTAAGATTTTCGGATGGCAGATGGAGTAGAATTATTTATTGACTTTACGTTCTCTAAATCTCTTTCTGTCTTGGTTTCAAAGGATGATAGTGTAAAGCATTTTATATCTGTTGCCAGTTCTGAACATGTAAGCAAACTTTTACCATTGATTGTAGAAGATTGTATTAGAAACTCTGGACAAAATTTTTCATCTCTTTCAGGAATTTATATAGCAAATGGTCCCGGTTCATTTACCGCTTTGAGAATTCTTGTGAGCTATATAAAAGGAATATATACAGCTTTATCTGTTCCGGTATATATATACAATTCAACTGATTGGATGGCTTACTATATACTGAAAAACAGAAAGAATCCGAAACAGAGTTTCACAATTGGTTTTTACTCTGGAGCTAAAAACTTCTATTATTTGTCAGAGTATATAGTAAAAGATGGTGTTCCTAAAATACAAAACAGTAGAGTTGTGGAATGTGGAGACAATATAGATTTTTCAGATAACGATATAGAAAAGGAGCTTGGGGCTAAATACCTTTTTTATCTGCATCTTGTAAAGGCTCCGGAGTCTGTGGATGTTGAAAAGCTCCAACCAAATTATCTTTTTTCAGAGATTTTGCAGATAAGTAAATGAAAATAGGGATTTGCCATTTGTTTGGATTTTTGTTTGCTATGCTCTTTTACCAAGGAGAACCCACGGTGTTTGAGACAGAGTATTATATTTCTTATCATCTATATTATCTGTGCTGATAAATATCATTCTTGAGATTGTGTGTAAAAAAGGATTTATCTTATATAATACCTGAGCGTCATTTCTTTTCCCATTCTTTCTATCTTTATTTCGAACTGAGTTTCGTTCTGTATATCTGTGAAGATTTTCATTATTGTCTGTGGATTTGATATAGGGATTCCGTTTATGTTCTTTATGACATCTCCGTCTTGTATGCCGATTGTTTTGTAGAAGCTTCCGGGAGATATATTCACTAACCTGAAACCTTTTATTTCCCCATCTTTTATGTAAGGTATTGCTCTTGCGTTTGTAAGAAGTGCTCCCATATCAGATAGGCTTGATTGAACGTATTCTCTGCGTATCTCGAATGTATTTTCTCCAACTTGTCTGAGATCTGGTCTGGATTCTTGTTGCATGGGCAGATTGGCGAAAGAAGGTATGCCCGGATTCTGTGGCAGGGAAACTTCTGGGGTCTGCTGCTGTTGTTGGGCGAATTTCTCTTTATCTTTTTCAAAGAGAAATATCAGCTCTTTTATATTTCCGCGAGTTATTTCGATCATATCATCTTTGATTGATGATATAATTGCTCCGGGCATAATTTCTTCTCCCTGCTTTTTGACTATTATGTTTCCGCCAGCACGTGGTGCCAAAAATGCGTACTTTTGTGTTCTACCAACTATGGTACCAACTAATCTGTAAGTATCAGATAAAGGAGATATTATTGGTTGTATCTGCTCCGGCTCCACGGGCTTTGGTTGTTCTTTCGGTACATCTTTTCCTAAGATTCCGTTCTCCCACAGAAAGCTTATATTATCTGGATTATATCCGTTTGTTTGGGCAATTTTTTTTTGTGTTTCTTCTTTTCTTTCAACAGGTTTTTTTTCTTGTATTCTGTCGCCTATGGTTAGGGATATTATTTTTAATGCTCCACCTGATACTTCAGCACCTATTATGAAAATAAGGGCGGGGATTATTAAATTTGTTAAGCTTATTTTTCTTAGCATTATATATATAAAACAATAGGAATTGGGCTCTAAATTTTTAACTTTTTCAAATTCGGCTCTTGAATAATTAAACTTTTGCTCTTTATGAAAACAGGGCTTGAGATACTCAAAGAAAGAAATATTAATGATCCTTCAATAGCGGGTATAAAGCAAAGGGGTAAGGTTTATGATCTGCACACTCAGATTGATGAGAACGAGCAATTTGAATTTATAAAGTATAGCTCGCCAGATGGATTGGATATAATGAGACACACATCTGCGCATGTTCTTGCTCAAGCTGTAAAACGTCTGTTTCCAGAAACTCTTCTTTCTGTTGGCCCAACAACAGAGGTTGGGTTCTTCTACGACTTCTATAGACCGGAAGGTTTTACCGAAGAAGATCTGAAAAAAATAGATCAGGAAATGCAGAAGATAAAAAAGGAAAATCTCATAATTCAGAAGTTTGTAATGAAAAGAGAGGATGCTATTAGGTTCTATGAAGAAAGAGGTGAAAAATTCAAAGTAGAGATTTTGAAAGATATAAAAGATGAGTATGTTTCTTTCTACAAACAGGGAGAGTTTGTTGATCTTTGCAGAGGTCCGCATCTTATCTCAACAGGTAATGTTGGTGCAGTGAAACTTATAGGTTTATCTGCTGTTCACTTTAAAGGTAATGAAAACTTCCCAATGCTAACACGAATTTATGGAGTTGCCTTTGCAACTGAACAAGATCTTGAAAACTACTTCAAAATGCAGGAAGAGCTCAAAAAGAGAGATCACAGAAAACTCGGAAGAGAGCTTGATCTTTTCCTTATAGATGAGGAAAATATTGGAGCTGGTTTGGTTGTATGGCTCCAAAAGGGTGCAAAGGTCAGAAGACTTATAGAGGATCTGTGGCTCAAGATACACGAGCAAAACGGCTATCAGCTGGTATATACACCACATGTTGCAAACGAAAAACTCTGGAAGATATCAGGTCACCTTGAACTTTACTCAAAGTTTATGTTTCCTTCTATGTCGTTTGATACAAAAGAACAGGAGGAGGAAAAAGATGACTTTGAAAGAAAAGTGGGATATCAAGAAAAAATTTCTTATAGGCTCAAACCTATGAATTGCCCTTTTCACATTACAATATTCAAATCAAAAACAAGGTCTTATAGAGATCTACCGATGAGATTATGTGAGTTTGGTACGGTCTACAGGTATGAAAAAAGCGGTGTTCTTCACGGGCTTTTGCGAGTCAGAGGTTTCACACAAGATGATGCTCATATATTTCTGAAACTCGATCAGCTTGAGGATGAAGTTATCTCAGTTATAGATATAATGAAGAGATTTCTTTCTGTTTTTGGATTCAAAGACTTTTTTGTTTTCCTTTCGACAAGACCGGAAAAAAGAGTAGGAACAGATGATGAATGGGATTTTGCTGAAAATGCTTTGAGAAAAGCATTAGATAAAAGTGGGTTTCAATATTCTATAGATCCTGGTGAAGGAGTTTTTTATGGACCAAAAATAGATGTCAAGATAAAGGATGTTCTGGGAAGAGTTTGGCAATGCTCTACTATTCAGCTTGATTTCAACCTTCCTCGAAAATTCTCAGCTTTTTATGTTGATTCAGATAACACAAGAAAGCAGGTTTATATAATACACAGAGCTATTTTGGGTTCTTTTGAAAGGTTCTTTGGAATACTTATTGAGCATACCGCTGGAAATCTACCTCACTACTTTGCACCTACGCAGTGTGTTGTTATAAGCGTTAAAGATACCGTAAATGACTACGCCGAGTTTATATATGATCTTTTGAGTAAATCTGGTTTGAGAGTCGAACTAGATCTGAATACTGGTCAGAGGCTCTCAAAGAGAATAAGAGATTGTGAGATCAGAAAAATTCCTTTTATGATTGTTCTTGGAGAAAAGGAAAAAAATGAAAAGGTTATTACAATAAGAGAAAAAGGTAAAGACGATATTAAAAAACTTTCGATACAGGAGGGAATAAATTATTTATTAGAACTATGCACAAGAGTTTCTGGAGAGTAGGGAGACAAATAAGAGCGGAACAAGTAAGGGTAATAGATGAAGAGGGGAGACAAATAGGGGTATTCCCGATCTATCAGGCTCTGAAGCTCGCGGAGGAAAAAGGACTGGACCTTGTTGAGGTTGCTCCTGATGCAAATCCTCCGGTCTGCAAAATTGTCGATTTTGGAAAGTTTTTGTACGAGCAAAAGAAGAAAGAAAAAGAAGCGAAAAAGAAACAGAAGGTTATAGAAGTGAAAGAGATTCAATTTTCTCCAACCATTCAAGATCATGATATTGAGATAAAGGTAAAAAAAATAAAGGAATGGCTTTCAGATAGCTCAAAGGTAAAAATCAACATAAGAGGTGTTGGAAGAGAAGGTATGCACGAAGAAGTTCTCAGATCTGTTATGGATAAAGTTATAACAGCAATCGGTGATGTTGGAGTTTTAGAGAAACAGCCTTATAAAGAAGGAAGAAATCTTGTATGTATTGTTGCTCCTAATCCAAAAAGGAGGAAAGCAGAATAAATTCATTTGTTTTCTGTTTAATTTATTATTTTTATTTATTATTTTTGATGCATCTTCCAGAGAGTTCTGCAAAAATTCGGTAAATAAACAAAAATTGTCAAAACATTTAAAAGTTTAGAACAACTGTTCGAAAAGTGAATTAAACAAAAAGGAGATAAGGAGTTTTTAGTTATGCAGGAGAGAAAGAAAAAGATAAGTCCTGAGAATAGAGACCGAAGAGAAGAAGTTCGGGGTGGCAAAAAATCAAAGAAATTTAAGTGTCTTGTAACGGGCGCTTGCGGGTTTTCTGGATCGTATATGGTTGATATACTCTTGAAAAGCGGATACGAAGTTATTGCAACAGATAGAGAAGATGCTCCAAGAAAATGGCTTAATCCAGAAGCAAAATTTATCCCATCTGATCTTACAGATAAGAAAACTCTTGAGGGAGTTATGGATTCTGTTGAGGTTATATTTCATCCAGCTGCTGTGTTCAATTATTCTGCACCACTTGATCTTCTAGTAAAAGTAAATGTTTATGGAACAAAGAATTTACTTGATGTAGCAATTCACAGAGGTGTGAGAAAGATTGTGGTCTGGAGTACGGCCGGAGTTTATGATGTAAGCAAATCAGAAGGAATTCCAATTTCGGAAGAAGGTCCAATAGGTCCTTCTAACAATTATGAATATTCTAAGCTTAAGCAAGAAGAGTTAGCTATGGAGTATTACGCTTCGGGAAAAATAGATGTATCTATAATAAGACCTGCTCCTATATATGGTCCGAGAAATATTTATGGGTTTGCCAACATAGTCTTTGGAGTAGCAAAAACTAAATTACCTATTTTGCCAATTCCAAGAATAAATAACAAGGCGGTTTCTGTTCATGTTGAAGATGTTTGTGAATCTGCACTGTTTTTAGCTAACAGCGAAGTTTCTTCCGGTCAAATTTATACAATTGTAGATGATTCTGACTACACCTTTTCTGAAATTGTTTCTATTGTTGGTAAACTCACAGATAAAACTGTTATGGAATTGCCCATAGTTGTGAATGCAAAAGCTTTATCTTTTGTTTCTCTTCAAATAGCTCGTTTTTCTTCTCTGTTGAGAAAATATTTTCCTTTAATACTAAATAATCCGTATCTTGAAGTTCTTAAATATCTTGAGGAAGATACTGCAAGGTATATAGCTCACTCTTTTAGGTTCTCTAACTCAAAACTCAAATCTACTGGTTATAAATTGAAGTATCCAGATTTGAAAGACGGTTTGCCGATGACAATCAAGTGGTATAAGGAATATGGTTATTTGTAGTTGAGGATTTGGAGTAGAAAGAAGTTTGCATTACCATAAAAATAAAGGGAGGTTGTAATATGGAGTATTTTTCTTATGTCTTTGGTGCATATTTGATTTTTTGGATTTTTCTGATAGTTTTGGTGATATATGTATTGAGAAAATAGTTTGTTTTGAAGAGAAAGCTTATCACCAATTATATTACTTCAATATTCTGATATTTTCTGAAGTAATTGGTCTTTTTTGATTTGGTTGGATTTGGTCTGGGATATTTGCAGGATTTTGTTTCTCGGGAATTCTCTTGGGATAACAGTCTGAGATATTATTTAGATGCTTGCTGAAAGTTATTGCAACGATTCGGAGTTGAACTGAATTTAAAGGCTTTTGGTACTCTTGGAATGAGCGGGCGACGGGACTTGAACCCGCGACCTACAGCATGGCAAGCTGTCGCTCTACCACTGAGCTACGCCCGCAGAGACTTAATATTATCAATAATCATTTCCTAATTTTTTTGTGATTATTTTCAAAAGCTTTTGATTTTTCATTCAGTTTGTATTCAGACAGAATTATTATATCAGGTCTATATGGATCTGAAAGTAGTTGGAGTTCTTTCTTACTTTCCGCTTGAATCAGCTTATATAAGAGGATGCAAAAAGTACAACGATATTATTGAAGTAAGGGCTGATCTAATAGGAGAAAAATATCAGGAGGCAATTGAGAAGTTTACCAAAATAAAACCTATATTGCTTACGGTAAGATCTGAAAAAGAAGGTGGAGTATATGTACCTTCAAGGAAGGAAATATATATTCGTAACATAGACAAAGTTGAGTTTATAGATATTGAGTTATCCTCTATTCATGAGATGCAATTCGTTGTCCATCATGCGCGAGCCAAAAAAAAGAAAGTGATTTTGTCATATCATTCTTTTGACTCAATTCCCAAGGAAAGAGAACTAGATAAATTGGTTCAGAGAGCTGAACTTGCAAACGCAGATATGTTCAAGGCCGCTATATTTACTTTATCTCATAGAACAATTGTTGAGCTATGCTTATGGCTCAGAAAGATTACATTTAAAAAAACTCTGGATCTGTGCGTTATGTGTATGGGAAGTCCGAAAATATCTTTGATTTCAAGGATTGTTTTTCCTGTTTTTGGATCAAAGCTGGTTTACGGAAAGCTTGGAAAAGCTTCCGCAGCTCCGGGACAGCCCGACTCGTTTCTTCTCTACAAAATACTGAAAGAAGAAAGATATTCTTGAATCATCAGAAGTTCTGAAATCTCATAAAATTTAAAAATTCTCGTAATTGTTTTGAATTATGAGTTTGGATGACCTTTTCCTGAACACATATCAGAGATTCGACTTTGTTGTCGACAAAGCTTTGGGTTCTTATATATATTCAAGCGGTAAAAAATATCTTGATATGATAAGCGGTATCGGAGTGAATTCTCTTGGCCATCTTGATAGGGATGTAGTATCTGGTATCAGAAAACAACTTTCAAAACATCTTCATCTTTCAAATCTTTTCTGGCAGGAGGTACAGATAAATTTTGCGAGGGAGTTTTTGAAGACCATTGATGGCAAGTATAGGATTTTCCTTTCAAACTCGGGGGCGGAAGCTACAGAATGTGCGCTGAAGATCTCAAAACTCCCGTATCAAGGAAAGCGTAAAAAGACTTTGTGCTTTGTTGGGGCTTTTCATGGTAGAACCTATGGAGCTCTTTCGGCAACATATAAGGAGGAGTTCAAAAAGCCGTTTGAACCGCTTCTTGAGGGTTTCAAATTCGTTCCTTTCGGTGATATTGAATCTGTAAGGAGTGAGCTTGCAAGTCGTGAGTATGCTATGGTTCTTCTTGAGCCTATTCAAGGTGAGGGTGGTGTTATGACTCCTCCGAAGGATTTTATAAAGGAGCTCAGAAAGGTGTGTGATGAAACAGATACTATTCTTGTGGTTGATGAAATACAGACAGGTGTTGGTAAGACTGGAAAGTTCTGGTGCTATGAATGGGAGGAAATAAAGCCAGATGTTTTGCTATCTTCTAAGGCCATTGGCGGGGGAATACCATTGGGAGTTACTGCGTTTTCTGAGAAATTGGCGGATTTTGTAAAACCAGGTATGCATGCTTCAACTTTTGGAGGTAATCCTTTGGCTTGCGCCGCGGGTCAGGTGGTGATAAGAAAAATCAGAAACAAAAAGTTTCTCAGATCTGTTGTTCAGAAAGGAGAATATCTGAAAAGGCAGATACAAAATATGGGTTTTGATGTTCAGGGGCGTGGTCTGATGATTGGTATAATTGTAGATAGCTCAGGCAAAACCGAGCCAAAATCTATAAATGAGTTTTTTATCAAACGAGGAATTGTTATCAACTCTATGAGAACATACAAGGGAGATACTCGTATAAGAATTCTTCCTCCACTTTCCATACAGAAGAAAGATCTTGATTTCTTTCTCAATGTCCTTGAAGATTTTAAGAAGTCGCTATAAACAATCAGAGATTTGAAAATGTAATTTTTTTCTTTTTAAACTCAAATTTATGGAAAACCTTGCTTTGAACAAGGAGGATGAAATTCAAAAGGTAGACATAGAAGAGCTAACTCCTCGGGAGATAGTGGAATATCTTTCTCGGTATATAGTTGGGCAAGATGAAGCTAAAAAGGCAATAGCAATAGCCCTGCGGAACAGAGTAAGAAGAATGAAGCTTCCGGAGGATCTCAGAGAAGAGATTACTCCAAAAAATCTTCTTATGATAGGTCCAACTGGTGTTGGAAAGACAGAAATTTCAAGGAGAATAGCTCGTCTTATAAATGCTCCATTTATAAAAGTTGAGGCAACAAAATACACGGAGGTTGGATATGTTGGGAGAGACGTTGAGTCTATAATAAAGGATCTTGTAAACGTTGCTGTTTCGGAGGAAAAGGCAAGGGCAAGAAAGATGGTTTCAGACAAAGCGAAAAGATCAGCTGTTGAAAGGCTGGCTTCGGAGTTCATAAAACAAAGGGGGCTACCAGATGAGAACAAGTATGATATAATTCAGAAATTGAATCAAGGTTTGCTTGATGATGAAGAAATAATAATTGATGTGAAAGAACCTCATTCTGTTGATGTCGTTGCAGCTTCTATAATACCCGGAATGGAACATATAGAAGAACAGATAAGAAATGCTCTTTCTTCTATAATGCCGGGGAGATTATCAAAAAAGAGGGTGAAAATAAAAGAAGCTCTGAAAATTCTTGAAGGAAGGATTGCAGATGAGCTTGTGAATATGGACGAAATTATTAGAAAAGCTCTGTGGAAAGTTGAAAATACTGGTATAGTTTTTATAGATGAAGTAGACAAACTTATCAATCCTCGCGGAGGACATGGTCCAGATGTTTCTGGTGAGGGTGTCCAAAGAGATCTTCTGCCCATAATAGAAGGTACTACTGTCAATACAAGATACGGTTCTGTGAGAACAGATTTTATATTGTTCATAGCAGCCGGAGCTTTTCATCATGCAAAACCATCTGAACTTATTCCAGAGCTTCAAGGAAGGCTACCAATAAGAGTCGAACTCAAACCACTTAAAAAAGATGATTTTGTGAGAATATTGAAATTCACAGATAACTCCCCCACAAGGCATTATCAAATACTTCTGAAAACAGAATCAGTTGAATTGAATTTCACAGATGAAGCAATAGATAAGATTGCAGAGTATGCTTTTTATCTAAATGAAACACAGGAAAACATAGGAGCAAGAAGACTTTACACCATTGTTGAGAACATCATGGCAGATATATCATTTGACGCTCCATATTTGAGGGGACAGAAAATAAACATAACATCCCAGTATGTTGAGGAGAAAATATCTCCTCTTATCAAAGATGAAAATCTCGCAAACTATATACTGTAGTAGTTATTGTTAGTAATCTGTTCGTGAATCATATGTCTGTAAATCAAGAAGATTTCTTTTTTTCAGTGTCTGTAAATCAAGAAGATTTCTTTTTTTCAGGAAAATTTTAATGAAGAAGAACAGTTCCCGTATTACCTCAGAAAGCTTGCGAATATTCCGCGAGAAAAAAGATCTGCAAAGAAAATCAGGTTTTTGCTACCTCTGAAATATTTTACATCAGAAGTTGCTATTCCAAAATTTGGAGATATACCGAGAATTTCTATATCTTCTCCGGAGTTAAGGAAATCTGTCAGATGGAAGATTATCATTGCTGAAACTTTCATCTGTTTAGTGGGAGAAGCAAGTGCAACTATAGCTATATCTATATCTCTTCCGGTTCCAAATATTTCATCAATAGCTTTTGTTATTTGAACTTTTGAAATTAAAGGATATATTCCAAAGTATATTGATTGTTCTTTTATTTTGTTAAGCTCTCCATCGAAAACTTTTATTTTGATGTATGGTCCTTGTGTTAGGAACTCAAAGATGTATCCCTGATAGATTTCAAGTATTCCACCACCTTCACCTGTTGCTACTGTTCTGATTTGTCCGTTTTGTATCTTTATTATATTTGTTGCTGTGCTGAGATAAACAAGGTCACTGGAATATGTCAAGATATCAATTGTTGGTTCCTGAATTTTTAATCTAAATCGCTCTTTCATTACAAAGTTATCTATTTCAAATGATACAATATCTACTATTGGATCCTGACACCTTGATCCAACGAGGTCTATTATGTATTTTCCAGAAAATTTTTTTATATCTACCTTAGAGATTGAGTGTATGCCTATATCGTTGTATCTTTTGTATATTTTATATTTTCTCTGCTTCAAGCTTTGTTGGTCTTGCATGTCGTAAGCAAATATTCCAGAAACATTGAAATCCTCACCGCATCCGGGTCTTTGTAGTATTGCAACGAGGGTTTTTCCGTCGTATAGGTGCTCTATGACCGAGTATTCCGGGTGTATAACAAGATCGTAAGTTAATCCTGGTATGTCTTTGGCATCTGGTTTTACAAACAGGTGAAATGTTGTTCCCTCAAGGGCTCCGTCGTTTGAGAATTTGAGAAATTTTATTCCTTCTTTCCCAGCTGCTGAAATAAATATTCCTTCATTTGTTTGGTATCCAGATATATTGCTTGGTTGGACGTTGAAGGATTCTGAATCAATTATCTCAAGTTTGTTTCTCGAGATTTTAGAGCTAAGAATGAATCTTCCTGAGTGTATAATTAAGTTGTCAAAGTTAGCACTCAGGATATTTTTTGCATCTGTTTCTGTTAATATACAGTTTGTTTTCAGATTTCTTTTGATGTTTCCTGACGAAAAAATGAAAGGGTAGTAAGATATTCTTCTGCACTTTGTACCACCTACTTCGTCAAGGCAGAGTGAAGAGACAAGGCAAATTTCTCCAGTATCACATAGAGATATGTTGTTTCCTAATGTTGCATCAAATGCGTTCAGAGTGTAGGATTTCTGGGTATCTGTTAGTGTGCAGATTTCTAAATCTGGTATATCTCTTATGACCTCTGGCATATTTATATTGGTTTTAGATAATGGTGAGCAGTTACCAGATATGCAAGGCTGTACTTCAAATATGTATGTTCTGTAACTTGCTCCTCTACTGAAATCTGTTGTTGGTATCAGGAGATATATTTTCCCATCTGTATCTTTAAAAAAAAGGAATTTTTGAGGAAGATTGTTTATTTGTATCTCAGAATTAGTTGAGCTGTTTTGATCTACTAACCATATTTTTACTGTATTGTCGTATATTATGTTGAAGGAATGAAGCGAGATTTTGAATAGTGTATTTCTTTGGTAATGTGCAAGATATATTTTGTTGTTCTGTTCATCTGCGTAAAGACCGTATGTTCCAGAGAATTCTGACGGCATTTCAAAGGTAGAGCAACCTGTATCTCCTGGGAAGTCCGGTGGTTTGTATGGACAGAAGAAAACAAATTTTCCAAAAAAGAATACAAAGAATGTTGCTTTGTTTTGAAATGTTATAGAATCTATTTTTTCAGAGAGCCTTGTTATTTCGTTATAAGTGTTCCAGTTTATTCCAGATGCTGTTATTGGGAATATTTTTACATTGGAGCCAGAGCCAGCGAGTAAAAATTTATCTCCTATACTTATATCCACAGATGTAAGTGTTATTATGTTTTGAAATTTGAGTCTTCCATCTTTTTCTACTTCGTATTCAGTTATTTCGTAATCTGGTTTTGATATGATTATTACGGTTGTTGGATTGAGGAATTTTGTTTGTATTTTTGGTATTGAGATTTCCATTGGTATGAATGTGAATTTTTCGAACTTCCTGAGCACGTATACAGGTTCTATGTTTTGATTCTCACATAGATTTCCTCCGTCGTCTATGACTTTTAATCTTGGGGTATATATACCAAGTTCTTGATATGTAAAGTTGAAAGATGGTTGATCTGTTTCTCCATCTTGCGAGAATTCTCCTCCTTTATTATCTGCGTCCCATATAAATTTGAATTTACAGTTTGTTCCGGAGAGGTGGTTGAAGTTTCCGCATCTGTCATCTGTTACATCTGCTCCGAGCTGAACTGAAAATGGTGGGAGTTCTATTGGAGCTCCAGCTGGTGAGGCGATATATATTCTTACGGAGCAAGGCTGGTTACTGTATACTATTACATCTGTTTTTCCCTCTCCTTTCCCTTTTTCTTCTGTTTCAGCTGATGCTACGAACGAAAAGATTTTTGCTGGTTCTCCGGCAAATGTTATTCTCTCATTGAACGATATGGATACATTTTTTCCACCAGATGTTATTGATATAGAGTATTTATCTTCTGTAAGATTAGTATCTTGAATTTTTTCTTCTTTTTTAATTTCTCTTCTGAATATTTCTTGGTCTTCAAATTTTATGGTCACATTTTTTATTGGAGATATTGAGTATATTGATACTTGTATTGAGAAGTCGGCTGGTGATATACCGGAAAGAGGGTTTGCGAACACTTTTACATCTACTGGTGCAAAGTTTGCGGATTTTGATCCACATATAGCGAGTATTGTGGAGAGCGAGAAAATTGCGAGAGATGATATTATTGCGACGAGAGTTTTTGAGTCCAAGTTACTTGGTCGGGGCAGCCGGATTTGAACCGGCGACCTCTGGCTCCCAAGGCCAGCGCTCTTGCCCCTGAGCTATGCCCCGAAATTCTGACCCAATTTTATAAATATAATTATCAAAAATCTTATATAATAAAACTTCAAAATATCATTTCAGCTATAACATGTTTTGTATCTTCTTGATCATCTCAAGTTCAGATGGTGTCATATTTGGAATAACGCTTTCTATTACAGATTTTATCTCATCTTTTTTATCTTGAGGAATTTTTGCATCTCTCAGAAGTATAACGAGGGAATCAATGGCATTCTTTCTTGTATCTGGATCGTTCTTCAGAGCATCTAGTATATCTTTGATGTATTTTGGATCTCTGCTTATTCCACAAGCTGAAATATAGTAAGGCTTTATTATAGGATCGTTTACATCAAATTTGTTCTTTATTAGTTCCGCTGTTTTCTGATATTCAAGATTTATGAGAGACTGAATAAGAAATATAGATTCATATATTTCGTCTTTTGATAATCTTTTTAGTTTCTCCTCTATTTTGTTTATTGCTGAGTTGTCTCCAAGACGGGATAAGTATTCGGCAGCAGATATCATAACATTTACGTCAGGGTCATCAAGTCCAAGCTTTAAAAATTCTGGAAAAGTTATTTCATAAGCTATATCAAGAGCGAATTTTCTTATGTCTCTATCTTTATCTTTAATGAGTGTGTAAAGGATTTCTTTATCTTTATTTTCTGCTATTATTTTTAGTCCAGTGTTTCTTATGTGAGGATCGTCTGACCAGAGCATTGATACTATTCTTGTTTTCAATTTGCTGTAAGCGGCAGATAATGTTTCAACTGCTTTTTTCCCTGCTACGCCTCTTTTTAGTCCTATTATTTTGATTGCTATATCAAAAAAGTTATCAAGTTCTTGTTTTCCATAGTTGTGAATTCTGGTGCGAACCACATCTATAAGATCTGATATTTCTTCTGGGTCAGCTGATTTCAGATCCATCTTTTTGAGCTTCTCAAGTTCTTCAAACATAGTAAAGATTTTTAAGAATAAACAAATCTTTTTATTTTTTGTAAGATTTTTAATCTCTTCTATTTTGTTTTTTGTGTTTTTGAATTGTAGATTTTTGCTGTAAACTGTTCAATTCTATTGTAAGGGATGAAAAAGGAAAATCCTTTTTGGAAGAATTTGAGACCAGTTGGTGTTGTTTTCGGAGATATAGGAACAAGTCCGATTTATGCTTTGGCAATAACTTTCTCTTTTATAGATATTAATCCTGAGAACATTGCAGGAGTTCTCTCTCTTATTTTTTGGTCTCTGATAATAATTCCTTCTTTGCAATATGCATTTTTAGCTATGAATTTGAGCTTGCGAGGTGAGGGTGGTGAGATAGTTCTTTCACAAATATTGATTTCAAAGATCAAAAACAAAAAGTTAATTCCTTTTATAATTTTTCTTTCATTTATCGCTATTTCGTTCTTCATAGGTGATGCTGTTATAACTCCATCTATTTCCATAGTTTCTGCGTATGAAGGTTTGCATCTTCTGTATGACATAACACAAGACAAGATTGTTTTATTTTCTTCTTTAACTGCTCTTCTTTTGTTTGTGGTGCAAAAGGGAGGAGCTGGTAGAGTATCCTCTCTTTTCACTCCGATTATGGTCATTTGGTTTCTGTTTCTTGCCTTTTTCGGTTTGATCTGGATTGTTGAGAATCCATCTGTTTTGCTTTACATAAATCCATACTATGCTGTAGAATTTATTTTAAGCCACCCTCGTGAAGCTTTTTTGTCTCTTTCTGGTATAATACTCTGTGTCACAGGTTCGGAGGCACTTTACACTGATATAGGACATCTCGGGAAGGATCCTATAAGGAAAAGTTGGTTCTTTTTTGTTCTACCTTCTCTGGTTATAAGCTATTTTGGTCAGGGAGCATTCCTTATTTCACAAGGTGAGGGGAATCCATATTTTGAACACATAAAGTCTGTTTCGGATGTGATATATATACCTGCTGTTATTCTAACAACTGCTGCAACAATTATTGCATCTCAAGCTGTTATAAGTGGGCTTTTTTCTATATTTTATCAAGGAATGAACATCGGAATTTTTCCAAGACTCAAAGTTGAACATAGGTCGGGTGAGTTTCACGGGCAGATATACATAAGCTTTGTAAATTGGGTTGCTTTTCTGTTTGTTTTGTTTATGATAAATTTTTTCAGAACTTCCGAAAAAATAGGTCATGCATATGGACTTGCTGTAAATATAGTTATGGTTATAGGTGCTTTGTTTCTTGTTTTTGTATATTCTGGAAGAAAAGAGTTTCTGCTTGTTTTACTTGCACTTTTTATACTTGCTGTTGACATTGTTTTCCTCTCATCAAATTTGCATAAGATAAAGGAAGGTGGATATGTTTCAATGATAATTGCTACAATTCCATTTTTGATTCTCGCTGTTTTCAGGGTTGGACAGACAAAAGTATATTCTGTTCTGAAATCTATTAACTTTGACGATTTTTTTGAGCAATACAGAAAACTATATAAAAATTCAAACAAGATTTCGGGTAAAGCAGTGTTTTTGGTTAGAGATACCAGAAGAATTCCTCCGTATGTCATGACTATATTGAGTGATATGGGAATTGTTTATGAAGAAAATATTCTGATGACTATAATTCAGACTATGAGTCCTTTTGGGCTTAACTTTGCTATATTTGATCACGGTTCTAACCTGAAAATTTTGAGAATTGAAATGGGGTATATGGAAGTTCTGAACATAACAGAGATATTCAGAAAGCTCGATATAGAGCCGCGCGCTATATTCTATGGTATGGAAGATATACTGACCAAGAATCCGATTTTAAAGATCTACTCAGTTGTCAAAAAGCTTGCTCCATCGTTTGAGTCATTTTATAATTTTCCAACAGCAAACATTCATGGAGTTGTAACAAAGGTTCAGGTCTGATTATTTTGAGTTTTTCAGGCTTCAGTTTCAATTTCTCTATTCTTTTTCTGATTTTCATATTCTAAATCTGGATTTTATATTTTAGTTTATGGTTGATGTTGCAGTTATTCCGGCGGCTGGATTTGGAACGAGGGTTCTTCCCGCATCAAAGGTTGTTTCAAAGGAGCTTTTTCCCATATACAACAAACCTGCTATACACTACATAGTTTTGGAATGTGTTAGGGCTGGAATAAAAGAAGTCATCCTTGTTCTTTCAAAAAGGAAGATGGATATACTCAAATATTTTGAACCGGATCCGGAGCTTGAGAGATTTCTTGAAGTCAAAGGAAAACTGAGCCTGATACAGGAATTGAAGGTTTTTGAGAAAATAAAGATAGACTACGCAATTCAGGAAAAACAACTTGGTTTGGGACATGCTATTTTGTGTGCAAAAGATAAAGTAAAAGATAGAAATTTTGCTGTTTTGCTTCCAGATGATATTTACATTGCAGAAGGTAAAATAGGAGTTATTGAAAAGCTTATTGAAGTTTTTGAATCAGAAAAGCCAGATGGCGGAGTTGTTCTTGTGAAGAAGGTTCCAAAAGATAAAGTAAGTAAATACGGAATAATAGTTCCATCAAGAAAGCACAAGAACTTAATATACATTTCCGGTGTTGTTGAGAAACCGAGTTCTTCCGAAGCTCCATCTTTATATGCTGTGGTTGGAAGGTATGTCTTTACTCCAAAGATATTCGATTGGATTGAATCAGAGAAATTTGATAGAGCGGGGGAGATTCAGCTTGCTGGTGCATTCGGGAGATTTTCAAAAGAAATTTCCGGCTCAGTTATAGCATGTCAGATTCAGGGTAAGTGGCTTGATATAGGTTCTCCAGATGGATATATAACGGCTTTCAAGGAAATAGCTAGAATGAAAATTGTTTGAGATAAGAATGAAAATTGTTTGAGATAAAGTTTTGGAACTAAGATTATAGCAACGAGTCCAAAAAAGCCTATTTATATTTTGGATAAAATGAATGAATAATTTGTTGAGTTTTTGATTGCTATTGCTTTGATTCTTGATTTGTTTGCGTTTTTCAGACGGATTGTCAAAAAGATTGGCTCTATTCGTTTGGTGTCTATCAAAATGGACGAATTCTTATTAAGATATAAATACTATGTTGAGAGCCATGGTTATTTCTGTTGGGACTGGTAGAGATAGGCAAGACATAGCATCGGCTATAGTTGGACTTATAAAACGGCATAGACCTGAGTATGTTATGTTTATTGCAACGCAGAAGTCAAAGGATGAAACTATTCCTATTATAACCGAGTCAATAGAATCAGAAAAAATAACTTATGAAATTAAGCTGATATCTGATGAAAATGATTTTGAGAAGATTTTTGGTGAATGTGTTGAATATCTTAAAGATCTCTTATCTAATTTCGAAGCTGATGAGATACAGGTTGATTATACTTCTGGTACGAAAGCTATGTCTGTTGGTCTTGTTCTTTCCGCATTGGAACTTGAAGTGGGAGGATTATCCTATATTCACGGTCAAAGAGATCAAACAGGTAGAGTCCAGACTGGTACAGAGCGGTATCTTTCTTTTCCTCCAAACAGAATATATTCTTCAAGAATATTCAGAGAAGCCAAGCGCTTTTTCAATATTTACAGATATGATTCAGCTTATGAGCTAGCTGAGAAATTAAAAATTTCCAATCAGAATGAAGTAACTATTTTCAAAAAGCTTTGCGAAGCATACTCTGGTTGGGATAAGTTTAATTTAAAGAAGTCTTTTGAGATTCTCAAGGAAATTACAGAGTCAGACAAAGACGATGTTCTTTCCAAGTGGAATATAAAGCAAAAGTTGGAGAAACACAAACAAATTCTCTACAAAGAATTGAAAAATCCGTTTTGTGAGGAGAAGATGGTAGACCTATTTGCCAATGCTAAAAGAAGATATGAAGAGGGAAAATATGACGATTCAGTTGCAAGGCTATACAGACTTATTGAGTATATAGCACAGTTTCGTATAAGTCAGAAAGGACTTTACTACCAGTCAAATGGGAGACCAGATACAAGTCGTATAGATATTTCAAAGCTCAGTCCTGAAATTCAGGAAAAATACAGGTCAGAGAGACTTGCGCTTACTCGTTCTTATGAACTCCTGAGCGATGTTGGGGATGAATTAGGAAAGAAGATTTACTCCGATATTCAGGATAAAGATGGAAAATTGAAAGCTCTTTTGGGTATAAGAAATAAGTCTATTCTTGCCCACGGCTTTGATCCGATAGAAAAAGATACATGCTCAGATATGATGAGTTACGTTGAAGATATTCTTATAAAAGATATTGGTATAAACAAGAGTTTGTTTTCAGAAATAGAATTTCCAAAATTAGAGGTGATATGAGTCCAGATGAATTTATTCTGAAAGGGTAAATCTTCTGATTTGGTAAGAAAGGAATTGGAGAGAATACTTTCCAGCAGGGTTCATCAAAGTTTTGTTTATTGTCATACTATTTTATTTTTTAATCATATTTTTTAATGATGAGCGAAGAATTGAGGTAGGGGGAGGGGGTAGGCGATTTTTTGAGGGGGGCTGCCAAAATTGGCTCTGGACCCATTGAAAATCAAGGGCTCCGGAGGGTAGCTCTCAGAAACCAGACCCGTACATAAGGGGATTGCGACACATCAGATAAATCAAGATACTCTAATTGAACTCTACACCAGACCCGTACATAAGGGGATTGCGACCCCATGAATCTTGTCTGGAAAGCATTTGGCAATTCAAGAAACCAGACCCGTACATAAGGGATTGCGACCTGGGGTCAAACACTCTTATCAATATGAATGACCCATCCGGCTCAGAAACCAGACCCGTACATAAGGGGATTGCGACATGTATGGGAGATACACAAGTTTTATGTAAAGCAACTATACAACAGGGGCAAACCACCACACCTTAAAGGGACAAATTTTGGCTGTATCACTGCGGAATACTTTATGTTACCACAAGCGTCATCACAACAACGTAATCCAAGGCAACAACAACTTACAAGTGGCCTTAGTAAAGAAATTTCCAGAATCATTGTTAGGTCATTACGCGCAGTAGTAAACCTTGACCTACTTGAACCTAACTATAATTGTTGACTGTGATGTGCTTCAAGCTGACGGTGGTACAAGAACATCAGCTATAAACGATGCATTTGTTACACTTTATGATCTTTTTCAAAAGTTAGTTATTGGATGCAAACTCACACAAGATCCTATAACAAAATTTATAGGTAGCATTTCTGTTGGTATGGTTTGTGGTAAAAAAATTGCTGACTTATCACAAAAAGAAGATAATGAAGCAGAAGTTGATATGACACTTGCTATGACTGAAGATAAAGAACTTGTTGAACTACAATTTACTGCAGAGAAAAATTGTATGATTTAAAACTACTAAATGAACTTATAAATCTTGGTTGGAGAAGTTTAGCAAAAATTATTCGTCTTGAAAAAGGATGTTTAATCATAACAAAACTTGTTATAACATTATGAGTACAAAACTTGTAATTGCACTTGATACAGAAATAAAAAAAGCTAAAGAAATTGTCAAGCAGGCAGTAGAGTATAAATTTAACCTATTCAAAATAGGACACTTATTGTTTGATACTCAACCACAAATTATTGATTATATTTCCAGCTTAGGTGGCAATGTTATACTTGGTTTAAAATTTCATCATATACCTTCAGTGATAGGGAAAGCTGTGAAAGAAATTTTAAATAAATATAAAATCTTTGGTTTAACTGTGCATAGTTTAGGTAGAAAAAATTGTTAGAAGAAGTAGTAGCCACAGTTTCACAATTTAAACCGAAACCTTTAGTTTTTGTAGTAACAATACTTACAAGTATAAACCAACACGAACTTGAAAAACTTGGGTTTAAAAATAAACTTATTGATTGTTGTGTTTAACCTTGCAAAACTTGCAAAACAGTGTAGGACAGACGGTATTGTATTTTCACCAGTTGAAGTTATTAAGAAAACTTTAGGAAAGAAATTTCTAAAATTAGTCCCAGGCGTAAGTATAAAAATAAAAATATTGACCAAAACAGGACTACCACAATTGAGAAAGTAATCTCGTCAGGTGCAGATTGTTATATGAAGAAGTATTTACGAAACTCAAAATTTTAAAAATACATTATAAAAATACATTAAAAATTTAAAGTTTAATAAAAGATAACTTATGAACAAAGAACTTCAATTGTTGTTATTACCAGAAAAAAAAGAAGTTCCTCTGGTGAAACAGGTTATATTAAATAAAGATAAATTTATACAAATATTAAATAAAATTCTACACATTAACGATCTGGTGGATATAACAAAAGAGATTGCTGTGCTTAGGGATATTATAGGAGATTATAAAAAAGACAATATAGGGATTTTGAATATTACCAATGATGGAAATACAGTTGTTCTAAGGCAAGACGTGTTGATTTCAGAATTAACAAAAATAATTGAAGCACAAACGATAGAACGTGCAAAATATTATATAAAAAGGTTAAAAGAAGGTGTAGAAAAAGTAAAAACAACAAAAATAAATGATATAAACCTTTTAAGATGGAAAGAATACGACGAAATAATCACAGATAGTCTATGGATACTTAAAAAACGAGATTCTTCTGGCGCACATCTTGGATGGTACTGGGGTAATTTTATACCACAAATACCACACCAGATGATGTTAAGATATACTAAAAAAGACGAGTGGGTACTAGACCCTTTTGTGGGAAGTGGAACTACATTGATAGAATGCAGACGATTAGGCAGAAATGGTATTGGAATAGAACTTAATCCAGAAGTAGCTGAAAAAGCAAAACGGTTAGTTGAAAAAGAAGAAAATAAATATCAGGTCATCACAGAGATAATTGTAGGAGATAGTAGAACTATCGGAATGAAACAAATTCTTGATAAACATAAAATAAATAAAGTTCAACTATTAATTATGCATCCTCCATATCACGATATTATAAAATTCTCAAAAGACCCAAGAGACCTTTCAAACGCGAGAAATTTAGGAAAATTTTTAAAAATGTTTAATGAAGTACTGCAAAATACAATACCTTTTTTAGAAAAAGACCGATATTTTGTATTAGTAATAGGAGATAAATATTCAAAAGGTGAATGGATACCCTTAGGATTTTATTGTATGCAGGAAGTCTTAAACACAAAAGAATTTATATTAAAAAGTATAATAGTAAAAAATTTCGAGGAAACAAGGGGTAAAAGAAATCAGAAAGAACTTTGGCGGTACCGTGCATTAGTTGGTGGATTTTATGTATTTAAGCACGAGTATATAATGGTTTTTAAGAAAAAATAACTTATATGCCTTTATTTAGTGAAAAAGAAATATTAAATCTAAAGTTAAATTCATTATATCTAACTGATTTGAAGGAGTTAGCTTTATTATATAACATAAGAAAATCTTCTTCCGCAAGCGAAATCATAAAAAGTATTTTAGAGAAAAATATCTCAGAAAAAGATTTAGACGATTTTATTAAACAAAAGTATGCCACTAAAATTGCTGAAAGAAGAAAAATTATCTCAGATACAGAATTAAAAAGAGAGTTATTAAAAGTACAAACTTTTTCTTGGGGAGTAATCCAAGGACAATTAGACTGGAAAATACAAACTGAATATGTACGCAAAATAGTACGATATGATGAATTATTAAAATCTGTAAAATCAAATCTTTATAATGATATAACAAATTATGTAATATGTACTTGGTTTAACCATTGGACAACAGTTCTTATTGAAGAACATATTTCTTTACATCCAAAAGTAATTCCTACAATAAAAAATGTAAAGGGGATAGATATATTCTTTGACAACCAACCTTTTGATTTAAAAATAACATATTTACCTCGTGGATATAACCCTGATGATGCAGTTAAAAATCCTAAACAATTAGCTATATGGTTATATGAGAATCAGGGTGAACAAAGGTTTGGTTCTGACAACAGATTATTTGTTGTGGTATTAGACAAAGAAAATATAGATGAAAGTTGGAAGTTAAAAAGAGATTTTGATTTTGTATTTCAAAAAATCGATGAGTTTTTAGATAAAGAAAAAGTGTCAAAAAATGATGAAATAGTTTTTTCTTATAAAAGAAAAACTTATACTGCAATTACAAAAATTTTAATGATAACAAAATAAATATAAATCACGAGCTACTTGGTTTTAGCACGAAAATATGGTCTACAAACATTCTCACAAATTATAGGATAAGAACATATTATTACTACACTTAAAAACGCACTAAAGTCAGGTATAGTATGGTACGCACATATTTTTTCAGGTATGCGCGGAACAGGTAAAACTACTACTGCTCGTGTATTAGCAAAAGCAGTGTTTCCTTGTTTCCGACTCTTACTTAAACTTGCTCTTTGTAAATTCTTCTGTGAGATTGGAAACTTTTGTTATACTGAATTCTCCAACTCACAAATCAATTGAATCAAACAATTCAGAAAACATATGATCTTGCTTTTTGAATTCTCGGTCGTTTTTTCAGGTTAGTTTCTTTCTTTGAGTTCAGGTAAAAACCTGCAAAATCATAAAGCAAAATTTTCGCTGAAAATTTATTTTGAAATATGAGTCAATTCCCGCAAGCAGAGCTTATAGAAAGAATTGATTTCTCGGAAGATCTCGGAATGTTCAAGTTTCGTCCCATTGATATGCAAAAACCTAACTTCATTCCAGGTCAATATGCTACAATAGGTCTTGAGGGAGACGATGGTAAAATAATATGGCGACCGTATTCGATTGTCTCTTCTCCCTACGAAGATTTCATTGAATTTTACATTGAGCTTGTTCCAAATGGAAAACTTACTCCACGAATCTGGAAACTCAAAGTTGGAGATAAAGTATGGATAAGACCAAGAATAGTCGGAAAGTTCAATCTGGTTCAAGAAGTAAAAAAACATATATTTGCTGCTACTGTTACTGGTGCTGCTCCATTCATAAGTATGATAAGAACTCAGATATATGACCTTGAAGCTGGAAGACTCAAAGAACCTCACAGATTCCTTTTTATTCATGGAGCCTCCAGATCAAAAGAGCTCGGAATATACAGAAATGAACTCACTGAAATCTCAAAAAAATTTGACTGGTTGATCTATATCCCAACTGTGTCGCGTCCGTGGGAAGACCCCGAATGGACTGGTGAAACTGGTAGAGTAGAGGATGTAATAAGAAAGTACTCAGATATGTACTTATTCAGTTATAAGGATTCTGTTGTGTATGCGTGTGGAAATCCAGATATGATACAGAATGTCAAAGGAGTTATGAAAAGAGCAAAGTTCCCAGAAGACAAAATAGAAGAGGAGAAATATTATTGATGCAAGATAAAATTGTTCTGATATTTTTTGGTCCTCCCGGAAGTGGTAAGGGAACACAAGGCAAGATAATATCTCAGAGGTTGGGTATACCACATATCGCAACGGGAGACATAATGCGAGAGGCTGTCGCAAATGAAACAGAACTCGGAAAAAAAGTCAAAGATTATCTTGGTAGAGGTCTCCTTGTTCCAGATGAAATTGTCATTCAAATTATAGAAGAAAGACTTAAAAGAGATGATGTGAAAAAAGGTTTTATTTTAGATGGTTTTCCAAGAACCGTTGAGCAAGCCAGAGCCCTTGAAGGTCTCTTCAAAAAGCTTTCAATACAAAATTACATGGTTTTATACTTTGATGTTCCAGATGAGGATATAATCAAAAGGATTTCTGGTAGAAGGTCTTGTGTTAAGTGTGGCTCAGTTTACAATGTCTTTTTCGGACCTCCCAAAACCCCGAACAAATGTGATTCCTGTGGATCTGATCTTATTGTCAGAGAAGATGACACTGAGGAAAAAGTAAAAAAGAGATTAGATGTATATAAACAAAGTACATTGCCAGTTCTTGATTTTTATTCATCAAAGGTCAAGAAAATAAGCGCAGTTGGAAAGATTGAAGAAATAACCGAAAGTATTGTCAAAATTATACAGAATTGAGTTTCTTCGGAATAGAATTTTTGTTTTTGCAAGATATATTTCTGTATAGGTAAAATTAAATATGTATTTATGCTTTTTAGTTCTTCGCCAGCTTACACGATTCTAATAAGATTGAAGTTCAAAAACAGAGTTGGAATGCTCGGACTTGTGACTTCTGTAATTAACAATGCCGGTGGAGAGGTCAGAGGAATAATGCTTGTTGAGTCTGCGAGAGATTGGATAACCCGCGAGATACATGTAAATGTCAGAGATGGTGCTCATGCAAAAGAAGTAATCAAAAGTATTTCTCAAATTGAAGGTGTTATTGTTGAATCGGTTTCAGACAGAACATTCATCTCTCATATTGGAGGTAAGCTTGAAGTCATTTCAAAAAGAAAAATTTCAACATCAGAAGATCTTTCACGCATTTATACACCGGGAGTTGGCAGAGTTGTGAAAGCAATAGAGATGTATCCAGATACTGTTTTTACCCACACAATAAAATCAAACACTGTTGCTATTCTTACAGATGGTTCTGCAGTTCTTGGCTTTGGTAATGTTGGTCCTTACCCAGCTATACCAGTTATGGAAGGAAAAGCCGCTATAATGAAAGAATTCGCTGGAATAAATGGCTTTCCAATTTGTCTTGCAACGCAAGATGTTGATGAGATTGTATCAATTGTTCAGAAGATCTCACCGGTTTTTGGTGCTTTCAATCTTGAAGATATTGCAGCCCCAAGATGCTTTGAGATTGAAAGGAGACTCAGTGAAACCTTGGATGTTCCAGTTATGCACGATGATCAGCATGCGACAGCTATTGTGATTCTCGCCGCTCTTTTGAACTCTCTGAAAGTTGTTGGTAAGAATCTTTTTGATATAAAAATAGTCATAAACGGAATCGGTGCTGCTGGATATGCTACCGCTTCTTTGCTTTTAAAACTCGGTATCAAAAACATGATTCTTTGCGACAAAAATGGAGCAATCGGTAGGAATGGAGAAAATGCTCTGAACGAATATCAGGTAAGTGTAGCTCAGTATACCAATGAAGAAAACTATCTTGGCGACCTAAAAGGTGCTCTCAAAGGTGCTGATGTGTTTATTGGACTCTCCGTTGGAAATATACTGAAGGCTGAGGATCTGAAAGTTATGAACAAAGATGCTATTGTCTTTGCTCTCGCCAATCCTATCCCAGAGGTAAACCCCATTGAAGCAGAAAAGTATGTTAGGATCGTTGCTACTGGAAGATCGGATTTCCCAAATCAGATAAACAACGCAATAGTTTATCCCGGTTTCTTCAAAGGATTACTTCAATCAAGAGCTACAAAAATAAGCGATGATATGAAAATTGCTGCTGCGTATGCCATCTCACACCTTATAGATGACTCGGAACTTTATGAAGAGTACATAATACCTTCTATTTTTGATCTCAGAGTTGTAGATACAATTGCGGAAGCTGTTTCAGCAATAGCAATACGAGATGGCCTTGTAAGAAAAATAAACCCTGTCAAAGACATAGTTGAAATATAAGTTTTAAGAAGAAGGATGAAAAAGCTTTAAGAAGAAAGATGAAAGATTATGTATGCTTGCAGATTTCATAGGAAAAAGAATCAGGGAACTCATATACGATCCTGAGCTCAAATATGAATTTCCGAAGTTCGTTTTTGATAGAATAATACAAAATGTAAGTGGCAATATACTAGATATAGGAACAGGCGATGGAATAAAGCTTAGGAATATTCTGAATTCCGTTCAGAATGTAAAACAAGTTTTTGCCACAGAAATAAATCCAAAAATGTATGAGATTGCAAAATCAAATCTCAATCAGTTCAATGTTTTGAAGGGCGATATAAGAGACATAAACTTCCCAATCAAGTTTGATACCATTCTTATTTTTGAAGTTATTGAGCATGTTCACAATCCAGAATCTTTTTTGAAAAGAGCTGTTGAACTTCTTGCTCCTGATGGAACTATGATTATTTCAACTCCGAACAGTTTTATTTATGATATATTTGACCAAACATATATTTGGCTTTACAAAACATTTGTAAATAGGAAATTTAAATATGAACAAGATGAAAACTCGTTAGGTCAAGCGCATGTTTGTGAAATGAACTTTATTCAACTCAATTACCTTCTCAGAAAATTCTTCCGCTCGTTTGAGGTGATTGGAATTTACCCACTTCATGGTGTTTTCAGAAAAATTTTCAGATCAGATCTTCTTGAGTATATAAACAAGAAGATAAATTTCATTCCTATATCATCAAGATTGTTAGCTATATGCAAACAACCAAAGATTTAAGTTAAAGATTTTTGTAATTTCATTGATTTGTTTTATATGATCTCTTGATTTCTTTTTGATGCTTGCTGTTTGCTTTGTCTAATATCTGATAGCCTAATAAGTGTTTTTGTCTTTGACTTGCAAAAAGTTTTATAAACTTAAAGTCGGACACAAATTCTGAATGAATATCAAACATCAGAAGGTATTTTTGTACACAGCACCTGTTGTTGGTCTGGATGATTTTTCTTTCTTTAGATACGGATATTGATTTGTCTTAATTACGCATGACCATGAACAGATACAAAAACAAAGTTGTAAAATCTCATATATTAGTCTTAATTATACACGACCATAATTACGCGACCGTTTGCAGAGATTTTTGGCTTTCATACTTTTCAAAAGATTACATATTTTTGCGATACAGATGAACAAATTGTTTTTTATTGTTTTGCAAGATTCTCTGGTAAGAAGTTCAAATAATAAAATCGTTGATAGATCTGTGTAATTCAAGAATAATTTTCTGTTTATGTGATATACCTTGAGCAAAGTTTAAGCGGAGTATTGGAACGGTTTGTTAAGATTACAAGAACCTTAGGATTGTCAATTCAAATGCTCTGACTGCTGAGATCATAGAGGCTTGCAGAACGCTTTCTTTCAATGTGAGCTCCACAGAAGCTTGTGGCATATCTATATCTTCTATTTCAGATTTTCGTATTGTCTCCTCGGCTTTGATATTGCTCAGAAGATCGAATCTTTTTTCTATAAAGTTTATTTTTTCTCCGATTTTTGCTCTGAGTGAGCTTACGAGCTCATATGTTTTTTCTATTTCAAGAACTGCTGATCTGAGAAGATCCTGAGTGTTTCCTTCCCTTCTGAATCTCAGAATGTCTATCAGATCTTTCAATGTTGTTAGGACTCCGCCTTTTCCTTCTTTTATGTCTCCGAAAATTTCTCTTCCGTCAGATGTTATTTCAACCAGAGCTGACTGAACCTCTATTGAAAGATTTGATCCATTGCCTTGATATTCTGGAATTCCATCTCCTCCGAGCTCTGATATGAGCCCCATGTTATCTTGAACTATGGAAAATTTGAAACCGGGATTTGGAGAAAAAACTCTTAATTTTCCGTCGGAAGATGTTGAAGCAAGAACAAGTCCTCCCCCAGCAGTATTTATTTTGTTTGCCACATCAGATATTGTATCGCTCCCAAGATACTGAACTTCTGTTGAAAATATCTGATTTCCAAGATTATCATACACAAGAATTTTGAATCTTCCTTCTTTTATTTTAAGTGTTTCTTCTATTTTTCCGGTTATTCCTTTTTGTGATTCCCAGCTTTCTTGTTTTTCAACTTCGTTATCGTAATATGGTTTTCTGTAAGATGTTCCTATTGGAACTGTTCTGCTTCCTCCAAATATAAATCTTCCTCTTACAGATGTATTTGAAAGTTCTACTGCTTGATTGAAAAGCTCTTCAACAGCGCTGGCAAGAGAACCGAATTCTTCGTTCGTTGAAGAGTCAAGACCTCTTTCTGCGTGAAGTTTTGCTTTTGCAAGAATATTCGATATTTTATCTAAAACATCTTCTTTTGCTCTCAGAAAATGTAAAACTTCGTTTGCATCTGAAATATCTCTTGAAAGCTTTGATATTCTTATCTCAATGCTCCTTGATGTGGAGTATTCAGATGGACTATCAGACGGCTTGAGAATTCTAATACCAGATGATATTCTCTTTTGAAGCTCAAGAACAGAAGTTTGATTTTTAGCTATGTCTTCTTTTCTTGTTTCGAAAACAAATCTTGTAGGAACTCTCATTTCTTTTCCTCCTTTTGTTTCAGGTTTTCCTTTTTGTCTTCCTCTGCTGTTTTTGTTGCTATCATGTATCTATTTTCATGTTTCATAGAGCTAACCTCCTGCCAAGTTCAATATGGTTATAAGCATTTCGTCTGCTATTCTCACAACTCTTGAGGAAGCTTCAAAGGCTCTTTGGAACTGAATTGTTCTTATGAATTCTTCATCAAGGGAGACTCCGGATCTCTGCTGTATTTCCCTTTCAAGTGTGTCAACTGCAAGTTTTCGTGCTGAGAACTCAACATCAACAAAGGAAACAGAGTTAGCAATTTCGCTTTGTATATCTATATATATATCAGAAAATGTTCTTGTTCCGTCAACTTTCTTGGTTTTCAATGCAGCAAATTCCAAAGCTAAATCATTTAGATAAGGTGAAGATGGATCGGATGACGAAGCTACAAGTCTTGGGTCTTCTTTGAATATGCTCTCTACATCTATGTCAAATACGTTTTTCCCAACAAGCAGTGTATCGATTCCGAGAGCAACAGAAAGTCCGCCAGTGTCTTCAAATATATCAAATCTATATCCGTTTTGTGCTTGGAGGTTTAGTTTGTAGTCAGGTGTTATTGTTGCGTTTACGTAGCCGTTATTTCCGGAAGCACTATTTATCAGGGAAGCTATGTTTGCTATTCCGTCTACATCTGGGTCATAATTTACAGTAAATATTGTTGCAAGGTTTCCGGATTCATCATACACGGCAATTGAAATTTTTCCAGCTTGAGCGTTGTAGGGAAGACCTGCGGAATTTATAGGTGTGAATGAATCAGAAGCTGAGTAGGTTGATGTTGCGGATTTAATATGAGATATTCCAACTCCTCTTGCTTGAATTGAGCCAATCATCTGAACTATTTGCCTTGCGAACGCATTTAGTTTTATTATTATGTCTGGTAAAACCTTGTCTCTGATCTTTATTGTTCCGCCAATTGCACCGCTTGTTATGAAGGGGGTTATGTTCCATATATGTCCTTTCCCATCAACATAGCTAACCTTGTACAGAGCTTCTGAATCTTGTACAACTTTTGCTTTGTTATTCGGGTCAACCTCAACTCTGAGTTCGAAGTTTCTATCTCTATCAACAAGAACGTGTCCTCCACCTTTGATATAAACATTTATCATTCCATTTTCTGTCTCAAAGGTGTTTATGTCTATAAGTTCGGAAAGTTTTCTTATGAGTAGATCTCTTTTGTCTTTGAGTTCGTTGGCGTTTTCCTTTGCTGCTTCGAACTCTGCTATTTTTTTGTTCAACAAAGCTATGTCTTTTATTATAGAGTTTATCTCTTTGACATACTGAGATATCGATTTGTTTGCATCAAGGCGAATTGATGCTAAGTTTTCTGCGGTTTCCCTTAATCTGAAAGTGAAAGCTTGTGCTTTGAGAACAACGTTCTGTCTTAGAGCAGGGGCTTCTGGGTTTGTTGAGAGTTCTTCAAATGCGTTCAGAAATTCATCAAGCTCGTTGAGCAACCCAGATCCTTCTGTGTCTGAAAACAAAGATTCTATTCTTTTCAGTAAATCTCTTTGGGTTTCAAAATCTTTTAGGATCTGCATTTCAAAATGCATCCTTCTTTCAAGGAAAAAATACCTTTCTCTTTTTGCTCCCTCAAAAAGAACTCCAACCTGACTTGGCGGAAGAGGACTCAGTAGCGGAGTTTGTCTTGTATATCCCTCTGTTTCAGCATTGTTTATATTGCGGGACGTTATCTCCAGCGCTGATCTTGAAGCAAAAAGTCCATTCTTCCCGCCAAGAAGTATTTCTCTTATAGTAGCCACTCTTTTATATAAATCGGAATAAATTCGTTTTTGTTTTACTAAACTGAACGCATTTGATTTCTATGAGCTCTGTTTTTACTATATTATGATTTTCCATCAGCTGTTAAAATTTCAAGCTCTTTTATAAAATGCTCAACTTTTTTTATCATCTCATCAAAATAATTGATCTGATATGTGATATTTTTTATGTTGTTGAGGATGGAGTTGATTTGTTTTATCTCCTCATTTATTTTGATTTCATTTGGTTTCCATATATATGGTTCTCCTATCTTCAGCTGTCCGCTTTCAAATCTTTTCCTGTAATCTTCAAACATCTCTGGTATTTCTTTCTTAAACTCCAGTGCGAGTCCAGCACCCATAACTCCATGAGTGTTGATTGTATTGACTACCGTTTCACAATCTGTTTCAAATATACTACCTTTTTTGAATATAACTTCCATCTGTTTTTCTGTTTATGATATATTATACAATATTTTATGATTCTTTTTGCTTCGTTGAAACTATATGAATTGCAAGTAATCTTTGATTTTCTTATCACTCCATCTGAGTATTTGAAACTGAGCGATTCTTTTTATGCGGCTCACATATGATTTTTGTTAGATTTTAGACTATGCTCGTATCCGTAAGAAATTTTCTATTGAGAAATAACGAATTTGTTTGGCTGCCTCTGAAAGAGTACCTTACAAAAATCACCAAGAATCCTTTAGAGCGTATTTTTGACATACCGAGGCATTACCGAGATGGAAACTTTTGGTAAAGCATTTAAATAACAAAAATTTTTATGTGTTTAATTCAATCACAGTACTTGCTTACTGTAAAGACATTGGAAATTTTGTTTAAGGTAGCAGGTCCAACACCTTCTACGGAATCAAGTTCTTCTATGGACTCAATCCCGTAATTTCTGATATAATCATAGACTTTTTCTGCTGTTTTCCTTTGAATCACTATCTGCAAGACACCGATTAGATATTCTTCATCAATACAGTTCAGGGGAACTTTTTGCTGATAACAAAAGAAATGTGTGGTATGCTTATCTGGAAGACTTACAGGACATTTATGACTTATCATATTTGGTAAAACGAAAAATAAAAGGGATAGGATGCTTAGTGCAAAGAAACCAATAAAGTAGTTAGTATTTTGTATGATCTTCATTGAGTTGAGCAATCTACAAATTTACTTGTAGAATGAACTTAGTGCTATTGCTATTGCATCTGTTATGTGGTGCGGTATGTTGCCATTGAGCTTCTTACCACTGCTCAAAGATAGCTTTTTGAGTACATACTTACCAATTTTGTCTTTGTCTGCGTATCTGTCTCCGGATATTTTGCTTTTTATAAAAAGAGGTGAGAGTATGTCAACAGTAACTTTTTTCCGTCTAGATACTTCAATACATGTTCCTATGACCATTCCTAATTTGAGGGCAGCAGATGGATCTTTCCATACAA
This sequence comes from Candidatus Calescibacterium sp., assembly GCA_025060505.1. Classification (GTDB taxonomy): domain Bacteria; phylum Calescibacteriota; class Calescibacteriia; order Calescibacteriales; family Calescibacteriaceae; genus DRWZ01. The sequence continues at coordinate 31,296 of JANXBU010000020.1, forward strand.
AAACAGATTCCATAGCGCATAAGTCTGGTTTGAATTTATTCAGTATTTTTTGTACCTCGCAGCTTATTTCAGACAATCTTTGAGATACATCTTTATCATCGGATGTTGTTATGAGACCAAAAGAAATCAGGGTGTATTTTTGGCTTTTTGGATGCTTTTTACCGTTTTTATTGCTGTTTGTTTCTTTCCCATTTTTGCTTTCCAAAACAGCCCATCCTAGTTCTCTTAGTCCAGGATCTATTCCTAAAACTCTCATATACAAAATTTTAAAATTTCTGTTCCGTGTTTCTTGTTGTAAAGTTTTTTCTGATGCGTAGATTTGATGCTTTGTTGGTATTAACGGAAGTATATTTTAGAAGTTTTTGATTGTTATTGATCTGTTGCAATCATGCGATACCATCAGGCTAAAAAATATCGGGTTCTGAAAATTAAAGACGTTTCATTCTTCCAACAAGGCAGATGTTGATGTCTTGTACAGTATTTTCTGTTTGATGCGGGTATGAATTTTGTAGATTTACTATGAATTTTTGCTATGACAGGATAAAATCTTAGAATATCGGAACTGAAACGAATTCTGTCTAATATAACAAAGGTTTGATTTGATTATCTGTTGTTGTTTGTAGATCTTAGTTTTCTCTCAAATTCTTTCAGGGTTTTTGCTTTCAATAGCTCTTTCTTCAAACTTCTAAGTTTATCAATATCATCAGTGTGCATTATCACCTTCCTAATTGATGACGGTGTTTTGCCAAATTTTACTTCTATAGCGGAAAGTAGCCCTTCCTTCAA
>JANXBU010000021.1 GCA_025060505.1 Candidatus Calescibacterium sp.
AAACTCTATATGCAAAATGAACTCTGTTCCATCTTTGAGCTTTACAATAGCCAAAAAATCAGCTATAAGTTTCCCGATTTGCATCTCAGTGGTAAGAGGTTTTATTTCTAAGATTTCATACCCGAGGATTGCTAAAATGCTAGTGGCAAGTTTTTCAAATGTTTTCTTTATGGCTGAATCATATTTCATTCTTCGAATTTGAGGATTTGGTGGCAAACGATTAAAAAACTGGAAAGTTGTTATAATTGTTTGGCTTTTGGTTTTGGTCGAAGAAAGATAGTTTTGCAAGTGTTTTTTGAGATTTACCAGGATTTCTGGGTTTTTCCAGAGTGAGTTATGTTTTCTGATTTGTTTATTCTGGAGAGCTTTATATCTGCAGCAGGGATTTTTACCTTTTTTGTTCCTCTGCTTTTTCTTTTTTCTTTGCAGCTCTCATTTCTCTGATCTCGCGGTATGATTCTGTGATCTTTAATCCTCTGTAATATCCGCATTCCCTACAAGCTCTGTGGGGGAGTTTTATAGCTCCACACTGTGGGCATACTTGAAGGTTTGGACTTTCAATCTTCCATTGAGCTCTTCTTATTCTGGCTCTCATTCTACTCGTTTTTGACTTCGGAACTCCCATAATTTCAAACAATAGGTAAATGAATCAAACTTTTAATTTTTTACAGAAATACTGATAATTGATACTGGATTCTGTTTTTTTCTATCATTCAAATTATGAAAGCTATTTCTCAAAATCCAGCTACAGAAGAAATTCTTGCCGAGCATGAGCTTGAAGACCTTGATTCAGCGAAACAAAAAGTGTATTTTATCAAAGAATCTTTTTTGAAGTTCAGAAAAACATCCGTTGAACAAAGATGCGAGATTGTCAGAAGAGTAGGAGAGATACTTGAACAGAGAAAGATACAGCTTGCAGAGCTTATAACAAAGGAGATGGGTAAACCTATTTCACAGTCAATATCTGAGATAGAAAAATGCAAGTTAGCCTGTGATTATTTTGCTAAGAATGCCCCTGAATTTCTGAAGCCTGAGAAGGTTCAGATAGAGAACACGGAAACATATATTGAGTTTGATCCCATTGGTGTTGTTCTTGCAATTATGCCCTGGAATTTTCCTTTCTGGCAGGTCATAAGATGTGCGATACCATCTGTGCTTGTTGGAAACACCGTTGTTCTGAAACATGCTCCAAATACTTTTCTCTGCGCAAAGGAGATAGAGAAAATATTCAATGAGGCTTCTCCATTTCCAATACTCAAAAACATATTCGTTGCTGAAAAGGATATAGAAAAGATAATTGAAATAACCGACGGTGTTTCTCTCACAGGTAGCACTCGTGCTGGCAAATCAGTTGGAGAGATTGCTGGTAGGAACATAAAGCCGGTAGTCCTTGAACTTGGAGGTTCAGATCCTTTCATTGTTTTTGAAGATGCTGACCTGAAAAAAGCTGTGGAGCTTGCCGTAAGAAGCAGAATGATTAACTCCGGACAGAGTTGTATTGCAGCAAAAAGGTTCATCATACACGAGAAGGTATACAATGAGTTCAGAAACGCTGTTGCCGAAAAAGTAAGAAAATTGAAGATAGGAAATCCCATGGATAAGGTTGACTTAGGACCAATAGCGAGAAGAGATCTTCTGCAAAATGCTCTTCGCATAGTAAGAGAGTCTATTTTGGGAGGAGCAAAAGTTGAAGGCGGACGAAAAATAGGAGATATAGGTTTCTTCTTTGAACCGGCTATAATAGAGCAAGGAGATATCAATTTACCGTGCTTTACAGAGGAAACATTTGCTCCAATAATGCCTATTACAAGTTTCAAAACCGATGAGCAAGCTATCGAGATTGCAAACAAAACAGATTACGGACTTGGAGCAACCATATTTACAAGAAATATCCAAAGAGCAAAGGAATTAGCAAAATACATAGAAGCTGGAAATGTCTTCATAAATCAACTCGTCAGAAGCTATCCAGAGCTACCGTTTGGAGGAGTGAAAAAATCTGGTGTTGGTAGGGAACTTTCAAGATATGGAATGCTTGAGTTTGCAAACATAAAAGCAGTATCTATTGCTCTTTAATTTCTGAAATCTAAAAAAGTATTTTATTTTTTAATGGGTCAAACCGAATCTACGGTTTGATCATGCAATATCTCAGATATTTTAGGATTGAGGAAGCTAGCTGTACCAATTTGAACTGCACATGCACCGGCATCAATGAAATCCTTTATGTCTTCTCGTGTTGAGATACCACCGCAGGCTATTATTTTCGCATCTGGAAAAACTTCTTTTACATCAAGAACGCATCTTAAAGCTATTGGTTTCAAAACCGGACCAGAAAGACCTCCCTTCAGGAATCCTACTTTGTAATCTCTTATAGCTGATGGTATAGTGTTTGTGAGAGTAAAGGCATCTGCGCCTTCTTGCATAGATATTTTCACGAGTTCTTTCAGAAGTTCGGAGAACGGTGAAAACTTAACTATAATTGGAAGTTCGGTTTTTTTTCTTGATAAATTCACTATTTTTGAAACTGCTTTGGGGTTGACTCCAAATTCCATACCTCCCTTTTTGGTGTTCGGACAAGAAAGATTGAGCTCGTATGCATCGGCTTTTTGTTCAGAATCTTCAAGAATATTTATAACTTCTCCATATTCTTTCTCACTTTCGCCAAATACATTTACTACAACTTTTGTTGGAAGTTTCTTTATTTCTGAAAGTATTTTTTTGAAGTTTTTGGCACCAGGATTCTGAAGTCCAATGGTATTTACGAGTCCTACTGCTACTCCATATACAACGAACTCACCAACACGGGGGGGAGGATTTCCTTCTCTTGGATTTTTTGATACTCCTTTGGTAACTACCGCTCCTATTTTTCTAAAATCAACAAATTCTGAAAGTTCATATCCATATCCTGCTGTTCCAGATGCCAAAAATATTGGAGATGAGAATTCCGTTTTCCCTATTGTTACTACTTTCACTGTTCTTGGATACTTTAATAATTCGTAATTATACGATTTGCGATTATGGAGATGTTTATATTCTTTTGAATAGTTGTGGTTATATTTTTTTCACTAATAAGCTTTTGATTTGTAGAGGAATGGAGCATTCAAAAATTACCCACCGGCTTGTAATTCTTGGTCTATTATTTGTTTGAAGATTTCAAAGGGTAGAGCTCCCCTAACAACTTTTCCATTTACAAAGAACGTCGGTGTTCCTCTAACTCCTAATCTCTGTGATTCTTCAAGGTCTTTTGCTACAACTCCTGCCATTTCTCCTGTATCAAGGCACTGTGAAAATTTCTTTTCATCTAATCCAACTTGTTTTGCAAATTCTTTCAAAGATGCTATGTCAAGTCTTCCTGTAGGTTGCCCTTCGTAAAAGAGTTTGTCGTGTAGTGCCCAGAATGCTTTTGCTCCTCCTATTTTACCAGCGCATTCAACAGCTTCAGCTGCTTTCTGAGCATATTGGTGGAATGGCAAAGGCAAATGCTTGAAAACAATCTTTACTTTATCACCGTATGTTTTTTCTATCTGAGGAAGAGTGTCTCTTACAAATCTACCACAGAATGGACATTGAAATTCGGAATACTCTATTATTGTTACTTTTGCTTTTGGATTTCCTTTTACTCTATATGGTGGAACTTCTGCAACTTGTGAAAGGTCTACAACATCTGCTGGTGGCGGAGCTGGGGGTTGGGCTGGAGGTTGAGGTGGTTGTGGTTGTTGTGGCTGTTGTGCTTGAGGTGGCCTCATACCCAGTATGTTTCTTCCAAGATTCGAAAAATAGTCCTGCAAACTCTTTACTCCCCAAACAATTGAGCCTGCAACTATGATTGCACTTACTAAAACAGATATAGCCAGAAAGTTAGAACTTGCCTGTCCTGACATTAGATTCTTTATGTATGTTTTCTCTTTCATGTTATTTCCTCCTGATATTTATATAGTTTATAATCATTTATGAATTGATTTTGTTGTAATTTTACAAACTTTTTCGCTTTTTACGATTTCCTCTGAATGTGTATTGTATTTACCTTTTTAGGAATATGTTTTTTTATTTATTCTTGTTTGTTATTTACTATTATTTGATTTTTCATTGTTTCTTTCTTTATCGGTTGGAATTATGTCTCGGTTAGCCTTTACAATATCTACTCTTTTTACGGCTTGTTTTTTGGGAGAATCTCTGAAATAATCTGGATTTGTTATTGATAAATCAAAAAGTTTGAGCATGGCTTGAGCAAACTTATCAAGTGTATCTTTTGTCTCTGTTTCAGTTGGTTCTATCATTATTGCTCCTTTTACTATGAGTGGAAAATATATAGTTGGTGGATGAAACCCTTCATCTTGCAGAGCTTTTGCAAGATCTTCAACTTTAACTCCGAGTCCCTTTTCGCTCAGAACAAACTCATGTTTGCATATTCTATTGTATGGAAGGTGATATTTTTCTGTAAGCTTCTTCTGAAGGTAGTTTGCATTTAAAACAGCTGTTTGTGAGTTCTTTTTTATGCCTTCTTCTCCAAGCATTTTTATATAAACCCATGCCCGAACAAGTATTGGAAAATTTCCAAAAAAAGATTCTATCTTCCCAACAGAACTTTCAGAATTCGAATAATCAAGGTAAAATATTTCTTTTTCTATTTCTTTTCCTCCAGGTTCTCCTTCTTTTACTTCTTTATTTGTTTGCTTCAAGTTTACTCTGGGGTAGGGTAGATACTTTTTTAGGTTTTCTTTCACTCCAAGTGGTCCTGCGGCTGGACCTCCTCCACCATGTGGGGTTGAGAAAGTTTTGTGTAGGTTGAGGTGAACAAAATCAAATCCTATGTCACCCGGTCTTACAATACCGGCTATTGCGTTGAAGTTAGCGCCATCAAGATAAAGAAGAGTTCCGTTATCCTTACATATTTTTACTATGTCTTTTATTCTCTCATCTGCAAGTCCTAGGGTGTTTGGGTATGTTAGCATAAAAACTGCTGATTCTTTACCAATTTTTGAAGCAAGGTCTTTTATGTCTATATTCCCTCTTTCATCGCTTTTCACTTCTTTCACTTCAAATCGGCACATTGCCGCGGAAGCTGGGTTTGTTCCATGAGCCGAATCTGGTACAAGAACGTATTTTCTCTGATACTCTTTTTTCTCGATGAAATATTTTTTCGCTATCATAAGGGCAAGAAGTTCTCCATGAGCTCCGGCTGAGGGATGCAAAGAGAAAGCATCCATTCCAGTGATCTTGCACAGAAGTTGTTCAAGCTCGTAAATTATAGCAAGAGAACCTTCATAAAGATCTGCTAGTAAGGGATGACCCCAACAGAATTCCGGGAAAGAAGCGATCCTCTCGTTTATTCTCGGATTATATTTCATTGTGCAAGAGCCAAGTGGATAAAAACCATCATCAACTCCCCAGTTTATCTTTGAGAGTTTATAGACCTCTTTTACGAGCTCTCTTTCAGGAATCTTCGGAATGTTTAGTTTCTCTCTGAACTTCATTTCTTTTGTATTTTATGCTGTATTTTCTATAAAGAAGTAACTCAGAAAGATTTGAGAAAAAGAATTATGGATTTGGAAAAATGATTTTCTGATGAAATACTTAATAGAGTAAGCTTATTAATTTTCAAAATGCTTTCTTCTCAATTGTAAGCACTTTTCAACTTGATATCTTTCTTTATCACCGCGAAAAAGCAAAAAATTCTCGGTTTTGTTTGAACTATATAAAAAAGTTTTCGTATTTTAGAAAGACATCTGGAACAAAGTATGATATGATTATATCAGCTCCGGCCCTTTTGAGTGCGACGATCAGTTCATAGATTATTTTCATTTCATCAAAAAGGCCGTTTTTTATTCCGAGTTTTATCATTGAGTATTCTCCTGATACAGAAAAAGCTGCAACAGGAAGATGGAATCTTGATTTAAGCTCTGCAATAACATCAAGATACATCATTGCTGGCTTTACCATAATTATGTCTGCACCTTCTTCAAAATCAATCTGAGCTTCAAGTATTGCTTCTCTTATTTGAGGTGGATTCATCTGATAAGATGTTCTATCTCCAATTTGTGGAGCTGAATTGGCTGCGCTTCTGAAAGGTCCATACAAAGCTGAGGAGTATTTTACTGAATAAGACATAATCAGTGTATCGTAGAATTTTTCGGAGTCAAGAGTTTCTCTTATTTTTTTTACTCTTCCATCCATCATGTCAGATGGAGCAATTATATCTGCTCCGGCTCGTGCATGTGAGAGCGATATTTTTGCAAGGTAATCCAGAGTTTCATCATTTATGATTTTTCCATCTCTATAAACTCCGCATTGTCCATCTTTTCTCCATGTGCACAGACAAACATCTGTTGCCAAGATGAGCTCAGGAAATGTCTTCTTCATATTTTTAACAAATCTTTGAACAACACCGTTTTCATTCCAGCCTTCCGTTCCTAAATCATCTTTATCTGTTGCAACTCCAAAAACCAGAATGGAGCTCAGCCCTTTTTTCATAAGTCTTTCAATGAAGTTGTATAGGTTTTTGTCACTTATGTTCCACCTGTTTTGCTCTGGCATCGATTCTATTTCTTGAGTGTTTCCGTCCCACACAAAAATCGGATACATAAAGTCTGATGTATGAATCTTTGTTTCGGATACAATTTTTCTAACCCCCGCTGATACCCTATATCTTCTCATTCTTCTTGTGAGCATACCTTCTAAATTTTATATGTTCTGAGATTTAGTAAAAAGTTTCTGATACATTGATTTTCTATCTTCTATATTTGATATACCGAGTTTTTTTCTATATTTCACCACAGTTCTGCGAGCTATCTCTATTCCAAATTTTTCTTTTATGAGCTTGACTATATCTCCGTCTGATAGAGGGTTCGTTTTATCTTCATTCAGAATCATGTTTTTGATTTCTTCCAGTATGGTTTTCTGAGACATTTTCTTATCTGTATTTTTGCCGGCGATACCGTGTGATAAAAATTCTTTGAGTGCAAAAATCCCAAATGGAGTCTTTACGTATTTATCCTTTATTGCTCTGCTTATCATGCTCACAGAAAGATTGCAAAGCTCGCTTAAATTTTCAAGAGTAAGGGGTTTTATATCTTTTTTGTTCCCTGTTCGAAGAAAATCTTTTTGATATGAAAAGATACAGTTTGATACTTTGTATATTATATCGTTTCTCATCTTGATACCTCTTTCAATTTCTGTTGCTCTTCTTATTTTTTCCTGAATTATCTTTTTTGATGTATCGTCAAGCTTTATTCCTTTGTACCAATCCTCTTTTCTGATATCTCTTGTATATACTCTTGGAGAATTTATGTATATATGTATTTGATCTTCATACACTTCAACCTCTATGTCTGGTGATTTTCTGAATACAAAGTGTTCGTTTGAATTTATACCGAAAGTTGGGAATGGAGGAATGTCTTTATCTTTAACTAATTCTATTATTTTTGCTACAGTTTCATTTCCTTCTGATATTTTTCTCAATATTATTTCTCTTGATTTATCAGCTGCGCTTCCGAGTTTTTCAAAGAGTTCAAAGATCTCTGGATACTCTTTCTTTACATCGTTTATAAAGTCAAATGGTTTATCGTATTTTTCGGAGATTAATTTTTGGAGAAAGAACGAAAGATACTCAGATGTATCTTTGCTACCCATACCAACTGGTTCAAGTTGCATAAATTCTCTTCTCACTTCTTCAACATCATCATCAGATACATCAAGACCAATTTTTCTAAGTTCATCTGCTATTTCGGAGACGTTTTTTGTCAGGTAGCCCTTTGAATCAATTGAATGGAAAATCTCAAAAGCTATTATTCTTTCTTTTTCATCTTCAAAGTGTGAATATATCTGTTCAATCACAGATTGGTAAAAAGAACCGTAATCAACATATATGTTGTCTCTTTTTGATTTTTCTTCTTCATCAGTTACTTCGTATCTTGATACAAAATCTGAAAAATAAGATAGATCATCTGTACTATCGGAAAGATATTCGTTTTCAGTTAGTTCTTCGGAGCTGACTTTTCTTTCCGGTTCCTCTTCAAAATTCCCTTCTTGCTCATCGTATCCAGAAACTTCAAGAAATGGATTTTCTTCTTTTTCTTTTTCAATCATAACTTCAAGCTCTTCTACGGGTGAAAGTAGAACCTGAATTTGGAGCTGTGATATAATTATCTTGGGTTCTAGTTTCAATTTTGCTTTCTGTTCAAAAGATAGCTTCATCTGAATATAATTTTAAAGAAAATTTAGTTTTTCGTTGTAAAGTCTGGAATATGGTTTTTTGCTCTGTTAGATTTATAATTTCAAATTACTCTATTTGTGTAGATTTTTTTAGATTGATTTGTTTTGCATGTTTTTGTGTAGTTTTTCAATTATGCTTTTGCTTATATAGTGTTTCATATTTACGTATTTATATTCGTATTGTTGAAATATAGGCGTAAAATCTACAATTAGGTTTGAAATTAGGAAAATTATTTTTATGATAAAAATTCTTGTTTATGGAATTGATGTAGGAGATAGAACTCCTATTTCTCATCTTCACCTTGGTTATTTAGTGCGAAAGTATAAGGATAACCTGAAAGCTCTGGGAATAGATGTGATAACTGTTAATATTTTACCTTCATCAGATATAAGACTTGAGGTAGGAATGACATTTCAAGATATTCTAAGAAAGCTTCCAGAAGGCTGGGAGCCAGATTTTGTTCTGATACAGGGACCGGAGTATGTATTCTTGCCAAGAGGGCTTTATGAATCTGAGTATCCATTGGTTTTTGTGACATGCGATTATGACTACGATATACTTCGGGCTTATCATTTTTTCAAAATAGCAGATTGTGTTGTATGTTTTTCAGATGAATCATTGAATCATATACAGAAGCTCGGTGCAAGAAAGGTTGTTAAATTTCCAATTTGGCTCTCATTTGATATGGATGATCAGAACGAAGATATAATAGAAATAAAGAAGAGAAAAATTGATCTTTTTTACTCTGGTAACACGAATGTGAAACTTATGAAAGACAAGGCTGAACTATTCTTTCATATTGCAAAGTTTCTTTCAAAAAATAAACTCTCGTACCATATAAACAGTGGATATTTACCTAAGGATGAGTATATAAAAAAAATAACGAACTCAAAACTTTCAATTACATACCATAGAAGAAAAGAAATACAGAGACCAGAGTTTATTTTGTGTGGCGGGATACTCGTTACGAATTCAGAAGAGTTCTCGCAAATCTTCATTAAAGACCAAGATTTTTTTGTATATGAGAATTTTGAAGATATGCCAAACGCTATTGAAAGAGCTCTGGACTTTATAAATTCAGGTGATTATAACCATCAAGAAAGACTTGAAAGGATTTTAGGTTATCGAAGATTTTTTCATCCAGTCTCCCGTCTCTATGAACTTTTGCATTTTGCATACAATAACATTGATAGTTCAATTGTACAGGGACGTCTCGGATCAGTTAATGATTACTATATTCTTGATATTCTTTCTTACTTCCAGACAATAGATATTTATGCTTTGCCAAAATCTGTAAAAGAAATCTTACTCTCCACGGTCAGAAAAATAATAGAAGAGAAAGAAGGTCTCTTTTTGTTTCCAGAGAACAGTCCAACAGTTGAAATATTCAATTCATATAAAACTATGGTTGATTTTAATATTTCAGGTAAGTATTCATTCAAGAAATCAGATAACTTCGTTTTGCCTTTGAACCTTGCACTTCTTGAAATGTCAAGGATGAATTACAAAAGTTCAATTGAATTCCTAAATTATGTAAAGGAAATTCTCTCTCAGGAGAAGATTGATTCAGTATTTCCAAAATTCATACCTGTTTTATCCTCAGTTATACCTCCGCAATTTTTTCCTTGCACTTATTTCCCTGAATACAGAGATGTATTTGCCGATCTGATTTCATCGGAACACATTGATCGGCGGAGTAGGGAAATTATTTTATCTTATATAGATTTTGTTTTAGCCTGTATTTCAAGGGATATGTCTTTACCGAACGAGATTCAAGTCAGGAGTTCTCTGAAAGATTTTGATAGAGCTTACGAAATTTATCAGAATCCGAAATATTTGTGGGAGAAGGCGAAAGCTCTTGTTAAATGTGGTATGTTTGATAAAGCTCTTGAACAATTCGGAGATAATTTCTCTATTGATTATACTGATTTGTTTTTGCCGCTCTGTATTATTAATGATTGTAGGAAAGATGGTTCTTTTATGTATCACATTCTTGATTTGTTTTTTTCTACAGATCAAGAAAACGATAATGAGCACAAAGAAAAATTTTTATCTCGTTTTGATCTTCAAAAAAATAGAGTTTTACAGAATCCTCCAAAATGTGGTGTCGTGGTTAATATAGGAAACGATATTACCTCTACTTCTTTGTTTGTTCAAAATATTATTTGGAGCATATATCCTTATGTTAGTTTTTACGCTATATCTTCTGATCTGAGAATAAAGGATAGAATACACAAAATATTTTCGGAACAGTATGTGAAGGTTTTTGAGAATATTGAGAGTTTGTTGAATGAAAGTGCAGATGTTTTCTTTGTTGTTCCAAGTTCCGTTATACTAAGGCAGAGCAAGATATTTTTTGATGTAGTTATGCTCAAACATCTTGAGGTCTCGTGTGTTATATCAAGGATAAAGAATAAGAAAATTTTTTCTGTGGCACTTGAAAGAGAGCTGTTTTCTGAGCTTGTTCGGAAAAAACAAGTTCATACCGATAGCTTTGTTTTCTGTCCTTTGTCTCCTGGATACACACTCTTTGAATCAAAGGATCTGCTTTCTTTTTCAATTAAGGAAGATAAAGTTGAGTTAAGGATAGATTAAATTTCCAATTTTCAGTCAATGTATGTTTATGTTTTTGAGTATATTTTTGTTCTTTGAGGCTTTCAAGTAGACTCCCCAGCTTACAAATAGATCTAAGATAGCTATTCCTGTTGAATCAAAAACTATTCTCTTTTGTTCCTGTATTTTCTTTTTGCCGGAGACTATCTGCCCAAGTTCAGCGAATATGATATCTTCTCCTATTATACCTCTTTTCAGCGGAACGTTTATTTCTCCGCCATAAACTGCTTGTTCTCTGCTATCGACTACAACAACTGATTCAGACAATATTTTTGGATCGAGTTCCTGTTTACCTGGACCATCTGCTCCTATTGCGTTTATGAGCTTTACATTTTCAACATGTTCTTTCTTCAAGAAGGGTTCTCGTGAGGGGGTTGCGGTTATGAGAACATCGCATTCTGAGAACTCTTTCAAATCTTTTGCTACCTTAAAATTCAATCCAAATTTTTTAAGAAATTTGGAAAACTTTTCTATGGCTTTACTTGATATGTCATAAATCAGAAGTTCTTGGATTTTCAGAACATCTGAAATAAAAACGATCTGAGTTCTGGCTTGTACTCCGCATCCTATTATTCCTACCTTTGCTGTTTTCTGACCAAAAAGATACTTTGTCGCAACAGCAACGGAAGCACCGGTTCTCATGGCAGTAAGATACGTTGCATCAATTAAACAGAGTAGAGCACCAGTTTTTGAATCTACAAGCACATAGAATCCCACAACTGTTGGGAGCCTTCTTTTGATGTTTTCAAAATGCACGCTTACTATTTTTGTTCCAGTTATTGTTTTGTTATCTATTTGTGCAACAGCTGGCATAACCCTCATATCACCATCAGGATAAAAAAAGTAAAGTTTTTCTGGCATCTGTATTTTTTCTGATTCTGAACCCATATACATATAAGCTTTTTCAACCCATTCAAATGCCAGTTTTGGTGTAAGTATATCTTGAACTTTTTTGTAAGGTATATAAGAGCTTTTCAGGCTGACCGATGGAAATTCTGCTTTGAGAATACTCAGTTTATTTTTCATCAAAAGTAAGAATTTTACTATATCAATACGGTTTCTTTTTTTCAGAAACTTTTTGTTTGATGTTGGGTTTGTTTTTTTCTTTTATTCAGTTTTTCTCTGGTATTTTTTATTATTTTTCTCTTATTGATATTTCTATTATGTTATGTTTCTATGTTATATCGCGTCCTCGTCGACTTCACCTGTTCTTATTCTTATTACTCTTTCGGCAGGATATATAAATATTTTCCCATCTCCTACTTTTCCGGTTTTCGCTGAGTCGATTATTGACTTTATAACCTTTTCTACCATGTTATCCGGGACAACGACTTCGACTTTTATTTTAGGTAGGAAGTCAACAACATATTCTGCTCCTCTGTATAGCTCGGTGTGTCCTCTTTGTCTCCCGAATCCTCTGACTTCGGTTACCGTCATTCCGGTTACTCCGGCTGCTATTAGAGCGTCCTTTACTTCGTCTAATTTGAATGGTTTTATTATTGCTTCTATTTTTTTCATGCTTGCTAACCTCCTTTCTTTAATTTATAATACATCTTACAATTTTCTCAATTAGAGGTTTTTTCTCTGTTTTTTAGTTGAAAGCTTTCTCTCCGTGTTCCGATTCATTCAATCCCATGATTTCAGATTCTTCTTCTGTTCTCAACCCAACTGTTGCTTTGATTATAAGAGCTATTATTGCGGTAACAACGAATGAGTAAGCAATGACTATAAGTGAGGAGATTATCTGTATCCAGAGTTGGTTTGGATTTCCATAGAGTAATCCTGTTCCCGCTTCGTTTATTGATGGATTAGCAAAAACTCCGGTGAGAATTGATCCGACTATTCCGCTTACACCGTGTATTCCAAAGACATCAAGTGCGTCGTCCCATGGAAGTTTTGATTTTATAACGACAACGAAAATGTATGAGAAAGCTGAGCTCAGAGCACCGATGAATAGGGCTCCAATCACATCAACGAAACCAGATGCTGGTGTTATTCCAACGAGTCCGGCTACAAGACCAGACGCTGCACCGATTGTAGTTGGTTTGCCTCTGTGTATTTTCTCAATGAACATCCATGTGATAGCTGCAAAGGAAGCAGCTGTGTTTGTTACAAGAACTGCGGATGCAGCAAGTCCTCCTGATGAAAGAGCGCTTCCACCGTTAAACCCAAACCAACCTATAAGCAAAAGTCCAGCCCCTATTACAACAAGCGGTATGTTTGATGGTAGAACTCCTCCTTCTTTTCTTTTCCCAAGAAATAGAGATAGCACAACTGCTGAGATTCCAGCGTTTATGTGTACAACAGTTCCTCCAGCAAAGTCCAGTGCTCCCATTTTCATAAGAAAACCTCCCCCCCAGACCCAATGCGCAACTGGACAGTACACAAAAGTCAGCCACAATATAGAAAAAATAACCCAAGCAGAAAATTTCATCCTTTCCACAACAGCTCCGCTTATGAGAGCTACCGTTATTGCTGCAAATGTTAGCTGAAATGTGGAAAAAGTAAACTCAGGTATGCTACCCGAAACAGCTTTCACATCAACCGTGTTCATAAGTAGTTTGGACGGAATTCCTATTATACCACCAAATGACTCGTTGAATGAAAGAGTATAGCCATACATAACCCAAGCAACGCTAACTAGAAAATAAGCAGAGATGTTCATCATTATCGTATTGAGAATGCTTTTGGTCCGAGTTAGACCTCCATAAAACAGAGCCAGTGCTGGGATAGTCATCATTCCAACGAGTGCCGTTGCTACTATGATCCAAGCCGTGTCTCCTTGATTGATCTGACTTACTTGTTCTTCCATGGTTTATATACCTCCTTTTATTTTTCAAAGAAATCTATACAAAGGTAGTATGTTTCTACCTTGGGTGTGTTGCCTACTATAACCTGTTTTCTTATCCTCCTTGTTGCTGTTCTACACAGGCTTCCGGTAGCGGATGAAACATAAGGGTATGTCACAAATATATCTGTTTTGAGATCTGAGCAAACTTTGAAATATGGTTTGTCAGATAACCTATCTCCTTTTTTGGCCGGAGACTTTACCTGACTCTCTGGTCTCAGAATCGTATCAGTTATCATAAAACCTCTTGAATCTAACATGTATATGGCTTCTATGTTTGGATAGTTCTTTATCAAAGCACGACAAGTTTTTTCAAAGTCTGTGCTGTGTTCTACATAAGCTGTTATTTCTTCAACTATTTTGTATATTTGCTGGTTGTCCATTGTGTTAAAAAATTGTTTAACTTGGTTATTAAATTTGTTTACCATAGCTATAGCACCTCCATTCAATTTTTTGCTTATTTTTTCTATATCCAGATTTTAATATCCGGCTTTATCCGGGGATTATCTTACTTTCTACACATCAAAGTAGTTTATGTACTCCCAAGGAGTAATCCTTGATATATATTCTTTCACTTCTTTTTCATATTTCCATTCTATATATTCTTCTATGAATTTTTTCGAGAAAACTCCGCCTTTGGTCAGAAAATCATGATTCTTTTTCAGCTCATCGAGAGCTTCACCAAGATTCCCCGGAGTTTTTGGAACTTTTGCGAGGATTTCTGGCGGAAGTTTGTATATATCTGTATCAAGTGGTTCTCCCGGATTTATTTTCTTCTCAATGCCATCTATTCCTGCCATCAGCATTGCTGCGAAAGCCAAGTATGGATTGCAGGAAGGATCTGGGAATCTAACCTCAATTCGTTTTGCTTTCGGTGAAGTAGAGTACATCGGTATTCTTATGGAAGCGGATCTGTTTCTTTGAGAGTATGCAAGATTTATCGGAGCCTCAAATCCAGGAACCAACCTTTTGTAGGAATTTACTGTTGGGTTAGAAAACGCGCATATAGACCTTGCATGTTTTAGAACTCCTCCTATGTAGTGCATAGCAAGTTCAGAAAGTCCAGCATATTTTTCACCAGCGAAAAGTGGTTTTCCATTTTTCCATATTGATTGATGTGTGTGCATTCCGCTACCATTATCTCCGAATATTGGTTTTGGCATGTATGTTGCTGTTTTTCCGTACTTTCTTGCAACATTTTTCAGAACATATTTTACAAGTAAAGCATTGTCTGCTGATTCAGTTAGAGATCTTGCTTTGAAGTCTATTTCTCCCTGTCCGGCGGTTGCCACTTCGTGGTGGTGCACTTCAATTTCTATTCCCATCTCCTCGAGTATCAAGCTTACTTCGTTTCTGAAATCCATATATGTATCAAAAGGCGCAGTAGGGAAGTATCCTTCTTTGTGTTTTATCTTGTATCCTTTTGAGCCTTCTTCTTGAGCTCTCCAAGGACCTTCTTCAGATTCAAATTTGAAGAATGAATAGTTAGCAGCTTCTCCGAAAGATACTGAGTCAAAAACAAAAAATTCAAGTTCTGGACCGAACAGAGTTGAATCTCCTATTCCAGTTTCTTTGAGATACTGTTCGGCTCTTTGAGCTATGTATCTTGTGTCTTTGTAATATGGTTCCCGAGTTATTGGATCTCTTATATTTACCATAACAGATATTGTTTTCTCTTTGTAAAATGGGTCAACGACTGCTGTTTTAGGGTCAATGAAAAGTAACATATCAGATTCATGAATGCTTTGCCACATTCTGATAGATGATCCATCGAAACCAATTCCTTCTTCTTCGACAACTTCTGGTGTTATTCTATGAGCTGGAATTGTTGTGTGTTGAAGTCTTCCAAAAGGATCAGCGAACTTAAGATCGATGAATTTTGCTCCCTCTTGCTTTATCATTTCTATAAAGTCTTTAGTGTCTCTTGGTCTTTGTCTTGCTGCCATGTTTTTTTCCTCCTGCCTTCTAATTTTCTTTTTGGTTTTCTGCTTTTGTCTTTTACTGAAAAAAATGTTCCAACTTTTCTGTACATTGAGATAGAGATTGCTATCTTGCGTTTTTCTTGTATCTTTACTATTTGATCAAATCTTTGCTTGTGTTTTTTTAACACAAATGTTAACTATTTTGATAACAAGTGTTTTTGATAACATTCGATAGAGTTTTTTTGATAACATATTGTAAAATTACTCCAAATGCTCCCGGAGTTTGATATTGTTTCGGACATAGAGCTTTTTATGAAAGTTTTCTGGGTTCTGATTTGTGCGACTATAGCTGGTGGGATACTTGGGATTGAAAGGGAGCTCGCACGGAGACCGGCTGGTTTGAAGACTTTGGTTTTTGTGACTGTTGGCTCGTCTTTATTTTCATTTTTTTCATTTGAGTTGGCAGGCTTCTTTGGTGGAGATCCCATGCGAGTTGCTTCTAACATCGCAACTGGTATCGGATTTCTTGGAGCTGGAGCGATTGTGAAAAGAGGTGATGTTATAGAGGGTCTAACTACTGCATCAATAATATGGGTGTGTGGTGCTATTGGATTGGCAGTGGGTGCTGGATTCTATATCTCAGGAATTCTCATAGCTCTGGGAGGACTTGTTTTCCTTCTCTCACTTGAATTCATTGAAAGAAGATTTATCAGGAAGTAAACTAGATAGTAAGTAAACCGAAGATAGTAAATGGTATAACTAATTTTAGGTCGGAAATATTATCCAGAACTACAAATCATTACAAAATTTTTTTGTCTGGATACTTATTTATGCTCTGTTGTTCTATATATAAACTGTTCAATTTTACTTGAAAAGTTATCTACAAATTGTTAATTTTAGCTTACACTATTTTCAACTTATGTGGAAAATTAGAAAAAGAAATCCAAAAAGTTTAAACAAAAAAACAAAATTTTTACGCGCTGATTATAATGCAAATTACAAGAATGGAAATAAAGAAATTTTGAAATCAGAACCTGCGAGTGAAGGCGGAAGAAATGAACAGCAAAAACAGAATAAGTGTAAGATATAAAGATTAAAGAAAAGATATATGGAAGCTGTAAAAAAAATTTTTGTAAGAGAGCTACTTGAAAAAATCGATATTCTTGAAGTTGTATCAGAGTACATCTCGGTAAAAAAGATAGGAAAAGATTGGTATGCTGTCTGTCCGTTTCATCCAGATACAAAACCATCTCTGAGAATAAGAGAAGACAAAAAGATTTTCAACTGTTTTGGTTGCGGTGTTGGTGGAAATGTCATAACTTTCATTTCAAAAATAAGAAATATTTCTTTTCTTGAAGCCCTGAGCTTTCTTGCTGAAAGATACTATCCAGATATATACGTTGAGATAAACAAAGAAGCATACTCTCAGAAAAGAAAAATCATACAGGTCAATGCTCATATCTTGATGCTTCTGAGAAAATACCTTAAAAACAAAGATGGAAAATTAGCACGCGATTATCTGAACTCAAGGCAAGTAAAAGAAGAAATGTGGGATATTTTTGCTCTGGGTTTCGCACCGGCTGATCCTTATTTGATACCAAATATTCTGCTCAAAGAAGGTTTCTCTCAAGACGAACTCTGCTCAACAGGAAACATAAAGCACACCGGAGATTCTCTGATGTTTATTTTCAGAAACAAAATAATGTTTCCAATAAATAATCCAAAAGGTGAAATTATAGCTTTTGGAGGAAGAACTCTTGACGAGACTATTCAACCGAAATACATAAATTCAGCTGAAAGTTCTGTTTTCAAAAAGAGAGAAAGTTTTTTTGGAATAATGCAGGCTCTCGATGAGATGAGATTGTATGGAAAGTGCGTTATTGTGGAAGGATATTTTGATGTTATATCTATGCATCAGGCTGGTTTGAAGAACACCATCAGCTGTCTTGGAACTGCCTTGACTCCATCTCATGTTGGTTTTCTCAAAAGATTAGTATCAGATGTGGTTATAATTTTCGATGGCGACGATGCTGGAAGGAAAGCTGCTCTAAAAAATATAGATTTGTTTCTAAAATCGGGTATTATACCGAAAGTTGGAATATTGCCCTACGGTGAGGATCCTGATTCTTTTGTGAGGAAAGGCGGGACAATGGAAGATGTATCTGTAAAAGATGGGGTTATTTTCGCCGCGGAAACATTTCTTGATGAACCTATAAGGAAGAAAGATACTGTTGGAATATCAAGAGCTATCTCACAAGTTCATCTCCTGCTCTCACTAGTGTACAACGAATCTGAAACTCAAGCCGAAATATATGTGAGAGAGATTTCCGAAAAGCTGGGAATAAGCCCGAGTGTTCTCAAATCAGATGTAAGAAAATTAGCGAGACCCTATCAGCAGCCTTCAAGAAAGAGAGCAGATATTCCAGAGTATGAGCTTGAGATACTAAGATTTGCTATCTTTAAGAAAGAGTCACTGAAATATATTTCTGAATATGAACAGTATATATCTTCTGAAGAAGTAGTTTCTGCTTTAAGGTGTGTCAGAGAAGCAGATGGTAACGTAGAGCTTGCAATTTCTCTTGCCGACGAAAAAGTCAAAAAACTGATTCTTGAGGTTGTAATAGAAGGTAAGGATTATCCAGAGATCGGATGGGAAGAGCTTCTTGAAAGTATATTGAAAAGGCTCGCGATAGAAAAAATAAGGAAAGAACTTATTCAGATATCAAAGGAGGCTTACAGAGATCCAATAAAAAGGCAAAGGTATTTTGCTTTGGTTAAAAAACTTTCTTTTCTTGAGGGGGTGAAACCAAAAACAAAAAGGGGTGAAGATAGCGGGTCGGAGAAATAAAAGGAGAAATAAAAATGGGTGAGAGGAGGAGGAAGGAGGATATTATCAAGCAAAAAGGAGGTAACTTTTATGAAAAAAGAAGCCAAATCTAATGCGTATATGTCTGTTTACTTTTGGAACCTTCGAGGATCTGTACCGTTGAAAGCAGATAAAGAAAAAGAACTTTTCAAGAAGGTTGAATTCTATTCTCTATCTATACTTTGTGAGCTTATGGATATTGATGAGTTTTGGAATGAGCTTGATAGAATTCTCAATGATATGATTCAAACCGCTGAATTTCCAACCGAATTTTTTGATATAGTCAAAGCTCGTTATGGAGATTTTGAGAAAAAAACAAACAAAAGACTGAGAGTTGAGATGGCGAAAAAAATAAAAAACAATCTTGTTAAGCTCAAGAACCATTACAAAATCTTAAAAGTTATGCTTGAAATAGGAAATGATAAAAAGGCAGAGGAGAGATTGGCTCAGATGAACGAGCTCAAACTTAGTATAGGTTTGACATTAGATTTTCTTCATCACATGAGACAGCACATATCTCAGTGGTATGAGCAAAGAATCAAGAATTCTGAAAATGGTAGATATGACATAATAAAGGATCAGGAGCTCAAAAAAGCTGCTGAGATCCTCAAAAGAGTAAAGGAGCTTTCAAACAAGCTCAAGTCGGAAACTGAGTTGATTTATAACTCAAATCTCAGACTTTCGGTGAAGATGGCAAAAAGGTATCATATACAGAACACAGATATGTTTGATTACATACAAGATGGTAATCTGGCTATTGCTAAAGCTATGGAGAGATTTGAATGGAGAAAAGGAACGAAATTTTCTACTTACGCTGTTCCCTGGATAAAGCAGGCGATAATAAGGTCACTGAACGACGCGATACACCCAATAAGAATGCCGGGACATATTATTGAGCTTATGAATAAAATAAATAAATTTATAAGGAGTTTTGTTCAGGAGAATGGAAGGGAGCCAACCATATCTGAAATAGCGTCAAAGATGAAAGCTCCGGTTGAAAAAATAGACAACATCATGAAAATAATAAAAGAGCCAATGTCTTTTGAATTTTTCTCTTTTTCCCCAGACGATGAAGCTCAGAAGCTTGATGAAGTTCTGGATATACAAGACAGCGTTTCTGTGATTGAGAATATAGAAAGAAATGATATGAGAAAGAAAATCAGAAGAATAATAGATATCGTTCTTACACCTCGTGAGAAGAAAGTTATTGAGATGCGCTGTGGATTCTATTCAAAAAGAGAAGCAACCTTAGATGAAGTAAGCGAAGTTCTATGTATAACAAGAGAAAGAGTAAGACAGATTGAGCAAATTGCTACAAAGAAATTGAAGAAAGTTTTTTCAAAATTAGGTTACAATTTATTCGATGATCTTCCAATTAATAAAAATAAAAGCTCAAAAAGAACTCTGAGAAAGTGTGAATTTGAGAAATTTGAGAACGAAGGAGATTACTGATTTTATCATTTTTGAGATTATTTCGTATCAGTGATCCAAAGGATTCCGGAGCAAAATACATATTCTGAAAAAGGTTCAATGAATTTGATGAAAGCTTTGGTAAAAATTTTCAGATAAGTACTGCGAAATAAAAATACCAATAAAAATAACTAGCTGAAGAAAAATTAGAGAATACTCTAAAACTCTCGCACAGTTGTTGAAATATTTTTCAAACTGAAAAAATAATCAGAAAATTGATCTGAATAAAATTAAGTAAGGTATGTCATCTTTTCGACAATATCTCCCTGATGATCAGCAGAAGCAAAATATAAAAACGGAGGTTGTAAGGAGGGTTCTTTATGACTTCTTCATTTCGGCTCGTGAGGATGATTACTTTATAAGAAGGAAAATAAATGAGACAGTTTCTGCTGAGATAGAGAGATGGAGATCTGAAAGGAGTTTTCCGTTAGCAGAAGATTATATAAGGTTCTTTCGTAAAGTAAGAAGAAAGATTCCATCCGCTTCCGATTCTGAAAGAAGATACATTTTGAAGCAGATTGTTGAGTTATATATGGATGAGATTCAGGGACATTTTTCTCCCATAATATATAGGCTTGCGACTCGTATTGTACCGCGCGGACTTTCTTTCATACTTGCCAGTATCACACCATCAAGTATAATATCAAATCTTCCCCATCTTCCAGATGTTGACTCACATATCATAATATCTGGAAATAAAGATATTTTGCTGAAACTTGCAAGAAAAGGGAGCATAATTCTTTGTCCAACTCATGTAAGTCATGTTGATTCTCCTGTTATAGGGTATGTGGTTTATAAGGTTGGACTTCCGCCTTTTCTTTATGGAGCCGGTTTAAACCTTTTTTCAAATCCTATATTGGGTTTCTTTATGAAAAATCTCGGAGCTTACAAAGTTGATAGAAAAAGAAAGCATGATCTTTATCTTGATACATTAAAGCATTATGTAAGCACAACATTGGAGATGGAGTATGATCATATATTTTTCCCGGAAGGAACTCGTTCAAGGAATGGTGCTTTCCAAAAAAAACTCAAAATGGGACTTCTTGGTTGCGGAGTGAGATCGTACATAAACAATTTGAAGAACAAAAGCCCAAGACCAAACATATATGTTGTTCCGGCTACGTTCACTTACCATATTACGCTTGAAGCAGAAAGCTTGGTGCGCCAGTATCTTGAAGATACAACTAAAGAAGACTGGGTTTCGTACAAAGACGAAGCTTTTGTGCCATCAAGAATATTTGAGTTTGTGAAAAGATTTATTGAGCTTGATATGAAGCTTGTGGTGAGATTTTCTGATGCTTTTGATGTTTTTGGAAATCCAGTTGATGAGGATGGAAATTCTCTTGATCCGAACGGAAGAACTGTTGATCCAAAAAGATATGTCCTGAAAGACGGTGTTCCGGAGCACGACTCTCAGCGCGATGCTGAATACACAAAAGAGCTCGCGGAAAAAATCTTGCAGACATATAGGAAAGACAACGCGGTTCTCTCAACTAACCTTGCTTCATTTGTTATATTTGAACTTGCTATGAAAAAAATAGGTGAAACAGATGAAATAAGAGCTCTTTACTTACTCGAAGGTCTGAACATTGACTATCAGGAAGTGATCAGATACATAGATATAGCGAAAAATAAGTTCAATGAATTACATCAGCAGAACAAGGTTTTTGTCTTCTATCGTGTGAATGAAAAAACCGCAAAGGGAATACTTGATACAGCTTATAGGGTTTTCTCAAAGTATCATGAAAGACCTCCTTTCAGAATAACTCGTGGAAAAGTAAAGATAGAAAACGCACCGCTTCTGTATTATTATAGAAACAGACTAACAAATTACATAAGTTTATATTAATCTCTTTTGAATATATTTTATATCTCGTGATTGCTTTGTTGCGATCTGGGATACTTTTACTAAGCTGCTCTCTCTTTCTATGTTTGATAATTTAGTAGCAGATTTTGAAAGTTTTATTATTTTTCCTTTATGGGTTTTATTGTGTTTTTTTCAAGAACGTATTGATTTCCGCAGTATGAGCAGGTTGCTTTTTTTCTGTTGAATTTCAAAGTTACGCCACATTTGCAGACCCATCCTATTTGTTTTGCAGGAACTCCTACCACAAGAGCGTAGTCTGGAACATCTTTTTTTACAACCGCACCAGCGCCAATCATTGCGTATCTTCCGATTTTGACTCCACAGACTATTGTGGCGTTTGCTCCGATTGTCGCTCCTTTGCCAACATAAGTGTTCATGAACTCGTTTTTTCTTTCTATAAAAGCTCGCGGATTATAAACATTTGTGAAAACACAAGACGGACCACAGAAAACTTCATCTTCAAGAATAACTCCTTTGTATATTGATATGTTATTTTGGATCTTACATCTATCTCCTATAACTACATCCGGACCGATTTCGCAGTATTTTCCTATTATACAATTTTTGCCGATTTTAGTTCCACTTCTTATGTGAGAAAACTGCCATATTTTTGTTCCTTCTCCTATTTCTGTTCCATCTTCCACAATTGCTGTTGGATGAACGAAATATTTTTTATCAGAGATTTGTATTGGACTTCCTTTCTTCAAAGATTCTTCTGCTGCTTCAAGAACTTTCAAAACTCGCAGACCTTCTTCTCCATCTGTTATAGGTTTTTTTCTTTCTTTTATACATTCAAGAAAATGCAGAAGCTCTAATTTAAGTGGTTCTCCGTTTTCAAATTGAATTGTTTCGTAATCAGCTTTTTCCGCAACCGGTATTTTTCCTTCTTCCCATTTTATTTTGTGTGGATATAGAAAAAGTTTTTCTTTGCTTACATCGTCAAAAACAAGCATACCACCAGAGCATACTATTATTAATTTCTGTTCTTTGTATGGGTGCAGCCAGCTTACAAATATGTGTGCTTTGAGACCCTTTGCAAAATCCATAAGTGTGATTGTCACATCATAAACTCCTTTTGTTATGTAGTCTTCTCCCATTGAAAAAACTTTCTGCGGCATTTCCCCAACTATTGATAAGATCAAAGATATATCGTGTGGAGCGAAACTCCAAAGTATGTTTTCTTCTGTTCTCAATTTTCCTATATTCAAACGATTTGAATAAATGTATTCGATCTTTCCTAATTTTCCAGAGCTTACTACCTCCTTCAGTTTTTTCACAGCTGGGTGATATTGCAAAACATGTCCGACCATAAGGATTTTTTTATTATGGCTGGCAATCTGGACTAACTCTTTCGCATCAGATACCCTTAGAGCTATGGGTTTCTCAACAAAAACATCTTTTCCTGCAATAAGAGATTTTTTCGCAAGCTCAAAATGTGTTACGGCAGGAGTAGCTATTGCAACTGCGTCAATGCTTTCATCAGAAAGAACATCTTCATAATTCTCATAGAATCTGATTCCTTTTTCTGTGTATTGTTTTATGAGTGGATTTGATTTGTCTATCTCACATATACCGTACAGAGTCCCAATTTCGTATAGGTTACGAGCAACATTTTTTCCCCAATAACCTAACCCAACACAAACAATTCTTTTAGCATTGTTTTCCATATTTCACTGGCTCCTTATGTCTTTTATTACATTTGCGAATGATTAGGATTTTTACAATCAATCTGAATTTTCGGATATTTTTTGTATCTCGTTTATATTTTCTGATGTTTTCAAATTCATGAATTGGTCATTTTTTCAATACGTAGTCTTGTTTCTTATTACGGCTCTACTCACTTTTAGCTGTGGTGATTCACTGAAAGAAATAGCAGAAGGCATAGATTTATCTCGTGACATTTCAACCAAAAAAGTATCTCTGAGAAGTGATGTTTCGCTTAAAGCGGAGGTTCAGTTATATCACAAGTTGAAATACGATACAGTAAATCTTTACAAAGTAGATGTTTCAGTTTTTCCTTTTGGGATTTCGTCTGTATCAAGGGTGGAGGTAAGAGTAGATCTTGACGGTTTTTCAGATCAGACCGTGTTTTTTGTTCCGGGTGTTTGGATATGGGGTAATAAATTTTCTCTCACAAAGGCTTATTCTCCAGAAAAGGGAAATTTATGGATTTTCAGGGAAGATAGACTTCCAGTTCCTTTGGTTATAGCGTTTGATAAAGGGAAGGTTTTCGCTGTGCTCAAAATTCCTGCCAAATTTGATTACTCTGTTGACCCTGAGCTATATAAAGCTGGCGATGATGCAATTTACAGCACAGATATAGCTGGTCTTGGTTTTGATGCGAGATCCAAACAGATTATAATCAATCTTCCAGCTTATGAATATCCATTGATTTACAGAAGAAAAATTTTGAATCCATATACTCTTTCTCCGATTGATACATTTGCTGTTTTTGATTCAGAAAGAAAGATAAGTTTCTTTGTTTTGAAATTTTCAGCTCGTGATTTTTCGGAGGCTGTGGAACAAGCATGGAAAATATCTTTTGACATATACGATAAGGAAGGAATTATATCAGCAGTGAATCATCAGATACAGAAAGTGGAGGAAGTTTTGTTGAGTCTAAAAGAATATTTCAAGAAATACTTTGTAGATGATTTTGTATCTGGATTTTACTCTTTTGTTGAGACTGAAACCGGAAAAGTTGTTACGAACTTCATTGAATCAAGTTTTACGGGTATGTCTGTTTTCAATGGGAATAACTCTATTTTTATTGGAAAGAAATTTGGGGATGTTGAGCTTGTTCAGAGGGGTGTGAAGGTTATAAATTCTTGGATTGATAACGCCAGAGAGGGTGAGTTTTTCTGGGACTGCTTTGATACAAGCACAAAAAAGGCTTGTAATTTTCCACCGTTTTTTTACAGAGATTCTTTTTTCACTCGTAGGAATTTTGAAACACTGCTTGCGGTGTATTTAGCGTACAGAGAAATCGGAGATAAAAGATGGCTCAATGAGTTTCTTGAAGGAGTAAGTGCGATGATTGCCCTGCAAAATGAAGATGGGAGCTTTTCAAGAAGATACAGTTTTTCTGGTAGAAAAATTGAGAGCGAACCATCTGGATCATATTTTGCCGTTCCTGTTTTGATAAAAGCTTATGAGGAAACAGGTTTTTCGGATTATCTTCGTTCAGCTCTGAGGGTGGGAAGATTTTTGGTAGATCTTGCGGAAAAATACGAATATTTTGGCTCAACACTTGATGCTAATTCCGAAGATAAAGAAGCATCTATGTGGACATTTATCTCATGCTATCTTCTTTTCAAGAGTAGTTATATACCGGAGGATGAAAGACAGATTTACAAGGATTGTGCCAGAAGGTCTCTTTATTCATCTTTGAGCTGGTTTTTCATTTGGAACGTTCCTTTTTCTCCGAATCAGAAGTTCTACAAGATTGGATTGAAAACTTTGGGATTATCTTTGGTAAGTGTGGAGAATGTTCATGTTGATGTTTATCTGTTTTTCTTTCCAAAGATGATTTTTGATTTTGCTGATTTTCTTGATGAGAAAGACAGATCAAGAATAAAGAGGATGGCAGACATAGTTATGCTTTCTGCGATGGAAGTTGTTCCGACACTTAGAGATACAAAAGGGTCTGTGTTAGGTATAGTTCCCGAGGTAATTCATCAGACTTGGTGGGATTATGGAGTGGGCGGAAAAGGTTCTTACAACATAACGAGTGCAACTGGTTGGACTGTTGCAAGTTTGGTATCAGCAATAAAGAACTACTTTTACTCACCAGATTTCTGAGTCCACTGATGAGATTTCAAACTTCTCTGAATAGCAAAATCAGATGTTGTAGATGATGAACTTCTGGAACGGTATTGTAAATCACATCAAAGATACAAAAATTTTTTCAGGACATTTATTTT
>JANXBU010000022.1 GCA_025060505.1 Candidatus Calescibacterium sp.
CCATATTTCACAAAGCTTATATTATCTCCTTCATCTATAAAGTTGTTTATCTTCACACCATAGGTAAAGACTATTTGCGTTATCCTGTCTTCTGGGAACTTTGATTTCAGATCTGTCCAGTATCCGAGCATTCTGACTGCAAAGTTCTTCTCATAATATAACTGGAATTCAGCCTGCACAATTATGCTTATTCCAGAGTTCAGCCAGCACCTGTAAGCTACATCTACTATTTTTTCTTTCACAGTCGGGAGTTCAACATTTATAGCTTCCAATTTACTAACATCCAATCCTGCGAATTTTAGCAGTTCTTTCTCTGCTCCTAATATCAGCTCCTTCAAAGAAACATCATATTTCTTCATCACAGTCAATTTTAAATACTTTGGTAAAAAGTTTTGTCCTTCTTTTGGATATCCAGGAGACCAGAAAATTCTTGGTGTTTTGGTTATGTGAATTACCTTTTTTCCAGAGTTCGCTAGCTTCTCGTAGTTGATAATCTAACCTTAACTGATAATACTCTAAAAGGTGGATTTTTGGTATTTATAACGATTGGGTGTGTATCCATTATGTTCATACATTATAGTTGCTGTGGGAAATTTGGTTTTTACTCAAATTTCTATATGTTACATTGATACTTAAAAATAATCAAAATCGTTCATTTTTTAGCTCTTTCTATAACAAGATATTAAAATAAAATAGTAGATCTAAATGAGAATAAAAAAATGAGCTTGGATACTAAAAAAGTTATTTTATCGTTCTTTGTACTATTTATTTTTGTTACCTTTTCTGTATCATATTCTGTTGATAATCTTGATTCACGGATTTCTGAGAAGAGGAGTGTGATAAGTTGTGGTAAGAAGTATGGAGGCGGAGGGGGAGGTGAAAGCGGAGATGTGGGGGGTGGGGGAGGAGGAAGTGTAGTTGATCAGGGATATGTTCTTTTGAGAATAAGAAATTCAAATAGTCTTTCTCCTGTTGAGGGTGTTCAGGTTTATGTAAATGGAACGGCTACTGCCTTATCATCTGAGGAAGGAACAGTTTATTTTTCCGTTCCGCCGGGGGACTACAATATAAGACTTGTTAAACAATCTTATGCTCCATATACATTCAAAATAAAGGTATCAAAAGATGAAATTTCCGCTTTTGATGTGAATCTTTCTCCGTATCGTTTTTCCGCATCTTTCAATGCGTTGACTGGAGGAGAGGTGAAGGATGTAAATACTGGTCTGAAAATAGTATTTCAGGGAGGAGGTTTGAAAAGAAAGTCAGATGGAGCAATTCACACAGGTAATGCGTCAATATATATATCTTATCTTGATCCACAGGTAAGCTCACAGCTCTTTGCGTTCCCCGGAAACTTTGTTGGAGTTCAGAATGGTGAAAAAGTTCTTCTTGAAACATTTGGACCAATTGAGGCGAGAATTGTTTCCGAATCCGGGCAGGAGCTTGATCTTCCATCAGGTGTCACAGCATATATAGAATTTCCTGTTCCAGATTCTTTAAGGGGTGTGGTTCCGGCATCTGTTCCACTCTGGTCTTTCAACGAGAATACTGGTGAATGGATGTATGAAGGAGTTTTGGTCAAAAGGCTCAATGAAGACGGAAAAGAAGTTCTCAGCGGATACGTTTCTCATTTCTCTTGGTGGAATCCAGATATTCCGTCTGAAACAACATGCGTGCAGGGAGTTATAAAAGATGAGAAAGGAAATCCAATAGCTGGTGCTCAGGTTTGGTCGGAGGGTGTGGATTATACAGGGGCAGATTTCACCGGAGCTTCAAGAAAAACTGGTGCAGATGGTAAATTTTTTGTCTTTATAAGAAAGGGCTCAAAAGCAAAAATTGTGGCGAACGTAAATGGTGTAAGAAGAGAACTTAGAGTAGTTCAAACAGCCAATACCTATCCTTCCTACTATCTGAAAGATTGGATGCAAAATCCTTCGTCTGCCTGGAACGTGTGTCCTTCGGAGGGAGACTTTGTTATAAGAAATATAAAAATAATTCTGAGATGGGGTAATAAGAGGTGTGATCTTGATTTACATATAACCGGACCAACTTCAAGTGGAAGATTTCACGTTGCCACGAAATTGTGGGGTAGAGTGAATTCTAATCCATACGCAGAAATAGAGGGAGATGATTATCCAGAGATGGCTTATATTGATGCATCTTTGCCTGGAGTATATAGAGTTTCTGTTTTTGCTAATAATCCAAATAACACCTGTTGTGGTAGACTTCTGAAGGATTCAGGAGCTCTGATACAGGTTTGGCATCGTGGGAGAGTTGTATTTACAGCAAGTCCACCTCCGCATGCAAGTGGTGATCTGTGGAAGGCAATAGACATTACCGTTAGTGCAGATGGAAATATCTCAATAACTGAAATAAGACAAATCGTAGATGGGGATTATTGCGCTCCGTATCATCCAAATCCTTCGGATGAAAGACCTTGTCCAACAAACGGTAATCCATCTGTGATTTTTTCTGTTCCATCTGAGGTTGACGGAGCTTCTACAGTTTATATCCCATACTATGCTTCAGATCCTGATGGAGATAACATCAAAATCAGGGTTTTTCAAGATGATCAGCAGTGTGGAGGAGGTGGCGGAGGCCAGTGCTCAGATTATAAATACTGTGAAGATGATCACGGAGATTTCGTTCAGGGCAACGGCTACATCAAGTGGAGTGTTCCTGATGTAAAAAGTTCAAAAACAACCAAACTCATATTCAGGGTAGAAGACGGTAGAGGAGGAGTCGCGACATACTCTTATGCGGTTACTATTAAAGTTCCAACAATATATAAGATTTGGGAAAACACTACTCAGATTGCTGGTTCTGTTTTTTGGGATAGTGAAATTTTGGCTTCAACTGAGACAATCTATGCGATAGCTGACCAGTGGTGGGCTGACCCGGTTATACGAATATCAAAAGATGGTAGTATCACAAACCAGAGAAATTTCGCTCGTGTCTTTGATATAGCGGTCACCTCTGATGGAGTTTACGTTGCATATGATCTTGGTGGGGGGATTTTCGGACTCGGAAAATATTCTCTTGACCTTGCAACTGCTGTGTGGGAGGTTGCTCTCACAACTAACGGAAGACATTTTGCTAAAATACATCCTACATCAGACGGGCTTTATGTTATCTTCTCAACAACGTCAAACTATATCATAAGAAAATATTCAGGTTCTGGGACTATTGTTTGGGAAACAACATCTGCAAGAGCAGGAAGTGTTTCAAGATGTCATGATAGATGTATGAAAATTAATCCTGTGAATGGAGATATATATGTTAGTATTTTCGAAGATTTCACATCTGGTTCAGACCAGCAGAGGATATTGAGGATTTCAAGCTCCGGCAGTATTCTTTCAACTAAGTTTTTCTATGATTGGTCTCCCGTTGTTGTTTTACCATATGGAAATTCGGTATATGTCGTTCGTCTCTGGCTGCTTCTTGAAAGATATGATGCTAATCTGAATAATCTTGCAAGTTCTGTCAATATCTGGTCTTATCCACAACTTGAAGATTTTTGGATCTCTGAGCTTTTCGTTCAGGGTGGCTATCTTTACGGTGTTGGTGGAAAATCATTCTATAATGAAAACTTAGAGTTCGTCAGAGAATCCATGACCGTTACAAAGTTTGATATGAACCTAAATCTTGTTTATGGTAAGGTTTTGGGTATATCTACTGTTGCTGACTCTGAGAGATTATTCAGTGCTGTTATATCTGGAAACTACCTTTATGTAGTTGGTGGATATCAGGTTTCTAACATATTCTATCCACTTGTTGCAAAATATAAGATTCCATAGATTTCTTCGAAGATTTTTGGGGCTCAATTCTTTACTGTCTTGAACTTATTTTTATATCTTCAGAGAAAAATTTAACTTTACAGAAGAGATTTCAGAATTTTTTTATACTCAGAATCTTTATATAATTGGGCAGA
This sequence comes from Candidatus Calescibacterium sp., assembly GCA_025060505.1. Lineage (GTDB taxonomy): Bacteria > Calescibacteriota > Calescibacteriia > Calescibacteriales > Calescibacteriaceae > DRWZ01. The sequence continues at coordinate 3,932 of JANXBU010000022.1, forward strand.
GTTTGACCTTTTTTACCATATCAACAGGAAAGTCAAGAATTTTATTTTCCTTTGTTCCCTGTGTTTTCTTACCTTTTTTGTTGTTGTGAGGTATGATGTAGATTTTTCCTTCTATCTTTGCCATAAGCTTTCCAGTTATTCTCCGTCCATCTTTCATAAATAGTTCAACATGCATTCCTTTGAATCTTTCAAAGTCGGAATCTTTTTTGAGTTCTCTATCTGCTCCGGGGGAGGATACTTCTATTGTGAATCTTCCTGGTATTTCCTGCTCAAGATAGTTTTCGATGTTTTTTGATACATACGAACAATCTCCAACAGATATAAAGCGATCTGTTCTATCTATTATGACTTTAACCAGTATTTGATTTCCGAGGTATTTTATTGAAATTTCCTCCGGTTCGTATCCTAGGTTTCTGACTTTGTTTTCGATAAACTCTGTTATTTTTTTGATGTCTACCATCTTCTGTTTTTCTGTGTGTTTTGTTTGTATTTTAATTTAGAATTTCTACTTGTTTTGTTTTAAGGTTCAGTTTTTAGTATTTTTTGTTGCTCTTTGGTCTGAAAATATTTTTTCAGTGAGATCAGAACGACTACAGATGAGGTAATTAGTAGGGTTGCTGAAAGGATTGAAAGTATGTAGTTGGATGACTGAGTGAATTTTTGCAACTGTATAAATAGTGCAGAAAGTGTTACAGTGAACATAAACAGTGCGGGAAGGAAGAAGTAGAGATTTTTGTATTTATTTGTTTTAGCCCATATCGATGCTGTTATAAGTGCGAATCCTGCAAGAAGCTGGTTTGAGGTTCCAAAAAGTTGCCACAGAACAATCGCTCCGCCTGTATTTATAAGTAAGTAAGCAAATATCACGACCACTGCTGAAGCTACAATACCAAATGATATAGTCTCATCTTTTTGTGTGTATCTTACATTTTGTAGATTGTTTCCTTCTTTTTCAGATGGATATATAATTTCTCCAAGCAGGTATCTTCCTATTCTTGCGGCTGTGTCAAGTGAGGTTAAAGCGAAAGCTGATAGGGCAATTACTGAGAAATTTTTAATAAATTCTTGAGGAACTCCAACAGATATTTGTGATATTCCATATGAGAAAGCATCTATCACTTTATCTCCCTTTTCTCCTATCATTTCTGTGTAAATTGAGAAGGAGAATATAGCCATAGATGTTAGAGATATAACTCCAAGCAAGGACTCAAACAACATAGCTCCATAACCAATGGGTCTTGCGTGACACTCTGATGATATTTGCTTAGATGTTGTTCCAGATGAAACAAGTGAATGAAATCCAGATACTGCTCCACATGCTACGGTCACAAAAAGGAACGGAAATATGTGAGATATAACTTCGATAAAACTCATACCTTCTGGGATAGCATACATTTTTATTTCTGGTTTCTTTATGATTATTCCTGTTGTTCCTATTACAAGGAATGAGAAAAGCAGAAAGAAGTTTATGTAATCTCTTGGTTGTAGTACTAACCAAACAGGTAGCCAAGATGCTAAGAACGAATATGAAAGAAGTATGTAGATCCAGCTATCTTGCGGTATGTTCAGTGGGAACTTGAAACCTAAGAATAGTGAAACAGAAAGAAAAACTATCGCTAAAATTAAAGATATAAATTGAGAGAGGTTGAGTTTTCTTACCAGTAATCCGAGAATAGGGGAGAAAATTGTTATAAACACAGAGGTTGAAGCAGCAACAGGATTTGTAGAAAAAGATGTAGAAACTATTCTTGTAAAAACAGCTATTACAAGTACAACAGTCAGAAATGTGAAGATCAAATAAATTTTTCCGGCAATTTTACTCACATAGTTGCTCATTATGTTTCCGATAGTTTTTCCTCCGTTTCTCACCGAAATCATAAGAGATGCGAAATCATGAACTGCTCCAATTATAACAACTCCAACCACAAGCCAGATGAAAGTAGGTAACCATCCGAATTTCAGAGCTAATATTGGACCAACTATTGGACCAACTCCGGCTATTGATGAAAAATGATGACCGAAGAGTATTACCGGCTTTGTTGGAACGAAATCAATTTTGTTATATTTTTCTATTGCTGGAGTTGGTCTCACACAATCAACATTTAGGTTCTTTTCAATGTATCTTGACCATATTATGTATCCTAGAGAAAATATCCCAAGAGCTATGATCAAGTGCATAATTATTTATAATGCTATCTTGTATTATTGCGTATTGAAATAACAAAAAATAAAATTGAAATGACAGAAGATAATATAAATAAAAATCTAAGGAACTAATTAGTTTAAAAGAACTGATCAGTTTAGTAGAATGGATTATTTTTTGCCCTTTGATTTTTCTTTTTTAGCTTTTTCAACGAGGTGGGTTTTGAAAAATCCGAGCATGAGTTTTGTAGCATCTTTTGCATACTCTTTGTGGTAGACTTCTGGTCTTTTTTCGTTCATAAATGCGTGGTGGGCTCCGGGATATATTTTTATTTGGAGTTCCTGCCCGTTTCTCCAAACCTTCTTGGCAAGTTCCAGAACGTCGTCGTTGTTTACGAATTCATCTTTTTCAGCGAGTATAAAGAAAATTGGGATTTTTATATTTTCAGCTTTTATTGGCGCAAGCTGGGGAAGTCCATAGAAAGGAACGGCGGCATCAACTAGGTCTGGGAAGACAGAAGGAAGGTACATTGCAAGTGTTCCACCACAGCAGAATCCGGTGACTCCTATTTTTTTGGGTTCAACTTTTGTTTGGTTCCTGAGGAATGATATTGAGGCTCTGAATATGTCTTCTACTTCTTTCAGGCGATTTTGGAACATATCTGTCATAAGTTGACCGGCTTCTTCTGGTGTTGTTGCGACTTTTCCTTTGTAAAAATCTGGTGCAAATGTTACAAATCCACCTTTTGCGAGCGCGTCAACCGTAGCTTTTATTTGTTCATTCAAACCCCACCATTCATGCAAAATAACTAAAGCTGCTGCTTTTCTTCCCGGATACGCCATGTATCCTGTAACTTCTATTCCATCGCTTATAAACTTTATTTGCTTTCCCATTTTAGGTCACCTCCTTTTCTTTTATTTTCTTTTAATACTTGACTCTATTTTTTCATTTTTTTTGATATTTTTATTTCAATGTTTTTATTTCATTACGGGCTTTTACTTGCCGTGTTCATCGTAATTTGTTAGATGTATATTGCGTTTGTTATGATTTATTTTAATCTGGATCACACTTTTTGTTTGAGCAGAGCTGATATATTTTTCCTTCTTCATAAAATCTTTTTTGTATTTCAAGAACTGGTAGGACGCATCGTGGAACTTCGTGTGGTGGGATGTATTCTCCTTCATTTGGCAACATAGGCCACCATCTTCTTACGATTTTTGATTTGGGGTCGGGTTTCTTCAAAAATTCAAGCGAGACGTTTTCATATTGGTATTCCGGAATGCCCTCAAGCTTTGGATCGACCTGTAAGTATCCGCTTCCATCATATCCTGCGCTCGCATCAACTTTTTCGATTCCAAATACATCTTCTGGGAGTTCGGCTATTGCTGGTATTCCAGCTGTTCTTACAAAGGCTCTCGTGGCGAAGTTGGCAACTTGCTCATCGTACAGTGCTTCACGGTAAATTATTTTCTTTGGAGTTATGTCAAACTCTTTACTCCCTCTTGTTATGTATGTTGCAAATGTTATTGGATCTAAAATGTCAAAGAGAATCTGAACTATTGCCATAACTTTTTTCACTTCAATTTCCCACTCGGGTCCTGATGGATACAAGAATGGTCTTAATCTATCCCAAGATCTGTTTCTCTCAAGCATAGATGTCCAAACTCCTCCACCAACATCAAGAACTCCAAGCTGAACATCTTTCGTCAAGGTCATAAATATACTACCCTGAATTGATCCGTTAGAAATTCCGTAATACACGGGATTCTGAGTATCTATATTGAAGTTTCCTGTTCTGTTTTTTATCTCATTCCAGAACTCATTTTTCTTGATCAGTATAGCCAGAGAAAGAAAGTTTGCATGACCCTGTTTAAGGTTATCTGTTATGTATTCAACTATTTGAACCATGTGTCTTTTTTTAGCAGATGCGGAATCAAATATCTCTGAAAGAGCGTTTATATCTATTCCTACCCAGTTTGATCCTATAACGGGTGTGCAGAAATATTCTGCGGAGAAAATTATGTTGTGAGAATCAAGTTCAGCTGTGCTTCCAAAGAGTCCATGCCCGAAAATCATAGGTTTAAAATAAGATGTAGGATTAGCAAATGTGCATCGTGGTATATTGAGCAGAAATTTAGCTTCAAAGTTTCCTGAGCCATCAACTTTTGGTGCGTAAAACCTTCCAACAACTGCTTTCTGTATAAGATTTCTGTATACTTCTGGTATGTTTTGCCTGTTGATATGTGGTAGATCTTTTACTTCATCAATTATGAAAGTTATTTTATCCTGATACTCATATACTTTTTTTCTAACTTCAAGCATATGTTCTTTCAGTATTTTTTCCTCGGACGCTGTTTTGAAATCCCAAGCTACAAGAAGCTCGTTTCGTTTTATGCCTTGGGATTCAAGGAATGACATAATCTGATTGAAGTGTTCCTTCCATTTTCCAACGTCCTGATTTGTTCCGGAGACTTTTATATCTTTGTTTTCCAAAACTGCTTTGAAAAACAGTGGGGATTGAATTTCTTTTCCTTCGGAATCCTTTAAACCCTTCTTCATAACGACAATGTATCTTGAACTTGTTTTCATTCTTTTGAGTGGTCTTATGAAGAGTATTTGAAATGGAGGGCTGGATCTTGCATCTGGTTCGGCAAAAACCGGTATTCTCTCACCAGTTCCATATTCTATCAGTTGTATTGCTGATCTTTCATCGGTGGTTTCTTCTGGTTTCGGTAGAGAGTTTCTAGAAAAACCTTTTGGATACCAGAACATAATTTGATTTGCGGGTGAGAAACCATCGAAGCTGTTTATTCTCTCAAGGTTCATCTCCGGATAGCCTTCTGGTTTTTTGAAAAGTTCTTTTGGTATGTTCAACTTTCCGTTTGAATAAAACTGAGTGAATGGAAATGGAAAGAAACACTCATCTTTTACTTCGTCTGGTTCATTTTCGTATTTTGAAAGTATATTGCAGTTTTCTTTGGGGTATTTTATACTCACGGTTTCTGTTTTCTCTCCGGAACAACTTGAAATTACCGCTGCTAGAGCAAGACACAAATATATGAGTTTTTTCCCTCTGTTCATAGTTATTTATTATAAAATAAACTCTTGCAAAATTCCGAGAAATTTGCCAGAGTAAGAATTGAAATATTTTTATTATGATAAAGAATTTTTTGATAAAGAATTTTTGTTGATCTCGGGTTAGCGACTGAACAAATACTTTAACCGTTTACCGAAGACGCTTTGATTTGAATATTTCGTATGTTTAAAACCTGAAATTTATTATGATTTGTTTCAAATTGGAGTAAAGAATATTTCATAAATACAAAAGTTTGTTGATTTGACTTTTTATTTGATTTTACTTTATGTTTATCTTTGTAGTTGTTTAGACTCTGGTTGAAACTATTTTTATGAATCAGATAACAGTAATTAAGCCAAGAGATAGGTTAAGCTTAAGAAACATTTATGATTCTTTCTCGGAGGTTATAAAGTACTGGGAGCTTTTATATTTTTTCATATGGAAAAATGTAAAGGTAAGGTACAAAAGAACTTTTGTTGGTATTGGTTGGGCTGTGGTTCAGCCATTTATGACTATGGTTGTTTTTACGATTTTTTTCGGTAAGCTTGCGAAGCTCCCTTCTTATGATTTACCATATCCTATTTTTTATTACTCTGGTTTGCTTTGTTGGGGATATTTTTCAAGTTCCGTGCAGAATGCTACTGCATCAATTATATCAAACAGGGGAATAATTACAAAAGTATATATACCAAGAATGATTTTTCCTATTTCTGCTGTTCTTTCAGGTCTTGTGGATTTTGTTATAGCTTTTGGAATGTTTTTGGTCCTGATGGTGATTTACGGTATACCGTTTGGTATTCATTTTGCATTTTTCCCTGCTTTTGTTCTGCTTAATATTTTTGCAGCTTTGAGTTTGGGCATATGGCTTTCTGCTCTGAATACTCTTTACCGAGATGTCCAGTACCTTGTTCCATTTCTTATACAGATTTTGCTTTTTGCATCCCCGGTTGTTTATCCTGCAAGTATGGTTCCTGAAAGTCTGAGATTTTTTTACGGACTTAATCCCATGGTTGGGGTGGTTGAGGGTTTTCGGTGGTCTTTAACAGGTGCAGGTCAGCCTTCTGGGGTTCATCTTTTCTCATCACTAATAACTATGTTTTTTATTTTTATAGGTGGTTTGGTATATTTTAAGAAGGTTGAGACAAAGATAGCCGATGTCGTATAGTGATACAGCCATAAGGGTTGAGAATTTGAGCAAGCTTTATTACATAGGGGAGGCCGAGAAATACTACGCTTTGCGAGATGTATTTTCAGACTTTTTCAGAAGCTTGTTCCGTCTGGGCGGGAGAAAAAAGAAGGTAAGAGAGCAGATCTGGGCTCTGAAAGATGTATCATTTGAGGTAAAGCGTGGTGAGGTTGTTGGTATAATTGGCAGAAACGGAGCTGGAAAATCAACGCTTCTCAAAATTCTATCAAGAATAACAGAGCCAACTCAAGGATATGCTGAGATACACGGTAGAGTTGGTTCATTGCTTGAAGTGGGAACAGGTTTTCATCCAGAGCTTACAGGGAGAGAAAACATATACTTCAGTGGTGCAATACTTGGAATGAAGAAAAAGGAGATAGATAAAAAATTTGACGAGATAGTAGCTTTTGCTGAAGTTGAGAAGTTTATAGATACACCGGTAAAGTATTACAGCAGTGGAATGTATGTTCGTTTGGCTTTCGCTGTTGCAGCACATCTTGAGCCGGAGATTTTGCTTGTTGATGAAGTTCTGGCAGTTGGCGACGCAGCTTTTCAGAGAAAGTGCCTTGGAAAAATGGGCGAGGTTGCAAAGGGAGGAAGAACGGTTCTTTTTGTGAGCCACAATATGGGTATGATAACTTCTTTGTGTCCAAGGGCTATTTTACTTGAAAACGGGAGAATCGTTGCAGATGGTGTAGCATCTGAAACTGTTCTGACCTACTATACCAGAGATAGGGCTTCTCCTTACAAAGTGGACTTCACAAAGATGGGACAAAAAGTAGGAGATGAGTTTGCAACACTACTTGAAGCACATATTGAAGATATGTATGGAAACGTTGTATCAGAAGTAGATATGCGTCAGCCTTTTAAGGTCAAGATGCGCTATGCTTTACATAAGAATGTTCCTCGCTCACCGTATCCTAACTTTCATTTTTTTGACTCACGAGGGGAGTATGTTTTTGTTTCAAGCGGAAATTCTGATTCTTCTAAAGAAGTAGGAATATATGAGGCGGAGTGTACTGTTCCAGGAAATCTTCTCAACAACGGAGTGTATTTCATAGGCCTTGCTCTCACTTTTACTCACAGTGGAATACACGTAAGTTTCTTTGAGAGAAATGCTCTTTCTGTAAGCGTCAAAGATCCAATAGATGAAACCTTAGATACTCTAAGAAGTGGCTACAGCGGACCTATCCCGGGACCAGTCAGACCCAAATTAGAGTGGAAGATTTCAAGAATACAGTGATTTAGGTTAATAATTTAAGTTAATTCTGAATTTTGGAGGTGAATACGGTGGGGCAGAAAGGTTTGAATTCTTTGCTTGAAAATCATAAAAAGTAATTAGTATTTGCAAAATTCAATTAGATCAGTTTTAGCTTTTTGTTTGGCATACGAGTATGAAGGTTGTAATTTTGGCCGGAGGTTTCGGAACGCGACTCGCAGAGGAAACTGAAAGAATCCCAAAACCTATGGTGGAGATCGGAGGTAGACCGATTCTCTGGCATATTATGAAACACTATGCTCACTATGGTTTCAAGGAATTCTTTATTGCACTGGGATACAAAGGAGAGGTGATAAAACGATATTTTCTTGAGTATTATCGTATGAACACAGATATAACCATCAATCTTGCAACAGGTGACGTTATGACTCAGGGTACGAGAAAAGATGACTGGATTGTGCATCTTATAGATACAGGTTTGAACACCCTAACAGGAGGGCGCGTCAAGCGACTTGAGAAGTGGCTTAAAGGAGAAACATTCATGATAACATACGGCGATGGTGTGAGTGATATCAATTTGCAGGAGCTTCTGAAGTTCCACCGCTCTCATGGAAAGATAGGTACTGTCACCGCTGTTCGTCCGCCAGCCAGATTCGGTGGTATTATTTTCAACGGAGATATGGTTTACAAATTCACAGAGAAACCTCAGATTGGCGAAGGATGGATAAACGGTGGTTTTATGGTATTTGAACCGCGAGTTTTTGATTACATACAGGGAGACAACACGAGTCTTGAAGCAGATGTTCTTGAAAGTCTTGCAGATGATGGTGAGCTTGCAGCTTTCAAGCACGAAGGTTTCTGGCAATGTATGGATACACTGCGCGATGTTCGTTTGCTCGAGAGCCTCTGGCAGAGTGGAAAACCTCCCTGGAAAGTTTGGGATTCTTGAATATCCTAGAAAATAAATTTGGAAGCTTCTGATTGAGTTAAGAAACTCGGAAAATTTGAATGAATCTGATGGAAGATAAATTCTGGAAAGATCGCAGAGTTTTTGTGACGGGAGCCACTGGTTTTATAGGCTCTTGGCTTGTAAGAGAACTTCTCAAGCATGGAGCTTATGTTGTTGTTCTTGTAAGAGATATTGATCCACAATCTGAGCTTTACAGAAGCGGTGATATAGGTCGCGTTCATGTTGTCAGTGGGTCTCTTGAAGATTTTCTTACTTTGCAGAGAGCCATTGTTGAGCATGAGACTACAACGGTTTTTCATCTTGGAGCTCAGACTCTTGTTGAGGTAGCTTACAGATTTCCTCTTCAGACATTTGAGTCAAATATTCGCGGAACATACAATCTTCTTGAAGCTTGCCGTATTCATAGAGATATAGTTCAGCAGATAGTTATTGCATCAAGCGATAAAGCTTATGGAGAAAAAACCAGTCTTCCATATACAGAAGATATGTCCCTTGAAGGAAGATATCCATACGATGTTTCAAAGAGCTGTACAGATCTTATTGCTCAGTCATATTACTATACATACAATATGCCAGTGGCTATTGCAAGGTGTGGCAATGTTTATGGTGGAGGAGATCTTAACTGGAGCAGAATAGTTCCCGGAACTATAAGGTCGTTTCTTTTCAAGCAAAATCCGATCATAAGGAGCGATGGGACTTATCGGAGAGACTACATATATGTAAAAGATGTTGTAAGAGCTTATATGTTGCTTGCTCAGAAACTGGACTTACCGGAAGTTCAGGGGCAAGCCTTCAATTTCAGCACAGAAAAACCTCTTGCGGTTCTGGAGATTGTATCTATAATACAGAAGCTGATGAATGCTTACGACCTTGAACCAAAGATACTCAATTACGCAAAAGCGGAAATCAGAGACCAGTTTCTTTGTTCAAAGAAAGCTCGTGAAGTTCTGAATTGGCAACCTCAGTTTGATATAGAAGCCGGAATTACGGAAACCATAGATTGGTATCGGAAGTTTTTTGAATCTAAGTATGGTGCGTGATGAAATTATATCTGCGTGCAGAATCTGTGGATCAGATAACCTCAAACTTATTTTATCTCTCGGTAATATGCCTCTTGCGAATGCTTTTTTGAGACCGGAGCAGCTCGGGGATCCAGAAGATCGATATCCTCTTGATGTAGTTTTCTGTCAAAAATGCTCTCTTGTTCAGATTACTCAAACTGTTTCACCAGAAAAGCTTTTCAGAGAGTATCTATACTTTTCTTCTTTTTCAGACACAGTTTTGCGTAATGCAAAGGAGATCTCAGAACGTGTTATATCTCAGTTCGGTCTTGGTTCAGAAAGTTTGGTAATTGAGATAGCGAGCAACGATGGATACTTGCTTCAGTTTTATCATCAAAGAGGAATCCCGGTTTTGGGTATAGAGCCTGCTTATAACATAGCGAAAGTTGCTCAGGAAAAGGGTATAAGAACGATCTCGGAGTTCTTTGGTCGGAGCCTTGCTCATAAACTCCTGGAGCAGGGTATCAAGGCAGATGTTGTTCACGCTAACAACGTTTTGGCTCATGTGGCAGATCTTCATAGCTTTGTTGAAGGAATTTACTTGATTCTCAAGCAAAGTGGTGTTTGCATTATAGAAGTTCCGTATATAAAAGATCTTATAGATCACCGTGAGTTTGACACTATATATCACGAACATCTTTGTTATTACTCACTGACCTCTCTTGATAAGCTCTTTCGTATGCATGGTTTGGTTGTTTATGATGTTGAAAGAATACCAATTCATGGTGGCTCTATTAGAATTTTTGTTGCAAAGGAAGGTTCAAGAGAAGTTTCGCATTCAGTGAAAAACACTCTTATTGATGAGAGAGATTGGGGCGTAAATAATTTTGAGTTTTATGTAAGGTTTGCTGATCAGGTTCAGGCGTTAAGATACAAAATTCGTGAAACACTCTTTTCATTGAAACAAGATGGAAACAAAATTGCAGCTTACGGTGCTGCTGCCAAGGGAACAATCCTTTTGAACTACTGTGGTATAGGAAGAGAAACAATTGACTTTGTTGCGGACAGAAACCCAAAAAAGCAGGGACTTTACATGCCGGGAGTTCGCATCCCTATATATCCAACATCAAAGATTTTGGAGGATATGCCTGACTACCTTTTTATTTTGGCTTGGAACTTTGCAGATGAGATTATAGATCAGCAGAGGGATTATCAAAGAAGAGGTGGAAAATTTATAATACCTGTTCCGGAGATAAGAATTTTATAGATTTGCCATGCGATTTTTGGAGGTTGGGCTTGACGGAGCTTTTGTGATAGAGAGTGAATATTCTGAAGACGAGCGTGGTTTCTTTGCCAGAGTTTTTTGTCAAAAGGAGTTTGGGAGTTATGGTGTAGAATCTCAGGTTGTGCAGAGCAACATTTCTTTCAACAGAAAAAAGGGTACTTTACGAGGAATGCATTATCAAGCAGAACCTTATCAGGAAGCAAAGCTTGTCTGTTGTGTTCAGGGAGCGATATACGATGTTATAATAGATATTCGTCCTGAGTCAAAGACATTCAAGCAGTGGGTTGCGGTTCTGCTTTCTCCATATGGTACAGACATAGAAAAGTACAGAACAATATTGCCGAAAAAATGTATTCTTGCTCGGCCGGGTAGTTTTCTCTACATTCCAGAAGGTTTTGCACACGGATTTCAGACCCTTGAAGACAACACCATAATTTTTTATCACATGTTTGAGTTTTACAGTCCTGATGCATCTCGTGGAATTCGTTGGAACGATCCTGCGTTTGGTATACTCTGGCCCCTTGAACCGACGGTTATTTCTTCAAGGGATAAAAGCTACAAGGATTTTGAGTCGCAAACTTGAATTGTAGCATGTTCAATCAAGTAAGCTTTCCTGTGATAATGGTTTTGAAGATTTGATGAAATTGCTTCTGGTAGATTTTGGATTGTTGGCATATGAATTGCTTTATCTTCTGATTAATATGACTCTTCAACGTAAGGCTATAAAATGTAGAATTATTGATGAGGAAACTATCTTTTTGGTATGATTAATTCAGGAGTAAATGTTCTGATTGCTGGAATCGGTGGAGCTTCACTGGGAACTGAGATTTTTAAGTGCCTAAGGATTGCAGGAGGATACAACATATATGGGTGCGATATTTCAAAGTACGCATATGGGCATTATCAAGAAGGTTTTGTAAGAACATTTTTGGTAGATAGAATCAAATATATAGATTCAGTAAAGCAGATATGTTTGGACTACGGAATCAAGGTGGTTGTACCTGGGGGTGAAGAGCCATCAATTCTTATGAGTTCGTCTGTTGAAGAATTCGAAAAAGAAGGAATTTTCATTGCCGGAAATTCTCCAGAAGTTGTAAGGATTTGTTCTGACAAAGCTATGCTTTTTAAGAAGCTGGAGGAGTTAGGGGTACCAATACCAAAGACATTTGTAGTTAGTTCTGAAGATGATCTTAGAAAGTATGAAATTCCCTATCCTTGTGTTGTTAAACCTGCTTCTGGAACGGGAGGTAGTCATCTTGTATTTTTTGCAAGAAATCCGGAGGATGCCAGAATGTATGCAAGGTATATTCTTGAGAATGGTGCTGTTTCTCTTGTTCAGGAATATATAGGCCTGGATGAAGGTGAGTACACAGTAGGAGTTTTATCTTTGACAGATGGTTTTCTGGTTGGATCAATTGCTATGCAAAGAATTTTTCATACAAAACTTTCCATAGCCCTGAAGCTCAAAGACGCCTTGATATCAAGCGGATATAGTCAAGGTCTCATAGAAGATTTTCCAGGGATCAGGGCGCAAGCTGAAAAAATATCTAAAATTCTTGGGAGCAGGGGACCTATGAACATACAAGGAAGAGTCAAAAATGATGTTTTTCTGCCTTTTGAAATCAACCCACGTTTTTCCGCATCAACTTATCTCAGAGCTTTAGCGGGTTTCAATGAGGTTGATATGTTTATTAGGTACATTATTTTCGGCGAGAAACCAAAGCATATATCTATCAGACCTGGATATTATTTAAGAAGTTTTTCAGAGTTGTATGTTCCAAAGGAAGATTTGAAACAATGATCAATTGGATAACAGAATATATTGGAACAGCTTCTTGGGATGAAGTTGCAAAGTCCCAGATTTTGTCAGACGTATCCATACTTGATGTTCGCGATCTTGTAGATAAGCAAGGAAATACAAAAGATCTAGTTTCATCAAAAATAGAAGAAGGACTGAAGTATCTTAATCAAGGAAAAAGAGTTGTTATCTGCTGTGATTATGGGGTATCTCGAAGCAATGCAGTTGCTGTTGGAATAATATCAAAGTATGAAAATATAGGTTTTCAAGAAGCTCTCAACCGTGTTGTTGAGAAAACCGGACAATCTCAGATAAGGCTTGAGGTTCTTTCGGTGGTCAGAGAAGTTTTGGGCTGCAGATCTGATATATCTACAGAGGAAAAGGCTCGAAGAAGAATATTGATAACAGGATCTTCCGGTTTCATTGGTTCTTCGCTTCTGAAATTTATCAATTCAGATTGGTTTATCGTGGCTCCATCGAGGAAAGATATTGATTTGACAAAAGAATACTTGAAATTAGAAATGCTCGTAAGGGAAAAAGGAATAGACACTATATTACATCTTGCAAATCCGAGAATTTATGGGACAAATGAATCTCTTGCGGTGACTCTTTTGATGTTGAAAAACGTTCTAGATGTATGTATACAAAATAATCTGAGGCTGATATACCTGAGCAGTTGGGAGATTTTTTCTGGTTACAAAAGCAGCGAGCTCATTGCAGATGAGGCTCTACCTCCAAGACCAGGGGGAACTTATGGGCAGACCAAATTTTTAGCCGAGAAGCTAATAGAGCACTATCATAGCCAATATGGTTTGCGGTTTGTGATTTTACGTTCTAGCCCAGTTTATGGACCAACAGGTGAGCGGCCTAAATTTATCTGGAACTTTTTAGACAAAGCAATGCGCAATCAAGACATAGTTGCTCACAAATACCTGAACGGATTTCCGAAATTGGACCTTCTGTACATTGACGATTTGTGTAAGGCAATAGTTTCTGCTGTTGAGCATGATGTCGAAGGATTCTTCAATATCGGAACTGGAATCGGAACTTCTACAACAGATGTCGCTTACTACATAATACAAATTGTTTCATCTAAAAGTATAGTCAAACATATACAAATAGAAGCATATGCGAGCAATGTTATTATGGACTACAGACGAGCACAAGTTTCTTTAAATTGGAATCCTTCTATAAATGTTTATCAGGGTTTGGAAAAATTGATAAGTCTATCTTACGGTGATAAAAATAAGGATTAGATTATGAACAAAGATGACAAAAATGAAGATGAAGAGGTAGAGCGCTTCTGTATGCTTGATCCTCGTAATCAGACGGAAAAGGATAGAGAGTTTTCAAAAGGTATGGCGGTATATTTTAAAAGGAGTATTGGATCAACTATGGATAAGTTGAGAAACTTCACGAAGTATGTTCCAAGGCAAACTCTGAGCTTGTTTCTTGCCAAAAATGAAATATTCAAAAAAATTATAGGTATTCATGGATACATTATTGAGTGCGGTGTATTTTTAGGCGGAGGATTGATGGCATGGGCACAGCTTAGTGCTATATACGAGCCTTATAATCACATCCGGCGCGTAGTTGGTTTTGATACGTTTACTGGTTTCCCAGAACTTTCAGACAAAGATAAATATGATCCTGTTCTAAATGCAGAAGAAGGAGGATTGGCTACCTATGCTCTGGATGATATAAAAGAGTCTATAAGATTATATGATCTGAACAGACCGATTGGTCATATTCCAAGGGTAGAGATAGTTGTTGGAGATGCTTTGAAGACTATCCCAGATTATGTGAAAAACAATCCGCATTTGGTAGTTGCTCTGTTGTATCTTGACTTTGATCTTTATGAGCCTACGAAGGTGGCGATTGAGAACTTTCTACCTCGAATGCCAAAGGGAGCTGTTATAGCTTTTGATGAACTAAATCAGGCAAGTTGGCCCGGTGAAACTCTAGCTGTTTTGGAAACTATTGGAATACGAAATCTTAAAATAGAGCGTTTTCCCTTCGCTCCTCAAATATCTTTTGCTGTTTTAGATTAAGTTGCAATTTGACCTGAAGATGTGATTAAGAATAGAAGGAAATGAAATTTATTTGAAGCAAAATTAAGAAGTAAAGATAAATCATAATATTAACAGACTTTCTTATGGATAAGCAAGAAGAGTTTCAGGAACAAAGAAAAAAGATCATACAACAGATCATCAACGATGATGATTTAAGGAAGTTGTCTATCAAATGGCTGGAAATTTTAACACGTTGCAGATATTCGTATAATTTTGATTGGTTAGGTCGCCCGATAATACAGTTGCCACAAGATATTATAGCTATTCAAGAAATTATTTGGAATGTAAAACCAGATTTGATTATTGAAACGGGTGTTGCACATGGTGGAGGACTCATCTTGTATGCTTCAATATTGGAGTTGATATCAGGACCCGGCCATGTTTTGGGAATAGATATTGAAATACGCCCGCATAATCGAAAGGCCATTGAAGAACATCCTCTTTCAAAAAGAATATCGCTCATAGAGGGATCATCTGTGGATCCGGAAGTTGTGAGAAAGGTCTATAAATTCTCCGAAAATAAGAATAAAGTTATGGTAATACTGGATTCGCTTCATACGCATGATCACGTTCTGAAGGAACTGGAGCTATATTCACCTCTTGTCAAAAAGGACAGTTACATAGTAGTTTTTGACACATCTATTGAAGATTTACCGGATGACCTTTGGTCTGACCGCCCTTGGAAAAAGGGAAACAATCCGAAAACAGCAGTATATGAGTTTCTCAAAACCAACGATAGGTTTGTGATAGATAAAGAAATTCAATCCAAGATTCTGATAACTGCTGCGCTAGATGGTTATTTGAAGTGTGTAAAGGATTAAATTTAGTATTTAAAAGATTAATCAGATGGAAAATAAAGGACGCAAAATGATACCTATCGCTGGACCCTGGATCACTCAGAAGGAGGTAGATTATGTTGCAGATGCTGCAGCTAATGCTTGGTACGAGAATGCTAACATTTACAACGAGAGATTTGAAAGAGCCTTTGCCAAATACATCGGTGTCAAGTACGCTGTTTCACTACCGTCTTGCACTTCTGCTATACATCTTGCTTTGTTGTACTACAAAATAGGTCCTGGAGATGAGGTGATAGTTCCAGATATAACATGGATAGCTACTGCTGCTCCAATATCATACGTTGGAGCTACACCTGTGTTTGTTGATATAGATCCAAAAACTTGGTGTATTTCTCCCGAATCTATTGAGGCAAGAGTAACGAGAAGAACCAAAGCTATCATTCCGGTTGATCTCTATGGAAATATTCCAGATATGGATGCCATTTACGATATTGCTTCCAGATATAACTTAGTGATAATAGAGGATGCAGCAGAGGCTATTGGGTCAGAGTATAAAGGCAGGAAAGCCGGTAGCCTTGGAGATATAGGGGTTTTTAGCTTTCATGGAACTAAGACTTTGACAACTGGCGAGGGAGGTATGCTGGTTACCAACGATGAGAATGCATACAAAAGAGTTCTTTTTCTGCGTGATCATGGGAGGGCACCGGGTGAGAAGATGTTTTGGAATACAGAAGTTGCATACAAGTACAAAATGAGTAGTTTGCAAGCCGCATTAGGACTTGCTCAGCTTGAGCGTATAGAGGAACTAGTTGCTAAAAAAAGACTTATATTCTCCTGGTACAAAGAGGAGCTCAAAGATTTTGAAGGTATAAGTCTCAACTATGAAGGTTCAGATGTCAAAAACACATACTGGATGGTAACTGCTATCATTGATCCGTCTTTTGGTATAACGAAGGAAAAGCTCATATACCTCTTGAGAGAACACGGTATTGATTCAAGACCATTTTTTTATCCTCTTAGTTCTCTTCCGCCTTATGAGCATTTGGATCAGGCGAAAGTTGCACGAGAGCTAAACAAAGTGAGCTATCAGATAAGTCCATATGGCATAAATTTACCTTCTGCCCTAAATCTAACTCGCGAGCAAGTGAAGTTTGTATGTGACACACTGAAGAAAATTCTATTGAGTAAGTAGAGTTATGATTATTTGAGCTTTGTGCTACAAATAAGCTCATATTGTACTAATCACTTCAGCGGCCATTTTTCGGATGTATTGATTCAATAAATTCCTTAATGGCTTTTTAACGAAAGTTATTTGAGAAGAGGAACGACTTATTGGCCTTGTGGTTGGATAAAAAGGAAGAAATAATCAAAGTGATGAATAAGAATTTTTGAGGATACGGATTATAATAAAGTTATGTCGCATTACGACAGTCCACTTGTAAGCATTGGTATGCCTACTTACAACGGGGCGCGTTTTATTCGTCAGACCTTAGATTATCTTTTAGCACAAGATTATAAAAATTTTGAGCTGATAGTTTCAGACAATGCTTCAGAAGATGAAACGCAGCAGATAGTTCTTGATTACGCAAAAAAAGACAAAAGGATAAAGTACTACAGGAATGATGTAAATCTTGGGATGGCAGAGAACTTCAAAAGGGTTTTTGAACTTTCATCTGGAAAATACTTTATGTGGGCGTCAGATCATGACCTACATCATACAACTTTCATATCTCGTTGTGTTGAGATACTTGAGAAAAATCCAAATGTTGTTTTGGTTTATCCAAAGGGTATATACATAGATCACGAAGGTAAGGATTTGGGATCAATATCTCAAAACCAAATGGATACAAGAGGTCTCCCGGAAGTACAAAGATTTCTTCATGTGCTTTGGAATACTGATTTTTTTGCAGTTTATGGTTTGATTAGAAGGCAAGCTCTTGAAAGTACGGAGATTATCAGAAAAGTTTGGTCGCCTGATCGTATCCTACTTTTGGAGTTGGCTCTGCTCGGTGAGTTTGCGTATATACCTGATATCTTGTTCTATGCTAGAAAAAATAGACCGG
>JANXBU010000023.1 GCA_025060505.1 Candidatus Calescibacterium sp.
GACCGGTGGATCAGATGTTCAGCAGGATCATGAAGGAACTGACAGAATTGTCAGAATCGGTGGTCGATACGAAAGGATTACTGTCAGAGCTCAGAGCAGAAAAGTCGTTGTTGAAGAATTACTGGAAACAATTGGAGGTACTCGTGCACCTGCGAACATAGATCTTCTGCCTACATTTGTTGAATCAGCTACTAATGATATCATGGTAGAGATAGACAGAGAGATAATACAGACGTTAAGACAACACGCTATTGGTGGTTATGCTGAGTGGGATGCGGTTCCGCCAGCTGGTATTTCCCTTGTTGAGCATACAAGAGACCTAATTCTTGCTATTTCAACTGTTTCTCAGCAGATATTCCAGAGGAGTATGATCAGAGAGGCAAACTGGATACTTACTTCTCCAAAAGTGGCCGCAAGGTTGTCTGCACTTGCGGGATTCAGAAGAACAGACAATGATGACTATACTGGAACAATAGCTTTCTCTAGAGTAGGTGTTCTTGAATCCAAATGGAAGGTTTTTGTTGATCCTCTCTTTCCGGATAATGAGATACTTGTAGGATTTGTAGATCATCTTAAGCCAACTAATGCTGGTTGTATCTACTCACCTTACATTCCGATGGATGTTTCTCAAGCTCTTGTTCTTCCTCAGGTTACTAAAGTGTTCCAGACTATTCGTTCAAGGTATGCGATTACAATGATAAGACCTGAGTTTTACGGAATCGTTAGAGTGAAGAATCTGTAATAATAAATGAAGCTTGTTGATATAACTGCTTCTTTGAATAAAGAATATATTTGATGAGCATTTTGATTAAAGTGTTACTTATTTTAACCGTTGTGTCAACCTGCGACTGTAATTTCATTTAAATTCTTCTCTTTTTACTGATGAATTGAATTCAGCAAAATTATAGAAACAGTTCGCAATGGTTTTGAAAGCGGAGCCGAAAAATATCTTAATTCCAAAGTCCTATTCCATGCTAGGGAACTTTAACGTAAAAACTCAACAAAATCTCTAAAACTGAATAACATCTTGTTGAAAGAAACTCTCAGCTTTTCTCAAACTTATAGCTTCAAGTATATGTTTAGAAAGTATCTTTTCTGATTCATCAATATCTGCTATTGTTCTTGCAACTTTAAGTGTTCTGAAGACGGCTCTTGCAGACATAGAATATTTTTTGATAGCATTTTTCAATATTTCCTCTCCTTTATCATCTACTTTCAAGAATTCATTCTGATGTTTTACAGGTATTTCTGAGTTCACCGAAAATCCGTATTCCTTGTATCTTTTGAGCTGTATTTCTCTCGCTTTCAAAACCTTCTCTCTCGCTTCCTTAGTTTTCTTCATCTCTGAGGATTTCTCTGAACTTATTATCTCTTCTGGTTCAAGCGGTGGTATTTCAAGAAAAACATCAAATCTGTCAAGAAGTGGACCTGATATCTTTGATATATAATTTTTTATCTGTCGTGGTGAGCATCTGCATTCTTTTTTGGGATTTCTGAAGTTTCCGCAGGGACACGGGTTCATTGCTGAAATAAGCTGAAAACTTGCTGGAAAAATTGATGTTCTCTGAGCTCTTGATACCACAACCTTTCTCTCTTCAATGGCTGTTCTGAGTGATTCAAGGGCTTTTCTTCCAAATTCCGGTAGCTCATCCAAAAACAGAATCCCTCTGTGCGCGAGCGTTACCTCCCCGGGTTTAGGAATGGAACCTCCACCTATCAAAGCTACATCAGATATTGTATAGTGTGGTGAGCGAAAAGGTATCTTACCTATATCTCTTCTAACTCCCGCAACAGAATATATCTTCATTACTTCTAACTCCTCTTCCTCTGAAAGTTTTGGCATAATTGACACAATTGACTTTGAAAGTATAGTTTTTCCGGCTCCTGGTGGTCCAACCATAATTATGTTGTGTCTTCCTGCGGCTGAAATTGTAAGAGCTCTTTTTGCAAAGTCCTGTCCCTTAATGTCGTCAAATGTTATTTCAAAATCCTCGTCTGCTGACTCAAGAGATCTATGCTTTATTTTCGTTAATGTCTTTTGTTCTTTCAGGAACTTTATTACATCTTCAAATCTTTCAGCGTAAAATCCATCTGCTCCAATGAACTCTGCTTCTTGGTTCTCACAAGGTATGATTATACTTTTTTTCTTCTCCTTAGTTAAAACCAGTATTGGAACAATTCCGTTTACTGATTTCAATCTCCCCTCAAGAGAAAGCTCTCCGACAAAAATAAGTTTCTCATCTGGATTTTTTATCTCTCCCGTTGATGCAAGTATGCCAACGGCTATTGGTAGGTCATACAGGGATCCTTCTTTTCTTATGTCAGCTGGTGCTAAATTCACCGTTATTCTCTTCTGCGGAAAGTTGAATCCAGAATTTTTGATTGCGCTCTTGACCCTATCTCTACTTTCTTTTACAGCAGAATCTGGAAGCCCAACTATGTTGAAAGAAGGTATTCCGGGAGAAACATCTACCTCAACCAAAACTTCATAAGCATCTACTCCAAATATACCAGCAGATAATATCTTTGCTACTTTTCTTGTTCCCTGTTCCACTTCTATAAATTATTACCGTGAAGGTTGGTTTTTCTTTAATTTTAATTGTTGATTCTTTCAAGAAGCAGATATGTTATATTACTGTTATTCTTGTGAAAAAGTCAATTTTTAAAATATAGGAGATACTATTGAAATCAGGGTTAATGTTTTCTTTCAGGAATCTTCTTGTTTGCTTCTCAATTCTGCTTCTTTCTCATTCTTTTGCCTTCGGTGAGAAGTATTTCGCTGAAAGGAAAGAGTATATTGAGCTTGAACAAGCAAAGGATCTGGTTTTGAAATTTGAATTCCGGCGCGCAAGAAAAATTACATCAGATCTGAGAGAAAAACTGCTCCAGCAATGTAAAGATAAAAATTTTTTACGCGTTTATGCTTCTACGTATGCTATTGATGGCATATCTTATTACCTTGAAGGAAAAATTCCGGAGGCAGAAGAAAATATAAGAAATGCTTTTTCTCTTACTCCAGATTTAAAACAAGAGATAGAGTCAGACCAGACTATACCAGAAAAAATAAAGTTGTTTGTCAAAGATATAAAACCATATGAGAAAAAATATACTGTTGAAATACTTTCTGGTGGAGATATATTTGTAAACGGAGAGTTTGTTTGCAGCTCGCCATGTAAATCTCAATTGAATCATGGCATAAACATAATATGTTCAGAAAGCTTATGTTTAGAGAAGCTTATATTAAGAGAAGAAAAGACATTTCTTCCAGAGAAGAAAAAAGAATTCAAGATTGCAAAACCGATTGTTGCAGGAGTAGTTTCAGCAGTATTTATCTCAGCAGCTGTGATTATAATCATGAAGTCTACACAAAAACAGAGTTTGGGATTAAGGATAATCTTGTATGAATAAAATTTCTGAATGAAATGTTTTGCTTTGAGCTTCTGAAGCGAGTTTTTGGTTGTAAATTTTTTCCCTTCATATCTTCCTTTTCATCTTTTCATTTCACCTGGTCTTTCATTTTGTCCTCGTTTTTACTTACAAGTTGTGGCTCTTCTGTAAATTATAAAGAGCTAAAAATAAAACTTTCAAAAATTATACCCTCGGCGTACGATAGCCTTGAGATATGGATAAGAGACAAAGATGGAAAGACTTTATATTTTTCAGAGTCTCCAAAGGCTTTTGAACACAGGATTTCTATTGATGATTTTCCAAAAAAAATTCAGGTTTTAGTTAGAGCAAAGAAAGGAGATTCATATGTTATGGAAGGTGTATCTCCTTTAATTTCACCAGAAGATTTAGATAGAGTTGAGATCCTTTTTTTGCCATCCTCAAAGTCAATAATATTTCCGGTAGTGAAAGATGTAGTATCTTATGATGTTTGGGCTTACCCTTATGAGCTGTCTGACAGCTTATATATCTTCACAGAAAAGGGACGAATCTTCCGTATAAGCTATGTTTCTTGGAGATCAGAAGAGGTTGGAAGTTTTACTCCAAGAAAGAATTTTACTCTTTTTGGGAGAGAATACAAAGACAAAAACTCGATATTTATAGTTGGCGGAGAAGATGGAGAAAGAAAATTAGATATAGTTGAGGTTTTTGTTCCAAACGAAGCGGTTTTTACATACGGTCAGCTGAACTATAAAAGATCCGGAGCAAAAGCTCTAACCTGGCAAGATGTTATCATTATTCTTGGAGGAGATTCAGAAGGGTACTGCGAGGCTATAACTCAAAGTGGAATCAAAGCGTTCCCGTGTGGAATCACGGGAAGGTTTTCCCCGGTCGTTCTATCTCAATCGAAAGGTCTTATAAAGGTTCTTTTGTACTACAAGAATACAGGAAAGACACAGATGATATATATAATGAGAACTCGCGATGAGTTTGAGGTCTCTTATGTAGAAGATATAAAGTCAATCAAAAGAATAAATGGAGAGGTAGTGAAGCAGGGTGATAAAACTTTGCTTTTCGGAGGATATGGCGACAGCGGATACATTCAAGAGTGCGAAATATATGATCCTGAAACAAATTCATTTGTGGTTAGCGGTTACTATAACACACCAAGAGTAGATTTCTCTGCTGTGGATGTTGAAGGCAACATATTTATTGTAGGTGGAAGAGATCAGTCTGGCTCTGCTATATTAGATATAGATGCTATGAGAGGATGTGTATTTGAAGAAACTGGAAAAACATTGTCTTTTCCTCCAAAGCCATCGGACTGTGTGTTCAATCTCTTTAGCTCATATATCATGATATTTTGCCAAGGAGCGATACCTGAAATATTTCCTATTTTGTCTTTTATTTTGAAGTAGAGCAAAGATTTTCAAGATCGAATCATTTATGAAGAATTAATGAAAAATTAACTAGCTCAGATTAAAGTATGTAAAGAAAATATTTTTCTCTGTTTTTAGCAAAAAAACATTTTCTGATGTAAAAAAATATTGTATGTTAAAGAGAATATGGTGGAAGGTACTTGACTTTGTTTCCGATCTTCCTGTTAAGTTTTATTGGTTCTTTGTTCCTTTGTTTTTGGTGCTCGCCATAATATCAGCTAATTCGGCAAAAAAGATGGTGATAAAGCTTTCATTTTTTGACGAGCTTCCTGCAGATCATCCTCAGGTGATAAGATATAAAGATGTGGCTGAAAGATACGGCGGTGTAGATATGGTATTTTTTGTCATACAGTCAGATAATTTATCCGAACTCAAGCAGTGTGCCGGAGAAATTGAAAGTTCTCTCAAAGCTATGGAGGAAATAAAATCTGTCAGAGGTAGGATGCCAGTGGATTTTTTAAAGCAGCATGCCCTTTTCTTTGTTGAGAGAGACAATTTGAATGAGCTTGAAGATTTCCTCAAAAGAAGAGAAAAGGAGTTTTCTAAACTTTTTGAAGATCTTGATTTCATTCACTTTATAAAGAATTGGTCTGCTCTTATGGAAAGTGAAATACTTCAAAGAGAAGATGTTGGAGACGAAAAGGAATTTGTTGAATCAATAACAAATATAAGGAATTGGATAGAGCTTATAAAGCTATATTTTGAAAGCGGTCAACTTGATGAGGGAAAATATAGAAGTTTCTTTCGCAAAGCATTTCTTATAGGTTCTCAAACGAATAACTCTTACGAATATGATATAGACCATGAATACATGCTATCGAAAGATTTAACTACCATATCTGTTTTTGCTATTCCTGTCAGACCATCTGATGATTACAACTTCAACAAGCTAATATACAAAAAGCTTTTTGATCTGAAAGAAAATCTTCAAAAAGGTGTTTGTTCAAATGAGAAAATCTATTTGGGAGGAACATATGTTGCTCTTGAGGAGCAGAGATTGATCACATTGAAAGATATGCGGACTACAACCTTACTTTCAGGTGTGCTCGGTATTATCATATTTATACTCATATTTAGAGGAATTGGAGGTATAGTAATTATTGGTTCTGCTATTGCTGTTGGTCTTGCTCTGACTTTTGGCTTTCTTATGTTAGTTTATGGATACATAACCGTTATAAGTGCTCTTTTTGGAGCATTCCTGATCGGTCTTGGAGTTGATTTCCAAGCTTATGTTTTTTCAAGATGGAAAGAGCTGATTCAAGAAATTCCAGATCCAAAGAAGGCTATGCGTGCAGCACTAAGAAGTGTTATACCTCCTATGCTCATTGGTGCAACTACAACATCTGCTGCATTCTTTTCTGTTACTATAAGTGAAATAAGGGGGTCAAAAATTCTCGGAGTTATAGCTGGAAGCGGAATAATCATATACCTTATAACATCTGTGTTCTTCACATCATCTCTTATAATACTTCTCAGAAAAATTCTTGTAAAAGAAAAAGCTCTTACGCTTGATTATCCTCTTATGTTTATTTCCAGACTTGTATCAAGATTCTCATTTCCATTTCTTATAATATTCTCGGCTCTGCTACTTACAGGTATATTTGGGCTTAGCAAGTTTGGTTTCGAGTATAACCTCAGAAAGATTCTTCCAAGTCTCCCGGCAATAGAAGCGGAGGACAAAATAATTGAAAAGTTCGGTAGACCAAAAGACTATACAATATTTGTTTTTGAAGATCTTGAATCTCTTGATAGAAAAATCAAAGAAATCGAGCAGAAAACAACAGTCAAAATGATAGAATCTATAAGAATATTTTACCCATCTGATATAAGTGAGAAACTACCTATTGTTGAATCTGTTTATGATGTCGTTTATGATATAAAATTGGGTAAGAAGCCAGATATACCTTCTGTTTTGGAGTCAGGTTATGTTGCTGAATCTTTTGGGGCACTCAAGAAGGTTTCAAGCGCATTAGTTGAACTTTCTATACTTTCGGGTACATTTCAGGGTGAAAACGAAGCGAAGAAATTAAGCAAAGATATAGAAGACATAATAAATATATTGTTAAGCAAAAAGTATGTAGATCTTACTACTTTGCAGATTGTAAATTCAAAAGTGGTCTCCGATATGCTTATTGATCTGAAATTAGCGTCAGAGAGTAGGGGATTTGGAATTTCAGATATCCCGGAAGATATAAGAAAAACTTTCGTTGGTAAAGATGGCTCGTTTATAGTTTTTGTTTATCCAAAAAGAGCTATATGGGAGGATGAAAACTACATGAGACTTATAAAGAAAGAGATGGAGGATGTGGATCCAAAATCATTCAGTATAGTTTCTGTGTTCCTGAATGTTACAGATAGAGTGAAGAAAGATTTTGTGATCTCTTTGTCTCTTGCTTTTGTTTTGGTTTTCGCTTTGGTTTTTGCTGGTTTCAGGAATCTCGGGAATGCAATATTAGCTATTATACCTGTTTTATCTTCTCTTATAATCACATCTGGAATTGCTTCCCTTCTGGGTATAAAAATACATTATATAAACATGGGAGCTTATGCTCTGCTTTTGGGAGTTGGAGTTGATTACGGAGTTCATATAGTCCACAGATTGATTGAAGAAGGTGGAGACGTAAGGAAGGCCATAGGCGGAACAGGTAGAGCTATTTTGATAGCAGCTATAACAACTATGATAGGATTCGGTTCTATGCTTGCTGCCCATTTTCCGGGTCTGAAAGATCTGGGGGAGATACTAACTATTGGAATATTTTTCTCGGCTGTAGTATCAATAGTATTTATGCCAGTGATTTTTGGTTTCATTTCAAGAAAATTCAAGATTTTTCAGAAGACTTCTCATTGAGGGAAAATTCAATATATCTGATAAGAAGTAAACATAGAGAAAATAAAGTAAAAATCAACCAGAAGAAAAACCTAAGTAAAAAACTGAAAAAAACTAATTTTGAAAAAGTATGAATAAAAGTAAAGCTCTATGAAAGGTGCAGAAAAAGGTAAGCCACAAGATAAAGGCGCAAAAGGTGGTGGTCCAAAAGAAGTAGTTGCAAAATTTAGAATAAAGATTCCGGCTCAGGAGGCAAATCCTGCTCCACCAGTTGGTCCAGCTCTTGGACAAAGAGGAATAAACATATCTGAATTCTGCAAAAGATTTAACGATGCATCAAAGACATTCCCAAAAGGTTTGCCAGTCACAGCTCATGTTACGGTATTCAAAGATAGATCTTTTGAGTTTATAATAAAAACTCCGGTAACTTCTGCATTGATTCTAAAATATGCCAAGCTTGAAAGTGGTTCAGGAGAAGCTGGAAAGAAGATTGTTGGGAAAATAACTAAAAAGGATGTTGAGGAGATTGCAAAAATAAAGCTTCCAGATCTAAATGTGAATTCATTTGAATCTGCATGTAGAATCGTTGAGGGAACAGCAAGAAGTATGGGAATAGAGGTCTCTCAGTAATTTCGTCAAATTTTCATATTCAAGCAAGATGAATAAAAATTAACATATCAACAAGAAAGAATAATGTGTTTGACACAATAGTATCGCCAGCTACCGCGCTTTATCCTTCTGCAATAGGAATAGTAAGAATATCTGGTAGTAAAACGAAAGATATACTGACTAAAATTACAAGGAAACAGAATTTTAGCCCAAGATTTGCTCATCTAGTTCGGGTATACGATGAAGATGGAACACAGTTAGATGAGAGTATTGCAATTTTTTATCCAGAGCCATCGTCTTACACAGGAGAGGATATGGCAGAGATATTTCTGCATGGGAACCCAGTTATAATAAATCATGTTGTTAGCTTGTGCATAAAAAATGGAGCAAGAATGGCTCAGGAAGGAGAGTTTACAAAAAGAGCATTTTTAAACGGTAAGCTGTCTTTGGAGAAAGCCGAATCTGTTCTTTCCATAGTCAATTCGTCAACTCTGGCTGGTGTAAAAGCGTCTTTTAAAGTTCTCAAAGGAGAATTTTCTCGCGTTATTGAAGATATACGTACTGGCATTATAGATGTTCTTTCTGATATAGAGGCTTCGGTGGACTTCCCAGAAGATGTAGACCCTGATATACCAAAAGAGAAGATTGAAAATAATATCAGATATAATTTGGAGAAGGTGGAGAAAATTTACAGTTCTTGGAAAGGTGCAAAAGTGATGTTAGATGGGGCGGTTTGTGTTGTAATAGGCAAGCCCAATGCCGGAAAGTCAAGTCTGTTCAACATTCTTGTCGGAGAGTCAAGAGCTATAATATCTCCTTTCCCCGGGACAACTCGTGATTACATTGATGCGAGAATAGATATAGGAGGAGTTCTGATAAAGCTTATTGATACAGCGGGAGTAAGAGAAACACCGGATCCCATAGAAAAAGAGGGTATAAAGAGAGCAATAGAGCTCGCGAAAAAATCAGATATAATTCTGTGTGTCTTTGATAGCTCGTCTGAATTCGATCAAGATGACAAAAAATCTGTTGAGGTCTCGTTTTTATCAGATGCTCAGTTGATAATTTTTGTTGTAAACAAATCTGATAAGGGAGATGTTCTCAAATACAGAGAAATTCTTGAAAATATTATTCAGAGTTCTGATGTAAAACACAAAGAAATCGAAATTGTAAATACATCATGTATAGAAGGAAAGGATATAAACAAAGTTCGTGAAATTATGAAGAATTTTGTTATGCGCGGAGAGAACACAGATTTTTTTGCACTTTCATCAAGGCAGATAGGTATAATTCTTTCTGTTATTGAAAATTTGAGGAGTTCTCTTGAATTTATATC
This sequence comes from Candidatus Calescibacterium sp., assembly GCA_025060505.1. Classification (GTDB taxonomy): domain Bacteria; phylum Calescibacteriota; class Calescibacteriia; order Calescibacteriales; family Calescibacteriaceae; genus DRWZ01. The sequence continues at coordinate 9,599 of JANXBU010000023.1, forward strand.
TAACTCAGATTACATCGGTAGCGTTCTTAAATTGAGAGAAGCTCTTACAAGCTTAGATGATATAATAGGTCAGGGGAGTTCTCAGAAAGTTATAGATGATATATTCAAAAAGTTCTGTATTGGTAAATGATTTATGATGATTTAGTTTAATATGCTTTAATATGCAATGTTGAGCTTTCATTATTTGGATAAAACTCTTGTTCTGTTTCCCGCGATTACGGAATGGTATGTTGTTTCTTCGGAGGAATTCTTCTTGCAGCGGAGCATTTTGTTACATTTATTTTCACTTCCAAGAGTATAGAGTTAGGAGCCACAAGAGCTCCGAGATTTCGCATATGAATCCGAGTATATCTCCTGTAAATCCTCCCACTTTTTTTATGAAGTATATGGAAAACAGAAAAACTACAATGAGTGTCAGTATAGTCTGGTAAAAGTATATAGAAGATATAATAAGAAGTAGTATGGCTGATGTTAGGAAACCTTTTTTTACATTTGATATAAAAGTGTATCCAAGCCCGTAGTCTTTTGCGCTACGATTGAATACAGAAGGGAAGATAACCATACATATTCTTCCTAAGGAAAAGGAAAAAATGAGAAGTTCTGGATAATCTGTTACAAGGTTTATGTATAGGAAAAGTTTTAGAAATATATAGATTGAACCAAATAGAACTGCAAATGCTCCGGTATGTGTGTCTTCCATAATTTTTAGGATTTCTTCTTTTTTGGTTTTGCCGGAGAGGAAAGCATCTGTTGTATCAAGGAAGCCATCAAAGTGGAAGAAGTTGAAAATAATGTATTGTATAACGAGAGTAAGCACCACAGCAATGTCTTCTTTTATTATCAACGAGAAAATTTTGAAACAAAAAAACAAGGCTGTACCTGAAATCAGTGAAAAGAGAGGTATATATTTTATAGATTTGGGAAGGAGTCTTTGGAAATCTGTGCCTTTGTATAGGTTTATTCTTGAAAAAAACGAGAAATTAAGGAGAAATGCTCTTATTTCATCTGACATCAAGTGGTGGCTGGGGCTTCACCGGATTCCACAATCATTCTCTGCTGCTCTACAAATTCCTTTCTCCCAGCCTTTATAGATCTTGAAATAACTGAGCAGTAAAATTTTATCGCTCTTATTCCATCGTCATTTCCGGGAAATGGGAATGTTATAGGATCCGGATCGCAGTTTGTGTCAACCGGTGCTATAATTGGAACTTTCATTTTTACAGCTTCTGCTATACAGGTTTGTTCCTCCATAATTCCCAGAACAAAAACTGCATCGGGTAGTTTTTTCAGATTTCTTATACCTTCGTAGTATTTTCCCATTTTTTCCATTATTCTTTTTATACTATTTGCTTCTTTTTTAGTATATAATTTGTATACTTCTCCACTTTGTATCATCTCTACATATCTGTTATATCTTTCTATTCCGTTCAGGATTGCCTGAAAATTTGTAAGAGTTCCACCGAGCCATCTTTCTACTATATAGGGCATCTCGCATTCTATGGCGTAGTTCTTTACTAATTCTTTTCCTATATTTTTTGTTCCAACAAACAGAATCGTTCCACCTTGTGACGCAAGATAGTACGCATACTTGCAGGCTTCTGTTAACATCTCCTGAGTTTTCTGAACATCTATTATGTGTATTCCGTTCCTTTCACCAAATATGTATGGCTTCATCTTTGGGTTCCATTTTTCTGCATTGTGTCCAAAGTGAATTCCGTTTTCAAGAATATCTTTTATACTTATGCCCGGATTATAATTTACTTGATCCAAGAATTTGAAGAAGTCATTTTTAAATCTGATTTGTACTGGCATAATGCATTTATTAGATAATTAATTAAAATAAAAATTGTGAAAACACAAAAAGGTTTTACACTTGTAGAAGTTCTTGTTGCAATATGGATAATTGGGACTGCGCTTGTAGCTTTGGTTGGACTTAATATAGGAAACATAAAATTTTCAAAAAGTATAGATGAATTATCGCAAGCTATGTTTATACTCTATGATGTAAGAATGAGAAGCTATCTGCAAACAAAATACAATACTGAAATTCCACCTATTGAGTATCCACAGGACTACGAAGCAAGTACCGATGTTCTGGACCTATCTTCTATGAAAGAATTTGCTATACCATTTCTCTCTGGTGTGAATATACCACCAATACCAATAGCTTTTGTCAAGACACCTTCCGAAAAAAGATTTGAGTTGTTTGGAGTATCTTATACCAAGAAGTAGTTGGAGAGTGTCAATTCAATTTTTCAATTTTGTTTTTTCAATTCAAGTTGTTTTTGGGGCGAGTTTGAATCCAAAGTCCGGTTCCTTTGGCTCTTCTGCTGGTTCAACTCTTTTGACCCACGGAATAAACTGAGAAAGTATTCTTCTTATTCCAGCTTTCATGGTCACAACCGCAGAGGGACAAAGAGCACAAGCTCCGGACATAGAAACTACTACTTCTCCTTTTTCTTGATCTACCTTCACAAGTTTAAGTTCTCCACCGTGAGATTTTATGTAATCTATGACTTTTCGGTTCAAGACATATTCAACTTCTTCAAACGGATCAGATAGAATTATTACCTCTTTTGCTGTTTTTTGGGCTATTATTTTTTGTATTTCTGATTTGTCTACGGACTTTGTTCTTAATCCGAAGATTATTTTATTCTGATCTTCTTCTATTTTGTATAGCTTTATATCTTTTTTTTGTTCTTCTTTGAGTTGCTGAATTATTTCATCTTCAAGCATCAGTCAAATTCAGTTAGTTTCGTTCCACATTTTGAGTATATCTTCAGAAGGTATGTCAGCAAGTCCTACGACTCTTTTTACTTCTGGGAACTCGCCGGATATTTCTTGGCCTATTATCTCAGCTATTTGATTAGCAGCGCAACCGCAGAATGGTGAGCACCCAACACCGTTTCCGAGAGCCAGACCCAGATAAACTGTTCCGGTTCCTTCGTCAAACTTTTTGAGCCAAACTATAACATCCTCAATTTGAGGAGATGCTTTTATTCTTGGTCTGATGTCCTCCATTATAAATTTTTGTATTTGTTCTCCTATGTTTTTCATTGATTTTACCTCCTTCCTTTTAAGGTAGAAATTTTTTGATTTTAAAGATATTTTTTCTGCAATTTTTTTCTAACGAATTCATCAAGAATTCTTCTAGATTTCTCGTCGATGTACGTTATTTCTACACCCATACCGGGTAGAACGTTCGGATCGGTTGGGTCTGCCTTCCATCTGACTACGCCTTCCACAAATATCTCTTCTTCGGTCTCTGGAATAGAAAAATATATTTTCAGATTAGAGCCCGGTGGCAGAGGATTTGGTGTCCTTATAAACATTCCGCCTCTTGATATGTTCATAGTCCAGTCTACTGCAAAACTTTCTCCTGTTGAATACTTTACTTCTATTTCTGCTGGAATTCTTTCCTCTCTGCGTTTTTCTTCTGTTTTTATATTTTCTTTGTTTTGTGTTTCCTGTTCTTTTGATTGCTTTGGGTTATTGTTCTCTTTTTTGTCTTTTAACTTTTTGACTGTTTTGCCTGTACTGTTTATTTTTTCAATTTTGTTCTTTGCTTTATTGTTTTTTTTCTTACTCGGCATATCTAAAATTAATAATACAAATTAATCCTTGAATGTAAATTTATTCATCCTTCTCTTTTTCTTTTCCGCTTTTTTCTTCTGTTATTGGTTTTATTCCAAAAAGTTCTTCGATCTTTTTATCATTGTTCTTTATACTGAATGACGGAATCACATCATTCTTTATTATTGAAGTTTTCTGTTCTTTCTTGCTTGTGTTTCTATTTCCAGAAAGCAGTTCAATTATAATGTGATCCCATCTTATATCTTTTGAAAGAATATCTGATGCAGATGTGATTTTGTTGATCAAATTGTTCTGTTTATCTATGTATTCTTTTAGGGCCGAGTTTACATTTTCAACTATTTGGAATACTTTTTCATAATCTGGGTTGCCGTTTATAATCATAGGAATTATATCTCTTACTGCTCCAAGTGTTGTATTAAGTATGCTGTTTGTTTCGCTAACGAATGTCTTGAACTCCGAGAAGACATCTCTTACGATGAAAAAATAATCGTCAAGACTTTTTACTTCATATATTTTCTCTTCGTTATTACTGCCTTCGTCTTTTTTTTCATCTGAGTCCTTTTTTTTCTTTTTTCCCATTTACTTCAAATTTAGTCATCTATGTTTGAAGATTATTTTTTTAACAAAATGATACTTTAATAATTATGTATTTTGTATATTTGAAAAACGTCTACTCTCTCTTATTTTCTTAAAATTTGAACAGATATTCAAAAATTCTGTTTTTGGTCTTTGTTTCCGAACAAGTTTTAGTTTCAAGATTATGGAAATAAAAAAGATACTTGTTGCAAACAGAGGAGAGATAGCAAGAAGAGTTATAAAGTCTGCCAAGAAGCTTGGGAAAAAAGTTGTGGCGGTTTATTCTGAAGCAGATAAAGATCTTCCGTTTGTAAGTGAAGCAGATGAATCGGTAAATATTGGAGAGCCGCATCCGCTGAAAAGCTATCTTGATATATCAAAAATAATAGAAGCTGCCAAAAAAACAGGAGCAGATGCTATACATCCTGGATATGGATTTCTTTCGGAGAGGGAAGATTTTGTAAAAGCCTGTGAAGATAACAACATAACATTCATAGGTCCAACGGCAAAAAGCATGGAGATAATGGGAGATAAAGCTACAGCAAGAAGATTTGTGAGGTCAATAAACATACCTATTCCACCTGGAACAGAGATTATTGACGATGTTGAAGTCTTGAAAATTGAAGCAAGAAAGCTCGGGTATCCAGTTTTACTCAAAGCAGCAGCTGGTGGTGGAGGGATTGGAATGGTGAGGGTAGAGAAGGAAGATGAGCTTTCAAAGGCATATGAGCAAGCTCGTTCAAGGGCGAAATCTGCTTTCGGAGATGAAAGAGTATATATGGAAAAATATCTTCAATCACCGCACCACATAGAAATTCAGGTTCTTGGAGATGGAAAAGGCGGAATAACAACCTTCCCAGAAAGAGAATGCTCGGTTCAGAGGAGACACCAGAAAGTTATAGAGGAATCTCCTTCTACTTTTGTAGATGAAGAACTCCGTAAAAAGATAAGAGATTTTGCCAGAAAAATTATGTCTGAGCTCAAATACAGAAATGCAGGAACAGTAGAGTTTGTTGTTGATAGAGACAAAAACATATACTTTCTTGAAGTAAATACCAGATTGCAAGTTGAGCATCCAATAACAGAGGCGATAACAGGCTTTGATCTTGTAGAGTGGCAAATAAAGATAGCTGAGGGAGAAAATCTTCCTGATGAAAGAGATATAAGAATCAACGGTTGGGGTATTGAATGTAGAATATATGCTGAAGATCCTGTGACTTTTCTTCCTTCTCCGGGAAAGATAACGGAGCTTGTTGAACCAAAGTGCACAAAGTTTTTCTGGGACTCAGAGAATATAAGACTTGATATAGGCTATATAGGAGGAAACAGTATAACTCCTTTTTATGACCCACTTATTGCAAAACTTGTTGCAAGAGGGAATAATAGATCGGAAGCTATACAAAACATGCTTCAAGCTCTTTCGGATATAAAAATAGAAGGAATAAAAACAAATATAAAGTTCCTTCTGGAAGCAGTTTCTTCTGATTTATTCAAAAATGGTGGATATGATACTCACTTTATTCAGAATCTAAGAAAAAAATAAGTTTTTTATTGACTGGCATATAAAAGGAGATCCTAGTGAAGGATGTTTCAAAGTTTTATAAATCACAAAAATCTGATTTTTACAAAAATTTTGGGGCTTTGTTTATCATTTTGATAATTTTTATTTTCTGCGGAGGAGAATAACATGATAACAAAAAAAGGGAAGGAATGGAAGAAAAAGAAGTTTCAAGCTTTTGAGGATTTGGTTAAGAGCAACAAGTATTTCTTATTCTTCAATTTCAATGAGTTGGATATACCAGCATTTGTAGCAATCAAAAAGAAGATGCGAGAGTTGGAAAATCAGGTGATGATAGCAAAGAATGTTTTTATCAAGATGCTTATGAATGTGAAATTTGAAGAACCAATTGCTGTTGTAGCTGTTAAGAAAGATCCAATAAAAACTCTCAAAGAGCTTATAAAGGTATTGGATAAGGAGAAGGTCAGGGGCTCACTTATAGGCAACAGATTTTATAGCAAAGAAGCAACGCTTGAGCTTTCAAAGTCGCCAGATTCAGACGAGCTCAGAGGCATGGTTTTGGGGAGCCTTTACGGTATGCTCTACAGACTAGTTTCTTCTTTGCAGTGGTATCCGGGAGCTCTTATAAATATTTTGAACACCAAATCAAAACAGGGACAGCAATAAATTAAACGGAAGGGAGAATTTAGCTATGGCAGACAAAGACATAATGTCAAAAATAAAGGAACTGAAAGAGGCAACTGGAGCCGGAGTTGCTGAGTGCAAGGCTGCTATTGAAGAGGCAAACGGTGATTTTGAGAAAGCTATTGAGATTCTGAGAAAAAAAGGTATCGCAAAAGCAGAAAAAAGGCTCAGCAGAACAGCAAAAGAGGGTATAGTCGAATCCTATATACACATAGGAGGTAGAATAGGTGTTCTTGTTGAGCTCAACTGTGAAACAGATTTCGTTGCGAGAAATGATGAGTTCAAAAAGTTGGCGCATGAAATAGCTATGCAGATTGCCGCTATGTCTCCAAGATGGGTCAAAAGGGAGGATGTTCCAGAAGAAGTTCTCAAAAAAGAATATGAAATATATTTCGAACAGAGTAAATCAGAAGGAAAACCCGATAACATTGCGGACAAAATAGCAAAAGGAAAAATTGAGAAGTTCTTTGAAGAAAACTGCTTGTATGAGCAAACTTGGATAAGAGACGGAAAAACGAAAATTCAAGATTTTATCAAACTCGCGATATCAAAGTTCGGAGAAAATATTTCTGTAAGAAGATTTTCAAGATTTGAGATTGGTAAAGATTAATAATTATTTTAATCAATTTTGATTTTCTTTATTGTTTTAGTTTTTTGTTTATAATTCAATTGGCATATGTGTCAATTAGAAGAGCTCTGCTTAGGAAAAGAGGGTTAAGGAAAGAGGGGTAGGGAGGAAAACTTTGTCAGATGGTATCTGATGGAAACGAAATCTTGGAAATACTTTCATCTGAAATAAAGGGTAGATTCGGTGTTTTCAGAATAAAGTCTCCGGATATATTTGAGAAGTGTAGAAGATTCAATTTAGCAGATAAAGCTCGTGAGCTTGGACTTTACCCATATTTCCTTGAATTTGAGAAGAACGAGGGTCCGATTGCATACATAAATGGTGAGAAAAAAATAATGCTTGGGTCAAACAACTATCTTGGTCTGACGCATCATCCAAGAGTAAAAGAGGAAGTGATAAGTGCGGTGAAGGAATACGGAACAAGTGCAACTGGGTCAAGATTTCTGAACGGAACTCTGAAGCTTCACCTTGAACTTGAAGAGGAGCTTGCAGAGTTTGTCAAAAAAGAAAAAGCTTTGGTTTTTTCTACTGGATACCAAACCAATATAGGTATACTTTCCGCTCTGCTTGGTCCGAACGATTACATAATTTGTGACTCAAAATGCCATGCTTCAATAATAGATGCAATTCAGCTTGGACTTGCAAAGAAAGTGAATTTCAGACATAATGATGTTTCTTCTCTTGAAGAAGTTTTGAAGTCTATTGAATCAGATAAGGGTAAGCTCATTGTTGTTGATGGAGTTTATTCTATGGATGGAGACATAGCTCCTCTTCCTGAGATATACGAGGTTGCTCAAAAGTATCAAGCAAGAATTTTTGTAGATGACGCACACGGGCTAGGTGTTCTGGGATACGGTGGAAGAGGAACAGCAAACAGCTTTGATATGGATGATAGGGTGGATCTCATAATGGGAACATTTTCTAAATCTTTTGCATCAATTGGTGGATTTGTTGCGGGAGATAGATATGTTGTAGATTTTATTCAGCATTTTGGTAGGTCTATAATTTTTTCAGCAGCTCTTCCTCCTCCCGCTCTGGCTGCTGTAAGAGCATCTTTGCACCTGATGAAGGAAAATCCCCAGATGGCAGAGGAACTTCGCAAGAAAGGAGAAAAATACAGAAACGAGCTCAAAAGTATAGGACTTGACACCGGAAACTCCCAAACCCCGATTGTTCCAATTATACTCAGGGATGAAGTTATGACTATACTTTTCTGGAAAAGACTATTTGATGAGGGAGTCTATACAAACTGTGTGATACCACCAGCGGTCCCGCAAGGACAATCTCTGCTGAGAACCTCAGTTATGCTTACTCATGAAGATAGTCAGCTTGAATTTGCTGTTGAGAAGATACATAAGGTTGCAAAAGAACTAGGAGTTGTGTGATTCAAATGAATCCAACAAATTCAAAAGAATCCAACAAATTTTAATCAGCCTTTAATTTCCTTGAGGAATACTTCTCTCCTTTACTGAATATTTCTTGTTGTTCGTTTGAAAAATATCATATACTGCATCAAAAATATAGAAAATGAGATATGACTCTGCAATAAAAACAACATTTGAGAAAGTGGCTCTTGGTGTTCTGAGAGTTCTTGGATACGAAGTTGTTGAGATAAAGCCGATACCGCAAGAGATGCAGGTTGGTAAGCTTGTAGCCGATTTTCTTGCAATCGTCAAACTCAAAGATGGAACCGAGTTCATTCTGCATGTGGAGTTTCAGACAAGAAACGATCCAGATATGCCAAAGAGGATGTTAAGGTATTTTTCCATTATATTTTCAGGGCACAATCTTCCAATAAGGCAGATTGTGATTTACTTGGGAAATGAAGAGCTAACAATGAGCAACAAAATAGACATGAAAAGTGGTGGTACATCTATTTCTTATGAATATGAAATAATAGATCTCAAAGAAGTTCAGGCCGAAAAATTTTTGGAGTCAGAGGCTCCAGATGTGTATTTACTTGCAATACTCGGTAGAACTGAAGACATATCAGAAGTTGTGAGAAAGATAATATCAAGGCTCAGAGAAAGTTTTGAGAAAAGGGAGATAAGCAAACATGATTTGTTAGAATATATAAATAGGTTAGGAGTATTTGCAGAGCTCAGAGACATAAGAGAAGATTTGAGGAAGGAGGTACAAAAAGCAGTGATAGATATAGACATAACTAAAACTTGGCTCTACCAAGAAGGACTTGAGAAAGGAATAAAAGAGGGATTAGAAAAAGGAATGCAAAGAGGGATACAAAAAGGGATACAAAAAGGGATACAGCAGGGAAGAAAAGAAGGAATAAGAGAAGGTATGAAGAAAGGATTAGAGAAGGCGTTGAAGGAAACTATACTCTCTGTTGTAAAGTTCAAGTTTGGTAGAGCATCTTCGTTAATTAGAAAAGGTGTGATGCGAATTGATGATATTGATAAGCTCAGATCTTTGAGAGATGAGGCATTGAGGGCAAGAACTCTGAAGGAATTTGAGAAGAAACTCAGATCTACAAATCATATCAAATTAAAGTATAAAAATGTCAAAAGGTTATGACAACCAGAGTTTTATCATCCCAGGTATACTCGTTCACTTTCTGGGAACTGAGGAGTTTTCTTATCTCATCGGTGCATTCTTCCGGATTTTTGTTGTTTTTTAAGCAATAGAAGATTGGTCTGAAGAACTCTTCAAGTGGTACTGATATACCGTTATTTTCCTTTTTTAATGCTACGGGCTGGCATCCATCTGTTATTATGGCGATGAATTTGAAGTTCTTTTTGAATTTGTAAAAGTGCATGTAATCATACCAATTTTTCACTGTGATTGGTGCGACCTTGTATTTTGATTCGGATTCCTCCGGTAATGACAGAATCTCAAGTTTATCTGATTCAGCCAATACTGCTCCGTCTCCAATGTGTGCTATCATAACTTCTTTTTGTTTGTCATCAGTTTCATAGGCAACCACAACAATCAAGGTTGTAGCTAAGTTCTGGAAATCTTCTTGTGTGTCTTCAGCCATCTTTTTTAGCTTTTCACGCGCAAACATTATGACCTCCTTGATATCTCCCTCTTCTATTCTTTGTTTTTTCAAATCAATCTGTTCAAGGTGTTCTAACACTTCGTTTACTATAAATCTGGCTCCAATATCGCTTTTTGGTGCGCTACCGACTCCATCTGCTACAGCCACTATGGCTTTCCCATTTGCGGTCACCTTATATTTGCAAGCATCCTGACAAGGCAGTCCCGAATTCAGATGCGAAACACCTATTACAGATGTTCCAACAATGGTCATCAATTAACGGTAAAGAGAGCTAAAAGTTTTAATAGATCTGCAAAATCTATGTTTTTTTCAGGACGTTTGCTAACTGGATTACTTCTAATTAGTTACAAAAGATTTTGTTTCTACGTAAAGAAAATTATCCTATATCTCCTTCTGGTTTTTGCAGGTATTCCTTTATTTCGTTAAGCATATCTATGTAGTCTTTGATGGAAAATCCACCTGATTTTGTTTTTCTGAACACAATTTTTGGCAATGACCATATGTGAAACTCCTCACCGAACACTCCAAAGATCTGTCCATTTATTTCTTTTGCGTAATCAGATATAAGGAAACATATCAAGTGAGCAACATACTCTGGTTTTGCTGATTTCATTTTTTGAGCAAACTCCTCACCTCTTTTTTTCAGAATGTCCTCTGGTATTGCTTGTGTCAAACGAGTCCAAGCTATTGGTGCTACGGAATTGACTCTTATTCCGTATCTTTCAAGCTCCTTGTATAGGGTTAAGGTAAATCCGATGAATCCAGCTTTTGCAGTGGAGTAGTTTGTTTGACCTATGTTCCCTCTGAGACCTGAGGGCGATGTTAGATTAACTATTGCGCCGTGAGTTTTGTTCTTTATCATCTCTGAGACAGCATACTTTGTGCACAAAAAAGCACTCCGAAGATGTACTTTCATAACTTCATCCCACTTTTGAGTTTCCATTCTAACGAGTAGGGTGTCACGAGTTATTCCGGCATTATTAACAAGTGCATCAACCTTCCCAAAGGCATTTTTTGCAAGCTCAATTATGTCTTTTGCTGAACTTTCTTCAGATACATCTCCTATGTAGGCTGTTGCGTTTCCTCCCTGATTTCTTATCTGCTCCAGAGTTTCAAGAGCAACATCTGGGTCAATATCGTTGACTACAACATAAGCTCCTTCACGAGCGGAAAGCAAAGCCACCTCTTTTCCTATACCGCGACCAGATCCTGTGACAACTACGACCTTCCCTTCAAGAAGTCCCATA
>JANXBU010000024.1 GCA_025060505.1 Candidatus Calescibacterium sp.
GGAACGGAGTTGATTTTACATGTAGATTTTCAGACAAAGAATGATCCGGATATGCCAAAAAGGATGCTGAGGTATTTTTATGTTGTAATTTCAAGATACAATCTTCCAGTGAAGCAGGTCGTAATATATTTGGGTAAGGAAGAACTCAGGATAAGCAACCGTATAGAGATGAGAGCAGATGGGACATTGTGTATGAGGATGAGATAATAGATCTAAAGGAGGTAGAGGCAGAGAGATTTTTGGAATCAGATAATCCGGATGTATATTTGCTTGGGATACTTGGAAAGACTCAGAACATATCGGAAGTTGTGAGAAAGATAGTTCAGAAGCTCAGAGAAAGTTTTGAGAGAAGGGAGATAACCAAACACGATATTTTAGAAATATATAAATAGGTTAGGAGTATTTGGTGAGCTCAGAGATATAAGAGAAGATTTGAGGAAGTAGGTAGAAAAAACAGTGATAGATATAGACATAACCAAAACTTGGCTCTACCAAGAAGGACTGGAGAAAGGTATGAAAGAAGGTATGAAGAAAGGGTTAAAGGAAGCTTTACTCTTTGCCATACAGGTTAAGTTTGGCAGAACTCCTACATCAATCAAGAAGGAGATAATGGGGATAGAAGATTTAGATAAACTTAGGCTCTTGAAGAAGGAGCTACTGAAGACAAAAACCCTGAAAGAATTTGAAAAAAACTCAAATCTCCGAACAACTGATGCCAAGATTTCCTTCGCTATACCTTCCCCTATTCTTCTGACTCCCTTGGATGAACCTTTTTGTATATTGATACGATCTCGTTTATGTTTGTATGAACATACTTTTGTGTTGTGTTTATTGAGGAGTGCCCGAGAAGTTCCTGAATTACTCTTATATCTGCTTGATTTTTCAGAAGGTGTGTTGCGTATGAATGTCTCAGAAGATGTGGCCACACATTCTTACCCGTTTTCAAAAATCCTTGTCTCTTTACTATCTTTCTTATGTATCTTGAAGAAAGTTTTTTCCCGTATTTGTTCAAAAGCAAATAACCGTCGTCCTCATCTCTCAAATACTTTGGTCTGATGTTTTTTATGTAAAAATCAATTTCTTCTCTGACATATGTAGGTATTGGAACAGATCTCCATTTTCCACCCTTACCATATATTTTCAGAAAATCCCCCGAGATATTTTCTAACTTCAGATTCTCAAGCTCAGAAACTCTGAGTCCGCACCCATACAAAATCAAGATCGCCAACCTATCTCTTTCCTTATCTGTATCTGTTAGATCAAGAGCCTCGTCTTCATCAAGATATGAAGGTATCCTGGTTTTCCTCTTTCTGAAAGGAACAAGCTCTGCTGGATTATATTTCACATAGCCTCTTTCCTCCAAAAATCTGAAAAAAGATTTTATTGAAGAAAGTTTCCTTTCAATTGTTGAATCTTCTTTTCCCTCCTCAGAAAGATACCTTATGTATTTCTCTATATCTTTGAAATCTACTTTATCTAAATCTTTTGAAATGAAACCGGAAAACTCTTCAAGATCTTTCATATAAGCCCGAAGTGTGTTTGCTGAAAAATTTTTGGACTCAAGAAAAGAAATGAATTCCAAAATGTACTGTGACACAAAATAATTATAAAAATCAAAAAAGTTCTATATATCCAAACATCCGAAATTAGTGCAGATTTGCTTGATCTGAAATCATACCTATACTATTTGATGGTTTCATGAGGAAATTAATACCCAAAATTGTTTTATTACCCACAACATACAAAATATCATTTGAGAATACTTCAGTTTCAATTTTGCAACAGAGCAAAGTTGAATAAATTTGTTGTGATCATAGAAAAATACGGTAAATAATTCAGCTTGCTGTATCACTCTCACAGAGAAATCTTTGTACTTTCAGAAAGTGGAACAAGATTTAAGTAATTGCAAAATTTCAATCTGTTCTGACATAAATATGGTTATCTTTGAGATAATCTTTTAGTTCCCCGATCTTTATTTTACCATAGTGGAACACAGATGCAGCAAGACAAGCTGAAGTTCCAATCTTTGCTGCTTGAAGAAAATGCTCTTTTGAACCAGCACCACCTGAAGCTATCACCGGAACCGAAACAGCTTCAAGAACCATAGTCAGAAGTTCCAGATCGTATCCTTCCTGGGTCCCGTCTTTATCTATTGATGTGAGGAGAATTTCTCCGCAACCAAGTTCCTCGCATCGTTTTGCCCAATCCACAGCATCAAGATCTGTTTCCTTCTTACCAGAGTATATAAAAACTTTGAATTTTCCATCTACTCTTTTTGCATCTATTGCAACAACAACACACTGACTCCCAAACCTTTCTGCACATTCCTTTATAAGTTTGGGATTCTCAACGGCACCGGTATTTATAGAAACTTTGTCAGCACCGTATTTCAAATACTCTCTCATATCCTCAGGAGTTCTCACACCTCCTCCAACAGTTATTGGCACAAAGACATTCTGAGCTATTTTCCTGATCATCTCAAGTGAAGCTCTTCTCCCCTCCACACTTGCAGATATATCAAGAACACATATCTCATCAGCTCCTTCTTGCCCATATACCTTTGCTGACTCAAATGGATCACCCGCGTCTCTTAAATCTACAAAGTTTATACCTTTAACAACCCTGCCGTCTTTTACATCAAGACAAGGAATTATCCTCAGAACTCCAAGGTCTTTTTTCACAACTAAAAAGCATAAATATAATTAAATACTTTGAGAGAAAATCACAAAAGTGAAACAGTAACAAAATACAATTCAGTAAAACCCCAACAGGATATTTATATGAACTAATTTAGAGATATGCTACAGGTTTATACCGAAACAAAGGGAAAAACTATAAAAATAAACTCAGCATTTAAAGAATGGAGAAGTGTAATAGAAGCTCTTGGAAACGGAGAGCAGATAATCATTCTGAGAAAAGGCGGGATAATAGAAGATGAAGGAGATTTTGTTCCAAAAGAAAAATATTTTTTTCTATTTCCTACTTTAACACACGAAAGAGAAGGCTATCTCAAAAAGACCTATCACAAACAACAGGAGCTATCAGAAGATGAATTAGAAATAAAATACTGGGCGGATACAGTCTTAGCGAGAAAAGTAGAAGATGAAGAAACTCTGAAAAAATTATCTCCATATCATATATGGAGTGATGAAACTGTTCTTGAAAGATTCCACAGATGGGGGAAAAACGAAGTATGGTGTCTTGTTGTTCGCGTCTTCAAACTGAAAAACCCGATTAAAATCAAAATGAAACCAGAATACGGCGGATGCAAATCATGGATAGACATCTCAGAAAACATAGATATTCAAGAATCGACACCAGTGCTATCTGATAAAGATTTCGAAGCAAAATTCAATGAAGTTGTCAAAATTCTGGAAAAGCAGAAGTAAACGGAAAACCCCAATCCTACTTCTAAGAAATTAAAATGAAACAGAGCTAGATACCACCATACATAAAAACATGTAATTTCAGTCTTACTAACAATTTCTATCTTTACACTTACAAATATTTAAAAATTAAAAAATATCAATTTAAGTTTCAAGATGTCTGATGAAAAAAAATTGCAAGCAGAGGAGTTTCTAACAAAAGCTCAGAACATACTTTCAACAGATGTAAGATTCATAAAAGGAATAGGACCAAATGTTGCTCAACACTTGTACAAAAAGGGCATATTCAAGGTAGAGGACCTTATATTCTCCATACCAAAAGCTTACGAGAACAGAGGGAACATAAAAAAAATATCGGAACTTCAAGAAGGAGAAAAAGCCGCTGTCATAGGTAGAATAAAATTCAGCTCAGAAGTCATAACACCAAATGGTAGAAAAATGTGGAAAATTATACTATCTGATGATTCCGGAAACTTGGAATGTGTATGGTTTTCATGGACAGAATACATTGATCTTTTTAAAGAAGGAAATGAAGTGTGTGTGTTCGGGACTGTGAAATTTTTCAGAAAAACTCCACAGATGTATCATCCTAAAATAGTCAAATCACAAGATATATCAAAATTGAAGCTTGGCAAAATAGTTCCGGTATATACGATCTCAGATCCGGTTGATTCTTCTATGACCGCCAGAGCGATAAGAAAAGTTATCGAACAGGTTGGAGATTACATCTTCTCATTTGTTCCAAAGAGTATAGAAGAAAAAAATCAGATCATGCCTCTAAAAGAAGCTATACTGAAAGTTCATATTCCAGAAAAATATGCTCAGAGCCTTGACGAAATTGAGCAAGCAAAGAAAAGAATAATATTTGAAGAGATATTCAGAACACAACTTGCCTTGCTACTGAAAAGGAAATATGTTATAGATAAAAAAGCTCAACAGTTTTTTGTGAGTGATTCATTACTTAGTTTCTTCTTTTCAACTCTACCCTTCAAGCTAACCTCGGCTCAGCTACGCGTAATTGAAGAAATAAGAAAAGACCTTGAAAAACCAAATCCTATGTATAGACTTCTTCAAGGAGATGTTGGTTCAGGAAAAACTCTCGTAGCTTTTGTTGCTTGCCTTATATGTTCTGCTGCTGGGTATCAATCTGTTGTTATGGCTCCAACAGAAATATTAGCTAATCAGCTTTATCAAAACTTTGTTAATTTTGGCAAACCACTCGGACTCAAAATAGGAATAATTACAGGTAGTACAAGAACATCTGAAAGAAAAGAATTATACGAAGCTTTGCAGAAAGGATACATAAATTCTCTTGTCGGAACTCACGCACTTATATACGATGACAATATAAATTTCAAAAACCTCGGACTTGTTGTCATAGACGAACAGCACAGATTTGGTGTCCTTCAAAGAATATCACTTATAAATAAAGGCAAAGAATATTCACCTCACATACTTGTAATGACAGCAACTCCCATACCAAGAACAGTAGCTTTAACTGTTTGGGGAGACCTTGATATATCTGTTATAGATGAAATGCCCCCGGAAAGAAAAGGAGTTAGAACAAAAGTGTATTATGAAAACGAAATGCATATCGTATGGAATGAGATACAAAGAGAACTTATAGAAGGGGGAAAAATATTTATAGTCTATCCTCTGCTGAAAGAATCAGAAAAGATAGATCTACCATCTGCTGAGAAGATGTACAAAGTTATATCTGAAAAATTCTCAAGCTGGGGAGTCGGACTTATTCACGGTAAAATGCCGGGAGATAAAAAAGCAGAAGTCATAAAAGATTTTGCTGAAGGTAAAATAAGAATTCTTGTCTCAACAACAGTAATTGAAGTCGGTATAGATGTTCCAGACGCAACTATGATTGTAATAGAACATGCAGAAAGATTCGGACTTTCTCAAATACATCAGCTCAGGGGAAGAGTGGGTAGAAAAGATAAAGAAGGAAAATGCATTCTGGTTATACCAGATAAAATATCTGAAAACTCAGAAAAAAGAATTCGGATATTAGAAAAAGAGAACAATGGATTTAAAATATCGGAAGAAGACCTCAACATAAGGGGACCAGGTGAAATACTTGGAATAAAACAACATGGTGCCAATGAACTGAAAGTTGAGTATATCAAAGATCTTAAACTTATATCTTTTGCAAGAGAAATAGCAAAGAGCATAGCGAATCAAGATGTAATTGAACACAATGATGAGAAAATCTTATTTGAGAAAATAGTAGATAAATTCCTTTCAGATAAAATACCTTTTACTATGTCTGGATAATTTCCGTTGAGCTTAATCCTGAAACTTGCCAAAACCAAAGATCATATAAAATAAGTAGGTTTTCAGGCTCACCAAATTCTTGTTTGCAACGGAGTAAAACAAGAACCCAAGAAGATGAAGGTAGAAAAATCAAGATTCTTTGAAGAATAAAATATAAACATCATCCGGAGATGTGAGATTGTATTTGAAAACTTTTCCCTTAATATCCGGATCTGTTGGAAGAGATATTTTTATCCTCCTTCCCAATCTCTCCATTTTGGCAACAACATTACCCATAACTATATTCATAAACTCCTTAACTGCATCTCTTTTTAGCTCCTGCGATTCTGGAAGTCCATACTCCTTCAATAACATATCAGCAAACTTTTCCGGCGGAGAGAAAACAACTTTTATGTTCACATCACCCGACACCTCAATTTGTGTATCATAATTATTTCTTTTCTGGAATTCTTCAAAAGAAAAATCTCCAAATTTTGTATTGACATCAACAGTTCTGAGTAAGAATTTTTTCGCAAGATCCACCACAATATTTATTATATCTCTATCTTTTACACCTTCTGGTAAAAATACCGTTTCGGTCATGTATATTCTCTGCTCTGTTTCGAAAAATTTCAGTTCCCTTTCAAGAACATCTCTCGTTATAAAACCCTTTTCAACTAGAATATCTCCGAGCAGCTTGTGAGAGCTTTTCTGAATTGTAATTATTCTCTCAACTTGCTCCTGTGTGAGATATCCAAGCTTTGTAGCAGCTTCACCGAATTTGAGCTCTTCTCTCTTTTGTAGCTTCCTTATTTCTTCGACCTGCGCTGGAGTAAGGTAGCCCAGTCTTATAGCATGTTCTCCCAATTTAAGATTAACTTTCTTCTGCTCCTCTATAGCTTCCAGAAGTTGTTCACGGGTTATAACCTTTCTTTCAACAAGAAAAGTTCCAAAGAATTTCACTCCCATACCCTAAACCTCCCTACATTTGTTCTATTATTCTTTTTATGTCTTTTTCATCAAACGGTTTAGATATTATAGCTTTTGCTCCCGATCTCATCGCTTCCTCTGCTTTCTCCGCAGCACCTCCTAATGAAGATATCATAACAACCTTGGCACTTTTATCCATACTCAGTATTGTTTTGAGTGTTTGCAGACCATCCATGTTGGGCATTAGTATATCGAGAAAAACAATATCAGGAGTAAGCTTTCTGTATAATTTCACACCCTCCATACCATCTTTAGCATGGGCTAAAACCTCTGCCATCCCGGTCTTTTCAACAATTGCCTTCAATTGCTCAAATGTAAAGACACTATCATCTATAATGAGAACCCTTTTTTTAGATTCCATCAAACATACCTCCTTCTAATAAATGCTGATAAATAACATACAAAATATAATACAAATATAAGCAATTTTGTATTTTTTTTCGCTAATTTTTATTCCTAAGCGAGATTTCGCGGATCTGCTCTGCCGAGAAGAAAATGATGAAATAACAAAACTGCCAAGCCAGATCGCATTGCATATTTTTGCTATCCTGCATCATACCCGAGATAATATTTTCGGCACTTTTATAAAAAATACATTTCAACTTAAACTAACACCCAGTGAAAAATACTATACACAAACTGCTGTGTCCAATAAAGGATTCAATATCTTCCAAAACACCCACACACCCCTATAACCCACTTACATAACCATAACATCAACTCAACTAACCAACATACCCACACCACCACTTAAAAACATGCTCGTTATCATAACTTGGTTAGCTCCTTCCGTATGTTCTCTAACTTCACGCTACTCACATACTCTCCAAACCATCGCTTGAAAGAGGAAAAGAAAATCTCCACGTGCCAATGCCTTCCATAACCCTTTCTCCATTTCTTTTTGCCCTTTCTGATTGCCCTTACCACCTCATCCCTTGCACCGTTGCCAGTAATCACCTACTGTGTCCAAAAATTGCCTAATAATTTCGTACCTGATTTGTGATAGTTTTATAAAATGTCAGACTCAAATTCTGAAGTAGCTGAATATCAGACATCAGAGAGCATTACTGGACACAGCATACACAAACCACAAACAAATCCCAACATAACTACGGCAAAGAAATTTGGAATCTACATTCTTCAAAAAGAAATTCTACAGTGAAAATACCAAGAATTTAAAAAAACTCCCTTACATCATTTCATCATAGCATAGTTGAAAATTTTTTGGAGAATCTTTCAAAAAGTTCTACGAAAGATCAAAAAACATCCCAAATAAGTTCCTTTGATAATCTTAAAAGTATATCTTCTCCTGTTTTCTTTATTGATAATATCTTCAGACCTACTGACTGATACAAACTCAAAGGCTTGTTGTTGCCGATACTTTTTCCTCCGCCAAGTATCTTCGGAGCAATAAAAATCCAAATTTCATCAAACAAATCTTTAGCAATAAATTCCCAAGCCGTTCTTGCACCTCCTTCCACAATAACAACCATAATTCCAAGATTATACAGAAAATCTATCATATCCAAAAGATTTATCACACCGTCAGATGATTTAATAAGAGCAAAAGATATATTATTTCTTGAGCTTAACTTATGTTTTTGAAATTCAGAAGATAGAAATTCTTTTGCATAATCAGTAGAACCTATAAATAAAACATTGTTTCCTTGATATAAGTTCATTTCTGGATTGGAAAACAAAGAAGATAAATCTGGATCTATAACAATTTTTATAGGATTTGGATAATCTCCACCTATACGCTGTCTTACTACTTGCAACTTTCTTAAAAACGAAGGTTTCAAATTCCTTGTATTGAGATACGGATTATCTTTTACAAATGTTTCCTTACCTATTATAATTGCGTTGGATTTAGCTCTGAGCATGTGAACGAGCTTGAGAGATTTTTCAGATGTTATATATTTTGATTTTCCCGAAAAATCGGCGATCTTTCCATCAAGAGTTTGCGCTAACTTTATTATGACATAAGGTCTCTTTTTTTCTGTGAATACAAGGTAAGGCAAAAGGATTTTTCTTCCTTCACTCTCTAATATTCCTCCTTTGATATATACTCCGCCTGTCTCATAATTTTTCTGATCTATATTTGGATCATATACTGAGAAGAAAACTTTTTTGATACCAGCTTCCCTTATCTGCTCAACGCATGGAGGAGTTCTTCCGTATGTATTACACGGTTGTAGAGAAACATACATACATGCTCCTTCTGTAGAAAAATTGTTTCTCCTCGCTGAGTTTATTGCCTCTACCTCTGCATGTGGGAAACCAGCTCCCAGATGAAATCCTTCTCCTATAATTCTTCCATCTTTAACAAGAACAGCTCCAACCCAAGGATTTGGTGCGGTTTTTCCAGCGTTCAATTTTGCCAACTCAAAAGTTCTTCTGATGTATCTTTGCTCTTCCAAGTCTCCAGAAAATTTCATTTCCACAAAAATATAAAACTTCGGAAAAAAATTTCTTTCTTACACAAACAAATAAAACTTCTCAAAGTTTTCAAAAGTATGATAACATATACATACAGAATATATATCATAATGAATATATATCACAAGAATATGAATATATATCACTTCATAATGAAATGAGCCAAAAGATAAGAGACATTCTCCTGCTGACAAAGTTCAAAATAGCGCTCGCAAACGCGCTAACAGCATTGGCCGGTTTCTCACTGGTTCAAAATATCAACGAAAAAATAATCCTCGTATTCTTCGGAACTTTTTTTATGGCAGGTGGCGCAAGCGCAGTAAACCAAATTCTTGAAAAAGATCAAGATATACTGATTCCGAGAACAAAAATCAGACCTCTTCCCTCCGAGAGAATGACAAAAAAAGGAGCTTGGATTATAGCATTGGCCTACCTAATCACCGGATCTATTATGTTAGCACTTTCAAGCTTAATGTCCTTTATTCTGGGATTATGTGCTTTTGTTATCTACTCCTTTGTTTATACGTTTCTGAAAAAAATAACCCCTCTTTCACTTTTTGTTGGAGCTATTGTAGGAGCAATACCGCCACTAATAGGATACTTTGCCGCATCTCAAAAAATATCAAACGAAGCTTTTTTACTTTCTGCTTTCATGTATGCATATCAAATACCACATACACTTGCCTTGTTTTACATATACAATGAAGAATTTATTAATTCAGATTTCAAAACATTTGCTTACCTTGGAAGAGAAAAAATTAGAAAAATAATAATCATAACTCTTTTGATCACATTAGTCATAGGATTAGCATTCATAAATACCATTGGAAAAATACTCGTTGCTCCATTCCTGATAATTGCAATCATAGGATTTATGAGAACCATTCAGAACACAAAAAAAATATTTTCAGACCTAAACATATTTGTTCTACTTGTAGTTTTAAGCACTGCTCTTGTAAAAATAGCTCAATCAATGTAGCATAGAGAGCAAACACAAATTAGATGATAAATAAACTTGCTGTAATCATGCAGAGCTTTTGTAATTATGCAGAGCTTTATTGTATAGAATCCATACATAGCAGAGGCATAGCGCGTTTTTCACATCAGCAATTATAAAGCAAATAAATAAATCAGACTCTTTCTTTTATCTCTCTTCCGAGTAGTCCTTCTGGTTTTATCAGAAGGAAAACAAGCGCTATGAAGAAAACAAATGCTGTTTTGAATTTTATAGAAATATATCCACCAAAGATGTTCTCTGCGAGACCGACAATGATACTACCTATAACAACACCAAACGGATTATCGAGTCCGCCCACAACTGCTCCTATAAAAGATTTGACAAATGGATCAAACAAGAAGAACTGATCAACGAAATAAAGGGGAGCAATCAATGATCCAGCTATTGCACCTATGAAAGATGCTATAAACCAAACAAAACTTACAACCTTCTTTACACTTATTCCAAGCGTAGCAGAAGCTTCGCGATTCTGCGATATAGCTCTTATTTGAATTCCAAAATTCGTTTTCATAGTAATAAAGTACATACCCAACATAAGAAATAAAGAAACCAGAAGTATTACAACAAACTGAGCAGGAAATATAAAAAATCTTCCATAAGCTAACGATGGAAAATCTTTCGGTTCAGCTCCCCAGATCACAATCTCAAAACTCTGAAGTATGTAGGCAAAAGCAATCGTAATTATGGTTAAACCGAGCGGATTGACTCCCCTTCTCTCTCCTTCGTATATTATGAACCTGTAAAACAGCATAGACACAACACCGCTACAGAATGCACCAACTACAACTGAAATCAGAAGATTTTCTGTTTTTTGATGTAAAGTCAAAGCAATAAAAGTTCCAAGCGTTGCGATATCACCGTGAGCAAAATTTAGGATTCTGGTTGTTCTATATATCAAAAATATTCCAAAGGAAAGCAAAACATATATTAAGCCAACTTGTAAACCAGAGATCAGATAATCCATAACTAATTAGTCAGAAAAATAAACCTTTTTTACAAAATGTATGTTCTTTCTCCAATCACCCCTGACCTTAACCCAAAGGTCAAGATAAACCTTCTTGCCAGTCAGAAGCTCCAATTCTTCCCTCGCGAGAGTTCCTATCTGCTTTATCTTTGATCCGTCTTCACCTATGATTATTTTCTTCTGACCAGGTCTTTCAACATAAATCGTAGCCTTTATGTAAATCACTTTATTACCACGATGTGTAACTTCCTCAATATCTACAGCAGTTGAATAAGGTATTTCCATATGAGTGTAATTGTATATTTTCTCCATTATAACCTCCTGAACCAAAATTCTCAAAGGTAGCCCAAAAATGGTGTCCTCCGGAAAATGAATTTCTGACTCCTGTGGAAGATACTTTAGCGTATATGATATAAGCTCTTGAAGGTTCAAACTTTTTAAAGCAGAAACCGGAATTATCTCCTTATAAAAATTCCATTTACCAATCTCCTCCATCATAGGAAGAAGTTTTTCTTTCTTTATGAGATCTATTTTGGTCAGAACACAGAAAACAGCCGGATTCAGTCCCTCGGTTCCTAATATATGTTTCAGATTTTCAAAAACATCAATATCTTCTCCCTGAATTCCCTCAGATGAATCTACAAGATGATATACAACATTTGCAGATTTCAGTGAATCTATTGCATGCTTTACCATCTGGGAACCGAGTTCATCTTTTGGTTTGTGGATACCCGGCGTATCAATAAAAACGAGCTGATAGAGTTTTCCATCCTCCCTTATTGTCTTTATACCTATTATAGATCTTCTTGTTGTCTGGGGCTTCGGTGAAACCGCGGATATCTTCGTTCCGACTAATGTATTTATGAGCGTAGACTTACCAACATTCGGTCTCCCGACACACGCTATATAACCGTATTTTACCTCACTTGTCTCTTGACGTGATAACTCTTGTTCCGGTTTTTTCTGATTTTCTTTGATATGATTTCCCTTCATGTCAGTACAGCTTCGCTTCTGGAAATAGATTTTCTTATTGATTCAATCTTTTGCTTTCTGTTGCCACTGAAAATGAAAGAGCCAAATACAAGAATGTCAGCCCCAAGTTCAACAACAACTCTTGCGTTATCACTGTTTAGCCCTCCATCAACCTCTATGAGAAATTTGTAATTCTTCTGATACCTTATTCTATCAAGTTCTGATATTTTATAAACAACATTTTCTATAAAACTCTGGCCCCCAAAACCCGGATTCACAGTCATAACCAAAACAAAATCCAAAACACCTAAAAATGGTTCAAGAGAGTATAAGGGAGTTCCCGGATTTATAGCAACTCCAGCAATCTTTCCTTCACCTTTTATGATGTCTATAACTCTGTATGGATGATAAGTTGCTTCCAGATGAAAAGATATCATATCTGCTCCTGCTGATGAAAAATCTTTTATGTATCTTTCTGGCTTCTCAATCATAAGATGCGTGTCAAAATAAATGTTCTGCTGTAGGTTCTTTTTTATTTCAGATATACTCTGGAGAACAGGTATTCCAAAAGATATATTTGGAACAAAGTTTCCATCCATAACATCAAAGTGAATTATATCTGCCCCCGCTCTCACAACAGATTCAATCTCCTCACCAAGTTTTAGAAAATCAGCCGAAAGTATACTCGGAGCAATATATATCTTTTCTCTTGTCAGCATACAGATATAATAGCAACTGTGATAAAAATTGAGTCATATATTGTAAAGTATAGTTGTAAAGTATAGGTCATCTTGAAATCTTCCAAAGTCTCTGAAATTCTTGAAGAAATCTCTGAGTCGTATTTGGATCATCATATATGAAAACACAGTTTTCATCATTCAGATCTTCTGCTGAT
This sequence comes from Candidatus Calescibacterium sp., assembly GCA_025060505.1. GTDB lineage: Bacteria > Calescibacteriota > Calescibacteriia > Calescibacteriales > Calescibacteriaceae > DRWZ01. Next base: position 12,930 of record JANXBU010000024.1, read on the forward strand.
GCTGTAAGATTGTATGAGCCAGTCATCACGAATTTTTTATCAAAAATTATGAACTTGTGATGCATTTTTGGTGTCAGAAATCTTTTCCCTCTCCTTTCTGTTTCATAAGCTGGAACTCTGATGTTAACACCATTTTTTTTCAAAAATGTGAATTTGGAGAATTTCTCCTCCGATTGGGATGGATCGGTTATAACTTTCACATCAATTCCTCTTTCAGATGCTCTTATAACAGCTTCCGATATTTCCCTTGAAGTAAAAGAGTACGCAGCTATGTAAACTGAATCTTTTGCCGAATTTATATGTTTTATTATCTGTTCTCTACAACCATCTGTTGCGCTGAAAAAAACTTCAACCCTCGCGGAAATATAAATCAAAACAAAAAGTAGCATACAATAGATGTAAAATTATAAAGCTAAAGGTTTAAAAAATCAAAATAGTTCTCACTTTCTTTAGCCATATACATATTGTAAAAATCGAGAAAATGTAAAAAATCACTAAAAACAAGATTATGAATCAGTACGATTTGGTGGTAGTCGGTAGTGGAGCTGGTGGACTTGTAGGAGCTCTTGTTGGTAGCAGGAACAAAATGAAAGTTCTGGTCTTGGAAAAAACAGAGAAAATAGGTGGTTCTTCTTCTATGTCCGGCGGAGGAATGTGGATACCCACAAATCCATACATAAATGATTCTTATGATAATGCAATTGAATACCTGAACAATGTTGTTCCAAAACATAGAACTTATTCTCCCAAGAAAATCGAAAACTTTATAAAATTCGGTCCCAAGATGTTGGAATTCCTCACATCAGAAGGGATAAAAATAAGACCCATGATAGGATATCCGGATTACTACCCAGAAAAACCCGGTGGTAAGAAAGAAGGAAGAGCAGTTGAACCAGACATATTCAATGGTAAAAAATTAGGCAAGTATCTGAAAATTTTGAGAAGATATCCAGGTATGCCCCCAATAGCGATGTTCTCAAGAGAAGCAGCTGACTTCATTTTAGCAAAAAGGAGCTTAAAAGGATTTAGCACAGCTCTAAAAGTTATTTTCAGAACAATTTTCTACTTTGTAACATTCAGGTATCCACTTACTATGGGCGGATCCCTTGTGGGACAAATACTTCACAGGTGCCTACAAAACGGTGTTGAAATATGGATCAACAGCAAAGTTATTGACTTTGAATTCAGCAACAACAGAGTAATATCTGTTGTAGTAGAAAAAGACGGGAAGGAAATAAAAGTTCCTGTTAAATCGGGAGTTGTTCTGGCTTCCGGAGGTTTTGAGCGATCTCAGGATTTGAGAGAGAAGTTCCTACCCAAACCCACAGATTATAGATGGACTGTCGGAGCATCCGGCAATGAAGGAGACATTATCAAAATCCTGATGAAATATGAAGCTGATACAGATCTCCTTGATAAAGCTTGGGGAGGCCCTGTCGCAATAACCCCAGATCAAGAAACAGTATTTCTGGTATATGAACGTTCCCTTCCATTCTGTATAATCGTAGATAGTCAAGGCAGAAGATTTATGAACGAATCCGCTCCATATACGGATTGCTGGGAAAGACAATACAAGCATAACATTGAAGTTCCTTGCATACCAGCTTGGCTTATTATGGATAAAAAACACAGAAGTAGCTATCCGTTTGGAAAGATTCCACCGGGCATTACACCTAATTTCCCAGCTGAAAAAGGATTTTTGGTCAAAGCAGATTCTCTTGAAAAACTTGCAGAAACAATAAAGATAAAACCAGAAAGTCTTGTAGAAACAGTAAAAAGGTTCAATGATATGGCCAAGAAAGGCAAAGATACAGATTTTCACAGAGGCGAAAGCGCATACGATAGATACTACGGTGATCCGAGAGTCAAACCAAATCCGAATCTTGGACCGATAGATAAACCTCCGTTTTATGCTACGGCAATATATCCGGGAGACCTTGGAACACTCGGTGGACTAGTTACAGATGAAAACGGACGAATTATGAAGAAAGACGGAACAAAATTCGAAAATCTATATGCTACCGGAAATGTATCCTGCTCGCCGTTTGGGGGAACATATCCCGGTCCTGGTTCCACATTGGGACCCGCTTGCACATTTGCATATATCTCCGTACTTAACATAATAAAAAGCTCAGAAGAACAAAAGTAAAATCACAATTTCCAATTTCTCGCAAAACTCAAAATCATCCATAAGAATAGAATACCGATGCCTGTAAATATCATCGGAATAAACGAAGATGGAATACAAGGATTGTCTGAAAGGTCAATAAACCTAATTAAATGTTCAGAGGTAATTTTTGGTGGAAAGAGGCATCTTGAACTTGTGAAAGATATAATTGACGACAAAAAAAAGACACACATAATAGGAGCAGACACACAAGGGATAGTCAATGAGATAAAGAAAAATTTTTTGGAAGGAAAAAATGTTGTAGTTCTGAACTCAGGAGACCCTCTCTTCTACGGTCTTGCAAAAAGAGTAATAGATGAAATCGGAAAGGATTCAGTAGAGATCATACCAAATGTCTCATCAATACAACTTGCGTTTTCAAGAATAAAAGAAAACTGGGAAGATGCAAAAATTCTCAGCATCCACTCAAAAGCCAAAAACCTCGATGATCATTTTTACGATATAATAGAAAACAGTAAGATACTCCTTCTGACATACGGAAAAGAAGATCCCAAAAAAGTAGCGAAGTTCCTGATAGATAACAACATAAAAATCCATAAGTTCTTTGTTCTTGAAAATCTTGGAGGTCCGAACGAAAGAGTTCAGGAAGTAGACATATACAACATACAAAACATGGAATTCTCTCCACTCAACATTGTAATAATTCTCAAAGATCCAGAGCAAAGAAAATTTAAAATAGGGATACCGGAAGAAGAGTTTGAACATGTTGGAGGCCTTATAACCAAGTCAGAAATCAGAGCAATAGCGATATCAAAACTATCTTTGTCTGAAAATTCTGTTGTATGGGATATTGGTGGAGGTTCCGGTTCAGTTTCAATAGAGTGCGCCATGATAGCGAGAAAAGGAAAAGTATTCTGCATAGAGAAAAATGAAAAATTTTGCGGGATCATAAGAAGAAACGCTGAGAAATTTTCAGTAAAAAATATTGAGATTATTGCGGGAAAAGCTCCCGAAGTTCTGAAAGATCTACCAGATCCAGATTCCGTCTTCGTAGGTGGTAGCGGAGACGAGATAGAAGAGATAATCTCCGAATGTGTAAGCAGAAATCCAAAAAACATAGTACTCACATTCGTTGATATATTTCATCTCACAAGAGCTCTGAGTTTCATTGAAAACAAAATAAATAACTACAAAAACGAAGTTTCATTCATAAATGTTATGAAGCTCAAAGAAATACAGAATTATCACAGGTTCGAACAAACAACAGGAGTATTTATTCTCTGGATGAAGAGAACCTTTTAGATTTCACAAGAAAGTTTATAAGTCCGTCAAGTCCATCAACGGGTATTTTCAACTTCCCATCTTTTGACTCTATTTCAGCGTAGGTCAAATCCTGCGAGAACACAGCGGAGTAGATTTTCATCTCCCTCATAAGTACTTTGAGTTTTGAAATTTTTACGAAGTTCTCAATCTCTTCTATGTGTCTGTCTCCTATGAATCTGTACTTTATCATCTCATATATTGATTCCACATCCTCAACAGTTTCAGCATTTGCAAAAGCACGGTAAAAAGAGATTCTGAGCATATTGTCTGGAATAATATCTGCTGGTATGTATGCAGGCACGTCCACCTTTACCATAGGTTCAAATGAAATTTTTTCCTTCTTTTTCTCTTTCATCTCCTCTATCATCTCTCGAAGAATATCTGTATAAGCTTCAAATCCAACTGAGTAGATGTGTCCAACCTGCTCCTTACCAAAGAGATTTCCTGCACCTCGCATTTCAAGATCTTTGAGAGAAAGATGGAGTCCCACACCTTCCTCTTTGAAATTCACTGTTTCTACAAAAACATCCAATCTTTCCTTAGCCTGAGCACTTATATTTTCATCAAACATAAGATAGCAGAAAGCATCCTTGTCTCCTCTTCCAACCCTTCCCCGAAGCTGATAGAGTTCAGAAAGGCCAAAGAGATCCGCTCTTTCTATTATCATGGTATTTACATTCGGAATATCAACTCCAAGAGATATTATTTTGGTAGCAACAAGAATCTTTATTTTTCCTATCATAAACAGGATCAGTATCTTTTCTATCTCAGTTGGTCTCATTCTACCGTGGAGTATTGATATCGGTGTATTTTGGAAGAGCTGGTGAATATCAACAAGTCTCTCGCTTTGACCTTCAATGTAAGGAGTTATATATAAAACCTGCCCGCCTCTTTTCAGCTCAAAATCAATAACGTCCTTTATCTTCCTTTTATCCAAGAAAGAAGTAATTATGATACCTCTTCCATATGGTTTTGTTCTTATTATTGATATATCTTTCAGACCAGTCAGAGCCATCTTTAATGTTCTTGGAATAGGAGTTGCAGAAAGAGAAACAACATCGCATGAAGCTTTTACCCTTGATATTCTTTCTTTATGCTCAACACCAAATCTGTGTTCTTCGTCTAATATCAACATACCCAAATCTTTGAAATACGGCAGAGCATTGATTACTTTGTGCGTTCCTATAACTATATCGATTTGACCATTTTTTATACCCTCCAATATCCTTTTTTCCTCACTTCTTGGTGTAAGACGCGAAAGCATAACTACTTTGAAAGGTAGTTCTTCAAGCCTTTCTTTTATTCTCATGTAGTGCTGAAGAGCCAGAACAGTTGTAGGAGATATAAAGGCAACTTGCTTTCCGGAGTAGGCAACAACACACATCGCGCGAATAGCGACCTCTGTCTTTCCAACACCAGAATCTCCAACAACAAGATAATCAATAGGATGATCCGATGTAGTCAGAGCATACACCAGATCTTCTATTGCTTTTTTCTGATCATCTGTTTCCTGATAAGGAAATGTCTCCTCCACCCTTGCAAGAATTTCCTCGGCTCCTTTATATGGAGGACGGAAAACCGACTTCTTTATGGCAAGAACTCTCATGAAGTCAGAAATATGTTTCTCAATGTACTGACGAACCCTTGCTACCCTCAAGGCAAATGTTTTCCCCCCGATCTCATCTAAAACCGGGTTTTCCATACCTATATATCTGTGAATGAATCCAATATCTTCCGCAGGAATATAAAGAAAAGAAGAGTCTCTGTACTCTATCTTCAAAAATTCTCTTCCATATTCAATTGAAGTTCCTCTGAAAATTCCAATACCATGCGTTTTATGAACAACATAAGTTCCATCTTTGAGCTCCTCGTAAGTTATCTCCGGAAATTTAAGAGAAGATTTTTTCTTTTTTTGTCTTGGATAAAATACATCAAAAGGTAAAAGAGCCACTTTAAGATCAGGAACTATACATCCAAAAGGATAATTGCTAACACGAGCTATTTTTACAGAATCTCCAAAATATTCCTTTGCAGTCTGCTCCTCATAAGAATATTTTACAGCAACAGTCAAATCATAATTTTTCTTTATCAGATCAAAGACATCGTCTTTCGTTCTTATGTAATCGTATGGAGATAGAACATCGTAATTTTGCACATCTGAAATCAGATCTTTCACCTTTCCACGAGAGTGTTCGGAGCAAAGACCGGAATCGCAAAAAGCAACAACCTCACTGAAAAGCTCAAAAAATTTTCTGGTTGTTCTCCGAGAGATAGAATGTATATAAAAACTCTCTTTTTTTTCAACCCCGAAATTGTCAATAATATATATCTTCTCTACTCTATCAAACAGAAGTTCAATCCTTAATCTGAAATCCCTCATCTTTATGTCAAACATATCACCTATGTATGAAAACTCTCCTTCTGAATACGGAGACTCCTGAACTCTTATATATCCGTTTTCCATAAGAAAACCCAGTATCTCTGATACTTCTATTTTCTGTCCAACCCTCAAATTCAATCTTGAATCAGATATTACAACATCTTTGAAAATATCCTTTACGTTTCTGATAAATATTTTAACTGATGATTTATGAAAGTCATATGTTTCTTCGGAGAATTTCAATCCAAAAGCGGAAAGAGAGCTTTGGAAATTATCCTTCCAATCCTTATCTGAAAAGCAGAAAAGAACAGGTTCATTATCTCCGAAAACATAATCTTTTATGAAAATTGGTATAGCTGAGATATGCTGAATTTTCATTTGAGTAATTCAATGGACCAAAAACACCAATAAATTCATATGGATAAATTTTCTAACCTACGCATTAAAATTAACAAAATACAAAAACCATGTTAAAACCTCCTGCCATTTCTGAAATATTCAAATTCCATTATTTAAGGACAATATGAAAGCTTTAAATACCTTTGGAGTTTTATTATTTGAATTTGATAAAACAATGAATTATTCTATTTTCATAATGCTTTATTCAGTATTTATAAAATTTTGCCAAATATGGGGAAATATGATATATCTTTCAAGGAACTGATCTCAGGAGCTGAAAAAGAACTGCTGAGCATCGTTGGATTAGATGTTCAAGAACTTCAACCTATGAACGTAGAATTTACATCTGTGAGAGAAAAAAGAGCTGATAAAGTATATCTGTGTACTGTGGGCTCGCAGAAAGCTCTGGCTCAAATAGAAGTTCAGCTATACTACGAAAAAGATTTTCCAGTAAGAATGGTTGGGTA
>JANXBU010000025.1:0-3705 GCA_025060505.1 Candidatus Calescibacterium sp.
ATTCCTAACAGAGATAGAGCTATGAAAAGGCCATCTGTTTGGTAACTAAAACCAAACAATACCGCAAATGCAACATTTTTGAGATACCCTATGGTTCGAGCAATTAGGTTTATGGACCTGACTAAGCCCTGCAGCACTGTTTCTGGAGCATTTTGTGGTAAGAATTTGAAAACAGCTTTCTGTAGATTGTTCAATTCATCCATCTCAATTAGTTAGCCGATTCAAAGTTACCTAATTTATTAAGGTATGAGTATTTTATCCAACTCGTTAGGGGATAACAAATAAACAGAAAAGGTTATTTTAGGGGGGACGATGGATATGTTCAAGCTTGATGTAGACCATTTGCGTGAAGGTCGTATAAGTTGGTCTTCAATATTTTGCTGTTTTTTTGCGAGTATATTTACCAGTTTTTACACTTGCTGTTCCGATAAATCAAAAACATCAGTCGTTATTATATGTTGTATAAACCTATTTAGCAATTCACAGATTTTATAGTATTGAGAATCTCCTTTTGAAGCTATTCAATGTGATTGATGGAGAGTTAATTTATAGTACTAATCATATTTAGCTATGTATCTTGATTTGAATATACTTGAGATTTACCCGCGTTCTTGAAAACTTTAAAATCTGCGATGTGCTAATATGGAATAATCTCTTAGTAAGTTCCATCTCGGCTCAAAATATTTAGAAATCTAAATTAAACCCTGTTTTTCAAGTTCATTTGGTTGAATTCTTGTTTTAACCTCTAACCGTAGATGTGAGAAATCTTTTCTAGTATATCCAGATTCTTGTGTTGTTTTGATAACTTTTTTTATGGATTTTGTTGTGTTTTTTGTCTATAGAATTAGCAGAGTATTTTACAGAAGCCTGATAGATGTTGTCAAGTATTATCGGAGATTCTGAGGTTTCTTCCTTCCATATGAACTGGTTCGATTTCAATTACTCTTCTGTTGGCTGTGTCAGAGACCAGAAGGATTCCAGCTCCTAATCTAATTTCTTCTGGCTCGTTCAGCTCCATATTTCTCAGGACTATGGTTGATATTCTGCCATCGATCAATATTCTTATTGAATTGTTGAGAGTATCGGCTACAAAGAGAACATCTCTGAATGACTCAACAGATTGAGGGAAACACATCTGTCCTACTGAGAAATTCCCATCGACGTGTCCTTCCTTTGAACCTCCTGTTATTTTTACTATTCTGTTTTCTGATACAATTTCGTTGATGGAAGAATCACCGGAATCTACAACAACTAATCTTCCGTCGTCTGTCATTATAACTGCGGAAGGTAATTTGAGTCTACATGCAAGCTCATTGATCTCAATCATATTTGTAATGTCATCAAAGTATTTCAGATTTCTTATTTTTTCCTCAACGGAGTTCAATTTGAAAATTTTCCCCGTGAGAGAAGAGACATAGAATTTTCCGTTGGCTCTTGCTATGTGCTGTGGCATAGGTATTCTGATGAACCCGAGAATTTTTCTCGTTAGTACATCTGCTATTTTTATTTTGCTTGTGAAAAGATCACCTATGAGAAGAAATCTACCACTTTCTGTAAAACAAACACCAGACGGGCGAACGAAGGAAGTTTTTTCAAACTCAATTTCGTATTCTGAATCATCCAAATCTCCACCACCTTCTTTGCCTATTATATCAAAAGGTTCCCAGTATCCTCCGTAAGAGAGAACAAGTATCTGTTTTCTACCTCTGTCTGCAATCGCAAGGAGTCGTGTTGCTCTTGTGTATGCTATTTTACCCGGAGATTCAAAATAGAACTTTGAAGGGTCGAGTTTCCTTCCATAACTTTCAAAAAGTATTTCTGTTCTCTCATCATTGACTTCATGCTTGTGATATGAGATTTTCAACTCCTTTCTGAATTCGGAGATCTCAAAACCTGAAATCAATTTTTGTGAAAGATTATATATTTGTTCAAATCCACAGATTTTCTTTTTTATCTCACCATTTTTTGTGGTTATGAGTATGGCTGGAAGTTCAGATATTTCAAATTTATCTTTTATTTCGGAGTCCTGATCAAATATAACAGGTGAATATGCGAAATTCTCAGATATTGTTCTTTTTATAATTTCTTCTTTCTTTTCTGCTTCAGATAGTGGAACATAAACACCTATTGTTGAGAAGGACATTTCATCTATTCTGATGCCTTCTTCGTTTATGGCTTGGGCAACAATTTTTGTTATAAAATCTTCTTTTATCTGGTGTCTTCTTGAGAAAAATACAAGTGCATAAGGAGGCTTGAGCTTTGATGGGTCTGATCTATAACATACCTTACCAGAGACAATTTCTCTCATATCTATTTTCTCAGGACATCCCATAATTTATTATTTAGTATTTCTTTCGCGTATGAACACTGAATATGAAAGCAGCTATTCAGAATATTTGAGTATTTTTGATGAGATTATACAAAACAGGCAAGACGGAGCTTCTACACTCACAAGAAAAACCCTCTTGAAAATAAAAGAGTTAATTCCAGATATAGAGAATTGTAATGAGCTGAAAAAAGTAATTCAATGCGCTAAATCTCTGAGATCATCTATGCCTATGATAAGAAATACCGTATCAAAGCTTGAACATTTCTATGAAGGACAGGAAAATTTTGACCGGAAAGAATTAGCTGATCACATAGACTCTATAATGTTGTACCTTGAAAACAAGAGAAAAAAGATAATAGAATTCGGATTGAGCATCTTAACTCAGCATAGAAACATAGGATTGGTTTCTTTTTCATCAAATATAGCTGAGATAGTTTCAAGAGTTAGCGGTAAAAATTTTTTTGCTCTTTATGGAGATGATTTTGCAAAGATGTACAGATGTGAATTGAGTTTTGTTCGGGACGAGCTGATGGAGGATAAAATAGATGTGGGTTTGATGGGGGCAGACGCTGTGATTTTGAGCAAAAATATATACATAGTTAATGGGTTTCCTTCCGAAAGATTTGCAGAAGCTATAAAAAGAAAGAAAATATTTGTGATTGCTGAAACAGAAAAAATAGTATCGGAGGATCTGGAAATTCAAATTGAACAGAGTTTTGATAGATTTGAGATGAAAGAAAATATGTATCTTGTTTTGGTCTAACATAAATTTGAATTTTTCCTTGATATTTTTCGTTTTTTGATTTAAATTTCCTGCAAAGTATAAAAAAGAATTATGAGTTCGGAGGTCATCAGGGAACTTGATCAGAAAATAAGGCGTGTTCCAGATTTTCCGAAGAAAGGAATATTGTTCTACGATGTGACAACTCTTCTGAAGGATAGTTCAGCATTCTACAAAGCAATAGAACTTCTTGCTGAAAAAATCGAAAAAGAAATTGGCTCAAAAAATTTTGATAAAGTTGCAAGTATAGAGTCAAGAGGTTTTATTCTCGGAGCACCACTGGCATATAAATTCAAAAAGGGTTTTGTCGTAGTAAGAAAAGAGGGAAAGTTACCATACGAAACACTTTCTTATTCATACGGTCTTGAATATGGAACAGCTACGGTGGAGATTCACGTTGATGCTGTTGAGAAGGGAGAAAAAATTATAGTTGTTGATGATCTGATTGCTACTGGAGGAACTCTTTCCGCTACTGTGAAACTAATTGAAGACATCGGCGGAAAAGTTGTAGGTTCGGCTTTTCTTATTGAGCTTGCAAAGCTTAACGGAAGAAAGATTATGGATGAAAAAGGTATAAAAGTTGTTTCTCTTATCA
>JANXBU010000025.1:3802-16206 GCA_025060505.1 Candidatus Calescibacterium sp.
GTTGTAAGGCGTGATTTTTCAAGTGAAAATATCGGAACTAAAAAACACTGCAAGACAAGACCCGATTTTGACAAACAGTGGAATTTTGTTTTGAATTGGAATTTTGTTTTGTGTTCTTCACTGTTTTTTTGAATATTTTCATGCTATGTTGTTTCAGATTGTTTTTTCAGATTGTTGAAGCGTATATAAAATGTTTTTAGGTCGGATTGATTTGTGAATAATTTTTGTGTGTTCTACGAAACAAGAAGAAGCTAAAATATCAGATTTGATCAGGTTTTTTGAAAAGTTTATTTTTCGTTTTTATAATATGATTGCAAAGAACATTGAAGACTCTAAAAAGGAGGTGAAAACATGGTCAAGCAAATACCAGAAGATACATTGAAATGGTTTAAGGGTGATGAGCTTCGAGCTCGTGTTTTTTACGAAAAATATTCTCTGCAAGATCTTGATGGAAATCATCTTGAAAAAACTCCACCAGAGATGTGGGAAAGAGTTTCGGCAGAAATATCATCTGTTGAGAAAGATAAAGAGAAGTGGAGAAAAAATTTCTACTGGCTTCTTGAAAACTTCAGGTTTGTTCCGGGTGGAAGAATTATGTTTGGGGCTGGAAATCCAAGAAAAGCTACTCTGTTGAACTGCTATTACAACCCAATAAAAGAAGATTCAATAGAAGGAATATTTGATTGCGCAAAAGAAATGGCGAGAACTTACTCATACGGTGGAGGTGTTGGAATAGACATAACTATTTTGAGACCGAAAGGAAGTCCAGTGAACAACTCTGCAATCTACTCAACTGGAGCAGTTTCTTTTATGGATCTTTTTTCAAAGGTCACAGGAACCATTGGTCAGAGTGGAAGAAGAGGGGCTCTGATGATAACGATTGAAGACAGGCACCCGGACGTTTTTGATTTCATATCAGTCAAAGACGATCCTCTGAGATTGAATGTAAGATACGCAAACATATCTGTTAAGATTTCAGACGAACTTATGGAAGCTGTAAAGTCTGATGGAAGCTTCACGCTCTGGTTTGAGTCTGACAAAGTAAAGAGAATAGAGCATAAGGTAAAAGCTCGTGACCTTTGGAATCAACTTATAAAAAGAGCTTGGAGCTCTGCTGAACCCGGAATAATATTCTGGTCAACAGCTAAAAAATTCTCGCCAACAGAGTACGACGAAAAGATGGCTATAAAAGGGTGTAATCCTTGCTCTGAACAGATGCTTGAGGACTACGGATGCTGTAATCTCGGAAACCTTAATCTCTCAAAATTTGTAAATCTACCTTTCCATAAGAAGCCAGATGTGTTTAAATTCTGGGATATCTTTTCCAAAAAGGGAATGGATAAAGCAATGGAATATGCGAAAGAACATGATTGGGCTCATCCAAACTTGAAGGAGCTTGAAAAAGCTGTAAGACTTGGTATGAGATTTTTAGACGATGTTCTTGATTACTCAGCAGATAAACATCCACTGAAAGCTCAAAGAGAAGCATCTCTTTACACCAGAAGAACAGGTCTTGGAGCAACCGGGCTTGGCGATATGCTTGCTATGATGCGATTGAAGTATGACACTGATGAATCGGTTTTCATGATGGACAAACTTTTTGAATTCATCAAGAATATAGCTTATGATGAGAGTTCAGAAATTGCTCACGAAAAGGGGGTATTTCCTGCATTCAACAGAGAAAAACATCTTGATAGGCCATTTCTTCAAGGAGTTAGTGAAGAAGTAAGAGAAAAAATTTGGAACTTCGGTCTCAGAAACGCTTGCTTGCTAACAATTCCACCGGTCGGATCCGGTGCTATACTTGCTGGAACAACAGGAGGAATAGAGCCAATTTTCGCTCTGAGCTACATAAGGAGATCTGAATCTCTCTCGCAGGAGTATTTCAAGGTTTACCATCCACTTGTTGCCGTATATCTTGAATCGTTCGGAGGAAAAGATGAAAACGATCTTCCGGATTTCTTTGTCACAGCGCATCAGATTGATCCAAAAATGAGAGTCAAAATTCAAGGAACTATACAGAAACATATTGATTCTTCGATCTCATCAACCGTGAATCTTCCAAACAACACAACTGTTGAGGAGATAGGAAAAATATATGAGCTTGCGTGGGAGTACGGATGCAAAGGAATCACTGTGTACAGAGAAGGTTCAAGAGAAGGAGTTCTTATAACAGAGGATTTCTCTTCATCTCAAAAAGTTCCAGAAATTCCAGATGAATGCCCAGCCTGCGGTTCTGTTCTGAGAAAAACTAACTCACACGCTGTATGTAGATCTTGTGGAATATATATTTGAAGCATTATTGAGAGTAAAGACTATTTGAGATATAGAGGATGAGATATAGTAGATTTACACAAAAGAGATCTGTACAATACTAAATCGCTACAGCAATCATAATTTTGAGACTTAATTCTGTAAGAGAATTTGATACTCGCAATGGAGCAGTGTCAGAAAATACAATCAGAATTTCGCTGAGAGCATAGTGTAAAAGATGTTGTAATTTTTGAAGATTCCGAACTTTGAATTTTCTTCTCCGAAGGAATAGAATCCTCCAAGTTGTATTTCGGAGCTATCCCAAGGGTAAAGATATACAATAGGTATTGTGGCAACTGCCCAAAAACCCTCTGAGAAATCAGATATGTTTACAATAGCTGTTGGAGATATTTTTACTTTCTCTCTGAAAAGTGGTAGCTCAAGTCTCAGAACAAAGTAATCTTGCAGGGGAACTATGAATCCTTTTTTAGTTATGCCGAGAAGTTCCTGAGCTTCTTTTGTGTAGTTTATCTCATCAGGAAATCCGCGAACATATTGCAGATTAACATAGAAACCATCAAGAAGGTCAAAAGTGTAGTCTACTCCAATAGAAAACTTGAAATAGTTGTTAAAGAGTTTGGCTTCTCTCACTTCTTCCTGCTCAAACTCCTGTGTTGTTGTGGTTAGAGTCACAATATCAACATAAGTTTTGGTTTTTGTCCTTATGAAGACCTTTCTTTTTTCTGGTATGAAGTATCCGCCTTCTAATCTTATTCCAACTCCGCTGATATCTCTTGCTATACCCAGTCCAAGCAATGTGAGTTTTGGATAGAAGAATTTGGTTTCCGTTTTTCCGGAAACTGTGGTTAGACCACCAGCAGGCGTTAGAACATTTTTGTACTCAATCCTGCTATTGATTTCAGAAGGAATCGGGAGATCAAAGTATGTTCTCAAAAACATAAGGGATATATCTGTTTTGAGTATTGTAGAAGCTAACCTGAACCCAAAGGGAGCATTTTTCAGAAGGTATTCAGGAAGACCTTCAAGAGTAAAATCTGCGGAAAAATTTTCGTATTGAATGGCTCTTGGATATGTTGTAACATCCGGATATCCAAAAGCTATTATGACCTCAGTGAGGGCAAACAGAAAGAGTCTATCGGTAACCAGTGGAGAGATTTGCCTGATTCTGTTTTCAAAAAGAGTAGAGGCTTCGGGTCTTCTTGATGCCCAAACTCCGGACGGGAAAGAAGCTGGTTTGAATGAGAAAAGATAAAGGGACTCAATTCTTGTGTCAGTTATTATGTCCTCCAGACTCGGAAGGTTTATATCAAGCTGCAGAGTAGTGGTTGGTATTCTTTCTCCGAAGTAATCTGGATCAAACAGATAAAAGTTTGCAAGGTCGTATGGATTTGCTATATCTATCGGACTCAAATCCGCAAGTCCCCATTTCGTTCTCTTCTTTCCAGCTGTCAGATCTACACCTTCTATAAAAACATCAGATATTGTGATGAAAGCTTCATAAGGAACAATCTCTATTGGGATTATGTTTCTCCATCCAACGCCCTCTGTATCATCTGGTCTGAACACCAAAGATCTGTCGAAGAACATAAAGTCTGTTCTGGAATAGAAAGATATATTTTCCGAAACGCTTCCATCTATTTTGAGTTTCAGATCTCCTCTTGTTGTGAGAAACTGTCCTGCTCTGGCCTGTATGAATTCCGGAGAAGAAAGAAAAATTGATGAAAACAGTCTTATTTTGCCTCCTACACTTACGTCCATAAGTATCAGAAGTGCAAGTACTTGTGGTATCATCTTTACTCCTCCTTTTGCTGAATATTACTTTATTTGATCTGCTTGTTTTTTGAGAGTTCTTTGTGTGAAAATCTCATCAGATAAGTCTATATCGAATTTTGTATCCTTGTTTATAATTATTGTTTTGTGATTAGTTTTTTTATCCTCCACGATCAGTTCTTCAATGGTCCAGTACTTTCCAACTTTCTTGGGTTTGATTTTCATCGTTTTCCAGAGATTACCGCTTTCATCATACATTTTTGATTCAAGTGTAACGTAGCTTTCTTTTGAGACCACCATTTCTGTTTTTGAGTATGGTTTATCTGAGTTTGGTTTTCTTGTAAGGAGCAGTGTCCAAGTTTTATCATCTTCTGCTATTATTTTTGCAGAGTAATGTTTGGTTCTGTCTGTGGTGCTCAGATCATCGTAAGAGAGGTCGGAGCCCATAAAGTTTTGATTTTTTGCGCTTGAAGCTATTCTTCTTACCTTACCGAATTCAGGCAACCAAAGGTACATCTGATCTTCCGCAAGTGTTAGGAACCCAACATCTTTGACATCCTTTGGAGAAACGAACTTTATGAGTCTAATCGTTTCGTTACCCTGTTTTTTTGACCATTCCATCATCTCTCGTTCTTTTCGGTTCCCGGAGCTATCCACAAGTATCATCTGCGAGATGCTGAACGAAGACTTTGGAGCGTTCATAGTTTCATCAACCTTTTCAAGTATCTGATCGCCACTTCCGAAAGCCTGTGATACAAAAACAGAAAGAAATAAGAGGTTTGCCGCAATAATTTTCAGTGTCAAGTTGTTTTTGTTATTTTGTTTTGTATTTATGTTCATAGTGGAACCTCCTTTTTCATTTTTACAGGGACCTAATTCCTTTTTTGTTTTTCCTATCATAAATTATAGATAAAATTGCTGGAATTATTGTTAATGCTGAAGCAGCAGCGAGGCTCATAACAAGTGCGGTGACCCATCCAAACCTTTCAATAAGCGAAAGGTCAGAAAGCACAAGTATAAGAAAAGCCAAAGATACAGCCATTGTGTTTGCTATTATTGCTTTTCCCGTTGATATCATACTTCTTTGCAAAGCTTCCATATACTGGAAGGAAACAAGTTCTTTTCTTAGCCTGTGTATAGCATGTATTGAGTAATCTATACCAGTTCCTATTGCAACACCAGATATCATAAGTGTTCCGTAGTCAAGTGGAATATTTATAAGCCCCATGAATCCTAAGTATATTACAACAGAAAGGATTATGGGTAGCATAGCGATTGAAGATAACTGAATTGATCTGAGTTGTATTATGAGCATAATGTATATAACGATTGAGGCGAACAAAATCGATTCAATTTGACTTGAGACTATTTCTTTGTCAAGCTGCCCTAAAAGAGGAGGCATTCCGCCTGCTCTTATACTGAAACTTGTGTTTTCACCGTTTAGACCGATTTTTTCGGCGACATCCTTTGGGATGTAAAAAACAGTTGAGAGCAGATATGATATTTGCCCTTTTATTTTTTCCGCTATTTCTGGGGAATTCTCGTTGATTTTCAGCGATGAATACAGATATTCTACTCTTTCTTTTCTTTCAACATCTTCAAAGATTTTTTCAATAGAGCTTATAAATCCTTCTAAATCATCGTTACTGTTGTTGTGATTCCCAGATTTTTGAAGAGCATATTGTACAGCTTCTTTTATGATTTTTGGATTTTGGCTGATACCATCTTTCTTGTGATTGTTTATTTTTTCTACAAGATGTCTGATGAAATCGGTTGAGTTTGAGATTTCAATTTCAGATTCTGGGCTTTCCACATATTTTTGAACTTCTGAAACAAAACTTCTTACTATGTTTTCCTGTAGATCTTCGGAGATGGTGATATAATGATTCCGGAACTCTGAGAAATCTATTTTGTGCTTTCCTTGATCTATAAAAGATATGTTTTTTTCAAGTTCGCTTATGAGATAGCTGTTCAGTTCGTTCTTTTTTTCCTCTGGTATTTCTTCAGCGAATATTTTCACGAATTTTCTTTCTCCTTCAAATTTTCTGAGGTGCTTGAGAACTTCTATTATTTCTTCTGACTCTTCTTTTTTGAATTGAGATATTACTACTGCTTCTGAGTTATCTTGTGTGATAATTTGTTTGATGTTTGGATTTCCTTCAAAGAATATCCAGAGGTTTGCGACCTGCTCTCGTGTATCTGGTATGCTGTATGATCCGTATAATTTCCAGTTCATTTCAGAAATCAAATCTGCTATGCTCTGTGGACTCCCCATATCTTTGTACATCGAAAGGTAGTAGTTTGCCCTCTCCATCTCTCTAAGAACTATGGGTTCTTTGATGTCTCCTTTGAACAGGAAGAAAACAGGAACAGATCCGCTAAATTGATCTCTGAGAATTTCAGATGCTACTTTTGGAGGACTTTTTTCTGGATAGAACGCAGAAAATTGCATTTCGGTTCTGACCTTCGGTATGAATATGGCACACAATACAGCAAGCCCAATCCATCCGAAGATTATTATAAATCTCAGCGAAATTATCATTCCAGCTAATCTACTTAGATACTTTCGCAAGAAATCTTCAATTTTATCTTCAAAAGATGCTTTCCCGTTTTCCGATCTTCTTTCGTCTCTAAGAGAAATAACAACAGGTATTAGAACTAATGAAAGGATTGTGGCAGATATTACTCCAAAAGATACCGATATTCCAAGATTTGAAATGGGAGGAAAATTTGTTACAACGTTTGAGGTGAACCCTGCTATGGTCGTTATGGCGGACATAAAAACTGGAACCCATATATCCTTCAAAGTTCTTCTGATGGCTCCGGTTGGGTTTTCTCGTTTCTCTGCAATGTATCTTGAGATTACATGTATTCCATAAGAAGCTCCGATCGCTATTATTATAACTGGAATGATGGACGCCGATATAGTTAGAGGTATTCCAAATAGGCTGGTCAAACCAAAGGCCCATATCAAACTAAGTATCACAGAAAACAGAGCCAAAACTACATAGCTTACTCTCCCAAGGAATACAAACAGAATAATCAGCATAAACACAATAGATACTGGTATGAGTTTTGAAAAATCGCTTCTCATATATTTGTTTCCAAAGTATACGGTTGTCGGCATTCCACCTATGTAAATCGATTTTATCTGATCACCTTTGTATCTTTCAGTGGTTTCATATATTTTCCCTATTACTTTGACCAAATCCTGTCCGTATGTTATATAGACATACATGTTTGTTATCTTTTCGTTTTGAGAAACTATCTTGCCTGCAAATCTTGGGTGTGACATAATGTAGCTTCTGATTTCATCCATTTCTTCTTTTGACTCTGGGATCTCCGGAATCAGGTCTGCTACTTCAATTCCATCTTCTGTCTTTTTTATATCAATTGAATTCAGAATGCTTATGACATTCGCAATTCCTTCTGTTGATTTGATTTCTTCCTGCAATCTTTTTAAAGTTTTCAGGAATTCTGTATCAAACACTGTTTGATTTGCTTCAGCGAGAATGAAGACAAGCTGATTTGAACCAAATTTTTCTCCAAACTCTTTGAAGAATTCCGCTTCCTTATCTCCTTTCGGAAGATATTCATCAATAACAAAACTCGTTTTGAGATTTCTCAGGGAAAAACCTAAAAGTATGCTCAGGACTATAATGGCCAGAAGAGAAAATATTTTGATGTGTTTAGATTTAATTCTTGGCATTTTTCATTATTTTAGCAATTGTTTAGAAATAGAAAAAATTTCTAACAAATATAAAGTCTTATAGGAAGAATCTGGGAGTTATAAAGATGGGAATCCGGAAAAAATCTGACTAAAATATAATGAGGAGGTGATAGCTTTGGTAGGTAGCATTATAGTTTCTTTCATCTTATTTCTTAACCCTGAAGCAATATTTGAGCAGGTTGAAAACAAGATCAAAGAAATAAATGATTACACCTGTTTAGTGGATACATATGAGAGAGCTGGAAAGGATGAGATGAAGAATATCCACAGATACTACTATAAAAAGCCGGGATGGATAAAAGTATCTATATTAGAAGGAGATAACAAAGGCTCACAAGCTCTGTATAATCCGAATGAAAGAAAGGTCAAGGGTCATGGTGGAGGAGCATTGAAATTCATAAAAGTATCTCTTCCTCCGGAAAATAAAAGGGTTCAATCTCCAAGGGGTTTTATGATGAATGAATCTGATTTTTCATCAAACCTGAATTTCTTGAAAAGAGCTTACAGAAACTCTCAAAACACATCTGTGGAGGACCTGAAGGATAGATGGAAAATCAAAATCGAAGGAATAAAAAACCCAGAGGAATTCAAAGGTTTCAAATCAATTGAAGTTTTGATCAACAAAAGCAGCAACCTGATTGAGGAGATAATATACTACGATCCTGATGGATCTGTTGGGAAGAGAACAATCTTGAAAGACATTCAGATCAATGTCGGACTAAAAGAATCAGATTTTGAAATTTAATAAGAAATTGGGGACGCCAGGACACTATTTTGCAATTGCCAATATTGATATGACCAATGTTGTTTGAGCGATCATCAAACCGACTACCCATTTTATTAAACTCGTTTTAAGGTCTGCTTTATCTTTTTCAGCTTTTGCTAGTATTTCGGCTTTGTCTTTTTCAGTTTTGAGTCTAAGTTCTTCTATTTTACCAAGGAGTTCGGCTTTATCTTTTTCAACTTTTGCTAGTATTTCAGATTTATCTTTTTCAATCTTTGCTAATATTTCAGCTTTATCTTTTTCAACTTTTGCTAGTATTTCGGCTTTGTCTTTTTCAGTTTTGAGTCTAAGTTCTTCTATTTTACCAAGGAGTTCGGCTTTATCTTTTTCAACTTTTGCTAGTATTTCAGATTTATCTTTTTCAATCTTTGCTAATATTTCAGCTTTATCTTTTTCAACTTTTGCTAGTATTTCGGCTTTGTCTTTTTCAGTTTTGAGTCTAAGCTCCTCAATTTTGGATATTATTTCAGATTTAAAGAGATCCATTGACTTGAAGAAGACTTCGGTAGTTAAGATATCTTTTTTTGAAAATTCAATATATTCAATTATGGCTTTTGCAACTTCTTCTCCAAGCTTCTCTTTCAGAATTTCATATGTTTGAATTTGATTCATAATGAAACTTTTATTTATGCGATTGAGATCTTACATATTTTTTAATTTGTTTTTTCTCTGGTGCGAGCATATATCATTTTCTAGAAAAAATATCGAGTTCAAAAAATTCTTTCAATACAGAACATTGAACGTGAAAGAGAAGAAAGGTACAGTTCCGTCTAATTTGATCTGACTTTCAGGAAAATCTCTTTTTGAAAGAATTTGGAAACCCCCAGACAAGATAAATTCTATCTCTCCGTCAAATACGAAAGGAGAGGCGAATCTGGAACCGAGTCCTCCTGATAATATTAGTCTTTCTGAGTCAACAAACAGTGAACCATTTTGAGATTTAAGAGGACTTGGGAACAGACCTGCACCTAGACCACCTATTATATCTGTCTTTCCAATGGCATCATAAAAATCCAACAAAATTCCTCCTCTGATTGCATTTATATCTTGAAATGCTGGTAGTTTGTATTTAGGAAGTAGATTTTTGATCTCCTTTGGTGAAACTTCTAACACATCTATTAGAGTCAATCTGAATTCTGAGAACCTATAATGTATTATATTGAATTCGCTGCTTATTTTTATGGGAGCTAATTTCAGACCTCCACCTATGCCGACTCCGATGAAGGAAGGAGTGTAATACTCAGCTATTTGAGCAGATACATAAATCAACTCCTCGGAGACGAAATTTACTCTGACTTCTGCAGGCAGATCAAACCGATTTTGGGTTCTGAAACTTCCACCTGCTCTTACGAAAAATTTTTCTTCTTCCAACTCAAAGGCTACTCCTCCGGAAAACCCTTCTTTTGCTTTGACAGGAACCAATACATCAACAAGGTCTTGATCTGGTGAAAGATTTAAGTTTATGTATGCGTAAGCTATGGCAAGAAAGTTAGCAGCACCTCCCAAGTATATTTTGAAATTATCTATGCGGATTTTTCCAGAAAGACCTGCATATATTGAAAGTCTATCGTTTCTGTTCCCATATAATATTGCAGAAGGTCTTTTTGTTGATTTGGTTTCAATAACCAATATCTCACCGAGTGGAAACATGGCAGAGAGTCCTAAAAATATGTTGTCTGATATTTCAGATGATATAAAGGGTAGGTCTGAAAGAGCAAGAGATATACCCGGGTTCAGAAGCGATGCATCTTCAAGGGGATCTCCAATAACTTTTTCTCCCCTATACGATATATTTATTTTTTGTGATGCAAAGATGTACCCTATTCCGAATTCTTTCTTTGCTGAAATGAGTGCTGGATTGAGAAATACTGCTTCATAACCTTCAGAAAGTGCTATGCCAGAGCAACCTACTGATCTTGTCCTTGGTCCAGAGCAATAAAAATCAAAGGGTTCAGAGCAAACTTGTTCGTTGTGCAATAAAATCAACAGAGAGAAAAATTTGATAAAAAGCTTTACTAATATGTAAAATTTTTTGTTTTTGATGTTGTACATAGAGTATCTTCGCTCGTTCCAGAGCATTTATGCATACGGAATATTTTAATAACTTGTTGTTGGAATTTTAGTATGCAGAGTTCATTGCTTTTCTTATGTTTCTTACAGCTTGTTTTATTCTCTGTTCGTTTTCCACAAGAGCAATGCGAATAAAACCTTCACCTGATTGTCCGAAAGCAATTCCGGGGGCTGTTGCGACATAAGACTTTTCAAGGAGCCAACTTGCGAATTTTTCTGAGCCAGATTTTCTGAAATCTTCTGGAATCTTTGCCCAAACAAACATACTTCCTTGTGGTTTTTCAACTTCCCATCCCATCTTTCTTAACCATTCTACAACAGTATTTCTGCGAGACTCATATATTTTTGCTACCTTCTCTGGATAATCCGGGAAATCACGCAGAGCTACTATTGCGGCAACCTGAACCGGAGTAAAAAGTCCGTATTCCATCCAACTTTTTATCTTGTGAAGTATTCCGACAAGTGTTTTGTTCCCAACAGCAAATCCAATTCTGAACCCAGCCATGCAAAAACCTTTTGACATAGAGTAGAATTCCACTGCTACTTTCTTTGCATCTTTCACCTGAAGTATAGATGGAGCTCTGTATCCATCAAAAACAATGTCTGCATAAGCAAAATCATGAACTATCCAAATTCGTTCTGATATAGCAAATTCAATCAGCTTTTCAAAGAACCCTATATCAACGCATTTTGTAGTTGGATTGTTTGGAAAAGATACGACTATGAATTTTGGTTTCGGATAAGTTGTTTTTATTATTTTCTGTAGGTTTTCAAAGAAATCAAGACCATTGAACATTGAGAAGGTTCTCACATCTGCACCAGCTATTATTGGAGCATATAGATGAACAGGATAGGCTGGTTCCGGAACTATAACATTATCTCCATTTGAAACCATTGCGAGCGTGAGTTGGAAAAATCCCATTTTTGTTCCGCTTACTATGGCAACTTCTGTTTCCGGATCAAGTGAGACGTTCCAAATTTTGCTATATCTTTTTGCAATCTCTTCCTTCAACCTGAAAATACCACCCGCAGCGGAATACCTGTGAGATTTTGGATCAGAAACAACTTCTTTTAGCTTATTTACAACTTCATCGGGAGCAGGAATGTTCGGGTTTCCCATTCCAAGATCTATCACGTCTTCCCCGCGCCTTCTTATCTCCATCTTCTTGGTATTTATAACGGAAAGAATATATGGAGGCAATCTCCTTAATCTCGTAAAATCTTCTATTATTAGTGCTTCTGGATCAAGCATAGAATTATAAGTCTAATTTTAAAAAACATTCAAAACGATTTTTTCAGCCTTTGTATCTATTGTGGTTTTAGGGAATCTTACCAATCCTGCCTTCCAGAGGTGATCAAACTTCTGAAAGATGCGAGAGTACTGAAAATTTGAGATTTTCATTTGCTCTGTTACAAATATCTGATACCTTCATTATCGACTCTGAAATCTCGTTCAAAGCAAGGCTTTATTATTGCGGTAAAGATTTTTTCATTACATTTATGCAACAAGCTTGATTCAAGATATTTATAAGTATTTGATTGAGATAGCTTTTTTAAAATTGATTGAGATGAAGAGATACGATGTTTCTTTGAAGGAGTTGATATTGGGAGCAGAGAAAGAACTGTTAAAATTCGCAGGATTGGATGTTAGTAAATTGGAAGCTATAAATGTTGAACTCCCGACTGTGAAAGAAAAAAGAGTAGATGTAGCTTACAGGTGCTGGCTGAACTCTGGAATAAGCATAATTGTGCAGGCTGAATTCCAGTTATATTATG
>JANXBU010000026.1 GCA_025060505.1 Candidatus Calescibacterium sp.
ATGTTATGGTTATGTAAGTAGGTTATAGGGGTGTGTGGGTGTGTTGGAGGATATTGAACCCTTTATTGGACACAGCACATCAAAACTGAAAGAAACACGGTCGCAGAACTCACCGAATTTTTCCATCTACCTTCCCCAATATCTATTATCTCTTTTTATCCTAGGAGACAATCTCACATAAAATTTTAACCCATGCAGACATCCGGGGATTTTTTCTTTCCGAACATATCCAAACAGAATCCTTTAAATATTATAATCCGTTTAGATTGTTTTCTGAACAACTCAAACTAATTTTTTCGTATGGAAGGTAAGGCAGAACAACAAATAGGAGTAATACTTGGGAGCAGACCAGCAACACCAGTTGATTTTTATATAGCAGTTGATAGAGACAAAACTGTACAGCTTGATGACGCAGTTTTTACACGAGCAGAGCTGAATATAAACGGAAAAGAAACACCGGTATTATTTTACGGAATAGTACAATCTGTTGAAAGAAGTTATGAAGGACTTGAATTTGACACAGACATGTACTATTTGAACTCAGTACCAGTTGAAGAAAGATTCATAGCCTATGTAAGAGTAACAATGATAGAGCCAGAGTATCTAACTCCACCGCGCCCTGGTTCCCCTGTTTTCTTAGCGAAAGGAGAAAAATTTCAAAAAACTATCGGAGCAGAAAAGATGTCAAGAAAAATTCCAGCTGGTCTCTCTCTGACAACAGATGAAAAAATATACATAGACCTTGATTTTATCGATGGCAAAAAAGGAGCTCACGTAAATATATCTGGTATATCTGGAATAGCAACAAAAACGAGCTACGGAATATTTCTACTGCATGAGATCATGAGATACAGCGAGAAAGAAAAACAACCATACACAGGAATAGTGTTCAATGTCAAAGGTGAAGACCTACTTTTTATGGATGAACCAAACAAAAAAATATACAAATCGGAATTAAACAATCAATACATAGAAGAATGGAGAAAATTTTCAGAAGAAGTTTATAAAGAATTCATTGAAAAAAGACAGGGATTGACGAAACTAAAAGTAAAGTTTTTCGCTCCGCCAAAAAAAACATCAAACAACATCGTAGCAGATGTGAATCAAAGAGAGATAACCAAAACTTCTGTTTTCGGCTGGACGGCTTGGAGCTTTGGAAAGCTTGGAATAATAAAATACGCTATATCTGAAGATGACTCCGAAAATGTAAAGGCGCTTATAGAAGATATCGAGGAGATTCTCAAAATTCTCGCAGATTACACAGCAGATAAAATGAACGACAGAAAAGGTATTGTAAACCCCTTTGACTCTAACAATAAAATAGAAAAATACGAAGACATAAAAAAGTTTGTAGAGAATCTATTTAGTGAAAAGCCACCTTATATTGAAGCGATAAAGAATAGAGTAAAAGACATAAGAGATAAATATTCAACTTCAACAAAAAAAGCCTGTTTCAACAGAATACATAGAATCAGCAAAATAGCAAACTTCATTGGTCCGGAATTTTCAGGTGATAGTGGCGCAAACAAAATAGTGAATTTAGGAGATTTGAAAATGGAAAACGGCGTGATAAACGTCTTCCACATCGGTTCACTTGATGAGATATCCCAGAGAATAGTTGTCGGTTCAATTCTTTCTGAGATATTTGAACAACAGAGCAGAGAAGGAGGTGGTTCAAGAAAAGCCATAATATTTCTTGATGAGCTTTCAAAGTATGCTCCACGAGAAGGGCACTCTCCTATAAAAGAGATTCTTGAAGACATAGCAGAAAGAGGTAGAAGCCTGGGAGTCATTCTGATCGGAGCTCAGCAGAGCGCAAGAACTGTAAGCAGAAAAATAATAATGAACTCAGCAGTGAAAATAGTCGGAAGAATGAGTTCAGAGGAGATAGAAAGCACAGAATACGGTTTTCTTACAAGAGAACTGAAAATGAGACTTCTTGTAGCTCAGCCCGGCAGGTTGGTCATAAATCAACCCGGAGTATACACACCAATTATGGTTAAATTTCCATTCCCATTCTGGGCAACAAGAAAAGAAGAAGCCTACGAAGATAAAGAAGAAAAGGAGAACGAAATCAGAGAAATGCTAAACTCAACATACGGCTGAAATCTACGAAAACCTTCCAACATGAAAACTAAAAAGCACGAAAACTAAAAAGAAATAAATGAAAAAAAATAAGAAACAAATTGGACTAAAATCTCTCCGATAGAATAGCTTTTGAAACCAAAAGTGCTCTCAGATTTTCTTTAACATCATGAACCCTGAATATCCGAACACCCTTCTGCAAGGCAAAAACATTTACTGCAATGGTTCCCTCCAACCTTTCTACCGGTGGCACAGGATTTTGCGGTGATACTGAGTATCCTATGAAAGATTTCCTTGAAGCTCCAAGAAGAACAGGATATCCCATCTTTACAAACTCATCTATACGTTTTATCAGAACGAGATTCTGATGCGGTTTCTTACCAAAACCGATTCCCGGATCAATTATTACTTTTACTCCTCTTTCCTCCGCCAGTTTCACCGAGTGAGCAAGATAACTCTTTATAGTTGGTATAAGGTCATCATCATTCTGAATTACATTTTCTTGCATTATCTTTGGTTTTGCAGTTGTATGCATTACAACAGCCGGAGCACCGTATCTCACACACACATCAACAACAGCTTGATCAAATCTGAAACCTGAGATGTCGTTAAGCATATCAGCTCCAAGGTCAAAAGCAAACTGAGCAACCTCAGCTCTGTATGTATCCACAGATATAGTAACTTTCGGAAAAATCTCTCTCAACTTCTTTATTATTTTTATTCTCTCTTTTTCCTCCTCTGGAGAGATCTCAGAAGCCCCAGGACGGCTGGACTGTCCGCCCACATCTATAATATCAGCTCCGTCAAGAACCATTTTTTCCGCAACCTTCAAAGCCTCATTATAATCAGAGTACCCTACATAAAAGGAGTCCGGAGAAACATTCAGTATACCCATGATATAGATGTTCTCTTTCAGATCAAGTGTTGCTCCCGAGACCGGTGTAGTTATTAGAAATCTGTTTCCCTCAAATTTAAACTCCGGCAATACCAGATTCAAAGGAAGATTTAGCATAAAGTTTAGCGATGAAAGTATTCATGTAGCTTTCATTTCAAGATACACCAATGATCTCTTCTATTTCTTCCTTAACAAGCGTTTCTTTTTCAATCAATCTCTGTGCAAGTTTGTGAAGTTTATCTATATTTTCAAGAATTATAGATTTCGCTCTGTTGTAACACGATGATATTATGTTTATGACCTCCTGATCAAGTTTTCTTGCGGTTTCTTCTGACATCTGTTCTCTTCTTGTAAGCTCTCTTCCAACGAATATATATTCTTCATTGACCTTAAACGAAATCGGTCCAAGAGAAGACATTCCCCATTCATAGGTCATTTTCTTTGCCACCTCTGTAGCCTTTTCAATATCGTCTGCCGCACCAGTGGAAAGAGAGTTGAATACTATTTCTTCCGAAGCCCTTCCGCCAAGCAATACAACCATTTTGTTCAAAAGGTAGTCTTTTTCCATAATATATTTGTCTTCTTCTGGTATCTGCATTGTGACTCCAAGTGCTCTACCTCTTGGTATTATTGAAACTTTCTCAACCTGATCTGTACCAATGATTTTCGCAACCAGCGTATGTCCTGCTTCATGGTATGCTATTCTTTTTTTCTGATCATCAGTTATGTATAATCCTTTTCTCTCAACTCCCATGATGAGCTTATCCCTTGCTCTCATAATTAGATCCTGATCAATCTTTTCCTTCTTTTGTCTTATTGCCATTATAGCGGCTTCATTTATTATGTTTTCTATATCTGCTCCAGAAAAACCCGGAATAGATTTTGCAATTCTCTCAACATCTATTGATGGATCAGCTTTAACTCTTTTTAGGTGAACTTTGAGTATTTCAATTCTTCCTTTCAGGTCTGGTAGTGGGAAGTAGACCTTCCTATCAAATCTTCCGGGCCTCAGAAGCGCGGGATCAAGAATATCTGGTCTGTTTGTTGCAGCAACTACAACAATTGGTTCCCCCCTTGATTCTATTCCATCAAGCTCAACAAGGAGCTGATTCAGAGTTTGCTCTCTTTCATCGTGTCCGCCGCCTATACCTGCACCACGAGTTCTTCCAACTGCGTCTATTTCGTCTATGAATATTATACACGGAGCTTGCTTCCGCGCTCTATCAAACAGATCTCTTATTCTTGAAGAACCAACTCCAACAAAAAGCTCAATAAAAGACGAGCCAACTTCATAAAAGAAAGGAACATTGGCTTCATTCGCTATAGCCCTTGCAAGCAGAGTCTTACCAGAACCGGGCGGACCTATAAATATAACTCCCTTCGGTGGTCTTATTCCAAACCCCTTGAACTTATCCGGATTTGAAAGATACTCTATTATATCTTTGACCTCCTCTTTAACTTCATCAAGTCCTGCAACATCGTCAAATGTAACCTTGTTTTCTTTCTTCGGAACAAATAGCTTGGCCTTTGACCTCGTGAAAGTTATAGCTCTCGCATTACCTCTTTCTATACCCCTTATCAGACTGAAAAACAGAAATATAATGATCAGAGTCGGAACCCAAGCTATGATTATATCTCTGAGAAAACTTGATTTTTCCTCAGGAATTACACTGACAGAAACTCCTTTTTCAGACATAGTTTTGATAAGGTCAAACTCTACAATACCAGATGTTCTAAAATACTCTCCGCTCTTGAACTTACCTTCTATTCGTTCACCCTTTATTACAACCTCCTGAATATCGTCTATCTGTTTTATAAAATCACTGAAAGGTATAGATTTGTATTGCGATGCACCTTGAATATCTAATGTGATCTTGTAAATCAGAAGAGCTACCGCAAAAACAATAACCCATATAATAACATATTTCATTGCTTATAGTCTTTTTATGTTAATGTAAATAAAATGTGATTTTTTTATTTCAGTTTTTTATAGATAAGATGGAGCTCTTGCGAGTGTAAAACACCAGACACAGTCAAAATGTTCCCTGAGAACACGCGTGCACTCAGATAAAGTGCTACACGTTGTTGCAACATCATCAACAAGCAAAACTGATTTGTGTTTATAAATTAATGCAGATTTTTTCAAAGAAAACGCTCCTTTGGGATTTTCTATTCTTTCCTCACGAGTCAAATCAAGCTGAGATGGCTTTATCTGACGCTTCAGGAGAAGATTTACGGTCTTCCTACGAAATATATCCGAGATCAACTTTGCAATGAAATAACTTGTGTTATAACCCCTATTTACAAACTTTTTAGTATCAGACGGAACTGGTACAACAATATCAAAATCAACTGAACTCAATTTACTCCTTATTTTATCCTTAAAATCATTTATCACAAAAAATTTACCCTTGAACTTGAATTCCTGAATCAACTTCTGACCAAAATCCTCGTAAAGAAACAGACTGAAAAGCTTATCAAAATTCATCTTCGTTTCTGAACAATCTACACAAAAACCATCGTAAGGAAGAGAACATTTTTCACAGATTTTTCTATCTGAAATCTCATCAATGAAGATTATTTTACTGTAACACAAAGAGCAAACAGAACTTCTGCTCTGGTCAAATATCAAAGAATCACACAAAATACAGACCTTCGGAGAAAACAAAGATAAAATTGACTCGCGAATGTATCTGAGGATCACAGATGCTGAACGAATCACTATGATAAGTATAATCCTATAAAACTAAGATATTTGTTATAGCTAAATTCCAGACATTCAGAGCTCAAGATAAAATTAAATTCAGACCTTTTTCGGATATTTCAAAGGGATATTTACTTGGTTTGAAATTCGCTCCTTTCATTTTTACCAGAAACAAAATTCTTCTTAAATTGTCTGTTTTATCATCAATATAGAGCTTTATCAATCCATCTGAAAGATGTTCAACATTTCTATCTTCCTGATTCATTATAACCAATGATGAGCAATTGAGTGAATACAAAATTCTTTTGATGTTAAGGAATATTGTTCTTGGAGAAACAGGTTTTGAAAGACATAGGGAATTGAAGCTATCTATGACAACTCTTTTTGCGGAAGTTTCTTTTATTGCTCTTATCAGAACCTCTGAGAGTTCATTTATATCGCCAAGATCTTGAATAACATAATTTCCAGATGCTTTACCGAAAATAGAAGAGAAGCTATCTATTACTGTAATTGGTTCCTTTACTGTAATTGGTTCCCTAGTATCCCAGTTAAACTGATTTAATGTTCCAAGAATTCTTGATGGAGATTCATCTGTTGTTAAAAATATTCCCGGTTCATTGCTTGCAAGACCCTCAATCAGAAATTGTAGCCCGAAAATAGTTTTTCCAGTTCCGGGGCCGCCTTCGAGAACCAAAATGCTTTTTTCTGGAATTCCTCCTCCAAGAATTTGATCCAATCCCGCGATTCCGCTTTTTATCTTTTTTATCTGATTCATAGTGAGATTTGACGTCTATCAGCTAATTCCTTAACCTTTATTCCTATTTCAGATGGGCTTTCCGCTATTGTTGCACCGGCATCAGATAGAGCTTTGACCTTATCATCCCATCTTCCAGAACTTCCCATTATTATCGCTCCAGCGTGTCCCATTCTCTTACCAGCTGGAGCTGTTCTTCCAGCAACAAAAGCAACAACAGGTTTTGTCATCTTTTTTATGAATTCAGCAGCTTCTTGTTCAGCTGTTCCTCCAATCTCACCTATAAGAACAACCATTTTGGTTTCTGGATCTTTTTCGAACATATCAAGAACCTCGACAAAAGTTGTGCCAACAACCGGGTCACCACCTATTCCAACACAGGTTGATTGACCAATACCGAGTCTTGTCATTTGCCAAACTGCCTCATAAGTTAAAGTTCCGCTTCTTGAAACAACTCCAACAGAACCTCTTTTAAATATATACCCGGGCATGATCCCGATTCTGCAAGCTTCCGGAGTAATAACACCAGGACAGTTTGGTCCAATTATAATAGAGCCCTTACTTTTTGCATACTCCTTCGCTTTGATAAAATCAATTGTTGGAATTCCTTCTGTTATAACGACTATGAGTTTTATACCAGAATCGGCTGCCTCAATTATTGAATCTGGAGCAAACTTTGCAGGTACAAAAATACATGTTGCATCTATTTTACCAAACTCCCGAACAACATCCTCACAGGAATCAAAAACAGGAATTCCATCTACATTCTGTCCAGCCTTACCTGGTGTAATACCTGCAACTACTTTTGTTCCATATTCTTTTGATAGCTTCGCGTGAAATGAGCCGTTTCTTCCAGTTATCCCCTGAATTATAACCTTTGTGTCTTTACCAACAAGAATTGCCATAATTTTGCACCTCCTTCTTAGATTCTTTCTTCCTTTCTTTTTCTCCCTCTTTTGGGCTTAATTGAAAAATCTTTTGATTTCATAACCGCAAGTTCAGCTCCTTCTCTTATACTTGATGCTGTGGAGATGTTATCCATACCAGATTCCTGAATTATTTTCATTCCAAGATCATAATTAGTTCCTTCAAGTCTAACCACAATAGGTATTTTCTTTTTGAGTTCTTTTGCAACTTGCACAAGAGCGTTAGCAACAGTATCGCATCTCATTATTCCTCCAAATATATTGACGAAAACCACTTTGACTCTTTTATCTGACATAAGTATTGAGAACGCGGAACGAACCTGCTCAAGCGAAGCTCCGCCTCCAACATCAAGAAAGTTTGCAGGCTTTCCTCCAGCCAAAAGAATCTCATCCATTGTAGCCATAGCCAGCCCCGCACCATTTACAAGACAACCTATATCACCATCAAGACCAACGTAAGATATACCCACCTTCCTTGCCTTAACATCCCGAGGATCATCTTCATAAGGATCATACAATTTCTGAATATCTTTGTGTCTGAAAAGAGCGTTATCGTCAAAGTTTATCTTTGCATCAAGTGCAAGAATCTTTCCATCTTCTGTTAAGGCTAACGGGTTTATCTCACACAAAGAACAATCTTTCTCAATAAACATTCTGACAAGATTCTTTATTATATCTGTTGCATCTATTCCAAGAAACTTCGAGATTTTTCTCGCCTTATAATCTGGTATTCCCCAAAGAGGATCCAAATACTCAACGAAAATTTTCTCTGGAGATTTTTTTGCAACCTCTTCAATATCTACTCCTCCCTCGGTACTTGCTATCACAGAAATTTTTTCCTTACTTCTATCTATAACAACTCCAAGATAATATTCTTTTTTTATCTTCTCACCCTTTTCAATAAGTATCTTTCTCACTTTTTTTCCTTCTGGTCCGGTTTGGTATGTCACGAGTTTCTTTTTGAGCATTTCAGCTGCCTTTGATTGAACCTCATCTGGTGTGCGAGCAATCTGTATTCCCCCGGCTTTTCCTCTTCCTCCAGCGTGTATCTGAGCCTTTACTGCAAAAATATCTCCTCCAAGTTTCAAGGCTATCTTCTTCGCTTTTGCTGCCGATTTTGTTACAGCTCCTTCCGGAACTGGAATACCATACTGGCGCAGCAGATTCTTCGCTTGATACTCGTGTATGTTCATAATGACTTTAAAAATAAAAAACTACCATTAGCTTACATATTTTTTGAGATTTTTTGGAAAATAAAAAAGAGATATCTGTAATAAAAACTAAATATGTATAAATTTTATTCTTGCTCAGAAATGATTTAAGCTCCTTGATATAACCAATCTTGTTATCTTGGAATTTCAAAAAGATTTTTGATATATTTTTGCTTTCTCGGAACTGTATAGCCTTATGCTGAATTCGTTTCTCATTAACTAGATATAACTTTTACAAAAGAGCTTCTTACAAAAAAATCAGTCTTCACCTTGAGCTTTTGAAAAGGCAATTGCTCCGTCAAACTCTTGAAGCTTCTCAACGTGCATCCATTTGAGCTTACTTGCTACCGTTTGAATAAGTGAAAAAATATGCTGGTCTGTAATCTCGTTTACATTATCTTTTTTGATGAATCTACATCTGTAGTGATCAACAACATCTGGCATGGCACCTGTTGGTGGGTACACTTTTGTTCCTCTGTTAGAGATCATCTTGAGCTTAAACGGAGATTCTAAAATAAGACTTTCAATAAGAGCTCCCAACTCCTCCGGTTTCATATCTGTTTCCACAAATATATCTACGCCGATAACTTTTCTGGATTTTACATCTGGTTTTCTGTATTGTATCTTTGGTATTTTTATCTGTTTGTATTCGCGAACGCGGGAGCTTTTTGGTTTGTTCCCAAGATTAGATATTATAGCATCTGTGTACTCTGTAGTTTTTATACCTTTATCGTATCCAACAACATCTCCTGTGAGTTTTCCTTGTTCAAGCGTGCAGAGTAAAGCGTTCTCTATTGTGTCTGCAATCTCAAACTCATCAAGGTATCTGAGCATCATAACAGCAGAGAGTATCACAGCTGTTGGATTTATTACATTTTTACCTGCATACTTTGGAGCAGAACCATGCACAGCCTCAAATATAGCAACTTCATCCCCAATGTTGGCAGATGGAGCAAAACCAAGACCTCCCACAAGAGCAGAAGTCAGATCAGATATTATATCTCCGTTCATGTTCGTAGTAACAATAACCTCAAATTGCTCTGGTTTTTTGACAAGCTGATGAGCACAATTATCTATTATTATGTGATTTGCTTCTATATCTGGATATTCTTTTGATACCTCCTCAAAAACGCGTTTTAGCATACCTTCTGTAAATTTCAATATGTTTGATTTGGTTGCACAGTGCACCTTCTTTCTGCCCTCCGCACGAGCCAGCTCAAAGGCAAACCTCACAATCTTCTCGCATCCCTTGCGTGTGATTATTTTGAGAGCCTGAGCAACAGATGTCGTTTGCATATGCTCAATTGCAGCATATAGATCTTCAACATTTTCTCTCACAACAACCAAATCTACACCTCGACCGCTGTATGGAGTCTTGACATTAGGAAATTCTCTGACAGGTCTGACATTCGCATAAGTTTCAAACAGTTTCCTCAAAGTCACATTTGCACTCTTTTCTCCATAACCAACAGGAGTTTCAAGAGGTCCCTTCAAAACAACCCTTGTTTTTCTTATAGACTCTATTGTATCTTGTGGAACACCGGACTCTATACCCTTTTTGAAAATACTTGCACCAGCGTGACGAATTTCCCACTCAACAGGCGCCTTTACAGCTTCAAAAATACGCAAAGCAGATTCAACACATTCCGGACCAATACCATCTCCCGGAATAACTGTTATCAACTTCTTTCCCTTTTCAGTAACATAGTATCTTCTGGAATTAGTATCCATATCAACAAAGTATAAACAATACTTACAAGGGTATTTTTTTTAGGATTTTTTACTCCACCTTGGAATAATCTCAAAAATCAGAAAGCAAAACTGTTAATACAACAAAGCAGAATTTCAGGAGAATTTTTCGTTACGATATAGGCAAAAAACAAAATAAACCAAATTTATTTTGAATCATCTTCCGAAAAGTAGTTTTTCCAAACTTCTCTGCGATCCCATACATCTTTTTGCCAGATCTCCTGGTTTGTTTCAAGAGGTCTTAATCTGGGTTTGTTTCTCTTTTTGTCTTCCTTCTTTATTCTTCCAAAAACCGGAGCGTTAATATCTCCTGGGTCACCTGGGTCTTCCTCAAGTGGGGTTAGAGCATGAGCTTTTACACTCATAAGGTCTAATGCCATAATAATAGTTGGAATACCCCAGAGAGATTTCTTCACGAGCTCGCGTCTCAGTTTATCTATATCTTTTGTTTTCTTGCCCGATAAATTTTTCTTGAAAATACCCATTAATTAAAATTTTACACCTTCCTACATCAATTAACAAAAATACTTGGTTCTACCAAACACCATTGAGTAATTGATTCCTTCTGAAGTGCTTAACATCTAATTGCCACTTTCTCGCTCCAAGTTCAAATGAGTAAAAACATCCTTTGTCTCCAGCAACCAAAAGCTCCATACGACCATCATTATCTATATCATCAATATACAGTCCAAAAGCTCCCACAGTCTCATATTCTCTCAAAGCTAATGGATAAAATAGCTTCGTTACACCTAGTAGAGCATCAAACATAAATATAGTCTCTCTTTCAGCTCCGTTGAGTCCACCAACCAAAACTTCTCTGCGAGTACCCATTCCGTCAAAATCTCCTGCAACCGGATTGCTGTAAACCCAAACATTCAACAGATTTCTCCATCTTATAGTTTGTGTTGAGAAATTCACAACGCTTACATAGCTCCACCTTACACCATCTGATTGACTCTGAGCCGTCTCGGCAAAGAATGCAGATTCAAAAGAACCATTCCCATCTGCATCAACTGGAATTGGACCTCTTATAGTGTTTCTACCAGCTATGCTAGAGAGTACTCCAAGAAGAACATATGAAGTAGTATGAGCTCCAAATATATTTGACACAAAAACAGCGTAGTTTGCTCCATTTGGCTGAGTCAATCCTCCAACCCAGTCCATGTTCCCATCAATATTCACATCTGCAAGGAAACCTTCTTTCAGATGCCCAGCAAAGCTGATAGTTTTCACTATGTTACAACTGCTATTAAGAACATAAAGATTACCCCCCGAATCATTTCCTCCTCCACCTATTACTATATATATGCTACCAGAGTAAGTTGTAACAAGAGGTATAGACCATATATGCTCCGCAAAATCCCTTGAGCACACAAGAGGATTAGGACTATCAGGATCAAGTATGTATAATCTTGCTCTCTTTTGGTTTGGAAAGTATGCGGTAAACACGAGCTCCAGATTTGAATCTCCTGTTATATTGTAAAGAACCACACCTCTCACATATTTTAGGGTAGATGGTAGTGGATAATTAAACAGAAGATTCCCAAGATTAAGACTATCTCTCACATGTATATATCCTTGCCCATTAGTAGACCTATTTATAATACCAAAGACCAACTCATTTCCTGGATTACTACCCAGAACATCTCCAACTGATAGATTACTTGTTATCCACG
>JANXBU010000027.1 GCA_025060505.1 Candidatus Calescibacterium sp.
GATATAACAATAGATCTTACGAAGCTGAGGCTGTTTAGGGAGGCATTTGAGAAGACACGAAAACAGGCTATTGAGGAGGGAATTGAACAGGGCAGAAAAGAAGGTATTGAAAAAGGATTAAAAGATGCCATAGAGTCAATTTTGATTGTGAAGTTCGGTAGAAGAGATAAAAAATTGTTGGCAAAGATAAAAAAGATCAAAGACATTGACCTCCTAAGAAAAATAAAGACCGAAGCGATGAGAACAAAAAGTTTCAATGAATTTATCAAGAAGATAGAAAAACTGAAAATATGAGAAATTGAATGATTTTGGCCAGCTAGTTATTAATATAAAACAAAGAGCATGTCTTCGCTTGTTAAGTTCCTCAGATTTTTATTTATATTATCAATCTCTATTGAGCTTCTGATGCCAATCTGTTCGGTTTCACTAGCCTCGGAAATATCAATGGAGTTTTTTGGTGCTTCAAACCACTCCTGTTGCGGTAAAAAGAAGGATAAGGATGCCCAAATTGAGCAAGATCAACCAAGCTCCCAAAATACGAAATTCGGTTGCGATTGCGGGATGTACTGTTGTAGTAATTACAGGGTAAAAAGTGAAAACAAACTTGAATTTCATTTGGAGAAGATCGGTGATATTTTTTACAGAAATGACTACAAGAGTAGATTGTTTGAAGTAAAGATTCTTAAACCTCCTTCCCTTATCTCATAACTTACTTCGTTCTTACACTGGATCATACATAAAAAGCAAAAAACAACAAACAGAAAGGAGGTATATTTTATGGCTTTATTATTTACAATTTTATTTTTGTCCTTCAATCTGAAGGATTTAATTGAGGAGGCAAAATCAAACAATTTGGAGATAATTTCGGCAAGGTATGAGGCATTATCAAAAAATTATGTAAAGAGTTATATCACAGCTTTACCTGATCCATCTTTTGGATTGGGTTACAGAAAAACTCCGGAGTTTTTTATCAGGCAAAAGATTCCCTTTCCCTCAAAGCTCAAAAATCTTGGTGAGTCCGCGGCTTTGCAGATAGATTATTACAGATACTCCCTTGCAATAAAGGAGGCTGAAATAATATCTGATCTTAAATCTAAATACTATGAACTCTGGTATTTATATCAGGAACGAAGAGCACTTGATGAACTTCTGAATATACTTTCTGACCTTGAAAGATCAGCGGATGCTCTTTACAGATTAGATAGAACTGATTTGCAGTCTGTGATACGAACAAGGGTTGAAAGAGAACTCACGTTAGCAAAGTTAAGCTTTATAAACTCGGAAATATCAAGAGTAATAGCTCACCTTTCTTATATTACGGCAAAAGAAAGGAAGGATGGCTGGGATTTGGTCGCAGATCAGAGAGTTGAACCTTATTTTATTGATCTGGATGACATTCGTGAAATAGCTATCAGAAATTCTCCATTCATTGGTATTCAGCTCATATCCTCCAAAATATCTGAGTTTGAACTTGAATATGAGAAATTATCTTATGTTCCAGACCTGGTTTTGTCTTTTGATACTATGATGGGAGCACCTGCTTTTTTTGTTGAGATAGAGATTCCTATATGGTTCTGGAAGAACCAGAAAAACAGAGTGCTTGAAAAACAGAAAAATCTTCTCTCATCGCAAAGCTTGTATGAATCTGAAAAGTTGAGGATTCTCTCAACCGTAGAATCGCTCAAAAATACTATAAACTCTTTTTATGAGTTCTCTGTGGCATATGCAAAGGCTATTGAGCAGACCTACGCTGCATTTGAGTCCGCTAAAGCATCTTGGATGCTGGGTAAATCACCTTTCTCAGATGTTATAGATCTTCTTGTTCTTCTATATAACTACAAGATAGATCTTGCTAATAAAATATACCTGAACAGAGCATATACAGCGGAGCTTGAAAAGTATCTGGGTCTTGAAATAGAAAAGTTAGTCTCGCCGGGTCAGATGAAAAAGGAGGTACAAAAGCCATGAGAAAGTATCTTTCAGGGAAATGTCTTTTATTTTTGATTACATTTTCGGTTTTGATTTTGTTAGCGTCACATTCTGTAATTCAGAGTTGCTCAGAAAAAGCTTTATCAGAAGCTCAGTTTTCTCAGGTTATGAACAAAGAAACCAAAAAGAATGAGTATTTCTGCCCAATGCATCCGGAGGTTATATCTCCAAAGCCTGTAAGGTGTCCAAAGTGTGGAATGAACCTTACAAAAGAGAAGAAGCAGTATATCTGCCCGATGCATCCGGATATAGTATCAGAAGAATTCGGGAGATGTCCAAAATGTGGTATGAACCTTGTTCCAAAAGAATCAAGCAAAAAGCACCATAGCCACACCGGGCATCAGGAGGACGCAGAGCATCAGGATACTGCTGAGATTGGGGGAGCTGAGCATAAGCCTGAGCAAAACATCAAAGAATTCAAAGATATTCAGACTAAACAGACTTCGCAATCTCAAAAATACATATGTCCAATGCATCCAAGTTATGTTTCTGATAAACCTGGCAGTTGTCCAATATGTGGAATGAACTTGGTTCCTTTTGGTCAGAATACAGAAGAATCTGATCAAGCAGGTATTCAGGTATCAACTTACAAGGAGCAACTGATTGGAGTAAGCTATGGGAAAGTTTCATTTCATGATTTCAGAAAAGAGATAAGAGCTGTTTTGGAAATAAGATACGATGAGACAAAAGTTTATTCTATAACTCCGAAGTTCTCTGGTTGGATTGAAAAGCTCTGGGCAAACTTTGAAGGAAAATTCATAAAAAAGGGAGATCCACTTTTTGATATATACTCACTGGATATCGAATCTGCCTTGGAGGAACTCAGAATACTTCAGAGAAATGATTTTTTGAGCTCTGCAAAGGAGAAAATGTTGCTGTTTGGATTTTCTGAAGCTGAGATACAAAAACTTATCAGCGAACCGAGAAAAAAAAGAATCGTAACATTTAGATCACCATATCAAGGATTCGTAATAAGCAAAGATGTTTTTGAGGGACAGTTTATTGAGCGTGGAAAGGAAATTTTTCGTATCGCAGATCTATCGCGAGTGTGGGGTGTTGCTAAAATACCACAATCTGATCTTCCATACATCAAAAAGGGGCTAACTGTTTTTCTGAACATCAGAGGATATGGTCAGCTTTCTGGCAAAGTATCGTATATATATCCTTACTCTCGGGAAAGAAGTTTTGTATTCGATGTTCGTGTTGAACTTATAAACAGAGACTTCAAGTTGAAACCGGGACTTTATGGTATATCGCAAATTTATGTACCAATTGGCAAAAAACTCGCAGTTCCAAAAGACTCTGTTATATTCTCTGGCGAGAAAAACTATGTTCTTGTGAGACAAAACGGAAGAATTTTGCCCAAAGAGATAAAAATCGGTGTTCAGGATGAAAAATATGTTGAGGTAATTGGTGGAGTTGCCGAGGGCGAAGAAGTTGTTCTTTCCGCAAATTTCCTTATAGATTCAGAAAGCAGACTTCAGGAAGCTTTCAGATCTTTTGGATCTGAAATACCAGATGAGAAAAAAGATGCGCAAATTAAAGATAAATCTCATAGGCAAATCCAAACAAAGGAATCACCAAAAACTCACATACATCAGCACTGAAAGGAGGTAATCATAAATGATAGAAAAAATAATTGAGTTTTCTTTCAAAAAGAAGTTCTTTGTTATTCTTGTGTTCTTCTTTATATCGGTCTGGGGTGTTTTCATTCTCAGAAAGGTTCCAATAGATGCTATTCCGGATCTTTCTGATCCACAAGTCATTCTCTTTGCAGAGTGGGCCGGTCAGTCTCCGCAGACTGTTGAGGATCAGATAACATATCCTGTTGTATCAAAGCTATTTTCCGCACCAAAAGTTAAAAGTGTCAGAGGTTTTTCATACTTCGGTTTATCCATAGTATACGTAATCTTTGAAGATGGAGTTGATCTTTACTGGGCAAGGTCTCGTGTTGTTGAGTATATTCAGGGTATCGAGCTTCCGGAGGGGGTTGAATTCAGGCTTGGTCCAGATGCAACGGGAGTTGGTTGGGGACTTCAATATGCCCTTGTTGATGAGGATGAAAAATGCGATTTGTCTTGTCTCCGAACTCTGAACGACTGGTACGTTAAGTTTGTACTGAGGTCTGTTCAGGGAGTTGCAGATGTTGAATCTGTTGGAGGTTTTGAAAAGCAGTATCAGATAATCGTTGATCCAATAAGAATTGCAGCATATGGTTTGTCTTTATCTCAAATAATTGACTCCGTGAGAAATTCGAATTCGGAGGTTGGTGGGAGAATACTTGAGCTGTCTCAGAGAGAATATTTCATACGCGGTAGAGGATATATCAAAGACATCAAGGAAATAGAAAACACAACAGTTGGTTTTTACGACGGAGTTCCGGTTTACCTGAAAGACGTAGCTGATGTTGTATTAGGTCCAGAGATCAGGCGGGGAGTTGCTGATCTTGATGGAAGAGGAGATGTGGTCGGTGGGATAGTTATTGTAAGGTTTGGAGAAAACATGTATGATGTGATAAAGCGTGTAAAAGATAAAATAGAGGAAATTAGAAACACAATTCCGGCAAAAATTTTAATTGTGTATGATAGATCTGATCTCATACGAAGGGTTATAGATCATCTGAAAGATAAGCTCACGGAGGAGATCATTTTTGTTCTGATCGTTTGCGGCATTTTTCTTTTACATATTGGGGGAGCTCTTGTGATAACCATATGTTTGCCAGTTGCTGTTCTTATGAGCTTTATAGCTATGTATCATCTTGGTATAGTTTCAAACATCATGTCTTTGTCTGGCATTGCCATAGCTATTGGAACTATGGTAGATGCCATGATAATTCTGGTTGAAAATGTTAGCAAGAGGCTTGAGAAGGAACCTTCAAAATCTGATTTGATTCTTCAAGCGATGAAGGAGGTTGGAGTTCCTATTTTCTTCACTCTGCTTGTCATAACAGTTTCGTTTCTA
Source organism: Candidatus Calescibacterium sp. (assembly GCA_025060505.1). Lineage (GTDB taxonomy): Bacteria > Calescibacteriota > Calescibacteriia > Calescibacteriales > Calescibacteriaceae > DRWZ01. The sequence goes on from JANXBU010000027.1 coordinate 4,951, forward strand.
CCGGTGTTTGCATTAGAAGCTCAGGAGGGAAGACTTTTCAAACCGCTCGCATATACCAAAACTTTGGCTATGCTTTTTTCAGCTGTTGTTGCTATAACTCTGGCTCCTGCGCTTGTAGCTATTTTCATAAGAGGAAAGGTTCTACCGGAAGAAAAGAATCCGGTTTCCTTTTTCCTGATGCGTATTTATGAGCCAGCTTTGAGGTTCTGTCTGAGATATAAATTTGCACCGATTTTGATTTCTGTTTTACTTTTGATTTTTGGGATTTTGTCTTTCAGAAAGCTTGGAAAGGAGTTCATGCCGTCTTTCAATGAAGGAACCTTGCTTTATATGCCAACCACACTACCTGGAATTTCCATCACAGAGATTTCAAGGATTATGCAGATACAGGATAGGATAATAAAATCTTTTCCGGAGGTTCTGACAGTCTTTGGAAAGGCCGGAAGAGCTGAGACTCCAACAGATCCAGCTCCGCTTTCTATGATAGAAACCACGATAATTTTGAAACCAGAAGATCAGTGGCCATGCCGAGTGACCAACACAGGTATAAAGAGTCTTTTTGAAAAATGCAGAAGGTGGAATATTCAGGAACTCATCTCCCATCTTGACTACTCATTGCGTATGCCGGGGGTTGTAAATTCTTGGGGGTTCCCAATAAGAATAAGAATAGATATGCTAACGACCGGGATCAGAACTCCGCTTGGAATAAAAGTTTTTGGAAGCGATATATACGAAGTAGAAAGATTAGCAAAAAACATAGAGAATGTTCTGAAGAGAGTTTATGGAACAAGGTCTGTTTACGCTGAAACAGTTGAGGGCGGATACTACCTTGATATAGAAATAAAGAGAGATAAGCTTGGTTTGTATGGACTTTCTATTCAAGATGTTCAAAACATTGTGAGCTTTGCTCTGGGAGGATACACCATAACGAAAACAGTAGAAGCTAGAGAGAGATACAGCGTTCAGATAAGGTATGCAAGAGATTTCAGAGATGATCCTGAGGATATTTCAAGAATTCTTATTCCAGCCGGAGACTCTTTCGTTATGCTTTCTGATGTTGCTGAGATAAGATTCACCGAAGGCCCTTCTTTTCTGAAAAACGAAAACGGTTTTCTCACACTGTGGATATACATAGATGTTGATGATAGCTTGGTTTCTTTGGGAGAGTATGTTAGCACCGCGGATAAGCTCATAAAGAGTAATGTACAAATTCCTTCTGGATACTCATACCAGTGGTCTGGTCAGTATGAGTACATCAAGAGAGTAGATGAAAAACTGAAATTCCTGATACCAATGACCTTATTTTTGGTTTTTGTTTTAATTTACATAAACACGGGTTCATTTTTCAAGACCTTTTTTGTTTTTTTAGCTGTTCCTTTTTCTGTTGCAGGCTCATTCATTTTCCTTTATCTACTTGATTATAACCTGAGTATAGCTGTTTGGGTTGGGATAATAGCACTTGCTGGACTTGATGCTGAGACGGGTGTCATTATGCTTTTATATCTTGATCTTGCTTATGAGAAATGGAAGAAAGAGGGCAGGTTGAATTCTTCTGCGGATTTGATAGATTCAATAGATTTTGGAGCGGTCAAGCGTCTTAGACCTAAGGCAATGACGGCTCTGACGATAATTTTCGGATTGATTCCGATCATGTGGTCGGAGGGAACCGGAGCAGAGATAATGAAGAGGGTCTCTGCTCCACTTTTAGGTGGTATTATTACAAGTTTTTTGGTTGAGCTTTTCCTTTATCCGGTTATATTTTATCTTTGGAAGAAGAAAGGGTTAAAATAGTTTTTCGGTGTGTGTTTTTGTTTCTCTGATGTATCTGCTCCGTTGGAGGATGAAAGAGGAGAGGGTTTCCCCTCTCCGTGTTTTTTATCTCATAAGCTGTGCGAGACGCATTATAAGTCCCATGTCTCCACTGATTTTGAGGAGACCCTGCATAAATGCCATCTGTGGGTCAAGCTGTCTTGTTTGTATTTTCTTGAATGTATCTAAGCTTTGTGTTATTGTAGCGTTAGCTGGTGATGATGGTTCTCCTTTTCCTCCTTCAATAACACCGTCTGTTATCTTTAACCAGTAAGTTCCGCTCCCATCTATTACGAATTTAACGACTCCATTGACACCTTTGAGCTTCTGCTGTACAGATGGGTCGTTATTGGCAGCAGTTGGAAGTATTACGCAGTATGCTTCTTCTGGTTCAGCGTTCTTTGCTATTTCCTGAACTGCTGCTCTGCCACCGGTTTTGACTGCCTCTTCTACTTTTTTCTTGAGTTCTTCTGGTGAAAGTCCAGTTGCCATATCATTATATACCTCCTTTCGCTTTGTATGTTAATTTATGGATAAAATAAGCAATTAAAAAACAGGAAAAATTTTGAATGTTTGTTCAAATTGTGCCGAGGGCGGGACTCGAACCCGCAAGAGGCTTTGAACCCCAGGGGATTTTGAGTCCCCCGCGTCTACCAATTCCGCCACCTCGGCTATACTAAAATCATTAAAAATCCGCTCATCAAAAAGTGTTATATCAGTTTCTTTCAAACAAAATAAAAAGTTCTCATCCAATAAAATGGGTTCGAAAAAGTTCTGAAAGCATTCTCATAAGTGCAAAGTAGTCTGTTCCGAAGATATACTGAAAAACTTTTAATTTTTAGGCTATTTTTTGTTATGGAAAATTAAACACTATCGATAAAAAGTTTTTGTAAAAGATTAAAATATTATCATTGGGATATTAACCACAGGAGGGTATAATAATAAAATGAAGCTAATTAAGAATTATTTTATTTTTATTTTTTGGCTTATTTCTGTGAGACTTTTTTTTCCTTTTACTTTGTCAACATTCTTGTTTGTTCCTCTTTCATATTCGCAGGATATTTGGAAATGCGGAACTATTGCTCCTCCGGGCAGTGAATATGAGAAGGTTATAAATCGTATCATAAAGGAAATAAACAAGGTTATCAATGTAGAAGTTAAGGTGTATTATGCTAATTCCTTCGGCGATGAAATAGACATAGCAAAAGAACTAAAAGCTGGTAAGCTTGATTGCGGAATACTTACAGGTAATGGTCTTGGGTATATTTCTCCATACTCAAGGGTTCTTGAATTACCTTTTCTTATAAAGACGAGAAGTGAGTGGGAGCGGGTTAGACCTCGTCTAACAGTAATACTAACGAATGCTATGCGGAGTGAGGGATGGGAACTTTTTGGGCTGTTCGGTATTGGTTTTGTATATTTTCTATCTAAGTATCCAATTGAAAACTTGCAGGATTTTTCAGGTAGAACTTTTTGGGTTTGGAAAACAAATATAATTCAGATTGAATCCTACAATGTTCTAAAAATTTTCGGAGCAAAGCCTCTTGAAATAAGTGTTCTTGATATTCCAGCATTTTACGACTCATTAGATATAATGTGGGGACCAAAGTATGCTTTTGTTGCTTATGGTTGGTATAGATACTTCAAATATATTATGTATCCTCCTACTTTGTATTTCCCCGGAGGTATAGTTGTTTCATCGGAGAAGATAAGAAAATACTCACCTGAGCAATTAGCGCGCCTGAGGGATATGTTTGAAAGAGAAATAAGAAATATCACAAACGAACTGGAGCAACTAAATGAAAAATCCCTTGAAATTTTGCTGAGATCAGGAATAAAAAAAGTAGAAATAAAAGATGCTGATAAACTCGAACACGCTTTCAAGTCTTCTATGTATGAATCATTCAAGAAGTATATTCCATCTTGGTTAATTGTTTCTGTTATGGAGGAAGTTCTTAAAGTCAGAGACACAAAATAAATCCGTTGATTTTTGTATTTGTGTTTTGCTTTGTTATAATTTTTAAACTTTTTCTGTTATAATTTTTAAATTATAATTTTATTTATAATTTTTAATATTTATAATTTTTAATTTTTATATTATGATGTCTATAAACATTCCCCGGTAGCTCAATTAGGCAGAGCGGGCGGCTGTTAACCGTCAGGTTGCAGGTTCGAGTCCTGCCCGGGGAGCCATATTTTTCTCTTTTTTATCCACCTAACATCAGAAGAAGCATTTGAACTTCTGGAAGTGTTTAAATCCTCTGAATAATGGTTTATCTAGATCTGCAGATGCGTTTATTAAGGAAATTACAATGAAGGTGGAATGGATTGAAGATTTAGGAGACAAAAGGATAGTAGGGAATAACATTTTAGCTTCTGATAACAATTCTGATCTGAAAAATTCTGAAAGATTTATAATAGAGACTTTTGGTTCTGCAATCTCAAAGGTTTTTTCAAGGTGACTTTTTAAAAATTTTTATAAAATAAAAAGTTATAATTTCTGTATGATGTATAATGAAATAGACGAATCAAAGGTTTATTCCGAAACACCGCAAACTTTAATTTCACAAATAGAAGGCAAAATCGCTAACGACAAAGAGGTTCCTGATGAATTCCGCAAAATTGGACACAAAAGAAGAAGTCTGGCTACTGTTATAGCAAACACTTATCATGTTTGCAAGAGGGTAGCTGAGCAAAGAGGAATTGATTTGGACAGCTACCTTGCAGAGCAAGCTAACCTAGGACCGCAAGCTCCTATTACTGCTTCTGATGTAGGACCATTCTTGAAGTTTGTGTTTCCAACTGTAAAAAGGCTCTTTCCCAAAGCTCTGGCACATGAGCTTGTTTCTGTTCAGCCTATGACAGCTCCGCTTGGTGTAGTCTTCTTCATGAGAAGAACCTACAATACCACAAAAGGAGCTACTCCTGCTGGAACAGAGATGATTGTTAATCTTGATATCGATTACACTTCTCCGGCTGTTGCAGAGCATGTTACAATCACAGGCAACACTGGTTCAATGACAGCAAACTGGACTCCGATTGTAAGGAGAACATCGAAGATCTATGTTGATAACCAGCTTGTTGCACAGGATTATGAGAACGGCAATATTTCGGGTCATTACCAGAGCAACCCAGTTACAGGAACTGTTGCACAGGTGTAATAAACATAACAAATATACAAAACGTTCCGGCAGGTGCAAGGGTGCTTGTAAGATACTACTACCAGAATGAGGCAACAGGCAGAATCGTCAGAATCGAAGGACGAAGTATTACTGTCAGAGCTCAGAGCAGAAAAGTCGTTGTTGAAGAATTACTGGAAACAATTGGAGGTACTCGTTCACCTGCGAACATAGATCTGCCTACACTTGTTGAATCAGCTACTAATGATATCATGGTAGAGATAGACAGAGAGATAATACAGACGTTAAGACAACACGCT
>JANXBU010000028.1 GCA_025060505.1 Candidatus Calescibacterium sp.
TAGAATATATAAATAGGTTAGGAGTATTTGCAGAGCTCAGAGACATAAGAGAAGATTTAAAAAAGGAGGTACAAAAAGCAGTGATAGATATAGACATAACTAAAACTTGGCTATATCAGCAGGGAATGCAAGAAGGAATACAGAAAGGAATAAAGGAAGGTATACAGAAAGGAAGAAAAGAAGGGATACAGAAAGGAAGAAAGGAAGGCATAAGAGAGGGTATAAAGAAAGGAATAATGGAGGGGATAAGGAAAGGTTTGAAGGAGGCGTTGCTTTCCGATGTAAAATTCAAGTTTGGCAGAGTATCAAAATTGATCAAAAAAGAAATAATGCAAATTGATGATATTAACAAACTTAGATTTCTGAAAAAGGAAGTGTTGAAATCAAGGACCCTAAAAGAATTCGAGAAGAAGCTCAAATCCGCAGACCGTGGTAGATAAATCTTTATGACGAAGCACAATTAGACTCTCAAATATTTGGATTCTTTTATGGATTGTTCTGTTGTATTCATAAAGATGTTCAACTTTCCGAGCACAGTGTTCTTCTGGATTACTATATTTTCGTAATAGGGAAATAAAAGATAAAAAGCCTTAGATAATGGAAATCCCGTGTTTGCGACGGAGTGTTTTGAATAATTTTCAATCACATTGTTCTTCCAACAACATCAGCGAGTTTTTTGAGTTTCTGCATCATTTCTTTGAACATCTCAAGTGTTAGAGATTGGGCTCCATCGGAAAGAGCTTTTTCCGGTTCAGGATGAACTTCTATAAGTAGTCCATCTGCTCCAGCTGCTATTGATGCGTAAGCCATTGGCGGAACGTAGCTTCTCTTCCCGGTTCCATGGGAAGGATCTATAATTATTGGAAGATGTGTCTTTTCTCTTAGGACTGGTATAGATGAGAGATCAAGTGTGTTCCTTGTTGCAGTTTCAAATGTTCTTATACCTCTTTCACACAAAATTACGTTTGGATTCCCGCCAGAAAGGATGTACTCTGCTGCAAGTAGCCATTCTTCTATGGTTGACCAAAGCCCTCTTTTAAGGAGTACTGGCTTTCTTGTGTTCCCAACTTCTTTGAGCAGTGGAAAGTTCTGTGCATTTCTTGTTCCTATTTGAAGTATATCCGAATATTTTGATACAATTTCAACATCTCGTGGATCAAGAACCTCTGTTATGACATACATTCCGAATTCATCTGCTGCTTCTCTGAGTATTTTTAGTCCTTCTTCTCCGAGCCCCTGAAAGGTGTAGGGAGAAGTTCTTGGTTTAAATGCTCCACCGCGTAGAATTTTTGCTCCGGCTTCTTTTACTCCCTTGGCTGTTTTCTTTACTTGCTGGATGTTTTCAACAGAGCACGGACCAGCCATGACTACAAAAGAATTCCCACCAATTTCTATGTCTCCAACTTTTACTTTTGTTCCAGCTATATTTGTTTCTCTTGCTGCAAGTTTATATGGTTGCATAACATGTAGAACCTTTTCAACTCCATAAAGAGATTCTAATGTTTCTTTGAGACCTTCTTTTCTTTCTTCCCCAACACAAGCTATAACTTTTAAGAATTCACCTTGCAGAATTTTCGGCTCAAGACCAAGATCCTTTATTTTCTGTATGATTGAGTTAATTTGTTCTTCTGTTATATCTGATTTAAGAACTACTATCATAACTTTCTATATTACTCACAGTTGATAGCACTTGTGTTTTTTTCGCAAAAGATAATGGGAATTATTTTGATATGAAAATTTTTTTGAAATCAATTTTTATTTTTAAGTTGTAAAATATTAATATGGAGGTATAAGAAATATGGAGTTCGGAAAAATTAGAAAGTATATAGTGTTTTTAATTTTTGGGCTTTTTGCCTTTTTGGTTCTGCAAGGGGTTCCATCAGAGGCTCAGAAAGATGCGAAAATCTCAAAAGAAGATAAAGAGCTTTTAGATAGAGCGAGAACATTTTTCGCACCGCTTCCTAAGGTAGCAGATAATCCAGATAACAAGATCACTCCAGATAAAGTAAAACTTGGAAAGATGCTTTATTTTGATCCGAGGTTGTCAAAGAGTGGTTTTATATCGTGTAACTCCTGCCATAATCTTTCAACTTATGGTGTAGATAATCTCCCGACTTCAATAGGACATAAGTGGCAGCTTGGTCCAAGAAATGCTCCAACAACTTTGAATGCTGCTTTACATATAGCTCAGTTTTGGGATGGTAGAGCAAAGGATGTTGAGGAACAGGCAAAGGGGCCTATTCTGAATCCAAAAGAAAAAGCTTCGCCCTCTGAGAAGTTTGTTGTAGATCGTTTAAAATCTATACCGGAGTATGTTGAGCTATTTAAAAAGGCTTTTCCGGAGGAAAAAGATCCGCTAACATACGATACGATAACGAAAGCTATTGCTGCTTTTGAGAGAACTCTCCTTACTCCATCTCGCTTTGATAAATTTCTTCAAGGTGATACAAGGGCTTTAAGTCAAGAAGAAAAAGAAGGTTTGAAGCTTTTTATTGAAGTTGGATGTACCGCATGCCACAGAGGAGTTGGTATAGGTGGAGATATGTATCAGAAGTTTGGAATTGTGAAGCCGTATTATGAGGTTATAAAATACTCTGATCCATCTATGATAGATAAGGGTAGATATGAGGTCACCAAAAATGAAGCAGATATGTATGTTTTCAAAGTTCCATCTTTGAGAAATGTTACAAGAACATATCCGTATTTTCACGATGGCTCTGTATGGAGGCTCGAGGATGCTGTTTCCATAATGGCGGAAATACAGCTTGGAAGAAAGCTTGAACCAGCTCAGGTATCAAAAATAGTTGCATTCCTGAGATCTCTTGAAGGGCAGATCCCACAGGACGCTCTTACTTTACCGGTTTTGCCACCATCAACAGAAGCGACATCGAAACCTGATACAAAATGATTCGGTTGCTTCTTTGTCTGTAATGGATGGTTCTGAATTTGGTACTGGAGTAGCTACACCCTGAGAAGAGTTCTTGGGGAGTCCTGCAGTCTGAGGCGTATTTGAACAAGAATATGAACAAGATCAACTGAATACTTAAAGGATTCTTTTTTTGCCTGATTGTGTTGCGGTTGTGTGTAAAATGGGGTAGTGAGGATTACCAAATCTTTGTTATAATCTCCCTGTTTCCGCTCCATATGTTATCTCACAGACACAGCATTTGGGTGTAGCTTTTTGATCTGGTGTAATTCTTTGATTTGTTGCAAGGATTCTCTGCGTATCTATGAGTCTGGCCGCCACAAAAAAGCTGTAAATCTTACACTAGTTTGCAGCGGAAATATGGGTTTATTTTAAATTAACGAACCTATGAGCTTATTTAAATTATTTTTGCGACAGAGAGATAGGAATTTGCACTATACGAGGATTTCTGGTTGTTGATATAGTTTAAGTCTTTTTTCTGCCGCTTTTATAATAAGTGCGAGCATTTGGGAATATGATATTTCAACAAGTGAGCACAGCTTTGAGAGATGACCATCCCAGCACCAGCCCGGATTTGGATTAACTTCAAGAAGGTATGGATTTCCCTCTTCATCAAGCCGCCAATCGAATCTTGCGTAATCTCTGCAACCGAGTCTCTCAAAAAGTTTTAAAGAACACTCTATGATTATTCTTTCTACTTCGTCTGGGAGCTCAGCTTTTATTGTTCGTAGGTTCCAGTATGGAGAGTCCGGAAGCCATTTCGCTTCATATCCGCAGATTCTTGGTAGTCCCTCTGGTAAGTCTGTGTAATCTTCTTCACCAATGGGTAGAACTATGTAGTCGCTGGGAGGATTTCCTATGATTCCGAGTGTGAGGTCTTTTCCGGGTAGAAATTTCTCTACCAATATTGGTTTTTCGTATCCGAACTTATTCCTGACTTCTGATATTTGTGCTGTTAGTTCCTCAACCGAGTAGACAACAGATTTTGCTGTTATACCGAACGATGAATCTCCGAAATTCGGTTTGACTATTGCTGGGAATGAAAATGGTATCTCATATATTATGTCTGAGGGTTTTATGAAGAAAGCTGGTGGAACAGGTATTCCCATTTCTTTTGCTATACCTCTGACCAATGATTTGTCATAGCAGAATGATAAGCACTGCGGTCCAGCTCCCGTATATGGTATTCCGAGAGTTTCAAGTAGGGCTGGGATGTGAAGTTCTTTTGTTGGATCGTTTCCAAAACCCTCATCGCATAGATTCAGAACAAGGTCAACTTTTCCTTTGTTCTTTATTTCTCTTAGTGTGTCTATCAATTTATCGTGGTCTGAGACATAATAGAAGTTATATTCTTTGATTTCATTAAGGGCTTCTTTGAGTTTGTTTATAGTGTATATATCGTCTTCATCAAATGTTCCGCCGGGTTTTATGGGATCTTTCTTTTTAGGGTCGCCGAGTATAACAACAATGTTTTTAAGTGTTGAGGAATGACCGTTTGTTTTCGTCCATGATTTGTTTGCTTTTGCGGTTATGAAGAATCTTCTTTCCATCATTCCAAGATCCTGACCTCTTGTTGAGAGACCCTGTATTCTTTCGATGTCTATTTCTGTAAAGCCAATTTCTTCAAGCATTTCTTTTATTTCATCTGTTGAGTAGAGCCTTTCAGCGTAGAAGCGGTCTACAAGGATGCCTTTTTCTGAGTGAATTATTACTTCTCTTGATATTATCCTTTTTGAGTCTGAAGATAGAGATCTTTCTCTGCAAACTATGCTTTTCTTATCTATCCATTCCCATGAGCGTGGTTGGAAGTTTTGTCTCATATACTCACCATCTGTTATATCAATTACAACTTTTCCATCTGGTTTTAGGACTCTGAAAACTTCTTTCAGAACTCTTTTGTCATCTTCGTCAGACTCAAAGTATCCGAAGCTGTTTCCAAGTATCATCACAACATCAAATTGATCTGATTTGTATGGTATTTTTCTTGCGTCGCCCTCCCTAAATTTTACGGGAAGTCCTTCTTTTTTGGCTTGTTTTTTTGCTCTTTCTATAAGGTAGTGAGATCTATCTAGACCTTCTACGAAGATGAAACCCCTGCGTGCAAGTTCCAGAGCGTGTCTACCCTGTCCGCAGCACAAGTCAAGTATCATCACATCTTTGCTTATAGATGTTTCCATTCCGAGCTTCTCAAGTATTTTTGACACCTCCGCTTTAGTTATGTTGTCGTCGCCAACTACATCGCTATCTGTTTTGATGTAAAATGAATCAAATATTTTTCTCCACCAGTCAGATGGAACATATTGTTCAAGGTTTTCAACGGGTCCGAGTGTGCCTCTTTTGCTACTTTTTTGTAGTGGTATTTGCCTAAAGCTTTTATCTTTCACCTATAGTTTTCCCTCCCCTTTTCCCTAATTTTTATGAAATATTATAACAAAAACTTTCTTCTGATGTGTGAAAATTAAACAACTTTTTTTGTTATGTAGATAATCGAAACCGAAATCTGTGAAGGTGTTTAGATATGTATAAACTGAGTAAAGAGCAGGAGATTGAAATGGTCTGTATTGAAGAGATTTATTGTATGAAGCCGATTATCAGAAGACCTAAGGAACTAGTTAATAAAAATCAAACTGATTGGATCAATTAGCTCAATAAAATTTATGAAGTTTTCAGAGATTCTGAAAAAGAAGTCAGAGATCTTGTAATGTGGAGAATCAATAGAGGTGAGATAAAGAATATGAATCAGGCGATCAAATCTATTGAGTGAAATGCTTTTTCAAACTGTTTAATCTACTTATTTCTGATAAAAAGTTGAATATAAGACCAGATATTTAACAAATAAGAGATCACAAGTTAAGGTTTTGATAGTGTCAATAAATAAAGTTCAAAAGCCCGATTTTGACCTGATAATATAAGGAAGAGCACAGAGTTCTTGATAGTTTTATTATTCTTTATTTGAAGACTTCTCTGAGAGAAAGAGCCGGTCATGAGTGAAAGCTACTTATGGAATAGCAGCAACAGAAAATCCTATAAAGGAAAAACACAATATAGGGTATGAATGTTCTGCAAAGCTTTTGTTTTGCTACTCTGAATTTTTACGATGAGATAAAAAGTCTTCAGCATATAGGAATGTTTAAGTTTTGAATGTTTAAGTTTTTGACAAAGTCTTTGTTGCAAAAGAGGGAGTAGTTTTGGATTTAGTTTCACCGTTATCGGATTTGGTTGAATTCGTCAATGATGAATTATAGCTTATGATTTTTTAATAATTCACTATTTCGTTTGCAAGATTGGATGGAATAAAAATTACAAGTTTGCTGATCTGTTAAATTTGGTAAAATCTTCTTTACGCTTATATAACGAAGAAGATGAAAATCACTACGAGCCAAAGGATATAATACAGTGGTACTACGAGTAGGATTTCAAAGATTATAATCGGAATATTTATTCACACATGTTTCATCAACACCCAGCTAAATTTGTTCCAAGGCTCGCAAGAAAGATATTAAGGGTTTTTTACAGATCAAAGTAGTGTGGTTCTTGATAAATCTATGGCTTCTGGAACCACTTAATTGAGTTGCACACAGGTTTTCATAGATTCTTTCACAATGTATAATCCTTACTTCCAGAACCACTTAATTGATTGCATACTCTTGAACATAAGAAAAGCAATAGGAATAGAATTGAATCCATTTGCTTGCTTCATGGCGAAAGTAAAAACTACACCTAGAATCTATTAGGAGAGATTATTTCTCTATGTAAGCAATTGCAGAATATACAAATTTTACAACATAAAATTCTGGTTTAAGGAAAGACAGATAGAAGATTTATCAAAGCTCAGAGATATAGTTAGGAACTTATCAGACCAAGACGTAAAAGTTTTTTCTTTTTGTATATGAGTAATGTTGTCAGAAGAGTTTCTTTAACGAATCACAATGGTTTCAGGCTTCATCGCGACAAAAATAAATTAAAAGATGATTTCAGTCCAGATGTTTGGTGGCATTTTGAGAATGTTTCCCGCAGGAATATATCACTTATGGCTGATTTCTACAGAGTTATCAAAAACAGAAGTGAAAATAATACAGGAAGATTCCAGAAAGAAATTAATTGAAGAAAACAGTATTGATTTTATTTTAATATTTCCACCTTATGGAGATTCAAGAACGTAAGTAGCATATGGTCAGTTTTCTCGTCTGTCGTAGCAATGGATAGAGGAATTTGAAGACAGAAGCATATACAAAATAGATAAAAATCTTTTGTGTGCGAGTCTCTCAGCCGATAGAGAAATTCTTGATATTTCTGGAACGTTGAAAACTCAATACAGTCAAATAAGAGATAAAGATAATTGAAGGGCTAAGGAAGTTTTATCTTTTTACTCTGATCTGTTTATATCTCTGAAAAACACGTATAGCTACCTGAAAAAAGGCAAATATTTTGTGATAGTTGTGGGTAATAGAACCGTGAAAGGAATATTTCTCAGAGCAGATCTGATTATAAGCTAGATGATGGAGAATGTTGGTTTTAAAACTGAGAAGATACTTTAATAGGAATATAATTAACAAAAGCTCAAAGAATTCTCCTACTAACATAAAGGGAGAAGTTTTAAATACAATGTTGAAGGAAATTGTAATTTTTCTTAGGAAATAATAATTTTGGGGGAGAAAAGAATTAGTACGAATATTTAAAAAATCCGCTTTTCAGTACATCGTTGTAATCATTTAATTCGGTTCTGGCACAGATTTTACATATCTGGTGTGTATCAGGTTTGCAAGAAGGTTAAAAATTAGTTGTTTGTGTTCTGTTTTTCATTTTAGGTTATTCATATTGAAGTTAGCAAGCTGAATGATTCTCCTTTTCAAGTTCTTTTCAAGTTATAGGGGGAATCGTTTTGGAAAAATAGATGTTTTTCACAAAACTAATATTGGTATGATTAAATTTTTACAAAAGGCAATTAAGGAGGTGCTTTGTTATGATTATAAATTGGAGACCGGCTCCACTCTCAGGCAAGAAGAAAAAAATTAAAAAGTAAAGTACAAAGATAAGTTAGAGAGTGATTTATTATTGATTAGATGGTTTGTTGTAAATTCGTTAGTGAATAACCCATTGCTGAGTTTGAAGAGAACTTCAAATTTATTTTTATTGTCTGATTATGAACCTACTACTTATAGCTCCAAGGTGGTTGAAGGTTTACGGGAGTTTCAAGTATATAACGAAGATTCTGCACTTTGAACCTCCGCTTGGTTTATGTTATCTTGCTGCTTCTTGCGAAAAAGAGGGCATAAACACTGATATTCTTGATGCTGAGGCGGAAGGATTTGATGTTGAGGATATAATATCTTATGTGAAAAAGACCAAACCAGATTTCATTGGGATAACAACAACAACTCCAACAATAGGTGAGGCAAAGAGGGTAGCGCAGGAGATAAAAAGAAATTTCAGTATTCCCATTATTGTTGGCGGACCGCACGTGACTCTTATTGGTAAGCAGGTTCTGGAAGAAAATCCGGAATTTGATTTCGCAATGACAAACGACTGTGAGTTCAGACTTCCTATGTTCTTGAAATTGCTGTGGGATGGCAAAGATATACAAAAAGTAGGCGGACTCATATTCAGAAAAAATGGAGAGGTTATTCAAAATTTTCCTCCTACTGAAGATGTGCAATTTGATAGTATTCCTTTTCCCGCGAGGGAAAAACTCAAAATTCAAAGATACAAATGGTTTGTTCCTGGAGTTGGTGAGAGAATTGCTACGACTTTCCAGACGTCTCGCGGGTGTCCGTTGCGATGTATTTTCTGCTCAGAAAGAGTTCTCTATCCGAAAACTAAACTTAGATCTCCGGAAAATGTTATTGAGGAACTCAAGCATATAAAGAAGAACCATCCAGAGATACAGCACATAATTTTTATAGATGATACTATAACCCTTGTTCCAAAGAGAGCGTACGAGATATTCAGACTTATGGAGGAGGAGAAACTCGGATTCACATTTGAGTGCGAGACGGTTGCAAACAGAATAGATGAGAAGCTCGCAGAGCAGATGGTAAGAGCAGGTCTCAAAAGGATAAACTTTGGAATAGAAAGCGGCGATCCGCAGATTCTCAAAATGGTGGGAAAAGGAACGAATATTGATGATATAAAGAAAGCTTACAAGATTGTTAAGTCATTGGGAGTGGAAACGAGAGGTTCTGTTATAATAGGCTTGCCATACGAAAATTTAAAAACTATAGCAAGAACTATATTTTTCATCACTTCTCTTAAAGAACTTGATTTTGCATATATAAACATAGCGACTCCGTATCCCGGAACTGTTTTGAGAGATATGATACTTGGAGGCGAGGGAGGTTCAAAACTTTATTATTCTGGATATGATATGAAAAGGTACGGTTCAGCGGTAGTAGGTGTCGGAAAGCTCAAACCAAATCATCTTGTTAAGATTCAGAAGCTTGCTGTTCTTTTGTTTTATATGAGGCCAAGAAGAATAATGCATATTATAAAGTCAAGGGGATTTGGTTTTGCGTTTCGTCTTCTTTTAGGTTTTATGCTTGGAAATTTTCTTGATCTTTTTCAGAGAACGAGTTCTAACAATGGGCACATCAGCAGGGTAGCGGGGGGATAGAAATTTCTGTGTTTGTTTATTTTTAATTTCAGGTAAAGATGTTTCAATTTTCACACTTTTATTTTTTGGTGATTATAATTGTAATTAACTGGATTGTGGTGCCGTAA
>JANXBU010000029.1 GCA_025060505.1 Candidatus Calescibacterium sp.
TGTGTTTTTTCCATTTTTTGAGAGTATGGAGTATCTCACTTAGGGATATTTCTTCGGATGACTGCATATTTTCAATTTTAATAATTAATAATCGTTTTTTCTGTGAAAATCAATACATTTTCAAAAATCTATATTTATTTTCCAATTATTATATATATATTAGCTATGCTAATTAAAATATTATGACTATTAAATTAGGGAAAAAATTTATAGATTAGGTAAAAATCTATGATACGGAAAACTATATGTAAATAAATTATAATATAAATTAAGCAATCTATATGCTATACACCAAATAACCAAACGTCAAATATCATAACTCTACCCTGTTGCTCATAGTTGTCTCGTAATAGTTCCCATTTTTTGTTCAGAGAAATAAAACTCTTGCAATAAGAGGAGATTTGTTCGTATGCTAATTTGTTTCAGAACGAAACAAATATACGATAAATATATTTATGCTTTATATCTCTTTTCCATCTCCGCTGCTAAGGCTTTTGATTCATGATCCAAGTTATCTTCCATATATTTTTTGATATAGCTTTCTATGACCTTTCTTACAAGTAAATTGAATTTCAGAGTTAGCTCACCTTCGATAATTCTTCTTGTCTTATTACCTTCTGGAATAAGTTTTATTTTTCCTTGAAATCTTACCTTATCTCCCATAAAAACTGGTATCATCTCAAATTCGTATTCTTTTCTATCTGGATAATATTTTGTAATCTCATGCCATTTGAGCATATCAGGTTTAACAGCACCTTTAACAACATCTGGGATTTCTGCTTCTCCCTCATATAGAACTTTACGATACACATGATCTCCTCTTTTTTCCTGCTCAATAATCTCTCTTTTCTTCACGTTCGGTAGTTTAGCCACTACGGCTTTTATAACTTCTGGATCGTTCCACAAATCATCAAACTTATCAATAGGTATGTTAAAAACATGCTCCATTCTTATCTTCATAAGATTGTACCTCCATATCTACAAATGTTTTCTAAAATCAAAAGTTTAAATAATTTTTCCGAAAATTTTCTGATCCGGATCAATCTATATTGATTTGTCGAACTACCAGATTTTGTTAAAAGTTTCAGGTTTCAAAAACCGATGCAAGACATAATTCTATGGATTGAGATAGAAAGAATTCATAATAAATTTTACTTTTTCACGAATGGTATTTTTGAAACATATCCATAGTTTGCTTTACCTCTTGTAAGAACTTTCACTCTATCTCCCTCATTGACTTGAGATTTAAATCTTACAAAAGAAATAGGTCTTCTGAGGATTGGAGAAAACACAGATGATGTTACATAACCGCTTGGTTCAGTTTCATCTTTGTGAGAAGGAATTGGGAAATTATCCCAAACAACTCCTCTCAGATAAGTTGGATTCTTCTCCGCTATGCTCTGCATAAGTTTATACCTTTCAAAATCTGGTTCAACAAATTTTTCAATATGTGAGAAAAAGACGGTATCTTCCTCAGTGAGATCAAGGCCATACAGTATAAGTCCGGCTTCAAGTCGAAGGATATCTCTTGCAGCAAGTCCGCAGGGCGGTATTTCAATAGATTTCATCGTATCCCAAAAAACCTGTGCTAAGTGATTTTGAGCGTATATTTCAAATCCGTCTTCTCCGGTATATCCAGTTCTTGATACAAAGAAATTATCTTTTTCAATGAAAGAGAATCTTTTGATTGATTTGATTCCCTCGGAGAATCCACTTACAACTCCTTTTTGCTCCAAAATCGAAATAAATGTTTTTACTTTTTCAAAAGATTTTGCTCCCTGAATTGCTACAAAGAAAGTTGAGCCAGATATATCTTCGACCTGAACTTTCAGATTGTTTTTTCGTATCTCATAGTTGAAAAGTTCTAGATCTTTTTCTTTTCTACTTGAATTGACAATAGCAATGAAATCTGATTCTGTTTTTCTGAATATAACTGCATCATCTATAACTTTACCTTCTTCTGAGACCAAAAAACCATAATATCCTTTTGAATCATCTTTGAGTTTTCTTGTAAATATTTTTCTGAAGAGATTTATAGAGTCAGCTCCTGTTATTTTAATTCTTCCCATATGAGATATGTCGAAGAATCCAATGTCGTATCTGACTTTCTGGGCTTCGTTTATAGCTGATCCAAAGTGCAGTGGGAGTTTCCATCCAGCAAATTCTGTAAAGTGTGCTAAATTTTCTTCTTGGAACTCAAAGAAAGGAGTTTTCTTTTCATTCATATCCAAACTTTATGATTTATTTTTGTCCTGTTGTAAGGTTCAAAAATTCTACTTGATGGAGAAAGTGAAATGTAGAAAAAAAGCATTATTTTGAAAGTTTCGCGTAGATTATTGGTAGGAATTTGGCGGAAACAAATTTCCCATGAAACGGAATTTTTTGAAGTAAAGAATTCAGCTCATCAGATGAAGCTCCAACAGATCTTATTGTGCTTTTTATGATGTATTTTGCAAAAAACTTGTACACAGGAGATGTAATTTGGAACATTCTATCTAACTTTGAGGAGTCCGCGTTCTTATCAAGGTCCACACACCAGAATTTTCCGTTATTTTTAAGAACTCTGTAAACTTCACTCAAACCCTTACCTACATCTTCCCAGTGTTTTATTGAGAAAGTTGATATGATAAGATCGAACGATTCATTTTCGTATGGTATCTGCATTGCACTTGCTTTTAGTATTTTAATGTTTGGATTCCGACCAACAATCCTTTCTGATTCCCTTATCATCTCATCGGAAGGATCTATACCGACTATTTTTATTTGAGGGAAAGCCTGATTTATTATGTAGGGAAGGTAGCCTGGTCCTGTTCCCACATCAAGCAGAGATTTTGCATTGCAAAGTTCATCGTAGAGAATCACCTCAACAAGGTAGAATAGATATTTTGTTACATTTATTCCAATTTTGTTGTAGAATATAGATGGGATTTTGGTAAATGGTCCTTTTATAATTTTTTGTGTGGGCGCGGGCGGGATCGAACCGCCGACCTCCGCCTCGTCAAGACGGCGCTCTCCCACTGAGCTACGCGCCCTTGAATCTTAACTTTACAAATCCTAACAACAAATTATCAAATTCTCAAAATTCTACCCGAAAAATCCAAAATAAACCCGAAACGAAAATAAATTAAAAATCTATGGCAGACATACTATCTATACCCATTGGCATCCTCATACTTGGTATAATAATACTCGTTCATGAGTTTGGACACTTCATATTCAGCAAAATATTTAATGTCAAAGTTCTTAAATTCTCAATCGGATTCGGTCCTGCAATAGCCAAAAAGAAAATAGGAGAAACAGAATTTATGCTCTCTGCTATACCGCTTGGCGGATATGTCTCTCCACTTGATGAAGAAAGATTAAAAGAAATAACCAGAGTAAAAGAAGAGCTTGTAAGAGAACTGCAATCAAAAGGAGTTTATGATCTTTCCACTATTACCTACCAAATAGATAAAATAATCGAAGAAAAATTCGGAATTTCTCCGCAAGATATACCCAAAAGAACATTTGAAAACAAACCATATTTGGCAAAACTTCTCATAGTTCTTGGAGGTCCGCTTTTCAATATAATCTTAGGAATACTCACTATGTACATTGTTCTGATACTCGGAATGGAAAAAATTGGCAACACCATAGGTGATGTTATGAAAAACTCACCAGCTGAGATTGCAGGAATACTTAAAGGAGATATAGTGAAAGAAATAAACGGCGTACCCGTGAGAACTTGGGATGAGATAAAATCAAACATTATGATCTCAAAAGATATAGTCAGACTCAAAGTAATCAGAAACGGGGAGGAGCTAAGTTTTGAACTCACACCAACTAAATCTGAAAAAGGACAGAAAATAATAGGAATATATCCTGACACAAACAATGTGGTCAAGATGAAATATGATTTGATTGAAGCTATTCCGCAATCTTTTGTGGAGACCCACAAATTTCTTTCTTTGTTTCTCAGATCTCTGGGAACCTTGTTTTCAAAGGAAGGAATAGAAACAATAGGTGGACCAATAGCTCTAACGAAAATAACCTCCGAGGCAGCTCAAAGCGGAATAAGAACAATTCTGATTGTAATATTCTTCATTTCAATAAACCTCGGGATCCTAAACCTTCTTCCAATACCTATGCTCGATGGAGGACACATATTCATAATGTCTTTGGAAAACATTCTGAGAAGAAAATTTTCACCTCAGGTGAAACAGGCTATATCTTTTGTTGGAATACTTATACTCTCAACACTACTTGTCGTAGCAATGTTCAACGATATAAAAAATATATTCATCAAAAAGATCTTTTGATATCTTGATAAAATAACCTGATGTATAATCTACCAAAAGAAACTTTATGTCATCAAAAATATTTATAAGTGTAATAGATCCTTCTGCTAAAATATACATCTCAAAAATATCGCCATACCTTAACGCAGAGATTTACTCAACATCCTCGGAAATAGGAAACAATGTTGTAGATCTTGACAATATGTCTGTTGTTGGATTTCCTTCTATCAAAGATTTTTTCTTCAAAATTCTTGACCTGATGAAATTCCTCGGCTCTGTTAAAATTGATATAGGAGTTTTTTGCGATTCCCCAGACTTCAACATACTTGCTGGAACCTTTTTCAGGAGACTCCAGAAAAAATCAAAAAGCATATATTTCATACCACCAACTGTTTGGGCTTGGAGACCTGAAAGAAAAAATCTGATAGAAAAAAATTTCGATCTTGTAATTTACATCCTACCATTTGAGAAAGATATATGGAAAGAAAAAGGAGTTTATGTAGGACACCCCATATGCAAGATAATAAAATATGAAATGAAAGAATGGAAGAGTAAATATAGTAGAAACAAGAGTGCGAATAAAGAAAATGAAAAGATCTGTGCTTTTCTTCCCGGATCAAGGATCTCTGAACTAAAAAACCACAGAGAAATAATTGAGAATATATGGAAGTTTCTCGAAGGAACAAAAATATTAGTTCCAACAGAATATTTCTGGTTATTCCAAAATCCATACAAAGTTGTTCCGAAAGAATTTTCAAGATGGACTATGTATATTTCAGATTTTGTAATAACTGCTTCCGGAACAGCTTCATTGGAGTCAGCGCTGCTTGGAAAACCCTCTGTTGTGTTCTACAAACTTCCAAAAATAACATACAATATAGCAAAAAAACTTATAAAAGTTCAATTTGTATCTTTACCGAACATTATTCTTGGTAAAGAGATATTTCCAGAACTTCTCCAAGATGAAGCAGATGCGCGGAAGATATATGATAAATTAAAGGATATAGAATCAAGAAATTTTTCAGAATACTCAGAAAAGCTACTTGAGGTCCTTGATGGATTTGAATTCAGTGAGATCGCAAGAATAATTCAGTCCTGAATTTTAACATTTCTTATAGGTGGAAATATTCAACATATTCTGGGATCCACAAAGATACCTTGAATTTTTGCCCTTCTTCATAAGAACTTCTTTCTTCATCTTATCTATACCTATTTTCACAGCAGCAGTAGTTCCGGCAGTAGTAAGAGCCGGGATGGCATTTGCAATAGCTCTATCTATATACAGCGGAAGTGAAATGAGTTTTGAGCTACCTATGACTCTTGGAGGAATAATTGCAGGTATAGTAAATGAGCTGATTCTATCTTTTCTGATATTTCTTACGATAAGGATATTTTTTCTCGGACCTCAGCTTTCGGGTGAGGTTGTTGGATTTCAAATTGGATATTCACTGATGACGGTTGCACAGCCTTTTGAAGAAACACAGCTTTCTGTTATAGCAGACCTGTTTTTCATTTCAGCAATGATGCTTTTCTTTGCTCTTGATCTACACATAGCGTTTTTCTGGGGACTAAAAAAGAGCTTTGAACTTGTTCCTCCTTTCGCACCAATTGTACTTGATCAAACAAAAGAAATAATGACATCAAGATTATCTGATGCTTTTTCCGCATCAATACAGATATCTTTACCCTTGATCCTTATGCTCTTTATAGTTGAAATATCCATTGCAATAATATCAAGAACAGTTCCTCAATTTAATCTTTTCGTAATAGGATTTCCTCTGAAAATAATAGCAGGAGTTATAGTTATGACACTACTGTTTGATAGAATCATATTTGCAATAGGAGAATTTATCAAAAACTTCGTAGAAACTTACTCCGATATACTAAAACTTGTTAGATAGGCAAGAAATATTTATAACTAAAAAATGGAAAAATCGTGCTTCAAATACGACTTTATCTCTGATTTTTTGCGATTGTGTTTTTCTTTTTCATAAGATATAGGTACAAAAAATATCAACTCAATGATTTGTTTTATTCATCAGACGCGTGGCTGTCTTTGAGTACTATACTTTATTTTTTTCAAAACAATAATAAGTCTTACTGAGAACTGCAGCAGTTATTATTCAAGCAGTTCCAGCTTATGCAATCTGAATCCTCATCGCAGGCTTTAACATTTTGTCTTGGATCAAAACATCTTCCCTCAGAACAATTTTCGGTTTTACATTCCTGTGGCGTTATACAAACCTCTCCAACTTCTTTTTTCTTCTGGCAGATTCCGTCTTTACAATACAATCCATATCCACATATACCAGTATCACATCTTTCGCCCTCTTTTGAAATTTTCTTACACACGAATTGATCTGAGCATACAAAACCTATATCGCATCTTTTTGCGACACAAGATTCATTTTCTTTTCCATAAGGTTCGCAAATAGATTGTGTTTCTTTGATAACACAAACACCCTTTTTACATTCAACAAGATCACCATTTATGCTACCACATGGCTTACCATATTCAGCAAACTTATATTCAATACATTTTTTGGTCTGAAAATCACAAGTATAGTCGCACTCTTCAGATCTTTCACAGTATTCTCCTTTTTGCTTGAAAATAGTACATCTTCCATCAACACATTTTTGGTTGGAAGGACAATCTGAACTCCTGCGACATGCAACAGCCTGTGTTGATGTACATGAGTTTGAATAGCAAACGAGATCTGGCTGACATTCTTCGTGTCCCAGACAAAAATCGCCGACCTTGCCAAGTGGAACGCATGTACCTGGACAGCTTTTTCCGCCGCAATACAGACCATCTGCACATTCATTTTGAATATAGCACTCCTGACCTTCCATAAGCTTTCCAGAAAAAACAGTTCTACCGAGAATCTCTCTTAGATTTTCACCAATTTCAATACGAACCGAATTTCTTGAAATTTCCTCACAACTCTTTGCAAGCAGATTTTCCAAATTCTTCAGATATTCCTGAGCTTTCTGCTTATTGAAATCTACAGATTTCCTACCAACAGCTTTTTTAAGTTCTGAAATCCTTGCTTCACAAATCTCCCGCGATCTATCACTGGCACTCTGTATCAAACCAGATATATCTCCCGAACCAACACCAATCTGAACAAAAGAAACAAAACACTCATAATATATTTTCTGGTAAACTTTAAGATAAATTTCGTAGTATTTCTGGCACAGGTTATCTATATTGACAGTATCTTGCTCAGACTTCTTATCTGAACAACTGAAAATGAGAAATAAAATCAACCAAACTTTCAAAAAAAGAAGGTAATTTCTTAATCTCCGGATCATATCTCTGAATTATAATTTATTTTACTTAAAATCAAAGTTATTTGCTCAAACAAAAGTAAAACAGCATAAAGACAAAAATGTATAATCAAAATATCAAATCTACGATGTGACAACTCTTATGTTTTTTGGAGTTTGGACTTCCATAATTTCTCCGGAAACCTTCATAACATAGAGACCAGACCTTATTGCAAAAACATCCGCCCCCTCTCCATAACTCATTCCTGCTATCGCCGCATAAAGTTTATTCCCCTTGTACCTTTCTGCAAAGAAGAAAAATTCATCCATATCTTCAAGAATGTCTCTTATACTTTCAGAACTAACAAAAGTTTTTGCTGAAACCATGAATACAGAGTTCTTATCACAAACAACAATAAGGTCATACTCTTTATTTTTCCCGTTTTTAGAGAATATGGCTCTCCGATAAACTTCAAGAATTCTATATCCTTTATCCTTTAGGAACTTTATGAATGAAGGCTCAACCAGACCCTCTACGAATCTCCCCCAACCATCTGTTATACCCTTTACTGATTCCTTAAAAGACCTAAGTTCCTGAGAAGTCTTTCTCACCTCTTTTGATAATGTTTCTACTTCTTTGGATACCCTCTCTACTTCTTTGGATACCCTCTCTACTTCTTTGGATACTCTCTCTACTTCCTTGGA
>JANXBU010000002.1 GCA_025060505.1 Candidatus Calescibacterium sp.
GCAGTTTGAACCAGAGCTCCAACATCCTCAGATGCCGAGTTGACCCTTTTACCTGTTTGGAGGCGCTTCATCACACCCCCAAGTTCTATTGTTGCCCTTCTTAAGTCTTCCGCTGCTATTAGACCAAACTGATTGGTCTTTACTGGTATTGCCATTGAAGGTCACCTCCTTGCAAAGGTTTGGATTCCTACCTCGTGTTTATATCTTAATAATTTCGAACTAAAGAGTCAAGTTTTTGAACAATTTTTTGTTTTTTTGAGTATCATGTTTTACCAGGATCAGGTGAAAATATCTTGTGGAATTTCCTATAGCTATATCATTCTACCGTAGAACTTTATATTTACAGCATAAAGTCATCTTTAGTGTAATATTTGCTATAAAGGTAACTCTGAAGTAATGGGATTTAATTGAAGATAAGTTTTCCAAAATTTACAATCAAAATTTTTTCTATCTAATATCAGGAGTTTTTTAATGAATCATCAATAAATTTTATTATTTTGGTTTTTGGTGCCGCTCCTATCATACGACCGAGTTCCTTGCCATTTTTGAATATCACAAGTGTTGGGATTGAAAATATTTTATATCTTGAAGCAATATCTGGATTTTCATCCACGTTAAGCTTTGCTACTTTTATTTTATCAACGAGTTCTTTATCTATATCCTCAAGTACAGGAGCGATTGCTCTGCACGGAGCACACCATTCTGCCCAGAAGTCAACTAAAACCGGTTTATCTGAGTTTATCTCTTTATCAAAGTTTTTTTCATCAAGATGTATAGCCATCTTCATCTATCGGGGTGACCGGATTTGAACCGGCGACCTTTGGCCCCCCATGCCAATGCGCTACCTCTGCGCCACACCCCGAATATTCTTAAATCTAAAAAAACATGTCGGAAATTCAAAATTTTCTGATTTGTTCAGTATGTAAAATTATAAAGGTGCAGAAAATCTTATACTTCATCATACTCGCAAGACCGTACCAATGGCATAAAAACATATTCATACTCGCCCCCATTTTTTTCGCTGGAAAAATATTCTCCGATAAAATATATAACCTGCTCCTTCTGTTTCTGAATTTTGTTACAGTTTCTTCAGCTGTATACTCCATAAATGATATAATTGATTACCAAAGAGATAAATCGCATCCAACAAAGCAAAATAGACCAATTGCTTCCGGAAAAATAAGCAAGAAGGAAGCATTAACTTTTTCATTCGTATTTCTCACTATTTCATTTATCCTTGCATACTATATAAATTCAATAATCTTCGTAGTACTGTATGTTTTTATAAACATAATCTACTCAGCTTTCATAAAGGATAAAAAACCACTTGATATCTTCTTTGTATCTTCTGGTTTTGTTATAAGAGTTCTAGCTGGAGCGCATATTTCCCAAATCATTCCGTCTTCCTGGTTAATCATAACAACATTCTTTCTGGCTGTCTTCCTCTCTACAATGAAAAGGGAAGCAGAACTACATACCAAAATCTATGAAAGAATAGGTCTGATCTCCGCAACACTTACAACAGTATCATATTCTCTTTACACTGTTCTAGAAAGGAAAGGAATGCTCTCTGCACTATCTGTTTTCCCTGTTTTCTACGGCATCATAAGGTATTACATAATAGCAGAAGAATCTGACGTGAAAGATCCTTCTATACTTGTATTTGATAGAGAGATAGTAATATCCTTCTTAACATGGTTTGCGCTGATTTTCTCAGATCTATATTTGAGAAGCTAAAAAATATGGATAATCACTTGAAACCTTATCACTTATAATCTCTGTTAAGATAACAAAACACCCAGCGATCTCTAAACTCTACTGATACTACTACCATACTGTAAAATAGCTGAGATATAATTTTTGACAAAACGCTTAACTACAATGTAAATATGAATCCACCGAAAACTCCATATCTTACCGTTGACGCAGTTATAGAATACGGAGACCAGATTATTCTGATTGAAAGAGGAAAGGAACCATACGGATACGCACTTCCTGGTGGATTTGTTGAAATCGGGGAAGATGTGAAATCTGCTGTCATAAGAGAAATAAAAGAAGAAACAAACTTAGATATAGATATAAAAGGAGTTCTTGGAATATACTCCGATCCAAAAAGAGATCCGCGCGGACACACCGTGACCGTTGTTTTTGTGTGCTCCGCTTCTACAAATCAAAAACCAATTTCAGGAGACGATGCTAAAAAAGTTATGCTATTTGACCTTTCAAATATACCAACAGAAAAACTCGTGTTTGATCATTCACAAATCATAATTGATTATACTGAGTGGAAAAAAAATAAAAAATTCTTCATAAGATGAATTAAATGAAGAATCAAATGGTTTGCCCATAAATTCAGAAAAATTACCAACAAACTTATTAGAGCTCCTTAAAATTTTTCCTTTTCTATATAGACATGAAACGAAATTTTTTAGCAGAGCAATTAAAACATAGAGTACGGGAGAATCTATAAGAATTTAAACTCCCCAGAGTATACTCTGAGATCATTTGAAAGAGATGCTATCCTTCTTGTTTCCTCAAATATCTCGTTTACAGAATTCTGCACTTTTTCCGAAACCCTCGAAACAGAACTCACTTGAGATATAACTTCCGAGACAATCTTACTTTGTTCCTTTATCATATTGTTTATATTCTCAATAAAACCCATCTGAAGGTCGTATGTTTCCTGAATCTTTCTTAGCTCACCGCTTGCCTTTTCTGAAATATTCAAGCTTGTGTTTATTATCTTCATGGCCCTTTCTTGAACTTGAATCAGATTTCGCATATCCTCCTGAGCTTTATCTGCGGTCTTCTCTATTTCTTTCGCAGCTGTTGAAGTTTTTGCTGAAAGTTTCCCTACCTCCTCTGCAACAACCTTAAAACCTTTACCCTGCTCTCCAGCTCTTGCAGCTTCTATAGAAGCATTTATAGAAAGTATGTTTATCTGCTCCGCTATACTCTTTATAGAAGATGCTATAGAAGATATTCTCTTTGCAGACTCGCTAAAGTTGATTGTCGTAGCTGTGAGCTCGGAAAAAATTTCAGAAATATCTTTTACCACTAAGACAACCTGATTTATCGCTGATATACTCTCTGATATTATTGATTTCGATGCATTGACCCTTTTTCCTACATCCTCGGAAACACCCTTAACTCGCAAAAATACAGATTCAAGATTTTTTGTCGTCGCGGAAGCTCTGTCTATAGTGCTCATTTGTTCATCTACCATTCCCATTATATTCTCTCCAATGTTTATCAAGGAATTTGAAAGCTTATCGAGTTGTTCGGATGTTCCCACTATTCTTAACATTATAGAAGAAATCTTCTGAACAAAATTATTCAAATTCTTCTCAAGAGTTCCTATCTCATCATTTCCCAAATCAAGTTTTAGCTTCCTTGAAAGATCTATAACTTTACCCGAGAACATAGAGGAAATATAATTTGATATCCCGATAATCGGAGAAGAAACGAATCTCTGTATTATTAAGAATGAAAATAATATGCTCAATGAAGAAAAAATAGATAAAACTATAGAGATTATAATTGCATTACTATTAGTTCTTCTAACATTAGAAATTCCTTGCTGAATAATATCTGTTATAGAGCTTACAATCATGTCTGATTCCGATTTTATACTTTCCGCTTTTGTGTTCAGAAGGTTTATCTCCTCTAAGGGTTCCAGTTCATTAAAATCAGTCAATATTTTCTCCGCGTGCTGACGATATTCACTCCATTTTTCTCTAAGGTTTGATATATCTATTTTGCCCTCGATCATATCTTCTATATACGATATTCTCATATCAACCTTATCAATAAGAACTCTTATCGTATCTTCGTAAGGCAGTATATCATTAGCGATAACCGATGATTTGAGATAAGAAAAAGATTCAGAAATATCATTTTTCAACAAAATTATCTCTGTCAAAAGTTGAAAATCATTTAGGTATATGTAGTCAAACCTTTTGTTCATAGAATTCATCGCGATCACAGAAAATACAATATAAGAGGCAAATATAACGAGACTGAAGATAGATGGAAAAAGAATTTTTTGAGATATACTCAGATTTTTTAGAAGACCAAACATACAAAAGCACCCCCCTAATCTATAGTTACGTTCCACAAGATGTTATCCATATGCCCATTTATAACTATACCGGGAAGATTTACATTTTTTCTCATACCAACAGATAGCATCCTTTGGTAGGTAGATATTATATAAGCTTTTTCGTAGATCATCTTATCAACCTCTTTTAGTCTTCTTTCGTGTTCCTTTTCATCTGCCACAGCGAGTGCCCAAAAGAGTTTTTCATCGTACTCTTTTTCGTTCAGAAGAGAAAATGGACCCTGCGAGTGTAGGAATATAAAGTAATGAAAAGCTGCATCCTTTATGGGGTTGTCAACCATAGATATAGCCATTTCTCCGTCCCAATCTGGTTTCCCTTTTGTCATCTTTGCTATGGGTATCATTTTATTCCATTCCGATCTTCCCACTTCTTTTATATCAAGTCTTACTCCTACAGCAGCTAAGTTTTGCTTTATCACTCTTGCAACAGGTGCAGCCACATCTGCAACAAGGGCTCGTAAAACTAATGGTTTATCTTTTGTAATTCCTTTTGATTCGAGAATTTGTTTGGATTTAGCAGGATTATATTCATAAGGTTTCAACTCATCGGCAGCAGAGCCGAGCTCACCGAATTTGCCCAAAGATGGAATTATTTTTCCGAAGCCGGAATCTCCTGCCCTCAATAGGGCGTTCTTGTCGACCGCATAGTTCAAGGCACGCCTCACCTCAACATCTGCAAGCACACCCTGATTCCTCATAACAACCTGATATCCTATATGCACAAGCTTCTGCATAACTTTGATATTCGGATCTCTCTTCAAGTCTATAACATCCTTCCCAAGCAAGTTTATAACTATATCAACACTGCCCTTTTTTAGAGAGTCCGCCCATAGTTTTTCAGGAATCATTTCAAAAATTAGCCTTTCATACTTCGGCCACCCCTTCTGCCAGTACATATCGTTCTTTACAAGCACTATTCTTCTACCCACCTCCCATGATTCAAACTTGAACGGACCAGTTCCAACTGGCCTTTTAGCGAACTCGTCCAGCCCAACTTTCCTTATATACTTCGAAGGCATAACATCTGAAAACATATGAAGCCTGTATATAAGCATTCCGTCTGGGAAGTGAGTTTTTATCCTAAATGTGTAATCATCTATAACCTGAACCTCTTTTATTGAAGAAAGAATACCAGATGTAGGAGATTTTACATTCGGATCAAGATGTGTTTCTATTGTAAACTTCACATCCTCTGCTGTGAGGGGATCACCATTGTGAAACTTCACACCTTTCCTCAACTTAAATTCAACAGTAAGATCATCTAACCTTTTCCAAGATTCCGCAAGCCAAGGCTTTGGATTTCCATCATAATCAAAAGCAATAAGCTTATCAAAGATATAATTTATGACAGCATATGAGTCAGGATCAAAAGCCCTGTATGGAACTATCGCAGGTGGATCAGTCGAAAAATATACAACCCTCAAATCCTTTGAGTAAGCTGGAAAAACAGAAAGAAAGAAAGAAAGAAAGAAAAGTGAAAAACACATGAGTTGCCATCTTTTAAAAACTTGTTTATTCAGGCGATTTAGTACCATCGTCTATCTTTACCTCCTCAGCTTATATATTGATTTATCTTGCTTATCTTGTTTATAGTATAATCATTTTTATATGATTTTGTCTGAAAAAGAGGCTTAAAATCGGGGATTTTTTCTAGTTCTTAGATAGTGGTATATCCTCAACTATTCTGATTTTAACTCCATCGTAAATCTTATCTGTGTATGGAGATATAATACGAGTTACACCTTCTGGAAGCTCTACTGAAACATAGTTCGAATACACATCCAATATTTTCACAGGTGTTCTCTTTGCAACCCCATCTGAAACAGCAAAAACATATTCTCCTTCTCTTGTTATCACCAAAGCTTCATAAGGCAAAAGAATTCCTGATTTTTTTTCAACAGTAACCCGAGCAATTCCATAAAGATTTGATTGAACAAAATCTCTAAGTAAAACTTTTATATCAAAGCTTCTTCTATCAATAGAAGGTGTAATTGAGTCAACAATACCTTCAATCCTTTTGTTAATTGAAGAGAATTCCACAGCTATTTTCATTCCTTTCCTCAAAAAAATGATATCTTGTTCAGCTACTCTACCTAAAAAGTATGTTCTTCTGCTTTGAAGAACGAACATAGGTGTTTGAGGAAATACGAACGATCCAACATCAACAAGCTTATTTACAATAGATCCATCAAACGGAGCTCTGACTTTCGTCTCAAGCAAATCGATGCGAGCTTTTTCAAGAAGTTCAAGAGAAGATTTATATCGTGC
Source organism: Candidatus Calescibacterium sp. (assembly GCA_025060505.1). GTDB lineage: Bacteria > Calescibacteriota > Calescibacteriia > Calescibacteriales > Calescibacteriaceae > DRWZ01. The sequence continues at coordinate 6,389 of JANXBU010000002.1, forward strand.
ATCAAGTGAATCAAAATTAGATTTAGCTGAATCAAACTCAGCTTGTGATATTGCATTGTTCTTTATAAGATCTTGTGCTCTTGAGAAATTCGCCCTCGCAAGCTCAAGCTGAGATTTTATACTCTCCAACTCAGCTTTCAATCTGTTATATGTATTTAGATAATCTGTCTCATCTATTTCAGCAATTATCTGACCAGATTTTACATTGGAACCAACATCAACATATATCTTTTTGATTCTTCCAGAAACCTTAGGCTGAATGTTTACCTCCTGCTCGGGTATGGTTGTACCAAAAATATCAATTTTTATTTCACCGGATTTTCCATTCAGGTTCGTTATATCTATAACCCTAACTCCAACAGCATCTACTTTACCTGAGAAAATATTCTTGTTAGCCGGATTATTCTTAGAGTTCGAACAGGCTAATGTGAGTCCCAAAACCAGTATTGAAAAAATTCTAATCATTCTAACAAGAGCCGATGGCGGGAGTTGAACCCGCGACCTGCACATTACGAGTGTGCCGCTCTACCAGCTGAGCTACATCGGCTAATCCTAAAATTTTACATATAAAGAGCTATCAAATAAACAAAATCAAAAAGTTACTCAAGACTACTTTATCTTTTGTAGAACCATTATACCATTCCAAAATGTTATGTGCTCATTTTGGGCAGTCTTCCGCTGAAATATTATTTCGTATCTTCTTCCCGTTTTTCTTATAAAATCATAAGTCGCTTTGGAAACATCTTCAAGATTAGTATCATCTACCAAGATAATTCCACCTTCTTTCAAATATGGATCAGCAAGCTCAAGAGATTTTAATTGATTCTCATAGCTGTGCTCTCCATCATAATAGTAAAAACCTATAAAATCTTTGTGAACTCTTCTGAAGTAATCAACATAATCCATCTCAAAAAAACTGTGATGATTCGTACCGTAAATTTGGAAAAATTTCGAAAAAATATCTCTTGGATGTCCAAAAAGCGTATCACTGAACTGTGAAAAATTATCTACTCCTATGCATATTTTATTTGGATTTCCTACCATTCCGGAAATAAGAGAAAAACCACACCAGACCCCTATGTTCAAGAAAACCTCATCTTTGTCAAGATCAGAAAACTATCCTATTTATTATTGCTCCTACAGAAAAAGAAGCCATTCGTGGCATAAGAGCTATTTTTTCTATTCTTTCTCTGTATATTTCGTAGTCTAAAAAGTACGTGTTCAAAAATTCAAGAGCTATTATTTTCTTTCTCTTTTCATCTGTAAGAATAGGAATATCCAAGGGAAAATAGTCGGAATCTATCGTAAGAGATACGCCATGTCTTTCCAATTTCAAAACAATATCACTTACACTTTCATAGGTTATATAATCATTGGGTTGTATAAACCTAAAATTTATACTGTTGAGAAAATCCCTGATCTCATCTACTCTGCTTGGCATAATATACATTTTAAGCAGAAATTAGAATTAAAAACTGACTATTACATAAACCTTTCAGTTCATTATTTTATACTTTACCTTTCCCGTGCTCTTGGATCAAACATAGCATAAAGGATCTCAGAAATTATATTCATTACCACCAAAACAACAGTAAAAATAACAGTCAAAGCCATAACAACTGGATAATCTCTATCTATAACAGAAAGAACAAAGTATCTGCCCATTCCGGGTATAGCGAATATTGTTTCTATTATAAAAGAACCAGTTATAAGAAACGTGAAAATCATACCAGCAACACTGAAAACAGATGATAGCGAAGCCGAAACTATGTGTTTGAAAAATCTAAAACCATATACACCCTTTGATTTTGCAAACATCACAAACTGTTCTTTCAAAGTTCTTTCGACAGATGTCTTTGTGAGTTTTGCTATATATATTGTTGGACCGAAAGAAAGACATACAATTGGCAGAACATAGTAGTTCCATCCTTCAAGCAAGGCGGGCGGAAGAAAATTAAAATGAAGAGAGAAAACTACTATAAGAACACTCGCGAAAACAAAAGATGGAAGAGATATTCCCAAAGAAAAAATGCTCTCAAAAATCCGAGATCTTCTTAAACCCGCAACAAAGCCTATTATCACTCCCAAAAAAATAGATAATACAAAACTAATAACACCCAACCTCAGAGATACTGGAAAAACATCCCCTATTATATCAGTTGCAGTCCTATTCAAGAACTTATAAGACGGACCAAAATCACCCCTCAAGATTCCAGATAAATACAATATATACTGTTGAATCAACGGCTTATCAAGATGATATTTTTTTTCTATATTTAGCTTTATCTCCTCCGGTAATTTTTTTTCCTTGTCAAAAGGACCACCCGGAAGAAGCCTAAGCATAAAGAATGTAGCAGTTATAACGAGGAAAACAACAACCAATCCCCCAAAAAATCTCTTCAAGAAGAAAGAAATCATCAGAGTTTTATTTTAATCTCCAAATTTAAACGATTACAACACTGAAAATTCTCTTCTCTCACGAAACGAACTCTGATGGCAAAAACATCATATCAAAAAAATCATTGAACTATATCAGAAAATTCTGATTTCATTTATGGTCCCAGATGAAAGCAATCTTATATAAAGATCAGCTACTATAACGGAAATAAGACTCACCCAGAAGAAAAAACCGTGGTTTTTGTTAAGAGAACTTACAAATTTCCATATCTTGTATCTAGCATTATTTTGAGAATAGTTATCAATTCTTCCACCAGAAAGATGTCTGAAAGAGTGGCACGAGAGAACATAGAGAGTAAGAAAAACACTATCTGCCAAGATTAGAATTGATCCAAGCCCCATCCCAAAACTTCCTTCCCAAATAAAGCTCTTTATTGCGTGAAACCAGTGAATCGGAACAAATAAAATCGCAAAGAAAAGAAAATACCTGTGAAGATTTAGCAAAATATACGGAAAAGCAGATTCTCCTTTGTAGTTTCTTTTTGGCTCTCTTACCATACAAGCTGGTGGATCGGCAAAAACTGACCTGTAATAAACTCTTCTGCAAAAGTAGCAAGTTATTCTGAAACCAGCCGGAACCCACATCGTAAACATAGCAGGAGAAATCCAGGCAGTCTCAATCGGAAATGGATAAAGTGGCGAAAGATATGGTCCCCACTGAAAAAACTTACCTTCAAGAGCTCTCACTATCGAGTAAATTATTGCAAGAACAAAAACAGAAGCTGACACCAAAGTTTCCACCCACCAACTATCGGTACGAGACGTAGAAAATGTCCTTTCCATAATCCAGAATATTCATAACATTATATCCAATTATAATTAAATCAGCTTTTTTACCGGCCGTTATCATTCAAAATCAGCAAGACCTTCTCAAAGAAAATACTACAACAGAACGGAAAATTTCTAAATAAAAATCTATTATTTTATCTTGTAGCTACAGATATAAAGATGAGTCTTGAAGCAGAACTTGGTAAGATAGTATCTGATCTGATATTGAATCACAAGACAGAACTTGATAAAGATATAAGACCTTGGGGAGGATACATAACTCTGTGGGAAGACAAAAACTTTAAAGTAAAGATACTTTTTGTTCTACCCAAAAAGAGATTAAGTCTACAGAGGCATAAACATAGAAAAGAAAAATGGTTCATCGTAGAAGGCGAAGCCATAATAACAAAAGGCAAAGCCAAATTCTCTATGAAAGAAGGAAATTCTCTGATCATAGAAAAAGAAGAACTACACAGAATAGAAAATAAATCACAAGACAAAATACTAAAAATAGTTGAAATCTGGATGGGAGATATTCTTGATGAAAAAGACATAGAAAGATTTGAAGATGACTTTGGAAGGGTTTAAATTTTTCCAAAAATCCTGAGCTGAAAGCAATGAAACAATGACAAAAACCCAAAAAGAAGAAAAAGAAATAAAGGATCTAACTAGAAGAAATTTTTTCAAATTGGCGTTACTCTCGCTTTCCCAAATACAGAACAACAAAGTTTCAGGCAATCCAAACTCAATTCATACAGATAAAACAATCAATTTTATTTCAGATATATTAGGTAGCGAAATAGATACTGAACAGCTCAAAAGGATAAAAGAAATATTAGCGAAGTTAAGAAGAAATGCAACATCATTTCCGCTTGAAAAAATCGTAGATTATCTTCAGCTGATACCAAACTGGCTATACAACAGGCTACCAAAAAAAATCAAAAAATCTGTTTTAATTGTTTCAAAATTTTCCATTCAGTTCCCATACTACTGCGACGAAAAAAACTGGGAAAAAATAAACTACACTGGGAGATTTATAGGCAAAAAAGGATTGAAAAGATATGATGACCCAAAAATAGATGTTGTTTATCCAGATAGAGACGAAATCTCTTTTGATGTATGTATAATTGGTTCTGGAGCTGGTGGTAGTATAGCAGGAATAAGTTTAGCCGATAAAGGCTCAGTCTGCATACTAGAAAGAGGGAAGCTCATCAAACCATCTGAATTTACAGAAAAAGAGGAAGAAATGATACCTAAACTATATAGATTTAGCACAGACAAAAATCTTTCAATCATAACAGCTTACGGGAATTGCGTAGGCGGCTCTACAGTTCACAACACAGCACTATTTGTAAAGCTTCCAGAAAAAATATATGATTACTGGAGATATAAAGGGCTACCAATAAGGAAAGATATATTCTATGAACTACAAGAAAAAGTTTTTGAAATTGTGAAAGCAGAAAAAATAGATTCGTTGAACACGAACAATTTGAAGATAAAAGAAGGTATAGAAAAAGCTGGCCTTAACTCTTTCGTACCTCATCACAGCAGAAAAGATTGTTTGAAAGTCGGTTTCTGTGAACTCGGCTGTTTTTGGAATAGAAAATTCTCAACATTAACTCACATAATTCCGGAATTTCTGAAAAAAGGCGGTGTGATATTTCCAGAAACAAGAACCATTTACCTTGAAAGATCAGGTCAGAATGAAATAAAGTATGCTCTGTGCAAACACAAAGGAAGAAAAATAAAAATCAAGGCAAAACACTTTATTCTATCGGCAGGTGCTATGTCTTCCCCGATCTTGCTGAAAAAATCCGGAATCCTGAACCCACAAGGAGTTTGTCTTCACCCTGCAACTTATGTTATGGGAGTTTTTGATGAGGATATATACAGCTGGCTTGGAATACCAATATCTGTGATATGCTCTGATTTTCTAAGAGAAGATGGAGGTTTTGTACTGATGCCATATACCATGCATCCAGGTATGTTTTCTGTTGCACTTGGAGGAAAAGGGAAGGAGCACTTCGAAACTATGAAAAAATATAAAAAAATTGCCCTGATTGCAGTTATGCTTCATGATAAACCAAAAGGTAAATTAGAAGAAGGAAAACTCATAAGCATTAACTACCAATTCACAAAGGAAGAAATAGAGGAAATGAAAAAAGGTATATATTTAAGCTCAAACATACTCTTTGAAGCAGGAGCGAAAGAAGTAATATTACCGTCAGTTTTCTACATACAAAAGGCGAAAAACTTAAGTGAAGTAAAAAATTATCTGGAAAATTTTGATATAGAAAATATACCATTTCTATCTGTCCATCCACAAGCAACAATAAGATGGAACAATTATCTTGAAGAAGATGGAAAAATAAAAGGAATAAAGAATCTTTATGTAGCTGACTCAAGCGTCTTTCCAGAATCATGCGGTGTCCCACCACAAACAACTGTTATGTCAATTGCCCTGCATATTGCACAAAACATCGGATAATTCTATGTATCATCTCGATGTTCCTTTTTGGTAATCTTTGTTCACTTCTTATAGACTGAATCAACTTTTGATAATCCGGCATGTATCAACGTTTGCGAAATTTTAACAAATTTTTTGGCTAAAATCCTTAAAAATCAAACATCAAACAAAAAATCAGATCATTCAAATCTTAAATCAGGAGGCAAAAAAGATCTTACAAAATCATTTATCATTTTCATCTGAATCTTCTGTTCTTCTGACTTCTTATTATCTGGTATCTTTCCTCCATACATAACATATTCATTTGAGTATTCAACCAAAACCATGATTTCAACACCTATTGTGTTTCTTAATTTTTCAGAAAACAAAATTATACTTCTCATTTCGTCTTCTATTTCGTACTGAGAGTACCCTAAGCTCATAAGTTCTTTGATTATGTTCTCGTAATCTTTGCTATCTTGAATTTTTACAATAGAATCCCATCTTCCTTCCATAATAAGCTTTGCTGCTTCATCATGAAACCCAATAAAATTTTCAAACTTTTTTCTCAAAACGGAAAGCAATGCAAACATCCTGACAGTTTTTTCTTCCTCACAATTTTTGATATCCGATAAACCCAAAATCCTATATGCTTTGCATTCAAATATACTATCAAGCACTGTTATAACAAAATCAGATGATACAAGTATGGGTCTTGTTTGCACAGAAAAAACACTAGGAGCTAAAACAATAGAAAACGGAGTAATAGAAAACAGAACAAAAAAGAAAAACAGAAATGACAAAAAATTAATCCTTATATAACGTAAAACTGAGGACACACCCTATATTTTACTTTTCAAAATCAGAAATACGCGAAAATTTAATAGAACCACAAATCATCAAAAGTATGAGAATAGGTATTGGCTTTGATATGCACAGATTCAGTAGGAAGAAAAAAGGATTAGTATTAGGACAGGTCAAATTTGAATACTGGGCTCTTGAAGGAGCTTCTGAAGATGTTGATGTACTTCTTCATGCTGTATCTGACGCAATACTTGGAGCAGCCGGAAAAAGCGATATTGGAACTCTTTTTCCACCAGATAAATACAAAGGCATAAGCTCAAAAAAAATTCTTGAAGATGTTCTATCTATTGTTAGAAAGGATGGATTTGAAGTAATATCAGTTGATTCCGTAATAATAGCTCAAAAACCCAAAATCGGAGACAAAATAGACCAAATAAGAACAAAGGTAAAAGAGATAATTCAGGCTGAGTTCAACGTCAAAGTAAAAAGTCCGGAGAAACTTGGAACATTTGGAAGAGCCGAAGGAATCGGTTCAATAGCAGTTGCATTGCTTACTAAAAATAAGTAAATAATGAAAGTTCAGATATACCTTCCGTATGAATCTATATAAAGAACAAACAAAACATATATAAGCAAACAATTTTTTGAATCGTAGAATTCATAAAAATATATCAACGTAACCTTGGATCTGAAAACTTCACCAGAATATCAACAATAAGATTTACAATAACCCATATTGAGGAAACTATAAACACAGACGAAACCACAGCTGGCATATCTCTTGATAAAACCGATTCAACCATAAACGACCCTATACCGGGAAAAGAGAAAACATTTTCTGTAATAACTGTTCCAGAAAGCAGAACACCTATCTGTAATCCAAGAACAGTTATTATAGTCGGCAAAACAGCTTTAAATATATGCATGTAGAATCTCAAACCATACACTCCCTTTGCTTTGAGAAACCTTGCAAAATCTGAGTTGATAATCTGCTCCGCGGAATTCTTCATAAATCTTGAAAGTACAACAGATAAAGACAAGCTCAATGTAACTGACGGAAGAATCAAACTTTTCAAACCTTCATATCCAGACATAGGGAGTATTTTGAGCTTCACGCTGAAAATTATTATCAGAATTATACCAAGCCAAAAATTCGGTATAGAATATATAAAGGTAGCAACACCAGTTATGGAACTTTCAAATCTTCTGAATATAACATAAAGGTAAAAAAGAATCAGACTTTCGACCAATACCAGAAAAACAGTAAACAATGCAAGCTTGAAAGTATTTACCAATCTCTGCATCAGAACATCTTTTATCTCAACCTGCTTGTACATAGATTTACCAAAATCAAGCTTCATAAGAGATAGTATCGTGTTTTTATATCTCTGATGTAAGGGCAAGTTCAAACCGAGCTCACTTCTTATTTTCTCTATTTGCTCTTCCGAAGCATTCTCTCCCGCTATTATTCGCGCTGGATCACCAGGTATAACCTGAAATATAAAAAAGATAGCATTTACTACCAGAAATATAGATAAAAAACCTTTCAGCAAACCAAAAATTATATGTCCTACCATCCTATCTATCTCCGATCATACAAACTGCTTTCTAATGATTTAATTTTGCTCTTTTATTAGCGTGTGAATCAGAAATTATCTTAAAACTATGGATAAAGATAAAATCAAAAAGAAACTTGCAGAGTGGGAGGAAAAAGTTCTAAAACCATCTGTTGAAAGGATTCCGGAGAGAAAGAAAAAATTTGAAACTTTGTGTGGTATTGAGGTTCCTGTTTTCCTTCCATACTATGAACCAAAAGAAGATGATGGAACGATGAGTTTTCCAGGAGAGTATCCTTTCACAAGAGGTGTTCAACCAACCATGTACAGAGCGCGATTCTGGACGATGCGTCAGTACTCCGGTTTCGGAACCCCCGAGGAAACGAACCAGAGATTCAAGTTTCTTTTGGAACAAGGACAAACCGGTCTCTCCATGGCTTTTGACCTACCGACACAGATGGGATATGATTCAGATCATGAAGTTGCATATCCTGAGGTTGGAAAAGTTGGAGTAGCAATAGACACTGTTGAAGATATGAAAACTGCTTTCAAAGATATAAGACTTGATAAGGTTTCAACATCATTCACAATAAATGCAACAGCTCCAATAATCTTAGGTATGTACTACCTTATTGGTAAAGAACAAGGAGTTCCAGCAGATAAAATAGCGGGAACAACACAAAATGATATACTGAAAGAGTACGCCGCACGTGGAACCTACATATATCCTCCGGAGTTCTCAATGAAGCTTGTAATAGACCTTATAGAATTCTGCGCGAAAAAAATGAAATCTTTTAATCCTATCTCTGTTTCAGGATACCACATGAAGGAAGCCGGAGCAAATTCCATTCAGGAGTCAGCTTTTGCAATATGTTCCGGAATAGAGTATGTTTCTCGAGCGGTTGAAAGAGGACTTTCTGTTGATGACTTTGGGAAGAGAATAACGTTTTTCTTTTCTGTTCACAACAACTTCTTTGAAGAGATCGCAAAATTCAGAGCAGCACGAAGGGTTTGGGCAAAGATAATGAAAGAAAGATTTGGAGCTAAAAATCCAGAAGCAATGAAGTTAAAGTTTCACGCACAAACATCTGGGGTGTCACTTGTCGCTCAGGAACCTATAAATAATGTTGTTAGGGTTGCCTACCAAGCTATGGCAGCCGCTCTTGGTGGAGCTCAAAGTATACATACAAACTCCTATGACGAAGCCCTGGCTCTACCAACAGATGAATCCGTAAAAATCGCTCTCAGAACACAACAGATACTCGCATACGAAACTGGGATAGCTGACATAGTTGATCCAGTTGGAGGTTCATACTATGTTGAATATCTCACAGATAAAATAGAAGAAGGTATTTGGGAATACATAAAAAAAGTTGATGAACTTGGAGGGATGCTCAAAGCCATAGAAAATGGCTTTATACAAAGAGAAATAGCAAAAAGCTCATGGCAATATCAAAACGGGGTTGAAGAAAAACAAATATTCGTTGTTGGAGTTAATATATTCCGCACAGAGGATATTCCCCAGAAAATAAAAATATTCAGATTAGACGAAAACAAAGTGAAACAAAAAATAGAAAGACTTATCAAATTCAAGAAAGAAAGAGATAACCAGAAAGTACAGAAACACCTGAGAATGCTTGAAGATTACTCAAAAGATAGTAAAACAAACCTTATGGAGCCAATAATTGAAGCTCTGGAAAACAACTGTACTCTTGGAGAAATATCATTTGCTTTTGAAAAAGTATATGGAAGATTCAAAGGATTCTCGGTGTTCTGATAGTCTGATACAACTTTTTGAAAATCATTTCAATTAGATAATCAAACAATAGAACAAACCAATTGAAAATCTATGATCCATAGCAATCATAAGATATTGTTTCATACTCTAGATACAAACTAAGAGATTGACCGATGACCGAGTAAGAAAATTTCAAACCAACAAATAAAACACTCATTTATTTGTTTTTTTTGACTTATTATTGTTTTCAACTAAATTTCAAAGGATGGCAGAATACATTACAACAAAGTCTGGAGCATTTAAGGATTTCATAAAAGGTGTCGTAAGTTGGAGTAGAAAATGGTCTTTCTGGCCTATTCCTATTGGAACAGCATGCTGTGGGATTGAATATATGGCAATAGTCGCTTCTCATTTCGATATTTCAAGATGGGGAGCTGAAGTTGTTAGATTTTCTCCAAGACAAGCAGATTTGATGGTGGTAGCTGGAACAATAACGAGAAAGATGGCAGATGTCCTACGAAGAGTGTGGGAACAGATGGCAGAACCTAAGTGGGTTATATCTTTCGGCTCCTGTGCATCAAGCGGGAACGGGATATATCAAACTTATTCTGTTCTCGATGGTATAGATAAAATTATACCAGTTGATGTCTACATTGCAGGTTGCCCACCTCGTCCAGAAGCATTTCTTGAAGCCCTTGAATACCTCCAAAGCAAACTTGAAGGTAAAAAAGAATACTTTGAAGAATTAAAACAAAAAGGCAAAATAATTCAAATGAAAGGAAAACCTGTTATCATTGGGTGATATTTCCACTCCCTACTAAGCTCTAGAACCTAAAATTTCCTCACATCTTTTTATCAATAAGTATAGAGAAAATATGATCCTGTATGTATCAGAAGGAGGACTTGGGAACCAAATATTCCAATACATGTTCCTGAAAAAATTGCAAGCAAATGAACTGAATAATGAAAAAATTATCGCGTACGGTTTTGAAGAAATCAAAGAAGTTTTTGATGGAATAGATATAATAACAATACAAAATCCATTCAAGTCTATAAAAAGAATTCACAAGCTAAGAAAGCTATATTACAACTACAACGACATTATATACTTTATAAGAAAATTACTAGTGTATCTCGGTGAAAGAAAAATCATATCATACATCTCCACAAAAAAAATCCATGTTGGTGGAATGAAAACCGAAACACCAGAGTATGAAATAAATTCCGGAATAATCAAAAGAATAATTTTTTTAGAACCGGGTTTTTTCCAAGGGGAGAAGTTCTTTGATCGTTCCCACTTAAAAATAAAATTGAAAGAAAATCTTGTGAAGAAAGCTCAGAAATTACTTTCTATATGCCCCAAGAATTCTTATAAAGTCTTCGTACATGTCAGACTCAAAGACTACGAGAATTATAGAGTATTCGGTAAAAGCGTAATATTACCAACTTCATACTATGAGAATCTAATAAACTGGTTTAAGAACAACAGAGAAAATCCCTTCTTCATATTCATAAGCGACGATCCAGAAAAGGTAGAGAAAACATTCAGACACATAGATCAGAAATTGATTTCAAGAAACAACTATGCAATAGATTTTGCAATAATGACACTATGCAATGCAGGTATATTATCTCCAAGCACATTTTCCTGGTGGGGAGCATTTCTTATGCAGAAAAGAGATATAGTTTTCGCACCGAGATACTGGCTTGGATGGAAAAGCAAAATAGAATATCCGCCCCACATACTAGAATCAGAAATCTTCACAAAAGTAGATGTCACTTAAAGTCCCGAAAATTCAAGTATCGTTCATTATATATCAAAGATAAAATATAGATTATTCCAAAAATGAAAACATATTTGAAGTGCGCAATTTCTGTTTCAGGAGGATTAGGAGACATGATATCTTTCATACCTATATTTACAAAATTTCCCGGCTTCCTTGTTCTCTCAGATTTATACAAAGAGCTTTTTTCTCTGTATGATCTTGATGTAATTTGGTGGGAGGAAAAAAAATCAGAAGTTGAAAACTTCTTGAAAATATCTTTTGAAATAAGAAAGAGAAAGCCAAATTTCGTATATGGAACATATCCGAACGGGAGAAGAATAAATGTTCTTCTAACACTCTCTTCTGGCATAAAAATATTCTGTGATGATCAAAATTATTCATTCAAAAGATTAACCAGCATTGCAAAGATTTTCCCCAAAGCATACCCAATATACATACCATTTGGTAAAAAAGAAAGTTATGTCTCCATAAATTCAAAAATTCTTGGAGTCGTTCCAGATTATCCATTTGATCTTAAAGAGAAAGAAGAGTATAAAGAGGAAGCTGAATTATTTTCCAAAGAAAAATATATAGCAATCCATCCAACTTCAAGATATGAGTCAAGACAATGGGACTTAGAAAAATTTATAGGTATATCAAAGAGAATACTGAAAAAAGGGTTCAAAGTACTTTTCATTCTCGGCAAGGGTGAAGAACAAACACTGAAAGCTATAATAAATCAACTTATGAGCGAAATCGCGGTCAAAAAGATACACATACTCTATGGAGAGCCGCTAACGAAAGTAATATCCTATGTAAAAAGAGCGCATATGTTCGTTGGGAATGATTCAGCTATTGCACACATTGCAGGCGTATCTGGCATAAAAACATTTGTTATATACGGATATACAAGATACTACCATACAGCACCTTATGGAGCAGAAGTTATCAGATTAGATCTACCCTGTTCACCTTGCTACAATTTTGCAAAAGGAGAATTGGCTGTACCCAAAGAATGTAAATACAACATCGCTTGCCTCAGAAATATAACAGAAGACATGGTATGGGGCAAGATAAGTAATTTTATATAACAAGTAAACGTAATTCATAATGGATATCATAACCCATATTATCTTCTAATTTCTTGTATCATCTTTGATCTTTAATTTTATGCTTACAGCTCCCCTGATTTCTCCAACTGAATATCCAGTAGCTTTATCATCTGGATACTTTTGCTTCAAGAAATTTCTCACATCATCTGGTATCTCATTTTTCCCATGGCAGTAAAGGCAAACAGGCTGAATTGTTATTGTTTTGAAGTATCTCAAATATTTCCCATCCTTTTCTTGAACTATTTCATAATATTCAGCCGGGATATCTTTCATGGAAGAGAGTTTTTTCAAAATATTAAGCTCATACTTATCTGGTGCATTCTCTTTGTTCCTGTATTTCTCTGAAATTCTTCTTATGTAAACGTTGTGTTTTTGCTGGTGTTTCTTTATTATTTCCTGAGACATCTCAGAACAAACCTGAACTGCGCCAATAACTCCACCCTTCTGTATTTCTTTGAGCAAAACCTCTCTGACGGAATTTATGAGCTCATCAGAAATGGAACGAGCTAAATTAAGCTCTGCGTTTTCATTTGCAAAAACACCAAAGCCAAGGACAAAAAATAGTAAAGAAAGAAGAAAAGAATAGATCATAGCAATATAATATATAAATGAAATATGAGATGAGATAAAAAACGCTTTGATTCATAACCTGTTTCTTCACTTTGAAACCTGAAATAATTTTTGTTTCTGTTTTATAGATTAAAGCAAAAAAGAATATTTACATTATAAAGAATAAATGACACTAGTATATATAGGAGAAAACTCTGGATTCTGCTTTGGAGTTAAAAGGGCTATAGATAAAACTCTGGAGTTAGCAGAAAAAGGTAAAGTAAAAACCTTAGGATATGTAATCCACAATGAACAAGCAGTCAGGAGACTAAAGGAAAAAGGTGTAGAAATAATAGAAAACCCAGAAGAACTAGATAATAACGGCGCATTTACAGTCATAAGAACACATGGAGTAAAAAAAGACTTATTAGAAAAATTAAAAAGCAGCAACATAAATTTCTTCGATGCAACCTGTCCATTTGTTATAAGATCACAGAGAATAGTTGAGAAGTTTTCAGATCAGGGTTATGGCATAATAATTTTCGGAGATCCCAAACATCCTGAAGTGGTCGGGGTTGTATCTTATGCAAAAACAGAAAATGTTTTTGTTGTTCAGAAACCAGAAGATGTTTCAAATATCCCGCCGATAAAAAAATTTTTGGTTGTATCACAGACAACACAGAAATTAGATGAATTCATTGAAATTGTCAAAAAAGTTATAGAAAGAGGTTTTGAGGTAAGAGTCTTCAACACTGTTTGTGAAGTAACAGTAGACGCTCAAAAAGAAGCTTATGAGATAGCCAAACTATCTGATGTAGTTATAGTGGTCGGAGGAAAAATGAGCTCAAACACAGATAAGCTTTACAAAGTATGCAAAGGTATAACAGAATCACACAAGGTAGAAACCGCAGAAGAACTTGAGTCTGAGTGGATTACTAACAGAAATAAAATAGGTGTTGTTGCTGGGACATCTACTCCTGATTGGATAATAAAAGATGTCATAAACAAAATAAAATCCATAAAATCTGACAAAGTAGAGATTGTTCGTGTAGGACAGAAAAACAGATACTCCGCGGAATCTATCTTGGAAGAATTTGGTTCATAAAAGCAAATTACTTAAATGCTTTTCCAAGAAATTCTACCCAAAGTTTATTCTGGATTCCGTAAGTAGAACCCCAAAAAACATTCTTGCTACCTTAATTTCCTAATTAGAAAGAATAAATAAGACAAAAAAGTCAAAATTTTGAACTATTATCTAAAATAAAATTATACTTTTATCGTATGCAGGCCCAAAGAGTAGAAAATGTATATAAAAAGCTCGCGGATATATTCATTCCATACGATACAGATGAAAAAAAAGAGAAAAGGACACTATATCCACTATTTGCTTCATTCCTTATTTTCTGGATTGTAGTAATATACCTTTCTTCAAAAGTTCATGTTACAATAGATGAAGACACAATAGAAATAGAGAAAATACCAGAGAGATTTGCCCAAATAATAGTTCCAGAATTTGTTGAGGAGAAAAAGCAGGAAGCTGCTAAAAAGGAAGAAAAGAAAGAAACAAAACAAGTAGCGGAAGAGACATCAAAAGTTGAGCAGAAACAAACCGGTGGAGAAGAACAACAACAGATGACAGCCCAGCAGAAGAAGGAAATTATAAGAGAAAAGGTTAGAACCACCGGTGTTCTCGCTTTACTTACAGCAAGAGGAGAGGGGGGGAGCCCAATTGCAGAGATACTTGGAGGAGGGGTAGCTCAAAATCTTGACGAAATACTTGGAGGGATAAGCGGAGTTAGAGCAGCGGGTTCTGGTGAGGAGTTAAAACCTCTTGAGCTTGGCGCCGGAGGAATTAAAAGACGAGAAACAGATATAGGAGAACTAGCTGCAAAGGGAGGAAAAGAAGTTGAGCTTGGTGAGAAAAAAGTAGCAGCAGTTCAATCCAAAATAGCCACAGAAGCTCCAGAAATCGAAGGACAAATGGATGAAGAAACTGTAAGAAAAATTGCACTGAAAAACCAATCATCACTCAAATACTGCTTCCAGAAGGCCCAAATGAGAAACCCAGAACTCAGCGGAAAAATAGTGGTTAGACTAACCATAGATGCGGACGGAAATGTATCAGATATATCAGTAGAACAATCTACTATTAATGATCAGGAAATGGTTTCCTGTGTTATCAGAATGGTTAAAAGATGGAAATTTCCTGCAACCGGTGGAGAAGTTAATATAACATTCCCACTGGTATTTATGTCTGTCTCATAATTAAATCTTATTGAAATTCTTAAATTCTAATCTCATCTTGACAAATTTAAGAAAAAGGAGGCTCAAGATATGAGAGGGAGAAAAAGTATAAAAGATGAAAAAAGAAGAAAAATTCTCGAGCTTTCTAAAAAGGTATTCGCTAAATACGGATTTGCCAAAACAACAATGGAAGATATCGGAAGCGAAATCGGATTTACCGCAGCTGCAATATACTACTACTTTGAGTCAAAAGATCATCTTTTCAAGGAATGTATAGTAGACGAGCTAACAAAAGTTATTGATAAAATTGAACAAGAAATAAAAGCAGTAAATCAACCAGTTGAGAAACTCAAAAAGTACATAGAAATTAAGGTTTCTATGACAAGAGATGTTGTAAAAAACTTAAATATGACAAAAGATGTACTGGAAGAGATGAAAGGAGAAGTTTCAAAACTTGGACTCAAAGATTTAGCTACAAGGGAATACAAAATAATCGAAGAGATAATGAAACAGGGAATGGAATCAAATATCTTCAGAACAGTAGAAATAAAAAAAGTTGCTTTTATAATAAATGCAATTGTCAAAGAACTTATATCTACAGAGGATAGAAAAAAAGATATAGAAGACATATTTGATATAATACTCAGAGGAATTCAAAAATAAAGTGTTAGAGGAAAACACCAAAATCGAAAAAATATTCTCAGATACATTATCAAAACTCATCAGAATTACCAACAAAACATCAAACAGAAAAAAACACAAATCAAGAAAAATCGTGATAAAAATAAACGAAAAGAACGATTGTGTATTGAACGAAAAACTCTCCATACTCAAAGATTTTGTTACAGATCTACCCCCCTTTGAAAAACATGATTTTGTATCAATTCTGATGGCTGAACTGAATCTGGAGAATATTAAGCAAATAAACAAAATAAAAGAAAATAGAAAAAGTGAATTTTTCTATATCAAGACAGAAAACAGAATACACAAAATACTCTTTTCCTTATGGATAGAGCTACTTACAGGAATAGACATAAAAAAGGATTTTGGAATAAACCGAGACTTACTTTTCGAGTTAGAGACAAACTACCGATTCCCCATCTCATCCCTTGAATTCATATCTACAAAAAATATGATAAAAGCTTTATCTAAATCTGCAAAACTTATCTCGCAAGGTATGAAGCTCGTGACAGAAAATCTTGAATCAAAAGCCGTAGGAATTGTACTATCTGTAGCTGTTCCAAAGACAAAAGAATTAATCGTAATCAAAGGATCAGAAAGATTTCTTGAAAGAATTTCTCCCATAACTCAAAGTTCTTGATATTCTCCCAAAATCAAAAGCAATATTCATAATCCAGAAAACAAAAGGTAGAAATAAAAAAGTCTTCAAATCAGAATGTTTCCTGTATTTTGAAAGCTTGATCAGATAAAAAATATAAAAAAATATCAAAAGAATCAAAAACGAAAAATATGAGAAAACAAAAGATGAAGTAAGAGCAAAAAACAAAAACAGAATAAATTTATGCACAAAAAATCCAGACATTTTTAGACCATGCTTTCTATATATATCTACTCTCCCCTTTCCGTATCTTACCATCCACCTCCATATTTCCGATACTTCATCTCTTGTATGATGAAAAGATATTGCCTTCGGATTAATGAAGAATTTTACATCTGGAAAAGTTTTCTTTATTCTTACTGATATATCCATATCTTCACAGCCATACTTCAAATCTTCGTCAAACATTATCTTGAATAGCTCTCTTTTTCCAAGACATATTCCAGTATGAAAGAACTGTGTTTCATAAGTGTGCTCCTTTAACAGACTATATCCTCCTCCAGGATGGTTCAAAATTCCTTGACACTTACCCCAAATTGACTTTGATTGATCTGGTAAAACAACTCCGCAGACAACTCCACAATTTTCGTAATTACGAAAAACATCAACAAGCTCTTTAAACCAACCTTTCTGAAATCTCATTCCATCATCTAAAAACAGTATCAAATCTCCTAAAGCATTATTTATACCTATATTCCTTTGATACGACCAGTTCGAAACCTCGGAATATATAAATCTCAGATTTTTTATACGAAGATCTTTCAATTCGCTCTGTAAATCCAAATCTGATCTACCAGCATATACAACTATATATTCTTTATAACCACCACTTACTGTTTCAGAAAAACTTTTGAGTGTTTTTACAAGATTATATGATGATTGATCTATTTTTGTTATTGTTATTACAGAAATATTTTCAAGACTGAAAGACATAATTTATAATTATTTTATCTTTATGAGAGAACTAATTTCTTTCATTTTTTCGGTTATAAGAAAAACTCCTTCAACAGATATTGTACAATTTATATACAGCTTCGGAAGAGTTCTCGGAGAAACATTTCTTCCTTTAATAATATTCGGAACGGCTCTCGGAGTTAGCATATCTATTGAATTCATTCTGGCACTCAAAGTAATAGGAGGAGAAGCTATTTCATCTTATTTTATAACAATTACAGTTCTAAGAGAAATTGGACCTATGATTGCCGGCTCAATGGTAGTTATAAGATCTGGAACAAGAATAACAGCAGAGATTTCTTCTATGAAAGATAGAGGTATACTGATTTCTCTTGAAGTTTTTCCTGTTGACTCATTCAGCTATATTGCTCTTCCAAGATTTTGGGCTATAGTTTTTGCAACGGTTGTCTTTCTTCCATTATCCATACTCCTGTGTTTTGCTTCAGCTTATTTTCTTGTCACATATGCATATGGTGTATCATCTGGTATGTTTTGGGATGGTGTAATTTCTGCCGGAAGTACCAGAGATATTTTTGTTGGATTTATCAAGTGCTTCATAATAGGTCTATCAAATGCTACTTTCTCTGTCTTTTACGGATGGAATGCTAAGGAAGGAGCAGAAGGTCTTTCAGAAGCAGTCAAAAAATCTATAAACAAAGCTGTGGTTCTCGGAATAGTCATAAACTATATACTATCGGTCATCTTCTTTTGATAAAACATCTGATATATATCTTACAAATCTCAAAATCCCGTCAGTTCTCAATATCTCGCTAAATTCAGATACATCTATTAAATATTTTTCTTCTATATCCTCAATTAAAAGAAAAAATTTTTGAACAAATCCTTTTTCTGAAATAAGAGTCTCCACTACTATTTTTCTCTCATCAAAGTAAGAATCTAGAAATTTAGCCACTACCTGATCTTTTAATCTTATCTCTTCTTCTCTAATACTTCGGAGATAATTGAGAATTTGGTCTAATGACATTTTCTTCGGTATCACCATAGCTGTGTCCCTATATGATATTTCTAAAAATTTTATCTCATTTGTTTGACTATCTGGATCTTTTGACTGTTTTTTTGTTAATACTATCTCATATATTTTTCTTCCTTCTTCTAACCATTTTTTTTCGTATTTCGTAATAGGTTGATCTACATGAATCTGTGAGCTTCTTACTTCAAATATACCTTCTGCCTGCTGAGCAGTATATTCCACAAGATCATAGTAATCTGTTCTGATAATTATCTGGCCTTCGCTCTTGATCTTCTTTGCAAACAAAAGCAATACTTCCCTTCTCGTTATTCTTCTTCTGTGATGTCTTTTTTTGAACCAAGGACATGGATAGTTTATGTATAACTTCTCCACAGAATTATCTTCAACAAGCAGCTGAAACCCCCAAAAAGCATCTATTTTAACAAAAAATAGATTTGGGATATAATTATTCCTGAGCTTCCTTACAAGCTTTCTAATAGAAGCATCAGAAACTTCAAAGCCAAGAACGATTTTATCTGGATTCTGCTTTGCAATCTCTACAAGAAACTGAGCATTTCCAAAACCTACCTCAACCAAATCCGCTTTCAGCCTACCCGAAAATTTCCTGTAGTCAATGTATTGCTGATACGGCAATTTTTGAGAAATATATCACAAATATTACAAAGTTTATATAAATCAGTAAATCTCCCAAGTCAATATATCAGATAGTTCAAACATAAATGAGACCTCACCTTTTTCTGACATCTCAAAAGAAACTTGTTTTCCATTAACTCTGACCTCTTTTGGAGTTTTGCTTGTTCTTACAGAAATCTTGATCTTTTCCCCAGTACCCTTTGCCTTATAGTATCCTTGTATTTTATCAGAAACATACTTTACCCCAAAATAAGGGAGTTTCAAATTAAAATCAGAAGGTATTTTGGGAGAAATTCTAATTCCTTCGCTATTTGCTTCAATCCCCGCAATTTTCACAAGCGCAAGTATTGGATTTGCGTGAGAATTGACATTCATAACAGGAAAATCTGCCAATGATGTTGCGTACTGTGCCGCCGCTTCCCCCGGTCTTGAACTATTTGGAGAATTGTATGAATCCGGACCAGACCATATACCATACCATATATTCGGATAAAGCTCAGCATGATTTGCGAGAGTATTCTTCTTAAATGACTCCCAAGCCAAATTTTTATCATAAAGAGAATATGCCCACGTCAGAAGAGAATTTATAGCAGGCCATATACCACCATTCACATCTGTTCCGAGTAAAAGTCCGGTTCTCTTTTCAACTTCATCACTCGGTGGATAAACTATCATTGCTCCAAGAGGTGTTTCAAGGTATGATCTTATAGAGCCTATTAATGTTCTCATCCTGTCTCCTTGTAAAGATGCAATCAGAGCCCAAACCTGTGGTTCAAGAAAAATTCTGTCATCTCCAAGTGGTTTTCCGTTTCCCTCCATTCCTCTCAAATACCATTTACCATTCCACGTGTTTTCAAAAGCAGACCTAAGCTCAGAAGTCTTCTTGAGTATTTCATCTGCAAAGGAATGATCAAACCTTCTAACCATATCAGCGACCTTCGGTAATATTGCGATAGCAAAAGCTGTATTAAAGCCAGATTCTCCGTTCTCCTCCAAAGATTCAATATTGTGAGCGAAGAATCTTATACCATCGCTCCAATCACCTGTTCTGAACTTTATAAGTCCATTCTCACCAACACCAACGACATCAAATAGGTGTCTGAAAGAAAGTTTTATATGATCCAATACCGTTGAATTTTCATCCGCATCTGAATCATAAAACGGAACTTTTTCTTTCAGAAAATCAAAATCTCTTGAAGAAAAAACATACTCCACAATAGCCCAAAGGAAAAATATATCAAGATCGGAAGGTCTCACAAGATCTATTCTTGCAGGTACAACATCTCCATAATTTGCGTACGGTATCTCACCATTTTTATATGTACTCATCATAATGAATTTCAGAATCTCTTTAGAGAGTTTTGGATCTATATAGTTGAGCGAAACAGAAAATATACAGTAATCTCTTGGAGCTCCGTCGTACCCGTGCATAAACAAATATGAACCTCCTTGACTGACTACATGAAGGTCAAAATATTTTCTGTAATAAGATGAGCTCAAAATATAGTATGAATGCCAAGCAATTTCTCTTTGAAGGTATGAATCAGATGGAGTGGCAAAATACGCTAATCTTTCCTTCCAAGAATCTATAACTTCCTCGAGTGCGTTGTTCTCTGCATACTTTTGAGGAATAAACAGATTATCTACATTATAGGTGTAGCCATAAGCATACCGCATATTTATAGCTTTGCGTGGCTCAACAACAATCTTCCTCTTATGTATAAGAGCTAATTTCTGCCCTAAACCCTCTACATTACTCAGTTCTTCGTTAAGTTTTTCGTATGAAGTAGAAGGTATTTTTGGATCGCCGTTCTGAAAAAATTCCCTCTGATCAAATATATAACCATGATTCTCTATATTATCGTTCCATTGATCAAGGTAGGTCAAAAACACATAAGGAGGATTTTTATCATATTCTACTGGGAAGCCATCTGTAATGGGTTTTTTGGAATAGGTTCTTACAACAGCTAAATTCTCAACAACATAAGCTTCCTGCAAGAAATTCTCATTGTATTTC
Source organism: Candidatus Calescibacterium sp. (assembly GCA_025060505.1). Lineage (GTDB taxonomy): Bacteria > Calescibacteriota > Calescibacteriia > Calescibacteriales > Calescibacteriaceae > DRWZ01. The sequence continues at coordinate 27,763 of JANXBU010000002.1, forward strand.
TTTCTCTTTTCCTCATTTTGTTTCGGGATAGATTTATCGAGCAGCCCAGATGTAATCAGAAAAGGTATAATGTGATGAAAATTTACATCCCAGTATTCATAATACGATATCTCTACCGGAGTTTTGCCAATATTTTCTATCTTTATATCGGTTAATATTATGGGAATATCTTCATCCGGAGTATAAACGTATCTTGATACTATAATGTTGTCATACTCTATTTCCGAGAAGAAATAATTTATGCCAAATATCCTTGTAGTTTTTGAATTCTTTGGCCTGTATTTGTAAGCTGTTGACCAGATTTTTTCTCCATTTTCTATAAAAGAGAAACCTCCTCCAAGATTGAGTTCATCTTCATCGTAATAATTTATCCATTTGAATCCACCTTCCTGTGTGAACAGCTGAACATATCCATAGTTGTATGCAGTTGCGGATATTCTTAAATTACCTATCTGGTGCCAGTGTTCCCTTCTTTCTTTCTGTTCTGAATTCCACCAAAGGGCTATATCTTCTTTTTCCTGAGAAAGAGTATATTCATAAGCAGGAAGACCGAATTCATCAACAATCCATCTACCAAACTTACCGCTTCCATAAGAACAATCATGAAATCTCTCCGGAACATTTAAATCTCCATTCTTACATATTCCCGAATACTTTTCGTAAGCTGAGCAGGATAGAAAAAATACAAAAAACAGTAATACTATTTCGTCTGATGATTTCATTTTTATCATAGTAAATCAATTTTAATTTATCAGATCAATTTTTTATTTTCCAAACTCAAGCATCTATATTTCACAAATTGGATCTTTGAAAAAAGAGTCTCAACAAAACAAATTACGAAGTTCAACAAAATAAATTACAATAAACTCAAGACTATAAATATATCCTTCGTACAGATATATAGCTTAAAATCGAACCTTTACAAAAAACTATGCATCAACAATCAGAATCATAAATGTATTGCTCATTGCATGAAATATAACAGCAGGTAATATACTCCCATATCTTTCTCTAATAAATCCGAAAACCAATCCGGGAAAGAAAGTAAGAAACCTTATTATTGTTATATCTTGTGGCAGATGTATAAGCATAAAAAGTATTGAAGAGATTAAAAGTCCCCAACCAAATCTTGTTCCAAGTAATACAAAACTTTTACCAAAAAATAAATTCATTCGTCCTTGAATAAATCCTCTGAAGAAAATTTCTTCTGGTATAGCGACACCGAAGAGAAAAATCAAAAACCACTTGATTGCATCTAAATCTGGGAACTTTGGAGATATATTCACTACATATGGAATTTTTATATCTCCTAAAATAAAAAAGAGAAGATAAATTGCCAAAAAAACAATAAATGAGACAATAAAAACAAAAATATTATCCTTCAATTTGAATTTCAGCCCAAGAACATCATTTGATCTTTCAATTATAGATGGAATGAGCAAAAAAAACACAAGAGCCACCGCACCAGAAAGATCCCACCTCCCGAAAATCCTCAATAAAAAAAGTGATATAATAGAAATCAACCATATAATCAGCGGTATTATAACGCAAGAGAAAAAGTTTCCAGCTCTACTCTGATTTTGGTTCATCTTTAAGAATTATCTGTATGAGTATTACTTGTTCTATGTTTGCAGATCTGATTACTTTGCGATTTTTTCGAGAACCTCTAGTATCTGTTTGTGATGATTATTTACATCCACTTTCTCAAATACATAAGCTATTTTTCCTTCCGGAGACACAATAAATGTTTTTCTTTGAGCGTTTCCAAAAATACCCTTCACACCAAATTTATTTATTATTTCTCCCTTTTCATCTGCAACAAGTTCATATTCAAGTTTGTATTTTTCCTTAAATTTTTTTTGCTTTTCTAGTGTATCTTTGCTCACTCCTATTATCTGAACATTGAACTTATTTTTTATTTCTGAGTAACCATCACGAACACTGCATACCTCCTTTGTACATCCTGGTGTAAAGGCTTTCGGGTAGAAGAATATAACAGACCATCTTCCCTTCAGAGATTCTGAGCTTATTGTCTGATCATTTGTTGCTTTGCCGCTGAACTCCGGAACATTATCTCCAACTTTTGCCATAATACAAAATTTGTTAAAATATACAAAATGAAAATATTTTTTAAAATTTTTTCGTATGGGAATGAAAGATTTTGAAAGACCGTTTTCAATGAGAGGTATAACGACAAAGATAAAAACACCGCATGGTTCAATGTTCATAACAATAAACTTTTACGAAGGACAGATGAAAGAAGTTTTTGTTGTTGTTTCAAAGCCGGGTTCCGAGCTCAGAGCTTGTGCTGAAGCTTTAGGAAGAGTTATTTCACTTGCGCTGCAAAAAGGTCTACCACCCGAAGATATACTCGAAACTCTTGAAAACATAAAAACAGAAGAAGTTGCATGGAACAATTTCAATGGACATAGCTTCTCCGTATCGTCTATTCCAGATGGAATTTCAAAAGCCATAAAATTCGCAACATCTCTCAAATTTACTCCGGATTCGCTTCAAATAGGAAACGAAAAAACAAGCAAAAATGAAAACGAAATTCAAGAAAAAAAAAACTTAGCAAAAAAAAATGAAACAAATAACAAAAAAAATATCGAAGCAAAATCCAAGAATTCAGATAATAATTTAAACCAAAAAGATAAAAAGATGGAGATATGTCCAAACTGTCATAGTTCATCACTTGTTTTTCAGGAAGGTTGTTTTATATGCATGAACTGTGGATACACTAAGTGTACCTGATAAGCAATGATTGAAGCCAAAAGATTTTCTTTATCATTTCTATTTTTTTGTATAGTTATATGCTTCAGCTTCCCTTTCCTTGATGTCAAATGTGCCGGTACAAAAACCACAAGCTTTTCAGGATTTGAACTTGCAAAGGGGCTTGAAATAAATAAAACATTCTTGGATTTTTACAACAAAACAAAAATAAAAAATCCCACAAAGCCAGAAAGAGAAATAAAGGAAAGTGATAAGATAAAACTCAGAGTTGTTATGTGGTCAGCGATTTCTTTTGCTATTTTAGGAGGTATAATTTCATTCTTCAGTAGATTTTTTCTGAGCTCTTTATTTGGATTTCTATGTACTCTTGGATTGCTAATATTTTGGTATAATATAAGACAAATTACGAATTACGGAGAGGAAGCACTTTTGGAGGTACGCTTTGCTCCTGCATTCTGGATAGCCCTGATTCTAAGTATTACTGCTTCTTTGCTGAGCTTATATTTTTCCCTTAAGCGTAGCCGAGTTCTTTCATAAGTCTTTTGAATATAACTCTTCTTTGTATTTCATTTGTTCCTTCGCCAATTTCGCCAAGTTTAACATCTCTGTAAAGCCTTTCTACTTTCGTACCTTTTATATATCCAAGACCTCCAAATATCTGCAGAGCATCTGATGCGTTTTTAGTAGCCCGCTCTGCTATAAAAAGCTTTGCACAAGATGCCATAGTCCCTGCGTCCTCCATACCTCTGTCATGCATCCAAGCTGACTTCAGTACAATCGCTCTTCCCATATCAACAGTAATCTGCATATCAACTATTTTGAAGTTCACATCTTCATAAGCTGCAATTGGTTTGCCAAAAGCAATCCGTTCCTTTGAGTATCTTTTACTTTCTTCAAGACAAGCCGAGGCTATCCCCAGAGAAAAAACAGCAAGTCCAACTCTACCTATATCGAAAACTTTCATAACCTGTTTGAACCCGCTTCCCTCAGCTCCACCTACAACATTTTCTGCAGGAACCTTAGCTCTTTCAAGATAAATATCTGAAGTAGGAGAACCCCTCACTCCGAGCTTATCGTATGGATTTCCAATCTGCATACCTTCCGTATCTCTTTCCACAATAAACGCTGTGATTCCCTCATGCTTTTTGCTCTGACCGTTTTTCTGAACCCTTGCAAGAACAATAAAAACATCTGCAATAGGTCCATTTGTAGCATACATCTTTGTTCCTGTAAGGTAATAATATTTACCCTCTCTTTCTGCCCTTGTTTTGAGTGCTCCAAGGTCTGATCCACAACTTGGTTCTGTTGCACATAGACATCCTATTTTCTCACCTGAACACAAAGATGGGAGATATTTACTTTTCTGCTCCTCTGTTCCAAACATGTTTATGAAGTTCGCGCACAAAAGAGTATGAGCTAACGCCGAAAGATAAGTAGATGCACAAGCCTCTGCGAGTTTCTCAGATAGAATAAAATAGTTCACCCAGCTCATACCTCCTCCACCATATTTCTGAGGAATCGGAGCACCTAAAAAACCATACTCTCCAAGCATTTTTAGATTTTCTATTATGTCCTCCTTAGTTGGATTTCTATCAAGTTTCTCAGCTCTCGGCTCTATCTTTTCCTTGCAAAATCTCTCAAACTCCTTTACAAGTATTTTTTCTTCTTCAGATAAGCTAAAATCCATATCTAAAAATTTTTCTTTCCTGCTTGAAATTCATTATTTTTTTCAGAAATATTTTCACTCTTTATTTTTCAGAAGTTTATTCCCCTCCTCTATAACATACCTGTAAAAAACACAACCTAAAAATACACCAAACACGTTCATCCCTATATCCTTCCACTCAAAATACCTTCTGGGCAAATCAAAAAATTTCTGATACTGAAAAAATAGCTGAATAAGCTCATCTACAAAACCTATTATTGAACCCAATACAAAAGCGAAAATATATTTTGATATACTCTCCCTCTTGCTTGCAACTATAAGTAGATACGCTAAAAATCCATATTGCATAAAGTGTACTCTTTCGGCAGGTATCTCAAGAGTGATCAAAATAAAAACGCCAGAAAAAGACAGAAACAAAAGCCAAAATGCAGTCCTTGGATTCTTCAAATATTTTACGGAATTGACAGCTATAAAAGCTATCAAGGTGATAATTAACGTTGATACAAATACACCATAGTATTGCTTAAATATTTTTCTCAGAAAATCAACTACATAAGGTGCAAAAGGTATTGTAGAGTATACAACAATAACATAAAGAACAACCAATATTGGAGATATTGTTTTGTTTTTTTTCTCAACAAGATTCATAATCAAAATTTTCGTATTTTCTAAAATCAAAAAGTTTAAAACTTTAATTTTTTGTTTAATTTAGGAGGTTTTTTTGCTATGAAAAGAACATACCAACCACATAAGAAAAGAAGAGCAAGAAACTATGGATTTCTGAGCAGAATGTCTACAAAATCTGGAAGAAAAATCATAAACAGGAGAAGAAGAAAGGGAAGAAAAAGACTAGCTCCAGGAATATACAATAAATTAAGATTTGTTCCAACATAAAAGGATAATCATCGATATAATACATTCATTCCTACAAAAATCACTTTATTGAAGTTATAGAACTTTGTCTTGCTTCCAGATGTGATGTTTTTATCCATTACTCCATATTTTCAATAGAACAACAAAAAATACTTCTATTTCAGAGAAATAGAGCTTAAAACATTTACAAATTTTAATGTATGAAAAAAGATCTGGTACTGAAAAATTTTTTGATAGAAAACAAAGAAACAACTGTAAGAAAATCTCTTGGACAAATAAAGCTTGTAAAAAAAGAATCACTTGAAAAAATAGCATCGTTTGCTGAGAGATCAGATAATGTTGTAGAAGTCGGATCCGGAGAAGGGAACTTAACAGAACTTTTGAGCGATAAATCAAATATGGTAATATGTTTCGAAATTGACAGAAGATTAAAAGAAAAAATTTTAAACAAAATAAGCTTTGGCATACTTTTGATAAGGGATTTTCTCAACTTTCCTCTAAATAAATTGAAAGAAGAAACAGAAAACTTTAATTCGGAAATATTTGTAAAAGGAGATATTGAGAGAATAAAAAAAGTACTGGCTGAGACAGATAAATTCAAAATAGTCGCGAACATACCATACTACATCTCCTCAAGGTTTATACACAAAATCATAATTGAAGATTTTCCTCTACTCAAAAGTATTCACATACTTGTACAGAAGGAGTTTGCTCATAAGCTCTGTGCCAAACCCGGATCATATAACTACAGCGCAATATCGGCCATAGCAAACCTTTTCTTTGAAACAAAAATAGAGTTTGATGTACCAAGATTTTATTTTAGACCAGTTCCCAAAGTTCATTCCTCATTTATATCACTTAAACCAAAACAAGTGAAACCAGATATATTAAATAGAAGAAACGAACTCATAGATTTCACTTACAAGTTATTCAAAAGGAGAAAAAAGGTATTTGGAAACAAAAGAGTATTTCAATTATCACCAGAAGAAATAGCAGATTTTTTCTTTTCCGATTAAAATAATTTATTGTATTAACTTCTTAGTGATGAGAATTCTGATAGTAGATGATCACGAGCCTATGAGAAAGATAATCAAGAATATATTGAGACAGATTGGACTTGAAGATATGGATGAAGCAATTGATGGACGAGATGCCGTGAAAAAAATGAAAGAGAAAAACTTTGACATCGTTTTGCTTGACTGGAACATGCCAGGTATGACTGGTCTTGATGTGCTGAAAATAATTAAAAGTGACCAAAATTTAAAAAATATTCCTGTTATAATGGTAACAGCAGAATCTTCGAAAGAAAAAATAATTGAGGCAGTAAATTTTGGGGTAACAGATTATATAGTGAAACCATTCACAGCAGAAGTTCTTAAAAAGAAAATAGAAGAGGTGTCAAAGAAAAAATAGAACTAAGAACAGAAAGCAAAACAGACTCATAATTCCGTAATTCCATTTTTGAATTTTGAGAAGCGAAGAAGTGGAGTCTTATAATATAGTCTATAGCCGAGGTGGCGGAACTGGCAGACGCGTCGGACTTAGGATCCGATGGGGATTACCCCGTGCGGGTTCAACTCCCGCCCTCGGCACGAAGCAAATTGAAAAAAACTACAATAGCAATTATTTCATCTCTACTTCTGATAAAACTTACACACTGCTCCCATTCCGAACCACCAAACACTCCAGAGGAACTCTATGCAGAAGCAATGAAAAAAACAGAAGGTGGAATATTCACAGCAGACCTTGAAACCGCGGAAGAGTATTTCAGGAAAATAATTGAACTATTTCCGACATCAAAGTATGTTCCAAAAGCAAATTTCGGTATAGCCTATGTAAAAATGAAAAAAGGAAACTACGCAGAGGCCGGTCCTCTTTTTGAAGTCTTCTTCCAAAGATATAGATCACACCCACAAGCACCAGATGCACTCTATCTGGCCATAAAATGCTATCTTGAATTCGTTGATACACCAGACAGAGACATAACATATGCTGTAAAGGTAAGGGAACTCTCCTCTATCTTTATCAAAAATTTCCCCGAAAACGACAAAATAAAAGAAGTCCAGAACATAAAACAAAGAATGCTTGAAATAATTGCACAACACAACCTCGAAATAGCAGAATTCTATGCAAGGAGGAAACTCTTTGAACCATCGATAGAAAGAATAAACGAAATACTAAAAGACGAAGAACTGAGCCAAACAAAATTCAGAAGATTAGCAGAAGAGCTCAAAATAAGAATACAAAAGCAGAGACAAGAGATGAATATGTAGTAAATTTCAAGATGGTTGCATCAATACTTTGAGTCAGAAAAAATAATCAAATTCTTTCAAGCCCAAAGAATATAACAGGAACATTCACCGCAAAGAATTCAAGAAACATAACCCCTATCAACTTCTGATCTTCCACACCCTTTACCATTCTAACTTCATCTCTTATGAGACCAAGAGGAAATAAGTTTCCAGAGTAGTCAAATTCAATAGCTTCTCCTGAATCAACTCTTGATTTTATTTTCTTTACGTTGAAACCTAGTGTTCTGAAACCTGAAACAATATTTATTCCTTTTATCTTCGAAGTTTTCTGATCTAAGAATATTTCTTTTCCTTTCCATATAGCACCCCACGTTTTCGAAACTACACTAGTAGAGATATCCTTCAGAGGAACTGGAGCTTTCTCGTGAAACGGCAGAAATATACCTCTCCAACTCCCAATCAGATGCTGAGGCTCTGGAACAATTCCTTCCAAAAATAGCTTCTCCAAATCACTTGGTTTTAAACTTTGTAGATTCATACCTTAAACTTAACCAACAAGTTTGAATTACAACATTTTTCAATTATTTGATGTTTCAATCCGTTACAAATACAGAAACTCGTGTTGTATCTTCAAAACATTTCGTGATGTATCTTTAAAGCATTTTTATTCAAATATTTTTTCTATCACTGAACAGAACACCTCATCATCCCTGATCTGTGAACCAAACAAAAATGTTCAATATTTCTAATTCTTCAAATTTTCAAATTGATATAAATATGATATGAAGATTTATAAAAGTTTGAAATATGGCAAATAATAATCTCATAAATATCTTCTGTGATTTTGATGGAACCATCACCAAAAACGATATATCTGTCGCAGTTCTCAAAAACTTCGCTCAATGGGAAAAACAAACAACAAGAACAATACTGAAAGGCAACATAGGTTCCAAGCATGCTTACTCAGCAGTAGCTCCATACATAAAGGCATCCTTAGATCAAATGATAGATTTTGCAAAACAAATAGCGCAAATAGAAGATGGATTTATAAACTTCTTCAACTTTGTGAAGTCAAAAAATTTCAATTTTTCAATACTATCCGATGGATTTGAATTCTATATAAACGCAATTTTAAATAAAAACAACATTGAAACCAAATTTTTTGCTTCAAGATTGGTTGAAGATGAAAATGGACTTCGTTTTGAGTTCCCGAACGAAAGTAAATTCTGTGATCTTTGCGCGACATGTAAGCTCAAAATAATAAGACAAGAAGGAAACGGATATTTCAAAATATTCATAGGCAATGGAATATCAGATAGATGCGTAGTTGAGGAGGCAGACATAGTGTTTGCAAAGTCAAGACTACAAGATATATGCTACATCAAAGGAGTAAGCTTCTTTCCATTCAACAATTTCAATGATATACTTTATGCATTTAGAATAAAACCGAAATGCTTTGTTATAGATTTTGATGGAACTATTGGCTGGTCATATGAAGGAATACTTGATGCCTTCACATACACATTCAGAAAACTGAAAAAAAATATGCCAGCTAAATCTGAACTTGTAAAACTTATAGGCTTGCCACTTGAAGAATGCTTCAAAAATACCGTAGGAGAAGATTATAAAAATGCTGTGGAACTTTTCAGGCAAAGATACAAAAAAATATTTCTGAAAAAAACCTACATTGCACCGGGAACAAAAGAAACATTCGAAGAACTTAAAAAATTAGGATACAAAATAGCCATACTCTCAAACAAGAACTCATTTTTCCTAAAAAAGTTGATTGAACACTTTGAACTTGATGTTGACTTAGTTGTAGGTGAAGGGGATATATTGGAAAACGGGAAAGTTATAAGAAAACCTGACACAAGAACAATAGATTTTATTTCAGAAAAACTAAATGTAAATAAGAAAGAAATTGTTGTTGTAGGAGATACAGAAGTTGACCTTCTAACAGCAAGGGACTGTAATTTTGTAGCTTTATGCTCCTTGTACCATCCTCCAGATTACTTTAAAGAAAAGGGAAGAACCCTGGCTTTCATAACTTCTATTTCAGATCTACTAAAGTTTGGAAGATTCTACAAGATTTTGAGCCAATGAAGAAAAAATCTCAACAAAAAAAATAGAAAAACACTGAATAAAAGTTACAACAATTAAAGGTTTATATATGCTTCCCAAATTCTGGAAACTTACAATACTGTTTTTCGTATTATTGTCTTGCAGTAGCAACAGCGAAGAAGAACAAAACACAAGCAACTCAAGCGAAATAGATTGTCAGGAAACCACACCAACGATAGAAAAACAAGTAACTTTAACACCTGACAGGATCTGGGTTGATACCGGAATAAAGCTGAAAAGAGGAGATGATGTTATAATAGAAGCAAACTCTGAAAGAGCCTATGGAAAAACAGATGTTGATTTTTCAAATCCAGTATTATTTTCTGGTTCTGAAGCAATAATATACAAAATTGGAGAGGATGGTATAGCTCAGCCCGTCGGCAAGCAGGCTAAATTTACAGCTGGTAAAGACGTGGAGAATGAAAATTTGTATATTGGATGGAACTCATCAAAACCACTTGTAAAAATTCTTAAAGATGAAGAAGGAAGAGAGAAATTAGAAAAACCGGAACCAATAACCGTAGTGGTAAAAGTTTTTCCCTCCAAGTCTAATTTGGCTGTAAGGAGAGTTCCACTCTATGCACCAGTTCAGAATTTCTGGACAGATGAAACGAATCCGAGATTCTATTGGGAACCATTTGACAACGCTGTAAGATACATTTTCCAAATCTCCGATTATCCAGATTTCAGAAGAGTGATTCAAAATATAGAAATACAAGCATCCGGAGGTCAGGCGAACCCAGTGTCTGTAATTGGAGGCGGAGATTCCCAGAATGTTCAGTTCAACCTACAAGAAGGAATATACTGGTGGAGAGTAAGAGCACAGGTCAATCTCGGAAGACCACTGAATCCAGTTCTAACATGGACCTGCTGGTCTCATCCGTACAGACTTGGTGTTGAGCTTGGAACTCCCCCTGCTCCCCCAGAATTCTTATCTCCAACAACCCTTGACGTATTCAAACCTGGTGATACAGTAAAATTTGAATTCACTGTCGAAGATGATCCATCGTTCGTTTTCTGGAGAATCAGACATGTTTTTTCAGAATGTGACCAGCAACCTTCCATAAATCCAAATGATCCGAACTCCGGGAATCCAACACCATGGAACATCTTCAGGCAAAAACTTGGAGAAGGAAATATAGTACAAATTCCGGAACTCATAGCTTCTTATACTTACAAGAACATTGAAACAGGAAATCATCTTTTCAGAGTTGAGGTTAGAGACGGAGCATCTGAACTTGAAATAAACATCAGAAGCTCTGATATAAGATTTTCTGTAGGATGCGAGAAACCCCAAGAAACACAACAAGGTAATCAAAATAACAATCAAGGTAATGTCCAAGGCGGATTTCAAGGTGGAACAGGAAATCAGTGATGAAAATCAGCGATGAGAAAACACACTTCGGTGTAGGCTATAGTTTAGCCCATAATTTTTATGAAAAGTTCAGCATAATCTTTTGATATTTTATCCCATGAATAAAATTCCTGAGCCCTTTGTTTTGCCTTCTTCTTCATATTTTCTATTTCATTTCCCGGTAGGTGAGCAAGAATACCTGCAAGCTCGTCCTCTGTCCTAAAGAAAATTCCACAATCTCCAAGAACTTCTCTGTTTGATGGATTATCATAACTCAGAATAAAGTTGCCCAAACTCATCTGCTCAACCAAAACAGGGTGCGTTCCTCCGACCTGAGCACACAACACAAAGCAGAAAGCATTCATAGATAATTTGATATAACCAGATGAAAAAACATAACCAGTAAATATCACTGAGTTATCTTGACCAGCAACCTCTTTGAGAAACTTTTTATATTTTTCAGAATATGGAGCATCGCCAACAATAGCAACCTGAAAATCTTCAAGTTTCTGGTTCACAGATTTTGCTTTTCTGAAAGCAGAGATAAGTGTGTGAGGAGAATTTTCCGGAACAAGACGTCCAACAAAAAGAAAATATTTGTTCTTTCTCAAACCAAACTTCTTCAGAAAGTTCCGGTCATCCCCAAAAATATCTGAAATGATTATATCATCTTCTGTTATTCCTCCATAAGGTATATATACTACTCTACTTTCTTCAACTTTGTAATTTTGCATGTAGTATCTTTTGACATCAAGTGAATCAGCAACAATTACATCAGCAAACAAAGAAGCCATCTTCTCACTCAATCTGAGATATAAAGAAGCAAACTTCTCCCATTTTTCTCTTCTCCAGTCCTGTCCATCAACATTCAGAACGGTTTTCATACCAAGCAATCTGAAAAGAGGGAGAAGGGAAGAATTCCCAACGTTACATATAAGAGCAATATCTAATTCAAGCCCCTTCGAAAAAGAATAAATAAGAGAAAAAAAAGTGTGAGATATAGTATCAAGATGCTTCTGTGGTATAGTAGGTAGATTTATTATTCTTGCATTTCTGTAATAATTGAAAGGATACTGAATGTAATTCATTCTGTTGAATACATACACTTCAAATTGATCGCTTGGTAACTTTTTAAGAAGTTTGTCGTAAAATGTTTCGAAACCCGAGTAGCTAGCTGGGACTCCACGTGTTCCAAAAAATCCAACTCTGATCTTTCTCATGAAAGGAAAAATTTCATTATCAGTTTTGCGTCAAAGAAAACAGGAGAAGAAATTGCTTCTATTTCCGTAAATCTTTTTCTTCCACAAAACGAACAACCTTTGCCCTTACAAAACAGACAAGGGTAAATCATAAATGGAACTGGGTCGCCAACATGAGTTCTCAATTCACATGGAGTTGGATGATCTGGCATAACAAGTAATTTGAAATCTTCTCCGTCGACTCTGCGAAGCAAATTACCTATTACTCTACTATCTACTATTTCAACAGCGAGTTTCTTCTTTTCTCTATCTCCTTGATGACCGGTTTCGTCTGTTGCTTCTATATGTATAAAACCAACTTCATTTTCCCTGACACTATTCACTATATAATCAACTTTTCCCTCAAAATTAGAGTCAAGGTACCCCGTGATACCTGGAACTTCAAGAACCTCAATTCCGCTCAAAACGGCTATTCCCTTGATTATATCAACAGCAGACACAAGCCAGCCTTTTTTTCCATAGATTTTCTCGAAAGAAGGAAGATATGCCCTTTTTCCTTGTCCCCAGAACCAGAGCATATTAGCACTTGTGCCATCAAGTATAGATTTTGAATTTTGCATCAAATCAAAGAGCTCAGGAGTGACTTTTTTGTATATATCAAGGTAATTCTCAATCTTTTGTCCCAGTATATCGTGCGGTGGTATGAACTCGGTATTCAAAATTATATCCTCCCTTTTTTTATCACCTATTCGCCAAACAATATAGTTTCTGTAAGATTTTCCAAAGTAAATCTCCATGTTGTACCGTTTGAGGAAATCAGATAGTTCTTTTTTCATCTTCTCTATTATTGCTTGGGCCTCCGCATCTTTGATGTGTCCGGCAGAATGGTCATTCATAACTCCGTCTTTAACAGAAACAAGGTTCATCCTGAAAACCAAAGAGTCTTCCGGAGGTATAATCTTTTTTGCAGCTATTTCAAGAGGAGATCTCCCCTTTGCATACAAAGCAGGATCAAAACCAAAAATAGACAATGTCCCAACATCTGATCCAGGTGGAAGTCCATAAGGTATAGTTCTTGCAAGTCCCATAAAACTTTTCGGAGCAATTGAATCAAGAACAGGAGTATTCGCCAAGTTTAATGCTGTGTTTTTATCAAATCTTTCTGAAGCTCCGTCAGGTATCACCACAAAGAACTTCATAACCTGTAATAAGTTAATCAACTGAAATAAAAAAACAAAAAATGATATTTTTGTTTTATATAGCTATATATTTAAGATCTATGCTGATCTTTCTATGGGTATTGGAAATCATAGTTGGAATATTGCTTGTTTTAGCTGTTCTTATGCAGGTTGGTAGAGGTGAAACTATTACATCTATGTTCGGTGGAGGAGCTCAATCAATATTCGGCCCAAAAGGCCCAGCAACAATACTTGAGAAAATAACCTTTGGCCTTATAGCTGCGTTTTTTGTAATAACTCTTGGAATAGCAAAAATTTCTTCAACAAGAACATTCGCTCCACCTGCCCCACAGTTGCCACCAGAAATTCCGGCTTCGCCAGAAGAACTTCTCCCAATCAATCCAAAGGAACAGCAAAACTTACCAAATCAACCTCAGCAGCAACAGATAGAAATTCCACAACCACTAACACAATGAGAATAGATGAAAACCATCGTTAGAAACAAATATGCGAGAGAATACGAAATTGAAGAGAAATATATATGCGGTATCGCTCTGGCTGGTTCTGAGGTAAAGTCAATAAGACAAGGTAAAGTATCTATTGATGAAGCTGTTGTTAATTTCGTAAGCGGAAGACCATTTATACTTAACATGCATATCTCACCATATCAGAACTCTCCATTCAATCCAGAGCCGACAAGACCCAGAGCTCTGCTTATGACAAAAAGAGAAATAGAAAGGATATACGGACTTACAACAAGAAGAGGATACAAAATAATACCGCTTTCTGTTATGATAAAAGATAACAAACTTGTGAAAATAGAAATAGGAGTTGGTAAAAGAAAGAAAATAGAAGACAGAAGAAGAGATATAATCGAAAAAGAAGAAAGAAGAAAACTTAGAGAAATAAAGAAGTTTTAGAATATTGTAGAAACCATGAAAAATAACTTACGGGAATCTTTTTGTGCTATTAAATCTGAAAGACAATATTCTGTATTCTATAACAAGATAATTTTTTAATTCACGGATCCATACTCAAAATCTTGAAACAGAAAAATAGAATTAAAATTACTTAAAAATTCTCAAAACAAGGTTCAAAACCACAGTAAGTATAACAGAAATAATTATTGAAGTTGCAAGCGGAAAGTAGAAAGTGAAATTATCTTTTTTGTAGACTATATCACCCGGAAGATTACCTATTTTCGTTTTTGATAGTACTTCTGTTATCTTTGAAATATCAAGGCTCATAATAATACCGAGCAATATAAGAATAGCGCCCAAAATCACAAGAAAAAAACCGGGTTTGAATTCCATAGAAAAATATTATTATACAATGAAGTATTTTTGAAAAATTTTCATTTTTCGTTTTATAAACTCATGTTTCTTTCGCAAAGAGAGAAAGACTATGATCTGTATACATAAACTGCTTTTTTCTGTTGATTTCAATACCTTTACCCGGAGGTTCAAGACCGAATAATTTCATATCGTAGTCAACCATAATCATTATAAGCTCCTCAAAAGTTGTTCTGGGTTGCCATCCCAAAATTTTTTTCGCTTTTGAACAATCTGCAAGCAGGAATTCAACTTCCGTTGGACGGAAATACTTTGGGTCAACTTCCACAAGAACTTTTCCGGTTTTCAGATGATCCCATTTTTTTGAAACACTTTTTACAATCCCCTTCTCATCTTTTCCTTCACCTTTCCATTCCAATTCAATTCCAGCATATTCAAATGCTTTTTGTATAAACTCTCTTACAGAATGGCTTTCCCCGGTTCCAATAACAAAATCATCTGGTTTATCATGTTGTAGAATCAACCACATAGCTTCAACATATTCTGGGGCAAAACCCCAGTCCCTTTTTGCGTTAAGGTTTCCGATGTAAAGCTTATCTTGTTTTCCAGACAAAATAGAAGCCAGAGCACGTGTGACCTTTCTTGTAACGAATGTCTCTCCTCTGCGAGGAGATTCATGATTAAAAAGAATACCGTTGCTTGCGAAAATTCCATAACCTTCCCTGTAATTTACAGTCACCCAAAATGAATACACTTTTGCAGCTGCATAAGGACTTCTCGGTCTGAAAGGAGTATTTTCATTCTGCGGCGGAGGAGAAGAACCAAACATCTCAGACGATGAAGCCTGATAAAATCTTGTTTTGATACCACTTCTTCTTATTGCTTCAAGAATTCTTATGGTACCCAACCCGGTTATGTCTCCCGTGTATTCAGGAATCTCAAAGCTTACCTTCACATGGCTCTGAGCAGCGAGATGATATATCTCATCTGGTTTTATATTGTATATCTGATTTGTAAGCTGACCAGAATCAGAAAGATCTCCGTAGTGTAGAAAAAGTCTTGCTCCTGGCGTATGTGGATCCACATATATATGATCTATTCTCTGCGTGTTGAAAGTGCTTGCTCTTCTTATAAGACCGTGAACCTCATAACCCTTTGAAAGTAAAAGTTCAGCCAAGTATGAGCCATCTTGGCCAGTTATACCAGTTATTAGAGCAACCCTTTTACTCACGGCAGAGTTTTATTTTTCTAACTCTCAAATACAAGATTAAAAATACAAAAACAAATATAGAACTTAATACACCAGCTCCCCCAGAAGATTTACAAGCACAACCAAAAGGTTGTGCACTTCCGTCTGGATTTGTAGGATTTGAGTCCAATGTGGTTTTTGGATCTTGAACTTTTACAGACCACTGCTCAATAACTCTTTCAACACAGTTTTCCGCAAGAACAGTTACACCCTGACTCATCTCATTCAAAGGAGCTTTCCAAATGAACTCTAGCTCTTGATCCACATAACCCTTTTCAGAAGATATATAGATCTCTTTTCCAACGATATCTCCAAACTTTAGGAAAGAATCCGGAGGAAAAATAGATCTTATCAAAAGTGGCGCGGTTCCTTCAATTCTCACTCTTGCAATATAATCTTGCCCAAGCGCAACCCAATCATATCTTTCTCCTTCTCTCAAAGAAGGACCTTTTAGAACCATTTTGGATGATTCCGTCGTGGCTGCGATATTTATCTGGTTTAACTCATCTGCGTAAATAATAACAAGAACATTGTGCTCAACCCCCTTGTATCCAAAAGCGGATGTATATGAATCTGGGAACTTCTTACCTTTCACCCAAAAATCCTGAGAATCCGGAATAAGGCAAGGCAATGAGTCCTCATTTATATTGGTTTTTTGGAGAATCCAAGGATCAGATTTAGCTGACGTTGGAATTATCGCAATACCATAATGCTTATCACATGTAAGAAATCTGCCCTCACGATCCTTTACTTCCCCGCAGATATTGCCGCATCCAGGATAGCATTCATCTGTATTTATACTATTTGAGCCAAGACGCTGACGAACTATCTGCTCATCAATATGCCATATCAGAACACCGTCTACTGGGAAGTCAGAATCGAAATTCTCTCTCTTTCTGAAATCGATAAGAAAATATTCTTTCGAGTTTGGATCTGAGTATGCTGGAATCTTGAGAAAAAAAGGAGAATAAGATGTAGATGAAACTTTATCACAGTACTGTCCTATGACCAGCGTAGATGTCGCCCAACCAAGATAGATTTTTTCCCATGGAGAAAGATTTGAAGGTAAGGTACCAAGCGCACCTCTTGGTCCCTTGTAAAGACCATACGCCATAAGAGAGTAAGGACCAACGCCACAGGAAACAAGCCCAGATGATCCCGTATCGTATAAATCTGGTAATCCCAAGATGTGTCCGAATTCATGAGCAATCAAACCCATATTTCCATATGGAAAAATCTCCGATATTCCAGCTGCTATTACACCACCTCTTATATTTACTCCATCAGATGTTGATATATATGTTGAAAAAGCATGAGACCAAATATCGCAACAGTTAGGTGAAGAAAGCGAATATTCTTGAACCTCTCCTCCTTTACCAGAATGTATAACCATGAAGCAGTCAACCGAGCCGTCTTTATCACTATCAAACTGAGAAAAATCTACCTCGCCATCAGCGAGTCTTACAAGCTCGCCAACAAGTTCATCCGTACCCCTACCAAGACCACAATATCTTCCTGACCCGTTCTTAGAACCGCATGAATAATCTGAAAGCGTAGATGAGAGAGTGTATGGACCATAAATATTTCCGCTAACTATCAGTTTTCCACCAGAGTTTATTTCCCAGTAATCCTTGAAAGAAGGAAACTTATAATATTTGTTCGTTTCCAAAGATCCGAATATTAGCTCTCCAAAATAGTCTTTTGGATTGTACTGATTTGATTCTATCTTCACATTAAACTTTTTATCCTGATATTCCGCAAGTAGAACAATACATTTGAGCTGACCTTCTGATTTCAACTTTATTGAAGGTCTTTGAACAAATGATTCAGGTGAAACATACATAAAATCTTTTTCTGATTTAAATCCCATTCTTGTTTTCTTCCAAACACCCGGAAAAGGCGGAGCAGGAAAAACAGCATCAGCAGGAAAAAAAACAGAAATTATAAATAAAACAACAGAAATAGAAGATAAAAAAGCGTATCTAGATACAAAAACAGAGTATAATGATCTGATGATCATTCTTCTAAATTAAATCAAACATGTGAAGTTTGAATTTTTCCGACAATAATCTGAACGAAACATAGCTTCGCAACAATGCAAAAATACCCAAGAACTTATAATACAAAGTTACAGAGGAGAAATAAAGGAACATAAACAACAAAATACAACACAGATGAAAAAAGAAACAGCAGCTTTATTGTCAAGTTCACTATGAAACATTCAGAAGTTTTTGCAGATCTTCATCTGATATTTTTTCTCCCCTTTCAACAGCAACTCCACAGTCAAAGGAAAAACCCTTTTCTCTCAAAATAACCTCCAGAAGTTCGTTTTCAGAAAGCTTTATGTGAAAAGAGAAAAAATCTGGATGAATAGGTATCTCCCTACCTACCCTATTGACGAGTGAAAAAAATTTAACATAAGTTGGTCTCCCGTAGTCGAATATTTCACAAAGAGCAGCCCGTGTTGTTCTACCGGTATAAATAACATCGTCCACAAGAAATAATGGAATATCATCTATTGAAAAGTTTATCTCAGTTCCCCTGACAATAGGGTAAGGATTTCTTGAAATATCGTCTCTCCAAAAAGTTATATCAAGAGCTCCAATAAGTATATCCTTTCCTTTTCCTTCAAGAAAAGAGTGTATCCTTTTCGCTAAGAAGAATCCTCCAGACTTTACGCCAACTATAGCAACTTTTTCCTCTGCTACATCCTGTATAAGCTCCGCACATCTTTGAACAAAACTCTCTATCAGATCCTTCTTAAATAGAAGTCTCATAGATTATATTTTTCAAATTTTTCACTCAAATCAAAAACAAAGATTATAATTTAGTTTAGTTAAGATCAGAAATTAAATTGGAGGGAAGCTATGTTAAAAAGAAGATCAGGTGGAGAGTTTAATCCAGAGGAAATGGGGGAAGGTGGAGGTCTTAATGTCGTAAACCTTATAGACATGTTCGTGATTATTATCATATTTCTCCTTAAAAGTTACTCAGCATCAACTGAAGCAAACATTGCAGTTTCACCAGACTTACAATTACCAGTCTCATCAACAGATAAAGATATAAAAGAGTACATAAACATAACAATAAAGAAGGACGCTATACTCGTAGATAAAAAACCAGTTGCCAAAATAACAAACTGGCAAATAGATGGACTAAAACCTGATGATCTTTTCATACCATCGCTTTATGAAGAGATAGAAAAGAAGAAGGAGAAGATCTTGCTCATTCAACAATACAATCCAGCAGTTCAATTCAAAGGAGAAGTAAATGTAATTGCTCACAAAGAAACTCCATTCTTCTTAATAAAAAAGATACTATTTACAATTGGAAGAGCTGAATTCGGAGAGCTAAAACTCATAACACAAAAGGAAACATAGAATTAAACCGAAAGTCTTTCTTCATATAAGATTTACAAGACTATAATATCAGTTCTTACTGAACATGACAATTGACCCCTGATGATACTATACCTCTTTGAAAAACCATCTGTTTCTGAACTTTCCAAAGAAAACAAATTTTTTACCTATATTTATTCTCTTTGCAAACCATGAACTCGGAAAAACAAAGATCTGTAAATTTATATATGAGAAACTTCGGATGCAAGACAAACTTCTCAGACCTGTTCTCCATATTAGGAAGAATTAGGAAATCAAACGAAATCAAGATAACAGATATGAAAGAATCAGATATTGTAATACTTAACTCCTGCTCAGTGACCAAAGACGCAGAAAAAGAGCTTAACAAATGGATAAGAAAAGCAAAAAGAGAAGGCAAAAAAGTTATCGTAACCGGTTGTTTGCCCAATCTAAAAAAAATCGCCGATGCAGATCTATCGATTGGCTCTGGAAACTACAATAAAATATCTCCCGAAATCTTACAAAAAGTCATCAATGAAAAAACAGAAAACAAGACAGAAATAAGACTAAATGGCTTGATACTTGATAACTCCATCGTTGAAGATGATGTTGATTTTTATGACTATGAATCATTTCCAAGGAGCCGCGCCTATCTTAAAATCCAAGAAGGATGTGATAAATTTTGCACTTTCTGCTCTATCCCTCTTACAAGAGGCCTACCTAGATTTGTATCCGAAGAAAAAGTAATATCAAAAATAAAAGAGTTTATAGAAAGGAACTTCAAAGAAATAGTTTTGGTAGGAACGCATCTTGCACTTTATGGTAAAAATGGTAAAAATACCGGTGAGTTAAATCTTGGGAGACTTGTCAAGAAAATTGCCAAGGAGTTTCAGGGAGAGAAAATAAAGTTAAGATTTTCGTCTCTTTCCCCAAAAGAAATAGATGAGCAAATGCTCGAAGGACTGGAGCTCGGGAAAAATATATTCTGTCCTCACTTTCACATATCTGTTCAATCTGGATCAAATAGAATCCTGAAGCTGATGAGAAGGTGGCATACTTTTGAAGACTTCATAAATGATTCCGAAAAACTTTTGAAGCTCTTCCCCGACGCCTGCATAGGAACAGATATAATTATCGGATTTCCAGGCGAAACTGATAAAGATTTTGAAGAAACTTTGAGAAATATTCAATCATCAGAAGTTGGACATATCCACGTTTTCCCATTCTCTCCCAGACCAAAAACTCCTGCATCCTTTATGAGAAAAGTTCCGGAAAAAGAAATAAATGAGAGAGTCAAAACAATGCTCAAAATTGCGAATGAAAAAAGAGAAAAATTTTTCAGAAGATTTGTAGGAAAAACTCTGGAAACACTCGTTGAAGATGTCAATGGAAAAATAGAGGGAACAACTCCAAATTACATAAATGTTCTGATAGAAAATCCATCACATAATAACAAAACAAAAATAGAAAAGGGACAGATTTTATTCTGTAACATAAAAGATGTCAAGAAGAACGAATCAAAAATTTATGCTACAGCTGAAATCGCTCAGACTGAATAGAAGCATTATTTCTTTTTAAAATTTATAAAATGAGATTTGATACAACTTTGAAGAACATTGTTTCTTCATCTGTTGAGGAGCTTCTTGAAGCTTTTGGTATAAAAGCAAAAATAAAACAAGAGATAAACATTGAGTTCACAAGTGTCAGAAAAAAGATCGTTGATACAGCATTTATATGTGAGATTGATGGACAACTTTACATACTCCACATTGAAATTCAAAGAGGATTTTCACAAGATATAGTCCTGAGAATGGTATCATATTGGGTAGATATAAGAATGAAGCATAAGATTCCAGTTATTCAGATCTTGATCGTTTTTGACTTTTACGAAGATGTTGAAGGAAGATTTTTTGAGCAAACAAAATACGGAGGGATAGATTTCAGATTTCAGATTATAAATCTTTCAAAAGCGCAGAACCTCAAAGAATCACGGTTTGCAGAAATAAGGATTTTATCTGTTCTGAATCCAGATACAGATATAGGAGATATTGTAGATTTTCTGAAGCAAAGTAATTTGCCAGAGGAGAAATTTTGGGAGTTGATAACTAAAATGTATATATTGAGTTCGGTAGTTGGTAAAGAGAAGGAGGTGGAGAGATTTATGGAAGATATAACAATAGATCTTACGAAGCTGAGGCTGTTTAGGGAGGCATTTGAGAAGACACGAAAACAGGCTATTGAGGAGGGAATTGAACAGGGCAGAAAAGAAGGTATTGAAAAAGGTAGAAAAGAAGGTATTGAAAAAGGTAGAAAAGAAGGATTGAGGGAAGGCTTGAAGGAGGGATTTCATAAAGCCATAGAATCGCTTCTCGTAGCAAAGTACGGGAAGAGAGGAAGAAAACTAATGAGCAAAATAAGAGAAATAGAAAAGATAGATCATTTGAAGAAGATAAACATTGAAATAATGAAAGCAAAAGAGTTTGACAATTTAGTCAAAAAAATCGACTCTATAACAAAAAATTCAAAGTAGCTCATCACTCTAATAAAATTTTGATTCTACCCGAATAATTGTGAAGTAAAAATCGGTTTCATACTCGGTGATTTTGAAAATATTGAGCTAATCAAAAAAACTGAAAAATTGAACAATCGTTCAGATCAGCAAATACTATCCAGTATTATGAACCTAGAATTAAACGAACAACAGGAATTACTTAAAAAGACGTGTGAGGATTTCGGTTCAAAGGAGATCAGGCCGAACATAAGAGATATAGAATCAAAAGGTGTAAAAGAACTAAGAGAAAAGATATATGAACTTGGACTCTTTGGAGTTGAGTTTCCGGAGAATATTGGCGGGGCTGGAATGGGAATGATTGAGCGATCTATTGTGCTCAAAACTTTATCTGAGAGAGGTGATGGAGGAACGGTTTTTTCCATATTCTATCCTTTATTTTCAATATATGCTCTAGCTGAACTTACCAACTCAGATGATCTTCTGAAAGATTGTATTGCTGGCAACAAAAAGGTTGCTCTGGCAAAATGTGGTCTTGCACCATCTTATATAAAAACAAGAGCTAAAATTGACTCAAAAGACATAAAAGTCGTCGCAGAAGATAAAGATATAAAAGGTATACTTTTCTTTGCAGAAGGAGATAAATCAAAGTATTCTCTGTGCTACTCCAATGATTTCGAGTTCGAAAAAGAAATTTTTAGGTCCGGTGTTCTTTCCTCCCCGGCATTTGAAGTGAAAATAAAAAGCTATGAAAAATTGTCAGACAATGTCATAGAAAATCCAAACTGGGAAAAGTTTCTTTCAAGGATAAAAATTGCTCTATCTGCGATATGCGTTGGTATTTGCAAGTCCGCATCAGATTATGCTCTTGATTATGCACTGGAAAGAATAGCTTTTGGTCGGCCAATTGCATATCATCAAGCAATATCTTTTATGCTCTCCGATATGGACATGCTTTCTGAATCACTTGAAATACTGCTTTTCAAATCATCTTACGATTTTGATGCTAAAAAAGATTTCTTTGCAGATTCCGCAACTGAACTTATTATAGAAACCTTGGAAACAGGACGCAAAATAGTTTCCGATGCAGTTCAGGTACTAGGTGGACACGGGTACATAAAAGATCATCCAGTCGAAAAATGGATGAGAGACTTTGAAGACATAATTTATGCCTATGGGTCTCCCGTTCTCCACGAAGGAAGCATAAGAAATCTCCAAAGCGAAATAAGATAAAATACTCGGCTCTAATAAAATCAGTAAACCCAGATCTTACAAAGAAAATATAACCTGATCAGCTATCAATTTTGTTTTCTTATCTTTGCAAGCTCGCCTTCTATGAGCGTATGAAACTCTTTGACCCTTGGATTTTCATCAAGGATCCTCCTTTTAACTCTGTGTAAAGCTGCTTTTAGCTTTTGCATGTTTTCATCTGGTCCAGAAACCCTTTTGATTCTGCTACCAAAATTCTGTTGAGCATTCAGATTTAGCTTCACCACCTCCCTTTCAGCTTCTAAACTATACTTGAGAGCAAGTTGTTGCATCTCTTTTCTCAAATTATCTGAAAAATTATCCCATACATCCTTTCTCATTATCATTCCAGCTGTATAAAGGAACTGTGGCATATCTATGTATGATCTTATATGGTTTGCTAGCTGCAAAGCTTGAAGAGTATACCAACCATTTGATACAGAGTCTATCATACCCGTTGTCAGTGCTTGCAGAACATCTGAAAGTTGCAGTGGGACAATCTTGAAAAGCTCCCTCATCTCCTTTCCGCGAGCCTCTGATAAAGCATCTCCGGCCCAAACCCAAAGATTTGAGTTCCAAGGATTCTCCTTGCGCGAGAAAATATATATAAATCCTATTGCAAAATGTGAAAGCAATTTGTATCCTCTTTCCTCAAATCTCTTCTGCAATTCTGGGAAAAGCGTATCCCTTACAGAAAAAAATTCTTCATAAGACTCAAAAACAAAAGGTATATCATATGCTCTTATTTCTGGAGCTATCATCTCAAGTCCGTGACTTGTTAAACCAGCAGCTTGAAGTTGGCCTATTCTGATTTTCCTGACTATATCTGCTTCATCTCCCATTGAGTTCCCCCAATATAGAATCACCCTTATCTGATGATCCCTTGACAAAGCTCTCTCCATGTTCTTTACCAAGTTGTACCAGTAAGAACCCTCTGGAGCCATTGATGCAATCTTTACGGTTAAAGTAGACAAAAACAAAAAGCTCAAAAGGTACATATAGAAAAATTAACAACTTTTAAAAATCTTTCCCAAAAACTATCGGACATAAGTATTGAGCCAATTCTGAAATATCAAACACATTTGAGAATTCTTAAATAAAATAAAATTGCTCCTATGCTTGCTCTACTGAACATAGCTTTTTCATCTATTGTAGTGTTCTCAATTCTATTCTATTCAACCATGCTTTTCAGAAAGGTGCGAGATAGAATTATAGAAGCAAACAATGCTCAGGAAATTCTCATTGTGTTCAACATGATAAAGGAAGACATAATGAGATCTTTTTACTTAGAAGCAGAAAACAACAGAATAGTAATAAAAGGATTCCTTCTTTCATTTTCAGACGAAGAAAACGACAAAAACTGGGGAATAATCATTGATTGCCAAAATAGCAGAGCAACAGTTTACAACATCATACCTCAGAACTTTGTATTTGTCTGGAATGAAAATAACATATCTGTATATCCCGTGTACTCAAAGAGAAGATTGGATTCAAAAAGGCATGAAATAAGATTACCAAGTTGTCCACCTTCAAATTCATTTACCTTTTCAAACTTCTATGAAGTATACTGGTCATCATCCGAAAACAAAATATACAGAGAGTCCATAAGAAACGATGGATCTCAAACATACAAGTCAAAATTCTTTGTGGCAAAAGGAGAAATACTTATATCAAACAGAAAAGTACAAATCAAAAATAAAAACTACGAAATAGGTTTCAATATAGATTGATAAACTTCGTTCCGTATAAACTCAGAATAACAAAATAAAGAAGTTGCTCCAGATATACAAACAAAAAATATCATATTAGCGAAAAGAATACAAATATAAATATAACTTCCTGAAAATACATCTGAATCTGCGCCATCTTTATAAATTAGAATCAAGGCTGAGACCCGCCGAGGCTCAGACCAACAATATGAGAACAACAGAGAATATAGTATCTTACAAAGGTAAAAAGAAGATAATTTGCCTTACGGCGTACAACTATCTATTTGCTAAACTTATTGACCAGACCGAACTCGTAGATGTAATACTTGTTGGAGATTCAATGAATGAAGTTCTTTTTGGAGAAAGAAACACAACGACTATATCTCTTGACGTTATGATCTGGTGTGCAAGGAGTGTAAGAAAAGCCGTGAAAAATTCGATGGTTGTTTTTGATATGCCATTTGGAACATTCCACACAAAAGATGCAGCTTTACAAAACGTCGTCAGAATAATAAAAGAAACAGATGTTGACGCTGTGAAAATAGAAGGAGGCAAAGACAAGACAGAAATAATAGATGCAATAGTAAAAATCGGCATACCTGTTATGGGACATATTGGACTTCTTCCACAAAGAGTCAGAATCACCGGATACAGAAAGCAAGGTAAAACAGAGGAATCAGCGAAATCTATAATAGATGATGCAAAAGCAGTTGAAGAAGCAGGCGCATTCTCGGTAGTTCTCGAAGCAGTTGACGAAAAACTCGCAGAAAAAATAACCCAAAGTATAAAGATACCAACAATAGGTATAGCATCAGGTGAAAAATGCGATGGAAAAATCGCTGTTCTTGAAGATATACTCGGAATTACACAACCTCCCCCAAAGCATATAAAACCATACGATAACCTTGCTGAAAGAATTATTGAAGCAGTAAAGAAGTACGCAACTGAAAACGGGAACAAATAAAATGCAGGTTATAAGAAAAATAGATAAGATGAAACAGGAGATAGAAAAAATAAGGGGCAAGAAGAAAACCATAGGATTTGTTCCGACTATGGGATACCTCCACGATGGACATGTGAAACTCATAAGAGAAGCTAGAAATTCATCCGATAAAGTCGTTGTAAGCATATTTGTGAATCCGACCCAGTTTGGTCCACAAGAAGACTATGAAAGATACCCAAGAGATGAAAAAAGAGATCTTAGAATATGCAAAAATGAAAAAGTGGATTACGTATTTATACCAACAGCAAAAGATATGTATCCAGACGACTTTGAGACATATGTTGAACTTTCAAAAACTCCGAATCACCTGTGCGGACTATCAAGACCCGGACACTTTAAGGGAGTTGCAACAGTTCTCGTAAAACTTTTCAACATAGTGAACCCTCATATTTCCTTCTTTGGACTTAAAGACTTTCAGCAAACAGTTGTTGTTCAAAAACTTGTAAAGGATCTGAACATAGGCACAAAAATAAAAACAGTAGAAACCGTGCGAGACAAAGACGGGCTTGCATTATCTTCTAGAAACTCATATCTTTCAGATGAAGAAAGAATAAAAGCACTTTCTATACCTCGCTCACTGATTATTGCAAAAAAAGAGATAGAGAATGGAGAAACCGACGCCGAAAAAATAAAAAACAAAATGAAAAAATCTCTTGAAGAAAATGGAGTCAAAGTAGATTATGTTGAAATAGTTGACCGAAACACTCTTGATGAACTCAAAGAAGTGAGGATTCCTTGTGCTGTTGCTGTCGCCGGATTTGTTGGAAAAACAAGGCTTATCGACAACATAATATTTGAGAAGAAAGGAAAAATTTTAAACTTACCGAAAATAAAAATGGAGGTTTGAAAAATGAGAATACTTCTGAGATCAAAAATACATAACGCAGTCGTAACACAGGCAATAGTGAACTACGAAGGTTCTATATCTTTACCCAGAAGGTTACTTGAAGAAGCAGACATTATGGAAGGAGAGCAGGTTCACATATGGAACGTCACAAACGGAAACAGACTTATAACCTACGCAATATTGAGCGAGGACGATAGAACAATAGCTGTAAACGGAGCCGCTGCAAAACTCTGCTTTCCAGGAGATACAATCATAATAGCAGCATACGGCATATACACAGAAGAAGAAGCAAGAAATCACAAAGCAAAAATAATCATACTGAACAACAAAAACGAAATCATAAAGAAATACCTATTCCCAGAACAAAACTCGAAATGAAATCGATCATTTTTTCCTCTGATGAAAACCATATAGTTCCATCCCGAGAAAAAACCTTTATTTGATACTTTGCATATCTGAAATTATGGCTCACCATAAGAGAAACCATCTGATCAAAGTCTATTTTTCCTGTAATGTAGAGATATGGCTCATAGCAGGCAATAGATTTCAAGAGAGGAACAACTTCCCCATATAAATTCAGAGCATTTTTTATCTCACCGATTAACCCTTCTTGTATCTGTTTCATAACTCTTCTGTAAATCCTTTCCTTCAAAACAGTGTGAGACCTATATATACCAAATTTCGCTACTGGAAATGATTCAGTAAAACCGATTTCCGTTATAGATTTTCCAGACTTCATCTTGATCTCAATAGCTCTTATAATTCTGTATGTATCGTTTATGTGTATTTTATTGAGAGCTTTTGGATCTATATCTTTGAGAATACCTATAAGCTTTTCCTTTCCTTCTTTTTTGAGTATCTCTTCAAGTTTCTTTCTCAGATCTTGATCCTGATGTTCCGGGAACAGACCTCTTTCAAGAGCTCTCAAGTAAAGCCAAGTTCCTCCTACAATTATCGGTATTTTACCTCTACTTAAAATCTGATTTATCAGTTCTTTTGCTTTTATTTCAAATTCTTTCGCTGAAAACCTCTCATGCGGTTCGATTATGCTAACAAGATGCCATCTGAACTCATCCATATACTTTGTAGGTTTTGCAGTTCCTATGTCAAAGTCTTTATATACTTTCCTTGAATCACAAGATATGAATTCTGCAACAACTCCATATTCTCTTAGTTTCCTTCCTATTCTAACAGCTATCTCCGACTTTCCAGAAGCAGTTGCTCCAACAATAGCTACAGCACGATAAAAACCAATCATCTGTAAATCAAATGATAAATCAAAAACGAATTTAAAAATCAAAGGCAAATTCTATAAAACTGAAATATAATATCACAAATAACCACATTTTATCTATACATAACAGACTAAACACAAAAATCTTCCAAAATATAACACAATTGACAAAGGAGTTATTAATAATACATGATTTATGTTGAAGTATATAATCATAATTTCTCTCGCGTTAGTTCCATTATTTTCTTGTGTGGCAAGGATTTACCGAATAATTGAGAAAAAAGAATACAAAGCTATAGAAGTAGAATATGTTAACGGAGAACTCCCTGAAGATGACCTCGTGCTGTGGCTCGGACATTCATCCTTTCTCATAAGATTGAAAGGAGTAACATTTTACACAGACCCTGTTCTGTTTGACAAAGTAGTCATTATAAATAGGCTGATACCTTTTCCCATTGAAAGAGAAAAACTACCGGCCCCGGATTTCATACTAATTAGCCATAACCATTATGACCATATGGATATACCATCTTTAAGGTTCTTGGAAGAAAAAGCACGAAAAGAGAAGAAGAAACTCTATGTTTTTGTTCCGGAAAGAGCGTCATACTACACCAAAGATGAAAATTTCATAACCATAGAGATGCCTTGGGAATCAGAATACGAAATAAAAGGTTTGAATATAAAATCAATAAAAGTGAAACACTTTTCTGGGAGAGGTCTTTTTGATTGGAACTTTTCTCTATGGAACGCCTACTTAATTTCATCTGACGATTTCAAAATCCTTTTCATGGGGGATACGGCTTACATAAAGCTACCTGAATTAAACCCGGACCTAGTTCTTGCTCCAATTGGAGCATGGCAACCAAGATGGTTCATGAAAAGAAATCATGTATCTCCATGTGAAGCAGTTCAGATGACAAAAGAGACAGGTGGAAAAATCATGTTTCCAATGCACTACGGAACCTTCAGACAGGGAGCAGATACACCACAGGAATCCATAGAATACATGATAGAGTGTGCTGAAAAATTTGGAGTGAATTATTATATACCTAAAGCTGGGCAAGCTCTTACTACAAGCTACATCGCATCCCTCATAAGAGATAAACTTGCCCAAAAGCAAAACGAACAAACATATAAAACAGAATAAAATTTCTGAAATTCATTCAAAAGAGCTTAATCAAACTAACTATTTGAAGCTGTGAAAAGGTGGGTGCTTTTCTTCACCATAGCCCTTTTTTTCTTTTCTCTTGATATTCTAACCAAGGAGATAATAGAAAATAAAGTTCCATATCTTTCTGAGATAAAGGTTACAAATTTTCTCAACATAGTACATATTAGAAACAGAGGAAGTATATTTGGAATCTTTTCGGATATACAGAATGAATATTTCAGGCTTTTTATGAACATTCTATCCATGGTTGTTCTCGTGATTCTTTTTTTCTTTGCACGTTCGTTCAGCGGTTTGCCATTCTACACAATAGGAGCCATGATAGGTGGAGCACTTGGGAATGTATATGAAAGAATAGCCAAAGGTTACGTTGTTGACTTTATTGATTTCCACATAGGAAAGTACCACTGGCCTGCTTTCAATGTAGCGGATTCAATAATAACCATAGGTATAATAACAGTACTGATTCATTCTTCATCAAGGAGCAAAAAAAGGTGAACCCACTTTGGAACATCATCTTTTTCATAACCGCTCTGCTCTACTCATCTGGTGGGCTCGGTGGAGCATCAGCTTATCTCGCATATCTTTCCGTCGCAGGAATAGAATATAAATATATACCGGCCTACGCTCTGATTCTAAGCATAATATCAACGTTCACTTCATCATTCAACTGGATAAAACACTCAAAAAAAATGATAATACCCATAATCCTCTTCTCAATTCCAACGTCATTTCTAGGGGGAACCATTAAAATACAGAAGGAGGTATTTACAGTTCTTAGTGCCTCTGTTTTGCTTACAATTGGTATAATAATGCTCATACCTATAGAGAAAATACGGAAAAAGAACGATCACAGCTCAGGAACAAGTCCACTAAAATACATATACATACTACCGCTTTCGGCTTTATTTGGTCTTATTGGTGGTATAATCGGAATAGGATGTGGAGTCTTTCTGTTTCCTCTTCTGTATCTCACAGGAACTGCTAATGAAAAAGAATCTGCATCAGCTGGAACCATATTCATACTTGCAAACTCTGTGTTCGGACTCGCAGGACATCTCACAAAACTTAAAGAATTACCAATTGGAATAATAGTCCCACCTGCAATATCTGTTATACTCGGAGCTTTCGTAGGTTCGTACTTCGCTGCAAACAAACTACCTCCAAGATTGGTAAAAATAATCTTTGCAGTGGTAGTAATAATCATCGCCATAATAATGCTTTCAGAGCAACTCCTACACTACTAACCCACAATATTCCTGTATTATTCATTAGCAAACAATATTTGTAAAATCTATAATAAAATGGGGGATAGTTCCTCTCATACACTTGGTAAAGTCAACGGTAAGGCAGAAGAAAGAAAGCTTGGGGAAAGGAAAACCGAAGGTTTCACTATTCCGGAAAAAGAAATATTATCAAAAGAGTTAAATATCCTAAAAATACTTGAGAGTGCTCCTTCTGAAATATATCATAAGCATGGACAGAACATACTTGTAAAAAACATCATTTCAAGCTTCTCCCTGGCCTTGGCAGACTCTTTAAGCACATTCATTATAGCTAAAATTCTTAACTTGAATCTTCTGATAATGCCCGTATTTCTCATAATCTCGCTCATATACAAACTCTACTCAAGAAGATTTCCTTTTTGGGATGAGGTAGGTAAGATAACAGGAGTTTCTTTCTTTTCATCTCTGATTTATGTTCTTTACACAACAGAAATCTATGGTTTTATATTCCTGATAGTTGCACCCCCAACAATATCGGTCTCAAAAGCTATAGTAAAAGAACTTCTGTGGATACTCGGTGTACGCGAAAGAGTTCTGATAGTTGGAGGAGGATTAGCAGGATCAAAAGTTTTAAAAGCAATAGATTCTGAAAAATTCTTAGGATACGATGTTATAGGAGTCCTTGATGATGATAGATCGAAACTATGGAAACCGGTTTGGAGATTCAGAGGAAGAGACATACTTGTAATAGGACAAACAAAAGATATATGGAACATACTGAAAGAAAATCAGATAGATGAGATAATTCTCGCAATACCATCTGTTGGAGATAAAGCATTAACAGCTGTCGCAAGCCACCTGCAAAAATTTGTGCCGAAAGTCTCAATCGTTCCAGATATGTTTGGACTCCCTGTTTTGGCAGAACTCAAACATTCATTTGGACAGCAGGTGCTTTTTCTTACCGTTCAAAACAAACTAGCCAATCCCCTGAACAGGTTTGTAAAAGAACTTATGGATAGGATACTTGCACTGATTATATTTATATTGATAAGCCCCCTACTTCTTCTAATATCAATAATAATAAAGCTGGACTCACCCGGACCCGTGATATTTGCACATGAAAGAGTAGGAAAAGGTGGTAAAAAATTCAAGTGTCTAAAATTCAGAACAATGTATGTCAACAACGAAGAAATACTCAAAAAATACTTTGAACAAAACCCAGAAGCTTATGAATTTTATATAAAGACTGCCAAAATACCGCATTACGATCCCAGAATAACACGAGTTGGTAGAATTCTACGCAAGCTTTCCCTAGATGAACTCCCACAGATAATAAATGTTCTGAAAGGTGATATGAGCTTAGTAGGTCCAAGAGCTCAACCCCAAAGCGAAGTAGACCGCTGTGCAGAATATTATATGGAATGGGCAAGGTATATAAAACCTGGGATAACAGGACTTGCTCAAATCATGGGGAGAGCAAACATATCTCACGAAGATAAAAACATCATATCTCTGTGGTATATGAAAAATTGGTCAATATGGCTTGATATAGTGATAATACTCAAAACAATAGTTGTTGTTCTTAAAACAGAAGGAGCTTACTGAATAATAAACCTGGGGCTAAACAATAAATTCCCAATATGCTTCAAGAGAATAAATTAATTCATTTCAAGAGCAAAGGAACCAAAAAAAGACATAAAGAAAAAGATAAAACAAACTGACGATGAGCCCTCAAAAACCTTTTCATATTTTTGGTATCACAATAGCTATCAGAAATATAAATGGAAAATCACGAAAGCATTCTGTTTTTATGTTGTTAGGTTCCGCAAGTATAAAATGAATTCCTTATGCTCAAAGTTAAAAATGCGCTAATATCTGTATTTGATAAAGATGGTATAAACGAATTTGGAAAAAATCTTGAATCTCTTGGTATAACCCTTTTTGCAACAAGAGGAACAGCAGAAACTCTGAGAAAGAACAATGTAAAAGTAAAACTTATCGAAGAACTGACAGGCTTTCCGGAGATACTTGGAGGAAAAGTAAAAACATTGCACCCGGATATATTTGCAAGAATTCTTTCTAATGAAGAAGAAGCAGAAAATCTAAGAATATCAAGATTCGAGTTACTCATCACGAACCTATACTCACCTGATATGGAACCAGACATAGGAG
This sequence comes from Candidatus Calescibacterium sp., assembly GCA_025060505.1. Classification (GTDB taxonomy): domain Bacteria; phylum Calescibacteriota; class Calescibacteriia; order Calescibacteriales; family Calescibacteriaceae; genus DRWZ01. The sequence continues at coordinate 60,155 of JANXBU010000002.1, forward strand.
GAGTTGCTCTAATAAGAGCAGGAATAAAAGCAGGAGAAAAAACAGCTGTTATAACAGACAAAAAGGATTACAACCTTGTCTATCTTACACTGAAAAATACTGGGGGAATACCTGATGATCTTGTAGAAGAACTTAACAGAAAAGCAGCAAGATATGTTGTAAAATATCAGCTTGAAAACTATGTAAAATATTTCGGTTGGGAGTTCATACCAGAAATTTTTGAAGTATATAGAGACCTTAAATATGGAACAAATCCTAACAGAAAGGGCTTTCTGATCACGAGCAACGCTGCTCCAGATTTTGAAGTTCTGAAAGGAGAGCTATCACTGAATAACATATATGATACAGATTCCGCTGTAAGGTGTGCATTAGCATTGGAAAGAATATTGGGTAAGCCATCTGCCTGCATAGTGAAACATGGTTCTCCATGTGGTGCTGCTTCATCTGATAATCCGATTGAATGCATAAATCTTGCGTGGGATTCAGATTCAAAATCTGCTTACGGTGGAATTCTGGCTGTATCTTTTCCTATCATAGGAAAAATAGCTTCTGAATTGAAAGGAAAGTTCTTTGAAGTTATAACATCCCCAAATTTTGATGACATAGCGTCTGAAATACTAGCTAGCAAAAAAGCAAGGTTGGTCAGAACAGGTAGAAATTTTATAGATAAAAAAATTATTGAGATAAAAAGCTCGCTCGGTGCCTTTACATATGAAGAATACAAAGACACAGATGAAGATATTAGAAAAGAAGATCTCAAACCAGCTTATGAATTTCAATTTTCTCATCAAGATATTGAAGAGCTTATGTTTTCATATACAATATCTAGATTCGGCAAATCAAACTGCATTGCTATAACATCTAACTTTCAAACTCTGGGAATAGGAAATGGATTTACTTCAAGAGTCGATTCAACAGAGTTCGCTCTGAAAAAACTATCGGAATTTCTATCCAACAAGAAAAAGAAATCTTTACCAAAAAAATTCTATGTTTCATCCGATGGATTTTTTCCTTTCCCAGACTCCATTGAGCTAATCCACAGTTCAATAAAAAAGATTTCACCAGATGCGGAGATCTTTGTTGCACATCCCGGTGGTTCAATAAGAGACAAAGAAATAACTGAAACAGCAAAGAAACTCGGAATCAAAATGTTTATAACAAACAAAAGATGTTTCAGACACTGAACTCACACATTTCCGAACATAATAGCTATAAGCTTGTAAAACATGAAGAAACATAAGTCAGAACTCAGAGATCAATCAAGAATATAATTTATAAAAGTCAAACTCCCTCCAGGTACAAACTTTGCTTTCCTAAATTTATCTTTTTGTATTCTGTCAGTTCTGTATGCAATTATATCTTTGATCTGATATATCGGGATATAAGGGCATTCCTCCATAAGAATTTCCTGAGCCTTTGTATAGTGTCTTTTTGCTGTTTGAAAATCCTCACTTCTTTCAGCCTGCTCTACAACTTGATCAAAATAAGGATTAGAGAAAAAAGTTCTGTTTGCACCCTTTGGAGGGAAAGAATCAGAATGAGCCATAAAGCGAAAAATATCTGGACTTTTAACTCCAACTATGTTTAGTGAGAATATATCATAGTTTCCTGCAACTATATCAGAAAAAAACTTCTGGAACTCCTGAGGAAGTATTTCAATCTTTATGCCAACCTTTTCAAGATAGCTCGATATTGCTTTCACATTCCTTATAGCATATTTGACCGTTGATGTTTTCCATACAAGCTTGAAGAAGTATCCGTTCTTTTTCTGAAAACCTGCGCTTTCAATCAACTCAACAGATTTCTTCGGATCATACTTATATCTGGCACAATCACAGTAAAATGGAGATACAGATGGAATAAGCGAATTGACAATATCACCCTGCCCACCAATAACTTCATTTATTATCTTTTCTCTATCAATTGCATAGAATATTGCTTGCCTCACCTCTTTTTTAGAGAGAAAAGGATTTCTCGTATTCAGAGCAATGTAATTTATGTTTATACTTCGTTGAGTGAAAACGTCAATATTTTTCAGAGAAGAAACATAATGAAAAAGATGAGGAGGAACTGCATTGACGAGTATATCTATATCTCCCTTTTCGAATTCAAGAACCCTTGTGATATCGTTTTTGACTCCTTTAATCAGAACAGTTCTACCATTTACTCTTGATCTGAGAAGAACATAGTATCCGGGAGAAAAATCAACGACTTCAAAATCACCTGTGCAGTCTGTCCAATTCTCCGGGAAAACAGGAAGCATCAACTCATAGATGATTGAAGAATTCTTTTCCGCATCAATTAGAATTTCATAATTTCCTTTATTGCGGAAAGACCTTATCATTTTTATTCTCCCATAATCCTTATACTTTTGGATTGCTCCCAAAACCATTTGCGAATCTATGTTTCTTCCGGAACAAGTTTTAAGTCCCTGCTTTATTCTGACAAATATAGTTATTCCGTCTGAATAAGGCACTATTGAGTATTTTTCAACAAGGTCTGGCTCAGGTTCAAGATTCTGATTTACCCTGAAAAGAGACCTATGAATAAGCTCAACTACTCTGAAAGAGTAAGCAGAAACAGCGAGAGGAGGATAAAGGTTAGTCGGAGCATCCTCCATTGCTATAACAAGATTTACAATAAGAAATGTAAAATAGAAAAACATCTGATAAAAACATCAACAAACAAATAAAAAATTTGAATTCAATAAATCTACAATACACAAACAGCTAAATATTCTCAAACCTTAACTTTCAAATTTTACAAAGGTTCAATTCCTTGATTACGCAACAACATGACATAAAAATCTAACATTTAAATTTTTAAAAATAAAAACACCATGATATACTTGAAAAATATTAACAATTCTTCAAGTATGCGCAACAGAGCGAAACTTCTTTTAAATCTAAAAACTACTTTCATACTGCTTTTACTATATAGCTGTACAAAACCAAACTATCTCCCACCACCGGCTCAGAACTACTACACAGATAAAATTAGAATAAATCCGGGTATTAGTCTCTCTGGATTATATCTTAACTCATCAATAGACATATATGAAGGAATCCTTATAATACCAAATATTAATCTTCTTGGTTTTGACATGATAAGAGTTGGTTCTGGTCTTGGGAAAAAATTTTCCTTAATAGAAGAGAAAATACTTTCATTTAACATTATCCCATCAATTTTTGCAAGCTTAATAAATTATGAAGGAGAAGAGAACATTGACTCACCTCATCTGAGAGGGATTGAATTATTTCCCGATATACAACTTTCATTTCATACAATATTTCTTGAAATACTTTTGGGATTCAGAGGTATTCTGATTCCATATGCTAAAATAAATTGGATTGATACAAACACAAATCAAAGTACTGAAGAAACATACTCAAATCCATTTCAGATTTTTATACCATCGGTGTACGGAGGCTTATCTCTTGGTTTCAAGAGAGTTTACCTGAACGGAGGAATTGCTCTATTATTATTAGGAGAAGACATATTGAATCGTAAACAGAACCAAAATGTAGAACTAATAGATCGAATAGATATCCCCAGAGGGACAATAAATCTTGGATTAAGTATATTTTTCTGAAATATCCGTGGTCAAAAATACCGGATTATCTTTTTTTCTCCGCTGTTATCTCTTTTCTTGATTCAAGGGCTTTTTTCAGTGTTGCCGTATCAATGTACTCCACCTCAGCTCCGAATGGAATACCGTAAGCTGGTCTGGTGACCTTTACATTAAATTTTTCAAGTAGTTTTTTGATATACATGGCAGTTGCTTCACCCTCAACTGTTGTGTCTGTAAGTATGAGAACCTCCGAGATATTTTCAAGAGCAACCCTTGAAATAAGCTCCTTTACTTTTATATCAGAAAATCCAATTCCTTCCTGAGCCGATATGACTCCCCAGAGCACGTGGTAAAGCCCGTTCCAAACGCCAGATTTTTCAACAGATATAACATCTTCTATCCCCTCAACCACACATATTTTTGTTTTATCTCTTGATTCATCGGAACAGAATTTACATAAATTGCCTTCCGCTATAAAAAAACATTTCTCACAGAGCCTTATCTTTGATTTTATATCCATTATATCTTTTGCAAATGATTCGACAAAGGTTGTAGGAGATTGAATAAGAAACAGTACAAATCTGGTTGCGGTTTTCTCTCCTACTCCTGGGAGCATCATAAACTTTTTCATCAAAGAAACAAATTTTGAAAACACTAATCCCTTATCTACTCGCTCCATAACTCAAAATAAATTATAAACAAAGAAAGAAAAAATAAGCTAAACAAAGAAGAGAACAAAATATGAAAACCAATAAAAATCGCCTCAGCACATTGATGAAATATTGCTTAGTTTTCTGAATATTTTTTTAGATTATACCAGATGCTTGCAAGCTAACCAAAAATAACTAATCAAAGATAAGATCAAGGAACCAGCAGAAAAACAATCCAGACCCAAGAGCTATCCACGGTATTATAAACCAGAAGAAAAATATCGTAAGTATATAGCGCTTTGTTAAAGTTTTTCTGAATCCTTCTCTTGCACAAGATATACCAATAATACCAGATGTTATAGTTTCATTTATTGAGACTGGTATTCCCAGAATTGAGGCGAAGAGAATTATAGTTCCCTCCATAACTTGTAGAACAGAAGCTCGAAGAATTCCTAATTTGAATATCTTTTCACCAACGGCTCTGAGAATTCTTGGAGAAAGTAGAACTGCACCGAAGCCGAAAGACAAAGAGCCTATTGTGAGTATAAAATCATAGTAGCTATTGTCAAATCTAACAGAAATAACACCCATAGAATTAGCAAGGTTATTTGCTCCAGCTGAAAAGGCAAAATATGTTCCAGATGCAACAACAAAAAATTTAAATACATTTCTTACTTTCTCGATATCGTATCTAGCAGAAAAATCTACCAACCTAAAATATATGTATTTTTCAAACAAGAATCCTCCAACAAAAGCGAGTGTCGGAGTAAAAAGCCACCATTTCAAAATATCAAAGAATTTCTGTGAATTCAGCTCTCCGGTATGAATTCCTATTGAGACAACCGTTAGTGTAACCATATGTGTGGTAGCTATTGGAACCTTGAAGAAAATAGCAAGTGCTATATATATTGACGAATTAACATAATAGCAGAGAGTATATAGGTTTTGCTTCAGAATATCTGGCGGAACCAGTTTTTTCCCAATAGTTATTGCAACATTTTTTCCAATAAGCAGAGCTCCCAGCATTATAGCAATTCCAGATATAATTGTAAGCAAGCGAGGATTCAAAACCCCAGCAGAGTGAGACGGAGCCATAGTAGTTGACCCATTTTCCCCACCAATCAAAGAAGACAAAGTTAAGGCAAACAATAGAAACGCAAAAGTATAATCCAAAAACATAACCAAAACAAACAAGCAAAATTTATACCAACCGAATAGAATCACAAAACATCAGGAAAAATAAAAAATAGTCCAAGAGATAAAGAAACAAAAGAAACAAAAATCGAAACAGAATAGAAATTGGAAAAAGGAACAATAACTATATTCTGATTACAATCTTTCCTGAACCTCTTATCTGAACAGAATCGTGTAAAAAATCGATCTCTCCTTCACCATATAGACCAACAAAGTTTGGAGTAGATACTCTTATTTTATCTTCAAAGTTTCGAAGGATGAACTTTTTTCCAGCAGAGAATATAAGAACTTTGCCTTGTCCAGTAAGTTCTACAATATTTATCTTTCCAACCTTCTTGATTTTAGTAGTCACAACATTATATTGAATTCTTGGTTCAAATCCAACAAGGTAAGGTTCCAAAACAGCAAATTTTCCCAACTCAGATATATCTATGAAAGATATGTATTCCCCACCTATTATCACAGAGAGCCTTTCTCCTCTTATTCTTACAAAAGAGTGTTCTTTCCCTCCAAAAAGAGAGTTCTTTAATTTATTTCCTTGCCGCTCCTTAAGTGGGAAGACTTTGTACATTCCAGAAACAGATAGAATGAAAGATGTTCTAGCGATAAAGTCAGATTCTCCGAAAAGACTGAGCTCAATTATCCGAGCCCTTCTCAGAAATCCATCTGGAAGTTCAGGGTTTTGTTCAAGAGAAATTTTTTCATTTTCCGTTTCATAACTCTCTGTTTTTCTGCGATCTTCGAAAGGAGTTTCAATCTCCTCCTTAATTTCTTCAACTTTTTCTAGAAGCTCCTCTGGCTCTGGATATTTAACTTCTTGTTCTTCCTCCTTCTCCTGAATTTCGCTTATTTCAGTTATGTCTTCAAAAGAATGTTCTTCTTCAGTTTTTTTCTGCTGTTCTCTAAGACCTTTTCTTCTTTCACACTCGGCGAGTAATTCCAGAAGTTTCGATGATTCTGGGAATATCATTGCACCTTCTCTTACAACTCTCTCTGCTTCCTCAACACGACCAGCTTCAATCAGAGCCTGTGCATAGTTTATAAGAAGTTTTTCATTCTCCGGATGCTTTGAATAAAGCTCACCAAAGACCTGAGCAGACTCATTATACAGCTTCTTCTTAAAAAGGGCTATTCCATATAGGTTATATATTTTTTCGTCCTTTGTCTCTTGGTACTTCTTGAGAGAAAATTCAAGAGCTTTATCTAACTCGCCTTTTTTCAGGAGTTCCTGAATCTCTATCATACATAAAAGTTTAAAAAAGATAAACAGAACATTAATTTGATCTGTAAAAAATAATCGTTAAGATTCGTATTCGAGTTTTCTTTTGAGTTCCTGTCTTTGCCTCATCAGCCAGTAATCTCTTACTATTTTTCTATCATCATCTAGTATCTGAGTGAATTGAAGACCAATTCTTGTTTTTCCACCTTCACCATCTCCAATGAATCTTATCTCTCCTTTCGCGGACACTAAAGCCCACTCATGTTTCTTTGCTCCCTCCTTCGTAGGTAACCTGAAAGCTAAAGATGCAATTGACATTTTTTGAATCTTATCCTTAGGAACCTGAACATCTAATCCAAGACCGTATTCATTTATATCCACAAGCATTCCCTTGTGAGTTCCAAAGTTTGGAATCTCTATTACAACCTCAATCGGTTCAGCTGGATCCGGTTTGACTCTGTGAGCAGATCTTCCGCTTACCCTATCAATCTTTTCAGGAAGAGAAAAGACCAAAGATCCTTTGAACATACCCTTGAAGTATGATTCAAAAGAAAATTTTCCATTTGTATCTGAATATTCAAATTTTACCTTTACCTGAGGCTTCAGAGCTTCTTTATATTTCGGGTTATCTGGTTCTCTTACCAGACATACATATTCATTCTTTGAAACAGCAACTTTCTCAAATAAAACAAAATATGATCTTTCATCTCCAGGAATCATCATTTTTACGGGCAATTCATGTTTGGCGAGTTCTTGTATATGCTTCACTCGGACAGCTTCTTTGTGTAACTCTTCAACGTAAAATAATGTAACTTCTTTTTGCTCAAATGTAGACATTTTTCCTACCTCCCCAATTTCCTCATCTGATTTAATTTTATAAATTCCTTTTGTATCTTTTCCATTTTTTGATTTCGAATCATCATAATATGCTGATAAACCGTTAGAAATTTTAATTTTAACCTGATTTTTTCCGACTTCCTCTTTTTCCTTTCTTTTTATCAAAAATGAAAACATATTTTTTACCTCCTTTTTATTTAGTTGCCTATGTTCATATATATCGTAATTCTTTTTTTATATTTTAGCATATTTTTCAAAAATTTTTTGTTTATATATTTCTTTATAAGACAAAAATATTAGCTTAGCTAATTTTTTATTTATTCAACTATCACATTAAAAATTCTCGAAGTAAATTTTTCAAAAACTACTGTTCCCAATATATGATCACTGAAAGAAGATTTCAAATCATTCACGATACAAAAATACCAGTTGAAAAAACATTTGTAGTCTAGTTTTAAACTAAGGCTCTATCCGCTATAAGAGTTGATCCAATTTGCAGCGAGCAAAATTAACGCTCTATCACAAACATCAGATCTTTGAAAAAAATTTTGTGGGCAAAAATGATACGAGACATAATTCTATGATTACAACAGAGCAAAAAATTATTATCACTTTGTAGAAATCCGGTACCATCCAGCGAAAATATCGCACTGAAAAAACTCTAACAAAGTCATCTAATTACATGATTTCGGCAAAGCAATATCATTCTCTCAAACTTCACAACAAAGAAAAATTGAATCGTTCGGTTTGAAACAAATCCGCAATGATACGCAACAAACAATGTTTTTGTACATTGACTCAAAAAAATTCGAAAAACTATTTTGATCAATTTTTGATCAAAAAAACACACGTAAAGACTCTCACAAAAGAAAACAATTTTGAAAAAGCCTTTGACTTAGTATTCCAAGACTATATATAAAGATTATCAAGCTATGAATAGTAGAAGACCGATAGGAATAGATCTTGGAACAACAAACTCAGTTATAGCAACAATGGAAGGTTCCGATGTAAAAGTTATACCATCAGCAGAAGGACCAACAACTGTTCCATCTGTTGTTTCTTGGGTGAAAGAGAACGAAGTTATAGTAGGTATACCGGCAAAAAGGCAATCTATAGTCAATCCAGAAAACACAGTGTATTCAATCAAGAGGTTCATGGGAAGAAGTTATGACGAATCTATTGAGGAGGCGAAAAGAGTTCCATATAAAGTCGTAAGAGGTCCTAACAATGACGCGCGTGTTTATATTCCAGCCGCACAGAAGGAATTCTCTCCACCTGAAATATCAGCTTTTATCTTGAAAAAACTTGTCAAAGATGCTGAAGCTTTCTTAGGTGAGAAAATAAGAGATGTTGTTATAACAGTTCCTGCCTACTTCAATGATGCGCAGAGACAAGCAACAAAAGATGCTGGATCAATAGCAGGATTAAATGTCATAAGAATCTTAAACGAGCCAACAGCAGCGGCACTAGCTTATGGATTTGAAAAAAAGAAAAAAGCCAGAATCGCCGTATATGATCTTGGAGGTGGAACTTTTGATATATCTGTTCTTGAAGTCGGAGATGAAATCATTGAAGTGAAATCAACAGGTGGAGACACTCACCTTGGAGGAGATGATTTTGATCTTGAAATAATGAAGTGGCTTATTGAAGAATTCAAAAAAGACACTGGCATAGATTTATCAAAAGATAAAATGGCTTTGCAAAGACTCAAAGAAGCAGCAGAAACAGCAAAAAAGGAACTCTCTTCAAAGCTAGAAACAGAAATAAACCTACCCTTTATATCTGCTGATGCAACTGGACCGAAACATCTTGTTAGGAAGCTAACACGTTCACAGTTTGAAAGAATGATTGAAAAATACATAACAAGAACAATTGAACTTGTTGAAAGAGTCATAAGAGATGGAGGTTTCAAAGTAAAGGATATCGACGAAATAATACTCGTTGGAGGTTCAACCAGAATCCCGAAAGTTCAGGAAGAGCTTAGAAATCTCATAGGAAAAGAACCAGCAAGAGGAATAAATCCAGATGAAGTTGTAGCAGTTGGTGCAGCAATTCAAGCTGGTATAGTAACCGGAACCGCAAAAGACATTCTACTGCTCGATGTTATTCCAATATCTCTTGGAGTTGAAACATACGGAGGAATATTCACAAAAATAGTCGAAAAGAACACAACTATTCCTATAAAGAAATCAGAGATATTTACAACAGCAGAAGATAATCAAACAGTTGTTGAAGTTCATATTCTTCAAGGAGAAAGACCTATGGCAAGGGATAACAGATCTCTTGGAAGATTCTACCTTGAAGGTATTCCTCCAGCTCCACGAGGAATTCCAAAAATAGAAGTTACATTTGATATTGATGTGAACGGAATTCTCACTGTGCATGCAAAAGAACTCTCAACAGGAAAAAACGCTTCCATCAGAATTGAAGGTTCAACGAATCTGAGAAAAGAAGAGATAGATAGAATGATAGAAGAAGCAAAGAAATACGAAGAAGAAGATAAAAGAAAATTTGAACTTGCACAAGAGAAAAACAAATTGGATTCTCTTTGCTACCAGCTTGAAAAAACAATAAAAGAATTCAAAGAAAAAATATCCCCCGATATAGTTTCGGAAGCAGAAAGAGTTATACAGAAAGGAAGAGAAGTATTTCAAAATTCAAATGATATAAATGAGGTCAGAGCAAAAATTAGAGATGTTGAGTCTGCAATGTCGAAGGTTTCTTCATCAATATACTCGCAGCAAGTTGGAACACAAAGCAAAACATCTGATGGAGGATCAGAAGGACCAAACTCTCCGGGCGGTGAGACAAAAGATACAGAGTGGAGAAGATGAAATTTAAAATCGGATTGCATATACAAAAACTTTCTGCTTTTGCTTCTTGCTGAGGATATTTTATTAAAATGAAATCTCTAATAAAGGAGCCCCCATCGTCTAGCCTGGTCTAGGACATCGGTCTTTCAAGCCGGTAACGCGGGTTCAAATCCCGCTGGGGGCGCCAAATTTCTTGTGTCCTACCGAAACGATCCAATAATCAAAATAGCAAAATCAGTAGAAAAGAAAACAAAAATAAAAACATATCCAAAAGTAATCGAAGACATAATATCATCAATCAAAGCAACAGGAAATTTCTGGCAAGTTGTAAGAATATCTCAAAGACCTATACCAGTTGTAGCAGAAACGGTAAGAATTCTTGAAAAAGAAAAACTCATTCAAATATATGACGGAGAGATAAAAACAACAGAGGAATTTGGAGAACTATTTAAAAGAATTCCCAAATTTCAGTTTGACTTTACATGCAGCGAATGCGATGGAAGAGGGATAAACATAAAAACAATTGGTATATATGATGAGTTTGCTGAAATAAGAAAAAAAGCTCCAAAACCTGTTCAGGAATATGATCAAGGAAACATAACTCCAGAGAGCACCATTGGAAGGATATCTCTTATGCGCATACGAGGAGATGTGGCCGGAAAAAAGATAATAGTTTTGGGAGACGATGATCTTGTTGGAATAGCTCTGGGACTCACCAGAATGCCTGATGAAGTCTTAGTTCTTGATATAGATAAAAGGTTGATTGATTTCACAAACGATATAGCAAAAGAAAGAAATCTGCCCGTGCACGCGGAAGTGTTTGACTTGCGAGAACCACTTCCCAAAAAATTGAAAGCAAAATTTGATGTATTTGTCACAGATCCACCAGAAGCAAAAAAACCTTTCGTTATATTTATACAAAAGGGAATATGGACACTAAAAGGAGAAGGATGCTCCGGATACATAGGAATGACCTTGATAGATTCATCTGTTCCAAAATGGGCAGAACTTCAAAGTATAATATTGAAATCCGGTGGTGCAATAACTGATATTATAAGAGATTTCAACAAATACGATATATGGGATTATCATCAAAATACGGTCGCCTGGAAATTAGCACCGGCAAAGAGTCCCGCAGATTCAATATGGTACACATCTGCAATTGTCAGAATTGAAATTGTTCGCAAAGCAAATGTTAAAAACGAAAAACTCAAACTCAAACAAATGTATGTAGATATAGAAAGCACAACAACATAAGTCAAAAAAGTATCTTTAAGCAGAGAAGTCATCCAGTATAAAAGAAAATGCTGACCTTCCAGAAAACTTTATACCAAATTTTCTCTCGATGTAAATAAGTCTGTTGTATTTCGCAATTCTTTCGGATCTTGAAAGAGACCCGGTTTTTATTTGTCTTGAATCAACCGCAACTGCAAGGTCAGCAATGAAAGTATCTTCCGTATCACCCGACCTATGCGATATTACAGTTGTATATCCGGAATATTTAGCAGTTTTTATTACATCAAAAGTTTCTGTAAGAGTTCCAATCTGATTTACTTTCACAAGTATTGAATTTCCTATTCCTTGGTCTATTCCCTTCCTGAATATCTTCGGATTCGTAACAAAGACATCATCTCCAACAAGCTGAACCCTTTTACCGATAGCGGATGTGATTTTCTTCCATCCATCCCAATCTGTTTCAGAAACCCCATCTTCAACCGATATTATAGGATATTTCTGACATAATTTCAATATATAATCAATCATCTCATCGGAGTTAAGTTTCTTGTTTTCTCTTCTCAGAACATACAATTTTTTATCGTCGTCGTAAAATGAAGAAGAGGCAACATCAAGAGCAAACCAAACCTGCTCTCCGATCCTGTATCCAGCTTTCTCAGTGGCATATGTCAAAATTTCAAGTGGTTCCTCATTATTCTTTGACGGAATAGCAAATCCACCTTCATCTCCAACTCCAACTGAAATTGATTTTTCCGAAAGAAATTTTTTTATCGTATGAAATATTTCAGAAGCACATCTTATTGATTCTTCAAAAGAATCAAAACCAGCGGGTACGATCATATATTCCTGAAAGTCAATGTTCCAACCTGCATGTTCTCCTCCGTTTATAACATTACAAAGTGGAACCGGTATTGAAGGATTCCTGTTTCCAAAGATTTTCCTTAGATAATCGAATAATTCTTGATTGTTTTTCTTTGCAGAAACTTTCGCACAAGCAAGAGAGATACCAAGTATAGCGTTAGCTCCAAGCTTTGATTTGTTTTCGGTTCCATCAAGCTTTATCATTTCAGAGTCAATAGAATACTGATCAGAAGCATCCTTCCCTTTAATAATCTCAAAGATTTTTTCAACATTAGATATTGCTTTTCTGACACCCTTTCCGAAATATCTTTTATCTCCATCTCTAATCTCAACAGCTTCGTTTTTACCCTTTGAAGCACCGGCGGGAACTATAGCTAGCGCACTTTCTCCTGTTTCAATTTCAACTTCAACGGCAACAGTTGGATTTCCTCTTGAATCAAGAAACTCAAAAGCTCTTATATTTTTTATGGGAAACATATCAAAGAAAGTAATTAGTTAGAAAAAATTTTTCTAAAAACAAAAATATAAGATGGATTCTATCAACCTTCAGAGAAATCATAAAAATCTTCAATCAAGCAAAATACAAGTAATTAAAGATTACAAAACTTCATAAACAAACAAAACAAAAATTTCATAAAAATTACTATAATAGTGCTCATATGAAAAGAAAAGACACTAAAACAACAAACAAGAAAAAATATCATATTTTGTCTTTATCATTTTTTCTTTTCTTGCTTTTAGGAGAATCTTCTGCTTTATCAGAAGAAATCGTATTAAAAATAGGAACTCTTGCTCCTACAAACTCCGTATGGTTTCAACTTCTTGAAGAGGTTATTGAGAAAGCAAGAAGCAGATACAAAGGTGTTAAATTCACGGTCTATCCAGGGGGAGTAATGGGAGATGAGGAAGAGATGATAAGAAAAATAAAATCTGGACAACTTCACGGTGGAGCTTTCACAGTAAGCGGTATAAAAAAAATAGCCCCTGAAGTGGGAGTTCTTGATTTACCTTTCCTATTCAAAAGCTATAAAGAGGTTGATCACATAACTTCGAAATTCAAAAAAGAATTCTCTGAATACTTCGAAAAAAATGGATTCAAACTCATATCGTTTGCAGAACATGGGTTTGTGTACTTCTACTCAAAAAATCCAAATATAACAGGTTATAGAGATCTCGGTAAGACACGCATATGGGCTTGGAAAGGAGAGAGAGTTATGTATGGTATAACAAAGATACTAGGATCAAGCCCTATATATGTGCAAGTTCCAGATGTTCTGAGTGCTCTTGAAACCGGAATGTTAGAATCTCTTCAAACAAGTCCCGTTGCCTGCCTTAGCCTCCAGTGGTGCAAACTTATGAAAGTCATTATTGATTACCCATACAGATACGAACCCGGTGTAGTTGTTATATACAAAAAAGTATGGGATTCACTACCAGAGGATTTCAAGAGGATTTTCACTGAAATAGTTGGCGACGAACAAAAATATAACGTTAAAATACGAGAAGGACATGAAAAAAGTAAAATCAAGCTCAAAGAACTTGGAATGAAGTTTATAAAACCCCCAGAGGAAGACATAAAATGGTTTGAAAGAGAAATCATACAAAAGCTTTATTATTCAACAGATACAGAATATCCTCATGAACTTCTAAAAAGAATATCTCAAGAACTTGAGAATATTAGAAGATAAAACAAAAAATAGTTAGATAGAAATCAAGAAAGTATCCACAAAGTGATTCCAAAATACAAAATAAATTGCAAAAAAACAAACAAAAAAATTAAATAAATGATTAAATAAAAAAGAAGATAAACATGATGAGGAGAACCAAAAATATGAGAACTATAGAGAAACAAAACACAAGTAGAAAAGCAACAATAAAGTGCATGGCAAGTGTAATCATTTTATTTTCACTGATATTAAGCACAGTATTTGTAAAACCTTCATATTCCGACGAGATAGTAATAAAGGCAGGCTCACTAGCTCCTGCTGCTTCTGTTTGGATGCAGCTGTGGAACGATACAGCTCAAAAGGTAAAAGAAAGAATCAAAAATCTTAAAATCACAACATATCCCGGAGGAGTAATGGGAGATGAGGAAGAGATGATAAGAAAAATAAGAATAGGACAACTTCATGTCGGAGCCTTCACAATAAAAGGCATAAAAAAAATAGCTCCTGAGGTGGGAGTTCTTGATGTACCTTTCCTCTTCAGGAATTACAGAGAAGTCGATCATATAACAAGTAAATTCAGAAAAGAATTTTCAGATTATTTTGAAAAAAATGGATTCAAAATATTAGTTTTCGCAGAACAAGGTTTTGTTTATTACTACTCAAAAAACCCGAATATAACAAGCTATAGAGATCTTGGTAAGACACGCGTATGGGCTTGGAAAGACGAGAGAATTATGATAAATGTAGCAAAGATTCTTGGAACAAGTCCAATATATATTGCAGTTCCAGATGTTCTGAGTGCTCTTGAAACCGGAATGTTAGAATCTCTTCAAACAAGTCCTGTTGCCTGCCTTAGCCTCCAGTGGTGCAAACTTATGAAAGTCATTATTGATTACCCATACAGATACGAACCCGGTGTAGTTGTTATATACAAAAAAGTATGGGATGGACTTCCTGAAGATGTGAAGAAAGCGTTTGAAAGTGTGATAAAAGAAGAAGAACCTCTGTACAACAAGAAGATAAGAGAAGCACAAGAAAATGCTAAACAAAAATTAAGGGAAATGGGTGTCAAATTCGTAAAACCCTCTGAAGAAGATCTAAAATGGTTTGAAGCAGAAGTTAAACAGAAATTATGGTATTCAGCAGATGCTGAATATCCTCAGGACCTCTTGAGAAAGATTTCACAAGAACTTGAAAATTTCAGGAAATGAAAATAAAATAGGAAATATGATTCTGAGAAAAATAAGTAATGTAATAGAGAAAATAGAAGAAATAATAATATTCATTCTGGTTATGTGCATGATTCTGTTTTCATTCTTACAGATAATACTGAGAAACTTCTTCTCAATAAGTGTTTTCTGGTTTGATGATTTTTCAAGACATGCTGTTTTATGGGTAGGGTTTCTTGGAGCGTCTGTTGTAACAGGCTACGCAAAGCACATAAATATAGATATATTATCAAGAGCTTTCAAAGGCAGAGCAAAAAATATTCTAAACGCGATAAAATATGTTATATCTAGTGCAATATGTATCATATTGACCACAGCCTCGATTAAATTTCTCAGATTTGAGATGGAAAGCGGAGAAAAATCTATAACTTTGAAAGTCCCAATATGGTACTTAGAGGTTTTCTTTCCCATAACCCTTGGAATGATGGCTTTCAGATTCTTGATATTAGCAATAGAAGAAATTTCTGGTAAAACTACGGAAATAAAAGAAGAAATGAAGATAGTATGATAGTAATTTCAAAACTTCTCACATTTGATAAATTATTTGATGAAACATTTACGAAAAACGTAATATATGGTAGCAAAGCAGAATACCATAAAGCTAACTACAAATTTGATATAAAATCAAATAATCTTTATAGGAACTTGAAAGAAATTTTTAGAGATCTAGATAACAAATAAATGGAGGTAGAATAATGGCAGCTGTTTTAATTTTCATATTCATCTTTATTCTAGCTTTTTCCGGAACACCTCTTTTTGTAATAATGGCTCTTGGAGCACTTTTAGGTTTTTACTTCATATCACAAGTTGACACCGCTATAATAATTCAAGAGGCATACAGGCTTGCCAGTGCACCTGCGCTCATTGCTATACCTTTGTTCACTCTTGGAGGGTATATACTTGCCGAATCAAAGGCTCCTGAAAGACTACTGAGATTCACAAAGGCATTAGTCGGATGGTTCCCCGGAGGAGTTCCGCTTGTAGTACTCATAGTTACATCTATATTTACTGCTCTTACAGGAGCTTCCGGAATAACAATAGTTGCACTTGGTGGACTACTAATGCCTATCATCAGGAAAGCAGGTTACTCTGAAAACTTCTCCCTTGGAATAGTTACAAGCACAGGATCGATTGGTCTATTATTTCCTCCTTCATTACCAATAATACTTTATGGAGTTATATCTCAAACAGCTGTAAATGAGCTATTTATAGCTGGAATACTCCCCGGAATGCTGCTTATATTTTCTTTCTTTATATACAGTGCCCTGACAAGCTTTGGGAAAAAAATTCAGACAGAAAAATTCGATATAAAAGAACTCTTGATCTCAACTAAAAACGCAATATTCGAAATACCACTGCCAATATTTATAATTTTAGGTATATACACAGGTAAATTTACCGCGTCTGAAGCAGCAATAGTTACCGTTGTTTGGGTGATAGTTGTTGAAGTTTTCATATACAGAGATGTAAAAATAAAACAATTTCCAAAAGTAGTAAAAGAGTCTATGCTGCTCATCGGAGCAATAATGGCCATACTCTCTATGGCCATGGGCTTTACCAATTTTCTTGTCGATCAACAAATACCACAAAAACTTTTTGAATTCTCAAAACAATATATAGATTCAAAAGTATCGTTTCTTATCGTACTCAATCTATTCTTGCTCATCGTTGGAATGCTTATGGATATATTTTCCGCAATAGTTGTTGTTGTACCACTCATAGCACCTGTGGCAGAAAACTATGGAATAGATCCTGTTCACCTTGGAATAATCTTCTTAGCCAACCTTGAAATAGGATACCTTACTCCACCAGTCGGGTTAAATCTTTTCATATCTGCATTCAGATTTGGAAAACCTATAACGCATATTTACAAGCTAGTTATACCATTCATATCAATACTGCTTGTATGCCTACTGATAATAACCTATGTTCCAGATTTATCATTACGAGCGGTCAAGGGATTAGTAGAAGGTGTCGTTGTTGATGAAAATGGGAAACCAATTCGAGCTAAAATAGACATTCCAGAAACAGGACAGCAGATTATTACAGACGAAAACGGTAAGTTCAAAGTATATCTATCGCTTCCAGATTTTTCAAAACCACATGATTTCAATATATTATTTGCAGCAGAAGGATATGACTCAACTGTGGAAAAGGTAAATATAAGAAGAGGTCAAAAAAAGAAATTAGAAGTTAAACTAAATAAAACATCTGAAAATCAAGGAGAAACAGAAAAACAGGAATCAAATAACAATCAAAATCAGTAGAAAGAAAAACACACTACTTCACCACAAAGATATAATCCTTTCAAGAAGGAAGATATTATTCTCAAAAAGTTCACAAGATAGTCTGATAACAGCAAAGCAAAAATACATCAATTTCTATAGT
Source organism: Candidatus Calescibacterium sp. (assembly GCA_025060505.1). Classification (GTDB taxonomy): domain Bacteria; phylum Calescibacteriota; class Calescibacteriia; order Calescibacteriales; family Calescibacteriaceae; genus DRWZ01. The sequence continues at coordinate 77,820 of JANXBU010000002.1, forward strand.
ATTTCAGATCATACAAACTCGATCATCACATTTTTTTCTGATTTTTTAGTTGTTGTAGAAGATCTCTTGCAGTTTTTGTCTCCGGACTTTCTGGGTATTTTGAGATTATAGCTTGTAGCATAAGCTCAGCATTTTTATTATCGCCAATTCTCATAAAAGCGTTTGAAAGGCGCAGATATGTTCTCGGTAGAATATTTACATCTTTAACATTCTTTTCTTCCTGAACTATATTCAGCCATTCCTTTATCGCTGCTCTATAATCTTGCCTTCTGAAAAATATCTCACCTGCAATAAATTTCAACTCATAGGAAAAATATCCAGAAGAAACTAGCATTTTTACTATATCATATGCTCTATCCACGTCTCCTTTAAGAAGAGATTCTCTTGCATCCGCGAGCATATTTGCAGCATCAGTATCAGATAAAGGAAACGTTTTCTGTTGCTTTGAATCCTTCTCCAATTTCCTGCTCAATTCACTTATCTCACGAACTCTGCTCTGCAAAACCTCGAGCTCCCTCGAAATCCTCGAAATTTCATTCATTATCCTTTCATTATTTACGGAATTCTCTCTTATTCTCTCTAACCTGTTCTCAAGCGAGGATATTCTGGAATCCATGTCACTCAGAATCTTTCTTATATTTTCAACATCTTTTCTCAGTATTTCAATTACCTCTCTATTTCTTATATTATTCGCCTCAATGTTATCAAGTCTTGTTCCGATGTCGCGGCTATAACAAGAAAGAAAAAATATAGAAGAAAGAAAAATATATAAAAAAGACAAATTCAATTTTTTCATATATATCAATACCCCCCAGCTTTCAGATTACAGAAATCGTAATAAAACATTAAAAATAATTAGTTCCAAAAAGAAAAACTACAATAATAGCTGTAAAATTTCAGAGAAAACGAGATTTAGAACTTTGCAAATAAAACTCAGAGCTCTCAAACCAAATGATACTATCAGGAATATCAACAAATTCCTATTTTCTTTATATCTAAAAGAAAATCTGGATATGATTTTGAAACACAACTAATATCATCAAGATACAAATTACCATTTATCAAAGATCCAAATATGAAAAAAGACATAGCGATTCTGTGGTCACCAAAAGTTTTTAGAAGGTAATCACCAGAGAACTTATGGTATGCTGAATTCCCGATTCCCTCAAAACTGAATCCATCTTCATACTCCTGAACATCTATACCCAAAGAACGAAGGTTTGAACATATTGCATTTATCCTATCTGTTTCCTTTACTCTTAATTCTTTTGCATCCCTTACACGAAAAACTCCTTCTCCAAAAATAGCGCAGACTGAAAGAATAGGTATCTCATCAATTATTTTTGGTATTATATCTCCTTTAAGTTCAATATTTTTGAGTTCAGAGCTTGAAGCAGAAATATCTCCATAATCCTCACCTATCTCCTGCCCAGTCTTGTATATTTTCAAATTTGCTCCCATGTTTTTTAGAACCTCTACAAAACCTAGTCTTGTAGGATTCAGACTCACATCTTTTATAAGAACATCTGAATTATGAGACAAAACAGAAGCTGCAATAATAAAGGAAGCAGAAGATATATCTCCTGGAACCATAATCACACCCGGAGATTTTGGTTTTCCAACGGCATAAATATATCCAGCTTCTGATCTTATATCAACATTAAATGAAGGCAGAATTCTTTCAGTATGGTCACGAGAAATAAAAGGTTCTCTGACTTTCACAGGAGAATCAGACCAGAAATTTGAAATTAGCAGAGCGGTTTTAACTTGGGCACTTGCAACTGAAAGATCAAAACTTACACCACCTTTAAATTTTGATACACCATCGAAGACCAACGGTAATTTACTAGCATCATCCTTACCCCAAATTTTAGCTCCAAGTTTTTTCAGAGGTTCAACTACTCTCTTCATAGGTCTCCTTCGCAAGCTTTCCTTTCCATCAAGAACAGAAGAAAATTTCTGCGGAGCCAATATAGAGCAGAATATTCTTGCAGTCGTCCCAGACTCATAAGCATAAATTATATCAGAGGGTTCATCAAAATAAATTCCCTTCCCACAAGCTTTTAGAAAACCGTTTTCATTGAGTATTTCTACACCAAGCTGCATGAGTATTCTTTGTGTTGCATTTATATCATCAGAAAAACCTATGTTGTATATCTTGGTCTCCTGATTTTCACACATAGAAGAAAAAATCAGCACCCTATGAGATATTGATTTATCTCCTCTGAGTTTTATTTCACCTCTGAAAGTTTTATATTTTGGAACTAGGTATGCTGAATCCACTTCCATATACTGTATAATTTTTTGTTCGGTTTTTTTCAATTATAAAAATGTCTTTAAATCGTGGTATGAGCCTCAATTTTATAAAACTACCTTATATAAAATCTCTAATTCATGATGATTTTTCTCACAAAAGGAATTGATCTGATTGACACAGATCAAGAAAAGCAACTGAGTTTGTAAGATTTTAAACAAAGTTAAGGAGATTTTTTACAAAGATATTTACAAAGAAAATTTTTGACAAATCTTTTTCAGAAAGTTGATTTTTTTGACAAAAATTATTATATATTTTTATATACACTTTCTCTCTAAATCAACGGGGTAGCAACACAAAACGGGGTTTCAAACCTGATGAGGATCTAAAAAAACCAAAACGGGGTAATGAAAGCTGACAGGGTGAAGTGAAAAAATAGGAGCTTTGCTGCAAGTTTAGAATTATTCTTTCTATACAAAAAATGCAGCAAAGCGAAAATAAGGCATATTATAAACGGGGATACTACGGGGTTTGAAAAATAAGAAAAAGGAGGTACATCATTATGAAAACAATAATATCTGGATGGGAAACAATATTGAACCGCTTTGGTATAATGGCAACATTGATATTTATATTAGCTACACCATTGATAATAACAATACTTATAGCATTTGTAGGACATCTAATAATACCCTTCGGAATTCAAAGTACAGGAACAAAAATGATAGAGATCAGCAACACGATTATGAGATTCTTTCTTGAAAACATTTTACTTACCCCGTTTAAGCTGATAGTTCTTGGATCCTCTATCATAACAGCAGTGATAATCCTTATTGACATTATATCCCCTACATTCTTTGTGAGAAAACTTCTTGAGAAGAGCTCAACAGAGTATGTACTACACAAGTTAAAGGGAGAACATGAAATCGCCCAAAGAATAGAAAAAAAGATTGCTCAAATAAATTTAAAGCTTATGAGAAACCAGATCAGGAACTAAACGTTAGTTAAATCCTCGTTTTTGCTAGATACGAATTAGTTCATATACGAAAAATATATTGATAGCATAATTCTGATGATTGACAACACCCCAGAATTTAAGGAGAAAGAATAACCACTATCTCCGTCTCGGTTTCCCGAACTTCCTTTACGAATCCATGTCCCTTTATTGTTATACTTTTATTAGATTTCTCTTCAGGAATGGATTCAAGAAATTCTGATAATGTTAGTCGTAATTCAGAAGAATTTGTAGAATCTGAAGAGTATGAAGAAACTGGTTTCACATATTGCCGATGAAATCCAGATTCACTGACCTGAGCGGAATAATTCTGACCTTCACTACTGATAGAAACAAAAGAGTAATTAGAAGAAAGGTAGCTCTCAACAACTTTGGAGAAAACCGGAGCAGCAACTTCTCCTCCGTAGTATTTTTCCTCAGGTTCATCAAATACAACAAAAAGTACAATCTTTGGATCTTCAAAAGGAGAGAAACCTATGAAATTTGAATAATACTCCCTAACATATTTGCCTCCTTTCATTTTACGAGCAGTTCCAGTTTTTCCGCCAGATAAAAATACTGGAACTTCTGCTAATCTTCCAGTTCCATATGCCACAACATCTCTCATGAGGTTTTTCATCTTAACTATTGTCTCCTGTGAAAAAATTCTGTCAGAGAACTCTGGATTATTTTGCCTTATAACTTCACCATATGGAGAAATTATTCTTCTCATAACATATGGTTTGACCAAATATCCACCATTTGCGAAAACAGAAAAAGCTCTGAGCATCTGCAAAGCATTAACGCTTATAAAATATCCAAAACCTATTATAGCTAAATCAACATCATACCATTTTTTGTATTCATGAAGTATTCCTTTTTCTTCACCGGGAAGTTCCACACCTGTTTTCTTTCCGAAACCGAGACGAACAAGATATTTGTAAAATTTTTCTTTTCCTAAAAGAAGAGATATCTGAGCAGAGCAGATATTTGATGATTTTGCAAAAACCTCATTTAATGTAGCATATCCTAGTGGCTTTACATCTTCAATAGTAACAGTTTTAAAAGTCCATTTACCATTATGACAGAAGAAATTATCATTTTCAGAAACTACTTTCTCCTCAAGAGCAGATGCTATTGTGAAGATTTTGAAAACTGAACCGGGCTCAAAAACGGATTGATAAAATTGTGCATTAATATTTCTACTACCAGAGAACGATGAATAATTAGACGGATCAAAAGATGGGAGAGAAACTGCAGCTAATATTTCTCCGGTTTTAGGATCCATAGCAACAGCAAAAGCTCCCTTCGCTCGCATTTTTTCAACCTGACTCTTCAACTCCTTGTAAAGATTCAATTGCAATTCAAGGTCAATTGTTGTCTCTATTTTGTTTCCCGGTGTAGGCTCCTGTGGTGGACTACTCATTATTATATTCCCTAGAGCATCTTTTAACAGAGAAACCTTTATTTCTCCTCCCTTCAAAAATTCATCAAAATAAAGTTCTATACCAGCCAAACCTTGAGAATCTATATTTGTAAAACCAACGATGTGCGCAATAGCTTCTCCATACGGGTAAAACCGCTTCCACTCTTTTATGTAACCTATGTCAGATCTTGTAAATCCATATTCCCTTGAAGTAGAAAGAACAAATTTCAGCTCTTCTTCACTTATCTTTCTTTTCAACCAGACAAAATACAAATCTTTTTCCAACTTACTCCTTAACTCTTTTTGGTTTATGTTTAATCTTTTGGCTATCTTATATAGAGCGTAAGTTTTATCTTTATCTTTCTTCACAGCTTTCGGATTAAACCAAACAGAATAAGAAGGAATATCTTTAGCAATAATTTGACCATCTCTTGAAAGAATCTCTCCTCTCCTCCCCTTTATAGTTATTACAGATTGGCTTTGCTCTCTGGCCTTGTCTCTTAATTCCTTTGAGAAAACGGAAAGCTCTAAAACTCTCCAAAGATATAAAGAAACAATAAGAAAGAAAAAAACTATAGATAAAAATATCCTTATTTTTCCGAAATCTTTTCTTTGCTTTACTTTCTTTACATTTTTTCTCTCTTTCGTCTTAGTATATCTATTATCACTCCAGTCGTATTTCATCTCTTTTAACTTAATTTTACAAAATGAATTAGTAGACGAAAGAAAAGATTATTTCATTCATCTACAATCACTCAATAGACAATCTCTTTGAAATTATACGGAAATTCCCGCTTTATTGCCAGAATCTGTGAAAAATTCAGAGTTGAAAAATTTATCTAATACATATGCTCAGAACAAACAAAAAGCAAAACTTTACATACTAAATAATAACGTAAGCTTACACAATCAAGGAACTATTTCTATTGATTTCAGGATCAGGTCAGTTAAAGGAGATACTACAGAACCAGTTTTCTTAACCACTATAGCAACTGATTTGTTAATCATATATTCATTTGGTTCCTTCCAAATATCTGATTCATACTCGCTCTCAATAGGATTACATCTTTCCAAAAAAACTCCTTTGAGTCTGACATAAACTGAATTTGAGATAGTTGGATCTTGAAAAAGAAGATAAGGAATCAATATCCAGTTTACAGAGGCATCGCTAACAGATATACAATCCGGAGAAATAGAGTAATTTGTCAATATTTGTTCATAGAATGTTATGAAGTCTGGATAGAAAAAATGACCAGCATCATAATTAAAAAGATAGGGTTTGAGATCTTTTCTTGATTTCGGAACCTCCGCTTCTATAATAAACTCCCACCTTGATGTCTCTTGATTATAAAACCAGTAAGGTAAAAGCTCTCTGAAAGGTTTGGGTTGTTCCATGAAATTAACTATATCAAACCTTAAAAAATCATCAATATAAGTTCCGAATGACCTGAGAAAAAAATTCAAATCAGAGATAGATAAACAATTTTCTGGACATCCCTTTTTTTTGTTTTCGATTATGTCAGCTGTTCTTTCAACAAGCTTACGAAAATCATCTAAGAAATCTGTGGTAATGATATATGGTATTTTTACTTTCAACTCTTTTAGGTTAGCCCTTATATCAGCAACTTGAACAAAACCACCAATATGTATAATTATTTGATCCTGCGGAGTGTCTATTGTTGTTCTGCTTGGATCATATCCCAACATACCGTCACCCGAATTATCCTGAAAGACAATCATATAACCTTCCTGTTTATCTCTATTTTCAAGAGATTTTAGAAAATGAAAAGTTCCCCTTATTGTTTCTATTATCCTTTGTGGAATTTCTTCAAGAAAAATTTTCCCTTCTGGGTGGAAAGAAAGAGTAGATCTACAACCTTGAAACAAGAAAGCGAGTGATCTTATAAGTCCGACAACTTCGGATGTATCTAATTTTGTTATATTGGAGAGTATAGCTGGTGTGTTTACAGAAAAATCATGTGCCAATATTATATCAGCTATGATTAAGACAAAATTGCCGAAGTACTTCAAAAAAGAAAGTTCCACATCCCCGATTCTCCCCCGAAGCACGAGAGAGATTACAAAATTTGGTCCAACAGACAACCTTATTGGATAATTCACGTCCATCTGACACTTCTGTTCAATAGCCCTAGAAATAAGTTCTACTCCTTCAGATGCTATTTTGTGTAAATTTGACACAAAATCTCTCACAACAAAATCAACAGAACTATCACAGTATTCAGAAAATGTAGTATGAAGATGACTCGATAAAGAGGGGACACCAGACCGAGAATAGACATTAACAAAAAGATTTATGATTGAACTGATTTTATCAAGGTAATCCTGAATATTTACGAGTGGGAGTCCTATAAGATATCCACAGTGATTTGGGTTTTGCTTCCCGAATTCTTCAAAGAACCTTTTACCTTCTTTTATATTCTGTTCTTCAATATACTTTATACCTTGGAGTATTTTTTCATCTCTATTTGCCAGACCAGTAGAAAAGTCTTCAATCTTTTTTGTATCCTTCGTTCTACATGAGATAAATAGAGGAAAAAGAAGCAACCAAGCGAGAAAAAGTAAAGTCTTCATCAGTTCTTATTTAACAAAAATGAAGAAATCAAAAATTTCTAACAGATTTAATTGATCTCATAATAACCAAGACAATTAGAGCAAAGAGAGTATATAAACTATATGGAGATGTTGAGGAACAGCCACCTCCTTCTTCCTGACCACCTCCGCCGCCACTGGGTCTGGGATTAGCAGATGGGTTATATGCACACTCTGGACAGTTCCTTATATTTATAGTATATTCACTTGTTGTAATCTCAAAGGTAGATTGTGTACCTCCTATTCCCAAAAATCCTCCTTCTGTTTGAGTATGAGCAACGGCAAGTATTAACCTGCATCCATTTCCATAGAAATTATAAGGAACTTCAAAGTTTTTCTGATTAAGACCGCAAGCAAGATAAGTTTTCAATTCGTGAACACCGAATATTGGACATTGCAATCTTATGTAGCAATTTCCTCGACACTCCGGCCCCATTGTCTCAATTTTTATAATCCCCGGAGATGTGGCTTGCGTTACAGGATCAATACTTACTATAATCTGCTCTCCAGTAATTGGCGCTCCGTTTTGGGCTCCGTATACCGCTGTTCTTGGCTTTGTGAAAAGCTCATAACCGAAAGGAATATAACGAGTTATAGCATCATATAACTTCACGATAGGAAAATTCCTTATAAACCCGGCAATTTGCGATATAATAAAGTTTGGTTGATATGCACAACTTGCAAAACCTACCTTGTTAATAATTCTGTATATCCACGAATTCTGATCTGTGAAGCTAGAAACAATTAATCTCAAAATCTCATCCCAAGACGATTTAAAAACGCTCTGTATATCGTTGATGTCCCCTGATGTAAACAGATTCTGAGTTGTAACAACAACATATCCCCAAGTATCACCATCCGGAATACAAGCAGCTATATTTGGAACAGCAATCTCAATAACAAATTTTACAATCCTACCAAAATTAGCAATAAGCCCGATCCTCTTTATAGGATCAGTAATTATAGATGTGCTCAATTCAAATCCTTTTTCCAGGCGAACAGCATGCCTGTTGTAATCCTGAAAATCAACCTCTGTTTCAACTCTCGGATTGATGAAATTCAGCCGTATAATATTATCTATAGAAAGGTCAACTTTTGCTTCTTGAGCTTTCAGGAGAAAATATCTCCTTATATCGTTTATCTTCGTGGGATCTATGCCGTTAAATATACCACCCCCATAAAATACCATATGCTGAACAATGAACTTTACTTTTGTTCCAGGAGCATCTTCCATTTTAGCAATGCGACCATCTCCGCAACCTTCCTGTTTTTCAGATATTCTGGACACTATGGATGGAGCAAGCATATCTGCTGGAGTTATTCTTTCTCTAACATCGCTTGCTATTTTCTGAGCTAAAGAGAACACATCCTGATACTTCCCAGATGTAAGTTCTCCCGGTGCAGAATTTTGTATGTACTGAACCAGTTTATCGAACTCCGGATGAGTAACCACATGTCCAGCAGCAAAAGCGATGGCTCTTGGAGTAAACATCCAGAAGTAAGGTGGAGCAATAAGAACCAGATTTAACGCAGTAGTTCTTTCATCTATCCTAACATATCCATTCTTTGGAGTAAAGTAGCTAAGTTTCTGAATCACCTCAGTATTGCCTTGCCAAACCTCTTCTATAAGCTTCTCAGGAAGAACATAGGCTAAAAGATAAGTTTTACTTCCATCTGTTAGGAACAAAGTTTGAGGAGAATCAGATTCCCAGCCGCTGAATTCAACGTAACCGTTCAAAAAGTGCTTTTCACCATATACAGATAGAACCTTGAGATTTTCAGGGAGTCTCTGAGAAAGTGGCATTTCATTTTCAGTAGCGCAAGCCGTAATTAAACCACTTAAAATTATTCCACCTATTATGTTTCTACACCTCATGCGGATATACCCCGTGTATATAAAATAATCATTCTATTATAAAAAGTCAACTTTTTAATTAAAATAAAAAATATATCAGGATTATTTATATTTTGAACAAGTTATGAAGAAATGTGCAGAAAAACTGGTAGTAGAGATCAAGAAATAGGTTCTGGAAACAAAGATTTCAAAAAAACAGAAATTAACAAAGTTTAGGAAGATTTACCAAAAATAGTAATTTTGTTGGGAGGTAGTTTAATTGGCAGAACATCGGACTCTGGATCCGAGGGTCGAGGTTCGAGTCCTCGCCTCCCAACGGAGGGGTGTCCGAGTGGTCCAAGGAGCGTGGCTGGAAACCACGTGCCGAATAAAAATCGGCGCACGGGTTCAAATCCCGTCCCCTCCGCCAAATAATGGTAAAACAGATCATATCCAAAAGTAACTCAGCAGAATTAAGTAGCTCAATAGAATTCATACTAAAGCAGAAGAATGTAGAGCTTGATGATTTCCAAAAGGAAGCGATAGATTATTTACAACAAGGATACGATGTACTCATATCAGCTCCCACTGGGTCTGGCAAAACTCTTATTGCTGAGATAAGAATACACCAGATGCTACAGGAAAATAAGAAAGTATGGTATGCCTCACCAATAAAGGCACTTTCAAACGACAAATACAGAGATTTTAGAAAACTTTTCTCTCAAGAATTTGTGGGAATACTCACGGGAGACAGAAAAGAAAATACAAAAGCTCCTGTAATAGTTGGAACCACAGAGATATTCAGAAATATATTAATAGAACAAGGACTAAATGGAGATATTGATGTATCTTTGATAGTTTTTGACGAAGCACACTGGATAAAAGATAGAGAAAGGGGAGTCTCATGGGAAGAAGCTATAATATTTTCTCCCAAACATACCCAATTACTTCTTCTCTCTGCAACCTTCCCAAACATAGAAGAAATAGCTCTGTGGATATCAAAAGTAAGGGAAAAAGAAGTGAAGGTAGTATATAAACTCAAAAGACCTGTTCCCCTGATCTGGTTCTCAATTGGAAAGAGCATAAAACCACTGTTTAGAGGCGAAGTTTCTGATGAGCTCACGAAGATAAACTATGAAGAAATAAATCTTGAAGATTCAAAATTCTCTCTGATAAACTCTGTTAAACTCATAGAAAAGATGGGAGCTTATCCTACAATATTTTTCGTAAACTCCAGAAAAGAAGCCGAAGAATACGCGAGAAATAGCAAGAATTTCGTTACAACAGACTTCAATGAAATAGAAGAAAGAGAAAAATTTTGTGAAAAATATTACGAGATATTTCCCTATATAAAAGATAACGAAATTTTAAGAGATTTTATAAGCAAAGGTGTAGCTCCACACCACGCCGGACTCATTCCAGCTTTGAAAATCATCATTGAAGATGCACTGAAAATTGGCATTGCGAAGTTCGTCTTCGCAACAAAGACTCTCGCATCTGGAATAGATGTACCAGCGAAATCTGTTGTGATAACGAATCAGAAAACTTTTGATGGAGCAAGAGAAAGATTGCTCTTACCTTCCGAAGTTTTTCAGATAGCAGGAAGAGCCGGCAGAAGAGGAAAAGATAAAGTTGGGTACGTGTTCATTTCTGCCCCAATAACTCAGATGACAAAAGAGCTTTTCAAAGAACTTGAGAACATAAGATCAAGTTTTTATATAAATCCCCACCTCGTTTTGAATCTACTGAAAAAATTTGAAACAGAAGAATGTGTTTCTTTTATAAGAAAAAGCTTGAAGTTCTTTGAAGTGCAGAGTAATTTTGAAAAGTGGAGAAAAAAATTTGAAAACAAGATGAACAAACTTGAAAAACTCAATGCAAAGTTCTTAGAAATAAAACCAGAAAATATAAAGTGCTCCATTCAAACCAATGTTTCATTCAGGAACACAAAAGAGAATATCAAAGAATCTGAAAACAGAAAAAATAACCTCCTTGTGAGAATTAAAATACTGAAAGATGTAGCAGATTTCCTCAGTAGAACAAACAAAACAGTAGATATAAACACACTTTTTTCAGATCATCAACATAACATAGAAAGTAACATAGGAAAAACTTTTCTGGCAATAGATCAGAGAAGAAAATTAGGTATACTGAAAATAGAAAAAACAGAAGATCACATATTTTTTAGTTTCTCAACAAGGGAAGGCAAAAAGTACACGAACAAATGGAGATTTATTATGCTCTGTCCCGTTGAAGATAATGAAGAATTCGTAAATAATGAAATACTTATACACTTTCAGGAGAAACAAAATGATCTATTACAAATGGAAATGAAAATTACAAAACTTATACACAACACTGAAAAAATAGTCAAGAACATAGATATAAAAAATAAAAACAGAGAAGCTGAACTTATAAAATTTCCGTGTGATAAATGTCCCGTTTTTGAAGAATGCAGTAAGATTTCAGAAGAAATCAAAACAGAGATTGAAAAGATTGAAGAGCTTAAAAGAGAAAACCCAGACTCAGTTGAGAAAGAGTTCAGAGCAACATTAGAGTTCCTCAAAAGATTTGGATACATTGATGAAAAAAACATACTTACAGAAAAGGGATGGGAAGCTTCGAAGCTTAAAAACCCAAGATCTATATATATCTTTGAAGCTCTGGAAAGGGGATTCTTCGGTAATAGTCCAGAAGACTTTGCAGCAACAATGAGTTTAGTTTTATCTGAACCAAAACCTCCATTCAAAAAGCCTCCAAAAGGAATAGAAGAATTCTTCACAAAAATATACACAAGCGAAATCGAAATGGGACTACAACCCAAAATCATACCGACAAAACTTAGAAACGGAAAACTGGCTTTTCTTGATGGAAAAATTTACATAGCCACCTACATGTGGGCAAAGGGAGCAACAATTGAGGAAATAGAAGAACAAACAGAAATAGAACCGGGAGATTTTTCAAGAAACATAGTACAAACCGTGGAGGTTCTAAGACAAATTGAAAACATGGAAAATTATAGATATATAGCACAGGAAGCGATCGGAAAAATTTACAGATCTCCAATAAGCGACTTTGTTGAGTAATCAGTAAAAAATTCTACCTTTAATTCTAAAATTTGAAAACACACAAGTTATCTTAACTTTACTATCTCTTACCTTCAATCAATTTGTAGATTGTTGGAAGAACCAAGAGAGTGAGTATTGTAGATGTTGCAAGTCCAGATATAACAACGGTAGCCAGAGGTTTCTGAATTTCTGCCCCCGGTCCAGAGGCAAACAGAAGTGGACTTAATCCTCCGATAGCAACAGAAGCGGTCATCAGAACTGGTCTAAATCTTCTTTCACAACCAACAATGATCGCACTCTCAAGATCATATCCTTCCTCTCTCAGTTTGTTTATGTATGATACAAGAACCATTCCGTTCAGCACTGCGACACCAAAAAGAGCAATAAAACCTACCGAAGCAGGAACACTTATATATTGCCCAGAGAACATCAAACCAAAAATTCCTCCAATTAAAGCAAGAGGCAAACTTATCATAACAAAGAACGCATATCGGAACGAATTGAAAGTGATAAACAAAAGAACGAATATAGTTAATACAGACAAGGGTACAACCAAAGAAAGTCTTTTCATAGCTCTTTGTTGATGTTCAAAAGTTCCACCAAAAGTTATATAGTATCCCGCAGGAAGTTTAAGTTCTTCATCTATTTTCATTTGTATTTCTCTGACAAAACTACCAGTATCTCTACCTTCTACATTGCATTCAACAGCGATCCTTCTTTTTGCATTTTCTCTGGTTATTTGAACTGGTCCATCTGTTATATAAACATCAGCAACGGAACCAAGTGGGATATTAGCTCCATCCTTAGTTCTAACTGAAATACTCGCGATTTTCTCAATACTGTTTCTCTCTTCTTCTGGGAATCTCAAAACTACACTGAACTTTTTATCTCCCTCCAAAATCTCTGTTGCAGTTTTTCCTCCAATAGCAGTTTCCACAATCTGCTGTATATCTGATACATTGATACCATACTTTGAAATTTTCTCCCTGTTGGTATTTACAATAAGATAGCCCTGCCCTGCTGTTTGCTCCACTCTCACATCAACAGCTCCGGGAACTCTCGATATTATTTGAGCAACCTCTTCAGCTTTGACTCTTAGAACATCCATATCTTCTCCAAATATTTTTACAGCAATATCTGAACGAACACCAGCAATAATTTCATTAACTCTCATTTCTATTGGTTGAGTAATCTCAAACTTTATTCCCGGAAATTTTTCAAGTCGAGATCTTACCTCTTCCACAATCTCTCGCTTGCTTCTGAAATTTTTCATTTCATCTTTTGTTTTCAAAATAACAAACATATCGCTGAAATTTTGTCCCATAGGATCTGTGGCAATATCTGACGCTCCGATTTTTGAAACAACAGTTTTGACCTCTGGTATCTCTAAAATCATTTTTTGAATTTTCTTCTCAATCTCAACACTTTCTTCAAGAGAAACGCTCGGAAGTCTGCTTATTTGAACCGCAATTGAACCTTCATCCATGCTCGGTATAAATTCCGTACCCACAAACGGAAGAGCTACAAGACTAGCTAAAAACAAAATCATCACACATGCGACTGTAAGACTAGTTTTTTTTATTGCCCAATTTAGAGCGCGAATGTACAATTGCCTCAAACGAGTATCTATAAAAGTTTTTCTCTCTTTTCCGTGTTTCAGAAGAAATAAACATAAAACCGGAATTACAAATATAGAAAGAAACAGAGAAGATAGCAAAGCTATAACAACAGAAAGAGCAAGGGGAGAGAATATCTTCCCTTCCATACCTTCAAGAGTCATTATAGGGATAAATGTTACAGCTATTATCAACTCACCTAATAGAGAAGGTTTCCTCACCTCAATAACAGCTTTCAGTACCGTAAAAAACTTACTTGATCCTCCTCGAGAAAGATGATGCTGGATATTTTCAACCTGAATAATTGAAGCATCAGCAATCATACCGAGCGATACTATAATTCCTCCAAGCGACATAAGATTGGCAGGAATCCCAAACCTCCACATAACTATAAATGTTGAAAAAATAGCAAGTGGAAGAGATAGTGCAACAACAAAAGCTCCTCTGAAACTTCTCAAAAATAAATAAATAACAATCGGGATTATTATCATAGCTTCCCTCAAAGCAACTGTTATGGTTGAGATAGCTTTATCCACAAGCTCTGTTCTATCGTAAAACGGCATTATCTTGATACCTTCGGGCAGTATGTTCTTCTGATTTATCTCCTCTACTTTCTTCTTTACATCTGAGACTATCCTTTTTGCATTACCGTTCATAATCATCATAACAGTTCCCACTACCACTTCACCGGCTCCATCTTTTACACCTGCACCATAACGTGTCTCAGGTCCTACTACAACTTGGGCAACATCCCTAACATACACGGGAACTCCGTTTCTCGCACTTATCACGATATTCTCTATGTCTTTGTAAGAACTGATAAGTCCTAAACCTCTTACAACATACTGTTCAGATTCGCTTTCTATTACATTTCCTCCAACAGCAGAATTGTTTGATTCAACAGCCTCAAAAACATCTCCAAGCGAAACATCATATTTTATCAACTTTTCGGGTTGCACAAGGACCTGATACTGTTTAACATAACCACCGTGAGAATTGACCTCTACAACCCCCGGTATTGTTTTCAATATAGGTTTGATAATCCAATCTTGAACAGTTCTCAAATCCATAAGCTCCCGAACATCTGATGTTGCACCATTTACAGACTCAACGGTGTACTGATATATTTCTCCGAGACCAGTTGAAATTGGAGCAAGCATCGGGTCCACTGGGAGGTTCCCCTTTATCTCAATGAGTTTTTCCAAAACAAGTTGACGAGCGAGAAAAATATTCATATCATCCTCAAAAGTAACAGTTACAACAGATAATCCAAATCTCGAAAGAGAGCGAACATTGCTTATTTTAGGAAGTCCCATAATATGCATCTCTATCGGGTAAGTTATAAACTTCTCAATATCAAGCGGAGAGAATCCTGGTACTTCGGTTATCACCTGAACTTGAACTGGAGTAACATCAGGTAAAGCATCTATTTGCAAATTATTAAATGCGATAATTCCCCAGATTATCAAGAATATAACACCAAAGACCACAAAGTTTCTATGCTGTAAAGAAAAAGCAACCAATCTATCTATCATCTCAGAATCTACTCAACCTCCCCTTTTATGAGATGTCTTTTCATCGCAGATTTTAAAATAAAGGAACCACTCACAACTACTATCTCTCCTTCCCTCAAACCAGAAAGAACTTGATAGAAATCGTCTCCCTCATACCCGATTTTAATTTTTCTTTTTTCAAAAGTGTTTTCTCCTATCTTAACAAAAACAAAAATTTCGTCACCATCTCTTTGCACAGCCGATTTTGGGACAGCTAAAACATTGATTTCCTCCACGATAACTTCTATGTTAGCAAACATACCCGGCTTCAATAATCTATCTGGATTCTGAACCTCCGCTCTAACACTAACGGTTCTTGTATCAAAATCTACAATGTCTGAAACATAACTGATTCTTCCTCTGAAAGCTTTGTCAGGATAAGCAGAAACCGTAAAGTTTATGTACTGTCCTTCTCTAATCTTTGATATATCTTTTTCTGGTATGTTAGCAACCACCCAAAGGTTGGATAAATCAGCTATCTTGAATATTGGTCTTGACTGTTCAACTATTTCCCCCACAACACTGTGAGCCTCTATTATTCTACCGGAAATTGGAGAAACTATTCTAATCTGAGAACTTATTTTACGTTCCTTTTCAACAAAAGATATTTCTTTTTCGGAAAAACCAAAAAGTCTGAGCTTATTTCTCAAAGATTCTAAATTTGATTTTTTAGAGAGATACTCACCATACCGTCTTAAAAATTCTGCTTTTGATATTACCTTCTGATCAAAAAGCAAATTTGCCCTTTCGTATGAGCTCTGAGCTATCTCAAGCTCAGCTTTTGCTTTAAGGTACTCATTCTGGAGATCTCCAACTTCCATGCTATCAATCAGAGCAAGAACTTCTCCCTTCCTAACAAAGTCTCCTACTTTGAAATTTGATTTGACAACTATACCAGAAACTTTTGAACTTACATGAACAACTTTAGTTTCATCCATAAATATGCCCCCAGGGAAAGAATATTTTCTCAACAATTTTCTCAGATAAACCGGTTCGGTTACGATTCCTGCTTTTTGCCTTATTTCTTGTGATAGACTTATAACAGATGTTATATTGTTTTTAAAGTCATCATCTCGATGATGATCTTCTACGCTATACCTTGTACCACAGGAAACAGAAAGAATTGAAAAAATAACAAAAACAATTTTTATTTTTATCATCTCAGTTTTCATTTCGATCACTTTATTCCTCCTGTAAGCTTTTCTAGCTCGGTTATACTGACCTCCAATTCAAAAAGAGTTTGATAATATTCTATCAAAACAAGCCTATAAACTCTGAGGCTATCAAGATAATCAAGCAAACCGGATTCTCCCTGCAAGTATGATAATTTAGATAGCTCAAGAGCCCTGCGCGCATTCATAAGAAGTTCTTCCCTAAATGTTTTTGCTCTCTCATAAGAAGACAAGTAATTTTGATATTCTTCATTAACAGCCTTTGACATCTCAACCAATATTTTCTGACTTTCGTACTCAGCTTCTGCTAATTCCATAGAAGCTGTGATAATCTCTCCCATATTTCGATAAAAAACCGGAAGTGAAAGAGAAAAACCAACTCCATATAATTTTTTATCTACCTCTGAATCATAAAATAACTTCAAAGTAATATCTGGTAAAAAAGATACCCTCTCTTTCTGCAAAGCGTATCTCTTTAAATCCACTTCCTTTTTAGCCCTTAGTATCAACGGATGTTTTTCTTTCATGCTTGAGAGGAGATCCTCCAACTTATATTTTTCTTCTCTGAATATGAGCTCTCCTATAACATCAAAGTCATCCTGAAGAGAATTTGCCAATATAGAATTCAGATTGCTTTTTGATATCTGAACATTATTTTTAGCTCTTCTTAGTTCATTTGTCGCTGTCAGATAATCTGTCTTTACTTTTACATAATCATATTCAGACACTTCACCTATTTCAAATTTAATTTGAACAGCTTTAACCAATTCATCAATAGCCTTAATATTTTCTTCCAACACAGAAAGAATCTTTTTATCAAGAACCAGCTTCAAAAAAGCTTTCTTGACCCGAGATTTTATTTCAAGAAGCAAATAATCGATATCTTTCTCAGATACCTCAACCAAAGTTTCAGCGAATTTCAATCTGAAGAACCTCTTTGAAGGGAATTCAAGAGTTTGAGCTACACCAAAAGAATACTCAAAGACAGAAGCTCTCATTTCTTTTCCTCTACCAATTGTAAAATCAACCTCTGGATTCAAAAAAGCCCGAGCAGATACAACTCGCCCTCTATTTGCCTCAAGTCTTGCTTTCAGAATACTCAACTCCACATTCTTCTCAACAGCTAAACCTATTATCTCATCAAGAGTGTATTCCTTGCCATAAGCAGAACCAAAAACAAATAAATTGAAAACCAAAAAAGCTAAAATGATACAAAGAGTTTCTCTTTCATATATAGGCATTTTAATTCCCTCCTTCATAAATCAAATGACCCAAGATTTAGACATTCAAAAAAGCTGATGTCAAATCAAGAGAAGGGAGGAGGATGAAATATATCTTGAAAAATCTGGAAAATCAATAACTCATTAGCTAGGCTTCCAGATATTATATAAAGAGATGAAAGCAAATTTGGTGAACACGAAAGATTTGCAAATTGAAAATGACACGGGCAGTTGCAGTAGTCCTTACCGAAATCAGATGTTTCATTTGGTAATCCGTTATTAATTTTGAGATGGAAATTAAAATCTTTTGAAATATGCTCTGATCTTTTCTCCATAAAGCACGTAAAACCACTGATCTGAGGGAGAAAAATAACAAAAGCAAAGATTAACACAAATATTTTTTCGAAATTGCTAAGATTCATAAATCTTAGAATTATAGTATCAAAACAAAAATAGCTTTACAAGAATTTCAAAAAAGAAACTATGAAGCTCTCCAAAACATCCAACACATCCGATCACAATCCAAAAATTATTCCGGCTATGTATATAGGCAAAGAGAGCAACATATAAACAAAAGAGTATGAAACCACATAACCGGCTTTTATACCTGTTATTCCGATCAGGGGTATCATCCAAAATGGTTGTATCATATTTGTAAGCTCATCACCATAAGCCACAAGCATAGCGGTTTTTGATTCTGGAACTCCAAGTTCAAGCCCAGCCTGAAGCATAATAGGTCCCTGAACCTTCCACTGTCCACCACCAGATGGTATAAAGATGTTCAGAAAAGAAGCGCTTACGAAGGTTATAATCCCAAAAATTTCTTTCTGAAAAACCGGGAAATTCTTTACAGACTCAGATATAAAAACGGAGATTTTTTCTCCCAAACCGCTTTCTGTTATGATACTCATTACACCTGCATAGAACGGAAACTGAACAACTATGCCACCACATGGTTTTATAGCTTCTGGAACATAAGCCACAAAAGTTTTTATACTACCGTGCAGAATCAGAGCAAGCATAATGAAAATAAAGCTTACGGAATAAAGGTTCAAAAACAACACTCCCTTTTGCGAAAAACCTTTGAAAACAGAAAATATAAGAACAAAAATGAAAAGGAGCATAAAGAATCTGTCAAACAACGAGCTTTTTGTTTCTCTGTATTCTTCTCCCAAAGGATCTCTTTCAACATAGAGCTCAGAACCGAACTCTACCCTATCTGAAATTTTTCCAATGAAATAGAAGAAAATAGGAGTGAATACAACAAGAGAAAGTGTTATGAACAGATTCATTGGAGAGAATAAAGTTTCCGCAAGAGAAATTCCCTTTGTTGCTACATCTAAAGGAGCTGAGCCAGAAAGTCCTCCATGCCATATCATAAGTCCGCAGTAAGCAGCAGATGCAACAGCGCCTTTTGATACTTTCGGGTTTGATCTGATAATTTCTCTTGCAAGAATTGAACTTGCCGAAATACAGAGTCCCCAATTTATAAGAGATAAAACCGCTGAGAAAGTAGATAGAAAAACACAAGCTTGCGGTGTGCTTTTTGGAAGAATTGATAATTTCTTGATCAAGTTTTTCAGAACACGAGAGCTCGCAATCATATATCCGCTAAAAAGAATCAGGCACATTTGCATAGAAAATTCAAGGAGTGAAAAGATACCGTTACCGCTGACTTTTTCATCTGCCCATTTTCCAAGCCAAATGAAGATTATCTCATCAGCGGATTTTTCAGTGAAAGCAAGAGTCAGAAGAAAAGCAAAAAACGTCAGACCAAGAGCAAATTGAAAAGGATCTGGGAAATTTCTTTGCAGAAACTTTATAATCCTCTCATAGAAAGTCATCAGTAAGCGACCTTTGAATATTTTATATCTTCATAGATGCAGTTTTCACCGATGAACTTGCCAAGGACTGTTCCTGTTGGACCATTTCTGTTTTTTGCTATTATTATTTCAGCAATTCTTGCTCTCTCACAGCAATCAAAATTTTCATTTTCAGATGCAGACACAGACTTCTGACAGGGATTGTAGTAGTGATCTCTGTAAAGCATAAGGACAAGGTCAGCATCTTGTTCCAAACTTCCAGATTCCCTGAGATCAGAGAGCTGTGGTCTCTTGTTATCACCTCTTCTCTCCGGCTCTCTTGAGAGCTGTGAAAGAGCCACAACAGGTATTTTGAGCTCCTTCGCAAGAGATTTGAGCAAACGAGATATTGTTGATATTTCTTCTTCGCGTCTTTCAACTTTCCATTCTACAAATATCTGTTGCAAGTAGTCAATGAAAACAGCTTTTACTCCTTTTTCATCTCTAGCTCTCTTTGAAAGCGATCTTATCTGAGTTATTCCCTGAACAGAATCGTTGAAAAACATAGGAAGTTTGGATATCTCATTTGCTGAGTTCACAATTCTAGATCTTTCAAGATCGCTGAGATTTTTAGATATAATTCTCTGCAAAGGTATCCCAGAATGCATAGAAAGTATTCTCAGGAGAATAAGCTTTATCGGCATTTCAATTGAAAAGAACATAACTGGTATTTTTTCAGTCGCCATATAATAAGCTATAGAAAGAGCAAAACTCGTTTTTCCCATCCCCGGTCTTCCAGCTATTATTACAAAATCTCCGGGATGAAATCCAACTATTTTTTCATCAAGCGAAGGAAAGCATGTTGGTATTGCATGGTGATACTCATCTCCTATAACTTCTTCGCTGACAAAATTTCTTATATCACTTATTGAATAGAATTCTTGCGACACAGTTTCCTGAGCGATTTCACTTATTTCTTTCTCAACTTTTGAAATAAACTCCCACGTGTTGCTTACTCCCCATGAGATCTCTTCAAGAAATGTTTTCATCTTCTGGCTCAATTTTCGAAGTATCATTTTCTCTTTAAGTCTTCTTGTGAAGTTATCAAGAAATGCTGCCGATGGTATGTATGAAGGCAAAGACAAAACGAATTCTTCTCCGCCAACTTTATCAATCTTTCCTCCGATTTTAAGTTCTTCTATAACCGAAAATGGATTTATATCTTCCCCCTTTCTTCTCAAAGAAAGTATCGTTACAAATATCTGTCTACAAGCGGAGTCAAAGAAAGCATCTTCTGGATTTTTACCGAGTATATGAATTACATCTTCAATTAGATCCCCATTCAGAAGAATACCTCCAAGAACAGCTTTTTCCAATTTTGGATCGTAAGGAAGGTCGTCAATGGTCGAGTGCTTGAACATAAAGATCTAAATTAAGGATTTCTCAATAAAATTTCTTATGAGCAAATTCTGTTTTTTTAAAAATAAGTGACTAAGATTATCTTAATATGTTTTTTATTTCGTTCCTTTTGATTTTGTCTTTTCCGGATATACTTACACAGAAAAATTTGTGTGAATTGGAAGCAAGGAAGATAAGAGCAGGAGAAATAAGATCGGCAGAGGAAAGCGTAAACAGTTTTCTTATTCTGATGTGCGCTGGAAGGAAGAGCGATGCAGAAAAATTACTGAAAGACGCAGATGACAAATTTCCAGAAAACTTTGCTATAAAATTCAACCTTGGGAATTTCTACATAACAGAAGGAAAGCTGGATTTTGCAATCTTTTATCTAAACCAAGCAAGAAGAATAAATCAGGTTCCACAGGTTTTTGAATCTCTTTCAACAGCATATCTTTACAGAGGGGATATAAAATCTGCAAGAAGCATTCTTGACGAAGGAATCAAGGAACTTTCGAAATCTGAACCAAAAAACATACTTCCCCTTTTGAAAAAGAGAGGATACATATCATTGCTTCTTAACGATCCAGCAGAAGCAGAAAAATCTTTTCGTAGATCAATAGAGATAGATCCCACCGACCCATACCTATACGTAGGGTTGGCAGAATCATTTGGTAGACAGAACAAGGATAGATCAGCCATTGAAGTTCTATCAAAGGTACAGACCCTTGCTAACAATCCAATTTTACAACTTTATTCTGCAGTATTTTTGCATTCAAGAGGATATCTTGATATGGCAACAGTCTACTATATAAATGCAGCCGAGAGCCTTATCTCTCCCTTAGGTTATTTATCAAAACTACTTTTGAGCTCAGCTCAAAGGGATCTTGGAATGTATACAGATGCAAGAGAGAATTTTGAAGAGGTCGTAAAAAAATATCCCTATGTAAAAACCGCTAAAGTTCCATTTTTTCCAGAATATAGACTGGAACTTGCTCTTGGTTTCCTGCAAAAAGGCAACATAAAAGGAGCTGAAACTGAGATAAGAGAAATTTTGAAAAATGCACCAGATAATCCAGAGGCTCAGAAGGTCTTGGTGGAACTTCTTCTTATGAAAGCTCTGTTGTTTTCGGAAAAAGCTAACAAGATAAAAAATCTTGAAGAAGCGCGTGAGATAGCAAAAAAGTATATAGACAAGAATCCTTCTGATGATGAGATGCTCTACAGATTTGCTCTGATAAATTTCTGGTTAGCAGAAATAGGACCGAAGTTTGCAAGATCTGGAAACATAATGCATGCTATATCTTCTTTGCAAAGTGCTCTGAAACTAAAAGATAGAAGAGAATACACAGAACTACTTGGAATATGCTACTATCTTATAGAAAAATATGACGATGCTATACAGGAACTACAAAAGGTTGCAGACCAGAAATATACATTAGGTCTTATTTTATCATCTGCATATTTGAAATCAGGAAATCCTGATATGGCAAAGAAAGTTTTACAAAGGCTCGGTGCAAGACAAGATAGAATTTTCGCTCTACTTCTTTACAATATCTCAAAAGCACAGAAGGCAGAAAATATAGAAACAATAGAGCAAGCAATAATGGAGGAGAACTACAGAAACCTAATTCTTGATGGAAAAGACATAAGACAGGAACCACAAGATACAAAGAAAGGGCAACAGAATGATCAGAGAAAAACGAAAGAAAAGAAGGAAGAGCCGAAGAAAGACAAAAAGGAGAAAAAATAGTGTGGGCAGGGGCGGAGTCGAACCGCCGACCTTAGGATTTTCAGTCCTACGCTCTACCCCCTGAGCTACCTGCCCTTCACTCAAATTTAGCAGGTCTTTTGGTTCCCAAAACCCTTAGAGTTCTTTTTACTTTCCTAATTTGAGATTTTGATCTATAGTGTTGATGCCTTCTCAAAAGTGGAGCTATATCATTATCAAAACTTCTTCTCAAAGCTTTCAAAGCTCTTTCTAAATTATTCCTTACAAATATTATAGGCTTCTGATTCATAGAATATTTTTTTAAACCTAAAAGTAACAAAAAATGGAAAAACGGAAAAATAAAGCTTCGAAAAAGGAAAAAAACACGAAACCTACCATCATAAAAAGATTTTTCAGTGCTCCTCACCGACCGCCAAAGCTATATATATAAGAGATAGGATTGAGAAAACAAAAGCCTGAACCAGAGAAACAATCGTTCCAAGAATCAAAAACGCAACAGGAACGAGAACATAAGTAAGATGAGTAAAAATCTCCAAAACCGTATGATCACCGGTCATATTACCAGCTAAACGAACAGACAAGCTTACAACTCTGAAAGCATGTGATATTATCTCTATTGGAAAATATAAAACAGCTATGGGAAGAAACGGACCCAAAAAGTGCTTTATATATCCGAAACCGTGATTTCTGAAACCCCAGTAGTTATAGTATAGAAATGAAAAAATAGCAAGCCCTATATTTGTGTTTATATTCATAGTCGGAGGCATAAGTCCCGGAATTAATCCCATAAGATTCATAACCAGTATGAAAATAAAAAGTGAAAAGATAAACGGAAGATGCTTTCTTGCTTCCTCCTCTGGCAACAAAGAACTCGCTATATTCTTCCAAAAATCCAAGATAGATGAGAAAACAGACGAAAACATAGATCTTGGATTCCTTGATACAAAAATTCCAATTAAAATAAGAATAAAAACTGCAAAAATCTCAAAAAATATGTGCTGAATCCATGAAGGAACACCAAAAAACTCGGTCAAAATCGTTGGCATAGTCTTCTAAATAGTTCAATGTGAGACATTTTCTTGATTTTTAAAAATCTTTATTCTACACAGAACTACAGAAATATAAAAAACAACCGATTATAGT
Organism: Candidatus Calescibacterium sp.; assembly: GCA_025060505.1. GTDB lineage: Bacteria > Calescibacteriota > Calescibacteriia > Calescibacteriales > Calescibacteriaceae > DRWZ01. The sequence continues at coordinate 101,639 of JANXBU010000002.1, forward strand.
ATTTATATTATTTTAAAGCGAAACCAAAAGAAATTTGTTAGAGAAATTTAGTAACGAGATAAATACAAAACAACGAGTATTTAGAAATGTAGTGGATAAAAATAATGAGCAATATATTTAAATCAAGAGTAAAGAAAACAATCTTAGCAAATCTTCTTATTCTCCTTTTGATTGGATGTGCTGGAACAGCTGGAAAACCAGAATTTAAATTCAAAATAGTGGAATTCTTCCCTCCATCAGGCTTTCAGATAAGCACAACCCAGTTCTCAATCTCCGTTGCTTTCTCAAAAATTATAGACGAGCAAACCATAAACGATGAAAACATAAAAATTTTCAAAGATGGCTCAGAAATAAGAAAATTAATAACAATTCCAGATAACCAGAAAATAAAAATAACACCACAAATAATATCAAGAGGAACTTATAAAGTTTTTATCTCCAAGAATGTAAAGAGTTTATCTGGAGAATTTTTACCGGAAGATTTCTCTTGGGAATTTTACGTTGTAGGTGAAGGAGAATTCATAATTCCCATAACTCCACCACAACTACCACCTCTTGTAAGAAATATTTACCCACCGCATCTTGGACTTGTTGGAGCAGATACAATAGTCTATGCTGCCTTCACAAAAAGAATAACTAACATCTCAACACTGAACTTCTTCATTCAAGATATAAACGGAAGAATAATAGATTCATCGCTAACATACATAGAAGATGGGGACATCGCAATTTTGAGACCGAGAGCACTGCTCCAACCCGGTGAAACATATATAGTTACACTTAGGTCTGTAATAAGAGCTTTTGACGGAGAATCACTTGGAAGAGATGTTGTTTGGCTTTTCAGAACATTTGGAGTTGGAGAAGATAGAACTCCACCATCTGTAATTTTCATAGATCCCCCGAACGGAGCAACAGGAGTTCCAAGAAATGCAAAAATAACAATATTGTTTTCAGAAAACATCGACACAGCATCTCTAAACCTGACAAATGTACAGATTCTAGAAGAAGGAACAAACATTATATCTTACAACTATGAATACAATCAATCCATATTTGCACTCATAATTACACCTTCACTTCTTCAAGAAGGGAAAAGATACACAGTTAAAATAAGGGGAATATCGGACAGAAATGGGAACACAATGGCAAGCGAATTTATCTCAACATTCACTGTTGGTGCAGGAGACGGAGGAGGAGTAACTCCACAACCACCCCCACCGTCGGGTCCAGGCTTCCCTCCTCAGATATTAAGAATACTTATAGATGATGAGCCGGTGAATCTGCCGGATATACCACAGGGAGTCTCCACAATACCAACAATAAAAATTCTGTTTTCAGATAGAATTAACTCTGCAACTGTGAATCCATCGACTCTCTTTATTTCCGATGGAATAAATATCATCTCTTCTGCTATTTCTTTTTCAACAACCCTAACATCTGTTGCAATAACTCCTAATGTAAATCTTATCACAAAAAAAACCTACTGGTTGTTTATCACAAACGGAATAAAGGATCAAGATGGAGAGAATTTGGCAAATCCGATCACATTTCCTTTCAAAACGCTCGGAATAACAATAAGTGCTCCCTCACCAGAGCAATACCTAAAAGGTATAATCAACATAGATGTAGATTTTTCAGCTAAGCTAAACAGATTAGAACTTTGGATAGATTCAACAAGAAGGCAAACAGCTCTTCCTCCGATTAATTCTCCTTTTACTTTCACAGAGGATACAAGGCTACAACCAGATGGGACAAAAATAATAAAAGCGATAGCGTATCTTCGGTCTCCTCCAACAACAATATCTTATTCTATAAAGGTTACGTTTGATAATACTCCTCCTTCCGTAGCTATACAGTCTCCACCAGAAGGATCAGTTATTTCTGGGATATCAAATATAATAGTTCTTGCAAACGATCTTGGTAAGACAAAAAAAGTTGAATTCTTTGTTGACGGAATACTCAATACAACAGCAACATCGCCAACGACAACTCCGAACATATACATCTTTTCTCTGAACACAACAGCGCTATCTAACGGTAATCATACAATAAGTTTCAGAGCAGAAGATGAAGCCGGAAACATATCTGATATAGTATCAAGAAACGTAGTAGTTGACAACTCTCCTCCGACTGGATCTTTCATTTCTCCAACCTTCGGTTCAATCGTTGGCGGTTTTGTAAATGTAGAAGCAAACGTCTCCGACAACATTGGAATAAAAAAGGTAGAATTTTATGTCAACGGAGTAAAGATATGCGATACCATATCACTTGTTTGTGAAAAGACATCCACACCTTGGAAAATAACTTGGAATTCAACATCTATTCCATATTTTGCATCAGCTTCATTAACAGGAGTAGTAGAAGACCTTGGTGGATTGAAAACTGTTTTCTCAAGCACAATAACTGTTGATAATGTGTCACCAGCTGTAAGCATATCTACACCATTTGCTGGTATGTATCTCAGAGCAACCACAAACATTCAAGTAACGTTTTCAGATCTATCACCTGTTACATATGTTGCTATACTTGTAAACGATGTTATAAAGTTCTCTGCATCAAATCCATCTTCACCATACACAGCCATGTGGAATACAACCTCGGAAACAGATGGATCAAAAACAATAAAAGCTGTTGTATATGATAAAGCCGGTAATCAAGGAATATCTCAAATATCAGTTGTAGTAGATAACACACCACCATCTGGCAGCATTGTGTCACCCACATCTGGAACATACACAAATGCCCTTACTCTGAATATCACAGCCTCAGCGTCTGATGCTATACTTTTAGATAGAGTTGATTTTTACATAAATGGAAACTTTGTTGGTTTTGATAGTTCTCCTCCAACTTACACAATATCTCACAATATATCCGCATTTCTAGAAACTACGCATAATATAACAGCAGTCATATATGATTTCGCTGGAAACTATTTCGTAACACCAACGCCCACAACATTCATTGTAGATAAAACATCACCAGTTATAATTTTCATTGATCCAACAACAAACTCAGTTGTTGATGGGACAAAACTTGTGAAAACTACTGCATCTGATTCTGGAATTGTCACAATTATTTCAATTCAAGCTGGTGCGATAAACTTAGGTAGCTGCAACATAAACTTAATATCGGGAAATTGCAACAAAAACTGGCCAACATCTGGTGATGTAAATGATGTTGTTGTAACAGCCAAAGCTTATGATAAAGCAGGAAATGAAGGAATAACACAGATAGTTGTTATGGTAGATAACCTTTTCCCATCGGTCTCGATAACTTCGCCACCTGCTGGGTCATATCTAAACTGTCCGACAAACACTGTTTTAGGAGGAACAACTTCTGATATAAACACAATCACAGCTGTTGTGATAAAACTGATTGATCTTTCAACCAATACAGTTTCAGCTTCTTTCAATTTTACATACCCCGGAAATCCGACTGTAAACCAGTTTGCAACACTTTTAGCTCCCCAGTGTGGAGCAGATGGAAACAAAAGAGTAGATTTCACAGCATACGATAAAGGCGGAAAATCGGCAACAGCATCGAGAGTTTTCTTTGTAGATAATACTCCACCACAGCTAACTGTTATATATCCACCTAATTCAGAGTGCGTTGGAGGAGTAACAAGTGTGCGAGTTCAGATCTGTGATAATGCATTCGTGCAAAACCTATCTGTAACGGTAGGTACAACTCTTATATCTTCTTCAAACATATCATCATCTATATCTTGCCTCTCACCCCAGACAAATATAATAAACTGGAACTCTACAGCTTTCTCAAATGGTGCAAACAATGTAGTTATAACACTCAAAGATGCTGCCGGAAACACCCAAGTTCAGAATGTTCCAATAGTCATAGATAATTCTCCACCAACGGTGAGCATCGTAACTCCTCTGAACAACTCAACAATAAATGCTCCAGTATCTGTTTTAGCAACCCTGGGAGATAGCATTTGCTCACCACCCTTATACAATTTCAAGAAGGTAGAATACCAAATAGCAGTATCTGGAACCGCATCTTTTTCATCAAGCACACAAAACTGTTCAACAACACAAAGGATTCCCTGTACAGATACAAGCGTTGGTGCAGGAACTTCAAACTTCAGCTGGGCGGCAACGGAATACTGCGGATTTTACAATGTCAGAGCAAGAGGTTTTGATTATGTAGGCAATGTCTCTGAAACCACAATAACTTTAAAGATACAACCACCCGGATGTCCAATTGAAGAAGGCTGGAGTCCTCAGGGAGTCATAGGTTCGATAAGAACAACACCAATAATAAAGGATGTAAATGGAGATGGTAAAAAAGAAATCATTTTTGGAACAGAAACTGGTAGGGTTTACGGAATATCAGAGTCAACAACATTACAGAACTCAACATTTTCATCAGCTATAAGGTCTATAATTCTTGAAGTTTTAGTCGCCGGTCTTCCCAAAGCAATAGTTAGCATGTTAGATCCAGTAAGAAGAATAAGAGCTTTGAACCTGAACGCGCCGTTCCTTTCAGATTTCACATCAACAATAACTCAAACTGGAATTTATTCATCAGCTTCCACGATATTTTCAGATGGAAACACAGCTGCTTTTCTTGTGGGAGACCTCGCTGGTGGAGTTAGTATATACGAAGTAAATTCATCCGGTTTCACATATAAAGATTGCATACCAACTGGAACTCCTCTTGCCTGCGGACTGAACTCGCCAGCAATATCTGACATAAATGGAGACACTCAACCAGACATAACAACAACCTCTCTACCAGTTGATACAGACTGCAATGGTTCATATGACACAGTTGTAGTAACAGCTTCAGATGGGTATATAACTGGAATTTCTCTGGCGACAAAGGCAAAAATATGGACTGTATATACAGGTTCAGCTGTTTTAAGTTCTGCGGTCTTAGCGGATTTTGGAAATGATTGCAACTTTGAATTTCTTGTGGGAACAGGTGGTGGAGCTCTGTACTGTATTCCAGAATCAGGATCCGGAAACTGTCCTGGCTGGACATCTCAATTTTACAGCGCTGGTGGTGCTATATATTCGCTTGCTGTAACAGATATAGACTCATGCCTCTCAATAGGAGATGCATTTGAGGATATAGTATTTGGCGCAGGTGTAAATCTTACCATACTTTCAAGAACCGGAGTACTAAAAACACAGAGAAACTTGATGTCGCTTGTCGTCTCAACCCCAGCAATAGCAGACATAAACGGAGATGGATGTGGTGAAATATTTGTTGCAACACAAAACGGGAATATACATGGATTCTACCTGAAAAATGTCGGAGGAGCTCTCTACCCTGAGTATCTTACAGGATTTCCAAAATCAACCGGCTCAACAATATCGGTTGGATCTTCTCCTGTTATATGCAACATTGATACAGACTCAAGACTTGAACTCATCATAGGTAACGATGGATCAACTTTGAGAATTTATGACTTAGGTGCAGCAGGAAGCGTAAAATGGATACCCGGAGCGACATTCTGTCATCTTTCTGCACACGGATGCCAGAGAAGGTGGAGATCTGATGTAGAGTGTGGATACTGAAAAAGTATCTCCCAATATCTTGTGAAAAACAAAAAATGCAAAATATAATAAAACTGCTCAGAAAAGATTAAAATACAAGTATGTCAAACACAATAAATAGTATTGAGATGGGTTTGGCGAAAGTTGCAATCTCAAATCTAAGATATATGAACAACTTCAAAAAGCAAGCAGTATCTAAACTTCTTGAAAATCCGCAGGTACCAGCTGTTAAGAATCCGGGACTTCCGATCGCCAACATCAACACAGGTAGGATAATAAATATAAGAGTATAAAGATGTAAGTTCAAAATTTCATTAATTCAAAAACAATAGATTCAAACAAAAAAATCAAGAATTTCTAAGTCTCCGAAAGCGGTTTTTCTGTCAATTAAAACCACTTTTGCTTCATCAATAGTAAGAAAAACAAAGAGTATATTTCTACCTAATTCTTCATCCAAGAAAGTAGATTTTACTGGATATTTTGGTTTACCGAAAATAGAGAGAGAAAGAAAATTTTTTTGAATTTGAAGTTCTATCCAGCTCGTTTTACTTACTAAGTCAAATATAACTTTTAGCTTTTGAGGAACTATTCCCTTAATAAAATCTTTTGTTTCATCTTTGCTGAGGAATTGCGAAAAAAATAAATCTTTTAGATTCATAGGTACTTTCTTAAAAATTCCATCAAGATCTCTTATATAAACGGCAGATATTTTTATTTTGTCTGTTTGAGGTAATTTTTTTTCTAATCCGGAACGAACTTCCTTGATATTCATAAAAATCAGAATATCAGAAGTTCCATGTGAATCTGAACTGAGTTTTGAACGTGTTTTTAGCTCCAGATGGTACAGCAGATCGCAGAGCATTTCCTAAAATAAGATATCCGAGCTGAATTCCAAATTCCAGACTTTCTGTACCAACCCTCATACCAAAGTCAAGTTCCACACCAGAAAGTCCCTTTTTAGCTTCTCTTCCAAAAAATTGCTGTCCAGACCTCGGATCAACTAAGAAAATATGGTTTGAGAAAGCAAAAAGAGTTGAAATGTAAGCTCCGATTGATTCAAATGGGAAGAGTCCAATTGTCGGCATGAAATAGTAAGAACCGAAAACACCACCTTTTGAATAGAAGAAGTCTGCACCACCAACAGAAAGCTCCTCAACATCTCTGACTACATTTGCTGTATGCCTTGCAAGAACATCTTCATACAGAATAAAACCAATATTGAAATCTGGATTCATTGGTATAGATTTTATATCTTTGTCGTTCGGGTTATCGTCTCCACTTGAATAACCGGCATCAAAAATGATACGAATGAGTCCGGTTTCCCATTTTACTCTACTTGCAATGTTCCATGCAAAAACACTATATCTTGTGAAGTTCTGAAATACAGGAATATAATCTACATTTCCAGTGAATATTCCTCCTTCGATTTCAAATGTAAAATCATAAGAAGGAGTCCAGTTTATATATGGGAGAAAATAGTAAAGTTCCGTCTTCTGCGATCTTTGGGCATTGGTATAAAGTTCAAGAGAAATTCTTGATGTTCTAAATCTTGGAACAATAAAATAATCTGCAAGACCGTCATCCGATAGTTCAGAAACAAGAATATCAATACCTATATCGAAATCAAAACTATCACTTATTTTGGTTGTAATAGCAATTCTATCTTTTGTTGTTCCCAGATGGGCATCGTCCCACAGGTTTTTGAAACCATTTCCATCATTCAGATAAGCTCCGAGACCAAAATTAACAGGCTGCCTCCCAATCTTCAATTTGACGGGAAAAGTCAAAATAGAGTCAACCTCCCCCCATAATCTCTTTACTGCTACAACTCTTGAAATACCATCACACTTTGAAATATTCTTTCCATAGTTGAAAGTATCACATATGAGTTCCCCTGATGTAGAAAAGCCCCTTGCACCTTCACCCCAAACAATGTCATCAAGAATGTCTATTTGCGACAAAACTCTTATAGATGGAGAAAGATTTACAGATGGATCCAATCTGAGCCTTGACTGAAAGAAGTCCGGTCTAATGTATCTCACATTTTTTCCATCGGGCAAAGGTAGTCCGGAGTAAAGGAATACCCTTGCTCTGTAATATCCTTTCATAGAGAGTAGCTCTACCTTTTCTTCCTCCTCAGCAAAGCTATATGGTAAAGATGGTTCTTCCTGCTCTCTCTCCTGTTCTCCAAGCTGTTGAATTATGGTTTCTATATCTTCTTGTTCTTCTTCCTCCTCCTCTGAATCATCTTCTTTTTCTTCTTGCTTCTGGGCTTGCTGGCTGTTTGACTGTGAAAGCTCATACGGATAACTACCGTTTTCTGCATTTAAAAACGCAATGGCTGTCAAGACGAGAAATACTTGCACTTTTTCTAACCTCCTTTTTATACTATTTTAAAAACTGATATTTGTTTTTTTACCTTTCGTTCAAATTTCTGAAATTTATATGAATATTTGTCAAAGTTCAAAGCTCATTTATTTTACTTTTTTATTATTTTCTACATAATTTTTATTTTTGGTATATATGAGGTTTCTCAGAAAATTCAGATGGATTTTATACATAATAGTTGTAATTCTAGTTTTGAGGGGAATAGCTTCATTTTTCAAAGATAGTGAAGAAGGAAAGGAATCTATATATATTATGAACCTGAGAGATACCATAGTTTTTTCAGAACCCTTCGTCAGAGAATTACGTAGTTTGGAAAAAAGAGAAAGTATAAAAGCTGTTGTAATACGAATAAATTCTCCGGGAGGAGCAATAGGGGCTTCACAAGAGATATTTCAAGAAATAGAAAAATTCAAAGAAAAAACGAAAAAGAAAATCATATGTTCAATAGAGAATGTCGGAGCCTCCGGAGCGTATTACGTATCATTGTCTTGCGATAAAGTAATAGCCCTACCCGGTTCAATAGTTGGTTCAATTGGAGTTATATCAATATTTTTTACAGCCGATGAGCTACTTGATAAAGCTAAGATAAAACCTTTCATCGTCAAATCTGGTAGCTTCAAAGATACAGGAACTCCGTTTCGTAAACCAACAGAAAGCGACATAAAATACTTACAGAGCGTAGTGGATGAACTTTTTGAACAATTCAAACAAGATGTGATAACAAAAAGACCCAATCTTTCAGCAAAAATTGATGAAATAGCAGATGGAAGAATATTTTCAGGGCGCGAAGCTCAAAAACTTGGTCTTATTGACTACATAGGAACATTCTCAGACGCTATAACAATTGCAAAGGAATTAGCCGGTATCAAAACAGAGCCTAAAATAATATGGCAACAGAAAAGAAAAATAGATTTACTTGAAGAAATACTCGGAATAAAAGAGATAATCTCAAAAATACTAACACCAATCTTTATGTGATCCCAAAGATGAAATTCATTATTGAAATAAATAGTTCCGGGAGAGATAGTTTAAAACTCGGAATAAATCTACTTCGCAACAGGAACATTTTTTTATATAAAGCAAACATATATGATGTGCTTATACCACAGATTCCCAAATATAAAATAGGTGAAAAACGAAATGGAAAAATAGGAGAGAAATTACAAAAAAGAAAACACAAAGCAAAAAAGATCGAAGGAGAAAAAATAAAAGAGAAGATCTATGATTTATCAGAAGAAGCTGAACTTATCATCAACGCTTTACAAAAATCAATTTCAGTTTTTAGCTATGAATTTATTGAGTTTGAAATTCCTTACAAAATTTTAGATGAACCGGATTTGTTTCCTGTTTTTGCTTTTGCTTTCTCAATTCCAAATGTAAATCTGAACATCTCAGATGCTTTTAGCGTAAAAATTTTCTTCAAAGTAAAGTTGATTCAGACCATAAAAGTTATATTACTATTCCTGAGAACAAAGTTTCTGAGGAGACAACTGATGTGACCACCAAAAATTACATAGTTTTATTTATTGCAATGTAATCTTCTGTTATATCTGTAATCAGCATTGAATATTTTCCGTTTTGCTTTAATCCAACATCTATTTGGATATTGTATTTTTGGTCTTTCATTATTTCAGCAGCATTCTTCAAATTTTCAGTAATTATCTTCGAGTTTTTTATAACTTCGATCCTTTTGCTTCCATCCCATCTTGAAACCCAAGCTCTTATTTTCCCTATTTTTTCACCAGAAGAACCTATTGCAGAAAGAACTCTTCCAAAGTCTGGCGAACTACCAGATATTGAAGAACGAAAAAGAAAAGAAAAAGATATATAAGAGCAGATATTTTTAGCTGATCTGTCACTCTGTGCTTTTAGAACAGATATTCTTACAACATGCCTTACCCCTTCACCATCTTCTGCAATATAAAATGCAAGATCACCCAGAACTTTTTGTAATCCTTCTTTCAAAAGCTTTTCTGGAAATTTTCTTTTGTTTTCAAAGATAAAAACACATGAGTCGTTTGTGCTTTGAGATGAATCTATGTTTATAGAACCTATGGTTTTCTGGAGAATTTCATAAGCATTTCTCTCGAATCCTTTCGGAAGATATGCATTTGTTATAACAAAAGATAAAGTTGTAGCATGCGAAAAGTTAGGAAAAATCATACCAGCTCCCTTTGCAACTCCCAAGATATAAAGTCCGTTCTTCTCAAATTTTGAAACCTTCGGTTTTGTATCTGTTGTCAAAATGGCTTCCGAAAAATCTGAAACATCATCGTGAAGACTTTCAATGGATTTGTAGGAGTTTTGAAGAACTTTTTCTACATCAAGACCTACTCCTATTTTTCCTGTTGAGAGCAATACTATCTGATCAGGTTTTATGGTTTTTGAGAAGAATTTGGTAAGGTCTTGGGAAAATTTTTTAACAAGTGTCTGTATATCCTTTTCAACTCCAAAATATCTGCAAAGAGCATTTCCTGACAATACATATACTGCCTTTATTTTATTATTTGGTCTTCCACCTATAATTTTCTGAGCTCTTTCTATAGCTTCGCTCTTTATTCTGTTTGATGTAAAAAATCCAAAAACAGTGGAGCCATCGTCAGGTAGAATCAACCCGAGATCTTTTTTGTCTTTTTTTATTCCGCAGGATATTCCGGAAAATTTGGCCATATAATCAGTCTCTGAAAGGCATTCCCATCAGTTTCAAAAGTTGTTTTGCTTCCTCGTCAGTTTTTGCAGTAGTAACTATTGTTACAGTCATTCCTTTTATGTACTTTATTTTGGTGTATGGAACCTCTGGAAATATCGTATGTTCCCTTATACCTATGGAGTAATTGCCTCTACCATCGAAGCCTTTTGAATAAAATCCTTTGAAATCTTTAGCTCTTGGCATAGCAACATTTATGAGTCTATCGAAAAAATCATACATCATATTTCTTCTCAGGGTGACAGCAATTCCTATATTATCGCCTTTCTTCAGATGAAAAGCTGCTATAGATTTTCTTGCTTTTCTGAAAACAGGTTTTTGACCAGTTATAAGAGCGAGATCTTGCATAGCTTCTTCTATGTATTTCTGATCATCTTTCCATTTCCCAATACCCATATTCACAACTATTTTATAAAGTCTTGGAACCTGCAAAGGATTTTTATACTTGAAGATCTCCATCATCTTTGGCACAACGAATTCAAAGTAGCGTCTCTTCAATCTCGGTATATATCTTTGTTGTTGTTCAACTGCTTGCATACTGCAACCTCCTTTAATATGAAGATTCTATGAAGTTTTTACATTTTTTACAATATCTAAACTTTCTTCCGTCTTCCGATATTTTTGCACCAACACGTGTTGCTTTTCCACATCTCGGACAAACCAGCATGAGTTTAGAAAGATGAATTTTTCCAAAGACCTCAACTACTCCAGCTTGTGGATTCCTAGGCGTTGGTCTGACATGTTTTTTTACAACATTCACACCCTCAACAACTGCTCTCATCTCTCTTGGAAAAACTTTGAGAACGCGCCCTTTTTTACCCTTATCTTTTCCAGATATAACAAAAACTTCATCCCCTGTTCTTATCCTGATCATATCAATTCACCTCACTTATACTATTTCTGGTGCAAGAGATGCGATTTTTGAAAAACCCTTTTCTCTTATCTCTCTTGGAACGGGACCGAAAACACGGGTTCCCTCAGGTTCTCCTTTATCGTTTATCAGGACCACGGAGTTCCTATCAAACCTTATGTATGTTCCGTCTTTTCTTCTGTATTCTTTTGCAGTTCTTATAACCAAAGCTCTTTTCACATCTCCTTTTGAGATTTTAGCTTTTGGGATTGCGTCTTTAACAGCAACCACTATAATATCTCCTATGTAGGCATATCGTCTTGAATTCCCTCCGAGAATACCTATACATTTTCCCCACTTTGCACCAGAGTTATCTGCAATTTCAACTTTTGTTTCTCTCTGTATCATTGCTTTGGACCCTCCTCATTCAGTATTTTTACAAGAAAAAATCTTTTCAATTTAGAAAACGGTCTTCCTTCTCTGATCACCACTTTATCTCCAACCTGAGCCCTGTTCTCCGGATCATGAACCAAGTATTTTTTTGTTCTCTTTATATACTTTTTGTATTTCGGATGTTTCACCAAAGTTTCCACCTTGACTTTAACTGTTTTTTGCATTTTTCCTGCAGATAAAACAACTCCGAAGAATTCTTTTCTTGGCATCGTTACTACTCCTCCTTATCTTGAATAAAACTCAATTATATAGCTTTCGTTTATTTTCAGGTCAAAATCTTGTCTTTCTGGCAGTCTTGTTATTTTTATCTTTGCATCATCAATTTTTTCTATCCAGCTCGGAAGTTTCGCGGCAGAGTTTTGAGGTAGAAGTTCCTTTTCTATTTCTACCTCATCACCAACATCAACAATATAAGATGGTATATCTGTTTTTATTCCATTGACCTTCACATGACCGTGAGATACTAAAATTCTTGCGTTTCTGCGGGAGAGAGCAAAACCTGACCTGAATACAACGTTATCTAGTCTCCTTTCAAGAAGTTCAAGAAGCTTTGTTCCAGTATTTCCCTTTGCTTTCTGAGCCATTTCAAAAAATCTTCTGAACTGCTCCTCTCTCATAAAGTAATAGTTTTTGAGTTTTTGTTTTTCAAAGAATCTTACAGCATAGTCCGATACTCTTGCAAATCTTCTTGATTTTCCGTGAACTCCCGGTGGAAAAGGTCTTTTTTCGAACGGGCACTTTTCAGTATAACACTTTTGTCCCTTGAGATAAAGTTTCATTCCATATCTTCTGCATTTCCTACATACTGAATCTGTTTTTATAGCCATAAATATGTACCTCCTTTTTAAACTCTTCTTCTTCCCGGAGCTCTACACCCGTTGTGAGGAACAGGCGTAGTGTCTCTGAGCAGAACTATTTTTATTCCAGCATTTTCCACAGCTCTTATAGCTGTTTCTCTTCCTGGACCAGCTCCCTTGACAAAAATAGCGCATTTTTCCACCCCGTACGTGTCTTTTGCTTTCTTTGCAGCTGTAAAAGCAGCACGCTGAGCAGCAAATGGAGTTCCTTTCTTCGTTCCCTTATATCCAACAGCTCCAGCAGATGACCAGCACAACAAGTTCCCTTCAAGATCTGTGAAGCTAACAATAGTGTTGTTGAATGTAGCTTTTATATGAACGATTGCATAAGGGATTTTCTTTACCTTCTTTCTTTTGTTTTTTTTCTCCTCAGCCATAACTCCCTACTCTCCTTTTTTCTTCTTTTTTCTTGCTAAAATCTTGTGCTTCTTTGGCCCTTTTCTTGTTCTTGAATTTGAATGTGTCCTCTGACCCCTTACAGGGAGACCCGCAATATGTCTCATACCTCTGTAGCACTTTATATCTTTTAATCTCTGAATGTTTTCAGAAATATCTCTTCTGAGATCTCCTTCTATTCTGAGACCTAACTTTTCTATTGCAGAATTTATCTTTGCAACCTCATCTTCTGTGAGATCCCCTATTCTCTTTGTATAGTCAATACCAACCAAAGATGCTATCTGAAAAGCCGTGTTTTTACCTATGCCAAATATATCCGAGAGCCCCGGAATTATCTTTTTGCTATCTGATATATCTTTTCCTGCAATTCTCATTCTTTTACCTCCTATCCTTGCTTTTGCTTATGCTTTGGATTCGAACAAATTATATATACTCTTCTTTTTCTTCTTATAACTCTGCAGTTCAAACACCTCACCTTTACAGACGGTCTTACCTTCATAAAAGTATTTTGAATATAGTGAAAACATCTTTCAAAAAAGTTTTTTTCAATTTTTTTGTGCTCTGTCGCAAATACACAAAGTTCTCCGACAGAATAGCACGCGCCTAAAAACTATTCCAATATATCTTCTCAGCAAAGCAATTTTACGAATAAATAAATCGGCTTTGAATGTTATTCCGGAGAGCTTCTAAATTCTGAAACAAAACATTTATCTCTACTCTTGAAATTGAAACTTGTATATGTAAAAATCTCCTATTTGTGTTATTGGATGTAGGTATGTTTCGGATTGATTTTTAGGTTTTCTCCTGATAACATAATCAATTCTGTATTTCTGCATAAGACTTTTGATGTATCTTTCATTGGGAAGGAATTTTTCAGCCTCTTCAATGATGTACCTAAAATAAGAATCTGCTGAGGAGAAATCCGATATATTAAGTCCTTTTGGTAATCCAAAACATGCAGCCATATCCCATAAACCTAGGCATGAACAATTTTTTTTTGATATTTCACTGATATCTGAACTGAGCAACTTTTCTTTCAGTATAAACCTTTCAAAAACCTCCCAGTCTTTGAGATCAGAGAAATAGTTTGCATATACGTGAAACACATATCTGCCCGTCAAGGATAATATGATCTCAGTTTGAGCGTATCCACTACTTGAAATATCTTCCATTACGATCACATCCTTTTTATCAGTTGAGCGATTTATCCACTGCAATATTTTTGATAGATCCTGATTGTGATAAGAATTTCTTTTGTCAACGAAGAACTTGCTCCAACTTATTAGAAAACCAACAAACATAATAAACACTAAAATTACAGCCAAGACCTTTGAATAATCTTCTACCTTTTCCAAAAAGAATCCAATCACAATTCTGTTGAAGAATTTGAGCATAAACCAAATGTGGTGCGCCATTTGAAGATATATTCCCGTCAGCGGTTCAACGAAAAGCAGAATGATTCCACAGAATGCTGAAATAAGTAGAAACACCCCCTTTTCGGAAAAGTTTCTCGCAATCAGAAACGCGGTAAAAGATATAATAAAGAATATAATGTACCCCCTCGGTAGAACTAAAAGAGATAGAGAGTCCTGAACTTCAATAAGCATTGCTGCTCGTTTTATTCCATCTTGTAAAATACCGAGCTGCCAATAGTTGAAAACTATCGCCGGAATACCCACAATCATTCCTATAACAATAACTTCAATTATTTCTTTCAGATCCTTTCTTACCCTCAGAACATAGTAGATCAAGAACAAAGCAACAGACAACCAAACATACAACCACCAATATACAGTAGAGTAAAAAAGAAATCCGAGAAATAAACCAGCAAAGAACTTATATTTTCTATTCTTCTTCTGTTCCAGAAATTTTATAAAAAATATACAGAAAGCTATAAGAAAAATCATAAAATACACAGGATTGAATATTCTCAGAAGCTCCCAAAATAAAAAATCACCCGGGATGTCAAATATGTAATTAAATATTAACTCGTAGAATGATGGAAAGCTTTCTGTTTTTCCAAGTATGGCTCTTGCAATGAAGTATATAAAATTCACACCAACCATAGAACCAGAGAAATGTGAAAGATATACAAAAAAGATAGACGATTTCTTCCGAAACACGAGCCTAAGAAATTTCAAAAGCAAAAATGCTTCAAGAAAGATTATAAATATCCTTAATATAGAGAAGTAGTAAAGCGGTATGAAAAATTTTAATGGATACATTATACATAGCAGAGGAACAATGAGTCCCCATTTTTGCTCAAAAAAGAAGAAATTTCCTCCACAGAAGTCAACCTGCTTCACCCATATTAATTCATCAAGGTGAAGATAGACAGATTCTTTATATTTTACCAACGAGTATACAAACAGTAAATTCATAACAAAAGAAGTCAAGAATGAAAGCAAAAAGTCAGTAGCATTTGAACGGAGAAAACTTTTCATATAAGAAATTCCGATACTAAACATATGACAAAACTTTACAAATATTTATGCTTTATATAGAGATAGAATAGATATTTTAAATACTTTGCTCTACCATAAAGATAAATGTATTCTGGAAAAAAACAAAAAAACCTCTTCAAAAGACTTTCTACACGATTTCACCACATTATAAGCAATTCACTATAAAACTCGATCTCATATTCCCTTACAGAACATAGTAATAGCACAACATAACACAATGATAAGCAATTTGCTCCGTTGCAAACACCTGATAATCTTCTCATTTCAGAAATCCCGAAAAGACTACGTTTTATGAACGCAACAAAGCATAAGTAATTCTGTAAATACAAAACCAAACATATCAAATTGCTAATACAAAACGAAATGTATCAATTACAAGATTTCAGAAAAAATCAATCGGAATCAAGAAACAAATCAAAGAAATCAAGGAAAGTAAAAAAGGAGGTAGAACTATGGAGAACCTATTGAGCTTAAACAACATTTT
Organism: Candidatus Calescibacterium sp.; assembly: GCA_025060505.1. Classification (GTDB taxonomy): domain Bacteria; phylum Calescibacteriota; class Calescibacteriia; order Calescibacteriales; family Calescibacteriaceae; genus DRWZ01. Next base: position 117,758 of record JANXBU010000002.1, read on the forward strand.
AAGATATGAGGTAATAAGACCAATTTTGTTCCTTGGAATATTCACCGCAGCTTGGATTGGATTCTTTTACAGCTTCGGGAAGCTTCTGAGACTAGTTTTCCTTGGAAGATATGAAGCAAGATTCAAAGATATACCGAAGAGAATTTATACTGTTTTAAAGGATGCTTTTGCTCAGTATCAGCCTCTCAGGTATCTGAACTCAGGAATAAAACATTTTTTCTTCTTCTGGGGTTTTATGATAGTCTCTCTTGAAACTCTTGAATACTGGATACAAGGTGTATTTCCACATTTCAAATTACCAATCTTGAACACAACTTTCAAGCCAGCTTTTCTCCTTATGGAAGACACAATACAATTTCTGGTAATTTTAGCAATAGGATTCGCACTGGTTCAAAGATTCATTTTTAAAACTAAAAGATTGGAAAACACACTTGACTCCATAGTAATTCTCACGCTGATATTTACTCTTATGTTCACATCACTTGTCACAAAAGCAGGTTCACTGATACTTGAGGGAGAAAGCTTCACATATTCACCATTTTCAAAAGTTTTTGGATATATGATGCTTGGAGCAAATTTATCTCTTGACCAGATTTTCGTGATCAAGGAGATCTTCTGGTGGTGGCACGTTCTGACAGTTCTTGGATTTCTCAACTATCTACCATACTCAAAACATATACACATAATAACCGCAATACCAAACATACTCTTCAGAAGACTTGAGCAGACAAAATGCAATGTTGAGCCACTTGATCTTGGGAAACTTGAAAGAGGCGAGGTGGAGTATTACGGAGTAAAAAAACTTCAAGATTTTACTTGGAAGCAACTTTTTGATTTCATATCATGCACAGAATGTGGAAGGTGTTCAGACTTATGTCCAGCTACAAATACAGGTAAGGTTCTCTCTCCAATGCATCTTGTTCACAAACTGAAAGACAGACTAAAATACGATGGAACTCAAATCATCAAAGGAAGTGGTAAAGACCTACCTCCAATAGCTGACGGAGTACACATAACAGAGGATGAAATATGGGATTGTACAACCTGTGGTGCTTGTGAAGAGATATGCCCAGTTGGAATTGAGCATCCAAGATTCATAATGGATATGAGGAGGTATCTTGTGTTTGATCAAAAAATGCCTCCATCTGCCGGAAAAACATTGCAGAAAGTTATGAACCAGGGAAACCCATGGGGACTACCTCAGGAATCAAGGGATGATTTTGTGAAACAAGTTGGATTTGAGAAAGTAAATGGAAAAGTAGAAGCAGAGTACCTATACTGGATGGGTTGCGCTGGATACTTTGAACCATCTGGGCAGAAAATCGTTCTTGCTATGAAGAAGATATTAGATAGCGCCGGAATTAAGGTTCAGGTTCTCGGTTCAGCTGAGAAATGCACAGGAGATCCGGCAAGGAGACTCGGGGAAGAAGGACTGTTTGCTATGATTGCGAAAGAAAACATAGATTTTCTAAACAGCATAGGAGTGAAAAAAATACTTACCCACTGTCCGCATTGTTTCCAGACAATCAAACACGATTATAAACAGTATGGTGGAAACTTTGAAGTCATACATCATAGCCAGTTCATCAAACAACTTATAGATTCCGGAAAGCTGAAAGTGAACCCGAAAAAGAACGGTGCAATTGCATATCACGATTCATGCTACATGGGAAGATACAACTCGGTATACGATGCTCCACGAGAGATAATTTCAAAAGCAACTGGCGCAAAGCCACTTGAAGCTTTGAGAAACAGACAAAAAAGCATGTGCTGCGGAGCTGGTGGAGGAAAAATGTGGTTTGAAGAAGACAGAGGAACAAGAGTAAACTACAAAAGATTCGAAGAATTTGAAAAGATAAATGCAGAACAAATAGCAGTTGCTTGCCCATACTGTTTCATCATGCTCAGTGATGCTACAAAATACAAAGGTGTAGAAGATAAAGTGAAGGTAAAAGATATATCTCAGGTCCTCGCAGAATCTATCGAATGAAAAATTAAAGATCAGAACACCATAGAAATCTACACGGATTTTGTTGATGATTGCTCAGCTCGTGTATATCCTACAGAAACGTTTCCTGAGTTTTTATAAATCTTGTTATATAAAGATATAATAAAAACTATGAGAATTGGAGATAGCATAATAGATTTTACACTTCCGGGAACAGATGGCAAGATATACTCGCTTTCATCTTTTGAAAAAGGTAAACCCATAGCTGTTATCTTCTGGTGCAATCACTGTCCTTATGTTAAAGCTTGGGAAGATAGAATAATAAAGATTGGAAATGAATTCAAAGAAAAAGTTCAGTTTGTTCTCATAAACGCAAATGATCCAAACAAGTATCCAGATGACTCTTTTGAAAAGATGAAGGAGCGAGCTAAGGAAAAAAATTATCCTTTTCCGTATCTTTTCGATGAAAGTCAAAATGTTCCAAGAAAATATAACGCTCAAAGAACACCTGAGATATTCCTGTTTGACCAGAACTGGAAACTTGTTTACCATGGAGCTCCCGATGACAATTATGAAGATGAGAAGAAAGTCAAGAAAAGATATTTCGTAGATGCGATTCAATCGATACTCAACAATCAGAAACCGGAGATAAGCGAAACTCATCCAGTAGGTTGCACCATAAAGTGGAAAAACTAAATTTTTCGAGCAAATCTACTGATGATACAAAAAAAATCGCAAGACAGATACTTGAAAAAGTAAAGGAAAAATTTGGAAGCCAAGAAGGAGTAGTATTTCTTCTTGAGGGAGAACTCGGAAGCGGAAAAACAACTCTGGTAAAGTTTTTTACAGAACAGATATCCGAAGATAGTCACTATGTTTCTTCTCCCACATTCACAATAGTAAATGAATATCCAAAAAAGATACTACATATAGATCTTTACAGAGTAGATGAACCAGATGAAATAATATCTTTCTTACAGGAGAAGATTCAAGAAGATAAATATTCAGCATTCATTGAGTGGGGGGAAAAATTGAATAGAAAAATCTTTGATAAGACAGTAAGAATAAAAATAGATTTCGGTGATGGTGAATCAGAAAGATATATAACTATGGAGATAGCAGATAATTTATGATTGTCTTGAATAGATAAACTATTACGATGTTCAAGAATTCTGATTTTTTAAAAACAGAGGTATTCAAGACTATTTTATAGATTTGAGCCAAGGTAGCTCAGGCGGTAGAGCGGCTGCCTTGTAAGCAGCAGGTCGCGGGTTCGAATCCCGCCCTTGGCTCCATATCAACTATGTCAATATATGGATGGATACTTCTTACAACATCTTGGTCAATTGTCATAACAACAACTGCAATTTGCATATCTAAATTACTAAAAGCACCGAATAACTCATCTATTGTAAAAAATGGCAACGGAAATAAGAAAGTAGGGAACCAAACTAAAAATCAACAACAAACATAGTTCAAAATGAAAACTTTCTCAAAAACAATAGATGTAAGAACAAGTTCAAGGAACTGCTTTGTAGACATAACAAGATATATATCAAGCATATGCGAAGAAAGTAAAATATCAGACGGAATAATCACGATATTTGTTCCACACACAACATGCGGAGTCATTGTGAATGAAAATTATGATCCAACTGTTCAGAAAGATATACAAAAAATCCTTGGCGAAATAGCTCCGGAAAACCAAGACTACTCACATACAGAAGGGAATGCAGACTCACACATAAAAACAGCAATTGTTGGAAATTCTATAACTATACCAATAAACAATGGGAAAATACCCTTTGGAACTTGGCAAGGAATATTTCTAACCGAATTTGATGGTCCAAGAACAAGAAAGGTTATAGTAAAAATCATCGGAGTCTAAAAACTTCTACTTTCTCAAACTTTCTCAAAGATATAAAAATATAACGATTAAACATTTTCGAGAAAATTGGAACAACGAATCTTGCGAATTCAAGTATCGAGTCAAAAAAAATTAATCATCGAGATGAAAATTCACAAAATTTATAGTCCATAGTTTATAGTCCGTAGAATTTTAGCTCCCAACTTATAAATTTTATTTTACCAGCAAGACCTTTTGATATAGATTGAGCTACCAAATCTTTCTCCTTTTGTTTTTCCAGAAGAATATAAACCTGAGATCCTGCTATGTTTTTCACTTTGTCTAGTAATTTTTCTGGTTCATCATCAGGAGAAAGTATATATACAACTCCAATTTTTAAATCACCAGATTTTATCACAAGATCTGACTCCTGGTGAATTTCCGCTTTTATTCCCTTTTCTTTTAGTTTCTTAGCAAGCTCATCTCTTATAAATTCTTTTATGAATTCTTTCTTTGCGCTCATAAGTTGATCAATATAATAGTTTTTCAAAAATCATAACTTGAATAAATTTTCCGACTAAAATACAATATGGGGATGAATATGGGTTTTGACGGTGTAAAGGGGAGCATGGTTTCGCTGAAGTGCTTTTGTAGCGCGGGTTACTCCAGCCTTAAAATGGAGAAAAGGTTCGCCAACTTCGTTCCTGCTGCAAATGTTCTCCCTGCATAATTAGGGAGGGGTAAGATAAACCTCGCTTCCCGGGTTTATCTTGCTTGAAAATAGGGAAGCTAGGAGGAAATTTTGGGTCTGAGTTTCCTCCGAAATCCAGCAGACCCTATTGGGAGCTTTCCTTTTGCCTATCAAAGGAAGCTCGCCGAGATAAAAAGATAGGCTACGCAGCGTAAAGGCTGTGCGATCCCTTACACCGGACGGGGGTTCAAATCCCCCCATCTCCACCAAATATTTCTGATATTCATTTTTCTCATATTGCTGACAACACAAGAAATAAAAGGACTAACCACAACCATAAATGAATCTTCTGACATAAACGAAAAAAGCACAGAAGACATAAGAAAAAGAGCTGAATATCTTTACGAGATACTAAGATGTCCAACCTGTCAGAACATACCAATAAAAGATTCTCACTCAGAAATGGCAGAGCTTATGAAAAAAATAATATTAGAGAAATTACAGGAAGGATGGAACGAAAAACAGATCATCGACTTTTTTGTACAAAGATACGGAGATGAGATCTTACTCTATCCGGGGAACGCAATTCTGAATTATATACCCTTTCTTCTATTCGCGATTGGTCTTATAAGCTTGATAATCATTATCCAAAAAACGAGAAGGACAAAATAAAAAGATAAATCGAAAGACCGACAACCAAGTTTCAATCCCCCTCCCCCACCGAGTCTTTTCAAAGAAGTATCAACAATAAACTCACGCTCCTCAAAATTGCTGACATTACCGGCTTCATCTATCGCATATACAGAAAATTTGAACCTACCATCGGAAAGATTATCTAAGAAAATGTTAGTAGAATTACCCTGCTTTATGGCTCTTGAAACAAACTGAGGAGCAGAAAAAGAGAACAAAACCTGAATTTTGTCATAACTACTAACATTATCTTGGACATAAATCTCAACATATTGATTGACATCGTATGTTATTCTTGGAGGGAAAGAATTTATCTGAATTTTCGGAGGAGTTCTATCTACAAGAAACTCAAATTCAGTTATATCTCCTGAATTTCCTGCAGGATCACTAGATCTAATACAAACATGGTACTTTCTTCCATTTTCAAGTCCAGAAATGTTTATATATCCATATGGTTCCTGAATCTCCTTTGATTGAGAAATCCCCCATTGAGAAAAACAGGTTTTCCTTCTTTCAGAAACAACCTCTTCAATAAAGTAATTTACAATGCCGTAAGGGAAGAAATCATCTTCTATCTCAACAAGCAGATTTATCTGATCAACATTTATATTCTGATTAGGAATATTGACTATTCTTATTTTGGGTGGAACCTTATCAATTATAACTGTTTTCTGTATGACCTCACCAGAATTACCAGCTTCATCTTTCGCTTGAAAAATCAAATTGTAGCTCCCAGCTTCATCGACATCCTCTGATATATCAAGTTCTCCATAAAAAGAATAAGTTTTTTTCTTTATCTCTGTATTATTCCTTTTTACTATCATATCAACTTTTACCTTCATTCCAGAATTATCCTGAACGCGAATTTTTCCTTTTATTTTATTGGAATATTGAGAAATATCTATCTCCAAAGAAGGAGGAGTTCTGTCTACAAAAAAACCTATAATATATGGATTCTCATTTATATTACCATATATGTTCTGTCCTATCACAGCAACAGTATGGACTCCTTGAACTAAATCAGAAACTACAAATGAGAAATATCCATCAGCACCTTTTGTTATCCATTCACTCCATACACCACCATTTATAGAAAAAGATACTTTGTTTGTTGTACTATCTCCCTTTATCTTGATTTCAGTAAAGCGAGAGGAGATAACATTGTTTGGAGACCTGAATGCATAAATTGACGGTGATACAGTAAGTCCTATAACTCCCTTATCGTCAAATTCAAGAGCCAATGCCTTTTCATTACCAGCAGAAACCAAATAGGATTTTTTTATGTCTGCAAGAGGCAAGGTTAAAATAGGAAAAACAATTGGTTTAAAATCAAGCCTTGATAAAAATATTTCAATAACATAGGAAAGTATACTAAAAAATCTTGAGTCAAAATCAATAACTCCCTGAATACTTTCTTTTTTCTTTTTTATATTCTCTATTACTTTTCTAGGTACATAGTCTAGTTCGTAGTAGAAATCTGGTTTTATTCTATAATCACATCGACCAAACACTGTATAAAGTGTGCTCCTTTTGAGATTCATTTCTCCCGAAATATAGCGAACATCTGGTATCCACGAGATAATATCTACTGTTATAGGTAGCGAGAAAGAGGTTCTGATGAATATATCTCTTCCACCTCCAATGCTTGCAGATATTTCAAGGTCAATTCTTGCCATAATATAGTGGGGGAATTTTTCCGAACAAGGTCTGCCGTCTGGTGTATCTTTTACAGTTTGACCATCTATTACATCAAGGTTGACTAATCTTGCATCAAAGATTATCTTCTCTGGTATTTCTTTGACTCCCTCTTTGAACTCTGGAACTATCTCGTATACATACGATGGGTCGAACTCCACTTTGATTTTTTCTCCACTGTTTCTCAAAAGTGCATCCCTTATAAGTGTTAATGGTAAAACAGCTCTTACAGGATGAGTAAACGTAGGAGGATCTATTTCAACATATCCATATTGGCAAGTCTCAAGTGGCTCTACACAGAAATGGTAGTAGCTCCCAAAAATACTATAATAGGTATAAGCTTTTATATCTGGATAAAAATTTGTCTGGAAATAATTTTTCTCCACAAAGTCATATATACCTTGAAACTGAATTATAAAAGAAGAAGCATAGACTCTCTCAATTAGCAGAGCTAATATGAAAGCCCAAACAAAGTTTTGTAAAAATCTTAAACAAATCATAAATTTGGTAATTTAATTATAATATTTTTAGGTATATTTAGCGATAAAAAAGATTGTAATAAATATAAGATAAAAATAGAAAAGTAATAGATAAAAATAGATAAACATAAAAAATAAAATTAGACAGAAAAAATTGAGACTATATATGGATAAATTAGAAAAGAAAGTAAATGAAAGTCAAACATTTGAAGAAAGATTGAAGATATTTGATGAATTCAGATTAGCGAAAAGCAGAATACTCTCATCAGAAGATTTTGCGGAGGTAGTTCTCAGAGATAAAAAAACAAAAGAGCTAAAAAGGAGAAAGATAATACTTAAATCTGGATGGAGAAAAATAAAACTGTTTTTTGGTATATCAAGCGAAATACTTGATGTAAGAAGAGAGAAAGATGGAGAAAAAATCATATACATATGCAAAGCTCGTGTGTATACTCAATCTGGTATAGCGTCTGAGGCAGTTGGTATATGTTCATCTGACGAGCCGGGTAAATCATCAATGAACGAGTATGTTCTCTCTTCAATTGCTCAAACAAGGGCGATAAATAAAGCTATAGCAGATCTTGTTGGTGTAGACTTTGAAGATGATCTGATAGAATATGAAAGAGATTATGAAAACTCTTCACTTGATATACAGGATGAAACAAGAGAAGATATAAGAAGAAAAGAAAACAACAAAATAGTCTTAGCAGATAAAAATCAAATGATTTCAAAGATCTTTGATATGATTAAAGAAATAGAGGGAAAAATACCAAGGCATCAGATATTTTTGAGAATAAAAAAACATCTCAAATTAGATGATAAAGCCCCTCTGAAAATATCAGAGTTAGATGTAAAGCAACTTACAGAGATACTAGAACTTCTGAACTCCATCAAAGAGAACCAATTTGACAACAGGAAGTTAGAAAGCAATAAAGAAGAAATCATATTCTGACTAGAAGGAATTTAAATTAACATAACACACTGGAAGGAATTTAAATTAACAGAACACATAAATGGAAATCAGAACAATCAGACTCCTGATTATACTCGTATCTCTGATTTTCCTGAGGTTTCTGATATTCCCACCTATAACAAAATATTTTGAGCTGAAAGAAGAAAAAGAAAAATATATCAAGCTGATTGAAGATCTCAGAGAGCAAAACAAAAATGTGAATTTTTTAGAAGAGGAGTTAAGGGAAATGAGAAGAAAAGTAGAAAACATTCAGGATTTCGCTCTGCCAGAATTTGAAATTTCTTCAATAGAGAAAAAGTCGGAAAAAACAGAGTGTCTGAGTGAAAGTTTTTGTCATACAATAAAATCTTATGAGATGAAATTTCCTGCGAATTTTGAGGATGTTGTAATCTTTTTCAAAGATTCAGCTGAATCAAAAAGCATTGTTCTTATAAGGAGAATTGAAATATCAAGATCAAAAGAGGCACCGGAAGTAAAGATTTTATTGGAATATGCTGAGAAGATAGAAAAAGGTGGTACGGATCAAACAGAAAATTTTGATAAACCTAACACAATTGAATAAAAAAGATAATATTTATCTGTAAATAGGTATATTTTTTCCTTCAAGATGTGATGCAACTTCAATGAACTCCTGTGGAACCTCCAAGGACTTGTTGTCAAAATAATCAAACATAACCTGTATAGACTGAGCCTCAGCGATTACTCTTGAAGAATCTTTTCTATTCTTTGCTATAACTACATAATCGAACGGAAAACTTTTTCTCATGAAGAAAGGAATTCTTATTCCAATCTCAAGATCATCATGCAAGAAAAGTTGATTTTTATAAACACAGGTTATTTCAGCAAGGATGACGGAAAAAACATTAGTGTTAAGGTTTCTTTCAGAAGCGATTTCTCTTAATCTGTTCATGTAATGAACCCGGGCTGTTTCTAAGAAAGCTATCATAGACACATTGTTTATGTGTCCCATCATATCTGTATCACAGAACCGCATCTGAATTTTCACCCATACAGAGAAATCTTGCTCCGAGAATTTCAAAATCCTTCTTCCTTCTATTAGGGTTATTCTTTCAGACATATCAGTTTCCGCTCTTTATTTTGACAAGTTTTTCTCCGGACATAACATTCTTACCTTCTGAAATATACAGATCTTCAACTATTCCATCTATTGGTGACTTTATTGTGTTTATCATCTTCATAGATTCAAGATCCAGCAGAGCCTGGCCTTTCTGAACTTTATCGTTCTTCTTAACGTATACTTTCTTGACGGATCCTGAGAAAGAAGATTTTATAAGAGCAACATCCGGACTTTCATCTTCTCCCATAGCTTCTGGCGAGACTATTTCAAGATTAAAAATAGAATCATCTATTTCAATAACTCTTTCGTACTTTGACGAAAATATTCTTGAAAGTTTATGCTTCTTTCCATTTTCATCTTCTATTATTAAACTACCAAAAGGAGTTCTGTAAACCTTGAAAACAGATGTTTTTCCAGCATAGCTTACCTCATAGGTTTGTTCATCCTTCTTCATAACAGAACCTTCAATCCTTTTTCCGGATTTGGTTTTAAGTCTCAATCTCATAGTTTTTTACTTTAATCTAACATCTAATCTACCTGAAAATTTCCAAGATGATTTACGCCATACTTTCTGAACTTTACTATCTGTATAGCCGTTCGAAAACTGTTGAGGAGATGAAAATGAAGAAAGATATGCTCCGAGCAGAAGAAGAGGCTCTGGTAAACTTTCGACAACCTGATTTTTGAAGTCTTCTAGTATTTTCTTCATACTCCAAGTGTCTATATTACCTTCTACGAAATCTTTATATTTGAGAACGAATTTGAAAAAAGGTATGTTGTTCTTTATTCCGTCGATTTTGAGTTCTTCGAGAGCAACAAGAAGCTTTGTTATAACTTCTTGACGATTTTCTCCTTTTGCAAGTAGTTTGAGCAAAAGGGGATCATACTGAGATGGAACAGATATTCCTGAGTAGAGCCATCCATCGCACCTGACACCGGGTAATGAAGGTTCTCTGTAGAAATTTACCAATCCACCAGATGGCATAAAATCATTGAAAGGATCCTCTGCGTATATTCTTAGCTCCATAGCATGTCCATGAACTTTTACTTGCTCCTGATCAAGATCTAGCTTTTCTCCTTGAGCTATTTTTATCTGGCGTTTTACTATATCTACTCCTGTGACAAGCTCTGTAACCGGATGCTCAACCTGAACACGAGCGTTTATCTCAATAAAATAAAAATTCCAATCTCTATCTACAATGAATTCAACAGTTCCGGCATTGAAATAATTTATTTTTTTCATCACATCTACTGCAGCTTTACACATCTTCTGTCTTACGTTTTCTGGGAGGTGAGGAGACGGACTTTCTTCTATAACCTTCTGGTTCCTTCTTTGAAGCGAGCAGTCTCTTTCAAATAGATGCAGATACTTTCCGTGTTCATCTGCTATAACCTGAACCTCAATATGTTTTGGGTTCTGTATGTATTTTTCAAGATATACTCGTGGATCTCCGAAAGCTGCTTTTGCTTCTTCCGAAGCTTGCTTGAAAAGATGAACAAATTCATCTTCGGAGAAACATGGACGCATTCCTTTTCCACCACCACCACCTGCTGCTTTCAGAAGAACAGGAAATCCGATTTTTCTTGCAGTATTTAGTCCCTCCTCGGGAGAAGATATAACATCGCTTCCGGGAACCGTTGGAATTCCAGCCTCCTTTGCTTTCTGCCTTGCTATAGCTTTATCACCAGACATCAGCAGAGATTCTGGAGACGGACCTATGAACTTTATTCCTTTCTCTTCACATGCTTTTGCAAAGTCTTCTCTTTCCGAAAGGAAACCGTATCCTGGGTGAATAGCATCAGACTTTGATTTTTTCGCAACATCAAGTATCTGATCTATATCAAGATAATTCGAAATTTCATAACTCTCATCAGACATATACCTCCAAGGACCACCTACATCTTGCGGAGTGTAGACTGTAACAACCTTCTTCCCAAGTTCCCTTGCAGCTCTAATAACCCTTATTGCTATCTCTCCTCTGTTGGCAACGAGTATCTTCTTTATTCCACCTTTTTTTACAGACATAAATTTTCCAGTATAAAGATTTCGAATGAAAGTTCAGATTTTTCGGTTTTTTTTAATTCTGGGAACAGAAAAAATTTTTTATTACTTTACTTAATCACAAGACAATAGCTGAAAAATCCTGAAAAATAATACATTATTATTATCCAACTTCACAATAAATCTTTCAATGAAAAAAATTTCAAGTTCGTTGATTTTATCTTTCCTTGTTCTTATCTTGACCACCTCTGGTTTATCCCATAATCACAATCATACAGAAGGTGTAGATAATCTTTGTATAGCTTGCAATATAACAAACAATCAGACTATAAAAACAGACGAACAAAAGTTATTCTCACAACTTTTTACATTTGAAGAAAAATATAAAACAGACGAAAGCAAAACGGAACCAGAAGATTTTTCGGAAATATCAAATAACAAGCCGAGAGATCCGCCGATTTAAACCTCTTAATCTGCTCTTTTTTTTTAACACAATTGTAACACACACAATCTAGAACAAAAACAAAAAAAGCAAAAAGGAGGTGAAAACAAATGTTTTTTGAAATAATAGCAATAAACATTTTAACTCAAGAGAAGGAATTAAAAGAAGAATTTATAAGAGGCAAGGCTCTACTTTTACCTGACATTTCTTTAGTTGGAGATATAGTAAACCAATCTAGCATAATCCATGAAAAGTTCAGGAACAACTTTATGATAAGAGAGTTTGAACTAGCTGTTCAGGGCTACATACATCCAAAAATAAGAGTAGATGCTTTCGCATCAGCTCACGCTGAGATCGGTCATCAAGAAGTTCATAATCACGAAGAAGAACATAATCATAGTCAATCACACTCCTCAGATGGTCATATTCATGGCGGGCTCAACTTTGAAGAAGGATATATTACATTTCTTCAAATAGTAGGTCCTTTGGGTGGAAGACTTGGAAGGAAATATATTGAGTTTGGTAAATTCAATCCGCTCCATCCGGAACAATGGCTATATGTAGATATTCCTCTTGTTCTTCAAGATAATTTTGGGCGTGAGAATCTTATAGGTGATGGAGGAAATATATCTTTGCTCTTTCCAGCTGAAACAGTGGTTTTGAAAATAGAAGCTGGTGTATGGAGAAACTTTTCTGGTCCGTTTGATGATGTTTTTTACAATGGAAGGATTATCTCAGCTTTGCCTGTTGGAGAATTATCAGAAATTGAGTTTGGTCTAAGTTCCGCATCTGGAATTATACAGAAAAAGGAAAAGAGAACTTTCTCAAACATACTCGGTACAGATTTATCATTCAAATACACTGATCCGGGATACAAGATACAGTTTATTGTTGAACCAATAGCGAGAATTGAAAAATCTTTTGAATATGCAGGACTTTATACTTCTTTGTTTTACTCAACCAGAAACTTACAAATTGGTCTAAGATTCGACCAGACACGGATCAGTGAGAAAATTGGAATAAATCCCACTGTAGCATTTCTACTGACCGAAACAACAAAACTTAGGGTTCAGTATGGTCTTCATATAGGTGAGCATAAACATAATGGAGAAGAACATTCAAGTACAGACCACTTTATATTTCTTCAATTCATTTTCGCAATAGGGTCACATGGACATGTTTTACAGTTCTGAAAAGGAGGATGGAGTTATGAACACAAATAAAATAAAATTCATAATTAAATTCATAATGAGATTCATAAGAGAACATGCTTTTTTGATCATCTCATTAAGTTCTCTCATAATTTCTTCAAGATCATATGCAAGAGAAATAAACGTAGTAGCTCCGATATGTTCATTTGGCTCAATCGCAAAGTCAATACTCGGTCAGAATGCAAAAGTTCAAATACTCGCTGATGGCAGGTTTGATCTGCACAGGGTTGAACCAAGACCATCTTTTCTCGCGTATCTTGCCAAAGCAGACTATGTTTTACCAGTTGGGATGAGATTAGATACTTGGTTCATATCTCTAATAGATGCTTCAAGAAACTCAAGAATATATCCGGGTTCACCTGGATTTATTGTTCTATATGACAAGGTCAAAATACTTGAGATACCTGCATTTAAACCGGGGGAAGCAAGAGCTGGAGATATTCATCCGGAAGGGAATCCACACTACTGGTTATCACCAGATAATGCTCTTATAATAGCTGAAACAATAGCGAAAACTATCTCTGCGCAAATTCCAGAAAGTGAACACATCTACCAGAATTATTTGAAATTTAAAGCAGATATAGAGAATCTTAAGACAGAACTCAAACAGATTTTTTCTCAGTTCCGTGGATCAGAAGCTATAGCTTATCACAATTCTTGGAGATACCTTGAGGATTTTTTAGGTTTTGAAGTCAAAGAGTTCTTGGAACCTGCACCTGGGATTCCTCCTACTCCATCACAGATTGAGAAAGTCATAAATCTGATAAAACAAAGAAATATAAAGATAATAATATATGAGCCATTCCAGCCCACCTCGCCTGTGGAATCTGTTTCAAGAAGAACAGGAACCAAAGCAGTTGAGCTATATCAGGATTGTGTTCCGAAATTAGATTATGCAAAGGACTATTTTTCTCTTCTAAGATATAATACTAAAAAGCTCATAGAGAGTCTGAAATAGTTTATGATAGATATAATAATTCCTTCCTTCATTCTGAGCTTATCACTTGTTCTGATCCATGTATATTTCGGGCTGAGGATATTTGAAAGGGGGATTATTTTTTCTGATATAGCGATAGCACAGGTTTCAGCACTTGGTATAGCGTTTTCATCTCTTTTTGGTCTTGAGAAGCTTTCTTATATATTTGGGGTTGGATTTTCTGCTATCGCTGGACTTTTACTTTCAGCTATGAGAAAATATTCAGTTGAGCTAAAAGAATCTTTTGTAGGAATATTATATGCCTTCTCGAGTGCGCTTGGAATTCTGATATTCAGCAAAATGCCTGAACACGAGATTCAGGGAATAAAGGAAATGATCATGGGAAACATACTATTTGTTGATACGGAAGATGTTCTAAAAGGAACAATTGTTTATGTATCTGTTGGGGTCGTTCATCTTCTTCTGAGAAGAAAAATTAAAAACGGATCATTTTTCTGGGAATTTTTCTTTTATCTGACATTTGGATTTGTTGTTTCTTCTTCGGTTTCTATGGGTGGAGTACTTCTGGTCTTCTCATACCTTGTAATCCCTACCTTTTGTTCTAATTTGATATTGAAAGACTTCAGGTCAAAACTAATTTTCGGCTGGATACTTGGTATAGTTTCAAATCTTATTGGATTCGTCATTTCCATAAAGCTTGATTATCCAACAGGAGTGTCTGTTATCGTTGTTCTTGGGGCTATTTCTTTTATTTTTCTGCTATTCTCCAAGCTTAGGTAAGTTTATGTTTCACCCGATACTCTGTACATTGAATCCTGAATAGATTCAGTTAGCTTCTCTATATCTGACACAACCTTAGATAAGAGTGATTCAAAATTATCAAAGGAATCAAGCATCTTGATCATCTCACCTCTTATATTCTTCATCATTAGACCAACTTCAGATACAAGATTTTTGTATCTCAAAATTATATTTTTTGATTCTCTATGAAACTTTTCCATGTTTGAAGACAAATTAGATATCTGCTCCTCAATTGATCCTACGATTGAAGATACCTTTTCGATGTTATCTTGGGAGCTATTGGCCATTTGATCTATTTTTGATATAGAACTGGATATTTTTGATACTGCGGAAGATACATTCGAAAGGATCTCAAGTATTTCTTTGATGCTCTTTCTCATATCGTTGCCCTGCTCTATTACATATCTCACATCAGTTTGTAATTGCTCTATTATGTCATCTATTCTTCCGGCTATTCCTTCCGCGGAGATGATGTAAGACTCTCCAAATCCATCGCCCAATTCCGATGACAAATTTCCAACATAGCTTCTTATTTGTCCACCCAAATTCTTGAGTCCTACTTCCACCTTTTTCAAGTCATCTGCAAGAAGTGAAGACATCTGCTTTGCAATTGATGAGACCTCCTCCATTATTTCTTCTTGGGTTGCTTTTCCAGAAACTATAGATATGTTCATTGATAGGACGAAAAGTTTCTTTTTCAATCTATCAGCATCGAGTAAAATTTCATCTATCATTTTCAGAAGTTCTCTGAATTTTGAAATATTTTCTTGGACCGCTTTGAGAACTCCAGATGTTTTGGATATTGAAGATTCAAGTTCTCTCATAGTATTAGTTATCATCTCCATTCTTTTGACAATTGATGTCTCAACAGCTGGGAACCTACTATCGATAAATCTTTCAGAAGAGATATTAGGGGAAAGAATGCTCTTATCTGTATATTTGAGCAGACTTTGTGTTTCCACAGATATACCATTGATAAGGTTAGAGACATCTCTGACCATCTTGAGGAGCATGTCTATCTGGTCTACAGATAATGGTGCGAAATCTTGAAGCTGGAATTCAAATTCTTCTATCTCCTTACCTGTTAGCTGTATAGTTCTATTTATCGAAAGTTTCATAATCCTTATATCACCGATTATTTTGTTGATCCTTGCCCTCATTGATATAAGTTCAGAGAAAACTTGAGATAAAATATATCCTGCATCTTCTTTTATTTTGTTATATTTATTCTCCATTTTTTCGAGTCTATTTTTATTCATAATAAGGTCAGCACTGATAGGTGTAAATTCATCACCTCCGAACCATAATTTTTTTCCCAATGACAAGAAAGACTCCATAAGGTATCGCCCGAAAGAAGTATTGTATACGACCAAAATCAAACCCTGTATAACTGCTGATAGTATAATCATGATTATAATAAGAGTTACCGCTTTATTTTCTGCATCTGGTAGTGGAACAAATATACCTTCTATTGTATTTTCCTTCTTGGCAAAGATGAAGACGGAGGAAGAAAGATAATCATACAAAATATTCTCACCTTTATCAGATTTCTCCAATATAGCTTTCTTTATGTGATCATCAATTATAGCGTGTGTTTGTTTTCCTGTCTCGTCTATCTTCCACTCTATTTGATTCAATATAGTTTCTCCCTGAAAATATTGATTCATATAACTTTGAGATTCACTATCTTTAATAGTGCGAGATAGATTTTCTCCAGAAAAAACGGCTAAAACTGATGTGACAGCAAGTATACCAGACAAGACGTAGTACATAACTTTTCTTCTCATTCTATCTGCGATAAGAGAGCTGAAATCTTGATTATCTTTCAAATCTATGCTATAATTTGAAAGTATCTCTGAAAAACTTCTTTCTAAATTTGTTCTTAATGAAAGAGCAACAATAGGTCCTATTCCCAATATCAGAACAGAAAGGGATACGATAGTAAGTATATCGATAATTTCGAAAACATATAGGAATACAAAAGTGGCAAAAGCAGCAACAATCCATACCGCAAAAGATATATAACCAATAAGCGTAGGAAAAGTTATAATTTTCTTCAAAGAGTCAATATTGAGATTATCAAGGCTTTCTTTTATTAGAACAAGTCTGCTCCAAGAGTAGATAAAGTACAGCCCGAACAGAAATAGATATATCAGCAAAATTGGTGGAAGCAACCTTGAAAGGAATGGAAATATGAAATTCCAATAATTAAATCGCATCAATGATATAAATAATCCAACAATTATTCCCAAAATTATGACGATATATACTGGAATAAGAGAGTTGACTAGGAATGCTTTTTTTACCTCATCAAATTTTTTGCTTTCATTCATTTATGTAATAATTTTAAACTTTTGTTCTGGAACATACAAAAAAGTTGAATAAAGAATATAAATGATAAACGAATACAAAATCCAAGCGTTTGCCTGATGAGCCAAAGCTAGGTGCCAAGGTATATCTCCACGAGAGAACAGAAGAGTAAAAAGACCAAGAAAGAACTGAACAAACCAGAGAAATATCCCCACAAAGGCTATCTTTGAATACTTGATCAAAACTACAAAAACAACAAGTATTAACCAAGGGAAATGTCTATGGAAAAAATTTACAAAAACTGGGTTAGCAATGATGTCATGAACAGATGAGAGCATGTAAGATGGTATGAGAACACCGTTTATATCTGGGTAAGTAGGAGCAACCAGCGCTCCTTTGTGTCCAGCAAGAAGTGCTCCGAAAAAGGTTTGTATCAAAAATACAATCAGAGCAAAAATTATAATCTTTCTTACTTTCAAGTTTTCGGAAAATCCTCTGAATATACTTCCGTTATCGGAAAGGAAAGCTCCCAAGAGAACATAAGAGAACACAAGAATCGCAAACATCTTATGAAAGGCAAGGAAAACAGGGTCAACAAATGGAATTTCTCTGACAACTCCTGTTCTTACCATAAGCCAACCCAGAAATCCCTGAAATCCAAAGAGAATGAATAAAACAACAAAATAAGGAATCCAGAAACCTCTTATTTCTTTTTTTATCAGAAGATATATAAACGAGACAAAAATAAACACACCAGCCAACCGTGCTATAAGCCGATGAAAATATTCAATAAGATATATTCTTTTGAATCCTTCGAGAGTTATATTTTGATGAACAAGTTTGTACTGGGCTATTGATTTGTATTTTTCAAACTCCTCCTGCCAATCTTCATTGGAAAGAGGAGGAATAATACCCGTTACAGGTCTCCACTCTGTTATAGAAAGTCCAGCTTTTTGCAATCTTGTATAGCCTCCAACAATAGCGAGAATGAATACAAGAAAAGCTGAGATCAGAAGAACATTTCTTATAACTACACTTTTGTTTATCTTCATATCCTATCTATCTGGGCATTTGATCGATATTGATTGAATTTATGAAATTGTGGTGATGTCTTAGAAATTTTTGAATTGTTTATTTTTAAAGGTAGCTTTTTAAATCTTTTTTATTTGGTTAGCTAGATGGTAATATGTATTTCAAATCAGAAAGGGGGAGTTGGAAAAACAACTATAGCATTAAATCTTGCCAGCGCGCTTGCTTTAGCAGAACTTAGAGTATTACTCGTAGATTTTGATCCACAGTCTCATATAACAATAGGATTCAATATAGATCCACAAGGGAAAACCATATACAGAGTCATAACTGGTGAACTTGATATAAGAGAATCTATCCATCAGACATCAATTGAAAACCTTTTTGTAATACCAGCAGACGAAGATCTTGCAGGACTTGAAGCTGAAGCATCTCAAATGGAAAACAATCGGTTTCTGCTGAAAAAAGAGTTAGACAAGATAAAGGAGGAATTTGATTTCGTTTTTATAGACTGTCCTCCATCAATTGGTATATATACAATAAACGCGCTTTGTGCATCTGACTTTGTGATTATACCTGTTCTTGCCGACTTTTACTCTCTTGAAGGTTTTTCTAAATTTTTCAAAGCAATAGAATACATAAGAGAAGGGTTAAATCCATCTCTGGAGATACTCGGAATAGTTATAAATATGTATGACAGGAGAACCAAACTAACAAAAGAAGTAGAGGAAGAATTTTTGAAGTATTTCCCTGAAAAGATATTCACGGTAAAAATACCAAAGAATGTAAAAATTGCAGAAGCTCCAAGCTTTGGATTACCAATCCAGCTTTATAGTCCTTCATCACCGGGAGCAGATGCATTCAGCTTACTCGTTGAGGAATTCATTGAAAAAATAGAAAAGTCAAAGCAGATAAAAATCAACAGAAAAATGTAAATGGGTTTGTCAATAAATAACAGAATGTTCAAAACAACCAATTACTTAAGACACAGAGCTTTACCAAACCTGTAATAAATTTGAACCTTTTCAGCGAAGCACACAATTTATTTTGTCTATAAAGCTTCCTATCAAGTATTCCGAAATTTTCAGAAAGCAGTTCCGCATTATTAATAGACAAGTTAATCTGGTCTGTGTCAGGTTAAGTTATGCGGATACTTATATTTGGTTCGGGAGCTGTGGGTTCAGCCATTGCAGCAAGACTTCACCTGAAAGGCTATGATGTTCATATTGTTGGAAGAGAGCAACACATTCAGAAAATAAAAGATGAAGGACTGAAGGTCAAGGGAATTTGGGGAGAATTTGTTGTTAGAGATATAAAAGCTTACACGGAAATTCCGAAAGAACAAAAATTTGATGCAGTACTTATAACTGTAAAGACATTTTCAAATCAAGATGCAGTAAATTCAATAATATCTTCAAAAATAAAAGCAGACATTTTTATATCAATGCAAAATGGTCTTGGGAACTATGAATTCTTTTCACAGTATCTTCATCCAGTTGGCAGTGCAAGAGTGATATTTGGTATTGTATTTGAAAAACCCGGAGAGATAGAAATCACAGTATGGGGCGGACCCATACTCTTTGGTTTCTGGGATACGAAATTTTATAAAGAAGAAAACAAAGCTGTGAAAATAATGAAGAATATCTCGGATATTTTTTCAGACTCTGGACTACCAAGCGAATTTGTGGAAGATATAAGAACACCGATATGGGAGAAGGCACTTTATAACTCAGCATTGAATCCACTAAGTGTTATCCTAAATACAACTTATGGCAATATAATTTTGAATCCTTTCACACGGGAGATTTCAAGGGAAATAATATCTGAAGGAATATCTATATCCCAAAAAGAAGGAGCTAATGTGAAAGATGATTTTTTTGATAAATTCGAAAAAAGACTTGTACCTCCGACCAAGGATCACATATCAAGCATGATACAAGATATAAAAATTCGCGGAAAGACCGAAATAGATTCAATGTGTGGAGCAATAGTAAAATACGGAATAAAACATAACATACAAGCCAAAGTAAATTTTACAATGTGGAATCTCATAAAAGCTCTTGAAAAGAACACAAAAAAAATAGAATAAGAGTGTAAGAGCAAATAGATTTAGATTAACATTCAAGTGTCACAAGATGTAAATTCCTAATCATTCTCAAAGGTAAAAGATTATGTAATTCAAATAAACATTAAAATAAAAACAATATTACAATCGGTTCATTATAAAAACATCAGAAAAAAGGAGGGAAATAAATGAAAAAAATATTTATATCCCTTTTTATACTCATTTCAGCGGCTATCTTATCCTTTAACTTACCTGGATGCGGCGGAGGAGAAGAAAGTAATCCATGTAAAGAGTTAGGAGAAAAGATAAATCAGTGCCTCAACGATGCTTGCAAAGGGAAGTCTAACTGTGATCTTTGCAAATGTGTTCTTGATCCAAAAGCACCAGAATGTACAGCAGGCGGAACGGGTGGTACCCCTTCTGGTGGCGGATGCGAAGGAGAAGTGAAAAAACAAGCAGAAGAGGGACTCAAAAACTTCAATTGTTCAAATTATACAGAGGCTATCAAGATAGCATGTCCATAGATAATTGAGAAAATTATTAAAACTACACATTCGCAACAATGATAAACCTCTAGTATCAAGTTTCATAAACATACCTTTGCTCATAATACTCATTATTATAGCAGAGTAGTCAAAAGCAACTTTCTACTCTGTTGTGATCACGAGATTCCTGAATGCTTCAACTCAATAATTCTTCCTCAGCATCGTTTCTACGACAAAGCAACGGATTTCAAATGAAGCAAGAAAAAATCAACCAATAGTTCTTACCAGCAAAAACTACAAATCTGATAAAATATAAGAAAAATCAGAAAATTATAGGAGTGAAGAGAATATTCCTGATAGTCGGTATATCTTTGCTACTTCTATCTGTTTTTTTCGTTGTTTCAGGAACAAGAGAAATAAAGTATAGCTTCATAGAAATAGAAAAAGGTAGCATTTCTGAAAGAGTATATGCTGAGAAATCGAAGTTGGTTGGAGATATAGTCTATGCTCAAAACACTATACTATCGTTTGATAGCAATAAACTTGGAAAAATTGAAATTGAGGCTCAAAAGTCTGTGTATAATCTCAGAAGCGGAATAATAGAAATCAGCGGAAATATAAAACTGAAAGCACGAGATCTGTATGCAGAAACAGACAAAGCTAAAATCTTCGTTGAAGACAAAACAGTAAAGAAAATAGAAGGATATGGTAATGTAAAAGTTCAAACCAATGGAAGAACAATAAAGTCAGAAAAAGCTGAAATATTTCCACAAGAGAAAATGATAATTTTTACAGGAAATCCTGTGATTCAGCAAAAGGGATTACAGATACAGGGGAAAACCATAAAAATCTTTCTTGATTCAGACATAGTTGAAGTTGATGAAACAAAGGCTAGAATGGAAAAGTAAAAGCCAAAATAGATTCCTGCATAGAAAGATACTCCTAAACATAGGCTTGAAAATTGATGCGATATGAATCCTCATCAGAGATTACAATAACTCAAAAGTGCAAAACCAACAATATTCTCCCTTGAAATACAATCAATCTCTTTGTATAATTAAATGATGTGTCAAAAGGGGAAAACAAAAATAAAAAGATCACAAAGAACAAAAAAACAAAAATCGGAATAAAAATACCTAAAATTTTTCTTCCTTTATCTATAATTTCATACATGCTTTCTGTTTATTTTTTGCTCTCAGATAATGGGATATTTAAGTATATAAAGCAGAGAAAACAAATAGAGCAGATACAAAGCGAAATTGAATCTGTAAAAAAGAGAATAAATGAGATAGAAGAGAGAAAGATGCTTATAAAATCTGAAAACAAAGAGTATCTTGAAAATGTTTTCAGAAGATTTGGTTGGGTAAAAGAAGGAGAGAGAATAATAAAGGCTAACACAGAGTTAGAAGACGGAGTAACGGAAGCCAAAACACAGGACTAAACTTCAAATACAAGACTAAACTTCAGCCAAAAATGATTCAATTCTAGAAATTATCTCAGAAGGACTGATTTCTCTCATACATTCAACATTTCTTGGACACTTTGGTATTTCTGCAAAATAAGAACAAGGAGAACACCATGTATTTGTTCTTATTATTTTTGTTGTTTTGGAGTATGACCATTTTATATGGTTTGTTGGACCGAAAATAACAAAAGATGGTTTTCCTAAAAGCGCTGCGATATGGACTATTGCGTTGTCTACACCAACGACTACTCTTGCGGAATCTACTATTGAGAAAATATCATCTATACCAAGTTTCTTATCTCCTATAACAAAAGTTCTGTATTTTTTCGAAAGCGAATCTATCACTTGATTGATACCCCAGTAATGTTTTTCTATTTTCGTTGTGTATGGTGCAAAGACAATATCAAAGTTATGCTCGGTTTTCCTGACCTTACCCGAGAAATTCATATAGCTTTGAAAGAGATCATCTATCTTTATGTCTGAAAGTTTCTCTTCATTCATAATCTTAACTGCTGACGCAAATAGCCTGAAAAATTCAAAAGCTTCAAATGAGAAATGAAAGTAATCAACTGAAAAGTCAAGTATATATTTTTTTGTTGAAAACCCAACAACGAAATTACCAAGTATCTTTCCGAAAAGCGCTGGAAGAGAAAAAAACTGTTCGGTATCTATAACCAAGTTATATTTCCCAAGATTTCTCAGAACAAAATACAAAAAAGAGGGAGAATCGTAGATAATGAATTTTTCTATTAGTTCTCCATAACAGAATTCAGCAAAATCTATGTTTCTCTTTTCTCCGAGAAAATGTATCTTTGCATCTTTAATTTTGTCTTTCAGCATCCTTATTGCGGGAGTAAGCAGAATCGCGTCTCCCGCTCCGCCCGGTCTGATCACCAGTATCAAAGGATTTTCAGAATGAATGTATCTTCTTTTTGACGAAAACAAGCGAAACAAAACTGGACGCAAAAGATTATCCAGATTTTTCAGAATGCGCTGAACGATCTGAGACACAGAATAAAGATAATCAAGATCGGGAAACAGAAAACAATAATAAAATTTTCTGAATGAACATCTGAAAATATCACAAAAGATACGGGTGTTTTCATAATTTCTTTCAAAATGAGAGAGATAATTGCCGGAGTTTCAACATTTTCAACTCTGAGCTACATAATTTTTGTTCAACCAGCAATACTTTCTAAGGTAGGTGCGGATTTTTACACCGTAGTTTTTGCAACCTGCGTTTCATCAGCGATAGCCACTTTAATTCTCGGAGCAACAACAAATCTTCCTTTTGCAATAGCTCCTGCAATGGGACACAATATATTCTTCGCATTCACAATATGTTCAGCCTTCGGCCTGACATTTTATCAAGGTATGTTTGTGAACTTTCTTTCAGCTCTAACATCTCTGTTGGTATCTCTGACCGGAGTTTTATGGATAACCATAGACAAAATGCCAAAATCAATAAAGATAGGAATAACAAGTGGAATAGGATTACTTATAGGAATAGTCGGATTTCAGTGGGGAGGAATAATAGAGCAATCACCTGAAACGATAATCAAACTTGGTAATATAAAATCTGTACCCTTTCTTTCAACATCTTTGGGTTTGATTGTATCTGCAGTACTCTATTCACTAAACATAAGGTTCTCAATAATCTTTGGAATATTGGTCTCCACTTTGGTGCTTCTGAATCAGGGCTATATAAAAATTCCAGAAAAAATATTTTCTATTCCTTCTCTTCCAGAAAGGATAATAAATGTTGATTTTTTTATACCAGAACATAAGATACTTGATATAATTTCTGCCTTCTTAGTTCTTCTTATTCTTGACGTTTTTGACACAGCGGGAACACTGGTCGGACTTTTCACAGCAGCTGGAATAACTCCAGAGAAGAAAATAGTGAAAAAGTCATTTGTAGCAGATAGCCTTGGAGCAGTAGCTGGAACAGTTCTTGGAACAACTACCCTGACAACATACATAGAATCTGCGGTTGGAATAAAGTCTGGTGGTAGAACCAAAATAACAGCATTTACAATTTCCTTCCTTTTCATACTCTCTCTGTTTCTCCTTCCAATAATTCAAATAATCGGAGAAGGGATAAAATACGAAGGAAAAATCCTGCATCCGCAAATTGCTCCTGCTATGATATTTGTTGGATTCACAATTCTTTCGGTAATAAAAGATCTAGACTTTGACGATATAACCGAATCTTTTCCTGCAATCATAACTTTACTGATCATGGGATTTTCTTTATCTATAACAGATGGAATAGCTTTTGGTTTCATATCTTACACCATACTGAAAATTTTTTCTGGAAGAGCAAAGGAACTGAATATGTTTGTTATAATAGTTTCGGCATTATTTCTTATCAAGATAATAATTGATTGAACACGAGAAATATTCAAAATTTTGATCATAGGAAGATTATCTACAATAAATCAG
This sequence comes from Candidatus Calescibacterium sp., assembly GCA_025060505.1. GTDB lineage: Bacteria > Calescibacteriota > Calescibacteriia > Calescibacteriales > Calescibacteriaceae > DRWZ01. The sequence goes on from JANXBU010000002.1 coordinate 142,350, forward strand.
ATTGAAACATCAAATATAAAATCATAAATCAAATATAAAATCATAAAATAGAAGTAAATCCAAAACGCATAAAAATAAACAAAAATGGAATTTGAGAATCTAATTTCTTTTTTGAATTCGCATAAGGATTCAAGAGAAATTATTGTGCTGGTAATAGCTCTGGTTTTTGATATTTTTTTTGGAGAACCACCGAGCGTGGTTCATCCCGTTGTCATAACTGGCAAAGCAATTCAATGCTCTGAAAAGATTGGAGAAAAGTTAAGCTCAAGTTTCCTGAAAATATTGTTCGGATTTGCGCTTATAATTTTCGGAAGCTCCGTATTTTTCGGATTATATTTTGTAGGTAGAAAAATCGTAAGTTTAGCTGATATATACATCTTTGAGCTAATCTTTGATGCTTTCTTTCTTAAAACAACCTTTGCGCTCAGATCTCTTGTAGAGCATTCTGGATCTGTTATGAGGGAACTTAAAAAAGGAGATATTCAAAAAGCAAGATTAGAGGTTGCAAAAATTGTTGGGAGGAAAACTGAAAAATTGCAAAGACCACATATAATTTCCGCATCTGTTGAAAGCGTTGCTGAAAACACTGTTGATAGCTTCTTCTCTCCGATTCTCTTTTTTCTTCTTTTTGGAATCTACGGAAGCATTTTTTACAGAGTGATAAATACACTTGACGCAATGGTCGGATACAAAAATGAAAAATACAAATACATAGGTTTGATTCCAGCAAAAACAGATGATCTGCTGAATTTCATACCAGCAAGGATAAGCATAATTTTTATATTTTTGGGAATACTTTTTATGAGACTTGACGCTAAAAGCTCTATATCTACACTTCTGAAATTTAAGAGAGCAACTCCGAGTCCAAACTCATATGTTCCAATCTGCATGTTCAGTGGAGCACTGAATGTAAGGCTTGAAAAAATTGGATTTTATTCCATTGGAGACTTTGCTCTTCCACAGTCTGAAGAAATAATTAGGAAATCAAATATCCTTGCTGTTGTTTCCTGTTTAATTTTTTATCTATTTGTGATATTTGTAGAGAAGGTTATGTAATTCAAAATAAGCACTATAAATTACTATAAACGATAAAAATGATAAAAATAAAAAATCAATCTTGAGATTCAGAAAAAACAGATTGAGATTAACAAGAGATATTCAGAGAGTTCTTGAACAAGGTAAAACCAAAAAAGTCTCATTAGAAAAAAATGGAGCAGAGTTATTTATTCTAAAATATTATCCGTATCAACATACCAGATTCACTGTAATAGTCTCAAAGAAGGTTGCCAAAAAGAGTGTTTGGAGAAACAGAATAAAACGCATAATCAGAGAAGCGATGAGACAACTTATAAAAGAGGGAAAATCTCCGAACTTTGATATTGTTATTCTGGTAAGACAAAATATCTACAGAATGAAATCTTACGAGTTAAAGGAGATTCTTGAAAAAGTTTTTGATAACATCAATTTTGCATCAAAAGAAAAAACATACGAAATGAACACAGAAGCAAAAGCTAAATAGCAATAGCAAAAGCTATACATATATCTGAATCATGCGATATAGAAACTAAAACATTTTTTATTTCCCTTTGTAATGCAATGTGCAGCATTTTTCCATGAAGTTTCGCCACCGGATAAGGTAAATGTACAATTTCTATCTCCTTGAAGATTATGGAATTTCTGGTATGAAGGGTCTTGAAAACAGCTTCCTTTGCACAGAAGAGAGCAGAAAGTCTATCAAATAACGTTTCCCGCGATCGCATAACATAGTTTATTTCCTGATCTGTACAGATTCTATATAAAAATCTTTCACCATGATTAAGGTAGACACCTTTTATTCTTGATATTCTGAGAATATCTACGCCAACTCCCTTTATATCCATAATTGAAAGGTATTCTAAAATTGAAAAAAAACGAGAGATACAATTCAGTTCTAAAACCACAAAAATAAAACAAAAACTTCAGTATAGTGTTATAATAATATGTATGAAATTCGAGCAGAGTATAGCGCTAACAGGAGTTAGAACATTTTTAGGAACTAACTTATGTATAAGATTACAGAATATTCCGGGGATAAAGCTTACAGTGCTTGATAAACACAGGCCAAGTTTTTTGAAAGAAGATGTTAGATTTTACAGAATAGATCTAACAGATCCAAAATCAGATCAGATGATCTATGATGCTCTTGAAAGAGAGAATGTTGATACATTCTTACATATGGCTTTTTTTGAGGGAAAAGTTCCTGCATCATCTTCTTACTGTCATGAAGTTCAAGCAATTGGAACGTGGTATGTTCTGAACGCTTGTGCGAAGAAAAAGGTAAAGAAATTTATCTTATCCTCAACCACAGAGGTTTATGGGGCACATCCGATGAATCCAAACTTGATAAAGGAAGATGCTCCTTTAAGACCTAATCCATCTTACAGATATATAAAAGATAGAGTGGAAGCAGAGGAACTGACAAAAAAATTTGCAAAGAAAATTCCTTCAACGAAAGTTCTGATTTTAAGAAAATGTCCGGTTCTTGGCGATAAAGTTAAGAACTTTATGACCTGGTACCTTTCTGGTGCTATCGTTTTTTCAGTACTTGGATTTGACCCTATGATGCAGTTTTTACACCAAGAAGATATAATAGATGCATATATGAGATTCACAGTGGGACATGATGAAATACCCGGAGGAATATACAACATAGCCGGGAAAGGAGCATTACCCTTACTTTACATAACACGCCTTATGGGAAAAATTAACATACCCATGTTTTACTCTTGGCTTTATGCTTTATGCATGATAATGAGATCTGCGGGAATTTCTCCATTCCCGCCACAGCATATAGACTACATAAGATACACATTCGTTGCTGATGGAACAAAAGCAAAGGATCTGGCAGGATTTATACCGAAGTACTCATCAAGGGAAATAGTAGAAGAATTTGCAGGATATATAAAACTCAAAAAGTCTAAAATAAGATCAGCTCCTAAGTCTTGAACCATGGATAGACTTTGTTCAAAAGACAATTTTTGTGGATACTAATTCAAACCAATACAACATTGTAAATAGAAAAATCACCTTGCCTCAAATGCGAAACCAAAAGTATGAATATCAACATAAAAAAACTATCTCAATCAAAAATCATCTACGCAAAGATCTGAGCTTCCTCTCAAATTCCTTCAAAGTCCTTGACTTTACTACCTCACTCTTCAAAATCCTAAGCCTATTCACATCTTCTATCCCCTCTATCTCCTTCCTTATCAATCCAGGTACCTTGCTAAACTTCGTTCGTATATCCAACAACAACGCCTCCCTCGTTCCCTCCTTTATACCCCTACGAGTACCTTCTTGTATCCACTTCTGTATTCCCTCCTGTTTCCCTTCCTGATACAACCACGTTTTCGTTATGTCTATCAATGCTTCTACCTCCTTCCTCAAATCTTCTCTTATATCTCTGAGCTCCGCAAATACCCCTAACCTATTTATATATTCTGAACAGATCATGCTTTCTTATCTCCCCTTTCTCAAAACTTTGCCTCTGAACTACCTTCCTTACAACCTACGATATGTCCTGAGTCCTTCCAAGTATCCCAAGCAAATATACATCCGGATTATCTGATTCCAAAAATCTCTCAGATTCAACTTCCTTTAGATCTATTATCTCATCCTCATACACAATGTCCCATCTGCTCTCATCTCTATACGGTTGCTCATCCTAAGTTCTTCTTTACCCAAATATATTACGACCTGCTTCACTGGAAGATTGTATCTTGAAATTATAACATATAAATACCTCAGCATCCTTTTTGGCATATCCGGATCATTCTTTGTCTGAAAATCTACATGTAAAATCAACTCCGTTCCATCTTTAAGTTTAACGATAGCCAAAAAGTCTGCAATAAGCTTACCGATCTGCATTTCAATAGAAATAGGTTTTATCTCAATAAATTCTTATCCGAGAATTCTCAGGACTCCAATAGCTACTTTCTCAAAACTCTTTTTTACAGCAGAATCATACCTCATCGTATTCAATTTGAAAATTCAGATGCAAATGATCGAAAATCTGAAAATCATTGTTACAAAGTTTTGTCTATACTTCAATCACAGATTCTCGTCTTAAATTCTTTTTCAAGCGATGTTTTTATTCAGAGAAGTCATCTTGCAACAAATTATGCAGTTTCCTTTATTCTCCGTAGACTATGGTTTTCAATTTTTTGAGATTAATGAAAAATTGCAATTGAAAAGGCTACATCTGATAAATTTTTTATTCTTTCCCTTATTATTTTTGCGGTAAAAGTTGTATTAACTGTTTCATGAACTAACATTATATTGATGAAGGTTTTGGGTATATCTGCCTACTATCACGATAGTGCAGCTTGTCTTGTTGAAGATGCTGAGATAATCTCTGCATGCCAGGAAGAAAGGTTCACAAGAAAAAAGCATGACCCTCGTTTCCCAACAAGAGCTATAAAGTATTGTCTTGAAGATGCCAAGATAACCATCTCCGATTTAGATGCTGTTGTTTTTTATGAAAAACCATTTCTGAAGCTTGAGCGGATAATGGAAACATACTATAACTTTGTCCCAAAGGGTTTTGCACAATTCAAATCAGCTATATCGGCTCTTCTGTTTGATAAAAAGCTATCTGTAAAGGATTTGATTTTGAATGAGCTGAAAAGCTTGGCATTTGGTTCAGAAGATGGAAAAGGTAGAAGACAAGTTGTACCTCCGCTTTATTTTTCGGAACACCATCTTTCACATGCAGCAAGTGCTTTCTATCCTTCTCCGTTTTATGAAGCCGCAATACTTACGGTAGACGGAGTTGGAGAGTGGGCTACAGGTTCTCTTGGATACGGAAGAGACAAAGAAATAAAAATCTTCAAGGAGCTCAATTTCCCGGACTCTGTTGGAATGCTTTACTCAGCTTTCACTTACTACTGTGGTTTTAAGGTCAACTCTGGTGAGTACAAGCTCATGGGGCTCGCACCGTATGGAAATCCAGATTCAGCAAGAAAGTACAAGAAGATCATTCTTGACAATCTTGTGGATATAAAAGATGATGGTTCAATACATCTGAACCAGGAATATTTTGACTACTGTGTAGGGCTGAAGATGGTGGATGAAAAAAAGTGGATCAAGCTTTTTGGTTTTCCTCCAAGAAAGCCTGAGACTTTGATAACGCAGGAGTATGCAGATCTTGCCCTGGCTATACAAGAGATCACGGAGGAGATAGTCACTCTTATGGCTCTTGAGCTAAAAAAGATAACGGGTGCAAAGAATCTATGTATGGCTGGAGGTGTTGCTCTGAACTGCGTTGCGAACGGAAAGCTGCTTATCAAAAAGATATTTGATAATATCTGGATCCAGCCTGCTGCAGGAGATGCAGGCGGAGCACTCGGCGCTGCTTTAGCTTTCTATTATGCGAACGAAGGAACAGAAAGAAAAATTTCAGAGTTTGATTCAATGAAGGGAGCTTTCTTGGGACCGGCATTTTCAAGATATGATATTCTTGCGGTGATCTCAAAATACAAAGCGCCTTATAGAGAAATTCAAGATGAGGATGAGCTCTGTAGAATAACTGCTGAGCTTATTGCCAAAGGTTATATCGTTGGATGGTTTCAGGGAAGAATGGAGTGGGGACCTCGGGCTCTTGGAGCAAGAAGTATTTTGGCTGATCCAAGAAATCCAGAGATGCAGAAAAAACTCAATCTCAAAATAAAATTCAGAGAGGGTTTCAGACCGTTTGCACCTTCTGTTATTGCCGAGGATGTAAAAGAGTACTTTGAGTACGGCTTTGTTTCACCATATATGATACTTATAGATTATGTCCATCCGAAAAGAAGAAATCCTTTACCTGAGAACTGGCATAGTTTATCTATCTCAGAAAGACTGTATTACATAAGATCTGATATTCCGGCTGTAACTCATCTGGATTACTCTGCTCGCGTTCAAACTGTTCATAAGGAAACAAATCCGAGATACTGGAAGCTTATAAACGAGTTCAAAAAGCTAACAGGGTATGGTGTTGTTATAAATACGAGTTTTAATGTCAGAGGAGAGCCTATTGTTTGTACCCCAGAAGATGCTTACAGATGCTTTATGAGAACAGATATAGATTTTCTTGTGATGGAGAACTTTATATTTGACAAAAAAGAACAACCACCGTTCAAAGAGGACTTCAAATTTGAGCTTGATTGAAACTGAAAATTTATTTTTGAAATTACAAAAACTTTTTTAAGGATTGCTATAAAACAAAAATATGCCAAGATCTTTGAAAAAGGGACCATTTATTGATGAGCATGTTTTAGATAAAGTAATGAATTTGAGACCGAAAGTTCTGAAAGGTGAAAAAGTCGTTCTGAAAACATATTCCAGAAGGTCTACCATAATTCCGGAAATGGTTGGCTTTACAATAGCAGTTCATAATGGGAAAACTTTTATACCGGTTTATATCACAGAAGATATGGTTGGACATAAGCTTGGCGAATTTGCTCCAACAAGAACTTTCAGAGGACACCCAGATAAGGCTGCAAAAGTTGAAATAAGAAAACCGGGACAGAAATAGAGCATTTGTAAAATTCTGAATTCAGTAAAATTTCAAAACATGAATCCTTCTGCAATACGAACTCCCAGATTTATTCCAAAAAACCGAATTCTGTGATTAAAAATTCATTATGAGGAGTGAATTTTCTGTTGATGATTCAGACTATATCGCAAATCAAAGCTGTGAGATGAATCCAAAAAGAATGAAGAATCCAAAAGCAATCTCAATAGTTCTTGTTCTGACTCTTGTTTTATTTATGTGTAGTTCCGATAACGATAAAGGCAGAGCTGGAGATACTGTAAAAATAGGAGGATTGGTACCACTCACAGGTGTTGATGCAGCTTGGGGAGGCGTTGTTGCGACAAGTTTTAAATATGCCCAAAAAGAGATCAACGAACAAGGGGGGTTGCTTGGAAAAGACCTTGAAGTAGTAATATGCGACTATTCTGAAGATCCAGAAGGAGTAAGATTATGCTTGAAAAAATTCATATCTCAAGGTATAAAATTTGTTGTTGGTCCAGATGGAAGTGAGGCGCTTCTTTCTGGTGTCTGTTCGTGGGATGTAGATCCAAAACTTGCAGAAGAGAAAAAATGTAATTTCGTTTCTGAAAACAAGATTGTTGTAATTGCAACATGGCCAACAAGCCCGGTTATTTCTGAATTAGATGATGCTGGACATGTTTTTAGGGTTTGTCCATCGGACGAATTTCAGGCAGCTGTTCTTGCTGAATACATACTTTCAGAAGGTATAACATCTGTTTCAGTTATATACAGGGACGATTGGGATGGTAGAGAATTTGCAAAGATATTCAAGAAAGTATTTGAGAATTCTCCCGAGAGTTCAACAAAGGGTACAGTTTTATCTTTTGTTCCATACGAACAAGACAAAACCGAGAATTTCAGGTCAGAGATAGAGAAACTCTATGAGAACGGAGATCCGGAAGCTATTTTTTTGTATACTTTCAATGAAGATGGGGTAAATTTTTTGGCGGAGCTGAGAACCTTTCTTGATGAGAAGCGAAAAACTTATCCAAAACTTTTTGGATGTGATTGTAATCAGTATCCTGAAATATCTGGTGGTCCAGCTGCTGAATTTGTGAGAGATAGAATGGAGGGAACTACAATATCTCCGCCCTATGATGATCCTGATTATCAAGTATTTAGGCAAAAAATAATGGAAAAATTTGGAGACGACGGAGCAGTGGATTATATCTCATATGATGCTGTATGTGTTATAGCTGCTGCTATTGAATCGGCTGGCGAATATGACCCGGAGAAGGTAAAGGCTAAACTAATTGATGTTACAAACTCTGGTGAGAAGGTCAAACCCCCATCTGCAGGTGGAAGTTGGAGAGACATTGTTGATAAAATAAAAAAGGGCGTAGATATTGATTACAAAGGTGTTTCGGGTGATGTTGATTTTCTTCAAAATGGTGATGTCAAAAGCGGGACATATGTAATATGGAGAATTGAAGATACAAAGGGAGATTACAGTGATTTCAAGGAAATAAAATCTGTAAAAGTAGTAAAAGAATCTTTCTGAATTTTCTATATCACAAAAACACTGATCTTGTGAAAAATATCAGGAATATAGAATTCATAAAGCTAATACAATAGCGTGGATTTACTTAGTTTCTCTAATTAAGTAAGTATCTTTCAAATTCCATATTTATTCAACGGTAGGTGAGATATAATTTTTTGGCAAGGTGCTCGTATATAAGCAGTTTACCCGTATGAAATTATTCTTTCTATTGATCTTTTTATTCCTTCTTTATCTAGTCCGATCAGTGAAAGTAGTTCAGCTCTTGAACCTTGATCTATGAAGAAATCGGGTGTTCCCATTCGTATTATATCAGCTTTTATTTTTTTGTCAGCGAGTAGTTCAATTACTGCTGAACCGAAGCCACCATCTTTTCTTGCTTCCTCCAGAGTTATAACTCTTTTTGTTCTCTGGGCATATTGGCATATAAGTTCGGTATCAAGCGGTTTTGCGAACTTTGAGTTTATTACGGCTACTGAGCATCCATATTTTTTCTCAGCTTCTTCTGCTGCTCTGAGAGCTTCATAAACAAGGCTCCCATAGGCCAGTATCACTACATCTGATCCATCTTTTTTTACTTCTGCTTTCCCTATTTCTATTATTTTTGGTTCGGTTTTTGGTACATCTGGAACTTCAGATCTTGGATACCTTATAGCGCAAGGTTTTCCCAGTTCCAAAGCTGTCAGGAGCATATCTCTCATATCATTTTCATCTGCTGGAGACATAAGAACCATGTTAGGTATGGGACGCAGGTATGCTATATCAAACACACCATGGTGAGTTGCACCATCTTCTCCAACTATTCCAGCTCTATCTATACATAATATAACGGGAGCGTTCTGTATAGCTACATCGTGTAATATCTGGTCGTAGGCTCTTTGCAGGAATGTGGAGTATATTGCTACAAATGGTCTCATACCAGCAAGAGCTAATCCGGCTCCAAAAGTCACAGCATGTTGTTCTGCTATTGCTACATCGTAAAATCTATCTGGAAGGTTTGCTTGAAGCTTATCGAGAGCAGTACCAAGAGGCATAGCAGCTGTTATTCCAACAACTCTTTTATCTCTCTTCGCAAGTTCAACTATAAAGTCTCCAAAAACAGATGAAAAGGACGGTCTTGATGCCTTTTTCAGAACTTTACCTGTATGTTTATCAAATGGTGGGATTCTGTGAAAAACCTCGGGATCATCCTCGGCGGGTTTATATCCTTTTCCTTTTTTTGTTTTCACATGAACTAAAACCGGCCCTTTCCATTCTTTTACTTTTTTGAGTATCCATATGAGTTCTTTGAGGTTGTGACCATCTACCGGACCGAAATAGTAAAATCCAAGAGCTTCAAAAAATATTCCGGGTGTCATAAGAGATATTAAAGAAGCTTCTCCTCTTCTTATTATTCTTATTAAATCCTCGCCTTTCTGGGAAAGGACTTCCCTTATAAATTTTTTAATAGATTCTCGTGCTCTGAAAAATATAGGTTCAGCCATTATTTTAGAAAAGTACGAAGCAATTGCTCCTCTGTTTGGGGAAATAGACATACCATTATCGTTCAGTATTACGATTAGGTCAGATCTCATATCTCCGGCATGGTTCATCGCTTCGTAGGCCATACCACATGTCATAGCTCCATCGCCTATTACAGCTACAATTTTTCCGTTTCTCCCAAGTTTCTTGTTAGCTTCTGCTATTCCCAGAGCAGATGAAACAGATGTTCCGACATGTCCGGCACCAATTATATCATATTCTGATTCCTCTCTTCTCAGAAATCCGCCAAGACCGTTCCATATCTTCAATGTATGAAAATATTCTTTTCTGCCTGTTATGAGCTTGTGTGAATATGCTTGGTATCCTCCGTCAAATATGATTTTATCCTTAGGCATATCAAATACATAGTGCAGAGCTAAAACGAGTTCAACTATTCCGAGCGATGGTGAAAGGTGCCCACCGTTTTTTGATACTACGTCTACTATTATCTCTCTTATCTCTTCTGATAGCTTTTCGATCTCCTCTATTTTGAGATTCTTTATATCTTTCGGACTGTTTATCCTCTCAATAAGCATAAATCCTATTTTATTCAGAGAAGCTATCCTTTTTTGTTTTTTTAGTTTTTTGAGGTTGTGTGAAGAGGTTCCTTTCATTGTTTTGAAAATCTTTTTTATTAATCCGAACTTCTTTTTAATATATCCTTGTGTCAAATTTATCAAAGAATCTGGGCTTTCTTCTACTGTTTTTTTCGTCATGTTTTTCTATGAAAGAGTATTTTGAGATAAATATCAAAAGCAATACGAGGTGGATTGTTCAGGAAAGCTATGCTTTGGGAAGTAGGAATGAGCAGTACGGTTCAGAGCAAAAAATAAGGGCTTCTGCTGAGATTGTAGATTATCAAGAAAATCCAGGAGTTTTTGATATTGATGGAAAAGTGCGGGGATATTCTTTGTATGTTTATGTAAAGTATAGTATTTCTTGTCCTGACAACACTTTTTATAATGGGGTTAGTTCTTTTGAAGAGTTCTTCACAGCAAAAGATCCATATAGCTACAAGGTAAGTCTTGAAAGAGCAAGAAAAACTATACTTGGAAAGATAAAAAATTATCTGATTGGTAAATCAAAAGATAAATGTCATAATGCCTGATTGGATTGAATTCTGTTTGACTGATGTATGCAAGTTTTATAAGATCCTTATACGATAGATGGTGATATATATATTCTTTCTAAAAAAGAATAAAGATTTTTCAGCAAGGTAATTAGATGTAGAATTCATATTATCTTAATTCTGAATATGTTTTGTAATGTGTTTTGTTGATGATACTCTGTTCCCTGGATTTTTGATTTTGATATTTTCTCTAAGGGAAAATGTTCTTGAAGGAGCTTTTTATTTTCTCAGGATTTTTGCAAGGGAGCAAAGTGGTTGGTCTAAATTTTGATGGTATAATTTATACTTCAAAACATTATTTTATGTTTGATTCAGAGCAAGCTGAAAATGTTTTTAGAGATCTATTTAAGATTATTATATCAGATTTATATGGCTTCTGATTTCATTTATGTAAAGGGAGCGCGACAGCATAATCTCAAAAACATAGATGTAAAGATCCCAAAAAATAAATTTGTTGTTGTGAGTGGTGTTTCCGGTTCCGGAAAATCATCTTTGGTTTTTGATATACTTTTTGCAGAAGGGCAGAGAAGATATGTTGAGTGTCTTTCATCCTACGCAAGACAATTTATAGAACAGATGCCAAAACCAGACGTAGACTCTGTGGAAGGTCTCTCCCCAGCAATAGCAATAGATCAGAAGAGTGCAAGATGGAATCCTCGTTCAACAGTTGCAACTTCAACCGAAATTTACGATTACCTGAGACTGCTTTTCGCTCGGGTTGGTGACCCGTTCTGTCCGAACTGTTCAATTCCAATATCTGCAATGACCCCTCAGAGAATTGCAGAGATAATAATGGATCATCCCGAGGGAACGAAAATTTTTATATTCTCTCCATATGTGAGAGGCAAAAAGGGTGAATACAGGAAAGAACTTGAAATCTGGAAATCCAGAGGATTTTCAAGAGTAAGAATTGATGGAGAACTCTATGATCTTTTTGAAGCAACACCACAGCTTGATAAAAACAAAAAGCATACCATTGAAATTCTTGTTGATAGACTGGTTTTGAGGAAAGACGACGATACAAGAAGGAGAATAACATCATCTGTAGAGCAGGCAAAAGATATATCAAAGGGTCTTGTGTTGATGGAAGAAGAGCTACCAGATGGCAGAAAAAATACAAGAACATTTTCCACTGTTTTCTCTTGTCCTGAGTGCTCCTTTTCGTTTGAGGAAATAAGTCCAAGGATATTTTCTTTTAATTCTCCATATGGTGCATGTCCAACATGTCATGGAATTGGAAAAATTCTGAAAGTTGATGAGGAGCTGGTTATAGATCAGGAAAAATCAATTCAAGATGGAGCGATAAGAGCTTACAAGAATAATTTCCCAGATTACATTATAGATCTTCTTGAAGAAGTAGGAAAGTTATACAAGAAGGATATTTTCAGAGAAAAATGGAAGAATCTTCCAGAAAAAGTAAAAAGAGCGATACTTTATGCAGAGGGTCTTGAGGGCTTTGATGAGGGAGGACTAATTGACTATCTTTGGGGAAGATATGAAGAAGGATATTACTGGGAGGTTGAAAGATACATTTCTTCTTTTGTGTGTCAAGATTGCGGTGGCTCTCGTTTGAAAAGAGAATCACTCTCAGTTTATGTTGGAGGTAAAAATATTCATCAGCTTGCAAGTATGACTGTTGAGGATCTATATGATTTTCTCAAAAACTTGAAATTTGAAGGTGAAAAAAAGGAGATAGCTCAGAGGATTTTTTCGGAACTGATGTCTCGTCTTGAGTTTATAAAAGATGTTGGGCTTGGATACCTTGAGCTTTCTCGTGAGTCTTCATCTCTCTCAAGCGGTGAGTCTCAGAGATTAAAGCTCGCAGCTCAGCTTGGTGCCAAGTTATCTGGAGTTCTTTATGTTCTTGACGAACCAACATGCGGACTTCATCCGAGAGATATAGATAGACTTATGATGACATTGAAGAAACTTCGTGATATTGGTAACACAGTTGTTGTTGTGGAGCATGATAGAGATGCGATAGAAAACGCTGACCTTATAATAGATCTTGGAAAGGGTGGAGGAGTTTATGGTGGTAATATAGTTTTCTACGGAACTCCCGAAGAAGCAAAAAATAACGGAAATTCAAACTCTTTTACTTGCCAGTACCTTTCTGGTAAAAGAGATATAGTAGTTCCATCAAAGAGAAGAGAGCCAGATGGCAGGTGGATCATTCTCAGGGGTGCAAAAGGAAGAAACCTCAAAAATATAACCGTTAAGTTTCCAGTTGGACTTTTCACGTGTGTCACCGGTGTTTCTGGTTCAGGCAAATCAACTCTCGTTGTAGATACATTGTACCCGGCGGTCAAGAGGTTTATTGAGGGAGATTCAAGAGAAAAACCTTTGGAATTCGATTCAATTGAGGGAGTTCAGAGTATAGATAAAGTTATTCTGGTTGATCAATCTCCAATAGGAAGAACACCGCGTTCGAATCCAGCAACATACACCGGAATATTTACGCCAATAAGAGAGCTTTTTGCTTCTTTGCCTGAATCTCGTGCAAGAGGTTATACTATCTCACGTTTTTCTTTCAATGTTCCCGGTGGAAGATGTGAGGAGTGTAGAGGAGAGGGTTTCATAAAAGTTGAAATGCAGCTTCTTCCAGATATGTATATAACTTGTAAAGCATGTAATGGAAAACGTTTCAACAGAGATACGCTTGAAGTAAGGTTCAAGGGAAAAAACATAGCTGAAATTCTTGATATGACTGTTGATGAATCTCTTGAATTTTTTGCGAACCAAGCTTTCATAAGAGATAAGATTCAGGTTTTAAAAGATGTCGGACTTGGTTATATAAAACTTGGACAACCTGCTACAACACTTTCTGGCGGGGAGGCGCAAAGGATACGTCTTGCACGTGAGCTTTCTAAAAAATCAACAGGTAGAACTCTGTATATACTTGATGAACCTACAACTGGACTGCATCTTGAAGATATAAGACAGCTTGTTGATGTCTTGCAGAAGCTTGTTAGCATGGGAAATACCGTGATTGTTATAGAACATAATCTTGATTTTGTGAAAGCTGCGGACTATATTATAGATCTTGGTCCAGAGGGAGGAGATAAAGGTGGATACCTTATAGCAGAAGGAAAACCTGAGGAGATTTCAAAATCAGAGATTAGTATTACCGGAAAATATCTTTCAAGGGAACTCAAAAGAGCCAAGTTGCAATAAAGAGCAAAGATGAAAATAAATTTATGTAAAAGACGGTTTCAGTTTTTAATTTAAATTTTGGGCGATGAGATACGGAGCAGAAACAAAAAACAGTAGATTGATATTTCTCGTCGGACCGGGTGGAGTTGGAAAAACGACAATGTCTGCTGCTATTGGATTTGTTCTCAGAAAATTTGGAAAAACCATTGTTATCACTATAGATCCAGCAAAGCGTCTGAAATCTGCTTTATCTATACCTATTGATGGGATGAAACAGATAAAAGAGAATCTATTTGTGACTCAGGTAGACAAAGAAAATGAGTTCAGAAAATTTGCTTTTGAGAATAATATAGGAGATATAACAAGAACAAAGCTTTTTGAAATAGCAGCCGATCTTCTTCCTTCAGAAGAATATTCAGCGATACTGAAAATTATTGATATATACGAGAATAACAACTTTGATTTTGTTGTGGTTGATACTCCGCCTTCTTTGAAGTTTTTAAATTTTCTCGATGCACCCGGGAAGATCAAAAGTATGTTTGAAACGGGTTCTGTTAGATATTTTCTGGAGATAGTTGCTACTGCGGGTAAAAGAGTTTCTCTTCCACTTTCTATTGCTGGAAAACTCTTTGGTTCAAATTTTATTGTAGATTTCGCTAAATTTTTAAGTTCTTTGAAAGGTGTTTTTGACAAAATGGAAGAAGTTTATCGTAAATCTGTTGATCTTCTCTCAAAGTCAATCATTATAGCTGTTGCTTCTCCTTACGACAGAAAAATAGATGAACTTAGTTTTATGCTAACGGAAATAAAAAAAAGAAAGTTGGATGCTTCTGCAATAATTATTAACAGATTTGTTGATTTTACAGAAAACGGTATTCCGAGCAACTCACCTCAAAGCATACTAAACTTCCACAAGAATCTGGTCAATCTATCAAGAAGTATGAAGGATCGTATAAAAGAAACAGAGAAGTTCAGAGCTCCTTTGTTTGTAATAAAGGAAAAATTTGTTGATATAAACTCTCAAAAATATGTTGAATCTATTTCAAGAGAAATCGCAGATTTTGTTTCAGGTGTACTAAAGCTGAAAAGCTAAAACTATGCAATCTAAAAATATTTTGGATATAAAAAATTTTTTGATTTGGGTTCTAAATTATACTTTAATATGAACAGGCAAGAAATTTTAAATAAGTTTAAGGAAAAAGGATTGAGAGTAACTCCGCAGAGACTTACCTTATTTATGAAATTAGCTGAAATGAAAGGGCATATAAAGGCAGAAGACCTTTACAATGCTTTAAAGGAGGAGATACCTTCGATTTCAATAAGTACTGTTTACAGAACTTTGAAGGAGTTTGAAAGCAAGGGTTTTATATATTCTCTACCGTCTTCAACAGACTATGGTTTGACTGTTTTTGATACGAATTTGGAGCCACACCACCACTTTATATGTTTGCGATGCGAAAAAATTTATGATGTGCCCGAGGAATATGTTGAGATAAAAGTAAAAAATATTCAGGGGTCAATCCAATATGAAACGGTTATTATGAAAGGTTTGTGTGAGTCTTGCAAAAATAAGAAGAAAAAAGTATCGTAGAATCCTATACGACATCTAGCGATTTCCCCATTCAGGTCAAACCAGAACGAACGAGTAAATTTTCGAATGAAATCCGTAATTTCTCAAGTTTTTTCTTTTTCTATAACATTTGACTTGTTTTATGCGTATAGTTGAGTTCCTGAAAAAGGACTTCAAGATATTTTATAGAAAGAAGACAGTATTTGTTTTGCCTATTGTTTTTTCTTTTGTGTCTGCCATTGTGATTTCGTTTTTTGTTCAGAGGGCATCGTACGAGCTTATGTGGATTGTATTTCTTTTTGCTTCGGTTTATCCTCAAATTGAAATAATGAGAAGTGAATTTGAAGATGATGTGATAGAATCTCTTATAACATCTCCTGTAAGTAGTGGAGATATCTTTATTTCAAAATTCTTGTTCGGTTTCATATTTTTGAGTATAGTTGGATTTTTTACAATTATTTTCTTTGTGTTTTTCACAAATTTACAAGTTTCAACTTCCTTGCTGTTTTCTTTTGCCATATCGCTTGTTGGTATAGTTTCTCTATCTACTCTATTTTCTCTATTTGCTGTGTCAGAAGATATAAGTTTTCCAGCATACTATGTTATAGTTTTCCCTTTCTATATCCCTGTGATAATATCTTCTGTGAAGTTTGTTGAGGGAGACTCCTTTGCTCTGAGATTGATTTTAGGTTTTGATATAATAAATTTCTTCGCTTCCTATGCTCTCTTTGACATAAGAAAACTACAATAGAATTTGATTTGAATAGAATTTGATTTGTCGAAATCAGAAAAATAACGAAATATTATTTATGTATCTGAATATGCCATACGATCAGAAACTCAAGGAGAAAGCCAGAAAGATTCTTGAAGCTATGGAGAAATGGAAAGAAGCTGTTGCCAAATCTCAAATGGAGGAAATCAAGAAACACTCGCTTGAGATTGAGGAGTTGGGTAAGGATCTGATGAAGTCTATTTTCAAAGATGTATATCCCGGAGAAACTTTGTCTTCTGTGGTAAGAAAGGTTCTTGAAGAAGACCAGATTTCAAGCTAAGTGATTGAGCTTAAAGGAGTTTGAGAAAAGTTTCACATCTTAAACCTAAATTTTCTCTTCTTTTTTCTCAGATATACAAAGAGTAGAGCTACTGGGATAAGTGATACCAGAGCTGCTGCGGAGGAACATCCATAGTTCTGCTTTTGTTCTTTTTCTGATATCTTACTTTCTTCTGTTTCTTTTTCAACAAAAGATGGAGCAGGAGAGTAAGTTTTTCTTTTGAATACAACAACACACCCGTTTTCATGTATCATAAGTACATCGGTAAATCCATCTGATGTAAAGTCTGCAACTTCTATACGCGGACTTGAGTTTGAACCTATAAAACCAGAGTTCGTTACAGATGAAAAGTACGAGGAACCAGAGGCTGGGAATTGATTATCAGAGTATGAAATTCTCAAGTTAAAATGTGTGATTTTGAGAGGATAGCTCCTATAACCTGTATAAAGGTAATCAGGTGTTGCATCGTTGTTGAGTTCTGCGATCTTGAACTCTATGCCGTTGAGCGGACTCCCAATAGTAGCATTTGTAGTTGTAAATAAATAAAAGGTTATTGAGTTTCCGGAGGAATTGTTTATGTAAAGATCTAAGAAAAAGTTCGTGGATTGAGATACATAAGTTAGATCAGATCTATAAACAACTATGTCAATTTTCCCATCTGAGTTGAAGTCTCCAGATTCTATTCTATGTGGATATGTTACAGGAATGGTTGCAGATGTGTCAAATCCATTTCCGGTATTTCTAGCAATGTATAAATAGTTGTAATCGCTGTTCACTCCGACTATATCTGGCTTTCCATCTGAGTCTATGTCTTCTATAACTGCATCTGGGGTCCAACCTGATGATACTGCTCCAAGGGAAACGAAGTTTGGAAAGCTTGTACCATTTCCATAAGAGTAATAGGAAGGCCCAGAGCATCCCACGAACACATCCTTTACACCGTCAGAATTGAAGTCAGATGACATAATCTTGAATGAATAGCAGTCCGGAGGTAGGGGAGATGTAGATTTCAATAAGAAGTTTATGGATGATGAAGAGGTGTTTTCATAGAGAATTAATGGCACATTAGAGAAATGTAAACATGTTACAACTATATCTGGTTTTGAATCTCCTGTGAAGTTATCAACAGCAAAAATTGGTATACATTGTGTCAGGTATGATGAAAAGAAAGTAGATGATACAGAGAACGTGCCAGCTCCTGAACCTGTAAGTATTGCAAGGTATCCAGATGCTCCAAGTCCAACAACTATGTCTTGTTTTCCGTCGTTGTTGAAGTCTCCTATTGCAAAGTCGTTATCATTGTATACCAGAGGTATCGCACAGCTTGAAATTGGTGTGAAGAAGTCTGCTGAATGGAATTGTCTTGTTATGCTTATTGTTGTGGTCGCTACTCCATAGTTTCCGCATGAGTTTACTGCTTTGACTCTTACTGTTTTTGTTGAATAAAATGTATAGTTTGTGGATGGAGATGTTGAGACAGCATCTATTATTCCGTTGTTGTCAAAGTCCCACTGGTACTGAGATATTGTGAATGACGAGTAGGCATTTGCTGTGAGCGTTACGGTAAGCGGGGCTGGTCCGGAGGATGGGTTTGCAGTAAGAGAGACAGTTGGAATATCGCATTGAGGTTGTGCTGTCACTATTATTGTCAAGTTTCTTGTATCACTTGCTTCTTCGTCATCGTAAACGGTAACAGAGGCGGAAAATGTTCCCGCTGTTGTATATGTGTGTGTTGCAGAGACTGATAAGGTCTCCGAATCTATAACTCTTTGAAATCCGTCTCCAAACGTAAACACATATCTTTTTATTTTGTAGTTATCTGTTACGCTAGCTGAAAAGTTCACCGAAAGCGGGACAGAACCGAATGTTGTAGATGCTACAAATGATGTTATTGTAGGGGACGTATTTCTGACGTATATGTTTGTGTAAGTTGAGGAGCTTCCGTATCTGTTTATGGCTGTGGCTTGAGCTACAATAATACCAGACCTTGTGTATGTGTGCTGTGCTCTTGGTATTTGAGAAATAAACGCTGTACCATCTCCGAGATCCCATCTGAGAGATTCGAAGTTCTGAGCGTTCAGATTAAAATCAACTTGCAGAGGTTTTATTCCTTCTGTGGAGGACGCTGAAAAAGAAATTATTTTGGGTGGTTCCCCTATATCCACCGTTATGCTGTCTTGAGCTGTTATGTTATCCTCACTTCTTGCTTCGGCGGTGATTTTGAATACTCTGGGCGAAGAAAATGCTCTCTGAACGAAAGTCAAACTGTTTGTTACCTTCTGTGAACCATCTCCGAAGTCCCATGTTATGCTTTCTGCGTTTGTTGTTTCTACTTGAAATGTTATTACTTCTCCTACCAAAGCTATTCTTTTGCTTGCATATATTTTTACATATGGAGTTTTGGGAATATTTTTGATCCTTATGGTTTTCGTTTTGTAATCGCATTTCCAGTTCTCATCGCACACATTGAAGTAGATATCGATGTTTTTATCTTGTTTTACATCAAAAGATATGCTGGGGGTGTTTGAGAAAATATTCACTGTGTTGTATTCAATGCTCTGGTCATAATCAACAAATGTGGAGAACCGAAGCTCTTCCCAATCTGAGTCTGGATCGGTCGCCGAAAGTCTCAGAGAATATGTCTTTCCTTCTTCAAATTCATCCGGAACATACTCAAGCACAAGTTTTGGAGCTATGCTTCTGATATATACATATCCGCACCTGGAAACTTGGTTTTCCTCATCTGAAACTTGCGCACATATGTATGAATTCTTTTTTATTCTGTATGTTATGCTTTTTCCTTCTCCTATTGGATTACCGTCTGCAAACCATCTGTAATTCAAACTTGCACTATCTTGATCTTCTGCGTTTACATCAAGCCTTATAAGTTCATTCTTGTTTGCCTCGGATGGAGATGAAAATGTAGTTATACGAGGAGCAAGATTGAGTACAATGTTTCCTAAATCGATATCAGTGGAATCGCCAAGCTGAACATCTAATTTTTTTCCATTGATGTAAATCTTGCAGGATTGTATTTTGGTTGTTAGGTATAACTCAAAATTTCCGTTATTATCGGTAGTTGTGTAAACATTTTTTCCGCATTCACTTAGTATGTAAGCTTGAGTAATTGGTTGGTTTCTTTTGTTCAGAACTCTGCCCTTTATTTTGTAAGATTTCAGATCAAGTTTCACCCTGCCTATATATCTTGAAGGATTTTTTCTCACGCTTTCTTCAACATAGAACCATAATTCATCTTTATGTGCGGTTGAATTCAGAGTTGGAGAACCAACGTTCCCCCAGTTTATTCCTATGTCAGAGATAATGTTTGCTGGTGTTCCATCTATTAGAATTTTAGATCTTGTTTCTCCGCCTCTTTTTTCAAGGGGAATATCTGTGTATGCGAATACAGAGCTTTTTCGGGTGTCGAATTTCTTATTTGCCAGCTGATCCGTTTCTGTGCAGTAGAATCCAGTTAAATTCTCCGAGAATGTTTTGTTCTCACACTTCATAACTTTGTTTGAATTTTCACATATATATCCTTGATCTATCTCCTGACACCTTACTGACCACCTTAATATGATTTCATTACCTCCAAGAAGTATCTTATCCATCAGATTTGTGAGGGCGATAACTGATGATACAAGGTCTGCAAATACTTTGATCGGATTTTCTTCTCCTTGTTTAGTTTTAGTTCTTGGTGCCCGTGGTTCTTCTTTTGGTTTGAAGTATGCACATTCTCTTTTCAAAAGGTGATTACATTTTTCATAAAATTCTGGTGAGTTTTTTTTGAGTTCTCTTAGAAATTCATTGTAATTTTTCAAGAAGTTATCAAAATGAGGTTGAACTGTTTCATAAGCCTTTGCAGATTTCCACTCTCCATGTTCTCCCCAAGCTTGAATTGCCTGACCTGCTAAGGTTGCAAGAGCTTCAGCTGCAAAGAGCACTGAACCTGCACTTGAATTGAGTCCGACATTTTTACCTTTGATTGAGAGGAAGCATATGTCAAGACCAACTCCCGGTGAAGCTTTGCCAATACATTCCAAAAATTTATCGTTTCCCAGGACATTCATAATATTTCCAGCTGCGAATTCAATCAGAGTTGAGGCATCTGCTTCACCTTTTGCTATACTACTTCCAAGATCATACAAGGATTTGCCGAAATCCAAAAGAAACTGTCCTCCAAATTGTTCGCATCCTGATATTCCATTTAATTTGGAGATTAAAAATTCTGTACCTTTCTTCATAATGTCCAATCCACATCCGACTAGTGTATCTAGTATAAATTTTTTAGCTTCCTCGCCAATCTGATCCCATCTTTCATAGAATATCTGGTCTGCTGATGCTCTTCCGATTGGTTCCAGGGCTTTCATCGCATCTCTTATCTTATCGTTTGCTTTACCGAATTCTCCCTTTGACAGGTCGTTTTGTGCCCCATCTAGCATCTTCTTTATGTTGTTATACATAGCGTCATCTATAAGCTTTTGTTGCTTGATTTTGTCAAGGGCGATCTCTATAGATGCAATATCTGCTACAAAAGGTAGGGCACCAGCGTATGCAAGCAAGTCCTTGCATATCTGCTCCGTAGTGATAGAATTTTTCAAACCTTCAAAACAATCGCTACCTCCTCCTCGTGGATTTTCAGGATCACTTTTCTTAACATCAACACAAAATTTGCCATTGGCATCTGTGTATGTCCCCTTCCAGTCACCAAGACCCCCGTATGTGTTTCCCTGAGTAGTTATGTGTAGTCCTGATATTCCTTTTCCTTGTGAATCAACAATCTGACCACATATGGAGGAGTGAGTTGTTATAGGGTAGTCAACGTTCCATTCAGAAAAGTGATTAACATTCGCTTTGATATACAATGGGATTTTTGCTCTTCCGGAGACTATTTGAGCAAGCTGGCGTGGTGTCAATGCGTTATCGCTCTCATCAACTATTATACCGAGTTCCTCCCCAGGTAGCCAAACGCCGGTTCTATCATCAAAGTACCACATGGGTGCTTCTACTTTGTCTGTTGTTTCCTCAACGTAGTCGTACAGTGTGTGAATTGCCGAGTCTGGTATTTTCATTTTGATTGTAGCGCTTTGATTTTCTGTTTTTGTTCTGACTTTTCGCGGAGCCAAGGTTTTGATTTCTTCACCTTCTTCATTCCGCATTTGTACAGATATAAATCCAGCAGAAGAGAGCATGATCGGCCTTTCGGAGTAAGCAAGGAAATTTCCAGGCATAAGATCTGGATCAGATATCGGATCAACCCAGGAAACACTTGCACTTATAGATTCAGACGGGGGTATGAGTTCCGGTGGTATGTTTATGTCAACCAGTATTTCGGAACCCTCAGACTTCAATTTGAGCTTTTCTCCTTTTGAGAGACCAGAAATAAGCCTTGGAGCTCCTGCTGGACCTTTTACAAGCGAGAACTGAACACCATCTTTTGTGTTCTTA
This sequence comes from Candidatus Calescibacterium sp., assembly GCA_025060505.1. Classification (GTDB taxonomy): domain Bacteria; phylum Calescibacteriota; class Calescibacteriia; order Calescibacteriales; family Calescibacteriaceae; genus DRWZ01. Next base: position 164,295 of record JANXBU010000002.1, read on the forward strand.
TCAACTGCTGAATATGCTTTTGCAATTTTGAAGTTGCTGATGTATGTTGCATTGTTCGGCTCAATAACAACAGAGTTTCTCACAAAACCTTCCTTTTCTACTGAGACCTGTACCCTTGCTGTTAGAATCCTACCGGTTACAACACGAGCTGTGACAATTCTTGCTGTGAGTATAAAATGCCCGTTTTTGTCTGTCATTGTTGCGAAAGATTCATCTGGTGAAAGTAATCCATCTTGGTTTGCATCTATTCTCGCTGTAACAAGTGCGTTTTCTACTGGATTTCCTGTATCATCTATAACAACACCACCAACAGTTAACTCCTGTGGTATCTGCTGTTCCTGAACAGTTTGATTTTTTTTGCATCCACTGCATCCACCAGAACAATCTGAGAACAAAAAAGAGATCGACAACAATGCCAATATATTCCAGATTTTTCCCCCAAGAACTTTCCCCTTTTTCATTTTTCTTCTGTCTTATTTTACATTTTCATTTGGATGTTCAAAGAAGGAATTTTCAGAATGAATTTCTATCCTCTTTTTCATCATAAGATGGAATCATTATATTGTATTTTATAAAAATCAACTTTCTTAATATGAATTATTTGCTATATTTTCTTGTAGTAATTCTTGATCTGATTTCCGAGCTTGTATTTTTACCTCTGTTTTGAGCGGAGTAAGATTCTATTTGCTTTTCTTTATTGTCCTTTGTTTAGTTGTCTGTTCATTGAGATTTGCTCCGATTTGTTTTTATTGATTGATAATAGTAACTTTATTTTTATTTCAATTTAGTTGCTAAGCTATAACTGTTGTCTTTTAGTTTTATTATGTTGGCTTCTAAAAAGAAATTAGGGATTCTCTCTTTAGCGATTCTACTTTCATATTTTATGATAAAAGGAGATAATAATAATGAAGGTTATCTCACTATAAATACTCATTATACAGCAAATTTCTCAGCTGATTTTGATTATGTCAATGAAAGATGGCTTGTTGTTTATGAGAAAAACGATAAAATTTATGGGAGATTTGTTTCTTTGAACAAAACATTTTTTACAGGAGAATTTGAGTTAAGTAATTTAGGATGTTCTGCTACTGAAAAATGTTTTGATCCGAATATAAAATTTGGCTGTGATGGTGGAACCTGTAAATTTCTTATAGCTTATGTTCGTGGAAGTAAAGTCTACTACAACATGCTTGATGATGATGATGGGAACTCGCTGTTTACCAATCCTATGACTGTAAGCCCATTACCTTCAACATATCCTTCTGTTGAATTTGATTATATAAACAAGAGATTTTTCGTTGTTTTTAGTGAGGAAATTACGCAAGATAATTCTGATGTCAGCGGAATTTTGGTTAACTTCTCAGATGGTCTGACCTTCGGTAGTAAAATCTCTATATCAAGTGCATTCAGGAATCAGATAAAACCTTCCGTTGCGTTTTCAGAATCTCTGTCTTACATAGTTGTGTGGCAGGATCATAGAGCAGATGATAGAGGAGACATATACTATCAGTTTATATCAAAGGATGGGCAGAGGATAGGGGAAAACAGCGGTGTTGGACTCTTTCCATCAAGGCATGAGGTAAATCCATATGTCTTTTGGCTGCCATCTATAAATAGGTTTGTTGTTCTATATAAGACAAGTATAGTTTTCGTTAAGCCAGGTGAGAGCGAGGAATGCCCCATAATAGCTGGAAATATAACTTGTACGGAAGGGAACTATGTTTATTCCTTCATAGATTCAAGCGGTAGAGTTTCGTTTCCAGTAAGGATACTCCCAAACGCAAATATATCCTCCGAGACTGAGCACTATGCTAGAATGGGAACCAACTATATTATATTTGCTGGAGATGCTTACTACTCTATGGACAAAAGGAAGCATTTTGCAATTATGAGATTTGATACAACTACACCAAAATATATTCTTTCAAATCCAACATTCTGGTTCCCAAACTACTATAGAGTAAAAGTAGGACTTGTTTCAATTTCTGAGCCTTTGCCCGACGAACCTTTCTGTCCACCAATAAGAGAACATCCAAATGATTCGTTGATAACTATTGAACCGTCTTCATTTACACTTGAGGAGAAAAGAACAAAAACTCGTTTTCCTGTTCTGTTCCCAAGAGGTATGTATCCGGGCGATCACTCTGCTAAAATATTTGTATCTGCAACAACCTACCCAGGAATAAACACTGCTCTTGTTATTTTTGGAGTTTCATTTACGGAAAACTTGAGCTTGGTGACAATAGATACAGATCCTGTTATGTTTGATTATGAATATTTAAGTCAAACATCTTTACCAGTTGCAGTCACAAACACCTGTTATATATCTTATGGTCAGCCACCTTGCCCAGGTTGTCCGTGTACTGGAGAATATCAAATAAAGGTAACGGGCGGAAAACCTCCATACACTTTTCAGGCAGTTGCAGGTCAGATGCCACCTGGACTTACGGTCAATTATCAGGGAACCATTACCGGTTTTGTTCTTCCACCTGATATAGGTTCGGTGTGTGAAACATATCCTTGTCCATTTACTTTTTCGGTTTTAGTTTCAGACAGCTCAAATCCTAAAAAGTCATCCTGTATGACCTTTGATACTTTGCTTTTTCCTTCTCCAGAGGTGAGATTGAGTTACCCAGAACAAATATCATTTTGTACAAAGGCAACTGAGTCGAAATCAGATAACATATTCATACAAAATTTGGGAACCCCGGTTACGATACAGATTCTTGAACCGAAAATGATTTCTTTTGGAGATTCTGCTACATGCTCAACGGTGACTTTATCTACGTTTCCATTTATGTGCAGTCCAGCTGGATCTTCAATTGCTCCGTTCTATTTAGAAATATATTCACAGCAGACTACTGTAGGTAATGGGTGTACTTCAACTTCCTGTCCCTGGGGAAAGACCTGTGACTGCAGGCAGTTCAAATATGAACTTTATCCTGGACATTCAATTTCTGGAAAGATTCATTTTTCTTCTAATTTTTATGGAGAATATACTACCAAGATAACTTTCCATGTAGTAGATTCTGTTTTGGGATATTCTGAAAGCCATACAATAAATGTTAAAGCCTTCACAATAGCTCAAGATTTGTTCGTTACATCAGATATGCCTATTTCTCCTTCTGGTTGTACGAATTATACCTCTGTTTGTACTACCTACAACATAGATCTGGGTAATATGTATGTTGGGCAGAGTACAAGCTTTTACATTTACCTGGGGAACGCTGTCACTTCTGCTTCTAATCTTGGATGTTCAGGAGATGTTTACCTTGAAGTTTTGACTGTTTTTGCTTCGCCTAATCAAAGTTTCAGTATTTTGAGTCCCCCACCTTCTGAGTTTGGAACAATAGGTCCTGTTTCTATACCGAGCAACTCTACTCGGCCTATAGCTATTCAGGTTTCTGGAGTATCAGCAGGTTCCATAACTTACCCTATAATAATATACTCAGATGACCCTGATGAAAGAAGAGTTGTTGTTGTTGTTAGAGCATACTTTAATCCTGTTAGTTTCAATGTTCCAAGCATTGTAGATTGTGGTATAAACTTGAGAGGATATCCACCGCTTCCATGTTATATAGAGATTCAGAATCAGTCCCCAGTTTCTGTGCCTGTAAACAGTATTGGTATATCTGGTTCAAGTCAATTTTATGTTACAGGTACTACTAGTTTCGAGGTACCTCCGTTTTCCACCTATATGTTACAGGTTTCTTTTGGATCTTCAGCTACTGGGGTTCACTTCGGAGTTCTTACTCTTTACATGAATTCGGCTCCTTTCTTTGTTTCTGTTGGTTTGAGGGGGCAGGTGATTGATAAGGATGATCTTTTGAAAATTGAACCGAGTTCTCTTGATTTTGGAAATGTTATAACAGGTGCTAGTATAGCATCGGGTATTAGGTTCATAAATATGTCTCTTTATGATTTATATGTTTCTCCAATTTATATTGATTCTCCTTTTAGTTTTCCAAGTGCTTCATCTGTGTATATTCCGGCTGGACAGGAAAAAAGTATAGCTGTGAATTTTGTACCAACATCTGCTGGCACATTCACATCAGCTGCGCTGTTTACGGTATCAACGAGTAGATTTTCCTATATTCTAACATATCCTGTATCTGGAACTGGGGTTCTTCCACCAGCTGTTTTGAGGGTTCCGAGTTCTGTGAATTGTGGAACCTACTTGATATCTTCTGCTCACCTACAGTGCTATATTGAGATTCAGAACACCTCATCTGTACCATCAGCCATTCACGGTATTAATATATCTGGTTCTGATGCATTTTATTTGACAGGCAGTACAAGCTTTACTATATCGCCGTATTACACATATTCTTTGGTGGTTTCTTTTGGATCTTCTGTTGCTGGGATTCACTCTGGAAACCTTGTAATTCACTCAAACTCTATAACACCGGTAATTTCGGTTAATCTTTTGGGTCGAGCGGTGGATAGGATTGTTAGAGTTGAACCAGAGGTTCTTGATTTTGGTACAGCTGTCACAGGTGCTGAGATAAGGTCAAATTTCAAGATTATAAATATGACGGATCAGATAGTTTATGTTATTCCAAGTTATATAGATGTCCCATTCAGTTTTGCAGATCCGTCTTCGCGTGTTATACATCCATCAAAAGATATAAACTTTGCTATTGATTTTAAGCCGTTGTCTGCTGGTACATTCACATCGGCTGCGCGGTTTACGGTATCAACGGGTGGATTTTCTTATACTCTAACATACCCTGTATCTGGAACAGCTGTAACTCCGGAGTCTGTTGGTCTAAAAGCTTCTTTAAGAATGATACCAAACTATATAAATTTTGGAGATGTTATTATTTGTTCTCCTGTGAGGTGTCCAGTTTCTATAAGATCTCTTAATATAATAAACACTGGAAATGTTCCCATCAATCTCGTTTCATTTTCTCATCCTTCAAATGTAAGCAACTATTCAATAACTACACCATTGAGTATAACGGATTTTTATGTTACAGATTTTGTTGCCCGTGCTCTGAACACAGGAGGAGCTGTTGGAAACATAGTCTTTAACTTTTCATCAACTGCTGGTTCTTTTTCAGCAGTTGTGACATTCTACATCAATGGTGTATCGCCAGCCATTTCTGTTTCACCAGATAGCATAAGCTTTGGAGCAGTCAAAGTTGGAGAAGAAAGCATATTCATGCTCTCGGTTTCAAATACTGGTAACTATAAACTCACAGTTACGAACATCTCTATAGGTCAGCCATTTTTCTCAGATGTTCCTGTTCCATTTGAGATTCAGGCTGGCGAGAGCAGAAGAATTCCGATTTCGTTCAGACCACGCGAGGTCTCTTCTTACGAGACATATATCAGAATATATTCAGATGCACCATATTCTGAGGTATTGACTGTTCAGATCAGTGGAAGAGGAGAAGAGAATCCACTACCTGTTGCAGATGTTTCTCCAAAATCAATAGATTTTGGAAAGGTAAGGATGGGTCAAACAAGATCGGAGGTTTTCACAATAAGGAATTTAGGAACAAGCAAGCTTTTCGTTTCAAGTATATCTTCGTTGGCTCAGGAATTTGTACTGAAACTCGATCAGATTTTGCCACTTGCTATTGACTCAAATAATTCTGTAACGTTTGTTATAACATTTTCTCCTTCTGATGAAAAAGTCTTCGATTCGTTTGTTGTTTTGAAGACCAACGATGCAAATAAACCTGAGATAAGAATTTCTGTCAAGGGTGAGGGAGCAAATCCACATATTCGTGTTCCATCTGAAGTGAATTTCGGTGGTGTAAGAAGAGGAAAAACAGTAAAGAAAGAATTTCCAATAGAAAATACCGGAAACCTCCCACTACAAGCTGAAATATCTATAACTAAGGATGATGAATTCGTTTTTATATCTGACTATATAGGAGAGGTTACAGAAAAATTTTCTATAACGATACCAGAAAAATCATCCTCTAAACTTGACATATACTTCACTCCACCGGGTTTGGAAAAATATAGGGCGACAATAACTATAAAGTCAGATGATCCTTTATATCCTTTCATAGAGGTTCCGGTTTCCGGTGAGGGTGGATTTCCGGTTTTAAGTATGAATGTGAATGAGATAGATTTTGGGGAAATTTACATTGATGAAAGAAAAGAGTATGAAGTTAGTGTTAGTAATCTTGGAAGCGCACCGCTTGAAGTTACTTTTTATGTTAATGACCAGGTCTTTGGTGTATCTGTTTCATCGTTTGTTGTTCCATCACGGGAAGTATACAATGTGAAATTTATCTTTGCTCCAAATGGAAAAGAGGGAGTATTTTCTTCTCCGGTTAAGGTCATCACAGATGATCCTAAGAACTCGGAGTTAGAGATAACACTTAAGGGTAGAGCAAAAAGATTTTCTTATATTCCAATTGGTAGTGGCTGTTCTTGTTCATCTGCTTCTCCGTTTTCTCTTGATATGTTTTTGATTTTGATTTCCGTTCTGTTTTTCTTCGTTCGTTCGGGACTACTAAAAAAACTAATCAGACTTTTTGTTTTTACTTTGATTTTTTGTTTTCTGATTTTCTCTCATAGGGCATATTCACAAGATATAAGTTTGAACATAAATAATTTCTATCCTTATCAGGATATATCGAATTTTTCGTTTTTGAGAACAGCGCATTTTCGTCCTAAGAGAACCTTGGGTTGGGGTGGTTTTTTGTCTTTTGCAAAAGATCCTCTTATGCTCAAAGTTGCAAAAGGTGAGCAATCTATATCAAAGCAAACAATAGTTAATTACTCAATATATTCCGGTGTTGTTTTATCTTATGTTCCTGTTGAGAAGCTTGAGGTGGGAACTTTTCTGCCTGTAAGTATTGTTGGTGGAGTAAAAAATCAGTTTAGTTTGTCTGATATTTTTCTTGAAGCCAAGTATCTAGTTTTCAGTGAAAAAGACCTTTTTTCTCTTTCTTTGAATCCGCAGATAGGTATTCCGACTTTTGGAGGGGATTTTGCAAGCAACCGCTCAATCTCTCCAAGATTAGGCTTTATAATTTCAAGAGAAACAAAGCTGGGAGATTTTTTGCTAAACACATCTGGAAACATAGGTTTTGAATACAGATCAGAAAGAGCTGTTGCTGATTTGAATGTTGGTTCTCAGACTTATTTTATGCTTGGTGGATCTTTGAGTTTCAGACAAATAAATTTTTCATTTGAAACTATATCTTTCATATCCCTTGAAGAAGTGAGGAAAGAAACAATACCAGCTGAGGCTTTAATTTCTGTGGGAGGAGAGTTTTCCGATCTGAAAGTGAGAATCGGTGGCGGAGGAGGTTTGACACAGGGAATAGGCTCTCCAAAATATAGGCTCTTTGTTATTTTTACATATGATCTGCAACCATCTGTTCCACCAATAAAGTATATGAGAGTGGAGGGTCGGGTTCTTGATAACCTTGGGAGAGAAGTTCAAAAAGGGGTAGTTTATGTTCAGGAGTCCGGTGTCTCCTCGCAGATAAAGGACGGAAAATTCGAAATGGAACTCCCAGATGGTAGATGGACCTTTAAAGTCGTATCTCCGGGATATGAAACAAAAATTCAGTCGTTTTTAATACCTGATCAGAAACCAGAGATAAATGTAAGGAAGCTTGACCCACAAATAGTTATAGCTCCAACAGATAGGTTTGGAATATCTCAAACCATTGAGCTTAACATCAAAACACCGGAAGGCGTTATAAAAACATCATCAGATATTGCAGCTATATCTACATCTGGAAATATAGATATTCAGACCAAAGATATTAGTAGATCTGTTGTTTTACCGCCAGATGAGATTATATGGATCAACCTTATACATCGTCAGACCGTTGAAACAAATAAGGAGCAGCAAGCCCAACCACAGCAACAAGAAACAAAACAAAGAGGAAAGCAAGATATAACAGCCAAGAAAGGAAGAACCAAAGAGACTCAGCAGCAAAGATCAGCGCAACCTCAAAGAGCCGGAGCTCAACCAGAGAATCTAGCTCAAAAAAGAGATTTGGAAAAAACAGAAAAATTACCAGAAACTCAGCTTGAAACTACCGAAACAACTGTTAAAGATAATGAACAGCAAAGAAGCTCGGAGGAATCGGTGTTATCACAAAAACCTTCTGATAAACCAAAGGAAAAAACTACCGAGATACCTTCTGTGGAAAGAATTGTTGGTGAGAAGGGAAAAATAACCGAGAAAATTCCGTCAAGACCATCAAAACCTTCAGAGGAAGTCTCTGAGAGGGGAAAAACCGAAGTTTTTGAGCCAAAGATTCAAACACAGGAAAAAATTGTGACAAAAGAGCATATATCAAAGGAGCAAGGAAAAAATATTGAAAGAGAACGAAAGAATATTTACACAGAACAGATAGGTGAAGAACAAAAAATTGAAGAGCAAAGAACTTCTGTTGTATCTCTTCCAAAAAAAGAAGAGATCAAAAAAGAAGAAACAGCGGTTATACCTTTTAAATTTGAAGAAAAAAAAGAACTTGAATCAAAGTTGAGCTTGCTTATATCTAAGGTTTTCGATAGTTTCACTGTAAACAGATGGGATATACCTAAATCTGCTTACGATGATCTTGATAAGGTAGCACAGATAATACTTGAAAATAAAGACAGAATATCTTCAATTCGGATTGAAGGACATACAGATATAACTGGTCCGGAGTACTGGAATGTTGAGCTATCTTATCTCAGAGCAAATGAAATACGAAGGTATCTTTACAAAAAGGGAGTGAAAATTCCAATAGAGATAATAGGCTATAGCTATATGAGACCTATTGACACAAATGAAACAGAAGAAGGAAGAAGAAAGAACAGAAGGACGGAAGTCAAAGTGTTCTCAGAAGGTGAATAGTTTTTATCTTAAACCTTTCTGTTGTAAATTTATAAAGTTCCACGACATTTCAAACCATATCACATTTTTCATGTACAAGGCAAAATCTTTTCACAAGCAAGAGAATCTGTGATGAAGTTATACAGCTATCTTGTAGAGTCTTGTAAATGAGTGCGATGTTCCGTAATGTGGCGAACAAAAATTGTTTTGCTGTTCCTGTTGAAATGTTTTTTTGTTCATAAGGAGATCAAATGTATCAGAAACTTTATCTGAAGAGTGTTGGTATCATTTAAATCAAAGATCTTGCATTAAAGCAGAAAACTACAATTATGCTAATGATACTTTTTGAACTTCTCCTGATCTTATTTTCTGTATCCATTTTTCTTTTGGATGAAAAGGCAGACCTGATATATTGTTTTCTATCTCGGTGATACAAAAGTACAGAAAATCTCTTTCAGATATATCCTTATGTACGAATACTGTTTTATCTTGATCTCTAATAAGTATTATGTCAAGGTCAATTGTTCTTGGAGAAAAATTTCCCTTCTCATTTCTTCCAAGTTCTTTTTCTATCTGGTATAATTTATCTTCAAGTTCATGTTTTTCAAGGAATGTTTCTGCTTTCACAACGCAGTTTATAAATTTGGGTAGTGAAAGGTCATATTCTCCATATTCATTTATTGCTGTTGTTGTATAAAGGTTTGAAACTTTTTCAACTCTGATCTCGCTTATTGATTTGAGTTTTTCTATTGCATTTTTTATATTCTCCTTTGGATTTATATTTGAGCCTACCGATATGAAGAAAGTTCTCCATTTCCTTTCCACACAAACCGATGTACTCCTGGCAAATCTTAGAGCTCCGGGTTTATCTACTTCAACTGAAACTCCGATCACACCAGCTTTCCTTATACATATCTCTGTAATATTGTACGCTATGGTTTCAATCAAGTACGGTGATGATTTTTCTACAAAATCAATAATTTCTTTTTTCAACTTTTTGTAATCAACTGTATTACTTATATCATCTGTTTTACCAGCTTTTTTCAGATCCAAAGTTAGTTCAGCATTTATGATTATGTCTTGTTTTTCTTTTCTTTCCCAATCGTTAATTCCAACTGTTGTTCTCAGAAGAAGGTCTTTTATCTTTATTTTATCTGGCATACCATTTATTCTAATTGAATTTTTTAATTTAGATCTATGATAAAAATAGTTCATACATCAGATTGGCATGCCGGAAAATCAAATGGTAGGGAATCAAGAAGAGAAGATCTGCAGTACTCTCTGAATCAAATTGAGCAATTCATAAAAGAGGAGAGAGTAGATTTTCTTCTGGTATGCGGAGATATTTTTGATAAACCATCTATATCTCCCCAAGATATGCTCATTATATGGAATTTCTTCATAAATATAAAGCAGTATGGAACAAAATCAATAGCGATCACGGGAAATCATGATTCAAAGGAATTTTTCAATAGTATGAAAAGTCTGCTGAAGCTAATTGATGTTTATGTTTTTGACAGAGTTTCTCCGGAAATCAAAAGCTCTTTTGTTGAGTTTGAAAAGGAGCAGGATGGTAAAATTTGTTTTTTTGCTTTTCCATATCTTAATCCAAACATTCCTGTTGATGTCTATGAAAAATTCAGTTCAAGCTCCTATTCGGAGAAATACACAGATTTTGTGGTGCGCTATCTTGAATTAGCTTCTGGTTATGCCCTAAATTTCTCTTGCCCGGTCATAATGCTTTCTCATATTGCAATATCAGAGGCTAAGATCTCCGGAACCGAGAAAGAAATAAGTGTCAGGCAAGATTTCTGCGTACCTCACGCAAGAGTACCGCAGAATTTTTTATACTATGCTCTTGGACATATACATAAGAATCAGAGAGTAAGCAATACAAAAAGGATGTATTACTCTGGAACTCTGTATCAGATTGATTTTGGAGAAGAAAAGGATGAAAACAAAGGATTTTATTTTTTCACTATCAAGGATGGAAAAATAGATAAGGAGCCAGAGTTCCAAAGAGTTTCTCTTAAAAGAAAACTCAAGACCTATGATTTTGATTTAACTAATTCTAATGTTAATTCTATTGTTCAACAGCTTAGCAGCAGTAAAGATACTCTTAAAAGAATCTTCCTGTATTATAAACCAGAACAAAAGCATCTTATTCCTGAAATCGTATCAAAAATAAATAACTTGGAAGGAATAATTTCTATAAATTTTGATGAGATTGATAATAAAAACGAGATGCAGAAAGATATTGATTACTCTGAACTAAGTTACATGGATATAATCTCTCTCTATGAAAAATTTTATTCCGAGGTAAAGGGTGGAGATTTGGATTTTTTCAGGAACAAAATACAACCAAGAATTATGAAACTAATAGAAGAATTTGAGAAAAGTCAAATGGTTGAGGGAGCGTAGGAATCTAGAACTATGATATTCTTATTGAGAAAAAAATATGTTTGTGAAAAATTTGGTAGATTAAACAGAGTTTTCAGCAAAAAGTTTTCAACGAAATAGGAAACACTTCAAAAATTTGCAAAAAACAGAACTTCAGCGCTGTTTCATTATGTTTAATTGAAGATGCCAAAACTCAAAATAGATGGTAGAGAAGTAGAGGTTCAGCAGGGTACGAATCTTATAATTGCTGCTCTGAAAGCTGGGGTTTACATACCTCACTATTGTTATCATCCTCTGCTACCAGTGGCTGCTCAGTGCAGAATGTGTCTGGTTAAGGTTGAAGGTGCGCCAAAGCCTATTGTTGCCGCCTGTAACGTAACAGTAGACAGAGATATGATAGTTGACACAAAAGATCAACAAGTTCAGAAGTTAAGAGAAATTGTTCTTGAGCTTCTTCTACAGCATCATCCTGTTGATTGTCCTGTTTGTCCAAGATCTGGTGAATGTGATCTTCAAAACTTTGCATATAACTGGGGACCACAGACAAAAAGATATGATGGAAAAAGACGTCTGAAAGGATGGAAAAGAGTAGCAAAAAACATAGTCCTTTTCAAGGAAAGATGCGTTCTTTGTACCAGATGTGTGAGATTTCTGCGCGATTACACAAAAACAGGGGGAATAGAGGTTTCAAGAAGGGGATTTGCTTCCGACCTTGTTATATTTCCTGAGAAATTGGCTAACGGAAGCAACTATGTTGGAAATATAATTGACATTTGTCCTGTTGGAGCTCTTGTTGATGAAGCTACTTCTTACTTACCAAGAGCTTGGCGTATGGAAAAAGCTCTTACGCATTGTCCTATGTGTGAGAGAGGTTGCACGGTTGTTGTTGAAGCTTGGAAAGGAAAAATTGTAAGAGTCAAAACCTTCGATAACACATCAGATAAAGCAGAAGATCATCTATACTCAGAAAAAGACGCGATACAACCTGCTTACTATCAGATCAACGGTATTGAAGAAATAGGAGAACTCTCATACGATAAACTTTATACGCAAGATATGATCATCTGTGATATAGGAAGATGGGATTGGAGAAAATTCTTTTTCCCAAGAGATAGTAATCTATATTCTCTGGAAAACGGTACAAAAGAGAAGATTGATTTTGATTCAGCTGTTAAAATATCGCAAAGATTTTTTGATTTTGATAAAAAAGCTATACTTGTAACACCTTACGCTACAAACGAAGAGATGATATTACTCAAAACTCTTGCTCAGAAATCCTCTGCGTCAATATCTCTTCTACCTCCTATAGAAGGTCAAGAAGATGGAGTGCTTCTTAAAAAAGTCAGAGCTCCAAACTTTATTGGTGGTAAAAATATTATAGGAGATGTTTCATATGAAGTTCTCCAAAATGTTGAAAAAGGGGCTTTTGATTCAGTTTTATACTACGGTATGGGATCCGATAAATCAAAGTTTTCTCCGCAAAAAATAAAATCAAATTTCTCTATAATTATAGACCTCATACCTCCGGAAGGTTTAAGTGGAATCTTTATTCCAGCAACAATACCTTATGAAAAGCATGGTACATACACATTTGAAGGAAAAGAAAAAAGAATATATCCAGTCTACAAGACAAAATTCTCAGAAGTTGATTTGTTCCAGAAGATGGTCTCTGCTCTGGAAAGATAATCTATTGATTAAACCTGTATTTTTTCCGATAAAAAACAGAGATGACTGTTGATGTTTTCAGAAGCAAGATCTATATTATTATTCTTGTTAGAGACGAGAACGAAAGAGTTGTAGGAGTGATGCCCATTAAAGTTGTTGATTTTTTAAAATCTAAACAGAAGGTTTCAGATCAGATTTCAGACTTTTTTATAAATTTGGAAGTTGTTCCACCTGTTCGTATTGTGTTTCACAGAGATGACATAAAACTTGCTAACTTTATTTCAGAAACATTTAAGGAAGCGGAGAGAAAAATAGAACAAAAAATACAAAAAATGAGGGAAATAGTACTCAAAGTGAAAAAAACATTATAGGGAGATTGTTTGTTTTCTGATTTCTAAATGAATGTATGTTTGATTTGTTTTTTGATTTTTTGGGAGATTGTATCTCAAAGCTATGCAAGATCAGGTGATAATAACGATTGAGAATCTCTGGAAAAGCTTCGGAGGAAAAGTTGTTCTAAAAAATATAAACACAAAGATAAAGGAAGGAAAGATCACAGTTATTATGGGTAGATCTGGTTGTGGAAAGACTGTTCTTATGAAACATATTGTGGGAATACTATCTCCGGACAGAGGAAGGATTTTTTTTGAAAACGAAGATATAACAAAGATTTCAAAAGATGAGAAATTAAGATACATAAGAAACTTTGGATTCCTGTTTCAGAATTCTGCTCTTTTTGATTGGATGACTGTTGAAGAGAATGTAGCTTTCCCGCTTTACGAGATAAAGAGGATAAGGAATATACAAGAAATCAAACAAAGAGTATCTGAAATTCTTGAAGTTGTTGGTTTGAAGGGACATGAGAAAAAGTATCCTTCGGAGCTGTCGGGAGGTATGCAAAAGAGAACTGCTCTGGCAAGAGCAATTATACATGAACCAAAGGTTGTTGTTTTAGATGAACCTACATCTGGAATAGATCCGGCAACAACATCTGTTATAGAAGACCTTATCCTAGACATAAAAAAAAGAATAAAGTCAACATTTATTGTTATAACTCACGATATAAAAAGTGCTCTTCGGTTGGCGGATCATATAATTTTTATGAAAGATGGGGAGATAATCTGGGAAGGAGAGCCGCAGGAATTGAAGCAAAAAGAATCCACGCATTCAGAAATAGATATTTTTCTAAAAAGGTTGGAATTTTAATACATATTTTGATATATATTTACTAACTTATCTATAAGAGATAAAAATTCAATGGTTCTTGAAATTTTGATTTGACTAAAAGAGTAAAAGGATTATAAGGAAAAATAATAAGTGGGAAAGAAGAATATAAAAGGTATCGTAAGAAAAAAGAGCATTAATAACAGTAAAAGAGAATAAACGAAAGCTATGAAAGCGAATGAGATTGCCAACTACTTTGTTGAAAAAACAGCAGATATGATGGAACTATCTGGCAACGTCAAAAAACTTCTACTTACTCCGAAGAGACAGCTGAAAGTTCAGATTGTTCTTGAAAGAGAAGATGGAAATCTTGCGATTTTTACTGGATATCGTGTTCAACACTCAGATGCCCGTGGTCCTTTTAAGGGTGGATTAAGATACCATTTTGCAGTTGATATGGAAGAGGTTGAAGGCTTAGCTTCACTGATGACATGGAAAACAGCTCTGGTTGATATACCTTTTGGTGGAGCAAAGGGAGGTATAAACTGTGATCCAAAATCTCTTTCTCAAAGAGAACTTGAAATTCTCACAAGAAAATTTGTTGAGCAGATTCACGAATTCATAGGACCTATGAAAGATATTCCTGCACCAGATGTTAATACAAATGCATCTGTTATGGCTTGGATAATGGACGAATATTCAAAGATTTATGGTTTTAACCCAGCTGTTGTTACCGGAAAACCAGTTGATCTTTTTGGATCGCAAGGAAGAGAAGAGGCAACCGGCAGAGGTGTATATTTTGTAACTGCCTTTTTGCTTCACTCTATGGGTAGATCAATAAAAGATTGTAGCTATGCTATACAGGGGTTTGGAAATGTTGGTTCTTGGGCTGCAACATTTATACATCAACATGGAGGTAAAATAGTCGCTGTTTCAGATGTCTCCGGAGGATTATATAACAAAAATGGTATAGATATAGATTCTTTGAAAGATTATGTGAGAAAAAAAGGAGAAGTAAAAGGTTTTCCGGAAGCAGATTACATAACTAACGAGGAGCTTCTTACAGCAGACTGCGATGTTTTGATTCCGGCTGCTCTGAATGGAGTTATTGATACTCACATTGCAAAGGAGATAAAAGCAAAAATAATAGTTGAGGGAGCCAATGCTCCAATTCTACCAGAAGCAGATCAATACCTTGAGAAAAATGGAGTGATTGTTGTTCCTGATATAATTGCAAATTCCGGAGGGGTTATTGTTTCTTATTTTGAGTGGACACAAAACATTCAACAGTTCAGGTGGCAATACGAAAAAGTTATAGATGAACTTTATCAGAAAATGAAATCAGCATACGATAGTGTTTATAACCTCGCGAAATCAAAGAAGGTCTCGCTCAGAACAGCTTCATACATAATAGCTTTAGGAAAGGTTGCAAAGGCAATAATACAAAGAGGTGTATACTGATGAATATTTGGCAAATTCTAAGGTCAATACCAAGTTTTTCAATTTTCAGTGATCAGGAGCTCAAAATTATATCCGAACAAGCTGAAACAAGGGATTTTGCATCCGGAGAATTTGTTCTTAGAGAAGGGCAATCAAATGAAAGAATGTATGTTATAATGCACGGAACTGTTGAGATACACAAGAAATATGATGACAAAGACTTTGTTGTAGCTGAACTATCTGTTGGAAATTTTATTGGTGAGGTTAGCATTTTGGGATTTGATGAAAAACCTATGGCAAGCGTTATAGCTAAAACAAACACAAGTCTCCTTGAAATATCTAAGGAGGTTGTGGCAAGATGGTCGGAAGAAAATCCGAAGATCGTCATAAAGCTCTTTCAAGTTATATCTCTTGGGTTATCAAGAAAACTCAGAAAACTTAACGAGGAATATGTAAAGATTTTCATGCAGACCAAGGGTTTAGGAAAAATAAGCGAACTGAGATCTCTTCAAGAGAAACTCTTCAAGGAGTGGGGAATATAATCTCTGTTTTTTCGCTGATAATTTTTCTGATTGCCTTATTCTTCATGGAGTATCGCCTTTAACCTTTTGAGTATTCCCAAAAACAGATGTTTGCAGCGGTCTTGATTTACGTTCTTTTTTCAGTACGCATTTCTCTCACAATTTCAATTTCTTCATCTGATACCAAGGCTTCTGCTATATGTAGATCTTCTTTGTATGTTATTTTTATATTTCTTCTATCCCCGGGAAGTCCTATTATATTTCTTTTGTTTCTGAAAAATATTCCAGCTAGATCTGCGAATTCTTCTTTGTTGCCATCTAAAAGTTTTTCAACTGCTTTGGCTCTGAATACCTGAGGAGTTTGTATTAAAGCTACATTATTTCTTGGGATTTCTTGTAAAAATATTGTTTCTTCATATATTGATTCCTTTGAGGTTTCATACTTTTTTATTTCAATTGTTCTTACAGTTTCTACTGGTGTTATAAATGGGATTATGCCCTCTATAGCGGGGTTTTTTTTCAGTTCATTTATGAATCTCAGAAGCGTTTCAACAGAAAAAAGAGGTCTTGCAGCATCGTGTTCTATAAGTATATCGTCTTGTTGTATAGATGTTTTCTTCCTGAGTTCAAGGAATGAGTTTTCAAATGATTGCCATCTTGTTTTTCCACCTTCAGTCAAAACTATTTGTGCATATTTGTATTTTGAAATTATATCTTGCATACTATCTTGGTCTTCTTTTTGAAAAGCTAATATTATCAAATCAACACCTACTTTCAGGAATTTTGAGATTGAAAAATCTATAACTTTTATCCCTTTCAGTGTTTTGAATATTTTTTTTTCTCCAAATCTTTCGCTCTTACCAGCTCCGAGAATTATTGCGGAAATCATCTGTGGTTTGGTTATGTTTTCTATACTTCCATCATATCTGTTCTTTTGTAGAAGAACATATTTCCTTCAAATATAGGTTCAAATATTTCTGTGATAACAGATATTCTTTCAGCAGGTCCAAGAACTAAATATCCTCCCTTGTTCAGTATTGACCAGAAAGTTTCTGCAAGTTGGTTCCTTGATCTTTCATCAAAGTATATTATCACGTTTTTGCAGAAAATCACGTCAAATTTACCAAGCATTCTCATTCTGATTTTATCCATAAGATTTATCTTTTCAAAGAACACGTTTTTTGCAACTATATCTTTTATTTTCCAAGTGTTCTCATCTATTCTATCAAAATATTTTGGAAGAAGATATGGTGGGATACCCCTTACAGAATACATTGAGTAGGTTCCATCTTTTGCTTTCTGAATGAAGTTCTCGTTTATATCTACTCCTACAACTTTATACGATATGTGTGGTAATTTTTCAAGCATATAAATTGATAGTGTGTACGGTTCTTCTCCGGTGGCACATCCTGCTGAAAGAAAATTTAGGTTTTTCTTTCCAGATTCATCTAAATACTTTTTCAAAATTCTATCGAAAAATACATCTATTTGAATTTTATCTCTGAAAAACTGAGTTTCTCCTATAGTTATGATTTTCAGTAGCTCATCTATTTCTTTCTGATTATGGTCTTTGCATAATTTTATATAGGTTCTTGGGTCTACTCCAAGATGCTTTAATCTTGGTTTCAATTTATAACTAAGGAGGTAAGTTTTCTGATCTTCTATGTATATTCCAGAAAATCTCCAAATTAGGTCTCTTATTTCTTTTATTTCCGACTCGGAGAAATCAAATGACTTTTCTTCCATCTGATGAAGAAATTTCTTTAATTATTATAGCTTTAATTATTTGTGAATCTAAATTCAAAATTCAAAATTTAAAAATATAAAAATTTAAAAGATTACAAAGCAAATTTTATTCGAATAATTTATTCCTCATTGTTTTTGTTTTTCGTTTCGAGATTTTTGTCATTCAGTTTGATTTTTATACAAAATTTTCCGAATGTTGATTAATTTTTAATCACTATGGAATTCGGATTTCCTGTTTTATCTGCTGGCATATGGCTTTCTATTGTGATGATACTAGTTTTGTTGAGCTGGCTCATATTCTATTATTCTCCTGTTGTTATAAAAACGACCATAAGTTTCGTTGTTTTTTCTGTTATATTGCTCACGGTTTCATTATGGGTTGGAACGCATTCTATAATTGAGTTTGTTCGTGAGTGGAGCGAGTATGAAGTGAGCAGAATAGAAGAGGGAGCTTTTACATTTATAGAAAGACGTAAAAGTGATCAGAGAACGATCGTCAAGAGATTTACAGATGAACCCGAAAAAATACTGGAAGATAGATTTGCTAAAACTGTTCTTGACTACATTGCTATTGCAGATAGGAGTGGGAAGATAATTGCTTCAAACAAGAATCTGAATTTCAACATATCAAATATTGAAGGGGATTTGGAGCAGGGATTTTACAGATCAAATGGTGTTGTTTATCTTCTGACGGTTGCGAATGCGAAAGATGATAAGTTCATACTGATAGGCGAGCAGGTTGAAATAAGAATAATCCCAGCTCTGCAAGGTATGCTTTCTATTAAGGAAGCCTATATTCAAACAGGGCAGGAAGATAATCAACAGAATGAAGATGAAACAGTTTTAAAGAACGCGCAAATTGAGTTAGGTTCGGATATAAATCTTGTTCTTGTTCCGAATTACGATCTGGTTTTTGAACTTGTTTCAAAGCTCGCAACGGAAACATCAAGAGGAATTGGTGTATCTTTGATTCTCGCGGCTGTTTTCTTCGCTGTTCTCTCTCTTATATATATCAGAAAACCGCTTATGGGTTTGATTTCTGCTTCATCTGAAGTTGAAAAAGGAAATTTTGAGTACGAAATTCCAGATAGACCAAAGGGAGATATCGGAAAACTTATAAACACTTTCAACAGTATGATAAAGGGTCTCAGAAAAAGAGATGCTCAGATAAAATATAGAAACGAGTTGCTTTCAGCTATAAGAGAGCTTGCAAGAGCTATCCTTAACGAATTTGATAAGGAGAAAGTTTTTGAAATATGCGTTGATACCGCCGGAATTAAAACAGGCTCAAAGTGTGCTATATTTTATAGCGATAAAATCAGATATTCTGAAAAGCCAGATGTAGAAAGACAAGATCTTGAAGGACTGCAAGATGGTGAGACTATAAAGAAAGATGGAAACTACATTTTATACTATGAAATATCTGCTCATAAGGAAGAAGGAAAAATACTTTACGGAAAATTTATCGCACAGAGAGATAAAGATTTTTCTCAGGAAGAAAAGGAGTTTTTCTCATCAATCGTCAATTACGCTGCTTCCGCGTGTCTGAGAATTGATTATGTTATGAAACTCAAACTCCTCCAATCTACAGATAGTGTAACAGGACTCTTCAACTCTACATTTTTCAAATCAAGCGTTAAAAGAGAAGTATCTATGTTTCAAAGATTTCAGAGAAATTTTGCCATCGTGTTTATAGATATACAGAACTCATCTGAAATAATAGATAGGTTCGGAAAC
The DNA here is from genome assembly GCA_025060505.1 of Candidatus Calescibacterium sp. Classification (GTDB taxonomy): domain Bacteria; phylum Calescibacteriota; class Calescibacteriia; order Calescibacteriales; family Calescibacteriaceae; genus DRWZ01. Next base: position 183,774 of record JANXBU010000002.1, read on the forward strand.
ATAATATGGGAAGATATAATAAAAGCTGTGTCTATGATAATGAAGAAATCTGTTAGAACTTATGATATACCAGCTCGTCTTGGTAACGATAGGTTTGCCTTACTTCTTCCAAACACAGTGGCTCAAAATGCGAAAGTCGTCGAAGATAGAGTAAGAGATATTATAAGATCTGCTCCGGAGATACCATCTCTACCGGAACTTGAAATAAAAATAGAGGTTTCCTCAATAGCTACTGATTCTACTAATGTTGACGAAATATTTAGGAGCATAGACCAAAGAATATCTGCTGTGCAAGAGAAATAATTCATGATAATAAACAAAAAAGAAAACAGGAAATTTTATCTCAAAAAAATTAAAATTTCTGAGTGTTGAAAGAGAAGTCGCCAGAGGAAATTATAAAGGAGATCGAAAAAATTTTTTCAAGACCTTATTCCTATCCTTTCTATGAAAAGAAGAAAAGTAATATCTATTTCATAGCTGGGTCTGTTTTGGCAGTATTGATTTTGCTTTCTGTTTTGTTTTTTGTTTTTTCTCCAAGTTTCAGGATTGAAACCAAAAATCTTGGAACTACTGAGAAGACCATAGAAACAGAAGAAAAAAAGGGATGTTTTTTATCTGTATCATACGATAATGAAGTCGTGAATCTTATTCTTGATTTTGGAGTAAAGGATATGAGGATAGTTTCCGCAAAAAAATTAAAGAGAAACAACATAAAGTTTTTTGTAGGAGATTTCAGGACATTTAATGATTCTGTGATAGTTTCGTCAAGACTGAACGACAAATCGATTCCCAACAAAATAGAGAAAGTCAATGAAGATTTTTGGAGGGTTTATATCAATTTGGAAGTTCCAGAACTTCAAGTATATTACAACAAACCAAATATATCTCAGAGCGATGTTTCAAATATAGAGAAACTAATTTCAGGCAAAGTTGGAGAGGTAGTTAGAGTTGAGGTCTTTCCATATGAGGTCCCGGTTGCTGATGTGATTATTGAACTTGAAAAAAGGGAGCAATGCGAAAGCTTAGTTAATTTTCTCAAATCAAAAGGTAAGAAAGTTGTGACAGAATTGTTTTTAAGAAGCTGAATTATATTTGAAGTTTAATAGATTTGATTTCTACAAGCCTGATTTGGTAAATGTTTATCTGGGATACAGAAAATAATATAGGGTTAAGCGTATTTAAATCTTTTAGAAAAATAGAGGTCAATCTTGTTAATCAGGAGCCTCCAAACAAAAAGGGAATTACTATATTTTTTCCGGATCCTTTTTACATGACAATTAGAACTTTCGACTTTTCATTTGGTGGGAAAAGAGCGAAGAAAGCCTGTGAGGTTGAGATAGCTTCACTTGAGATGTTTCAGGGAGATAAATATTTAATATGGACTCCTCGCAGAGCTGGAACATCTCTTGTAATAATATACGAAGGCGAGTATGTTCAGAGTTTTGTATCAGAAGGAATTAGTTCCATGATTTTCAAACCGATTTGTCTTTTGCATCTATGTGATGGAACCAACATCGTTGCAGATATAGGGGAAAAAACAGTTTCAATAGCCTCTTTAATAGATAAAGACTTTTTCAGAATAGCATTTTTCAGATACCAAACAAAAGAAGATATAAGAGCCTATGTTATGCTTTTTTTATCTGGATTGAAAAATAGGAACCTTAAATTTATGGTATGTGGTAAGAGGTCAGAGTTTTTTCCATTTGAGGCTCAGGTTGTTAAACCATCTGACATTTTTGATGTTCAAGTGGATGATCCTTCTTTTACTTCTCTTTTCTGTGCAGCTTTGGGAAAGTATCCTGATGTCAGGTTAAAATTTGTTGAATATCAACCAAGTCTTGAACTTCTGCTACAAAGATCGCTCGGGATATCGGTTTTATCTTTTATAGCTTTGGCACTTGGATTTTTTCCCTCTTTTCTTGAATTGAGACACATTGAGGGGAAAGTGAAAAACCTAGTCAATGAAAAATCTCAAATTTTTTCTTCTGTTTTTCCGGACAAAAAAGTTGTTGATCCGTACTCCCAACTCAAGATAGAATACTCAAGACTCGTAGGTAACGGAGATAAATCTGGATTTCATGTTTTTGCTAGGTTCGCTGAGGCTATCTCTTTACATGTAATAAGGATGGAGGATTTCTCTCTTGATTCAGGTGAAATATCAGCTCAACTGAAAATAAAGGAAATCTCAGACATACAGAAAATAAAGGAAGCACTTGAGAAATTTCTGAAGGATGTTAAAGTTACGTCAACGGTAAGAAGCAGAGAAGGAGATTCATACATAATGCGTATAAGTGGTAAGCTATAATGCGATATAGGGTCTTCGGAATTACATTACATAACACAAGGTATTTCAACAATTCAGAAATATCTTCGTTTGAAAAAAGTGAAATTAGATCCAAATAATAACCTTATGTCATCTATGTTGTATTTTATCATGGTAAGTCGCTCTACACCCATTCCGAAGGCAAAACCTTGAACATCTGTGTATTGAACAGATCTGAAAACTTCTGGATGAACCATTCCGCATCCGGCAACTTCAAGGAATCCAGAACCTTTACACACTTTGCATGATTTGTTTTCACCTTTACATATGCTGCATGAAACATCAACTTCCGCTGATGGTTCTGTGAAAGGAAAATATGAAGGTCTGAACCTTACTTTTACATCTTCGCTGAAAAACTTCTTGAAGAAAAATTCAAGCACTCCGAAAAGGTCGGACATTCTGACTTTTTTATCTACATATAATCCCTCTACCTGATGGAACACAGGAGAGTGTGTTGCATCCCAGTCTCTTCTGAAAACCCTTCCTGGAGCGATTATTTTTATAGGTATCTTACCTCTGCGTTTTTCCATAGCTCTTATTTGAACTGGGGATGTGTGTGTTCTGAGCAGTCTGTTATCTTCAAGGTAGAATGTATCTTGCATATCTCGCGCCGGATGATCTGGGGGAATATTCAGAGCTGTAAAATTATACCAATCGCCTTCTACCTCGGGGCCATCTTCTACTTCAAAGCCCATTTTCTCAAATATTTTTTTTATTTGTCTCATTACCTCAGAAACCGGATGCGTTGCGCCAAGAAATCTTGTCCTTCCATCAAGAGTTATATCTGGTAATTTGAACTCTATCTTCTTTTGTTCTTCTATTTCTTTTGATTTGGTCTCTATTATCTCTTTTATTTCGTTGAGTATTTTTCCAAGAAGTTTTTTCTGCTCAACTTCTTTTGTTTGTGGAATAATCTTGAACATCTCTGGTAGTTTTTCTTTCAGGTATTTTGATTTGAGTTCAGATATTATCTTGTTTTTTTCTTCATCTGAGTCTGTTTTTGTTGCTTCTTCTATTTTTCGTATGACTTCTTCTTTGAGCTTTTTGGCTTCGTCAATTGCATCTTTCATATAGACCTTTTTTAAATATAATTCTTTATGTTTTTACAAATGTTGATTTTTTTATTGTTAATTTTCTGTTATTGGAGAGGTGGCCGAGAGGTCTAAGGCAGCAGCCTGCTAAGCTGCGACGGAGTTAAAATCCGTCTCGCGGGTTCGAATCCCGCCCTCTCCGCCAGAATATGCAATACCTTCGTAAATCAAAACACATATTTAAAAAAATACAACTTATACAAATCAAAAATCTTATAATTATTTAGAAAAATGGTATCGTGGATAGAAAAGCAAAATTCCTTATAGTTGAATCTCCTACCAAGGCCAGGAAAATATCTCAGTTTCTCGGTAAAGATTGGAGGGTTCTTGCTACCTTTGGTCATATAAGAGACCTACCACAAGATAATATGGGTTTTTCTATATCTGATTTACTTCAAGGTTCTGTAAATCTTTACTTTGAAATAACCAAAGCAAATGTTGTTTCATTCCTTCGCAAAAATATAAGTAGCGATGACGATGTTATAATAGCTTCTGATCCAGATAGAGAAGGAGAAGCTATTGCTTATCACACCGCTTATGTGCTTGGACTTAAAAATCCCAAGAGAGCTGTTTTTCATGAGATAACAAAAAATGCTGTGCTTTCTGCTATTTCTAACCCGGGAAAAATAAATATGGACCTCGTTCATGCTCAGATGTCAAGGAGAGTTATTGATAGACTCGTTGGATATACTATCTCTCCGGTTTTGTGGAAGTTCAGGAAGAACTCTTCTGCTGGTAGGGTTCAGTCAACAGCTCTCCACCTGATCACAGTAAGATGGAACGAGGTTATGAATTTTGATAAAAAAACATATTTTGTTGCTTTCTTAGACTTTGGAGATTTCAAAGCATTTTTATACGAGAGAGATAAAGATGGTAAGACCAGAATAAAACATTTTTTCAAAGAATCAGATGTTCAAGAATTGCTTCAGAAAATAAAGGAGGTTTTTATTTCAAAGTTCAAAAGAGGTACAGACTTATCTTATCCAAGTCCCCCATATATAACTTCTTCTCTTCTGCAAGACGCAAAGTCTATTCTTGGTTTCTCATCTGATTTTGCAATGAAAATAGCTCAGTCATTGTTTGAGAATGGATATATAACATATCACAGAACAGATTCTGTATCTGTTTCATCAGAAGGCTATTCAATAGCTCGTAGATTTTTTGAGGGATCAGAACTTTCAGATATTCAGAATGTTGGAAGATCTTGGAGATCTCGTGTTGCAAACGCTCAGGAGGCGCACGAATGTATAAGACCAACTTCACTTGGACTTGAAAAATTCAAAAAGCTGTTTGAGAAGAAAATTCAGGATATAAAAAATAACAAAGCACTTTCACCGTATGATAAAATGATATATATCATTGGATTACGTTTTATTTCTTCTCAGTCAAAAAATGCCGTCTATGATACTGTGGAGTTAGAATTCACTTCACCTGATATTGATCAAAATTTGTTTTTCAGAGCTAAGGTAAGAAAACTCAAATTCGATGGTTTCTTGCGTTTATGGAACTTTCGTCAGGATACAGAAATAGATGATCTTGCGGAAGGAGAATCCGCATTCAAGAAGGCATTATCTCTTGAATTCGAAAAAAATATTCGTATTAGAGATTCAGATTTTCCAAAAGTTTCTTATTCAAAGAGATACACTCAGCCTCCACCACTTTATACAGAAGCTACACTGATAAAAGAGCTCGAAAGGCTGGGTGTTGGAAGACCTTCAACATATGCTAACATAATAAAAACTCTCAAATCAAGAGGGTACATAATTGAGGAAAAAGGGAAGCTTATACCAACTCCTGATGGATTGTTTCAAGATAAAATTCTTTCTGAAAAATTCCCTGATATATGCTCTCCTGAATTCACAGCAAAAATGGAAGAAGAGCTTGATAGAATATCTCGTGGAGAGGTCAATTGGATACAATCTCTTCAGAATGCATCAAAAACATACTTGGAGAAATTTGAGTTGTTCAAAAAAATGATAGAACAAGAAATCGGCCAGCTCAGGAGTCATTTTCAAAACTCTGGTCATAATTTTGAGGGAGTAGAGAAAAGTAAGAAGAAATTCTGGAAGAACGAAAAGAGAAAACCTAAAAGTAGAAAGGTAAATAAAAATACAAACAAAAAACAGTAGAGCTCAAATTTTTTAGATGTAAAATATGAATTCTTAATTTTGGATAGAGTTCTGTGAAGGAGTAAAGTAAGTATAAAATCTTGCTCTTGAGATCTCCGAGGATAATCTCAATCAAAAATTGAGGATAATCTCAATCAAAAATTCTGAAAGATGAAGTGTAGACGGAAAAAAATGATAAAATCTGAACAATCAAAAAATTGTGAAACTTCTTGATTACTTACTATATCATAGGAATGTCGTTGTGCAACAGATGTTTGAAGGGAAGCATTGTAGATTTGAAATTCGGGGAACGTTTGTGGGGATACTGTGGAACCTGTGTTTCTTTTAACGTTCTTGATAAAGGGTTTGTATCTTTAATAGACTTTTGCGGAGGAGATCAGATGGTTGTTCGTGCAGCTAGGATTTCTTATGGAAAGGAATCGAAGGGCGCTGAGCAGGATAGAAAACTGATAAACTACATGATGAAACACAAGCACGGGACACCTTTTGAACACTCTCTGTTTGTTTTCCATGTGAAAGCTCCTATTTTTGTCGCAAGACAGTGGTTCAGGCACAGAATAGGATCTTTCAACGAAATTTCCGGACGATACGTTGAGTATCAGGAGGAGTTTTACATCCCAAAAAGTCTGAGAGCTCCTGACACTAAAAACAAGCAAGGGAGTGTTCAAGCTGAATTCTCAAATGAGCAGGAACTGATCAGGTTGTTCGCTGATTCTATATCAAGTAGCTTTCGGGTATACAAAACGCTCGTTGATTCGGGTGTTGCAAGAGAAATTGCTCGGGCTGTACTTCCACTTTCTCTTTACACGCAGTTTTACTGGTCAGTTAATCCAAGATCTCTGATGAACTTCATTTCTTTGAGAACATCTGAAGATGCTCAGTATGAAATAAGAGAATATGCCGAAAGAATAACATTTTTCGTAAAAGATAAAATGCCATGGACTTTTTCCGCTTTCATAGAATTCGGATTTGAAGATGGAAAAAACAAATTCATAGACTCTCTAAAATCGCAGATTAATAAGAAAAGTTGATTTTTTCTCTAAATTTGATCTTCTGTTGTTGGCTGGCAATATTATCTTGTTTAGTTTTCATCTCAAGTTTTTGTGAAATATCTTTGTGGCAAAATGTTTCTTTTAAGTATTGTCAGTGCTTTTGAATTAATATTTCTCGCCTATTATATATGTACATCCTTTTTCTCCTATCTTTGCTGCATGGACTTCATTTTTCAGTACATCAAATCTATCTCCCTTTGTAAACACGTACTCTTTTCCATTGGCTATTATTTTTATTTCTCCTTCTATTACTATGTGAGCTGAGTAGAAGTTGTGCGTGTGATCTGGATAGTGGCTTCCGGGGTAATCTGACCAAGTGTATATGTTTGTGAATCCTTCTTTTTTCAGAATCTCTTTTATCTGTTTCTCGGAAAATTCTTTATATTTGCCATATTCAACTATCATAGATAAAAAAAGTTTAAAAAACATTTTTTTATTGTTTTATTTTAAAGTAAAGTTGATATGTCTGTTAAAAATGATGTTATAAAAGGAAATTATGTAGCTCTTATAACTCCGTTCAAGGATGGAAAAATAGATACCAGATCTCTCAGGAGGCTGATAGACTTTCTCATAGAGCAGGGATGCGATGGTATTGTTCCGTGCGGTACAACGGGTGAGGCTGCCACTCTTGATTACGAAGAGCATATAAAAGTAATAGAGCTTACTATGGAGTATGTTGCAGGTAGAGTAAAGGTCATGGCTGGAACCGGTTCAAATTCAACAAAAGAGGCAATAGAGCTTACAAAAGAAGCTGAAAAACTAAAAGTAGACTCAGTTCTGCTCATAGCTCCATATTACAACAAGCCAACACAAAGGGGACTATATGAACATTTTAGAAAAATAGCAGAGGAGTGCTCCGTTCCGCAGGTGCTATACAACATTCCGGGTAGAACATCTGTCAATATAGAAGCAGAAACAGTTATTCGTTTGGCAAACGATTGTAAAAACATAGTAGGAATAAAGGAGGCATCAGGAAACTTCAAGCAAATATGCGATATTATAAAGGGAGCTCCAGAAAGCTTCTCAGTTATTTCGGGAGAAGATCTTTTAACTCTACCTATGATCTCAGTTGGAGCAAGAGGGGTTATATCTGCTACTGCAAACGTTATACCAAAAAAAATGACCGATCTTGTCAGATACTCTCTTGAGGGGAAACTTGATCAAGCAAAAAAAATACACTACGAAATTCTCAAATTGTTTGAGGTTCTTTTTATAGAAACAAATCCAGTTCCGGTCAAAACCGCAATGTATATTATGGGTATAATAGATTCGCCAGAGGTAAGATTACCACTTGCCCCAATTTCAGAGAAAAACCTTGCGATACTTAAAGAAACTCTGAAGAATCATGGAATTGTGAATTGATCTGTTATGTTTAATTTGTTATGTTAATAAATTGTTAATAAATTTTTTATTGTTTGATACTTTTACGGGGAAGATAAAAGAAAACAACTATAAAATAATCTCTTTGCAGGATCAGGATTTAATCAGGATTTATATGAAATGTTTTGCATCACTTCATTTTTTGTAATCTGGAGCTCAGGTGTTGATTTGACCTGAATTCTGGCGTTTCTCTCTCAAATACTTTATGTGTAGCTGCAAATTGAGTATGGCTGCTGGGGTTATTCCGGGTATGTAGCTTGCTTCTCTGAGGTCTTTTGGCTTGTATTTCTTGAACTTCTCTTTCAGTTCATTTGATAGAGTTGGAATTGAATCAAAGTCTATGTTTTCTGGAATCTTCCACCTTTCAAGTTCTCTGAGGTACTTGGATCTTTCTATTTCCTGACTTATGTATCCTTCATACTTTACAGATATTTCTACTTCACGTTTTACATCATCTGGAAACTGATCTATTTCTTGGTAGAAGACTTTTATCTTTTCTATTGTAGCGGAAGGCCTTCTCAGAAGCTCTTTTAGAGATATTGGTTTGCCAAGGTCTCCCTCTATTCCAAGTTCTTTGAGTTTTGCTAATGTTTCTGTTTTTGGAGTTATTCTTTTTTCTGTCAGAATGTTCATAAGCTTTTCTATTTTGTTTTTCTTATCAAGAAATTCGTTCCATTCTTCATCTGAAACGAGTCCCAGCTTACGTCCGATTTCTCTCAATCTCAGATCTGCGTTGTCTTCCCTCAGCAGCAATCTGAACTCAGAGCGTGATGTGAACATTCTGTACGGTTCGTCTGTTCCTCTTACAACAAGGTCGTCAACAAGTATTCCTATGTATGAGTTTTCTCTTGGGAACATTATGGTTTCTTCTCCTTTTGATTTCAGAGCAGCGTTTATTCCAGCAACTATTCCTTGAGCAGCAGCTTCCTCATAGCCAGTTGTTCCGTTTATCTGTCCTGCAAAAAACAATCCTTCAACTAATTTGGTCTCAAGCGTATGATAAAGTTGAGTTGGATCTGAAAAATCATATTCAACAGCGTAAGCGGGTCTCACGATCTGAACTTTTTCAAGTCCGGGGATAGTTCTCAGGAACTTTACCTGAATATCATAAGGTAAGCTTGTTGATATTCCGGCTGGATAAATCTCTCTTGTATTGTATCCATCTGGTTCAAGAAAAACTATGTGCTGATCTCTCTGAGCAAATCTGACTACTTTATCTTCTATTGAAGGACAGTATCTCACACCTGTTCCCTTTATAAGTCCTCCGTACATTGCAGATCTTGTTAGATTCTCAAGGATTATCCTATGTGTTTCAGGTGTTGTATGAGTTATATAAACTGGAAGAAGCTTTTGCTCAATTTTTTTGGTTGAGAATGAGAAGTGTGGCGGAGGAATATCGGATTCTTCTTTTCTTAAAGATGAGAAATCTATTGTTTTTGCATCAAGCCTTGCAGGTGTTCCAGTCTTGAGTCTTCCGAGTTTGAACCCAAGCCTTGCTAAAGCAGCTGAAAGACCAACTGCTGGTTTTTCTCCGAGCCTTCCTCCTTCAAGAACATCATGTCCTATAAAAAGTTTCCCGCTTAAAAAAGTTCCAGTTGAAATTACGACCGTTTTCCCCAGAAACACAATCCCAAGATCTATTTTCACTCCTTTTACAATTTTCTTCCCGCTGTTTTTTTCCTCTATGTACAGATCAACAACGTTTCCCATTCTTATATCAAGGTTCTGGTTTTTCCAGAGTTCCTCTTGCATATATAGCGAGTAAAGAGATCTATCGCACTGGGCTCTTGTTCCTCTTACTGCTGGACCTTTTGAAAAGTTGAGTGTTTTGAAGTGCACACCAGCTCTATCTGTGATTTTTGCCATTATTCCTCCAAGGGCATCTATTTCTTTTACAAGGTGTCCTTTTCCGATACCGCCTATTGACGGATTGCATGACATCTGAGCTATTTTTGTTATATCTCCTGTTATAAGTAGAGTTCTGCATCCCATTTTTGAGGCGGCATAAGCTGCTTCGCAACCAGCATGTCCGCCTCCAACAACTATCACATCATAAACTATATCATCGTATATCATCTTTAATCTTTATATTTAAATCAAAGGTGGTTTAAATATGAAAAGTTTGAGATTTTGCTTTGGCTCAACTGGGTTCTTCAATATAGTCTTTTGATTGCCGAAGCAAAAAGTTTTTAATCATTTTGTGTTAGAACTTAATTTCATTTTATACAGAGATTAGTATTTGCAATCAGTCAATCAGCATATTTCAATAATAGAATTAGACCAGCTTTGAACTAAATTCCAAAAGAGTTTGATTTTTGCAGCAAAGCTCAAGCATTTTTGTTTGAAAATTTTTGTGCAGCTCTTATTTGTATATTTTTGATCATATATATTTCTCATATATTTTGTTTATAATGCATGAGTTTGCACTTGCAAGAGCTGCGAGAGATACAATAGTCAAACATAAAAAAGACAGAGTGAAGATATATATAGGAGAAATTCAGCAGATAGATGTTGAACTTTTCAAGAGGTTGCTTGTTGAAGAAACTTCTGATCTGAATGTGCTTTTGGAGTTCTATGAGATGCCAGCTAAAATGAGGTGCAATGTTTGCTTTTCCGAATGGCTATACAGAGACCTAGAATTAACAGAAGATCAAAAAGAAAGCATACACTTTCTCCCAGAATCAATCCATATCTTTGTAAAATGTCCGAAATGTTCTTCAAACGACTTTTCAATAGTGGAGGGAAGAGGTATATACATCGGAACAGATTGATTTGGAGTGAAATTTGCAAGAGATAAAATTCTTCGTAAGATGATTGATATAAGACTTGAAGGCCTGAGATCAAAGTTGGGAAAAGTCAAAAGAATTTTAGTAATATGTAGTGCAAAGGGTGGAGTGGGAAAATCAACCTTAACTTTTTTGCTCGCTTCTGTGCTTTCTCGGAAGTACAAAATAGGTGTTTGGGATATGGATTTGACTGGACCATCTCTACACCTGCTTTTCAAAACTAACAAAACTTTCATAGAAAAAGATGGTATAGTTCCACCAGAAATATACAGAAATATATTTTTTATGTCTATCGTTATGTTTTCCAAAGATGATGCTATATCACTGAGAGGTAAAGAAATAACCGATGCTATTCTGGAGATATCCGCTATAACCAACTGGGGAGAAATTGAATATCTTCTCATAGATACTCCACCAACAATTACAGATACTTTTCTTGATGTCATAAGATATATATCAGAAGCTGAGTTTTTGGTTGTCTCAACTCATTCAGTTCTTTCGTTTTCAACTGTTTTGAAGATGGTCAAGATACTCGAGCAGAACCAAAGAAAACCCAGATTACTTTTTTTAAATCAGATTTTTCCTGATCAGAAATCAATTAAGATCAACAATGGTTCGTACGAAAAGCTTTTACGGAGTTTTGAGAAAGTAGTGTTTATTCCTTTTGTAAAAAATATAGAAGATTACTACGGTAGAGTTGATGAAGTTCCAAAAATCTCAGAGTTGAAGGAATTTATAGACTCTGTGTATAAAATATTCTGATCCAGCAATGTTTGATAATTTATGAAGAGGATAAAAATAAACGGTAAGGAATACTCTGTTGAAAAGGAAACGACAATTTATGAATTTCTGCGAGAGATAGGAATATATATTCCTACTTTGTGTTATCATCCGCATCTCAGTAAAGTTGGAGCTTGTAGAGTTTGTGTTGTGATTGATAGAGGAAAATACAGAAATTCCTGTGCTACATACATTGAAGATGGTATGGATATAAAAACGCATACTCAGGAGCTTGTTTCCATAAGAAAATGGATTCTGCAATTTCTCTTTGCGGAAAGAAATCACTATTGCATGTTTTGTCCAGTTACAAATGATTGTGAGTTCCAGAACCTTGGATACTATACAGGTTTAGATAACATCTATTTTTCTACATTCAAGAATTTGTTTGATTTAGATAATTCTCATCCATATATTTTGTTTGATAACAACAGGTGTGTTCTCTGCACGAGGTGTATAAGGGTTTGTTCGGAGGTTGCAGGCCACTCGGTTCTCTCAATAAAAGAAAAAGGTATCCACTCCGTTATTGTTGCTGATAACGATGTTCCTTTTGGTCAGTCATCTTGCGTTTCCTGTGGTCTGTGTGTTCAGGTCTGCCCCACCGGAACTTTTGTAGATAAATACTCCATTTACCTTGCTAAAACTAACCAGACTGAAAGACATAAATCTTTTTGCTTCTCCTGTCCAGTTGGCTGCGGTATTGAAATTTTCACCAGAGATTCAAACATAGTCAAAATATATAGCGACTGGGATTCTTTCACCAAGGGACTGATTTGCTATAAAGGAAGATATGAATCTGTTCTAAACTACAGAACAAACAAGCAGAATAAAAAATATCAAGAGATAACATTCACTGACATACAGAAACTTGTGAGCTCGGATCAAAATTGTATAGCGGTTGTGGATGGAACCCTTTTTAATGAAGAACTTGAATTCGTAAAGAATACATTCAAAAAAGTCTTCGTTGCCTACCGAATCAATCCTGATATTACTGAGAACAATGTTGATCTTGATGATCTTGATAGCTACCAGACATACATAGTAAGCGGATGGGATCTGAACAAAGATTACGGAACAATAGGTTCTGTTCTGAAAAGAAATGCGGAACACAAGAACCACAAAATAATATATTTCGACACTCTTGATCAAAATCAGATCAAATTAAGAGATATTGTTATAGGAAAAGCGATCTATATTTACAGAAACTATCCCAAACACAATTTGGAAGAATTTGATCATCTTGTTTTACCTCTAGAATCAAACGATGTCGGAATTCTGAAAATATTCGGAAAAGAAAATCTGGAATATCTGGATAATTTTGATTCAGATGACTTCAACTTATTTGTTTTTTCAAGGCATCTGAAAGCAGATATTTCAAATGTGGTGAAGAAAGCAAAAAGATCTTTGTTATTCACATTTCATATAAATGGATTTTCTGATTTGTTTGATGTTGTGTACAGAATACCTTCTGAGTTTGAGACCAACGGGACATTTTACAATCTTTTCAACCAGATTTTATCAGTTCGCAAAGTTTGTTGAAAAATCCAATTGAGATGTATTCTGCTCTCTCATCGGATCCAAGATATAGCGGAATTCTTTGTTTGCGGTTTTTCGTTTTTCAGCAGATTTTCGCTCCTTTACAAGCGATACTTTCTGTGTGAGAACGAATTCAGAAGCTACCCGGTTCCGAAACATTCCGAAACATATACCAAAGTTCTAACTCTATTATGTTATTGTTTGATCTGATTCTAAAATTCAAAATGAATTCTACTTATGTGATCAAAAGATATAACACGACATCAGAGCAAAAACATTTGATATAAAATATTTTTCGGTTTTTATTTTCTTATGTATTTTGTTGTCAAGCGCTTTTGCGGTCAATTTTGGTTATAAGCAACTCAGATTGAATACCTCATAGTAGTTATCCCGATATCCACTGTGTCGATTTTGGTTATAATCAACTCAGATTATAAGAGATGAAAAACTGTGGGAACATTTTGTGGGAGATTCGATTACAAAACAAAGACCAGACTCCAAGAAAATCATTGAGAATATGTTGAAGCTTGCAAGAGGGGCTGATGGATTCCATCTGTGAAATTTACCAAAATGTACAGAACAAGACATAAGATATACGAAAGTCTACAGACGCGGTTAGAGGAACTGATAAAGTCAATGGCTGAATCTCTTTTGGGAGCATTCAATACATCTGGGACCGGTTACAAAACCAGGAACTAAAGGATATACACAAACTCTTGGAGTTGAAATGCAGATCTTGAATTTTGTGCAGAAACTCTAGAAGGTTATTCCTGAATGAGGTTGATTCCCTGAATCAAAAGATGCTGAATCATACGATGTTTCTTCCCGCTGGCAAAGTTGCATAGGTAATATTCCTCTAGATGTGAAATCAACAAGAGGAGTTAGGAAAATCAAAGTCAACAATGCTGAGGTACGCTATGCTTTAGCCGAAGAACTGTTGATATACAAGTTTCACAGAGAAAGAAATATGGAAGACCTGAAAAGCATATGCCCAAAAACAAGGATATAGACTAAAATAAATATTCAAGCAGCTTTCTGAATTTGAATTCTTGATGAATAATTTTTCTATCTGTTCACAGAAGGAAAATAAAGACTGGGTGTCTGAATTTTTGTGGAATAGCGTTTGATGTATTTTATGCCAAATAAATTTCAAAATTTATCAGTTTTTTATCTGTATTTACTTTTTATCTGATGCGTATTGGTATTTCATTTGTGGCTAAGAGCTCTGTTTTGTCTCTTCCTTTGAACTACAATCACATAATTCAGGGCTTCATATACAGCCATATCGGAAGTTCCATCGCCTCGTTCTTGCATGAGAAAGGATTTGAATTTGAAAAACGGAAATTCAAGCTCTTTACGTTCTCTAGACTGACTGGAAAATACAAGATAGATCAGGAGAGAATATTTTTTCCAGAGCGCGCAACTTTGTATGTTTCATCTCCAATAGAAAAGTTTATAACAAGTCTTGCAGTGAACCTTGTCAGGCGAAACACGTTCTTTATAGATGGACAGGAGGTATTCGTCTCTGGTATTGAGGTTATCAAAAAGCCTGAGATCAAAGATACGGTCGTGATAAAAATGCTTTCACCTATTACTATATATTCCACATTTGAGACGGAAGATGGAAGAAAGAAGACTTACTACTATTCACCGTTTGAGCGGGATTTCTCAGAACTTGTAAGACAAAACATAATTAAAAAATATATTGCTTTCTTCGAGAATGCCCCCCCTGATACATCATTCACAATAGAACCACTTTGTGTAGACCATAAAAAAGACAATATCATATTAATATATAAAGGAAATATAATAAAGGGATGGATGGGTACATACAGACTCTGTGGTTCTCTTGACCTAATATCCTTTGCATATGAGACGGGAATTGGCGGAAAAAATTCCCAGGGCTTTGGGATGTTCAAAATCATAAATTTCAAAAACCATAAATAAGAAATTTTTAAATGATTTGAATTATGATTACGATGGAAGAAATATAACAGAAGAGTTATTAAAATTTGCATATGATTAGAGCTATAAGGGAACTCGGCAGGTTATATCCAAACACTGAATTGGACAAGCTACCGGAGGGACACCTGATTATAATAGAGCTAAGCTCTACAGGTGGAACTTTACAGTTTGATCAGGTCTCAATTGAGGAGATAGATTTAGAAAAAATTAAAAATTATCTTTACAAGAAAGGAACTCCGAATGGCCCAAACTTCTCTCCAACAGCTATAATCACTGAACCTGAAAAAACTTTTGATGTGAAGGTTATAGGATGGTTCAGAAGAATCATGAAAGATTTTAGTGGTAAACCAGATTTACAAAATCATCTGAATTATGTTAAAAAAATACAAGACTGTCTTGATCAAAATAGCGAGAAGATCCTGAGTGAAATTAAAAATAAGATTTCTGAATACAAAAAATCAAGGGATCATTCTTTTTCAATCACTATAAAGATAGATCAGAAATATATCGGAGAAATTCAGGAGTTTCAGGAGCTCTTCAAAGCTTTCTTGAGCCACAGCTTCTCAGGAAAATCATTTCAAGAAGAAGCCTTGTGTTCATTATGTGGAAAGAAAGGCGAGGTTTCTGGCTCAGTTGGTGTTTTCAAATTTTATACTCTTGATAAACCGGGGTTCATAGCTGGTGGGTTTAAAGAAGAGTTTGCATGGCGTAACTTTCCGGTGTGCCGTGATTGCCAGTTCCATCTTGAATCTGGAAGAAAGTACATAGAAGATAACCTGGTTTTTAATTTCTACGGATTGAAATACTGGATCATTCCGAAGTTCTACTTGGCTAGAAACGACGACGAAAAGCGCGAGATCTTACGTACACTTGCAAGCTCAAGCAAAAATCAGACGATGCAGAATAGAAAAAGAATAACATCAGACCAGAGAGAAATTCTTGATATTTTATCGCAGAGTCAAGATTATCTTGGGATTGATATAATTTTCATAGAGCAGGAAAAAAGTGCTGAGAGAATATTGCTGCATATAGAAGATATTTTCCCATCACGTCTCAGGAAAATTTTTGAGGCAAAAGATAAGATAGACGATATATTTTCAGAGGTATCAGATCAGCGGGATTTTAATCTTGAAGCTCTGAGGCTTTTTTTCTCAAAAACAGATAAGAGCAAAAGAGAATACGATCTGAACAATTACTTTCTTGACATAGTTGCAAAGATATTCAGAGGGGGTAGGGTTCAGATTGGCTTCCTTCTGAAGTTTTTTATGAAATCAATACGCGATGAGTTTATAAGAGATTCCACGCGCAAAAGATTTTTACAGCTCACAGAGGATTCGCTCAAATTACTTCTTTTTCTGCACTTTCTTGAAATTGTTGAATTTGCATCAGACTATAATAAAAACACAAATATGGGAATTTTTGAAGGTTTCTTCAACAAATACTCCCCAGTTTTTGATTCACCTCATAAAAAAGCTCTGTTTTTACTCGGGGCACTGACTCAGCTTCTTTTAAATGTTCAGATGGCAAGAGGAAAGATTCCTCCACCTTTTCTCAAAAAGCTCAAGTCTCTGAAGATGAGCAAAAAAGATGTAATCGCACTTTTTCCAGAGTTGAAAAACAAGTTGTTTGAGTATGGAGTATCTTACAGGAAAATTGAGGAGGAATGCACAAGATATTTCCTTGAAAGTGGAGATTGGAATATGAGCGTTGATGAGCTGAATTTTTATTTTGTATGTGGTATGAATTCAGCTCAACAAATGAAAAAAATAATTGAGGAGGATAAACAAGATGGAACGCAATAAAAACGGATCCAATGTAATAGTAAAGAATCGGGCGGAGATACTCTTTTTGTATGATGTATCATGGGCTAATCCGAACGGTGACCCTGTTGACGAAAACAAGCCGAGAATAGACCCCGAAACTGGCATAAACATAGTTACCGATGCAAGACTCAAACGTACCATAAGGGACTACTGGGATAAATACAAGGGTTTGAATGTGTTTATAAAGGAGATAAGGGAACCTGACGGAAGCCGGAGAACAAAAGAGCGACGCCTTGATGACTTCAAAGATCCAGTAAGCGAGTGTATAGACATAAGAGTTTTTGGTGCAACTGTGGCTGTTAAAAACAAAACTTTGACCTACACCGGACCTGTTCAGTTCAAGTTTGGATACTCACTTCACAAGGTAGACCTGACTTTTGTGAAGGGTACAACAGTTATGCCATCAGGAGAAGGAAAAGAGGCTGGAACATTTACCGAAAGATATGTTCTGCCATACTCGCTTATAGTCTTTTATGGCATCTTAAACGAAAACACAGCAAAAACACAGGAAATACCTCTGACAAAGCAGGACGTAGATCTTCTTCTTGAGGCTATGTGGCTTGGAACAAAGAATCTCTCCACGGGGTCAAAAATAGGACACTGCCCACGTTTACTACTATGTGTTGAATACAAAGAAAACTCGTTCCACATCGGAGAGCTTGACAGACACATCAAGCTTGTTTCCAGCAAGGAAGAAACACAGATACGCAGTCCAGAAGATTTCTCAATAGATATATCAAAGCTTGTTAATGTTTTTTCTGAAAACAAGGACAAAATACAGAAGATAGAATATGAATTTGACAAATCAATACGCTTCGTGAAGGATGGCAAAGATATAAGCATTCAGGAAGCCCTCAGAGAATTTCCAGCTGAGAAAATGAACATACAGAAATGAAGTTTGCTGTATTTGATATATGGGGTGATTTTGCACACTTCCGAAAATACTACACTGCAACATCTCCGTTGACTTTTTCCTTTCCAACTCCAACTTCTGTGCTCGGAATGATCGGAGCAATATTGGGTATAGATAGAAACGAGTATCTAAAACAACTTGGAGGTGAGAAAACGAAATTGGCTATACAGATCCTTTCTCCCGTTAAGAAAGTGAGGTTTGGTCTTAATCTTATCAACACAAAAGAAAAAAAGTTCACGTTATATAGGTCAAAGCACCATGAGCCAAGAATTCAGGTCAGAGCAGAGTTCATCAAGAAACCAAAATACAGAATATATCTCAATCATCAGGATGAAAGCATAATCAGTAGTCTTGAAAGCCGTCTCAAATCTCACAGAACATTCTATACACTTTCGCTCGGTCTGAGTAATCTTCTTGCTGATTTTCAATATGTTGGTACCTATGAATCTCAAGAACAGAGATCCGATGATTTCATCGAAATATCATCTGTAATACCTGTTTCAAAAATCTTGGATATCAAATTTGAGAATGGAAAACGCTATCTTAAAGAGGAGGGAGTTCCTGTTGAAATGAAACAAGATAGAACAGTTGAGAGAAGGGAAGACATATTATTTGAAGATCGTGGTCAGGATATAAAGGCAAAAGTCAAAAGCTTCTATAAAGTGGCGGACAGAAACATTGTTCTGATATGATCTTATGAGTGCTTGTGGACACATCTGCTCTGGACTGTTTTCTCATACGGGTATATGTCTTGAAAATCATCTTCTTGATGTAGCAGACCTTTGTGTTAGATTTCACAAACAAAATTCTTTATCTCTTTTTGAACCGGAGGAGAAGGTAGAAGATCTTCTGTGGCTTGTTGGTCTTTGCCACGATATTGGTAAGTCAACAGAATATTTCCAAGAATATTTAACTCAAAAAGAATATATAACTCAAAAAGTCAAAGGTGATACCAAACTACTCCGCAAACATTCTCTGCTTTCGGCTGTTTGCTCCTATTTTCTCGTCAAACAGAAAACTCAGAATGATTTTCTGGCTTTTGTAGGATACCTGGCTGTAAAAAGACACCACAGCAACCTAGATGACATCTTGAATGAAACTTCCTATATAGATGATAAAGAATTGAGAATACTAGAAAAGCAGATACAAAGCATAGATGATAAAAAGCTGGAAGCATTTTCAAAGAATCTATCAGTTGATCTTACAAAGGAAAGAATCAGAAGCTGGTGCAATGAGATTCAGAAAGAGCTTTTTGAATTGAAAAGGAAATTCAGAAACAGGAACGGAAACTTGACAGATTACCTTAAGATAAACTATATTTTTTCTATTTTGCTTGATGCAGATAAAAGTGCTGTTGTTCTTGGTGGAAGGAGCAGATTTGAAGATTACTTCTCAAGGAAAGATCTTGATCTTTCTTGTGTTGACCGATATGTTGATTCTCTGAAACAATCCGGAGCGCGTAAGATGAATCGGGGAAGCAACATAAACGACCTCAGGAACCAAGCTTACAATTCTGTATCGAATTTTGAAATAGATCTATCTCAAAGGATCTTCTCCATGAATCTTCCAACAGGTCTTGGCAAGACTTTGATGGCTCTGAAGTTTGCTCTGAAGATTAGACAAAATCTTGAGACCAAAAAAGGCATAAAAGCGAGAATAATATACAGCCTGCCTTTTCTTTCTATTATTGATCAGACATTCAGCGTTTTCACAAAAGTTTTGAACAATCCGACAAGCGATATCCTTCTTCAACACCATCATCTGTCTGACATGGTATATACAAAGCAGAATAATGGTGAACAAATAGAGTATGAAGATGATCAAGCCAAAATAATGTTAGAGGGTTGGAACTCTGAGATAATTGTGACTACGTTCTACCAGCTGTTTCAAACTTTGGTTTCCAACAGCAAAAGCAACATAAGAAAGTTCCATAGGTTGGCAAACTCCATAATAATCCTAGATGAGGTTCAATGTATTCCACACCGATATTGGTCTTTGGTCAAAGAGCTTATGATTTCATTGACAGAAAAGATGAACTCATACGTGATTCTTGTTACAGCAACTCAACCTATGATATTTGGTCAGTCCACTAAAATTATTGATGAGCGCCAGTATTTCAACAGCCTCAACAGAGTAGATGTCTACATAGATATTACTCCAAAAACCATTCCCGAGTTTGCTAAACAGATAAGTTTTGAAGAGGGCAAATCATATCTTTTCATTCTAAACACTATAAATTCTGCAAAGGAGCTATACAGTATCTTGAAAAATGATATCTTGAAAGATGGATTCAGACGCGAAATAGTTTTCCTTTCTTCCCACATAGTTCCACGTGAGAGATTAATGAGAATAGAAAAGATAAAGAGAGGAGAGTTTCGTATAGCTGTTACTACTCAGGTTATTGAGGCTGGGGTTGATGTTAGCTTTGATGTGGTTTATAGGGATTTAGCTCCACTTGATAGCATCAATCAGGCCTGTGGTAGATGCAACAGAAACTGGGAAAAAGAATCTGGCAAGGTCTTTATTTTGAAGCTCAAAGATGAAAGGAGAGCATTTGCATCTTATGTATATGACTCAATTCTTCTTGAATCCACTGAAGAAATCCTGAAACCCATAGACTCAAGCAAAATAAGAGAGCAAGATTTTCTTCAGCTTGTGGGGAAATATTTTGATATGGTCAATCAGAGAAAGTCAAACAATATTTCAAGACAACTTCTTGATTCTATTAAGCAACTAAGATATGATGGAGAAGCAGAAAAGATGCCGATATCAAGTTTCAAACTTATAGAAGACGAGCGATTTCCGAAAATAAGTGTTTTTGTTGAAATAAACAGGGAAGCAAAAAGTGTGTGGGAAGATTACAAAAAGATATGGGAGAATAATAATTTGAAGCCATTTGAGAAGATGAAAGAGTTTGAGAAGATAAAATCAAAATTCTATGACTTTGTCATATCTGTTCCATGCTTTAGCAGTTTGCCTCCTATAGTTTGTGGGATCGGATACATTAGTTCAAATCAGCTTGAAGATTACTACGATCTGGAGACTGGATATAAGATTTCAGGAGATGCAATCATATGGTGATTATATTTAGCTGAGATTATGGGTAATTATAGGATTGCCGTCAATGGAACACTTGTTTGGTATTACTACATATGCAAAAGGCAGGTATGGCTTATCTCAAGGCATCTGACGCCGGATCCTGAAAATCCTTGGATTGAGATTGGAAGGCTTATACATCAGGAGTCATTTGCAAGAGAGAGGAAGGAGATAGACTTTGAGAACATAAAGGTAGATGTTATGAGAAACGAGGATGGTCTGATTGTTGTGGGAGAGATAAAGAAATCATCTAAGTATCTTTCTGCTGCGCAGGCACAGCTTCTGTTTTACCTTTACAAGCTCAGGGAATCGGGCTTGAACCTGAAGGGAGTTTTGCTTGTACCTAAGGAGAAAAAGAGAATCGCGGTTGAGCTAACAGATGAAAAGATTTCTGAGATTGAAAGCGTTATAAAGGATATACAGAACATAGTTGATTTGCCTCGGCCGCCGAAAGCGGTCAGGTGTGTTTTTTGCGCAAAGTGTGGATATAGGGATTTTTGCTGGTCGTAAGATGTATGAAAAAGACTATATACATCTTTTCCGATGGAGAGATAAAGAGGCAGGGGAATACAATCTTTTTTGATTCTAAAAACGGTAAGAAGTATGTTCCTGTTGAGAACACAGGGGAGCTTATGATTTTTGGGGAGGTTTCTTTAAATAAGCGACTTCTTGAGTTCTTATGTGAGAAGGAGATAATAGTGCATTTTTTCAACTACTACGGATACTATATTGGATCTTTTTATCCAAGGGAGCATTACAATTCTGGGTACATGTTGGTAAGTCAGTGTAGTTTTTATATTGATGAGGGCAAGAGAATTGATCTTGCAAAGAGATTTGTCTTGGGTGCTATAGGCAATATGATCAAGGTTCTTGATTACTATCAGAGCAGAGGTAAGAGTCTTTCTGATACTATAGATAAGATAAAGAATTTGAGCGAAAGAATCAGTGATTGTAGCCAGATTTCTCAGATTATGGCATTGGAGGGAAACATAAGGCAGGAGTACTATCAGGCTTTCAACGTGATTATAGATAATCAGGATTTTGTTTTTGACGTCAGGAGCAAGAGACCTCCGCACAACAGGTTGAATGCTCTGATAAGTTTTGGCAACAGTTTGTTGTATGTTGTCTGTTTGAGCGAGATATATAAGACACACCTTGATCCGCGTATAGGATTCTTGCATGAGAGCAACTTCAGGAGATTTTCTCTGAATCTTGACATTGCTGAGATTTTCAAGCCTATTATTGTTGATAGAACGATTTTTTATCTTCTGAATAAGAAGATGATATCTCCGGAGCATTTTGAGGAGGAGATAGGAGGGATATATATGAACGAAAAGGGTAGAGATATATTCGTAAGGGAGTTTGAAAGGAAGTTGGGTACCACTATCAAATTAGGTGGTAGGAAGGTATCGTACAGGATGCTTATTAGGTTAGAGTTGTACAAGCTTGAGAAGCATATTATGGGTGAGAAGGAATACGAGCCATACATAGCCACTTGGTGATTTGGTATGTATTTGATAATGGTATATGATGTTAATGTGAAGCGTGTGAATAAGGTTTTGAAGATAGGTAGGAAGTATCTTTATTGGGTTCAGAACTCTGTTCTTGAGGGAGAGATAACCGAGGCGAAGTTTGAGAAATTGAAATCTGAGTTGCGGCATGTGATAGTGGAGGAGGAAGATTCTGTGATATTTTACATTTTTGAGTCAAAGTTATACACAAGGCGTGAGAGTATGGGGGTCAAGAAGGGAGGGGAGGAGCTTATTTTGTAATTGCTGTGTTTTGTCTATCGGGGTATTTTTGTATGGCAGGGACTTGAGTTTTGCAGTTCGTATCTATTTGTCTATCCCCAGCTAATTTTGCACTATCCTAGACAGACAAAGATTTTTGTAAATCAGATATTTTCTTGCTTTAGATCTTATTATGTCTTTGCACGG